>NZ_BOMH01000039.1 GCF_016862095.1 Actinoplanes cyaneus
GGACGTGCGGGGTGGGACGGGGCTGAGGACCAACCGGGCGGCGGGAGGGTTGGACGAACCGCCCCGGCGTCGGAGAATCGGCGACGAGGCGGCTCGGGATCGGGGCGCCGGCGTGCTGGCGTGGGCAGCGCTTCTCACCGAGGGCTCCGGAGGTCTGGGAGCGCTCCCAGGTGTGACGTTACCGCACATTCACAGGTACGAAAAGAGTCTCCGGGCAACGTTTCCGAGCAGGGCTGACCACCCTCCGCTGCCGAGTGGATGCGCAGAGGAATTGCGACATGCCAAGAGACGCAATTTGCAATGGCTACCATGTGCGCGACACAATGAATGTGACGACGACTAATCGCGGCATCCCCATCGCTCGCGTACAGCCGTCACCCGAATGACATCGCTGTAGGAGCGAACACAACATGGCCAAGCAGATTATTACCCTTCTGACCGACGACCTCGACGGCGGAGAGGCCGACCGCACCGTCGAATTCGGACTCGACGGCGTGAACTACACGATCGATCTGTCCGAGAAGAACGCCGGCAAGCTGCGTAAGGCTCTGGAACCGTTCCTCTCCGCGGCCACGCGCCTGGGCCGTTCCGGTGTCACTCCGACGGTTGCCCGGCGGGCCGCCCCGGCCGCGACGAGCCGGTCGAGCCGCGACCAGAATCAGGCCATTCGGGAGTGGGCCAACAAGAACGGCTACCCCGTTTCCGAGCGTGGCCGGATCCCGAGCAACGTCGTCGAGGCGTACCACGCCAAGCGATAGTCCGTCCGCCTGTCGTAAACGGCGTCACCGGGTCACCCGGTGGCGCCGTTTTCACAGCAGAACTCCGCGGGACGTCCCTCGGGCACCGATCCGGCACGGCCGGAACGCGTGGGCCGGGCGGCCGCCGGGGCGCACGGTTCCCCTGATGACCGGAGTCGATCCGGGCGGATTCCGGCGTCCGGCGCGGACAACCCGCGTTCATGATCGGGATCCGGCCATTTCGGCGGGCCGCGTGGAATGACCCCGATCCGGGACGCTTGCGTCGTGACCGGCGCGGCGCCCGTGACCACCGACCGGCGGCTGAATCGTGGGGCGGGCCGGGCTCACGGCGTACCGGAAAACTGATCGGACCGTGCCGGAAAACGGCGCGGGACGTGCGCGAAAACCGCGACGCCGGGCCGGTACGGGGCCGACCTATCGCCGCGGCGCGGGCGAAGCCGAGCCGGAAACGCGACGTATCGCAACGGCGGAAACCGACGCCGGGAAGTGCGGAAACCGGCGTCCGGGAAGAAGGAAAACCGCCGGTCCGGACGCGGAAACCGGCATGCCGCGGACCGGGCGCGGAAAACTTGCGGTGCGGAATAGTCGCGTGAATCCGATTCGATCGCGGTCCCGCGGGTACGCCCTCCGGCATGCGTGTCGTCATCGTGGGCGCGACCGGTAACGCCGGCACCGCGCTGCTGCGCCGCCTCCGGAGCGAGACGGACGTCGAGGTCATCGGAATTGCCCGCCGCACCCCACGGGACAGCGGGCCGTACGCCGACATGGAGTGGCACTCGGTCGACATCGGGCGCGACGACGCCCTGGACCGGCTCACCCCGATCCTGAACGGCGCCGACGCGGTGGTGAATCTGGCCTGGCAGATCCAGCCCAGTCACGACCAGCGGCAGCTCTACCGGACGAACGTGCTCGGCAGCCGCGCGGTGTTCCGGGCGGCGCTGCGGGCCGGGGTCGCCACGCTCGTGCACGCGTCCTCGGTCGGGGTGTACTCGCCGGGACCGAAGTGGGCGTACGTCAAGGAGAGCTGGCCGCGGGCCGGCGTGCCGGAGTCGTCCTACAGCCGGCACAAGGTGCTGACCGAGCGGATGCTCGACGAGATCGAGTCCGACCATCCGACGCTGCGGGTGGTGCGGCTGCGGCCGGGGCTGATCTTCCAGCGGGACGCCGGGACGGAGATCGGGCGCTACTTCGCCGGGCCGCTCCTGCCCGCGCGGCTGCTGCGCTTCGGCTGGGTGCCGGTGCTCCCGGCCAACCCGGGGCTGCGGCTGCAGGCGGTGCACGCGGACGACGTCGCCGAGGCGTACCTGCTGGCGTTGCGGGCCGACGTGCACGGCGCGTTCAACATCGCGGCCGGGCCGGTGCTCGACCCGATGGTGCTGGCCAAGGCGTTCCACGGGATGCCGCTGCCGGTGCCGGGGTTCGTGCTGGCGGGGGCGGCGGCGCTGAGCTGGGCGCTGCGGCTGCAACCGGTGGACCGCGGGTGGGTCAAGCTGGCGCTCAAGGCCCCGCTGCTGTCGTGCGACCGGGCGCGGGACGAACTCGGGTGGCGGCCGGCGCGGGGCGCGGTGGAGTCGCTGCACGAGCTGGTGGACGGGCTGGCCGAGCGGGCCGGGCGGGACGACTCGCCGCCGCTGGACCCAGCGGGCAGCAAGCCGGGGCGCCTCGGTGGACTGTTGCGCGGGCGGTTGCCCGGCTCCGGGAACCCCTACTGACGACGTACCGGGAAATCGCCCTTGATCGGAGGCTTCAGACGGCGACCGAGGCGCTGGTCATCCAGGCGAGCACCTCGGTCGGGCCGAGCGGGCTGGAGAAGAGGAAGCCCTGGCCCAGTGGGCAGCCCATCCGGACCAGCAGGTCGCGGTGCGCCATGTCCTCGATCCCCTCGGCGACCACCACGAGTTGCAGCGATCGGGCCAGGCTGACGATGCCACCGACCAGCTGCGGGCTGGTGACCATGTCGTCGATGAAGGTCTTGTCGATCTTGACGATGTCGATCGGGCGTTGCCGCAGGTAGCCCAGCGACGAGTAACCGGTGCCGAAGTCGTCGATGGCGATCCGGATGCCCATCTCGCGCAGCACGCTCAGATCGGCCCAGATCCGCTGCTCGTCGTCCTTCATCAGCAACGTCTCGGTGATCTCCAGCATCAGGGACTGCGGGGGTACGCCGGTGTGGTGCAGCGCGTTGCGCACCTGTTCCACGAAGCCGGCCTCCCGGAACTGGCGGACCGACACGTTGACGCTGACGTAGGGCGCACCGCCCGGCGGCAGGATCCGGCGCCACTCCGAGACCGTGCGCAGCGCCTCCTCCAGGACCCACCGGCCCATCGGCACGATCAGCCCGCTCTCCTCGGCGACCTCGATGAACTCCTCCGGGGTGATCACGCCGCGGCTCGGGTGGGCCCAGCGGACCAGCGCCTCGAAGCCGACCGCGTAACCGGTGACCAGGTCCACGATCGGCTGGTAGTGCAGCAGGAAGTGGCCCTCGTTGACCGCGTGGTCGAGCGCCGAGCGCAACTCCAGCCGCTCGACCATCTCGGCGTGCAGGTGCCGCTGGTAGCGCCGCCACTGGTTCTTGCCGGCGCCCTTCGCGACGTAGAGCGCGAGGTCGGCCTGGCGCAGCAGCTCGTCCCCGTCGGTGGCCTCCAGCGTGGTGGTGATGCCGATGCTGGTCATCGCGTGGAGCGGCTTGGCGTCGGTGTCGATCGGCGAGGCGAGCGCGGTCAGGATCCGGTTGGCGGTGTCCTCGACCGCGAGGGGGTCGTTGACGTTCTCGATCAGGGCCGCGAACTCGTCACCGCCGAGCCGGGCAGCCGTGTCGTCGGCGCGCAGCGAGCCGGCGATCCGGTTCGCGACCTCGATCAGCAGCTGGTCGCCGATGGCGTGCCCCAGCGTGTCGTTCACGATCTTGAAGTCGTCCAGGTCGATGAAGAGCACCCCGACCACCGACCCGTCCCGGGCACTGCGGGCCAGCGCGTGCTGGAGCCGGTCGTGGAAGAGCACCCGGTTCGCCAGGCCCGTCATCGCGTCGTGGAACGCCTGGTGCATCAGCTCCCGCTGGAGTTTGCGGGGCTCGGTGACGTCCCGCATGGTGATCACCACGCCGGCCACGCTGGGGTCCGCGCGCAGGTCCTGGCAGTGCAGCTCGAGCAGCAGCTCGGTGCCGCGCGCGTTGAGCGCCCGGAAGTCCAGCTGCTGCGAGACGGTGTCGCCGCCACGGACCGCGCCCAGGACGTCGATCAGCCGGTTCCGGTCAGCCACGTGGATGACGTCGGGCAGGCGCACCCCGGTCGGGTCGGCGCCGAAGACCCCGAGGGCGGACGGGCTGGCGTACCGGATCCGGTCGTCGGAGTCCAGGATCGTGATCACGTCGGCGGTGTTCTGGATCAGGGTCCGGAAGTACGTCTCGCTGTTGCGCTGGTTGACCTCGTGGTTCAGCGCGATCCGCTCCAGCGCCAGCGCCACCTGCCCGGCCAGCACCTCCACCGAGCGCTGCAGCTCGCGCAACGCCCAGCCGGGCGCGCCCACGTGCAGCACCCCCACCAGCGAATCGCCGTGCGGACGGTCCTGCAGCACCATCGGGCAGCGCAGCGTCTCGGGGAACTGGGTGAGCCGGACCGCGACCGCCCAGTCCACGTCCCGGGTGTGCACCAGCCGGGCCGCGGTGCCGGTCGCCCGGTCCACCGCCGCCTGCGCGGCGGCCTCCGGCGACGACGGCTCGGCCTGGGCGATGCTGATCGCCAGCACCACGCCGTGCGGCACGTCCCCGGGCAGCAGCTGGGCGACAGTGGTGCGGACCGCCAGCCCGACCGCCTCGGCGTCCGCCGCCGAGACCAGCGCCGCCGACGCCTCGCGCAGCGCGCGCTCCCGGGTCATCGCCTGCCGGTGGCTCGTCATGATCCCGGCCATCCGGGCCAGGACCAGCATCAACATCAGCAGACTGAGCACCGCCACCAGGAACAGGCCGGCCACCTGGCTCTCCTGGAACAGCTTCGCCATCAGCACGCTCGGTGCGACCAGCGCGGCGATCGCGAGCAGGGCCAGGCGTCCGCGGCTGGTCTCCGAGGCCTGCGCTCCCGACTGGCGGGTGAGCTCGGCCATCGACGGGATCAGGGCGGCCATCGCGGCGGTCGCGTACAGGGCCAGCTGCCCGTACGCCGAGGTCCGCACCACGTCCGCGACCAGCATCGCGCCGGTGCCCGCGCCGAGCCAGTACCCCGAGGCGACCAGCCGCCCCGGCACCACGGCCAGCCGGATCAGCAGGCCCAGGCAGAGCAGGTCGGCCACCGGGAGCAACTGCTCCAGGCCGCCCACGGACAGGTCGGACATCCGCGGGCCGATCACGAACGTCCAGACCAGCAGCGCCGCGCCGGACGTGACGATCGCCGCGTCGAGCAGGCCCGGCACGTCCCGGCCCGAGCCGGTGCGCCGCCGCGTGAACACCGCGAGCGCGGCCGCCAGCAGCGGGTAGGAGGCGAGCAGCAGCGCCGTGCCGACCGGCTCCAGCCACGACAGCCAGTTCGTCAGGAACGACGGGGCGTTGCCGATCGCGGCGCCCAGCCCGGAGAGCACCGTCGCACCGGCCAGCAACCACCACGGCCGGCGGTCGTCGGGCTGAGCGCGGTAGGTCCCGACGAGCACGGCGACGGCCGCGGAGAGGCCACCCGCCAGGATCAGCCAGCCGCGCAGCTCGGCGGCGACCGCGTAGGCGACGGCGAGGACCACGATCCAGGCGCCGAACAGGGCAGCCGGCCATCGCGTCGGCATCCGGCGTCATCCTCCCGACTCAGTCCTCTATGACCGACTCTTCGGCTGGTGGATCACCGATCTGAGCCAACGGGCACAATCGTCTGGTGCTTCTCGAATTCGTACGCGCTCACACCGTCCTGGCGCCGGTCGCCTTCATCCCGGAGGTCAAGCTGCGGCAGGCCGAGGAGCCGATCGCGCTCTGGGAGGCGACCGAGGCGAGCGGGGACGAGCAGCCGCCACCGTTCTGGGCGTTCGCCTGGGCCGGCGGGCAGGCGCTAGCCCGGCACATCCTCGACGAGCCGTCACTGGTGGCCGGGCGCAGCGTGCTCGATCTGGCCACCGGGTCCGGCCTGGTCGCCGTCGCGGCGGCGCTCGCCGGGGCCCGGCCGGTGGTCGCCAACGACATCGATCCGCTGTCGCTGGCGGCGGCCGCGGCCAACGCCGAGGACAACGGGGTGGCGGTGCAGACCCTCGAAGGGGACCTGCTGGACACCGACGACAAGTACGGGGTGGTGCTGGCCGGCGACGTCTTCTACAGCCGGGAGATGGCCGGGCGGGTGCTGCCCTATCTGCGGCGGGCGGCCGGGCGGGGGTCGCTCGTCCTGGTCGGCGACCCCGGCCGGGCGTACCTTCCGGAGGGGCTGGTCAGGCGGGCGACCTACGACGTGCCGGTCACCGAGGCCCTGGAGAGCTGCACGCAACGGCGTACCTCGGTCTGGCAGGTCCTGTCCTGACTCACTCGGACAGGAGGGCGATCAGCACTCACTCGGACAGGAGGGCGATCAGCCCGAAGCCGTCCTGGACGATCACGTCCGGCTCGGGGCTGAGCATCGGATCGTCCGGGTCCTTGCGGCCCGACGGCATCAGGATCGCCTTGGCCACGTCGGCGCGCCGGGCACACGCCACGTCACGCCGCCTGCTGTCACCGACGAACCAGCACTCCGCCGGCGGCACCCCGAGCGCGTCGGTGGCGTTCCAGATCATCTGCGGGTTCGGCTTACGGACGCCGGCCTCGTCGCTGTAGATCTGCACGGCGAAGTGGTGATCGATCCCGGCCGCGGCCAGATAGTCCCGGTGCGCGGCGCCGCTGAGCGTGTTGCTGACCACTGCCAGCGGGATCCCGGCCGTCGTGTACGCCGCCAGCGCCTCGCGGATGCCCGGCCGCAACTCCCAGCTGTTGCGCCAGGCCCAGGCGTAGCTGAGCTTCGTGATCGCGCCCCGGACCGCCACCTGCGCGGCCGGCGGCCAATCCTTGATCACGAACCGCTCCCAGACCTCGGCCTGCGGCAACTCGTCCGGCGAGTCCTCGTCCCGCCAGCGGGCATACGCCTCGCCGCCGGTGGCGAACGACTGCTGGATCCGGCCCGGCGTGAGAACGCCGTGGATCAGGTTGTAGACCTTCAGCACCAGCTCGGGCGAGACGGGCCGGGCCTCCCGCGGCGAGTCGGCGAGGACCCCGCCGAAGTCGAGCAGCAGCGCGGCCGGCCTCATCGCTGCCCCGGCGTCCACGCGCGCACCCCCCGCAGCACGGCCTTCTTCATCGCTGCCCCGGCGTCCACGCGCGCACCCCCCGCAGCACGGCCTTCTTCATCGCTGCCCCAGCGTCCACGCGCGCACCCCGCCGACGATGCCGGCCGTGTTCGGCACCACGACCACGTCGTCACCCATCCGGGCCAGCTGGGCCGGGGTGATCAGCCGGGAGTTGCCGCCACCCAGGTACACCCGGTCCCACAGGAAGACCGGACGCAACCCCTCGATCACGTTCCGCACCCGCCGTGACCAGAGCGCATCGCCCAGACGACGGCGTTCATGCTCCCCGATGTACGTGTCGTAGGACATCCCCCAGCGCACCGGCGCCTGCGACATCTCCAGGTGCGGGGCCAGCTCGCCGCCGTCGAAGAGCGCGCAGCCCAGGCCCGTGCCCAGCGTCAGCACCAGCTCGCAGCCGGTGCCCGCGACCACCCCGGCACCGTGCACCTCGGCGTCGTTCAGCACCAGTGTTGGCAGGCCGAACGCCTCCGCCAGGGCGGTGCGCGCGTCGAACCCGTGCCACGCGTCGACCAGCTCCGGATCCACCCTGGTGCGCGGGCCGCTGCGGGTCACGTAGTGCGGCGTCGCGACGACCACCCCGTGCCGGATCATGCCGGGCATGCCGACGGTCACCCGGTCCGCGTTCGGCAACTGGCCACCCAGATCGACCAGCGTCTTGACGAAAAGCTCCGGCGGCAACGGGTACGGCGTCGGCACCCGGATGGGCTGCGCCCGCATCGTCCCGGCGTCATCGAGCACCGAGCCCTTGATGCCGCCGCCACCACAGTCGATCGTCAAGGTGAAAGTCACGCCGCCAGTTTGCACGGAACTCACCTCCCGACAACGCAATTGTGACGGGAGCGTCGTTACCCCGCCTCCTCGGCCCAGACCCGCCAGTTGTCCAGGACACCGTGCAGGGCCGGCGTCAGCCAGCCCGGAGCCGAGCGCCGGAAGACCCCCGGATCCATCGACCCCGCGCCGGCCGGCAACGCGCCGACCAGATGCGGGACCAGCTCGCTCAGGTTCGCCCAGTGGACCAGCTCCGGCTCGGCCGGCCACGCGCCCAGAATCACCTTGGCCGGGACGCCGCGACGACTCAACGCCTCCAGGGTGAGCGCCGTGTGGTTCAGCGTGCCCAGCCCGGCGCGGGCCACCACCAGCACGCTCGCCCCCAGCGCGGTGGCCAGGTCGGCGAAGGTCCAGACATCGCCGCCCGGCCGCAGCCCCATCGGGACCAGCAGGCCGCCGGCGCCCTCGACCAGGACCAGGTCGTGCTTGTCGGCCTCGGCGCGGATCGCGTCGACGACCTCGTAGAGCTCCAGCGGCGGCAGCTCGGCGACCTTGGCGGCGGCCAGCGGGGCGAGCGGCTCCGGGTACTCCGCGAGAGTCTTCACCGTGTCCGGCCCGGCCAGCCGGGTGACCACCTCGGCGTCGGTCGGCGCGCCGGTGACCGTGCCGGTCTGCCCCGGCTTGATCACCGCGACCCGCAGGCCCTCGGCCTGGGCGGCGGCGGCCACGGCGGCCGTGCTGATGGTCTTGCCGACCTCGGTGTCGGTGCCGGTGACGAGCACGATGCCGTGCCACTCCCCCGGCGCGGCGGCCCGCCGGGGCGTCGCCTGCACTCCGGTGGGCACCGATGCGTCGTCGACTTCACCTTCACGGGAGTCGGTTGCCTCCGCCGGATCGCCGGGCGCGGCGGTCTCCGGCTGCGGCGTCGCGGCCGGATCTGCGGTGGCTGGGCCCGGCTCTCCGGGTTCCGGCTCAGGGGGCGGCGCGGTCACAAGCGGCGACGGTACGCCCTCACCCCGCTCGCCGTCTCCCGCAGGTCCCTCCCCGGCGTGCCCTCCCGTGGCAAGTCCATCCTCGGCGCGCACTGCCGTGGCAGGTTCCTCCCCGGGGTGCACTCCCGAGGCTCGCCCGCCGCCGTGCGCGAGCAGCGGATCGGCCGGATCCGGCGTCCGCGGCGCGGTGACCGCCGGCAGCCCGTGGCCCCCGCTGCGCCAGCCACGTGGGAGCGGGGTGACCGCGACTCCCGGGTACGAGGAGGCTGTCCGGGGTGGGTTGGCGTTCATGGTGCGCACTCCACGATCACGTCCAGTGCCCGGGCGAAGTCCGCCTCGGGCACGCCCGCGTTGACGGTCAGACGCAGGCGCGAGCTGCCGTCCGGCGTCGACGGCGGCCGGAAACAGCCGACCGCCACGCCACGATCCCGGCAGTCCGCGGCCCAGCCGACCGCGGCCTCCGGGCCCGGCGCGGGCACCGACAGCACCCCGGCCGCCGGGTCGGCGACCTCGAACCCGGCGGACCGCAGCCGCGCGGCGATCCGGGCGCCACGCTCGAACAGCGTCGCCCGCCGATCGTCCGCCGCCTGGGCCAGCCCGACCGCGGCGTGCACGCCGGCGACCACGGAGGGCGGCGGGGCGGTGTCGTAGATGAAGGTGCGGCCGGTGTCGACCAGGTGCCGGATCACCGGCCCGGCGCCGGCGACCACCCCGCCCGCGCCGCCCAGCGACTTGGAGAGCGTGGCGGTGACGATCACGTCAGGCTTCCCGGCCAGGCCGGCCGCCGCGACACCGCCGCTGCCCGACCCGCCGAGCAGACCGAGCGCGTGCGCGTCGTCGACGATCAGCAGCGCGCCCCGGGCCGAGGTGACCGCGTGCAGCTCGGCGAGCGGGGCGAGGTCGCCGTCCACGGAGAAGACCGACTCGGTGACGACGGCGGCGGTGCGGCCCGGATGCGCGTCGAGGATCGCGGCGACGCCGGCCGGATCGTTGTGCGGCGCGACCGTCACCGGCAGGCCGGAGATCTTGCAGCCGTCGATCAGGGACGCGTGGTTGAACGCGTCGGAGACGACCAGGTCACCGACCGCGGCGACGGCACGGATCACGGCCAGGTTCGCCAGGTAACCCGAGGAGAACACCAGGGCGGCCTCCGCCCCGAGCCAGGAGGCCAGCGACGACTCGAGCGCGGCGTGCGCGTCGGTGCTGCCACGGACCAGGCGTGAACCGGTGGCTCCCAACCCGTACGCCTCGAGTGCCGACCTGGCCGCCGAGACCACCGCGACGTGGCCGGAGAGGCCGAGATAGTCGTTGCCGGCCAGATCGACGACGGAGTCGCCGGCCGGCCGCGGCCTGAGGTGACGGGTCAGCCCCGCCTTGGCCCGTTCGCGGGCCAGGCGGTCGAGCGACTCCAACCAGTTCGCCACGACGCCCCCAGAGATCACGAGAATCGGAAACTACCACCCACCTCCGACAGTCCCCGCCGGGAAGGGAAGTCTGTAGGGTACGGACATGCCTCAGATCCTCGACCGGGCACGTGCCCGGGTCCTCGACGGCGGCGCCGGCCTCGATCAGGCCGAGATCCTCGAGATCCTGCGACTGCCCGACGAGGACCTTCCCGAGCTGCTCCAACTCGCCCATGACGTCCGGATGAAGTGGTGCGGCCCCGAGGTCGAGGTCGAGGGGATCGTGTCGCTGAAGACCGGCGGCTGCCCGGAGGACTGCCACTTCTGCTCCCAGTCGGGGCTGTTCGCCTCACCCGTCCGGGCCGTCTGGCTGGACATCCCGTCCCTGGTCAAGGCCGCCGAGCAGACCGCCGCCACGGGCGCGAGCGAGTTCTGCATCGTCGCCGCCGTGCGCGGGCCCGACCAGCGCCTGATGGATCAGATGCGCGAGGGTGTCAAAGCGATCAAGGAAGCCGTCGACATCCAGGTCGCGGCGAGCCTCGGCATGCTCACCCAGGAGCAGGTCGACGACCTCGTCGACATGGGCGTGCATCGCTACAACCACAATCTCGAGACCTGCAAGTCCCACTTCCCGAACGTGGTGACCACCCATTCGTGGGAGGAGCGCTGGTCCACGCTGACGATGGTCCGCGAGTCCGGCATGGAGGTCTGCTGCGGCGGCATCCTCGGCATGGGCGAGACGATCGAGCAGCGTGCCGAGTTCGCGGCGCAGCTCGCCGAGCTCGACCCGCACGAGGTCCCGCTGAACTTCCTCAACCCGCGGCCGGGCACCCCGTTCAGTGACCGTCCCGTGGTCGAGGGCAAGGACGCGCTGCGCGCCATCGCCGCCTTCCGGCTGGCCATGCCGAGGACCATCCTGCGGTATGCGGGTGGGCGCGAGATCACGCTCGGTGACCTCGGCACCCGGGAGGGCCTGCTGGGCGGCATCAACGCCGTGATCGTGGGGAACTATCTGACGACGCTCGGCCGGCCCGCCACCGCGGACCTGGAGCTCCTGCAGGACCTGAAGATGCCGGTCAAGTCGTTGTCGGCCACGTTCTGATGCCGATGGACCGGGGCAGCACGCGGGCACAGGGCGCGGCCCCGGTCCCGCCCTACTGCGACCACTGCGGCGAACCGGCGGCGGGCGGCCACGCGGCGTGCGCGACGGCTCGCGAGTTGGAGCCGCCGCGCTTCTGCCCGGATTGCCGGCGTCGCATGAAGGTTCAGGTCGTCCCGACCGGCTGGACCGCCACCTGCGTGGAGCACGGCACCCGCCACGGGTGACTCCCACGAGTGGTTCCGGCTGGTGCTCACGGCTGCAAAAGCGCCCCACCACAGCCATCAGCACCAGCCGGCAACCGCGCGCCGCACCGGGACCCGGCTGGCACTCACGGCTGCAAAAGCACCGGAACACAGCCGTCAGCACCAGCCGGCAACCGCGCGCCGCACCGCAAGCCCGCACCGGGACCAGGCTGGCGCCCACAGCAGCCGGCACCGGCCCGTCGCGTCGCTCGGGGTTTTGGGTGGCAGCGGGCCTGAACCAGTACCCGCCGCCACCCCTCTCACCCGCTACCCGGAATAGCGAGAGTCCTCGTGCTCCTGACCTGAGGTGACCTCATCGGCCACGGGCTCGGCACGGGCCGGGAGGGTGACGCTGACCAGGGCGCCGTCGCGGTCCAGAGAACCGCGGCCGAGGCGGCGCAACGTGCGCAGCATCGCCGCGTTGTCCGCCGCCGTGTGGGCGACCAGCGCGGCGAACCCGGCCCGCCCGGCGTGCGTGCGCAGCCGCCGGAGCAGGGCGGTGCCCAGGCCGCGGCGCTGCCAGTCGTCCTCGACGAGGACCGAGATCTCGCCCAGCTCACCCTCGGCGAACAGGCTGGCCATCGCCACCACGCGCCCGCCGGACGTGACCGCGAGCAGGGTCACCCCGCCGACCGGCTCCAGCAGGCGGCGCAGCCGGGCCTCGACCGGCGCCCCGCCGCTCAGGTAACGCCGGCGCAGGGTGGCCGCCGAGCACCGGTCGTGCAGCTCACGGACGGCGGCCAGATCGTCGGCGAGGGCCGGGCGCAGCGTGACCTCCGCCCCGTCCGGCAGCATGAATGTCACATTCTCCCGCTGGTGGCGGGTGACCGCGGCGGCGAGCTCGACCAGGGCCTGGGCCCGCGCATACTCAGCCGGGGTGAAGGCGGGCAGCGCGCGCAGCACCTCGTAGGAGCCGCCGGCCGGGTCGGCCAGGGTCATCCGCCCGCCGTGCACGCCGGGCTGGTCGTAAGCCGGGTGCGGACGCCAGCGCACGTCGGTGGCGTCGAGCAGGGTCACCAGGGTCTCGCCGAGCGCGTCCGGCTCGTGGACCAGGCGACCGGCCATGGCGAACGCGCGGGTCGGCTGGTCGGCCAGGCCCTGCGCCTCGGCGCGGCTCACGAACGCGTCCCGCCCGCGGCCCTTGGCCACCGCGGCCAGCAGGTCGGGCTCGGTCATCGCGTCCGGGGCGTCGACCAGGAAGTCGTCGACCGCGCCGCCCTCGGTGGTGTGCACCTGGACGGCGAGGATGTTGACCGATTTCAGGGCCAGGCTCGCGGTCAGCACGGACAGGTAGCCGGGACGGTCGTCGACCGTCGCCCGGATTCGCCACAACGCCATGCGGGGCACCCCTTTCGCTCCACCTCAAGAGTGCCCCGACGTTGTTGCCGTCTTATTGCCTGAGCTGCGAATTCGTCGTTAAAGCGATCACACCTTGGCGATGGTCGCGGGCGTCACGGCGTCCAGCCGGTCGCCCAGGATCACCGCGGCGGCGCGCACCAGCTGGGCCACCCGGTCCACCTCGGTCACGTGGAAGGCGGCCGCCTGCAGGTCGTCCTCGTCGGTGCGGGCGACCAGCAGGACCAGGCCGCCACGACCGAACGGCGCGACCGCGTAACGGGCGCCGCCCGGCTCGGCGAACGGCCGGGCCCGCAACGGGGTGACCTCGGGCAGGTGCAGCGGGGACGGGGCGCGCCACGACGCGTACGCCACCCGGGGTTCGTGCTTGACGCCGTTGGCGCCGCTGCGGGCCGCCCAGTCGGCGGGAACCACCGCGGCGGCCGCCCAGTCGGCGGCGAGCAGGCCGGGCATGGCGTCGACGAGGGTGGCCAGGCCGTCCGCCGGGTTCGCGGCGACCTGGGCGAGCAGCTCGGCGTCGTGACCGCCGTTGACGGGCGCGCCGATCGCCTTCCACACGCCGTCGACCTGGACGCCGGGAATGGCGGCGAGCCCGGCGAGGAGGCGTTCCACGCGGGCCGCGCCCGGCCAGACGACGGTGAAGTCGTCGACGGCCCGGCCGCCGAGCCGCTCCAGCACGACGACCTGGACGATGTCCGCGCCGGCCACACCCAGGGTGCGCGCGACCTGGCCGAGGGCACCGGGACGGTCCGGCAGGGTGACTCGAACCCGCAGCAACATGTAACTCCTCCCGTCGCGACGGCCGGTGGCGCCGTCCCTGCTGATGCCCAAACAGTGCCCAACCGGCGTTTCCGACCCGTTGCACGGTCGTGTCCCGGCCGTCAAGCCGAGTGGGATATGCCAGATTTCACAACTCGCGCCGGGCATCCCGGGCTCCGGGCCGGCCCCCGGCTGTCGCCTGTCCGACAGCCTCGCGACCGATAGGGTCGAGGCATGATTTGCGAGCCTTGCCGGGATCGGCGGCACGGGGACTGCCAGGGCGGGTCATGGTGCGACTGCCAGCATCGGGAGCCCGCGCCGGTCCCACCGGTGACCGGGCCGCCCGGTCCATGAGCACGCTGCCCTCCGGCCGGGACGAGCTGGCCGCACGCTATCCCCGGCTGGGCCGGCCCGCCCTGCGGGTGAACTTCATCGCCAGCGCCGACGGCGCGGTGACGGTCGGCGGCCTCTCGGCCGGGCTGCAGGGCCCTGGCGACAAGGAGGTCTTCGACACCCTGCGGATGGTCTGCGACGCGCTGATCGTCGCCGCCGGCACGGTTCGCGCCGAGCGCTACGACGCGCTCCGCCTCACCCCCGAGGACCGCGCCTGGCGTACGGCCCAGGGCCTGCCCGAGTTCCCGCTGATGGTGATCGTCTCCGGCTCGCTCGATCTCGATCCGGCCCAGCTGATCTTCTCGGACGCGCCGATCCGGCCGCTCGTGCTGACCCACGGCGCCGCCCCGCGCTCCTCGCCGATCGCCGAGGTCGCCGAGCTGGTCCGGGTCGGCGACGAGCGGGTCGACCTGGCGGCCGGCCTGCGGGAGCTGCACGCGCGCGGGGCGACCCAACTGCTCTGCGAGGGCGGCCCGGGCCTGCTCGGCTCGATGATCGCCGCGGACCTCGTCGACGAGCTCTGCCTCACCGTCGCGCCGCTGCTCGCCGGGGGCTCGGCCGGGCGCATCGCGCACGGCCCGGCGGCGCCGCCGCGGCGGATGGCACTGCGGCACGCGCTGACCCGGGAGGACATGCTGTTCCTCCGATACGGCCGCCCGCGTGTCTGACCTTTTCGATCAAGATCTTGTGCATAACTCTGTGGATGAACCCCATAAGTTGTGGAAAACCCGAAAGGCTGACGATCCCGTGGGGATTTTGTCGTACCTCTGAGGCACCATGATCGGCGTGTCTGACGAAACTTCCCCCGTCGGGCGGGTTCTTGGTACGGCCGACGCGACCCCGCTCCAGTTCTGGACGGCTGTCGCCCCCGGCAGTTACCTGCAGCTCGACGACGTCGTGACCACGAAGCGTGACCTGCCGGACCGTGAGCCGGTGACGATCTCCGGCGTGGTCACCCAGGTCCGGGCACGGCACGAGGGCGCCCAGTTCGACTCGGACGTGTTCGCCATCGCCGACGGCACGCTGCCGGCCATGGTGCAGGAGGCGGCCGAGATCACCACCACGCGCGTCGATCCGGAGCTCTACGTCCCGCCCGCTCCCGGCGCGATCGTGCACCGCGCCTCGGGGGCCGACCGGGACGCCGCCCTGCACTTCGACCGGATGGAGCGGCGCGTCCCGATGGGCACCGGCCGCGACGGCGTCCCGGTCTTCCTGAACGCCGACTTCCTGGACGGCACGCGCGGCGCGCACGTCTCGATCTCCGGCATCTCCGGCGTCGCCACCAAGACGAGTTTCGCCACGTTCCTGCTCTACTCGGTGTTCCGTTCCGGTCAGCTGGGCGCCGACGGGGCGAACGCGCGAGCGCTGATCTTCAACGTCAAGGGTGAGGACCTGCTCTTCCTCGACCACCCGAACACGAAGCTGGACGAGGCCACCCGGGCGAACTACAAGCTGCTGGACCTGCCGGACACCCCGTTCACCGACGTCCGGGTCTACGCGCCGCCGCGCGCCGGTGACCCGTCCGGCGCCCCCGACGTGAGCGGCCGGCTGACCGGGGTCGACTCGTTCTACTGGACGCTTGACGAGTTCTGCTCCCTCAAGCTCTTGCCGTACGTGTTCGCCGACGCCGACGACGAGCGCCAGCAGTACACGATGGTCGTGCACTCGGTCACCGCCCACCTGAACCGGTATGCCGTCCCGGCCGAGGGCGGGATCAGCATCGACGGCCGCCGCATCGGGTCGTACGGGGATCTCGTCGACCACATCGTCGAGCAGCTCACCGACGACGAGACCCGGGGCACCTGGGCCGGCAGCGCGGTCAACATGGGCACCGTCAACGCGTTCGCCCGCCGCATGATCAACAGCAAGCGCGACCTGTCCCGGCTGATCCGCGGCGACCTGGCCCAGCGCCGCCCGCACCAGATCAAGACCGCCGACAGCGCCCAGGTCACCGTGGTCGACCTGCACAACCTGCCGGACCGGGCGCAGCGCTTCGTGGTCGGCGTGACGCTCAAGACCGAGTTCGAGGAGAAGGAGAAGGCCGGCACCGGGCGCCCGCTGCTCTTCGTGGTCCTCGACGAGCTGAACAAGTACGCGCCTCGCGAGGGCTCCTCCCCGATCAAGGAGGTGCTGCTGGACATCGCCGAGCGCGGCCGGTCCCTGGGCGTGATCCTGATCGGCGCGCAGCAGACGGCCAGCGAGGTCGAGCGGCGGATCGTGACGAACTCGGCGATCCGGGTCGTCGGCCGGCTCGACCCCGCCGAGGCCTCCCGCCCGGAGTATGGATTCCTGCCGCCCGCGATGCGTCAGCGCGCGCTGCTGGCCCGCCCCGGCACGATGTTCGTCAACCAGCCGGACATCCCGGTCCCGCTCTGCGTCGAGTTCCCGTTCCCGGCGTGGGCCACCCGCAAGTCCGAGTCCGGTCCCCCGCCGGCGGAGACCCAGCGCTCGATCGTGCAGGGCGCCGACCCGTTCGCCGTCATCGGCGGGCGTGCCGGTGGCGACGACGACATCCCGTTCTAGGTCTAAGGTTCTGCGATGCGCATCCTGCACACCTCCGATTGGCACGTCGGCAAGGTTCTCAAGGGCCGGAACCGCTTCGAGGAACACACCAGGGTGCTCGCCCAGGTGATCGAGATCGCCCGGGTGGAGCAGCCTGATCTGGTCATCGTCGCCGGCGACCTCTACGACACCGCGGCGCCCACCGCCGAGTCGACACGTCTGGTCACCCGGGCGCTGTCCGCCCTGCGCAACACCGGGGCGCGGGTGGTGGCGATCGGCGGCAACCACGACAACGGCATGGCTCTGGACGCGCTGCGGCCGTGGGCCGACGCGGCCGGCATCGAGCTGCGCGGCTCGGTCCGGGACAGCCTCGCCGACCTGCTGATCGAGGGCACCACGACGGCCGGCGAGCGATGGAAACTCGTCGCGTTGCCGTTCCTCTCCCAGCGCTACGCGGTCCGCGCCGCGGAGATGTACGAGTTGACCGAGGCCGAGGCGAATCAGACCTACGCCGATCTGATGGCGCGGCTGATCGCCAAGCTCAGCTCGTCCTTCGACGAGCCCGGCGTGGTCAACCTGGTCACCGCGCACCTGACCCTGGTCGGGGCGAGCACCGGCGGCGGCGAGCGCGAGGCGCACACGATCATGGGCTACGCCGTGCCCTCCACGGTGTTCCCGCAGAACACGCACTATGTGGCGCTCGGCCACCTGCACCGCTCGCAGCGGGTGATCGGCCCCTGCCCGGTGCGCTATTCGGGCAGTCCCCTCGCCGTCGACTTCGGCGAGGAGGAGAACGTCAGCTCGGTGGCGATCGTCGACGTCGGGGCCGAGAAGGCCGCCCAGGTCCGCGACGTCCCGGTGACCTCGGCACTCACCCTGCGCACGGTCAAGGGAACCCTGGAACAGCTCGCCACGGTGAACCTTCCGGATGCCTGGCTGCGTGTCCTGGTGCGTGAGGCGCCCCGCCCCGGCCTGCGCGAGGACGTGCAGGAGCTGCTGCCGAACGCTCTGGAGGTCCGCATCGACCCCGACATGCTGCCCGATCGCACGGGGGCCCGCGCCGCGGAACGCGCCGGCCGTTCCCCGCGCGAGCTCTTCGGCGACTACCTGGACAGTCGTGGGAACGCCGAGGAGGGCGTCCGCGAGCTCTTCGACGCGCTGTACGACGAGGTGAGCAGCAACCAATGAGGCCCATTCGGCTCGACATGTCCGGTTTCACGGTGTTCCGTGACCAGACCACAGTGGACTTCACCGACGCCGACTACTTCGCGCTCGTGGGCCCGACCGGCTCGGGCAAGTCGACGGTGCTGGACGCGATCTGTTTCGTCCTCTACGGCCAGGTCCCCCGCTGGGGCGGCGCCCGGGGCATCGGCAACGCGCTCGCCCCGTCCGCAGCCGAGGCCCGGGTGCGCCTGGTCTTCGAGTCGGCCGGCGACCGGTATGTCGCCACCCGCGTCGTCCGGCGCGACGGCCGGGGCAACGTCAAGACGTCCGGCGCGGGGCTGCAGCTCATGCCGCCCGGTTTCGACGTGACGAAGCTGGACACCGGCATGGACCTGGAGGATCTCGGGGAGGTCCTGGCCGGCGTCCCGGCCGAGATGGACGAGGCAGTGCTGCACGCCGTCGGCCTGCCGTACGAGCAGTTCACCAGCTGTGTGGTGCTGCCGCAGGGCCAGTTCGCCGACTTCCTGCACGCCAAGCCGGCCACCCGGCAGCAGATCCTGATCAACCTGCTGGGTCTCCAGATGTACGAGAAGGTGCAGGTCAAGGCCGCCGAGCGGGGCAAGACCGCGGAGGCCAAGCTGTCAATGGTCGATCAGTCACTGGCCGCCCTGGAGGACGCCACCGAGGAAGCCGTCGAGGAGGCGGCCGCCCGTCTGGCGCGGATGCGCGAGCTGACCACCGAGGTCGAGGCCGCGATGCCGGGGCTGCGGGCGGCGCGGGCGGCCGAGGAGACGGCCCGCGGCACCCGTGACACGCTCGACGCGGAGCTGGGCCTGCTCTCCTCCGTCCGTACGCCGAAAGGTCTGGAGGAAGCGACCGGCGCAATCCTTGCCGCCCGGGAGGCCGCCGGAAAGGCCGCGGTGGCGGTGCACGAGGCCGAGGAGGCCGAGGAGAAGGTCCGCGGCGAGCTGACCGCGGCCGGCGATCCCGGGTCGCTGCGGCTGGCGCTGGACCGGCACACCGAGCTGGAACGCCTCGTCGAGCAGGAGGCGTGGTTCGCCGGCAAGGTGTCGGTCGCCGAGGTGGAGAGCCAGGACGCGCGGGCCGCCGCCGACCTGGCCGAGTCCGAGCACATCGGCGCGCAGCAACTGCTCGAGCAGGCCCGGCAGGACTACCGCGACGCCCAGCAGCTCGACCGCGCGACAGCGCTGCGCGGGCACCTGACCGCCGGGGACAACTGCCCGGTCTGCGAGCAGCCGGTCGCCGTGGTGCCGGAGGTGCCGCGCGAGTCCGCCGTCCGGCTCGCCGAGGCGGCCGGCGCCGCCGCGCGGGAGGCCGCCGAGCAGGCGACCGCCCGCTGGCAGCAGCGCGACGCGGTGGCCCGCAACCTGGAGAGCGACCTCGAACGCAAGCGCGGGCAGTATGAGCACCATCTGACCCGCCTCGCCGAGGTCCGCAAGGCCGTGCAGGGGCTGCCCGGGGTCGAGGCGATCAAGCAGCGGCTCGCCGAGTTCGGCCGCCTGCAGGGCAAGCTGGAGGACGCGACCTCCACGGTCCGCGCCGCGCGCGACACGCTGCGCTCCGCGCAGACGGCGGTCCAGGCCGCCGAGGAGCAACAGCGTTCCGCCTGGCGGAAGTTCGATGTGGTACGGGATGGGCTGGCCCGCTTCGTCCCCCCGCCCGCCGACCGCGACGACCTGGCCGCCGCGTGGCAGTCCCTGGTCGGCTGGGCCCGGGCCGAGCACGCCGCCCGCCTCGCCCGCCGCGACGAGGCGGAGGCCGCGGTGACCGCCGCGCACGACACCACGGTCCGGGCGCACGCCGCGATCGTGGCGCTCTTCACCGAGGCCGGGGTGCAGCCCCCGTCCGCCCGCGCCGACGACGCCGAGGCCACCCTGATCCGGGCCGCGGCGGTCACCGCCGAACGGGCCGAGGCTGCCTGGCAGCGCCTCGCCGAGCGGCTCGAACAGGCCCGCGAGCAGCAGGAGCAACGGATGGCCCTGCAGCTGGAGAGCCGGGTCGCCAAGTCGCTCGCCGGTCACCTGCGGGCGAACAACTTCGAGCGCTGGCTGCTCGAGGAGGCCCTGGACATGCTGGTCGACGGCGCGTCCCGGATCCTGCGCGAGCTCACCGGCGGGCAGTACGAGTTGATGCACGACAAGGGCGAGTTCTACGTCGTCGACCACCACGACGCCGGGCTGCGCCGCGCGGTGCGCACCCTCTCCGGCGGGGAGACGTTCCAGGCGTCGCTCGCCCTCGCGCTGGCGCTCTCCGAGCAGCTCGCCGGGATGAGCACCACGGCGGCCAGCCTGGAGTCGATCGTGCTGGACGAGGGCTTCGGCAGCCTCGACGCCGCGACCCTGGACGTGGTCGCGGCGACGCTGGAGAACCTCGCCGCCCGCGGTGACCGGATGGTCGGGCTGGTCACCCACGTGCAGGGGCTGGCCGAGCGGGTGCCGGTCCGGTTCGAGGTGCACAAGGACGCGCGGACCGCGTACGTCGAGAGGGTCGGCCTGTGACACGGATGTTCGTCGACGCGTGGGACCCGGCGTACGGGGCGAGCTTCGAGGGCGGGGACGGCGAGGGGCCGGCCTCGCCCAGCAGCGCGCAGGTCGACACCGACGTGGAGGTGCCGGCCGCCGAGTGGGCGCCGATCGACGTGCCCCCGGCGGCCCGGCCGCCCCGGGTGGTGTTCCTCGTCGACGGCGTGCGGCGCAACGACGCGCAGATCTGGACGGCGGAGGAGGACGGCACCTCCTACGCCGGGCTGGCGGCGTCGTTCGCGGCGGGCGTCGTGCGCTGCGACCTCGGGCGAGGAGTGGCCGAGCTGGTCTCCGCAAAGGTCGGCCGCGGCCTGTTCACCGCGAGCCCGTCGATCACCGACGTGCAGGCCGGCACGGTCCGGTACGAGATCCACCGGATCAACGGGACCGGCGAGGCGAGCAAACTGCCGGCCGCCGTGCAGGGCCCGCTGACCGCGCTGGAGATCGAGATCTCCAGCGCCGCGCGGGACGGCGGGACGGACGGCGCCGACCTGCTGATCGTGGACGGTCCGCTGCGCAACCGGCGGCAGCTGCCCCGCACGATCGGGTATGTGAAGACCCAGCAGAAGCAGTACCTGCCGGCCGCGCTGACCACCGTGGTGACCGCGTTGCGGCCGAGCCAGCGGACCCCGGTCTTCCACCTCGGCACGGTGTGGGGCGGCTGGTCGTGGTACCTGCGGCTGCCCGGGGCCACGGGGGCGCCGTGGTCCGGGATCGTGCGGGTCGAGTGCTCCCCCGACTTGACCGTCGACCAGGCGATCGAGCTGGCCGGGCTCTCCTCGGCGACGCTGCCGAAGTTCGCGTCGTCGTCGTACAAGGATCCGCGCGCCCCGCAGAACCTGGTGCCGATCGCGGGCCTGGAGCGGCGGCTGCGCGGCATGCTCGGTGACTCGCGGGTCCTGCACCGGGCGCTGGCCCTCGCCACGGCCCGGTCCCGCTGACGGCCGTCATCAGCCTGTCCCCAGTGAGCGCCGGTCGAGTCGACCGGCGCTCACTGTCGTCAACGACACCGGACACCACCGCCCAGCGGCCCACCGCCACACCACCCACACAACGGCCCACCGTCACACCACCCGCACAACGGCCCGCCGTCACACCACCGGCACCGCGCCCGGCCGACACACCACGCGCACCGCGCGGGCCGCCGTAGTGCGGGGGCTTCCCGGCTGGTCCTCATGGTCGTTATCGAGCGCCGATAACGACCATGAGGACCAGCCGAAGACCCGGCGGCGCGGCTGAGGGGTGGAGCGGGCCGGAGGTCGCGCGGGGCTGGGCGGTGGCGGGCTCACGACGTACGCGCGAATCAGCGGCCGGAAGCGCAGCGGAGCCGGCGGCGGACAGCGGAGCCGTCTCAGTTCCCGGGATGGGTGCCCGCATATCGGAACAGATCGGTCGGCTAACAGAAATTGGCCAAGAATTTTGGATCGTTGTCCCGGATCGGGCCGATCACTGCCCGTGGACCCGGGCGACCGGCGCCCAGCGGCATCTGGTAAACAATCGCTTACAAATCCGGAAAGCGTCCCAGCAGCAAGATCAAGAATTGGGAGCGCTCCCGACCGGGTGTCGCCCGAAAGGGTCCAAGAGATATCGGGGCATCCTCCGAACGGTTCGGCGACCCCGCCTTTCACCACACATTACTCACCGGTGAACACGCAACGGAATCATCCGTTCACGCAGCGAGATCACGCTCTCCCGCGTCCGGGGAAATTATTCTCAGAGCCATGTCTCGGGCCCGATGTCACTGAGTATCATTCCGCCTTACCTGGCGTCCGAATCGGCGTAGATCAATCCCCCCATGATCCGCGACCCGGCACGCCGCCACGATCGTCACCACAGCGGAGGACCCTTGAGACCGAGTGTCCCGGAAATTCTCGCGCCGGCTTTGATCCCGGCCGGGCCCCCCAGCCGTAACACAGGCGACGGGGAAAGGTCCGGGCGGAGGAATCGATGCATGCGGTGGCCGAGAAGCGGCTCACGCCGGAGAGGGTGCGTGTGATGGCGCGACACTCCGGAAGCAGGTGGCAAGCGGTCGACAAAGGGCGTGGTGCGCAGGATGACGGTTCGGTGATTCCCCGTCAGCAGTCGGCTCGGCACGGAGCACAGCCGGACACCGGCGCCAGCCACGAAGACACCCTTGTCAAGCTGCTCTACGAAGAGCACGCGGGCCCGTTGCTGATGTTCGTGCTGCGGCTGACCGGCGGTGACCGGCAGCGCGCCGAGGACATCGTGCAGGAGACGCTGCTGCGAGCCTGGCGCAACGCGCACCGGCTCGGCGCGCAGGGCCAGCAGTCGCTGCGCCCGTGGCTGGTCACCGTGGCCCGCCGGATCGCCATCGACGAGCACCGCAGCGCCAACGCGCGCCCCGCGGAGACGTACGATCGCGAGCTGGAGAGCTTCCCGACCACCTCGGACGAGACGGACCGCGTCCTGCAGTCGATGACGGTGTCGGATGCGCTCCGCCAGTTGAGCCATTCCCACCGGGAGATCCTGATCGAGACGTACTTCCGGGGCCGGACCGTGCCCGAGGCGGCCGAGTCGCTCAACCTTCCGCTGGGCACGGCGAAGTCCCGCGTGTATTACGCTCTGCGTGCGCTGCGTACCGCTCTGCAGCAGCGGGGGGTGACGGAATGACCCAGGATCAGCACTACGACGTCGCGTCGTACGCCCTTGGCGTGCTCGACGACCGTGACGCGGCCCGGTTCGAGGACCACCTGATCGACTGCCCACAGTGCGCCTTCGAACTGGAGTCCTTCGTCCAGGTGGCGGACGCTCTGGCGGACGTCGACGCGGAGGCGCTGCTCGCCGCGGAGAAGGCCGAGAAGGACGGGCTCCTTCTCACCAAGATGCTCACCGAGGTGCGCACCGACCGGAGCCGGGCCAACAGCCGCCGGCTCTACTCGCTCGCCGCCGCCGTGGTCATCTTCGCGATGCTCTCCATCGGCGCGCTCTTCGCCGGCGGCAAGTGGCTCGGCACCGACGCGCCGGCCACCAGTCCGGCCACCACCGCCCAGCGCGGCAGCGACCAGCTCGACCCGCTGCCGGACAGCAACGGCGTCGGCATCGGTGGCACCGCCCTGCCCGGTGAGAACTACAGCGGCACCGACAGCCGCACGAACGTCAGCGCCGCGGTCGGCCTGGAGAAGAAGGACTGGGGCACCCAGATCTCCTTCGCGGTCTCGAACCTCAAGGGCCCGAAGACATGCGCGCTGACCCTGGTCCACACCGACGGCACGTCGGAGCGGGTCGCCAGCTGGACGATCGGCGAGAAGGGCTGGGGCACCGCGGTCAACCCGGCGCCGCTGCTGCTGCAGGCCGTCACCGGCACGCCGCGCGACGACATCGCCCACGTCCAGGTCCAGGAGCTCTCGGCGAACGGGAACTCGGAGACGCTGGTAAGCATTCCGTAATCGTCCGAACACGAATAGGGCCCAGCCGACTCCGGCTGGGCCCTTTTCCGCTGTCCGGGCCATTCCTATACGTGCGTGACCCTGTGGAGGGTTCAAACAAAAATTCCCCAATTTGATCGAGCCGAATGTTCAACCGCTACCGCACGGGTCCCGTACTACTGCGCGGAAACGGCAAGAGGTATCGATCAGCTGGAGGACCCAGTGCTACCGGAGAAGCGCAAGTTGATGGTCGCCGGCGCGGCACTGGCGGCAATGGTCGCCCTGCCCGGATGCGCCCCGGCCGGATACAACGCGGCCGACTACGGGAACGCGGCCGAACCCGCCGCCGCCGACGTCGCGGCCACCCCGGGCGCCTCGGCGACCGACGGCGCCGTCGACCCGAACGCGGCAGACCCCGCATCAACCGCCGAGCCGGCCCCCGGCGACACCGGCAAGGTCGCCGACAACAAGGTGACCACGTCGCTCACCGGCACCTCGGTGGCGAAGATGGGCAAGGTCGTGGAGAACGCGAAGGGCTTCGTGACCTACCGGTTCGACGCCGACGGCGACAACCCGTCGAAGTCCACCTGCGACGGCGACTGCGCGAAGGTCTGGCCGCCTCTGCTGACCAACGACGGCAAGCCGACCCTCAAGGGCGTCGACTCCAAGCTCGTCGGCACGGTCACCCGGTCGGACGGGACGAAGCAGCTCACCCTCAAGGGCTGGCCGCTCTACACGTACGTCGGTGACAAGAAGCCCGGTGAGTGGAAGGGCCAGAACGTCAACGGCAAGTGGTTCGTGATCACGCCGACCGGCACGAAGAACCTCACCTGTCTTCCGAAGATCTCCAAGCCGGTCGCGCCGCCCGCGGACGCCTCCGGCAGCGCCGGTGACACCGGCAGCGACTACAGCTACTGATGGTGGTGGGTGTGAAGATGAAGTCCTGGTTGATCGGCGCCACGGCGGTGACGCTGGCGTTCCTTCTCACGCCGGCCGCGCCGGCGCTGGCCGCCGACAACCCGGTGCCGGTCCCCCCGAACACCGGGTTGACCGACACGGGGAAGGGCTCGGTCAGCGCCGCTGACATCGACTTCGTGATCAAGGTCCGGCTGGCCGGTCTCTGGGAGATCCCGGCCGGCAACATGGCCCAGGAGAAGTCGAACGACCCGAACGTCGTCAAGATCGGCAAGGCGATCGCGGCGCAGCACGTGTCGCTGGACGCCCTGGACCGGGAAGCGGCCAAGAAGCTCAACATCGATCTGCCCAACCAGCCCAACGGTGATCAGCAGGGCTGGCTGAAGGAGATGGAGAACGCTTCGGGGACGCAGTTCGACCAGATCTTCGTCGACCGGCTCCGCGCCGCCCACGGCAAGATCTTCCCGGCGATCGCCACCATCCGGGCCGGCACCCGCAACGACTCGGTGCGCAAGCTGGCCCAGGAGGCCAACCAGTTCGTGTTGACGCACATCACCCTTCTGGAGAGCAGTGGCGTCGTCGATTACGGCGCGCTGCCGACGGTGGCCGCACCGGCCAACCCCGCCCAGAAGGGCCCGGTCCCGATCGACAACCAGATGATCCAGGCCGCCAGCAACGGCGGCGGAGTGCCTGGTCTCAGCAACACCGTAATTCTGCTCGTCCTTGCTGCCGCGCTGGTGATCGGCGTGATCACCACGATGCGCATCTTCCGTTCGCGGTAGCCCCGAGAGATATCGCCCCGACGGCGACGAAGAAAGGTGTCACCCATGCGAAGGTCCAAGTACCGGCGCGCTAACGACTCTAAGTGGTTCAGCGGGCGTCGCCGTATCATCGCCGTGGCGGCCACGCTCGCGGCGTTCGGCGGCATCGTGACGGTTACGCAGATCTCCAGCGCCAGCACCAACGACGGACAGAAGACGGCGCTGGCGGCCTGCAACAACCTCAAGGCCGGCGGCGACAACAAGCTGTCGACGAACACCCGCCGTGGCACGTACACCACGAACAACGGCCAGGTCACCCAGCACCCGGACGACGGCGCGGGAGACGTGGCGACCACCGAGCAGGTGCGCGCTCGGTGCCGTGACTGGGTGATGCAGAACGTCGGCAACAACACCAACAAGGGCCGCGGCGGCAAGGGCAACAACAACAACGGTGGCGGGAACAACAACGGCGGGGCTGCCAGCAGCGCGCCGGCCGCCGGCGCCAGCGGTGCTCCGGCCAGCGCGCCGGCCGGCAACGGCGGGAACAACAACGGCGGTGGCGGCAACAACGGCGGGAACAACAACGGCGGCAACAACGGTGGCGGGAACAACAACGGTGGCGGCGCGACGGCCGCTCCCAGCACCGCCCCGCCCGGCGCCGGCCTCGGCATCCTGACCAACAGCTGCGCCACCAGCAACCTGCCGGCGCACGACGGTTTCCAGAAGGGCGACCGCTGCGTCAGCACCGAGTTCGGTGAGGTCGGCTCGGCCGCGAACAACCCGTCGCTGCTGATCACCCAGTCGCCGCGCCAGGTCAACCGGAACCAGGCGTTCACGCTGCAGGTCAGCACCCGGAACCTGATCCGCGACCGCTTCCTCGCGGCCGGCCAGGGCGGGTACTACGTGGAGTCCAGCGTTCTGCAGAACGGCCTGGTCCGCGGTCACTTCCACACCGCCTGCCGGATGCTCGCCAACAACAACGAGGCTCCCGCGCCGGAACCGGTGCCGGCGTTCTTCGTGGCGACCGAGGACAGCAAGGGCGGCCGCACTCCCGACTCGGTCACCATCCAGGTGCCGGGGCTGCCGCAGTCCGGCACCGCGCAGTGCGCCTCGTGGGCCGGTGACGGCTCGCACCGCATCCCGATGATGGAGCGCGCCAACCAGACCCCGGCGTTCGACGTGGTCCGGGTCCAGGTGCGCTGACCCCGCTCACCGCGGGAGACACAAGAAAACAGCTTGCGGAGCACAGCCGTCCGGTGGGCCCGAACCCTTCCCAGGGACCCCCCTTCGGGTCCACCGACCGTCCTTCCCCCTGCCGGACGGAACCACGGCTGCCCGGCCTCCACCCGGGGCACCGCTCCGCAACCGGGTGATCGAGCCTTTCTCGGATGTTCGATCACCGTCCGATGGCCCTGACCCCCAGCACCGGGGACAGGGCCATCGGCTTGTTCTTTTGCTTCGCACCCCTCGCGTGGCACAGTTCAGCGGTGACTTCCGAGGTGACGCGCCGGCTGACACCGCCGGAGCGATATCAGTTCGGTCCCTCGGTGCGCCCGCTCCTGGTGCCCAAGCACGACCCCTGCGGCACGATCGTGGACGGCGCTTTCTGGCTCGCCATGCGCACTCCCGCGGGCCCTGCGACACTCCGCCTCGACCGTCAGCTGCTCTCCACCGGCTTCGGCCCGGGTGCGGAGTGGGCCGTCGAGCACGCCGACGCGATCGCCGGCCTCCGCGACGACGTGAGCGACTTCCCCGAGCTGGCCCGGCGGCACCCGGTCGTCACTCGATTGGCGAAGACCTTCTCCGGCGTACGGATCCCGGCCACCCTGCGGGTGTTCCCGCGCCTGCTGCGGGCGATCCTGGAGCAGAAGGTGACGGGCAAGGAGGCGCACCGGTCGTACCGGGCGATCTGCCGGCACTTCGGCGAGCCCGCGCCCGGCCCGGTGGAGCTGGTGCTGCCGCCCGACCCGGCCGCGATCGCCGCCAGTGCGTACTGGGTGTTCCACCCGCTCGGCGTTGAGCAACGCCGCACCGAGGCCCTGCTGCGCGCCGCCCGCGTCGCCGACCGTCTCGAGCGCTGCGCCGACGCCGCCGAGGCCACCACCCGGATGACGGCCCTGCCGGGGATCGGCCCGTGGACCGCGGCCGAGGTGGTGCGGACCGTCTTCGGCGACCCCGACGCGGTGAGCGTCGGCGACTTCCACATCCCGAACACGGTGGCGTTCGCGCTGGCCGGCGAGCCGCGCGGCACCGACGAGCGGATGCTGGAGCTGCTCGAGCCGTTCCGTGGGCACCGCGGCCGGGTCTGCGACCTGCTCGCCATGGGCGGCCTGATGGCCCCGAAGTACGGGCCGCGGATGCCGGTCCGCTCGTTCGCGCGATTCTGAGCCGGGCTCGGCTCGGACGCCGGTGACGCGATTCTGAGCCGGGCACCGGCCGGACGCCGGTGAATGGAAGAGCGCCGGTTCGGGTAAACGGCGGCGATATGCGAACCCCCCGCAAGATCGCCGTCGTTGCCCACAAGAACAAGACGCTGGGTGGTGGCCTGGACGAGCTGCGCCGGCGCCTCACCGATCACGACATCAAGGACCTTCTCTGGTACGAGGTCCCGAAGAGCCGCAAAGCGCCGAAACGGGTCCGCAAGGCACTCCGCGAAAAGCCGGACCTGCTGGTCGTCTGGGGCGGCGACGGCATGGTGCAGCGGACCCTCGACGTGGTCGCCGGCTCGGACGTGCCCGTGGCGATCATGCCGGCCGGCACCGGGAACCTGTTCGCCGGCAACCTCGGGATCCCCACCGACCTGGAGAAAGCCGTCGAGATCGCGTTCCAGGGCGAGCGCCGCCGCTTCGACCTGGGCCGGCTCAACGGTGAGCACTTCGCGGTGATGGCCGGTGTCGGCTTCGACGGCGCGATGATCAAGGACGCGGACGGCGCGCTCAAGGACCGGCTGGGCAAACTCGCGTACGTCTGGACCGGCATCCGCCACGTCGGCGGCGACGCGCCCCGCACGAAGATCAAGGTGGACGGCACCACGTGGTTCGACGACGCGGCCAGTTGCGTGCTGATCGGCAACGTCGGGACGATCACCGGCGGGATCCGCGCCTTCGACGACGCGTCGCCCGACGACGGCTGGCTCGACGTCGGCGTGGCAACCGCGCAGGGTGCGCTGCAGTGGGCGCGGGCGCTCGGGACGATGGCGGTGAAACGGTCCGACAGCTCGCCGTTCGTGCGCACCACGCGCGCCCGGAAGGTCGACGTCACGCTCGAGTCGAAGCTGGAGTACGAGCTGGACGGCGGTGCCCGGACCAAGACGAAGCACTTCAGCGCGTCCGTCGTGCCGGCTGCGGTCTCGCTCTGCGTACCAGCGGCCACTGACCGATAACTGACAGTGCGGTTCGTCGTCGACTGCTGGGTTATTGCCCGTATTCGCCCGAGAATCCTCTGGATTGCGGCACGCCGCTGAGCCCAGACTGGCGGTTCACCATCCGTCGTCCAGGGGGAACTCCCATGACACTCATCGGCACTCTGCTCGCGGCCGGCGTGGTCCCGGTCATCGCCTACCGGATCGGTCGCACCCAGGCGGCCTGGCGGGACGCGCGCAACGCGAAACGGTCACTGCGCGCCGATCGGCGCACCGCCTGGTCCCACACGGCCCGATTAGCCGTCGGCGCGATCGTCCTGCTGCTCGGCCTCACCGCCGCCGCCGTCGGCCTCACCCGCTGACCCGCCCCGCGCCCCGCTCACCCAGTACGCAAGCCCCGCGTCAAGAACGAACCGTCGACCGCTGGCGCGCGTTCAGGACGCGAGCCGCGCGGCAACACCGGGCGGCAGCGCGGGTCGCGGTCCCGGCTGGTTCTCATGGGCGTTATGAGGCACGAATAACGCCCATGAGAACCAGCCCGGAGAGGGGGCGCGCTACGGGCGTGCGCACCGGCTTCGTCGCGGACTTCGACGGGCGGGACTTCTCCGGCCGGCTGCAGGCGTGGGCGGGGTTGCTGCCTTGACCGCGCCCAGCCACGGAGATCGCCCTTGCGGGCTGAGCGTTCTGGGCGCGCCAGCGCCCTGCTCGGCCCGGAAGGGTCCCCGCGGGAGCGACGATCTGGACCACAGCAAAGGCAGGCAATGAAGAATCTGATCTTCGGGTTGGGTCCTCAGGCAATCTGCTGCCACCAGCCACCGACCGACCGAAAAGGTGGGTCCTCAAGTGATCTGCCGACGCTGGCCGACCGAAAGTCCTCAGGCGATCTGCTGCCACCAGCCGTCGACCGGGGGCGGGTTGTCGACGTCGACGCGTTCGCCGGGGCGCGGGATCGCGAGCTTGACGCCGCGCGCCTTGGCCTCGCTCCAGGTGCGATCCGCGGGCTCGGACCAGTCGTGCAGCGCGAGGTTGAATGTGGCCCAGTGGACCGGGATCATCAGGCCGCCGCGGACGTCGACGTGGACCGAGACGCCGTCCTCCGGGACCATGTGGATGTCGGGCCAGGCGTCGCCGTAGGCACCGACCTGCACCAGCGTGACGTCGAACGGGCCGTGCTCGGCGCCGATCTCCGCGAAGCCGGGGAAGTAACCGGTGTCGCCGGAGTAGAAGGCACGGCGGGTCGGGCCCTTGATCACCCAGCTCGACCAGAGGGTCTCGTCGCGGTTGAAGCCGCGGCCGGAGAAGTGGCGGGCCGGGGTCGCGATCAGCTCGAGGGTGCCGATCCGGTGCGACTCGTTCCAGTCCAGCTCGATGATGCGAGTCTCCGGGACGCCCCAGCGCTCCAGGTGCGCGCCGACGCCGAGCGGGACCAGGAACGGGGCGGCCTGCAGGTCCACCAGGTTCTGGATCGACTCCATGTCGAGGTGGTCGTAGTGATCGTGGGAGATCAGGATCGCGTCGAGCGGGGGCAGCTCGCGCAGCGGCGCCGGCGGCTGGTGCAGCCGGCGCGGACCGGTCAGCCGGGACGGGGAGCAGCGCTCGCTCCAGACCGGGTCGAGCAGCACCCGGCGGCCCTCGATCTCGACCATCGCCGTGGAGTGCCCGAACCAGGTCACGTGCAGACCGTCGGCGGGCGCCGGGGCCGGTGTGACCACGGGGACCGGCTGGTGCGGGCGGCGGGTGTCACGGTCGGTCATCGCCGCGACGAGCAGCCGGGGCATCGAGGCCGCGGTCACTTCGGTGGCGGGCACGGTGTTGCGGAACTTACCGCCGGAGAACTGCGGGGACGACTCCATCCGGGCGCGGCGAGCGCCGCGCGCCTTGGCCCCCATCTGCGCGGGCAGGTCGCGAGCGGCCCAGACCGCCGCGGCGCCGAGTGCCAGAGCAACGACTGTACGGGTACGAACACGCTTCGCCATGCGCCCAGTCTGACCTGATCCGGGCCAACTCGCCCACCGCCTCCCTGAGCCGCTCCTCAGCTTGTGACAGGTATGACACACTGCCGCCGTGACAATCGATATTCTCCAGCAGCAGACGCAGCTCATCGTGCGTCAGCGCATCCGTTTGATGGTGAACCAGTACGAGGTGCACGGTGTCACCCCGGACGGTCAGGAAGCTGGTGTCCTCGCCTTCGCCCAGCAGAAGCGGCTGGCGTTCAAGGAGCAGGTCACCCTCTACGCCGACGACACCAAGCAGGTCCCGGTGCTCGGTTTCAAGGCGCGTCAGGTCATCGACCTGGGCGCGACCTATGACGTGTTCGACGCTGCCGGCAACCCGCTCGGCCTGTTCCGCAAGAAGTTCGGCGCCTCGCTGCTGCGCTCCACCTGGGTGGTCGAGCAGCCCGGCTGGCCGGAGATCGTCGGGCAGGAGCGGAACCTGTTCGTCGCCCTGTGCCGGCGCTTCATCGACTACCTGTCCTGGCTGCCGTACCACTTCGACTTCGAGGTCGACGGCCGCGTCGCGTTCTCGGTGGAGCGCAAGTGGGGCCTGCGGGACACCTACAACGTGACCATCAACGAGCCGAACCTGGACCGCCGCCTGGTCGTGGCGATGGCCGTCGGACTGGACGCCCTGCAGTCCCGGTAGCCTTCGCGCATGAACGATCCACGTGCTCAGCGGCTCTTCGGCGACAGCACGGTAGCGCCGGGCGACCTGGCTCTCAGCCCCTTCCGGGTCGACCGGGACAGGATCGTCAGCTCACCCTTCTTCGCCCGCCTCGCCGGGGTCACCCAGGTGATCAGCCCCGGCGGGGCGGGGCTGCTGGTGCACAACCGGCTCACCCACAGCCTCAAGGTCGCGCAGGTGGCACGGGCGATCGCCGAGCGGCTACAGGCCGCAAACCCGGATCTGACCGACAAACTCGGCGGCTGCGACCCGGATGTGGTGGAGGCCGCGGCGCTCGCCCATGACCTCGGTCACCCGCCGTTCGGGCATCTCGGCGAGCGCGTGCTGGACCGGCTGGCCCGGCAGCGGCTCGGGCTGCGCGACGGCTTCGAGGGCAACGCCCAGTCGTACCGGATCGTGACCAGCACCGAGATCCGCGGGCAGGCCACGATCGGGTTGAACCTGACCAATGCAGTACGGGCGGCGATCCTGAAGTACCCGTGGACCCGCCACGGGCATCCGGAGCCGCATCCACGGTTCATGGACCCGCCACCGCGCGGCGCCGCGACCCCTCCGGACGACCCGGAGAGTGGCTCGGCCAAGTTCAGCGCCTATTCGACCGAGATCAACGATGTACGGGCGGCGCGCGCCCCCTTCGCCGACCGGGTCGCGGACTGGCAGCAGACCGTCGAGGCGTCGGTGATGGACACGGCGGACGACATCGCGTACGCCATCCACGACCTCGAGGACGTGCACCGGGTCGGCGTGCTGCAGCAGGGCGCCGTGGCCACCGAGCTGATGGCGTGGCAGCGGTGGGGCCCCGAGAGTGATCTCAAACGGGCAGGTGGCGCGATCGAGTCGCTGCGGCGCGGCCTGCACCGGAAAGAGGGCTGGATCGCCGACGACGACGCGTTCGCGGACGCCGTGGAGCTGGTCCGGGCCGAACTCGTGGACGGGTTGCTGGCCCAGCCGTTCGACGGGTCGGTGCAGGCCGAGGCACGAGTCGCGGCCTTCTCGGCGACCTGGACCCAGCGGCTCGTCGACTCGGTCGAGCTGACCGAGCACGCGGCGATCAGGAGCGGTCACGCACAGCTGGCCGTCGCGCAGTGGCACGAGGTGCAGGTCCTCAAGTTCGTGCAGAACACGTTCGTGCTGGCACGGCCCGACCTGGCCCTGCATCAACGCGGTCAGGGCCGGCTGCTCGCGTCGCTGGTGGAGGCGCTGCTCGCCTGGCTGACCGACCCGGACGAGGAGGACCGGCTGCCCCGGCGGCTGCGGGATCTCGTGGAGCTGGCCGAGGCAGAGCTTCCGGAGGGTACGCCGGGACGGCGCGGACAGGCGCGCGGGCGAGCGGTGATCGACTTCGTGGCAGGGTTGACGGACAGCCAGGCGGTGGGGTTGATGGAGGCGCTCTCGGGGCGGTCGCGGCAGTTGTGGACGGACTCGTTCGTGCTCTGACCGGCGTGTTCCCGGCACGCGGGGTTCCGCGTGCTCGCCTTTCGGTCATTTCGCTGCGGCCCGGCGGGCGGCCGGGTCTACCTCTTGCCGGCCTTCTTGATGCGTGACCGCAGGACCCGCGTCGCCAGCGGGCCCAGCTCGTCCATCACCTCGACCAGCACCGCGAGCTGGTCGATCGCCTCCAGCGCACGCCTGCCGCCCGTCGCGTCGATCCCCTCGAAGAGCTCCAGCCCCACGAACGCCGACGAGATCGCCCCGGCCAGCCCCGGAATGTCGGCCGCCTCGGCGATCGGCGAATCGGCGAGGACCCGCCGCAGCACCGCCTCGATCTCGTCCGTCCAGAGCTGGAGCGTCGCCCGGATCGACTCGGCCAGCCGCTCGTTCGTCTGCGCCGCGGCGAGCATCTGGGCGAGCACCGACACGTTGCCCTGGGCCAGCTCGGTGGCGTGCAGGTCACGACCCACCTGGAGCAGCTCGCGCAGCGACGTGACGGCGGCGAACCGATCCGCGTAGAACGCCACCCGTTGCGCCGTCGCTTGCCGGCAGGCCGCCCCGAGCAGCTCGTCGACCGACCCGAAGTGATAGAAGACGAGCGCCTGATTGGCTCCCGCCGCGGCGGCGATGGTGCGGGCCGACGCGCCGGTCACGCCGTGCTCGCGCACAGCGGTCAGCGCGCCGTCGAGCAGGCGCTGTTTGGTGTCGCTCACCTTGTTCCCTCCGGCGGGGTGCTGTGGTGCGCCCGGGATCTCCGCGACGGCGGCTTCACCCCCTTCGAAGCGAAGTGCCATCCTCCCGTACGGCATCCGAGTCCACCATGATCGAGCGCGCACGCCGCGGCCGCCACATCCCCGGCGGAGTAGCCGCGCGTTCGCGTGCCCGGAGTCGTTCGCGTGCCCGGAGTCAGGAGCGGCCGGCCCCGTTCGAGCGACCGGTGAGTCACCGAGCCTACTCACAGTTGAGCGATCGCTCAAGCTTGGAGGACCACGGGATGGTGGCGGCTTACCGGATTGCGGTGTAAGCATGTAATCACTGCAAGACCGTAGGAGGTCGTCATGCGCTATCGTCCCGCCCCGCCCGGGGCACGTACCGAGCCGCCGCCCGCTGACGACGCCGCCGCCTGGGTGACCGGTGCGGTGCCGGACGGGTGGTTCGTCGAGCCGCCCGAGGTCGTCGTCGACCGCGACGAGATCATCATCTGGGGCCGGCTGCCCGAGCCGGACCTGGCCGCCGAGGCCACCGACGCGGACCGGGCCGCGGCTCAAGGTGGCCGGATCACCCAGTTCCGGGAGAACACCCGGGACGACCGGATCCGGGTCGCCCGCCAGGTCGAGCACCGCTACCAGCGCAAGGTCGCCTGGGGTGCGCGGTGCGGCCACACGTCGGAGCTGTACACCCATCTGGCCGCCCCGGTGATGACCCGCCTGCGGCAGCCGGAGCGCCAGGTTCTGGACACGCTGGTCGACGCCGGCGTGGCCCGCTCCCGCTCGGACGCCCTGGCCTGGTGCGTTCGCCTGGTCGGCCAGCACACCGAGGACTGGCTCTCCGATCTCCGCTCAGCCATGACGAAGGTCGACGAGCTCCGCCGTCAGGGCCCCAACACCCAGTAGCCCCGACCGGAGCCGCGCGCACGCTGCGGCCCGCCCGCGAGGTCCCAGCCGCAACCCTGCACACGCTGACAGGCTGCGGCCCGCCCGCGAAGCCACAGCCGCAACCCAGCACACGCTGGCAGGCTGCGGCCGCCCGCGAAGCCCCAGCCGCAACCCAGCGCACGATGACAGGCCGCGGCGCGCGCAACCCAGCCGGAGCCCGGCGCGCAACGGTCTCACCCGAGCCCGGCGCCGGAACGAGTCCCGGTTTGTCGAGCGGGCACGGGGCGCGGTGCCGGTGTTGCCACCGGTCCGTTCCCCGTGCCGCTCGCCGCGCCCCGGCGTGGGCAGCTCTGCGCACCGGCTCTCCATGGCGCCGTTGACGCGGGTCGGGGCCGGGAACCGCGGCTGGATAGGGTGATCAGGTGCTGCGCGAGGTCACCGCCATTCGTTATGTCACTCCTCTCCGCGAGGGTGGCTCGCTGCCCGGCGTCGTCGAGGCAGACGACCTCGGGACGTACGTGGTGAAGTTCCGCGGCGCCGGCCAGGGCCCGAAAGCGCTGGTCGCCGAGGTCATCTCCGGCGAGTTGGCGCGGCGGCTGGGCCTGCCGGTGCCGGAGCTCGCCCGGGTGGAGCTCGACCCAGTGGTGGCCCGCGCCGAGCCCGACGAGGAAGTCCAAGAGCTGATCAAGGCCAGTGCCGGCGGCAACCTCGGCATGGACTTCCTGCCCGGTGCGCTCGGTTACGACCCGAACGCGCACCCGGTCGAGCCCGGGCTGGCCAGCCGGGTGCTCGCCTTCGACGCGTTCGTCGAGAATGTGGACCGCAGCTGGCGCAACCCGAACCTGCTGATCTGGCACGGCGGCCTGTGGCTCATCGATCACGGGGCCACGCTCTACTTCCACCACAACTGGGCGCGGGCGGAAAGCGTGGTGCACCGGCCGTACAAGTGGGACGACCACGTGCTCAAGCCGTACGCCACACAGCTGCCCGCGGAGGGCCCGGCGCTCGCCGCCCGGATCACGCCCGAGCTGCTCGCCGAGGTGGTCGCGTTGGTCCCCGAGGACTGGCTGGACGACGGTGACCGTGACGCTTACCTCGATCATCTCGCGCGCCGCGCCGCGCAGCCGGAGGCGTGGCTGCCATGAGAATCCCGTACGAGTACGCCGTGATCCAGGCCGTGCCCCGGATCGAACGCGGTGAGCTGATCAACGTCGGAGTGCTCCTCTACTGCCAGCGCCAGGACTTCCTGGCTGCTCGGACTCATCTGGACGAGCCCCGCCTGCTCTGTCTGGACCCGGCCGCCGACGTGCCCGCGGTGCGCGCCGCCCTGGACTCGTGGGAGGCCACCTGCACGGGCGGCGGCGCCTCCGCCGGCATGAAGCTGGGCGAGCGTTTCCGCTGGCTGGTCGCCCCCCGCAGCACCATCCTCCGGGCCGGCCCGGTCCACATGGGCCTGGCCGAGGACGCCGCCGCCGAACTGGACCGCCTCGTCGGCCTCCTGGTGCATTAAGGCGCGTGTGGGAGACGAGCCCGAAGACGGCCGCGACGACGGCTGCGGCGCGGCCTAGGTGAGCGCCACGTCGTAATGGGCGCCCCGCGGGGAGACGCAGCGAACCGCCGGGCCCGGATGCAGTCGCGGATCCTCGGTGTAGCGCACCTCCAGCTTCCGCTCGGCGGCCTCGTCCCCCGCGTCGGCGGCGAGCAGCAGGTCGGCGATCTCGTCCAGGTGGGTCAGGTCCTCCGGAAGCTCGGCCGGGAGCTCGGACCACTCCCGGTCGGCGAACGGGATGCCCTGGCCGAAGATGTCCCAGAGCAGCAGTTCGTCGCCCATCCGGTGGGCCAGCTCCAGCATCAGGTAGTGCTGGATCATCCACGGGCCGCCGATCTCCTGGCCCGGCCCTGCCCCATACGCCGACGGGTCGATCTCGCCGCGCCGCATCGCCCGCCACGTCTGCGCCGCGGTCTGCAGCCCCGCCGGGGTCAGCTCCACCACCTCCACCCCGACGTCGGGATCGGTGCCGATCCAGCGGGAGCCGTCGTGATATTCGGCGATCACGTGATCCGCGTGGTAATCCGGCATCAGGTAACCGGCGAAGCCGACCCGGGTGCGGGCCGGGACGCTGTGGGCCCGCAGCGCGGAGACGGCGAGCAGTGCGACGTCCCGGCAGCAGCCGACCAGCCGTTCCGCCTCGGGACGCGGCGCGTCGAGCGGGACGCCGGCGAAGCGCTCCTGGTCGAGGTCGAGCATGCGGCTCACCCAGCGGGTGTCGATCTCAGCGAGCCGGTCCGGTGGGAAGTCGATGCCGGAGGCTCGATAGTGCACGGTCAGGTTCCGCACGGCCGCGTTGATCGCGGGCACGTCGCAGGGCAGCTCGCCGAGCCGGTCGTGGTGGCGGCCCGGGTCGGAGAATCGGGTCTGGCGTGTCCAGTCCATCGTCGTCACTCCTCGATCGGTTGTGCGACCAGGGCGAACGGGTCCTCGCCGGTCAGCCGGTCCCAATGGTTCAGATAGATCTCGCGCAGCGGGCCGGTGGCGACCAGACCGCCGGCGCTGACGTGCTGGTTCACCGCGTCGTACGCCGCGGTGATCCGTGGGTGGAAACAGTCGTCGCGCAGCACCGTCGCGAACGCCAGAAGCCGTGCCGGCTCCAGCCGGAGCGTGATGTCCCGCGCCGGCTCGACCGTCCCGGCGAAGGGCACGCAGACCTCGATGGTCGCCTCGGCATCCGGGGTGACCGGGCCGTGGTAGATCACCCAGTGCTCCGGCCCGTGCACCGCGCCCTGCTCGTCGAGGTGCGCCCGGATCGTCCACTGGGCGGTGCCGATCGCGGGCACGAGCGCCTGCTGGTCGACCTCCACCCGGATCGTGGCGATCCTGCGTTCGGGGCGGCGCTCCGTCCGTACCGCATAGGCCTTCTGGGGGTCGTCGGCATGGGCGAGACCGGTGCGCAACCAGTAGTAGGTGGATCGGCGAGCCTCCATTGCCGCATCCTCGGCGGCCCACCAGCGGTCGAGACGGGTCACCGCCTCGCTGTCGGGCCGCGCCAGCATCTCGCCGATCAGCCCCAGCGGAACACCGAGCCGGCGCAGCAGGCTGATCCGGCGGGCCGGCTCGAGCTGCGCCGGGGTGTATCGCCGATAGCCACTGCCCTCGCCGACCTCGGCCGGCGGCAGCAGGCCGGACGCGTCGTACAGCCGGAGGGCCTTCGCCGACAGCCCGGCCAAGCGACCGAACTCGGCAATGGACAAGGAGGCGGCACCCGGCACAGAGACTGCCGATGACGATGCGGTCTGAGGCGATGCGGTCTGAGGCGATGCAGTCGGGGGTGATGCCGTCGGCGGGGATGCGGGAGGCAGCGGCGAGCTCATGCGATCGATCGTGGGGTCTGCCCCAGGGGCAGAGTAAAGGGCTCCCCCGGAAGTATTTTCCCGGCACACTGAGCGGATGCAGCTGCCGATCCACCATCCGGTCAAGCCGATGCTCGCCAAACCCGTCGCGGAGATCCCACCGGGGCAGATCTACGAGCCCAAATGGGACGGATTCCGGTCGATCATCTTCCGGGACGGTGACGAGGTGGAGATCGGCAGCCGGAACGAGAAGCCGATGACCCGCTACTTCCCCGAGGTCGTGCAGGCGGTGCTGGCGAACTTCCCGGAGCGCGCGGTGATCGACGGCGAGGTGATCGTCGCCGACACCGAGCGCAACACGCTCGACTTCGAGGCCCTCCAGCAGCGCATCCACCCCGCCGCGAGCCGGGTGAAGCTGCTCTCCGAGCAGACCCCGGCCGGGTTCGTCGCCTTCGACCTGCTCGCGCTCGGTGACGAGGATCTCACCGAGCTGCCGTTCGAGCAGCGCAGGGAACGTCTCGAGCAGGCCCTCGCGCAGGCCCGGCCGCCGGTCTACGTCACTCCGGCCACCGGCGACCTGACGACCGCCCAGCGGTGGTTCGACGAGTTCGAGGGCGCGGGCCTGGACGGCCTGATCGCCAAGGGCCGTGACCTCACCTATCAGCCCGACAAGCGGGTGATGTTCAAGATCAAGCACAAGCGCACGGCGGACTGCGTGGTCGCCGGCTATCGGCTGCACAAATCAGGTGACAACCGGATCGGTTCGCTGCTGCTCGGCCTCTACGACGAGCGGGACGTGCTGGTCTCGGTCGGGGTGATCGGCTCCTTCCCGATGAAGGTCCGCGAGGAGCTGTTCGAGGAGATGCAGCCGCTGGTCACCGACTTCGAGGGCCACCCGTGGAACTGGGCGGCGCACCAGCAGGGCGAGCGCACCCCGCGCAAGAACGAGGTGAGCCGCTGGAACAACGGCAAGGACCTGTCCTTCATCCCGCTGCGCCCGGAGCGGGTGGTCGAGGTCCGTTACGACTACATGGAGGGTCTCCGATTCCGGCACACCGCCCAGTTCGAGCGCTGGCGGCCTGACCGCGAGCCGCGGACCTGCACCTACGAGCAGTTGGAGCGTCCGGTGCGCTTCGATCTGGCGGAGGTCCTCACCAGCCGCTGACCGGGATTGTCGGAGCCACCGGCTAGCCTTGGGCGCGCTTGAGAAAACGCTCGTCGAAAGGACGTGCCGTGCCCCGTCGATCGCGTTCGGTGATCGCTTCGCTTGCCGTGCTGGTCATGACCGCCGGCGGCTGCACGCTGCCCGCGTTCGCGCCGGAGGGCTCGGACGAGCCGGCCGGCCCGGGTGGCGGGGGCGCTCCGGCCTCGGCACCGGGCGCGGCCGCCCAGTGGTCGCCCTGCCAGGACGTGCCGGCGAAACTGGTCGGCCGGGCCGCGCCGGGCATGAGCTACGACTGCGCCACCGTGAAGGTCCCACAGGACTGGTCGAAACCGGACAGCGGCGGGACGTATGACATCGCCATGATGAGGGTCCGCTCGAAGTCGCAGAAGCAGCGGATCGGCTCGCTGCTGCTGAACCCCGGCGGCCCCGGCGGCTCGGGGATCGATCTGTCCGTCTACCTCTCGTTCGGCCCGCAGCTGGGCGGCCTGCCGACCGAGGTCACCGACCGGTTCGACCTGATCGGTTTCGACCCACGCGGGGTGAGCCGCTCGAGCCAGGTCAAGTGCATCAGCGACAGCGATCAGGACGCGAGTTTCGCGGCCGACCCCGACCCGGTCAGTCAGGCGGAGTTCGACCGGGTGGCGGCGCTGAACAAGAAGATCGCCGACGGCTGCGGCCAGAAATACGGCGACCAGCTGGCGAACTTCTCCACCGAGCAGGCCGCCCGCGACGTGGACGCGCTGCGGGCCGCGGTGGGCGACAGCAAGCTGACCTACCTGGGCTTCTCCTACGGGACGTTGCTGGGCGCGACCTATGCGCAGCTCTTCCCGCAGAACATCCGTGCCCTGGTCCTCGACGGCGCGGTCGACGCGACCGAGGACTACATCCAGGGCTCCGAGACCCAGGCCAAGGGCTTCGAGCGGGCGTTCGGCAACTTCACCACCTGGTGCAAGGCGAATGCCGCGAAGTGCCCGATCTCGGGCGACCCGCGCGCCGCGGTGACCGACGCCCTGGCCACGGCCGAGAAGTCCCCCCAGAAGTATCGGGACGGGCGCGAGGTCACCGCCGGCTGGATCTTCGTGGGGCTGATCTCGTCGCTCTACACCGAGTCCGGCTGGACGAGCCTGGCCGAGGCCATCGCCGACCTGGCCGACGGCGACGCCAAGGGAATCATGGACCTGGCCGATCAGTATGCGGAGCGCAAGGTCAACGGCACCTACTCCAACCTGTTCGACGCCAACCTCGCGGTGAACTGCGCGGACACCGAGGACGCGCCGACCGTCGAGCAGGTGCGCAAGCTGCAGGGCGAGTGGCGGCAGAAGTATCCGATCTTCGGGGCTCCGCTGGCGATGGGGATGCTGCCGTGCACGTACTGGCCGGGCAAGCGGGATCCGTATCCGGCCGGCAAGGCGAACGGCGCGCCGCCGATCGTCGTGGTGGGGACGACCGGCGACCCGGCCACCCCGTATGAGAACACCGCGCACCTGGCCGACATGCTCGGCACCGGGCACGTGCTGACCTGGGAGGGCGAGGGCCACACCGCCTATCCGTCGACCGACTGCATCGTCAAGGCGGTCGACAGCTACCTCATCGATCTGACGGTGCCGAAGGAGGGCTTACGCTGCCCTGCGAAGTGACGCCCTGACGGGCGGCCATCTCCTCGAGGAGCATGCGGACCTGTCGCAGGTTGGCCTTCAGTTCCTCCTGCTCCTCGTGCCGGAACGCGTCGTGGTCGACGATCAGCTTGCTGGCGAAATGCGCCGTGATCAGCGGGATCACCAGCAGCACCATGATCGAGATCAGCAGCGCGGCCAGCATCCGGGCCTGCCAGCTCGACGGGGAGATGTCGCCGTAACCGACGGTGGATGCGGTGACGACCGCCCACCAGAGGGAGTCGCCGATCGACCGGGTCTCGAAGTGGGAGTAAAGAGTCCCGCAGACCACGATCAGGATCAGGTAGGCGAGCAGCAGAGTCCGGGGCGAGTTGGCCAGCCAGATCACTCCGCGGTACACCGCCCGAGGCACACTGAGCAGCACATCCATCACGTCATCGTGCCTGAGCGGGCAACGCCGCGCAGCCCGCGAGCGGATCGCCGGGCCGGCGCTGCGAGACTGGCGGTCATGGAATTCCGGATCGCTGAGCTGGACGACGTCCCTGCCGTGCTGGCGCTGCTCGCCGATGACGCGATCTCCCGGGAGCGTGGCTTCGGCGAGGTCCCGGCCGAGGTGGAGCCGGCGATCGTCGAGGCGTTCGAGGCTATCACCGGCGACCCGAACAACGAGCTGATCGTCGCGGTCGACGGCGGCGTGGTGGTCGGGACGTGCCAGCTCACCTACCTGCCCGGGCTGAGCCGCGGCGGCTCGTGGCGGATGCAGATCGAAGCCGTGCGGATCCACTCCGGCCGGCGCGGCAACGGCCTCGGCGCGGAGATGATGCGCTGGGCGATCGAACGCGCCCGCGCCCGTGGCTGCCGGATGGTCCAGCTCACCTCGGACAACAAGCGCGTCGCCGCGCACCGCTTCTATGAGCGGCTCGGCTTCACGGCCTCGCACGTGGGCATGAAGCTGACGATCTGACCCCAAGGTACAAACTGCTTTGCGCGTACGGCGTCGAGCCGCGCCGCGAGGCGAAAGGCAGCGGCTCGCCGGGGCTCCCAGGATCGGCCGCTCCAAGGATGCTCGGCTCCCAGGACGCTCTGACCCAGGATCGGCCGCTCCCAGGAGAGGCGGACTAGGAGCCCGCCTCCCAGTTGGCCCGGTTCATCTTGCTGGGCTGGACCCGCGGCGGCTCCCCCGGCATCTTGGGGTGGTCCGGCGGGTACGGCATGTCGCCCAGTCCCGCCCGCTCGTCTCGCTCCACCCACTCCAGCAGCGGCGTCAGATCATGCGCCACGTCGTCGATCGCCGCGTGCGGATCCCCGATCTCCGCAACCCGCTTGGGAACGGTGCGAAGGTCGAAGTCGTCCGGTTCCACCTGCCTGAGCTCGTCCCACGTGACGGGTGTCGACACGGTGGCCCGCTGGTTGGCCCGCAACGAGTAGGCGCAGGCGATCGTCCGGTCGCGGGCCATCTGGTTGAAGTCGAGGAACACCTTCTGCCCGCGTTCCTCCTTCCACCAGGCGGTGGTGATCCCGGCCGGGTTGCGCCGTTCCACCTCCCGGGCCAGGGCGATCGCGGCCCGCCGGACCTGCACGAAGTCCCACCGCGGCGCGATCCGGACGTAGACGTGCACGCCCCGCCCGCCGGACGTCTTCGGGTAGCCCACCCAGCCAAGCTCGTCGAGCACCTCGTGCACGACGCCCGCGGCAGCGGTCACGTCGCTGAAGGTGAGTCCGGGCTGCGGGTCGAGGTCGATGCGCAGTTCGTCCGGGTGGTCGGGCTCGGCTCCGCGGACGGGCCACGGATGGAAGACCACGGTGCCCATCTGAGCCGCCCACGCGACGTGCGCCAGGTCGGCGACGCACAGCTCATCCGCCGTACGGGAACTGGGGAATCTGATTGTCGCAGTCTTGATCCAGTCGGGGACGCCGCGGGCCGGGATGCGCTTCTGGAAGAACGCCTCACCGTCGAGGCCGTCAGGGAAGCGCTGCAACGTGGTCGGACGGTCACGCAACGCGCGCAGGATGCCGTCACCGACCGAGCGGTAGAACTCGAAGACGTCCCTCTTGGTGTAGCCACGTTCGGCGAAGACGACCTTGTCGGGGCTGCTCAGGCGCACGGTGTGGCCGGCGATCTCGTGCTCTTCCGCGGCGGCTTTCGGCATGCCCCGACCCTATGCCACGACGAGCGGACCGCTCTGCCCCGACAAGCGACAGGCCCGCCACGACGGGCAACCGACTCCCCCTATGAACGACCGGCCCCGCCACGACGAGGGACAAGCAACAGGCCCCGCCACGAGCGACAGCCTCTCCCATGAGCGGCCGGCCGGGCCACGACGGGCGACAAGGCCCGCCGCGCCGAAAAGGTGAGGGTCACCCGACAAAGCCGGGTGACCCTCACAAATCGGACATAGCAGAGAACGAAAGGGTCACGCGGTGGTCCGGCGACGCGTGAACCAGAGCGCACCCACGCCACCGGCGATCAGCAGCGCGCCGACCGTGATGGTCGCGCCGACCGGCTCACCGGTCAGCGGCAGGGAACCCGAGCTGACGGCACCGCCCTGGGCGGAGACCGACTTGCTCACCGTCGGGGACGGGACGGTCTCGTTGTCGACACCGTTGCCGGGCACGGACTGCGCCCCACCGGTCGGCATCACGCTCGCACCGCCGTAGCCGGAGTGGCCGCGGGTGCCACCCACGGTGTCCGGGCTCGCCGCGGCAGCACCGGTCGCGGCCACGGAGGCGGCCGGCGGCGCGGCGGTCGTCGGCGCCGTGGTGGCCGGCGCAGTGGTGGTGGGCGCTGTGGTGACCGCGGGCGGCGTGGTGGTGACGACGGTCGCGGTCGGCGCGGTGGTGGCCGGCTGCTCGGCGCCATAACCCGCGCCGCCCCGGTCCGGGCTTGCGGTCACGGCCGGGTACGCGGCCGGAGCGGCACCGGCGGCGAGGGACGGCCACGAGACGGCGAGCGCGGCGAAGGCGGTGACACCGGCCGCGGGGAGACCCAGGGCCAGCCGACGAACTAAGCTCATGAGGAGTATCCGTTCTGTTGCCATTAGGTACATTTGCATCGTCTCACGCGAGCTTATCGGCAAATGACGGTTTTACCCGAAAAGATCCTTCGGCGCGTCATCACCCCGGAAGTCCACCGAATCGGTGACTACGCCACAAATGAGACAAAGCAAACACCTTGAGCTCGAACTGGGGATCGGCGGCGAAGAGTCCCCCGCTGTACGGCGCGGTGAGCTGCACGCTGGCGCCGGAATCCAGGTAGACCGACACGACATTGCGCCGCCCGCGCCGCTCGGCACGCAGGTCCACCACCTGGTTCCAGGGCACCTCCCCCTCGCCGAGCAGCGACGAGGTGCGGATCTCGCGGTTGCCCACCTCGACCCCGGTGCGCCGGCCGCCCATGATCCCGAGCGCGATCCCGAGCATCAGCGGCACCAGCACCAGCACCGCCCACGACCAGGCGGGCGGGCTCACCGGCCCGGCCCACACCATGGTCGCGATCACCCCCGTCGTGACACTCGCCACGGCGCTCAGCGCGCCGAGATACAGCCCGTGGCCGAAAGCCTGCTGGAAGGTCGGCCGGAACGTAGGAGATGCGGCGTCCATAGACGGCTCAACGGCCCGGTCACGCACGCCGCCGCACCGCAGGTGCGACGTACCTTTGACGGCATGGCAATCGAAGAGACCACCCTGCCCACCACCGAGGACGAGTGGCGGGTCCGGCTCGACCCGGCCGAGTTCCGGGTCCTCCGCGAGGCCGGCACCGAGGCCCCCTGGAGCGGGGAGTATGTCGACACCAAGACCGAGGGAATGTATCACTGCCGCGGCTGCGGCGCCGAGCTCTACCCGAGCTCGACGAAGTTCGACTCGCACTGCGGCTGGCCGTCGTTCGACGATGCCATCCCGGGCGCGGTCAAGGAGATCGAGGACCGCACGCACGGCATGGTCCGGGTGGAGATCCGGTGCGCGCGCTGCGACGGGCACCTGGGCCACGTGTTCCGGGGTGAGGGCTTCACCGCCAAGAACACGCGGCACTGTGTGAACAGCTTGTCGATCAAGCTAGACCCGCGATAGGTCCTCGACCACGTAACGGATCCCGTTCACCGCGGTGATCCATCCGGTGGAGGCGGTCACCTTCCACTCCGGGCCCAGCTCGGGGGCGTGGGTGTCGCCCTCCACGTCCAGATCGATCGTCGTCCGCACGATGTGGTCAGCGACCGGCAGGAACATGGCGTAGATCGCCGCCCCTCCGATGACCCAGAAATCGTCGTCGGCGATCAGATCCGGACTCAGCAGGACCTCGGCGCCGTCCGCCGTCCACGAAGCGTCCCGGGTGAGCACCACGTTCCGGCGCCCGGGCAACGGCCGGCGCGGCAGGGAATCCCAGGTGGCGCGGCCCATCACCACTGTCGCGCCCCGGGTCCGTTCCTTGAAGATCGCCTGTTCACCGGGGACGTGCCACGGGATGTCGCCACCGGCGCCGATCACCCGGTGGTGCGCCTGCGCCCAGATCAGGTGCACACTCATACGGCGACGGGCGCTTTGATGGCCGGGTGGTGCTTGTAGTCCACGACGGTGAAGTCCGCGAACTCGTGGTCGAAGAGGCTCGGCCGCGGCGCGATCTCCAAGTCCGGGAACGGGAACGCCTCCCGGCTGAGCTGCTCCTTCACCTGATCGACGTGGTTGTCGTAGATGTGGCAGTCGCCGCCGACCCAGATGAAGTCGCCCGGGATCAGGCCGACCTGGTCGGCGATCATACGGGTGAGCAACGCGTACGACGCGATGTTGAACGGCACGCCGAGGAACAGGTCGGCGCTGCGCTGGTAGAGCTGGCAGGAGAGCTTGCCGTCGGCGACGTAGAACTGGAACATCGCGTGGCACGGCATCAGCGCCATTTTGTCCAGCTCGCCGACGTTCCAGGCTGACACGATCATGCGGCGTGAATCCGGATTGCTCCGCAGAGTGTCCAGGATTTCGGAAATCTGGTCGATGTGGCCGTCCGGAGTGGGCCACGACCGCCACTGGTAGCCGTAGACCGGGCCGAGCTCACCGTCCGGAGCGGCCCACTCGTCCCAGATCGTCACGCCCTGATCCCGCAGCCACTGCACGTTCGTCTCCCCGCGCAGGAACCAGAGCAGCTCCACCGCGATCGACTTGAAGTGCACCCGCTTCGTCGTGACCAGAGGGAACCCCTGGGAGAGGTCGTAGCGCAGGCGCTCGCCGAAGAGGCTGCGGGTGCCGGTCCCGGTGCGGTCGCTCTTCGGGGTCCCGGTCTCCAGCACCCGCCGGAGAAGATCTTCGTACTGCGTGTCGACGGCCATGGACCCCTTTTTATCAGGCCCGCAACCTGCCACCGATCTGCACGATCCGGCGCGCCAGGTGATCAAGGGCGGCGAACTGCACGTCCGTCAGCGGCGCGTCGTTCGTCCCGCCGGTGACGTGAGAGACGCCATACGGATTGCCGTCCGCGAACTTCAGCGGATCCGTGTAACCGGGCGCGACGACCACCCCGCCGAAGTGGTAGATCGTGTTGTAGAGCGCCAGCAGCGTCGACTCCTGGCCGCCGTGCTCGGTGTTCGACGCGGTGAACCCGGCGTACGCCTTGTTCGCCAGCAGCCCCTGCGCCCACTGCGGGCCGAGCGTGTCGAGGAACTGCTTGAGCTGGCTGGCCACGTTGCCGTACCGGGTCGGCGAGCCGAACAGCACCGCGTCCGCCCAGACCACGTCGTCGGCGGTCGCCCTCGGCTCGTCCTTGGTGGTGTCGAAGTGCTGGCTCCACGCCGCGTTCGACGCGATCGCCTCCGGCGGGGCCAGTTCGGCGACCTGACGCAGCCGTACTTCGGCGCCGGCCTTCTCGGCGGCCTCGTGCAGCCGGCGCGCCATGGCGTGCAGGGTGCCGGTCGCCGAGTAGTAGATGATCGACAGCTTGACGTCTGCCACGATGTGCCCTTCGTCGAGGATGCACTTGCAAGCTCAAGCAAATCCCCTCGACGGGTCGCCCGAAACACTTATAGGCGGAGTTCACTGCCCTCCGGATCGTCGAACCAGACACCGCCGGACGCCAGGTACCGGAACTGGTACTCCCCCGGATCCAGCGGAACGCTCACCGTCCGCGTCCCGTTGCGGCGTACCTGCAGCTCGTGTCTGCCGGGCTGCCAGTCGTTGAAGGTGCCCACCACACTGACCACGCCGGACGGCTCGTCCGCCGGAAGGGTGAAGGTCACCCGCGTCTTGTTACCGAACAGTTTGCTGCGTTTGATCATCGCGTCCTCCACAGGCCGTAGCCCCATCACTACAACAGCGGGACCGGCGACGGGGTGACGACGCGCCGCTCTACGCTGTGCGGATGCACCCTGAGCAGCACGACGAGTTCCGCGCGGCCTCGTTCCGCGACCTGACCGCCGCCACGCTCTACGACATCCTGCGCCTGCGCAGCGACGTGTTCGTGGTGGAGCAGGAATGCGTCTACCCCGACCTGGACGGCCGCGACACCGAGCCCGGTACCCGACACCTATGGTTCTCCCGCGACCGGGAGATCCGGGCCTATCTGCGGATTCTCGATGACCATGGGACGGAACGGATCGGGCGGGTCGTCACGGCCAAGTCCGCCCGCGGCTCCGGACTGGCCGGGCGACTCCTGGGGCACGCACTGGAGATCATCGGCCACCGGCCGGCGGTGCTCGACGCGCAGTCGTACCTGGTCGGCTTCTACGGGAAGTTCGGCTTCGAGGTGTCCGGCCCGGAGTTCGTCGAGGACGGCATCCCGCACACCCCCATGACCCGCAAGATCTGAAACCCCACAAGCCGGGGCCCTTGCCCGTACGGCGTGAGCCGCCCGCCCCGGCAACCCGCCCCACCGCACGGCCAACCCACCCCGCCCGCCCCGGCAACCCGCCCGCCGCCCCGGCAACCCGCCCGCCGCGCGGCCAACCCGCCCCGCCCGCCGGGGCAACCGCCCGCCCAGCCGGCACCGCGACCCGCGTCCGCCACCGGGCCGCAGCGCGCCGCGCTCTCTTCGGCTGGTGCTCATGGGCGTTATTCGTTCCTCATAACGCCCATGAGCACCAGCCGGGACCGCGACCCCCGGCCGGAGCCCAGCCACCAGCGCGGCTCGGGTACCGCGGGTACCGCGACGCCCAGCGGGCTCCAGCCAGCAGCGCGGCTCAGGCACAGCGGCTGGCACTCACGGTGGTTGTCCATGCCTCACAACAACCGTGAACACCAGCCGGGACCGCGACCCCCGGCCGGCGACCGGATCAGGGCAGGGAGGCGGCGATCTCGGCGATCGAGCGACGCCGGCCGGTGTAGAACGGCACCTCTTCGCGCACGTGCCGCCGTGCCCGGGACGCCCGCAGGTCGCGCATCAGGTCGACGATCCGGTGCAGTTCGTCGGCCTCGAACGCGAGCATCCACTCGTAGTCACCGAGCGCGAACGACGCGACCGTGTTGGCGCGTACGTCCGGGTAGCCGCGGGCCTGCCGGCCGTGCTCGGCGAGCATGTCCCGGCGCTCCTCGTCGGGCAGCAGGTACCACTCGTAGGAGCGGACGAACGGGTAGACGCAGATGTACGGCCGCGCCTCCTCCCCGGCCAGGAACGCCGGCAGGTGGCTCTTGTTGAACTCGGCCGGCCGGTGCAGCGCCATCTGCGACCAGACCGGGGTCAGGTGGCGGCCCAGCGCGGTACGGCGGAACAGCGCGTACGCCTCCTGCAGCGCGTCCGAGTCGCTGGAGTGCCACCAGATCATCACGTCCGCGTCGGCGCGCAGACCGGACAGGTCGTACGTGCCGCGGATCGTCACGTCCTTCGCCTCGAGCTGCTCGAAGAGCGTGCCGACCTCACCGGCCAGCTCGTCGCGCAGTGCCGGGAGCGGGGTGGACGCCCGGAAGACCGACCACATCGTGTACCGGATCGTGGCGTTCAGCTCGTTGATCCGAGCCGCGTTCGTCTGCTGCTCACTCATAGTGCCTCCAAGTAACTGCTCACATCGTCCGCCGCCCGCTCACCACTGGCCACACACACCGGGATGCCCACGCCGTCCAGCGCGGCACCGGCCACCGCCAGGCCCGGGGGCAGCCCGTCCCGCACGGCTCGCACCCGGTCCGGATGGCCCGGCGCGTACTGCGGAAGTCCACCACCCCAGCGCTGGATCCACGAGGCGACCGGCTCCGGGAGCGCCGTGCCGGCCAGCTCGCCCAGCTCCCGGTGCGCGATCTCGAGCAACGCGTGGTCGCTGAGGTGCAACCGCTCCTCCTCGCCGGCCCGGCCGAGCGAGGCCCGCACGATCACCGGGCTGTCCGGCCCGGCCAGGTGCGGCCATTTGCGGGTGAAGAAGGTGGCCGCCTTGACCAGGGTGCCCTCGCCCGGCGGGACCAGGAAACCGGACAGCTCGGGCAGCGCGGTGCCGGGCGGCAGGGCCATGCCGGCCAGGGCGACGCTCGCGTACTCCAGCTCACCGATCGCCTTGGCGGCCTCCGGCGCGACCCCGGTCAGCAGCCGGGACGCCGGGGTCGCCGGGACGGCCAGGATCACGGCGTCGACGTCGTCGGTCTGCGGCTCGGGCGCGGGGCCGAGCACGAGATGCCATCGCGTCCCGGCACGCACGATCTCCCGCACCGGCAGGCCGAGGCTGATCCGGGCGCGGGCCGTGGTCGCCGCCGCCCCGACCAGCCTGGTCATCCCGCCGTCGACGGCCGCGAACACGGGGCTGCCGGGGACCCGTCTGCTCAGCGCCTGGGCGGCCCGGACGGCGCCACGCAGCGTGTGCTCGGTCTCCGCGGTGCGGGCCAGCTGCGGCATCGTGGCGCGCAGCGACAGCCGGTCGGCGCGGCCCGCGTAGACGCCGCCGAGCATCGGGTCGACCAGCCGGTCCACCACCTGCGCCCCGTACCGCGACCGGACCAGCTCGCCGACCGCGACGTCCTCGCCCGGGGCGAGCAGCGGCCGGCCGGCGTCGGCGTCCGACTCCGCGTCGGGCAGCGCCACCCCGTCCAGCGTCGACAGGTCGCCGGGCACCCCGACGAGCGTGCCGGCCGGGATCCGCGCGAGACTCCCGCCGATCGCCAGCGCGGCCGGCTGGGCGGCCGGGTGCACCAGGGCGTCACCGAGGCCGACCCGCCGCGCGAACGTCACCGCCGCGGACTCGCCGCCGTCGGGCGCGCCGTTCAGGAACGACTCGGCGCCGCGCTCCACAGTGACGCCGGCCAGCTCGCCGGTGCGCAGTTTGCCGCCGAGGGCGCCACTCTGCTCGTACACGATGATCTCGGTGTCCGCCGGGGTCACATCCCGCAGGCGCACGGCGGCGGCAAGGCCGGCGATGCCCCCGCCGATGATCGCGATCCGCTTCCGCACGCTCACCACCCTCCCAGGCCGCGCCGCCCACCGGCCAGTGGGGTCAGCCTCTGTGACATGGGCCGGAAGCCTCTGTCACCGGAGCTCTGTCACCGGGCGGAGACCTCGTGCACCAGAGCGGTCAGCCGGGTGAGGATCTCCGGATCGGTCTCCGGCATCACGCCGTGACCGAGATTGAACACGTGCCCGGGCGCCGCCCGGCCCTGCGCCAGCACCCGCCTGGCCTCGCGCTCGACGACGTCCCACCCGGCGAACAGGATCGCCGGGTCCAGGTTGCCCTGGACCGACCTGTCCGGCCCGATGCGCTCGGTCGCCACGTCCAGCGGGGTGCGCCAGTCGACGCCGACCACGTCCGCGCCGGCCTCGCCCATGGCCTCCAGCAGCACGGCCGTGCCGACCCCGAAGTGGATCCGCGGCACCCCGGCGTCGTCCAGGCCGCGCAGCACGCTCGCCGAGTGCGGCATCACGAACTCGCGGTAGTCCGCCTCGGACAGCGCGCCGGCCCACGAGTCGAACAGCTGGACCGCGCTGACCCCGGCCGCGATCTGCGTCCGCAGGAACGCCAGGGTGATCTCCGCGAGGCGGGACATCAGCGCGTTCCAGAGCGCCGGATCGCCGTACATCATCGCCTTGGTCTTGAGGTAGGTCCGCGACGGGCCGCCCTCGATCAGGTAGCTGGCCAGCGTGAACGGGGCCCCCGCGAAGCCGATCAGCGGCGTGCTCCCGAGCTCGGCGACGAGCAGCCGCACCGCCTCGGCGACGTAGTCCACGTCACCCTCGGCGAGCGGGCGCAGCCGCTCGAGGTCCTTCTCGGCACGGATCGGCTCGGCGACGACCGGGCCGGTGCCGGGGACGATGTCGAGATCGATGCCGGCCGCCGCGATCGGCACCACGATGTCGCTGTACAGGATGGCCGCGTCCACGTCGTGCCGGCGGACCGGCTGCAGGGTGATCTCGGTGACCAGGTCCGGCCGGCGGCACGAGTCCAGCATGCCGATCCCCTCGCGGATCTTCCGGTACTCCGGGAGCGAGCGCCCGGCCTGCCGCATGAACCAGACCGGCGTGTGCGGGCCGGGCAGTCCCCGGCACGCACGGACGAAAGCGGAATCCTCGAGAACCGTCACCGGGTCATCGTGCCACGTGACCGACGAAGCCCCGGCGGCGCGGCGAAGGCTGCCGGGGCGTAGATCGGCATACTCTTCCCCCATGGCGTCCCCCTCCGCTGTTCCCGAGGCGTTCACCCGCGCGGTGGCCGCGTTGCGCGCGGACTCGCCACGGCCCGAGATCCTGCTCGAGGAGATCGCCGCGCCGCAGCGGCTCGCGCCGTACTCGTTCGCGCTCAGCGCCACCGTCCTGCGCTCCGGCGACGAGGTCGCCAGCGGCCGCCTCATCCTCCTGCACGACCCGGCCGGCCACGACCAGTGGCGCGGCGACCTGCGGCTGGTCACCCTGGTCACCGCCGAGCTCGAACCCGACCTGGCCACCGACCCGCTGCTGCCCGCGGTCGCCTGGACCTGGCTGACCGACGCGCTGGAGCAGTTCTCCGCCACCTACACGGCGATCGGCGGCACGGTCACCGAGACCGCCTCCACCCGCTTCGGCGAGCTCGCCGGCCCCGCCCCCACCGCCGACCTCGAGGTCCGCGCCTCCTGGACCCCGACCTCCGGCGACTTCGCCGCCCACCTGCGCGGCTGGTGCGCCATGCTCGCCTCCACGGCCGGCCTGCCGCCGCCCGGCGTCGCCTCCCTCACCGACCGCCACCGCGCCCCGGCCACCTGACAACCAGGCGCCCTGCCGCCGGCCATCGCTGTTCTCCTCCGCTTCCCTTGCCGCAGTACGACCGGGCCCCGCACCCCACCGCACCGGTCCGGTCCCCGGTCCAGGGCCGCGACCTCGTCCCGGTGCCGGCCCGCCCGGCGACCATCCGCGCGGGCAGGGCCCCGCACCAACCGCACAGCCACTCAGGCCGGTCCTCGCGCCGCATCCGACCGCCACACGGGAGCAGCCCGCGAGCCGATCCCGGGTCGAGGCCGCTGCCGCGCCCCAGGTCCCGGCTGGTGCTCATGGGCGTTATTCGTCCCTCATAACGCCCATGAGCACCAGCCGGACAGCGCGAGCCGCGGCCGGACCGTGACCAGCGGCGACCTCGCGCAGCGAGCCACGCGCGCGGTTACGGGCTGGAGTGGGCGAGGCGCGCGGGTGCGGGGTGGAACCGGTGAGGCGCGAGAGGGGTCGGACGGGCGAGCCCCGCGCGGGATTCGCACGGGGCTCGGGGGTGGGCGGGCGTCTTGACGACGTACGCGCAAAGGCTCTTAACAGACGTCGAACGTGTCGCAGGCGGTCTTGATGTCGATGCCGAGGCCGATGCCCTCCGCGTCACGGGCCTTGGCGGTGGCGAGCGCGACCACCTGCTTGCTCGCGTTGACGACCGGGCCGCCGGAGTTGCCCGGGTTGATCGGCGCGTCGAACTGGATCGTCGGGCCGTCCGTGTCGTCCTCCCGGTATGCGCTGATCACGCCCTGGGTGACGGTGTCGTCGAGGCCGAGCGGCGCGCCCACGACGACGACCGGCTGACCGGGTTTGACAGTGCCGGTGAAGACCGCGAGCGGCTTGATCGTCTTCTTGGCGACGAGCAGCGCGAGATCCTTGTCCTGGTCGACCTTGACGATCGTCGCGTTGATCTTCGTGGTGCCGCGCTCGAGCGTGACCGCCTTGTTGCCGGCCTTGAAGACGGATTCGACGACGTGGAAGTTCGTGAACAGGTTCGCGGTGCCGTTCGTGGCCTTGGTCCCGACCGAGAAGGCGGTCCCGGTGAAGTCGCCGGCCCGGACCCGGAAGACGCTGGGCAGCGCCGCGGTCGAGATGGCCTCCGGGTTGAAGACGTTGGTGAGCGCCTTCTCCAGTTCGGCGTTGCGATCCGTCTGGGCCGTGGTCAGGGCGTTGTTGGCGCTGAGCACCGACTCGATGCGGTAGGCCTGCCAACCGACGACGGCGAGAAGCACCGCGACGAGTCCGAAGACGATCGGCTTGGTACGGCCGGAGAGCCCGGACGTCCGCCGGGCGGGCTGCGGAGCGGGGCTCTCGTAGGCCGGCGCGGCGTAGGCCGGGGCGGCGGCCCAGGCTACCTGCGACTGGTCGGACCAGCGCGGCGCCGGCTGCGGATCCTGCCACGCCTGCGCCGGCTGCGGATCCTGCCAGGCCGGGGCCGGTTGCGGCTCCTGCCAGGCCGGAGCCGGCTGCTCCCAGGAACGCGGCTGCTCCGGCGCCGCCCACGGGTCCTCGGCCCGGCCGTAGCCCTCGTCACGCCGGTCGCCGCGGCGCCGATCCCCGTAACGGTCCTCGTAACGGTCGTCGTAGCGCTCGTCCTGCCGCGCGGCGTAACGCTCCCGGCGCGGCTCTGGTGAGCCGGCTGGAGTGAAGGGCTCGTAGGTGGCGGTCATCCGCACGGCCTCCCGGTGTCTCGGCGTGGCACCCGGGTATACGGACCGGAACGCGCAATGGTTGAACCCGGAAGCTGTGCGTGAGATATGAGAACTTGACCGGAAGTCGATCGAGAAATCGGCGCGCCGGGACCCGGCTGCGCACGGCAAGGGTGTGACCCCCGTACGGTTACGGAGTGACCGACGAAACACCCCTGCGCCGTCGGGACACGCCAGAGCCAGCAGGGGACGGACCGCACGACGTGCCGCCCGACCCGAGTTCTGGCGGTTCCGAGGCTGTTCCCCTGACAGCGCCCCGCGACGGCACCCCCGCTCCGGTGGAGAGCGCCACCGAGCTGGCCGAGGTCGTGGCCCGGATGGCCGCGGGCACCGGGCCGGTCGCCGTGGACGCCGAGCGCGCCTCCGGCTACCGGTACACCCAGCGCGCCTACCTGGTGCAGCTGCGCCGGGCCGGCGCCGGCACGGTGATGATCGACCCGCTCCCGCTGGACGACCTGCGCACCCTGGACACGGCACTGGCCGACACCGAGTGGGTGCTGCACGCCGCCAGCCAGGACCTGCCGTGCCTGGCCGAGCTCGGGATGCGGCCGCGCCGGCTGTTCGACACCGAGCTGGCCGCGCGCCTGGCCGGGTATGAACGGGTCGGCCTGGCCGCGCTCACCGAGAGCCTGCTCGGCTTCTCGCTGGAGAAGCACCACTCCGCGGCGGACTGGTCGACGCGGCCGCTGCCGGACTCCTGGTTGACGTACGCGGCGCTGGACGTCGAGCTGCTCACCGACCTGCGCGACCTGCTGGCGGCCGAGCTGGACCGGCAGGGCAAGGCGGCCTGGGCGGCGGAGGAGTTCGCCGCGCTGGTGGCGGGCGCCGACCGGCCGCCCCGGGTCCGCGCCGACCCGTGGCGGCGCACGTCCGGCATCCACCGGGTGCGCGGCGCGCGGGCCCAAGCCCGGGTGCGCGCGTTGTGGTACGCGCGGGACAGCGTCGCGGCCCGCCGGGACTCGGCGCCCGGCCGGGTGCTGCCCGACTCGGCGATCGTGGCCGCGGCCGAGGCGGACCCGAAGGACGAGCGCACGCTGCTCGCCATCCCCGGGTTCGGCGGCCGTTCGGTGCGCCGCCTCGCGAAGATCTGGCTGGACGCGCTGGATCAGGCGCGGGCCCTGCCGGACGACGCGCTGCCGGTGAACCAGCCGGTGGAGGGGCCGCCCCCGCCGCATCGCTGGGCCGAGCGTGACCCGGTGGCCGCGGCCCGGCTGGCCCGGTGCCGGGCGGTCGTGGTCGGCACCGCGGACACGCACCGCCTGCCCCCGGAGAACCTGATCAGCCCGGATTACATCCGCAGGCTGGCCTGGTCCCCGCCGGACGACATCTCGGCGCAGACGGTGAGTGACACGCTGCGCGGCTTCGGAGCCCGCAACTGGCAGGTCGGCCTGATCGCGAGCCAGCTCGCGGCGGTGCTGCCCCCGCCGCTCGCGGACTGACCGGGGCGACAGGCGGTGCTGCCCGCGCCGCTCGCCGACTGACCGCGGCGGCCGGCAGTCCGGCCGCCGCCGCGTCCGGACGGGCCTTTGCGGTCTGACCGCGACCACCCACGGACGTCGCCCTGCCGGTCCGAGCGTTCTGGGCGCCCCGCGCCCTGCTCGGATCGGGAGGGTCCCCGCGGGAGCGACGGTCTGTATCCCGGCGGACGTGGGACAAAAGGCCTCTGACCTTGATCTTCCGAGCGGAGACGAAACCGCGCTGTGACATTTCGGCGAGGGCCTGGCACCCGCTAGTTACCGGCGAGTAGCATTCTTCACACATTTGGGTTCACGCCCGCAAGGAGGCTTGCTGTGCCCCGTGAAGTACGCGAGGTCGTCTTCGTCGACGGCGTCCGCACCCCGTTCGGCAAGGCGGGCGGCATGTATGCCGAGACCCGCGCCGACGACCTGGTGATCCGCTGCATCCGAGAGCTGATCAAGCGCAACCCGCAGCTCCCGACGGATCGGGTGGACGAGGTCGCGATCGCGGCCACCACCCAGACCGGCGACCAGGGCCTGACCATCGGCCGGACCGCGGCCCTGCTGGCCGGGCTGCCGAAGACGGTGCCCGGCTACGCCGTGGACCGGATGTGCGCCGGCGCCATGACCGCGGTGACCAACGTCGCCGGCGGCATCGCGATGGGGGCCTACGACCTGGCGATCGCCGGTGGTGTCGAGCACATGGGCCGGCACCCGATGGGCGAGGGCGCCGACCCGAACCCGCGGATCCTCACCGAGAAGCTGGTCGACCCGTCCGCCCTGGTGATGGGCGCGACCGCGGAGAACCTGCACGACCGGCTCCCGCACATCACCAAGGAGCGCACCGACCGTTTCGGGCTGAACTCGCAGCTGAAGACGGCGAAGGCGTATGCCGACGGCAAGCTCCAGCCGGACCTGGTGCCGGTCGCGATCCGCAGCGCCGAGCTGGGCTGGGGTCTGGCCACCGCCGACGAGGCGCCGCGCGAGACCTCGATGGAGAAGCTCGCCACGCTGAAGACCCCGTTCCGCCCGCACGGCCGGGTCACCGCGGGCAACGCGGCCGGCCTGAACGACGGCGCCACCGCGGCCCTGATCGCCGACGAGGCGACCGCCCGTGAGCTGGGCCTGCCGGTCGCGATGCGGCTGGTGTCGTTCGCCTACGCCGGCGTCGAGCCGGAGATCATGGGTTACGGCCCGATCCCGTCGACCGAGAAGGCGCTGAAGAAGGCCGGCCTGACGATCGACGACATCGGCCTGTTCGAGCTGAACGAGGCCTTCGCGGTCCAGGTCCTGGCCCTGCTGGACCACTACGGCATCGCCGACGACGACCCGCGGGTCAACCCGTGGGGCGGCGCGATCGCCATCGGCCACCCCCTCGCGTCCTCCGGCGTGCGCCTCATGACGCAGCTCGCCCGGCACTTCGCGGAGCACCCCGAGGTGCGGTACGGCATCAACGCCATGTGCATCGGTATCGGCATGGGTGGCACCGTGATCTGGGAGAACCCGAACTGGGAAGGCTTCGCGAAGTGATCGAGAACCCGAACGAGGTCGTCACCAAGGCCCTGCTGCGCTCGGTCCGGGTGCCCGGGCTGGACAAGCCGGTCGCCCTGATCACGCTGGACAACGGCTTCGACCACAAGAAGCCGAACAGCTTCGGCCCGGCCGGGCTCAAGTCGCTGGACGACGCGATCACCGCGGCCACCGAGGCGGACCCGGCGTTCATCGCGATCACCGGCAAGCCCTACATCTTCTGCGTCGGCGCCGACATCACCGGCATGCCGCTGCTCTCCTCCCGGGAGCAGGCGGTCGAGCTCGGCGAGCTGGGCCACCGGGTCTTCGCCCGCCTCAAGAACAGCACCATCCCGACCTTCGCGTTCGTGAACGGCGCTGCCCTCGGCGGCGGCCTCGAGGTCGCCCTGCACTGCCACTACCGCACGGTCTCCACCGGCGCGGCCGCGCTCGGCCTGCCCGAGGTCGCGATCGGCCTGATCCCCGGCTGGGGCGGCTCCCAGCTGCTGCCGAACCTGATCGGCATCCCCGGCGCGGCCCAGGTGATCCTGCAGAACCCGCTGACCCAGAAGACCCTTCGCCCGAAGCAGGCCAAGGAGCTGGGCGTCGCCGACGCGCTGTTCGAGGCGGCCGACTTCCTGGAGGACTCGCTGGCCTGGGCGGCCGGCGTGGTCAAGGGTGACGTCACGGTGGAGCGGCCGGAGATTGACCGCGACATGTGGGACGGCGTGCTCTGGTTCGCCAAGAACCAGCTGGACGAGAAGCTGCACGGCGCGGTCCCGTCGGCCAACAAGGCGCTGGAGCTGCTGGCCCTGGCCAAGGAGGCGTCCTTCTCCGACGGCACCGCGGCCGAGACCGAGGCACTCGCCGACCTGATCATGGGTGACGAGGCCCGGGCCAGCCTGTACGCGTTCGACCTGGTCCAGCGTCGCGCCAAGCGCCCGGTCGGCGTGCCGGACAAGTCCCTCGCGCGCAAGGTCACCAAGGTCGGCATCGTCGGCGCCGGTCTGATGGCCTCCCAGCTGGCCCTGCTCTTCCTGCGCCGCCTGCAGGTCCCGGTCGTGCTGACCGACCTGGACCAGGAGCGGGTCGACAAGGGCGTCGCCTATGTGACCGGCGAGATCGACAAGCTGGTCGGCAAGCGCCGCCTGGACGAGGGCACCGCGGCCAAGCTGCGCGGCCTGATCAGCGGCTCGGTCGACAAGTCGGTCTTCGCCGACGCCGACTTCGTGATCGAGGCGGTCTTCGAGAACCTCGACCTCAAGAAGAAGATCTGGGCCGAGTTCGAGACGATCGTCAAGCCGGAGGCGATCCTCGCCACCAACACCAGCTCGCTGTCGATCACCGAGATGGCGGCCGAGCTGCAGCACCCCGAGCGGGTGGTCGGCTTCCACTTCTTCAACCCGGTCGCCGTCCTGCCGCTGCTGGAGATCATCCGCGGGGAGAAGACCGACGACGCCACGCTGGCCACCGCGTTCGCGGTCGGCAAGGAGCTGAAGAAGTCCTCGGTCCTGGTCAAGGACGCCCCGGCGTTCGTGGTCAACCGGGTGCTGACCCGCTTCACCAGCGAGGTGTTCAAGGCGATCGACGCCGGCACCCCGCTGGACGTGGTGAACGAGGCGTTCGACCCGATGGGCCTGCCGATGCGCCCGATCGCGCTGCTGCAGCTGGTCGGCCCCGCCGTGGCGTACCACGTGGGCGAGACGCTGCACCGCGCGTTCCCCGAGCGGTACGTGGACAGCCCCAACCTCAAGCGCATCGTCGACGCCGGCCTGCCGCTGCTGGTCGACGACGAGATCAACGCCGAGGTGGTCAAGCTGCTCGAGGTCGGTGACACCGTGCTCACCGGCGACGAGGTGCGGGCCAGGGCTCTCGCGGCGCTGGCCGAGGAGATCCGGATCATGCTCGACGAGGGTGTGGTCGCGGAGGCGCAGGACATCGACCTGTGCATGATCCTCGGCGCGGGTTACCCGTTCCACCTCGGCGGCATCACGCCGTACCTGGACCGCAGCGGGGTCGCCGAGCAGGTCACCGGAAAGCGCTTCCTGCCCCCGGGCCTGGCGAACGTACGCCGCTCCTGAGCGTGATTCACCCGACGCCCCCGCCTGTCATGCTGGTGGGGGCGTCGCTTTTTGTCACACCGCGCGGATAGGCTGCGGCGCGTTACCCCTGATCCTGGAGTCCGTCGATGTCGCAAGACCCGTACTCGGGCCCGCCCTTCTCCGGCGCGCCGAATCCGAACGTGCCCGGGCCCGATCCGGCCCCGGCGCTTCCCCCGACCCAGCCCTTCCCACCGGCGTACGGCCAGCAGCCCGGTTACCCGCCGCAGCAATCCGGTTACCCGCCGCAGCAGCCGGGTTACCCGCCGCAGCAACCCGGCGCCTACCCCCAGCAGCCGTACGGGCAGCCTTACGAGCAGCCCCAGCAGCCGTACGGGCAGCCCGCCTACGGTCAGCCGGTCTTCCCGCAGCAGCCGCAGTTCCCGCCGATCCCCCCGGCCGCGCCGAAGAAGAAGTGGACGGTGCCGATCGTCCTGGTCTCGATCGCCATCGTCCTGGTCCTCTGCATCGGCGGCCTGGCCGTGATCGGCATGGTCAGCGACGACAAGGACGCGACCCCGACCGCCGGCGGCGGGACGGAGAGCACGCAGGCCCCGGCCGCCGCCGACATCACCGTGGTCGAGCCGGTGACGCTCGGCGGCCGGGCGAAGCTGGACACCAAGGAGTTCAACGCCGTCACCGAGACGATGGAGGACGGCCTGCTGACCTCCTACCCGGGCGCGACCAAGTCGTTCGGCGCGTTCTACGGCGCCCCGGCGAAGAAGAACATGGTGATGGCGATCGCGGTCGCCGCCCCGATCCCCAACCCGAAGCTGGAGCTCGACAAGAACTTCACCAACATGAGCCTGACCGGGCTCTCGGTGGACAATGTGGCCGAGGTCGACGCCGGCTCGCTGGGCGGCTCGGCCAAGTGCGGCAACAGTGAGACGTCCGGGATCGATCTGGCCGTCTGCGTCTGGTCCGACAAGGGCAGCGTCGGCATGCTGGTGTGGTACTACTCCTCGGCCGCCAAGGCGAAGGCGGAGTTCCCCGAGCTGCGCGCCCAGATGGAGCAGGTCAAGTAATCGCCCGCGGGACGCTGGCGGTCGCGGCCACCACCGGTGTGGTGTCCGCGGCCGGCAGCGAGACCGTGACCTCCAGCCCGCCGTCGGCCAGCGCGATCGCCGAGACCGTGCCGCCGTGCGCGTCGCACACCGCCCGGACGATGGAGAGCCCCAGCCCGGAGCCCCGCGACCCGGTCCGTTCCCAGCCGCCCCGGCGGAACGGCTCGAACAGCCCCGGCACCTCGGCCTGCTCCACCTCGTGACCGGTGTTGCCCACGATCAGCCGGGCCTGGCCGTCCACCGACGCGGTGCGCAGCCACAGCCGCCCGAGCAGGTGGTTGTAACGGATCGCGTTCTCGATGAGGTTGCCGGCGAGCCGGTCCAGCAGGCTCGGGTCGCCGACCACGGGCGCCGCCGCGAGATCGGTGGTGATCTCCAGCCGCATCCGCTCGGCCTCGTCCTTGACCGCCGACAGCGCGTTGGCGGCGCTGACCGCCAGGTCGGCCGGCACCTTGCGGACCAGCCGCCGGCCGGACTGCGCCTCCGAGCGGGCCAGCACCAGCAGCGCGTCGACCAGCCCGTTCGCCCGGGCCGAGGCGTCCCGGACGACCCGCGCCATCCGCCGGTACTCCGCGAGGTCGGCATCGGGGTCGCTGAGCGTCACGTCGATCTCGGTGCGCATCACGGCGAGCGGGGTGCGCAGCTCGTGCGACGCGTTCGCGACGAACCGTTTCTGCGACTCGAACGCCTCGGCCAGCCGGTCCAGCATCGCGTCGAACGTCCGGGCCAGCTCGGCCACCTCGTCGTCCGCCCCGGCATAGCGGATCCGCTGGTCGAGCGTCTCCTCGCCGAGCCGCTGCGCGGTCTGCGTGACGGTGTGCAGCGGCCGCAGCGCCCGGCGGGTCACCAGGTATCCTCCGGCGACGCCGATGATGCCGATCGCCACGAGCGCGCTCAGCCCCTTGATCAGCAGCTGGTCGGAGGCCGCGTCGATCGTCCTGGTCTGCCAGGCGCGCGCCTCCCGGACACTGCCGTCGTTGAGTGTCACCGTCGAGCCGGGCCGCAGCTCGTCGGCCGGGTGCAGCGACTCGTCGACCAGCAGCCAGGCCAGCACCACCAGCACCGCACCGGCCGCGACGAGCAGGATCCCGTTCAGCAGGGTGAGCCGCAGCCGCAGGGTGGGCCGGGCCAGCCGGCGCAGCAAGCTCGGCCGCTGCGCCTGTTGCTGGCCCTGGTAGACGGTCAATTGGTCACGACCCGGTAGCCCGCGCCGACGACCGTCTCGATGAGCGGCGGGTCCCCCAGCTTCTTGCGCAGGGTCATCACGGTCACCCGGACCGTGGTGGTGAACGGGTCGGTGTTCGCGTCCCACACCCGCTCCAGCAGCTCCTCGCTGGACACCACCGCGCCGCTCGCCTTGAGCAGCACCTCCAGGACGCCGAACTCCTTGTTGGTGAGGTCCACCGGCGACTCGCCGCGGGTCACCGCGCGGCGGCCGGGGTCGAGCACCAGGTTCCCGACGCTGAAGACGGGCGGGGCGGGCGGCGTGGCGCGCCGGCCCAGCGCCTGGACCCGGGCCACCAGCTCGTCGAAGGCGAACGGTTTCGGCAGGTAGTCGTCGGCGCCCAGTTGCAGGCCCTCGACCCGGTCGGCGACCGAGGCGCTGGCGGTCAGCATCAGGACCCGGGTGAGCGCGCCGGACTCGACCAGCGCGGCGCAGATCTCGTCACCGTGCATGCCGGGCAGGTCACGGTCGAGCACCACCACGTCGTACCGCGTGACGTAGGCCATCTCATGACCTTCGAGGCCGTCGTACGCCACGTCGACCGCCATCCCGTGACGACGCAACCCCCGGGCGATCGCGTCGGCCATCGTCCGCTCGTCCTCCACCACCAGCACGCGCATCGCAGACCTCCGTACCACCACCGCCCGGCCCCGGCGGCCGTAGCTGCAGGCTACCGAAGCCGCCAAACCCCGACGCCGGCATCGATCTTGCGGCAGATCAGCGAATCGTCCTCGATCAGGCACTCGTCGGTGACGCCCTCGGCCGCCACGAGCGGACGGACCCGCAGACGGCCCGGGTCGAGCACCCCGAACCAGACCCGGCCGTCCTCCCGGCGCCGCACGTAGAACGTCTCGCCGTCGCCGATGGTGAGCTGCCAGCCGTCGAGCTGACCGGCGGCCCGGCCGGTCACCGGGTCGGAGCGCCGGATCCGGGGTCCGGTGGCGGTCGGGTCGGTGGCGAACACGTAACCGTCGACCCACATCGAGTACGCCGCGTCCTTCACCGACCAGACCGGCGCCAGCGTCCGCCGGTCGAGCCCGGTGAGGCCGCCACCGGTGGCGTACGCGCAGATCAGGTCCCCGCAGTCGTACCCGGTCACGTAGTCGTCGAGGTCACGGTCGGCGTGCACCACCGGGACCAGGCCGCTCGCGGTGTCGAAGAGCGTCGTGCCGGTCGCGTCGCTGCCGACCAGGAGTTGCCCCTCGAGCGGCCACAGCGCCGACGCGCCCGGCCGCAGCCCGGGTTGCGCCACCTCGGCCGCCTTGCGCCCGTCCCGCGTGTCGTAGGCGGTCAGCCGCCCGGCCCCGAGCACGAACAGCCACCGCGGCTCGCCGCTGTAGCTGTCAGTGACGGCCTGCTCGCCGCGCGCCTTCCGGACGGTCCACCGGGTCGTCCCCGTCGCCAGGTCCACGCCGCGCCACTCGACCGGCGTCTCCAGGTCGTCGCCGAGGTAGGCGTCCGATCCGAACACCGCAGGACCACCGGGGGCGACACCGATCAGGACGCCGTCCTGCTTCCAGAGCGGCTCGGCGGCACCCGGCCGGACCGCGATGATTCTCGCCGCCGCGCCGGTGTAGCCACGCTCCTCGACGAGCACCAGGTCGTCGGCGACCGGCCGGACGTCGACGACCTCCCCGGTGACGGTCACCGCCTGCTCGAAGAGCGGTCGCACGTCCGGCAGCGCGTAGGCACGGATCATCTGCCGCTTCCCCGGCCCGCCGACCGGCCGCCCGGGATCGACCACGAAGAGCTTGTCCTCCCGGACCATCATCCGGCCGTCGATCGCGGCCGGCACGATCACCGGCGGCGCCGTCTCCGGAGGCGGCGCGGCCCCGCCGGGAAGCGCGGCCAGCACGACCGCCGCGACGACCAGCAGCGGACGAAGCCCGCGCCGCGGCGGGGGTGGGATCGCCACCGGCTCGTCGCGCACCACACCGAGGTCGATCATTGCCTCAGACACAAAGACAAAACTAGATGCGGTACGCCCACACGCGTAGCCCTCCGGACGACCGGCACACCAGATACCGGCCGTCCGAGTCGCACTCCCCCAACCCGGCGGCGGCCGCGCCGAGCCGGTGGATCTCGGCGTGACCGGGGACCACCGCCGCGAACGCCAGCCCGCCCTTCTCCCGGCGGCGCAGCACCAGCGGCTCGTCGGCCGCCCCGGCCACGTCCTGCGTCCAGCCGGTCAGGTCGACCCGGGTCACGCCGGTGCGCGGATCGGTCAGCCGCACCGGCTCACCGGACGCCGCGTCGGTCTCCAGCACGTACCCCGCGCGGACCGCCAGATCGACGTCCTCCTGCACCCGCCACCGGGCCGCCCCCGTGCCCGGGTCGAGAACCCGCAGGTCACCGTGCTCGCCGTCGCAGAGCACGCCCTGGCAGTCGGCCGGGTCGGCGACCAGCTCCGGCACCGTGCGCGTCCACAACCGCCGCAAGGTGCGGGCGTCGAAGGCGACCTGCCGGCCGGGGCTCTGATAGCTGATCAGCGCGACGTCGCCGAGCAGCGAGCCACTGGCCGGCCCGCGTCCGGCGAACTGCGGCAGCTCCACCTCCCGCAGCGTCCTCCCGGTGTCGCCGCCGACCAGGGTGAGCTTGCGGGACGAGGTGATCAGCACGGCCGGGCGGTCGCCGCGCACCTGATCGACGGTGACCGAACCGCCCGGCGCGACCGTCCACCGGGTCCGCCCGTCGCTCAGGTCCAGGCCGCGCACGTCGGTGCGCAGCGGCGGCTCCGTGTGCGGCTCACCGGTGGCCGAGAAGTAGAGCGGGCCCGGGGCGCCGGACTCCTGGTCATACTCCGTGCCGGGGCGGAACACCCGGTCGACGGCGACCCCGATGCCGCTGCCCGGCAGCACCGTCACCGCGATCGGTGAGGACCAGCGCACCTGCCCGGTGGCCGTGTCGACAGCGGTGGTCGCGACCCCGGCGGTCAGCAGCGTCACCTCGCCGGCCTGCCGGATCGTCACCGACGCGGCCGGGACGACGCCGCCCCGCGTGCCCGGCAGCCGGGTCGTCCACAGCTTGGCCGGCGGCGTCCGCGGGCTCCACGCGGTGACCGCCGGCTCCGTCCCGCCCGTGTCGACGGTGAACACCTGGCCACCGGCCAGCTCGACCGGCGCGTCCGCGCTCAGGGCAGAGGTGATCGCACCGAGGTAACGCCAGCGGATGCCGGCCGCGGGCGCGGCACCACCCAGCACCGCGAGCAGGACCACGACGAGCGCGAGACCCGTGCGACGGTAGGCGGAGATCGGGGGACGCGAGGCCGGCGGCGGGTCGAGGAAGGCGTCGCGATCCAGCTCGATCACCGTCACCCGGCACCCTTTCCCGTACGAGGTCAGCCCGCGCCCGCCGCCTCGTCGTAGGCCCACACCACGAGCTCGCCGGTCATCGACCGGCAGACCAGCCGCCCCGGCGCCGCCTCGCACTCCCCGGTGGCGGCGGGCAACTGGGCGATCGGGCGCAGCCGGCCGGACTCCCGGTCGGCGACGGCGACCATGGTACGCGCGCCGGGCGGCACCTCCCGGGTGACCAGCAGGTCGCCGGCACCGTTTGCCCCGGGCAGCGGCAGCCACCCGCGCAGGCCGACCAGCACCCGGCCGGTCGCGCCGTCCACCAGGCCGACCGGCCGGCTGATGTCGGTGTCCGGGTAGGCCAGCAGTGCCGGGCCACGCTCCGTGACGGTCTGCCAGCCGGGCCGGTCCCAGCGTTTGTCGCCGGTCGCCGGCTCGAACGCGTGCACGCCGTCCTGCCCGAGCAGACAGGCGAGCAGCCCGCAGGGGCGGACCTCGAACGTGCCGTCGGCGGCCTTGGTCCACAGTTCACGCAGGGTGACCGGGTCGTACGCGGAGACCTCCATGCCGGACGGGCCGGGATGCCGCAGCAGCACCACCCCGCCGGCGACCACCGGGTTCTCCGGGCCGTAGTTGGCGGCCGGCAACTCCCTGACGTTCAGCTCCCGCCCGTCGGCAAGGTCGAAGAGGCGGGCGGTGCGGTCGTCGCGGACCATCAGCATCCGCGGACCCGAGCCGGACGGGCCGGGCACGCCGAGCACCACGGCGGTGGACGGCACCCGGACCTGCCAGCGGCCGACGCCGTTCGCCGGGTCGAGCACCTCGATCAGGCCCTGCACCCGGCGGTTGGTGCCGGAGAGGCTGCGTGTCCCGGTCACCGCGAGCAGCGTGTCGCTGCCGGCGATGGTGATAACGCTGCGCGGGTTGTCCCACACCCGGGCGCCGGTGGCCATCGAGATCGCGGTGGTCCCGTCCGCGGCGCCGGCGACGGTCCACGGCTGCATCAGCACCAGTCCGTCACCGGTGCGCAGCCGGTAGACCGGGGTGGACCGGCCGGCCTGCCAGCGCAGCGTGCCACTGCCCAGGTCGTACGCGGTGATCTGGCCGTTGGTCTGGGTCAGCAGCCACCCGGTGGCGGTGATCAGATACGGGTCGGCCGGACCGAGCGGGATCCGCAGGAGCGCGGTGAACGGCGGCCGCGCCGGGGCCGCCGACGCCGCCGAGCTGATCAGCAGCAGGACGGCGAGCAGCACCGGCGTGAACCAGCGCGGCACAGTGGACCGCAACGGCCGGTCGTAGCTCTCCAGGGCACCGTGACCGGTCCCGAGGTCGATGACGACGGGCTCGGCGAACGCCTCCGCACCCATCCGTCAAAACTAACGGTTGGATAACAGAAGCGCTCGTCCAGCTTTTGTCAGAGTGCCGGCTTCCCTTCGGTCAGAGCGCGGGCTCCTCGACGGAGCTGCCGGCGTCGAGCCGGGACATCCGCTCGGTCACGTCCCGCGCGATGTCCTGCGCGGTCAGGCCCAGCGAGGTGAGGATCTCCGCGCGGGTGCCGTGCGGGTGGAAACCGGCCGGCACCCCGAAGTCGCGCAGCGGCACGTGCACCCCGGCGTCGCGCAGCGCGGCGGCCACCGCGTCGCCGACCCCACCGGCACGGATGCCGTCCTCACAGGTCACCACCAGCCGGTGCCCGGCGGCCAGGGCGGTCAGCTCGGCCGGGACCGGGCGGACCCAGCGCGGGTCTGCGACGGTCACGCCGTAACCCTGCTCGGCCAGGCGCTCGGCGGTCTCCAGGCCCAGGCCCGCGAACGAGCCGACCGCGACCAGCAGGATGTCCTTGCGCTCCGACTCGCGCAGCACGTCGACCGGGCCGACCCGGCGCACGGCCGGGGTGTCCGGGGCGACCGCGCCGGTCGGGAAGCGCAGGATCGTCGGGCCGTCGCCGACCGCGACCGCCTCGCGCAGCTCCTCGCGCAGGGTGGCGGCGTCACGCGGCGCCGCGATCCGCAGGCCGGGCACGGCGCCGAAGACGCTCATGTCCCAGATGCCGTAGTGGCTCGGCCCGTCCGGCCCGGTGATGCCGGCCCGGTCCAGCACGAACGTGACCGGCAGCTTGTGCATCGCCACGTCCAGCAGGACCTGGTCGAAGGCACGGTTCAGGAACGTGGCGTAGACCGCGACGACCGGGTGCAGCCCGCCCATCGCCAGGCCGGCCGCGCTGGTCGCCGCGTGCTGCTCGGCGATGCCCACGTCATAGGCCCGCTCGGGATACTTCTTCGCCAGCGTGGCGATGCCGGTCGGCTCCGCCATGGCGGCCGTGATGCCGACGATGTCTGGGCGCTCGTCTGCGATCGACACCAGCTCGTCGGCGAAGACCTTGGTCCACTTCAGCGACGAGGCGGCCAGCAGCTTGCCGGTCTCCACGTCGAAGGCGCTGCTGGGGCCGTGCAGGCGGTCGGCCTCGTCCTGCTCGGCGGGACGGTAGCCGTAGCCCTTGCGGGTGACCGCGTGCACGATGACCGGGGCGTTGAAACCCTTCGCCCGGCGCAGCGCGGACTCCATCGCCTGCTGGTCGTGGCCGTCGACCGGCCCGATGTACTTCAGGCCCAGATCCTCGAACATCGGCTGCGGGCTGACCGCGTCCTTGATGCCGCGCTTGACCGCGTGCAGCACCTCGAAGACCGGCTTGCCGACCACCGGGGTCTGGCCGAGCGCGTCCTTGACCAGGTCGAGCACCTTCTCGTAGCCCGGGTTGAGCCGCAGGGTGGAGAGGTGGTCGGCCAGGCCGCCGATCGTCGGCGCGTACGACCGGCCGTTGTCGTTGACCACGATGACCAGCTTGTTCTTCGTGGCCGCGATGTTGTTGAGCGCCTCCCAGCACATGCCGCCGGTCAGCGCGCCGTCGCCGACCACCGCCACCACGTGCCGGTCCTCGCCGCGCAGCGCGAACGCCTTGGCCAGGCCGTCGGCGTAGGAGAGCGCGGTGGAGGCGTGCGAGTTCTCCACGAGGTCGTGCTCGCTCTCGGCCTGGCTCGGGTAACCCGTCAGGCCGCCGCGGCGGCGCAGCAGGTCGAAGCCCTCCTGGCGGCCGGTGACGATCTTGTGCACATACGCCTGGTGGCCGGTGTCGAAGAGGATCTTGTCGCGCGGCGAGTCGAAGACCCGGTGCAGCGCGAGGGTCATCTCGACGACGCCCAGGTTCGGACCGAGGTGCCCCCCGGTCTTCGACACCTTGGCCACCAGGAAGTCACGGATCTCGGCCGCGAGCAGGGTCAGCTGCTCAGCGGTCAGTCGCTTGAGGGCACCGGGGTCGGTGACGCTCGTCAGCAGGCCGGCCGGGGTCGAGGGGGAGTCGCTCATGAGGCACGAGTCTATCGGGGTGACGCGCGGGCGCGACCTGGAGCAAACGGACAGGCCGCCATCCTCCACAGCACCTCCACAATCCCCGAACCGGCGGATGCATGTGATTTGCTTCACAGGTATGGGTAAGCGGTGCTCATGTCTGTCGATGCCCAGCCGTCCCGCCGCCGGGACCGCAGCGCCTATCTCTACCTCGCCGTGCTCGTCGCGATGGCCCTCGGGATCGCGGTGGGCTTCGCCTTCCCGGACTTCGCGGTCGAGTTGAAGCCGCTCGGCACCGGGTTCGTCAACCTGATCCGGATGATGATCGCCCCGGTGATCTTCTGCACCCTGGTGCTCGGGGTCGGTTCGATCCGGCGCGCGGCCCAGGTCGGCCGGGTCGGCGGGCTGGCGCTCGGCTACTTCCTGATCATGTCGACCGTCGCGCTGGCGATCGGGCTCGTCGTCGGCAACATCCTGCACCCCGGCTCGGGCCTGCACCTGAGCCAGGAGGTGGCCAAGACGGGCACGGCCCAGGTGAGCAAGACCGCCGAGGGCGGCGTGGACTTCGTGCTCGGGATCATCCCGGACACCCTGATCTCCGCGCTGACCAGCACCCAGGTGCTGCAGACACTGCTGGTGGCGCTGCTGGTCGGGTTCGCGGTGCAGTCGCTCGGCGAGCGCGGCGAGCCGGTGATCGCCGCGGTCGCCCTGGCCCAGCGGGTGGTCTTCAAGATCCTGGCCATGATCATGTGGCTCGCGCCGATCGGGGCGTTCGGGGCGATGGCCGCGCTCGTCGGCGCGACCGGCTTCGACGCGCTGAAGAGCCTGGCCGCGATCATGGTCGGGTTCTACGTCACCTGCGCAATCTTCGTGTTCGTGGTGCTCGGGCTGCTGCTGCGGCTCGTCGCCGGGATGTCGATCTTCCGGCTGCTCCGGTACCTGGCCCGCGAGTTCCTGCTGATCCTGTCGACGTCGTCGTCCGAGTCGGCGCTGCCCCGGCTGATCGCCAAGATGGGCCACCTGGGCGTGAGCCGGCCGGTGGTCGGGATCGTCGTCCCGACCGGGTACTCGTTCAACCTGGACGGGACCGCGATCTACCTCACCATGGCGTCGCTGTTCATCGCGGACGCGCTCGACCAGCCGCTCTCCATCGGCCAGCAGATCGGGCTGCTGCTCTTCATGATCGTGGCGTCCAAGGGCGCGGCCGGGGTCACCGGAGCAGGCCTGGCCACCCTCGCCGGCGGCTTGCAGAGCCACCGGCCCGACCTCGTCCCCGGCGTCGGGCTGATCGTCGGGATCGACCGGCTGATGTCCGAGGCGCGGGCCCTGACCAACTTCGCCGGCAACGCTGTCGCGACCGTCCTGGTCGGCACATGGACCCGGGAGATCGACCGCGAGCAGGCGGCGCGGGTGCTGACCGGGGAGGCGCCGTTCGACGAGGCCAGCTTCAACGACGACCCGCACGGGGACAGCTCCCCCGCCGCGGTGACCACCTCCGGCCAAGGACCGTCCCCGGCCCGCTCCGCCGAGCCCACCTGACCACCCCTCCACTGACCCCCTGCCCGCCGGCCTCACCCTTCGCCGGTCCCACGCCTTCCGCCGACCCCGCCCACCGGCCCCACTCGCCCGCCTCCCCCGCGCGCACCGCCCACTTGCACAGCGTGCCGGCACCACCACGGCCGGCACCGCCCGCCGACACCACTCCGACGGCACCGCCTGACGCCCGGGAGCAGCGCGCCGCCACCTCGCCGGCTGGTGCTCATGGGCGTTATTCGGGCCGAATAACGCCCATGAGCACCAGCCGGAACCTCGCGGCGCGCCGCCACCCGGACCACCGCCGGACCTCGCGACCTTCGGCTGGTGCTCACGGTCGTCATGAGGCCCGAATGACGACCGTGAGCACCAGCCGGCGGGGGTGAGCCGCGGAGCCTCCCGGCACGGGCGCGGGCTCGCGTGGGTCCTTGTAACCGTGCCCATCCATGGAGATCGCCCTTGTGGGTTTCGCGTTCTGGGCCGGCCACGGCCCTGCGAAGCCCGCAAGGGTCCCCGCGGGAGCAGCGAAGGGCGACCACAGCGGACCTGGGACATGAAGATCTTGAACTTGATGATCTTGAATTCGATCTTGATCGGTCCGGACCCCGATCGCTCGGCGGGCGGTCGCGTCGGGCATCCTGGAGGGCAAGCAGCGACTGGCGGCTCGGGGATGGTCGAACCATCGGGGAGCTCGTTCACGGGAGTCGACCGCCTGGGCTCCCGGCCGAGGAGCAGAGATATGACCAGCGAGAACACCGCGCGCCTCCTGCCCGGCGCGCCCGTCGCCGAGGCCGTCCTGGCCGACGTCCGTGAGCGGGTCGCCAAGCTCAAGGCCCGTGGCGTCCAGCCGAGCCTCGCCACGATCCTGGTCGGCGACGACGACGCCAGCGCCGGATACATCCGGATCAAGCAGAAGCAGGCCGCCGAGCTCGGTTTCGCGTCGCCGCACGAGCACCTCAGCGGCGACGTCACCCAGGCGGACCTGCTCAAGGTGATCGCCGGCTTCAACGACGACAAGAATGTGCACGGGGTGCTGATTCAGTACCCGATCCCGGCCCACCTGGACTACGACGCGGCGCTGCAGACCCTCGACCCGGACAAGGACGTCGACGGGATGCACCCGCTCAACATGGGCCGGCTCGCCGTCGGGCTGCCCGGGCCGCTGCCCTGCACGCCGGCCGGCATCGAGGCGCTGCTCGCCCACCACGGGATCGAGATCTCCGGGCGTGAGGTGGTCATTCTCGGTCGCGGCGCGACGCTCGGCCGGCCGCTCGCGATGCTGCTGGCGCAGAAGCGGCCGACCGCGAACGCCGCCGTGACCGTCGTGCACACCGGGGTGAAGGACTGGCCCCGGTACACGCAGCGGGCCGAGATCCTGATCGCAGCGGCCGGCGTTCCCGGGATCATCCAGCCGGAACACGTCAAGCCCGGCGCCACCGTGATCGGGGCGGGCGTGCGCTACGAGGGGCGCCGTCTGCTTCCGGACGTCGACGAGTCCTGCGCCGAGGTGGCCGGGGCGATCACGCCCCGGGTCGGCGGCGTCGGGCCGACCACTGTCGCGATGCTGTTCCGGAACGCGGTGGTGGCGGCGGAGCGCGCCAACCCGTAGCCCGCGGGCGGCTCGCGCGGCAGTCCCTTCCCGGGGGTCGGCCGCGCGAGCCCTGCCCGGATCTCAGGCGCCGTGCTGATACGTGGGGTACGTCAGGTAGCCCGCGTCCCCGCCCTGGTAGTACGTCGCCTCGTCGACCGGCGCCAGCGGCGCACCGAGGCGCAGCCGCTCCACCAGATCCGGGTTCGCGATGAACGCGCGGCCGAAACTGATCAGATCCGCCCCGAGTCCGAGCCACTCCCGCGCCTCGGTGGGCCCGGTCTGCTTCGGTCCCATCGGCAGCACCGGGTTCATGATCAGCGCTCCGGGCCAGGCGCGACGCAGGGCGGTCAGCACCTCGTGGCCGGCTGTCGCTTCCAGATGGACGTACGCGATGCCGATCCTGCCGAGCTCCCGCAGCAGAGCCGCGTACAGCTCGGGCACGTCGCGCTCCTCGATCCCCCAGAACCCGCCGCTCGGAGAGAGCCGGATCCCGGTCCGCTCGGCGCCGACCGCGTCCACGGTGGCCTCGACCGCCTCCACGGCGAACCGGATCCGTCCGGCGATCGAGCCGCCGTACCCGTCGGTCCGCAGGTTCGCGTTGGAGCTGAGGAACTGCGAGATCAGGTAGCCGTTCGCCCCGTGCAGCTCCACCCCGTCGAAGCCGGCCTCGATCGCCCGCCGGCCGGCCGCGCCATAGGCTCCGGCGTGCTCGGCCACCTCACCCGTCGGCAGTTCCCGGGGCACCGGCGCCGGCTGCGGCCCGGTCGGCGTGAAGACGTCCCCGGTCGCCGGGACCGCCGACGGCCCCACCGGCTGATGCCCGGTCGTGTCCGGATGTGACACCCGCCCACCGTGCATCAGCTGCGCGAAGATCCGTCCGCCGTTGGTGTGCACGGCACCGGTCACCGCCCGCCAGGAGGCGACCTGCTCGTCGGTGTGCAACCCCGGCGTGCCGGGGTTCGACTGCCCGATCAGGCTCGGCTGCACCCCCTCGCTGACGATCAGCCCGGCCGTGGCCCGCTGCGCGTAGTACGTCGCCATCGACGCCGTCGCCAGCCCACCGGCCGCAGCACGCACCCTGGTCATCGGCGCCATCACGACCCGGTTGGGCAGGCTCAGCGCACCGAGCCGGAAACCGCTGAACAAGTCGGTCATGTCAGGTCCTCCGTTGTCCGTTCCTGCTGAGGGGGCTAAGCTAAAACCTGACATTGACGTCAGAGGCAAGCTGTGAAAGCTGCGTCACAGGAGGCGGTATGCGCATCGGGGATCTCGCGGCACGGGCCGGCGTGAGCGTCCGCTCCGTCCGCTACTACGAGGAGCAGGGCCTGCTCAGCAGCGTGCGCAGTCCCAGCGGCCAGCGGCACTACACCGACTACGAGGTCGAGCGGGTCGGCTTCATCCAGCGGCTCTACGCGGCCGGGCTCTCCAGTCGCACCATCGCCGAGCTGCTCCCCTGCGTCGAAGCTCCCAGCCAGGAGAACTCCGACGCGGCGATGACCCGGATGGCCCAGGAACGGGATCGGCTCTCGGCACACATCGAGGATTTGGTCCGTACGAGGGATGCCCTCGACCACTTGATGAAAGTCGCCGCCGACTATCGCGCGCAGCTCTGAGCCGGCGGGCGGTCAGCCCCGTCCGCGTTCAGCTTCGGACCGCAGCTGCCCAGCCACAGCCCGCCCAGCCTGGAGCCCGCCCAGCCCGGCCAGCTGACCCGCCCAGTCTCGCCCCGCACCGCCAGCGGACCCGCCCACCCAGCGGGCCACGGGTTTACGCCCAACCCGTGCGCCATGCCCAGCCAGCAACCCTCGCCCAGCACGTGCCACGCTCCGCCAGCAGCCGCGTTCAGCCGGTTGGTCCATCCAACCTGCGGGTCCACGCGCAGCCAGCGGGACATGCAGCTTGCGGACATGCAGCTTGCGGGCGGGTCATGCCCAGCCAGCAGCCCCGTCGAGCTGGCTAGCCACGCCAGCCAGAGAACGGCCGCGCCCAGCCTGCCGGCGGGTTCCCGGCCCGGAATCCGACCGTCAGCACCAGCCGACTCGTTCGAGCTGGCGCTGAGGGTTGTTTCGAGCCCGTTTTGGAACCCTCAGCACCAGCCGAGCCGGCCGAGCTGGCACTCACGGCTGCATCCGGGCCCACGTTCCAACCGTGAGCGCCAGCCGAGGGCGATCACGCCGCGGAGCACAGTCCGCAGGGGAGCAAGGTCGCCGGTGAGCGAACAGAGGGCTTTGAACGGAGGCAAATCAGCCGAGCAGTCAAAGCCGTGACCTGCACAAACTCGAGCAACCGCAGCTCGGAACGCCAACAAAACAGCCCCCACCCTCCTCGGGGGCGACCCCGATGCCATTGTCCCGTAGTGGGCAAGATCGTGGTGAGGCCCTGTGGACAGCCCAACAATGTGGATAACTCGGCAGCCCCGGGACCTACGCCGGCAGCAGCAACGCCACGCATTCCACATGCTGCGTCATCGGGAAGCAGTCGAAGGCCCGCAACTCCGCCAGTTCCCAGCCGAGCGACCGGAACGTCTTCACGTCCCGCGCCAGCGCCGCCGGGTCGCACGCCACATAGGCCACTGCCCGCGGCGAGGCGGCCACGATCCCGCGGACGACCCGGGCGCCCGCCCCGGCGCGTGGCGGGTCGAGCACGATCAGGTCGACGGGGGCGGTGATCCGGCGGCGGCTCAGGGCTGTTTCGACCGCGGCCTGCACGACTTCGACGTGGGGCAGGTCGACCAGGTTGGCCCGGGCCGCGGTGACGCCGGCCGTGGAGGACTCGACGACAGTGGTCCGTGCCCCGGTGGCTGTGGCGAGGGCGGCGGCGAAGAGGCCGGCTCCGCCGTACAGGTCCCAGGAGACTTCGCCTTCGGCGGGCCGCAACATCTGCAGCACCGCGGCGGTCAGTGTGGCCGCGGCTTCCGGGTGCACCTGCCAGAAGGTTTCCGGTGACGTCTCCCACGTGCGGTCGCCGACGACTTCGGTGATCTGGGCCGGGCCGGTGAGCCGGACGAGCCCGGCCCCGCCCGGTTCGTCGGTGGGGTCGCCGCCGGCGGAGCCTGTCGTTCCGGCGGGGCGTTCGAACGCGACGACGTCGCCGTTGCCCGCGGCGACGGCTTGCAGCGCGGCGGATTCGGGCCAGGTACGTGACAGCAGGTCGAGTTCCTGGATGGCGGGGTGCGCGATGAGGCAGCGATCGATCGGGACGACCTCGTGCGACCGGTGCTGGAGCAGGCCGGGACGGCCGAGCGCGTCCACGGCGTACCGCACCCGGGTCCGCCAGTTCAGGAGACCGCCGGGGAGGGGCTCCGTGCGTACGAAAACCTTGTCCTGATCTTCGGGGGTGAGGCCCGCCAGCCGGCCGAGCTGTTCCCGGACCACCTGCGTCTTCCAGCGCAACTGCGCGTCGGCGTGGACGTGTTGCAGGTCGCAGCCTCCACAGCCGCCCGGGTGGGCGTAGCGGCAGGGCGCCTCGACGCGGTCCGGTGACGCCTCGTGGATCTCGATCGCGTCGGCGCGCAGGTATCCGCGGTGCCGTTCGGTGATCTGCGCGGTGACGCGTTCGCCGGGCAGGGCGTGACGGACGAAGACGACGCGGCCGTGCTGGCCGCCGAACCGGGCGACGCAGTGCCCGCCGTGCGCCGGAGCGCCGATCGTCAGCTCGATCCGGTCCCCTTCGACGAGGTCCTCTTCGCGAGGAACCGGAAGGTCAGAGGCTTGCGGCGGTACGGCCGGCCGCTCCCCGGCGTCGTTCACCGGAGAAAACGGCGAGGACGACGAATCGGGCGAGGCGGGAAAGTCAGCGGAAGTCACGAATCCTCGTTGTCATTCTGGTCAGGGTCGGTCCGCGCCTCCACCGGGTGGAACCGGGGTCCCCGCGCCGGCGCCCGGCTCAGTCCCCGGTCGAGCCGGTCGAGGTCGCGATCCTGGCTGGACCGCAGCTGCCACGGAACACTGGTGACCATCACCCCGGGCTCGAACAGCAGCCGTCCCTTGATCCGCAGCGCGCTCTGGTTGTGCAGCAGATTCTCCCACCAGCGGCCGACCACGTACTCCGGGACGAAGACCGTCACCACGTCACGCGGCGACGCGCGGCGCACGCTCTTGACGTAGTCGATGATCGGCTTGGTGATCTCCCGGTACGGCGAGTCGATGACGGTCAGCGGGACCGGCAGCTCGCGCCGCTCCCACTCGGTCTGGATGGCGCGGGTGTCCTTGTCGTCGACGTTCACGGTCACCGCGGTGATCGTGTCCGGCCGGGTCGCCTGGGCGTAGGCGGCGGCCCGCAGGGTCGGCTGGTGCACCTTGCTGACCAGGATGACCGCGTGGTTGCGGGACGGCAGGACCGGCCGCTCCTCGGTGGGCTGCAGCTCTTCGGCGACCCGGGTGTAGTGCTTGTGGATGGCCAGCATCAGGCCGTAGATCACGACCATCGCGGCGATCGCGATCCACGCGCCGAGCAGGAACTTGGTGATCAGCACGACGATCAGGACCGCGCCGGTCAGGCCCATGCCGAACGCGTTGATAGCCCGGGAGCGGATCATCCGCCGCCGTCGCTCGGGGTCGCGCTGGATCTTGAGCAGCCGGTTCCAGTGCCGGATCATGCCGCCCTGGGACAGCGTGAACGACACGAAGACGCCGACGATGTAGAGCTGGATCAGCCGGGTGGTCTCCGCCTGGAACGCCACGATCAGCACGATCGCGGCGCCGGCCAGGAAGACGATGCCGTTGCTGAACGCCAGCCGGTCGCCCCGGGTGTGGAACTGCCGGGGCAGGTAACGGTCCTGCGCGAGGATCGAGCCGAGCACCGGGAAGCCGTTGAACGCGGTGTTCGCGGCGAGGAAGAGGATCAGCGCGGTGATCCCGCCGACCAGGACGACCAGCCACGAGCCATGTCCGAAAACGGTCTCCGCGAGCTGCGCGGTCACGGTCTTCTGCTCGTACGCCACGGGGCCGGCCAGGATCTGCGTGGTGGGATCCTCGACGTACTGCAGGTGGGTCAGCCTCGCCAGCGCGATGATCCCGAACAGCATCACGATCGCGATGCCGCCGAGCAGCAGCAGCGTGGTCGCCGCGTTCTTGCTCTTCGGCGGCTTGAACGCGGGCACGCCGTTGGAGATCGCCTCGACCCCGGTCAGCGCGGCGCAGCCGGAGGAGAACGTCCGCAACAGCAGGAACACGAAGGCGAAGCTGGTGAGGTGGCTCTCCTCGGCGGTGATCGTCAGCCCGGCGCTGGGCGCCCGCAGGTCGGTGCCGAGCACGAACACCCGGAACAGACCGGTCAGGATCATCCCGACCATGACGACGATGAAGAGGTACGTCGGCACGGCGAACGCGGTGCCCGACTCGCGCAGGCCGCGCAGGTTGAGCGCGGTGAGCAGCAGCACCGCCCCGACCGCGATCTCCACCTTGTGGGTGCCGATCGAGTCCCACGGCAGCACCGAGGCGAGGTTGCTGACCCCGGACGAGATCGACACGGCGACCGTGAGGATGTAGTCGACGAGCAGCGCGCTGGCCACGCCGAGCCCGGCGCGGGGGCCGATGTTGACCGTGGCCACCTCGTAGTCGCCACCGCCGGAGGGGTAGGCGTGCACGTTCTGCCGGTAGCTGGCGACGACGGTCACCATCACCACCGCGACCGCGAGCGTCACCCAGGGGGAGATCGCGAAGGCGCTGGCCCCGGCGATCGACAGGGTCAGCAGGATCTCGTCCGGCGCGTAGGCCACGCTGGAGAGAGCGTCGCTCGCGAACACCGGCAGGGCGATCCGCTTGGGCAACAGCGTGTGCTGGAGCTTGTCCGAGCGGAACGGCCGGCCGAGGAGCAGCCGCTTGGCTAGGGAGGTGGTACTTGCCACGGTTGCCAAGGGTACGGCCGCACGCCCGGGCCCGTTGCCCGCCCCGGACACCGTGCGCCAGAGCGGCATGGGACGCTCATCTTCGACGGTTGGCGATCGGGGAGGGCACGAAGCGTGCACGTGGTCATCATGGGGTGCGGCCGGCTCGGCTCCACGCTGGCACAGAGCCTCGACGGGCGCGGCCACCAGGTGGCCGTGATCGATCAGAACGCCGACGCGTTCCGGCGGCTGGGCCCGAACTTCGGCGGCATCACGGTGAACGGCATCGGCTTCGACCGGGACGTGCTGCGGGCGGCCGGCATCGAGCGTGCGGATGCCTTCGCCGCGGTCTCCAGCGGGGACAACTCCAACATCATCTCGGCCCGGCTGGCCCGCGAGACGTTCGGCGTCTCCCGCGTGGTCGCCCGCATCTACGACGCCAAACGCGCCCAGGTGTACGAGCGTCTCGGCATCCCGACGATCGCCACGATCCGCTGGGCCGCCGACCGGATGTTCCGTTTCCTGGTGCCCGAGAGCCACAACGAGGTCTTCCGCGACCCGACGAGCGTGGTCAGCATCATCGAGGTGCCGCTGCACTCCGACTGGGTCGGCCGGCCGGTGAAGTCGCTGGAGGACGGGACCGGCGCCCGCGTGGCGTACCTGATGCGTTTCGGGGTGGGCGCGCTCGCTCAGCCGTCCACCGTGCTGCAGGACGGTGACCAGGTGTTCATGCTGGTCACCGACGAGACCGTGGGCAGGGTCATGGACATCGCCGGGCGCGCCGGGAACGAGGGGCACTGACATGCGCATCGCCATCGCGGGAGCCGGCAACGTGGGCCGCTCCATCGCTCAGGAACTGATCGGCAACGGTCACGAGGTGATGCTGATCGAGCGGCAGCCCCGCCAGCTCTGCCCGGAGCGGGTGCCCCAGGCGCAGTGGATCCTGGCCGACGCCTGCGAGGTGAGCAGCCTGGAGCAGGCCGATGTCGCGTCGTGCGACGTGGTGGTCGCCGCGACCGGTGACGACAAGGCGAACCTGGTGGTCTCACTGCTGGCCAAGACCGAGTTCGCGGTCGGCCGGGTGGTGGCCCGGGTGAACCGCGCGGAGAACGAGTGGCTCTTCACCGAGCAGTGGGGCGTCGACGTCTCGGTCAGCAAGCCGCGCCTGATGGCCGCCCTGGTCGAGGAGGCCGTGACGGTCGGCGACCTGGTCCGGTTGATGACGTTCCGGCAGGGTGAGGCGAACCTGGTGGAGATCACCCTGCCGCGGAACGCGCCGTACGAGGGCAAGCCGCTGCGCTCGGTGCCGATGCCGCGGGACGCCGCGCTGGTCGCCATCCTGCGCGGCAAGCGCGTGGTGGTGCCGACGCCGGACGACCCGCTGGAGGCGGGCGACGAGCTGATCTTCGTGTGCACCGCCGAGGTCGAGGACCAGGTCCGCGCGGTGGTGCTGGGCAGCACCCCGCCGGACCAGGAAACTGCCTAGACCGCTTCCTCGCCCGTCTTCTGGGTGGAGGTGATGCGGTGGATGATCCAGGCGGTGAAGGCGAACGTCGCGGCGTAGATCGGCCAGCTGATCAGGATCCGGACGACCCCCAGCGCGTTCGCCTCGCCGAGCTTCCACAGGTAGAACTGGATGCCGGCGCGCAGGGCCAGCGACACCACCCAGAGCAGGGTGAGCCACTGGAAGGCGCGGAACAGCCGGCTGTTGCCGAACCAGTCCTGCCGGCCCTTGTTGGCCATGATGCCCCAGGCGTAACCGATCAGCGGCTTGCGGAACGCCACCGAGATCAGCAGCACCGCGGCCTGCCCGAAGGTGAGCAGGATGCCGGGCAGGTAGAAGTTCTTCGCGTCGCCGCTGCGCCAGGCCAGCCAGGCGCCGAGCGCGATGCCGAACAGCCCGTTCACCGCGTGCCGGACGGGCTGCTTGCGGGCCAGCCGGACGGCGCCGATGGCGACCGCCGAGCCGACCGAGCCGATGATCGCCCAGAGCAGCGCGGTGCGCTTCTCCAGACCGATCACCGACTCGCCGAACAGCACGTTGAAGAGCACGAACGCGAGCACCGGGACGCTGGACTCGATCAGCCCGCGCACCCCGCCGAGCTGCTCCGCGATCTGCTCGCTGAGCGGCGGGAGCGGCTCCTCCCCGTCGTCCTGAGGGACCGGATGCAGGTCCAGCTCCTCGACGACGTCCTCGGCGAGCCGCTCCTCGACGGTTTCGTGCGCCACGTGGCGCGGCTCGTTGCCGGGTGTCACCGCGGCGCCTCCAGCTCGTAGTACGGGTTGTAGATGACCTTGCGGTCGTCGCGGATGGCGACCCGGCCCCGCGCGGTGAGCTGGCGCCCGGGCTCGATGCCGGCGATCGACCGGCGGCCCAGGAAGACCAGCGTGACCACGTCACTGCCGTCCCAGAGGTCGGCCTCCAGGGTGGGCAGGTTGGTGCGAGGAGTGTACGCCACGGTGCGCAGTCGCCCGGACACCGAAACGACCTGACCCCGCCGGCACTGGCCGGCGGGCATGGCGCCGCACTTGGCCACGTCACGCTGCAGTTCCTGAGCGTCGAGCTCGGAATCCGTCGCGGTCAGCCGGTCAAGGAACCGGCGCAGGCCGGTGCGCTCGTCGGTGGTCATGACTTCACGGTAACCCGATCGGGGGTCAAACCTGCTGTGCGGGGTTCTGCTCGGCCATTTCCTTGGGCAGTCGCAGCGGCAGCGGCTCACGGACCGGCCGCGGCTCGTCGTCCCGGACCACGACCAGGCCCTCCAGCGCCACGCCGAGCACGCCCTCGGCGGACGGGTCGGCCGCCGCCGCGCCCTGGAACAGCGCCCGGACCATCCAGCGCGGGCCGTCGACGCCGACGAACCGCACGTCGGCCGGGCCGTCCGGGGTGTTCACCCGGGCGATCAGCTCGGTCCCGTACCGCCCGGTGACCTCGCGGGGCTGAACCCCGTCGGAGCCCATCGCGGTGGCGATCTCCTCGCGCACCTCGTCCCAGATGCCCTCGGTCCGCGGCGCCGCGAACACCCCGAGCTGCAGGGCGCTCTCGCCGTCCACCAGGACGACCTGTTCGATACCGCCGTCCGGGTTCGCCTGCACCCGCACCTCGACGCCCTCGATCGCCGGGATCTGCAGGCTGCCCAGGTCGAGCCGCTGCACGTCGCCCGGGGCGTGCTTGACGTCCCACGGGCCGAACTCGGGCGCCGGGGCGTCCCCGTCGGCCGCCAGGCTCTGGGCGAGCGCCGTGGAGGGCGGCGCGTCGGCCGCGCGTACGTGCTTGGCGCCACCGCGCTTACGGGAGAACATCACTGCCAGCCTTTCCTACGTTTCAGGGTTCAGAGGGCCTGGTGGCCGCCGGTCGAACCGTGCCCGCCCGCGCCTCGCGAGGTGTCGCCGAGGGTGTCCACAGCGTGGAACACCGCCCGCTCCACCCGCTGGACGACGAACTGGGCGATCCGGTCACCACGGGAGATCTTCACGGTCCGTTCCCGGTCGTGGTTGATCAGATTGACGAGGATCTCGCCACGGTAACCGGCGTCGACCGTACCGGGCGCGTTGAGCACCGTCACGCCCAGTCGAGCGGCCAGTCCGGAACGGGGGTGGACCAGTCCGACGTGTCCCTCCGGGATGGCGACCGCGATGCCCGTACGGACCTTGGCCCAGGCCCCCGGGGCGATCTCCGCGTCCTCCGCGGCGACCAGGTCGGCGCCGGCGTCGCCCGGGTGCGCGTAGGCCGGCAGCGGCAGATCCGGGTCGAGCCGCCGGACCTCGATGACTACGTCGGTCAAGAAAACTTCCTCACATCGGTACGGCCTGAGTCGGTGCCTACCCTGCCATCCTGCCGCGCCCCGTAGCGAAGGCACGCCGTACCCTTCGAGGGTGACACCCGAGCCCGCGGACCGCACCGCGCACAACTATCGGGAACGCCTCGGCCTTCCGTGGTGGGCGTGGCCGCTGAGCCTCGTGACCGGCGCGATCGTGGCCACCGAGCTGACCCTGGGCGTGCCCGGCCTCCCCGCCTGGTTGCCGTACGTGGTGCTGCTGCCGCTCTCCCTGCTGCTGATCCTCCCGCTCGGGCGGCTGCGTGTCGCCGTACAGGATGGGGAGTTCCTGGTCGACGACGCGCGTCTGCCGGTCTCGGTGATCTCCGGCGTGGTCGCTCTGGACGCGGCCGGCAAGCGTGAGGCGCTGGGCGTCGGCGCGCACCCGCACTCCTTCGTCGTCCAGCGCCCGTGGATCGGCACGGCGGTGCAGGTGCTCCTCGACGATCCGGCCGACCCGACGCCGTTCTGGGTGGTCAGCACGCGGCGGCCGGTCGAGCTGGCCACCACGCTGCTCGAGGTCAGTCGTCGAGAGCGCGCCGCTCGGGCTTCTTGAGCGCTCGTTTGCGCAGGTCGTCGCGCACCTTCTCGCCGACCGAGCGGGTCGCCCGCCGGTTCAGGTAACCGGCGACAGCGGCGCCGGTCAGCATCGGCCCCATCGAGGTGAGGTTGCGCCCGAAGCGGCGCAACAGCATCTTCTGCAGCTCGCCGCGCGCGGCGGTGCCCAGCACGTTGCCCACGCCCGTCCCGGGCACCAGCGGGTTGATCCCGCGCCGGCCGGCCCAGGCCTGGATCAGGGCGAAGGCCCGCTCGGTGCCGTTGCCGGGGACCGGCGTGCCATAGACCTCGTGCAGCTCGCCCATCAGCTTCATCTCGATCGCGACGACGGCGATCGTCTCGGCGGAGAGCAGCACCGGGGCGGAGAGCAGGGTCGGCGCCGCGGCCCACTCGACGGCGGCGACACCGCCGCCGGCCGCGCCCACCCCGGCCGTCGCCCGGGCGGCGTTCCGGATCAGGCGGTCCGCGAGGGCGTCGTCGTCCATTCCCGGGAAGTGGCGGCGCAGCGTCTCCGCGGAACGCACCGGGATGTGCGGGGCCACGTCGGCGACCACGTCGGCCATCCAGCGCAGGGCTGCCCTCGGCTTGAACAGTTGCCCCACGCCACGACGGCGCACGTCGCCGACCAGCCGGCCGAGCAGGCGCCGGCGACCGGACGGCTCGAGGTCGTCGGCCGTGAGGGCCGCGACGGTGCGGCCCAGGTCCTCGTCGGTGGCGGCCTCGGCGGGTGTCTCCTGCGGGTCGGCGCCGATCGCGGGCGGCTCGGAGCCGATCACGCGGTCCGGTTCACTCATCGTCGTCCTCCCCGTCGTCGTCACCGGTACAGTGCCCGGTTCCGCATCAGGGTCAAACCCCCGTGCCCATCCCCGTGTGGTGATGATTCGCGCGCGAGCGCGCCCGGATCAGGCGCACTCGCGGCAGATCAGCTCCCCGTTCCGTTCGGTCGCCAGCTGGCTGCGGTGGTGCACGAGGAAGCACCGCGAGCATCGGAACTCGTCGGTCTGCATCGGCAGGACCTTGACGGTCAGCTCCTCGTCGGCGAGGTCGGCGCCGGGCAGCTCGAAGCTCTCCGCCACCTCGACCTCGTCCACGTCCACCGAACCGGACTGGGAGTCAGCACGACGGGACTTCAGCTCCTCGAGGCTGTCCTCGCCGAGGTCGACCTCATCGCGACGCGGGGCGTCGTAGTCGGTGGCCATCGGTCTTCACTCTCCTGTATCGATGTGTCACTTGGCGTTAGTAACGCCAAGGGCATGGTTTCGGTTCCCGGTTCCGCCAGACGATTTCTGACAATCGCTCAAACATCGAGCACCGGCCTGGCGAGCGCGGAACCTTACCGCTGTTGCGGCAGAGTTGTACGCCCACTGGCGGCACATTGTTCCCGATGTGACTGAGGCGACATCAAAGTAGGGGTACCAGCCTCTGGATCATCGTCGGCACGCCGGAAGCATTCCCTGTTTCCGCGCACTTGACGGACAGACGTTAACCTCTCGGCAGGCCCGGCGACCGCACCGGGACCTACCGCACCGGGACCTACCTTCGATCCTGAGTCAACCCTGTTCGATCCTGAGCCAACCCCGTCCGATCCTGGAGCCAACCCTATGAGCTTTGCGCGCGTCCGTGCGCTTGTCGTCGTCGGCGTGCTCGCCGTGGCCGCGATCGTCTTCGTCGTCGTCGCGCTGGTCCGTGACAAGCAGAGCGACATAGCGAGCGGCGCCGACTGCCCCGACGGCGCCCCGCTCGCTGACGTCCAGCTGCCGGACGATCCCGCCGAGGTGACGCTCAAGGTTCTCAACGGCACCGCCCAGCAGGGTCTGGCGGACAGTGTGTCCACGGAGTTCAAGAACCGGCGGTTCGGCGTGCAGGACCCCGGTGTCAGCAAGACGAAGTTCAAGGGTGTCGCGGAGATCCGTTTCGGCCCGGACGCGGTCGGCAAGGCCCAGCTCGTCCAGGCTTACTTCCTCGCCCAGTCGGACATGGTCTACAACGCCAAGCGTAAGGGCGCGGTGGTCGAGATCGTGATCGGAAGCAAGTTCCAGTCGCTGGCCACCACCACCGAGGTCAACCAGTCGCTGGTCGAGATCGGCGAGCCGACCGTCCCGCCCGGCGCCTGCCTCAAGCCGGCCACCGAGAAGCCCCAGGACGATTGAGGGGTACGGGCGGCCCGCCGTGATCCCGGGCCGTTCCCGCCCCTCAGCGGGCCGCCCGCCGTGATTCAGGGCCGCTCCCGCCCCTCAGAGGGCCGCTGAGCGGCTTTTACGGCCCGCCCGCCGCGTCCACCCCGACCAGCAGGTCGTGCAGCTCCTGATGCAGCGCGGGCGGCGCGACCAGGACCATCGTGGGCCCCGCCGGTGCGCCGTTCAGCCCGGTGACGACCATCCCGGCCTCCGCCGCGATCAGCCCACCCGCCGCATGGTCCCACAGATTGAGACCTTTCTCGTAGTACGCGTCGAGCTTGCCCTCCGCGGTCAGGCAGAGGTCGAGGGACGCCGCGCCGAAGCGGCGGATGTCCCGCACCCGGGTGATCAACTGGGTGAAGACCCGGGCCTGATGCGCCCGCCGGCGAGGGTCGTAGCCGAAACCGGTGCCGATCAGCGCCTGACCCAGTGACGTCTCGGTGGAGCAGGCCAGCCGCCGCCCGTCCCGCCACGCGCCGCCGCCCCGGGTCGCGGTCCACTCGTCGCCGGTCGCGGCGTTGCGCACCACACCGGCCACCACCTCGCCGCCGACCTCGGCCGCCAGGGAGACGGCGTACTGCGGGAGGCCGTAGAGGTAATTGACCGTGCCGTCGATCGGGTCGAGGATCCAGCGGACAGCGCCCGGCGCGGCGTCCTGAGCGCCGCCGTACTCCTCACCGAGCACCGTGTCGCCCGGCCGCCCGGCCAGCAACGCCTCTGCCACCTGACGCTCGACAGCCTTGTCCGCCGCGGTCACGACGTCCGTGTCGGTGCTCTTGGTCTGCACGTCGCCGATCGCCTCGTCACGCATCCGGCGCGCGGTGTCCGCCGCGTCCCGGGCCACCCGGACGGCGATCGACAACAGCTCCTCGGGCGACGAGCCCGGAGAAATCTCGCTCACGTTTGAGTCCTTTCCGCCGATACGATTCTCGCCCGGAGCGTCTGGCGACGAGGTCGTCGGCCCCCGGCGGCGTGCTGCGGGGGGAGGATCTCGTAAGACGGCGCTACAATTCACCCCTGCCCACGCTTCACGGACACTCACTGTGCTTCATCAGACACGCACAGGGGGGCTGGTTCGTGACCCGAGGGCTCCCAAATCGACTCCGGCGAGACTCGCCCCCGCGTGCTGCGCTGGACCATGGCCGTGCCCAAACTCATCGCCTCCGGAAGGTCATTCGTGACAGAAGCCCACCAGAACGGTGCCGACGTTCGCTCTCTCACCGAGGCTTTGATCACCCATGCTCAGGGTGCGGGCGGGCAGCTCACGTCGGCCCAGGTCGCGCACACGCTGGAGTCCGCCGCCGTCAACCCGGCCCAGGCCAAGAAGATCCTGCGCGGTCTCGTCGACGCCGGCATCACCGTCGTGGTCGACGGCTCGGCCAGCACCCGCCGCCCGAAGGTCTCTGCGGCCCGCTCAGCCACCCCGGCGTCGAAGGCGACCACCGCCAAGGCCGCCCCGGTGAAGAAGACCACGCCCGCCCCGAAACAGGCCGCCCCGGCGTCGGACGCGGCCGGCAAGCCCGCCCCGGTCCGCAAGGCCACCGCGGCGGCCGCCAAGGCCGTGCCCGGCAAGAAGGCCGCGGCCACCGCCAAGGCCGGGCCGGCCAAGGCCGCCAAGCCCGGCGAGGAGGGCCCCGAGGGCGAGGAGATCGACCCCGAGGAGCTCGCCGCCGAGATCGAGGACGTGGTCGTCGAGGAGCCGGCTGCCGTGGTCGCGGCCGCCGCCGCCGACGCCGCCAGCTCGGCCACCGACGGCGACTTCGAGTGGGACGACGAGGAGTCCGAGGCCCTCAAGCAGGCCCGCCGCGACGCGGAGCTGACTGCCTCGGCCGACTCGGTCCGCGCCTACCTCAAGCAGATCGGCAAGGTTCCGCTGCTCAACGCGGAGCAGGAGGTCGAGCTCGCCAAGCGGATCGAGGCCGGCCTCTACGCCGCCGAGCGCCTGCGCGCCGCCGAGGAGGGTGAGGAGGCGCTCGAGCGCAACTTCGAGCGCGACCTCAAGTGGATCAACCGGGACGGCGACCGGGCGAAGAACCACCTGCTCGAGGCGAACCTGCGGCTCGTGGTCTCCCTCGCCAAGCGTTACACCGGCCGCGGCATGGCCTTCCTGGACCTGATCCAGGAGGGCAACCTGGGCCTGATCCGCGCCGTCGAGAAGTTCGACTACACCAAGGGCTACAAGTTCTCGACGTACGCGACGTGGTGGATCCGCCAGGCCATCACCCGCGCGATGGCCGACCAGGCCCGCACCATCCGCATCCCGGTGCACATGGTCGAGGTCATCAACAAGCTCGGCCGCATCCAGCGTGAGCTGCTCCAGGACCTGGGCCGTGAGCCCACCCCGGAGGAGCTGGCCAAGGAAATGGACATCACGCCCGAGAAGGTGCTGGAGATCCAGCAGTACGCGCGTGAGCCCATCTCGCTGGACCAGACGATCGGTGACGAGGGCGACAGCCAGCTCGGTGACTTCATCGAGGACTCCGAGGCGGTCGTCGCGGTCGACGCGGTGTCGTTCTCGCTGCTGCAGGACCAGCTCCAGCAGGTGCTGCAGACGCTCTCCGAGCGCGAGGCGGGCGTCGTCCGGCTGCGGTTCGGCCTGACCGACGGTCAGCCGCGCACGCTGGACGAGATCGGTCAGGTCTACGGCGTGACCCGCGAGCGGATCCGCCAGATCGAGTCCAAGACGATGTCGAAGTTGCGGCATCCGTCGCGGTCCCAGGTTCTGCGCGACTACCTGGACTAAGACGTTCAGTCAACATTACGTGTCCGTTTGGTCACCACCCGTACATCAACGGGTGGTGATCAGACCGTTGTGCAGAAGTGATCGTTGACGTGGCACCCTGGGATCAAGGCACACTTGTCGGAACCGGTGTGACCTCGGTCCCCCCGGGGCACTTCGGGAAGGTCGCAAGGGTGCAGGGTGTTGCACCATGTGTCAGCAGTAGCCGAGGAACATGTTCATCGGTGACGAACAGAGGAGGAAGGCGATGACCCCGACTCTCACGCCGCCAGCGGGAAGCCTGGCCGGCACAGCAGCCGATGAACGGTGCGACCGCTGCAATGCAGCAGGGAAGCTCCGTTTGACCCTGGCTGGTGGTGGTGACCTCGTCTTCTGTGGCCACCACGCCAACCGTTACGCCGAGGACCTGGTGAAGATCGCGGTGCAGTTCTCCGCCGATCCGGAATTCACCTGGCGTGGCGCGAACATGATGTCGAACTCCAGCAACTAACGGCAATCAGCGGTCCCCCAAAACTGAAGACGCGTGACCGGGGGCGCCTCCTGTGGAGGCGCCCTTCGCCGTGCCCGCCCACGGTCAGGCGCAGATAAGCTTTCCCAGACGCGGTCAGGCGCAGATGAGCTCTCCCGGACGCGGTCAGGCGGCAGATCAACTTCAAGATCTTCATGTCCCCTCTCCGCTGTGGTCCTTCATCGTTGCTCCCGCGGGGACCCTTCCGGGCTTCGCAGGGCCGTGACCGGCCCAGAACGCAAAGCCCTCCAGGGCGATCTCCATGGGTGGTCCCGCTCAAAAGAACCCACGCCACGTCCCAGGCTGACCCGGCATGCGGCGCGCCCGCGGGTGGCCGGGCATCGCGCAACCCGGCCGGCGCTCACAGCCGGGAACAGCGCAGGCAGCCGTCATACGGGTTCGCGGCGTGGTGGTCAGGCGGCTCGGGCGTGTGGGGGGTGGCCGGCGTCGTGGAAGCCGTCACCGCCGCGGCGCTTGATGCGGTACATGGCTTCGTCGGCACGGTCCAGCAGGCATTTCAGGTCGGTGGACAGGCCCAGGGCGATGCCTACGCTGACCGTGGCGATGCAGTCCGGGATGTCACGGACCGCCTGGACCATCCGGGCCGCGATCGTCGCCGCGCCCGCCGCGTCCACGTCCGGGAGCAGCGCGGCGAACTCGTCCCCGCCGAGTCGCGCGACCAGGTCACAAGGACCCACCTGAGCGGCCAGCGCCCCGGCGATCGCCCGCAGCGCCTCGTCCCCCGCCGCGTGCCCCCGGGTGTCGTTGATCACCTTGAACTTGTCGGTGTCCACCAGCAGGACCGCGACCGGGCCGAGCCGGCCGGCGGCCGCCTCGACCGCCCGGTCGAAGGCGCGCCGGTTCGCGATGCCGGTCAGCGGGTCCAGGTCGGCGGCCCGCGCGACCTGCTCGTGCTGGCGCCGCAGCGCTGCCAGGTCGTGCATGGTCCGGGCGGCGTGCAGGGTGTTGAGCCGCTGACGCCAGAGCGCCGCGGCCAGGCTGTCCCCGTAGGCGAGGGTCGCCACGGCATCCGCCGACCCGAGGTGGACCAGGAGCACCGCCCGGGTCCGGTGGGTGCTCGCGGCGACGAGCCAGTCCGCGTCCGGCGGCAGTTCCGCGGCCGCGTCGGCCAGAACGGCGAGAGCCGCCTCCGGGTGACCCGAGCGCTTCAGCGCCACCCCGTGGAACGGTGGGCTCAGCGCCAGCGCCTCCGACGCGAAGCCACGTTCGCGCAGGCGCCCGCGGTACCGCTCGATGTCGACAGCGGCACCGGCCGGATCGTGCCGGTCGGCGCGGGCGCACGCGGCGTAGAGCAGCGCGTTGTCCCGCCACACGGCCGCGTCGGCGCCGGAGACCTCGGCAGCGGCCCGGACGGCGTACCGCTCCGCCTCGGCCGTGTGCGACTCCGCCTCGGCCACCCGGTCGATCTGGTAGAGCTCGAGCGCCCAGCGCAGGTGCAGCTCGGCCAGGTTGATGAGCCACATGGCGCGGTTGCCGTTCTGCTCGCAGTCCGCGGCGCTCATCTCGTAGGCGCTGCGGAACTGCGGTTCCACCAGCTCGTACAACCGGAGCTCGTAATAGCCGATGGCGACCGCGACCCGCGAGTTGACCGCGGCCACCGGATCCGCCTCGCCGGCGGCGAGCAGCTCCGCGGCGACCAGGTCGTGCAGGACGCCGTCCAGGTCGTGCTCGGTAGCGTCCAGCTCGCCCAGCCGCAGCCGCTGCCAGGCTCGGCTGGCCAGGGCGCAGGCCTGCCACCCGCCGCTGCCCTCGCGCGCCGCCGCGGCCAGCATCGGCTCGACGGCGGCGATCGCGCCGCGCGGGTCGGACTGCGCGATGTGCGCGACGACCCGGACGAAGTGCATGCAGGCGGGCCCGTCCACGAGGTCGCCGGTGGCGGCCCGCAGGACGGTCTCGGCCTCGGCCAGCGCGCCGGCCGGGTCACCGGTCTGCGCGCGCTCCATCAGGCGTACCGCGTGCTGTGTGATCTCCCGCATCAGCACCTCCCCGGCAACCTATCGACCGGCGGAGAGGCGAGGCGAGGAAACCGGCTTCGCTTTGTGGATCACGTGGGTCCGCGGCGAGGCCGAGGTGGTGGCTGACGCCGGCGCAGCCCCGCGGGATCACCAGAACAGGAGCTACAGCGTCTGGATCGTGGCGATCCGCTCCTCGAGCTGCTCGATGGTGGCCTGCGCGCTGGGCGGGCCGCCGCAGAGCCGGCGCAACTCGGCGTGGATCTTGCCGTGCGGCAGGTTGGTCCGGTGGTGGTGCGCGGCGACCAGGGTGTTCAGCTGACGCCGCAGGGTGGCCCGCCGCTCCCCCGCGCTCATCGGCACGATCTTCTCGACCGGGGGCGGCTCGGGCGCGTTCCTCGCCGTCTCCGCCTCCTGCCGTTTCTGCGCGGCCAGCTGCTCGGACTGCCGCTTGTTCAGCAGCATCGAGACCTCGTCCGGGGTGAGCAGCCCGGGCAGGCCCAGGTAGTCGGCCTCCTCGGCGGTGCCGGTCCGGGCCGGCAGGCCGAACGCCGTGCCGTCGTAGATGACTTGCTCCAGCTCGGCGGTCGCGGAGAGCGCCTCGAACTGCTTGTCCAGGTCGCCGAGCGCGTCCTCGGACTTCTGCGCCCGCTCCAGGACGTCGTCGTCGAGCCCGTCCTTCTCCTTGGGCGCGCCGAGGACGTGATTGCGTTCCGCCTCCATCTCGCTGGCCAGCCCGAGCAGGTGCGGCACGCTGGGCAGGAAGACGGTGGCGGTCTCGCCGGGCTGACGGGACCGGACGAACCGGCCGATCGCCTGCGCGAAGTAGAGCGGCGTGGAGGCGCTGGTGGCGTAGACGCCGACGGCCAGGCGCGGGATGTCGACGCCCTCGGACACCATCCGGACGGCGACCATCCACAACTTGTCGGAGGCGGCGAACTCGGCGATCCGGCCGGACGCGCCGTCGTCGTCGGAGAGGACCACCGTCGGGGACTCGCCGGTGAGGTCGTGGAGCAGCTTCGCGTACGCCCGGGCGGCGGTCTGGTCGCTCGCGATGACCAGGCCACCCGCGTCCGGCATGCCCTCGCGGACCCGCAGGAGCCGGTTGTGCGCGGCGCCCATCACCTGGGGCATCCACTCGCCGCGGTGGTCCAGGGCGGTCCGCCACGCCTGCGCGATCAGGTCCTTGGTCATCGGCTCGCCGAGACGGGCGGCCAGCTCGTCGCCGGCGTTGGTGCGCCAGCGGGTCTCCCCCGAGTACGCCATGAACATGACCGGCCGCACGACCCGGTCCTTCAGCGCGTCCGCGTACCCGTAGACGGAGTCGGCCTTCGACCGCTGGATCCCGTCCGGGCCCCGTTCGTACTGCACGAAGGGGATCGGGTTCTCGTCCGAGCGGAACGGGGTCCCGGTGAGCAGCAGGCGCCGCTCGGCCGGCTCGAACGCGTCCTTGACCCCGTCACCCCAGGTCCGCGCGTCACCCGCGTGGTGGATCTCGTCCAGGATGACGAACGTGCGGCGGGTGATCGTGCGGCGCTTGTGCACCTGAGGCGCCATGCCGACCTGCGCGTACGTCACGACGGCGCCGTGGAAGTCGCGCGCGGAGTGGATGTCCGCGTTGCGGAACTTCGGGTCGAGCTGGATGCCGACCCGGGCCGCGGCCTGGGCCCACTGGGTCTTCAGGTGCTCGGTCGGGCAGACCACCGTCACCGCGTCGACCGTGCCGTCGTTCAGCATCTCCGCGGCCAGGCGCAGCGCGAACGTGGTCTTGCCGGCGCCGGGCGTCGCCACGGCCATGAAGTCCTCGGAACGGCGGCGCAGGTATTCCACCATCGCCTTGCGCTGCCACGCCCGCAGCGGCGGGAAGATCTCCAGGTTCGGCACAGACGGGCTCAAGCTCCGGTGATCCCTTCAATCCATGGAAAAACCTCCGCGGCAGAGCTCGCGGAGGCGAGGTTCCAGCATAGCCGTGGCCGGGTGCGATCGGCGGCTACGGCACCGCCACCGGTGCCGACCAGCGACGGTAGAGCGCCAGCAGGCGCACCCCGGTCATCAATGCCGCGGCGCCGGCCAGCGCGATCAGACCGGTGTGGCCGAGCCGCTGCAGAATGGTGACGAGAATCGCCCCGCCAAGGGCGACGCTCGCGTAGATGTCACGTTGGAGCACCGTCGGGATCTCTCCGGTGAGCAGGTCGCGCGTCAGGCCACCGCCGATCGCGGTGAGCATGCCCAGCAGGCACGCGCCGACCGGCGGCACTCCCGCCGTCAGCGCCTTCAAGGTGCCGGTCGCGGTGAACAGACCGAGGCCGGCGGCGTCCAGCACGAGCACCGTCCGCCGCACCCGGTTCAGTCTCGGGTGCAGCCAGAACACCGCGACCGAGGCGAGCACCGCGGTCACCGCGTACCGCCAGTCCGCGAAGGCCAGCGGTGGGACCGCGCCGATCGTCAAGTCGCGCAGGATGCCCTCGCCCAGCGCCGAGGCGAAGCCCACGAACGCCACCCCGAACAGGTCGAGGCGCTTCGCGACGCCGGCCGAGGCGCCGGAGGCGGCGAACACCGCCACCCCGATCAGATCCGCGACGAGCAGGCCGAATCCGCCCGTCACGCCCCGGTCAGGCCTTCATGGCTTCGTAGATCTCCTTGCACTGCGGGCAGACCGGCGAGCCCTTCTTCGGGGTCTTCGTCACCGGGAACGTCTCCCCGCAGAGGGCGACCACGAAGCTGCCCATGACCGCGCTCTCGGCGATCTTTTCCTTGCGCACGTAGTGGAACATCTCCGGACCGGTGTCGGCGTCCTTGGTCTCCGGACGCTCCAGAATCTGGGTGCTCACGGGTATCTGCCCTTCAGGAGAAAAAGTCAGTCTTGGAGCAAGCTCCAGCCGACAAGTCTTGCACCTCACGCCTGACCGGTCCAACGACAACGTCGCTGCCCAGGCCCGTAACGTTGGTCAGCGTGACTGACTTCGCTATTCGCTACGGCGAGCACGTGACCCGTGCCCGCCGGGACGGCCGCCCCGTCGTGGCCCTGGAGAGCACCATCATCTCGCACGGCCTGCCGCACCCGGACAATCTGCGGGTCGCGCGGGAGATCGAGCAGACCGTCCGGGACAACGGCGCGGTGCCCGCCACCATCGGCATGATCGGCGGCGAGCTGATCGTGGGCCTGGACGACGCCCAGATCGAGCACCTGGCGCTCGCCGGCGACGTGGCCAAGCTCTCCGTGCGGGATCTGGCCATCGCCGCCGCCAAGCGGGCCGACGGCGCCACCACGGTCGCCGCGACCAGCGCGGTCGCCGCCGCGGCCGGGGTCGGGGTGTTCGCCACCGGCGGGCTGGGCGGGGTGCACCGCGAGGCGAACCTCACGTTCGACGAGTCGGCCGACCTGACCGCGCTCGCCCGGACCCCGATCGTGGTGGTCTGCGCCGGGGTCAAGTCGATTCTCGACGTCGGCGCCACGCTGGAGCGGCTGGAGACCCTGGGCGTGTCGGTGGCCGGTTACGGCACGAAGCGCTTCCCCGGCTTCTTCATCACCGACGGCGGCTTCGACGTGGACTGGCAGCTCGACACCCCCGAGCAGGTGGCCGACTTCATCCGGGCCCGCCGCGACCAGGAGGTGACGACCGGCGCGCTGGTGCTGGCCAACCCGCTGCCCATCGACGAGCAGCTGGACCCGGCGCTGCACGACCGGACCCTGGAGTCCGGCCTGGCGCTGCTGGCCGAGCAGGGCGTCACCGGCAAGGCGGTCACCCCGTTCCTGCTGGCGCACTTCCACTCCAGCACCGACGGGCAGAGCCTGGCGACCAACGTCCGGATCATCCTGCGCAACGCCGCCCTGGCCGCCAGGATCGCGGTGGCCGAGAGCACCGGGCCGGCCGCGCCGGTGGGCTTCTCCGTGCCGGCCTGAGCCGTGGGGGCCGTGATCGTCGTCGGTGACCTGGTCACCGACGTGCTGGTCGAGCACGACGGGCCGATCCGGCCCGGCTCGGACACCGCCGCCGCCATCCGGGTGAGCGGCGGCGGTCAGGCGGCCAACACGGCCGCCTGGCTGGCCCGTGCCGCGCAGCCCACGACGCCGGCCACCCGAGCGCCGGACAGCCCAGCCCCGGACGGGCAGGAACCGCGCAGGCGCGTGCTGGACGGTCGAGCACCGGCCGGTCCAGGGCTGGAAGGTTCAGGGCTGGACGGTGTGTACCTGGTGGCCGCGGTCGGGGACGACCCAGCCGGCCGGGATCGCGTCGCCGAACTGGTCGCGGCCGGGGTGGGCGACGCGATCCAGGTCCACGCGGGCGCGGTGACCGGCAGCGTCGTCGTGCTGACCGGCGACGGCGAGCGCACCATGATCACCGATCGGGGCGCCTGCCTGCTGCTCGACCCCGCGCACGTCACCGCGATCGTCTCGGCCGCGCCGCCCGGCAGCCACCTGCACCTCTCCGGGTACCCGTTGCTGCACGCCGGGTCCAGGCCCGCCGGCCTGGCGGCCCTCACAGCCGCCAAGGACCGGGGACTCACAGTGAGCGTCGACGCGGCCTCCGCTGCCCCCTTGCGCGATGCGGGGGCCGAGCTCTTCCTGGCTTGGGTACGCGAGGCAGACCTGCTCCTGTGCAACGCCGACGAGGCCGACGTGCTGGCCGGGCCGGGCTCGCCGTCGTCGCAGGCCGCCCGCCTGACCTCGGTCGTCCGGCACGCCGTGGTGAAGCGGGGAGCGGCCGGCGCGGTCTGGGCCTCCCGGGACGGGTCCTCGTGGTCCGCCCCGGCCCCGGCGGTCCCGGTCAAGGACTCGACCGGCGCGGGTGACGCCTTCGCGGCCGGGCTGCTCGCCGCCTGGCTCACCGGAGCCGCCCCTCAAGCGGCCCTGACCGCCGGCGCGGCCCTGGGCGCGGCCGCGGTCCAGCGCATGGGCGCCCGCCCCGCCTGACCGCCACACGCCCGAGCCGCAGCGCGGCCCCCGTGCGTCCGGCACGCGAGACCGTCACACCTCCCGGCCGCAGCGCGACCCACGGTTTCCGGCTGGTGCTCATGGGCGTTATTCGTTCCTCATAACGCCCATGAGCACCAGCCGAGAGCTCGAGCCGCGCGCCTGCCGTGACCACCAGCGACCTCGCGAGCGTCCGGCGCAGGGCGCCGCGGGCTCGTGGAAGCCGGGCGTGCTAATGGGTCTTGTCGGGATCCACGATCTCCGAGTCGATCGTGACCGGCTCGCCGGACGCCACGGGGGTGTCGGCCAGCGCGTTCTGACGGTGCTCCCGGGCGGCGGCGTCGGCGGCGCGCTCCGCCTTGGTCTTGGGCGCGCGGTCGTTGGCGATCAGGACCGCCATCCACGGCAGGAGCACCATGCCGGCCACGCACAGGGTCAGCCAGATCGGCAGCAACGGCACGTCGAGGCTGACCAGGACCCCGCCGACGATGAGGCAGGCGACGCGGGCGCCCATCATCGTGACGTAGCGGATCTCCCGGCTGTGCAGCTGGTCGCCGGGGCTCCGCGCGGCGTCGGTGATCACCACCGAGGGCGGCTTCTTCACAGGGGTCTCCGTCCGACCCCGCCATCCTTGCACCGGTCCGGGCCCATCGGCCACCCGGACTAACCTTTTGCGGCTTTGGCCTCTGCCTTCGCGGCCTTCTTGTACTCCCGGACCTTGGTCAGCGATTCATCGTCGACGATGTCGGCAACCGAGCGGTACGCGCCCTCGTCGCCGTAACCACCGGCGGCCTCGCGCCAGCCGGCAGGCCGCACGCCGATCTGCTTGCCGAGCAGCGCCACCAGGATCTGCGCCTTCTGCTTGCCGAACCCGGGCAGCGCGAAGATCCGTTTGTACAGCTCGGCGCCGCTCGGCGCGTCCCGCCAGAGAGCTTCGACGTCACCGTCGTACTGATCGGCGATGACCCGGCAGACCTCCTGGACCCGGGCGGCCATCGCCTTCGGGAAGCGGTGCAGCGCGGGCGGGGTCGCGAAGTGCGCGAGCAGCGCCTCGGGGTCGAAGTCGGCGAGCTCGGTGGCGGTCGGCTCGTGACCCAGTCGCTGGGCCAGCACCAGTGGCGAGGTGAACGCCTTCTCCATGGTGATCTGCTGGTCCAGGACGAGGCCCAGCAGCACGGCCAGCGGGCTCCGGTCCAGCAGCGCGTTGGCCTCGGCCGGAATGGGCAGCGAAAACGTCATGCCGTCATGATGCCGCCTTGGCCTGGTCCTCGATGCGGCGGACCGTCCTGGCCGCCATGTCGGTGAGGTATTCCAGGTCGCGGTCGTCGAACTGGCGGCGGCGCAGGTCCAGCGCGCACAGGCCGCCGAGGACGAAGCCCTCCGAGGAGATGAGCGGCGCGCCGATGTACGACCGCAGCCCCTCGACCGCGACAAGGGGGTTCTGCCGGTGGACCGGGTCCAGGGTGAAGTCCTCGACGGCGTGCGGCACCCGGTGCTCGAGCATCGGCGTGCAGAACGCCCACTCGATCGGCGTGCCGCCCACCTCGGCGAGCCAGCCGGGGATCGGGCCGCACCCGGCCAGGAACACCTGGGCGTCGTCGAGCAGGACGTCGACGACCGCGAACGGGGTGCCGAGCCGGTCCGCCACCTGCTCGACCACCTCGGTCAGGTAGGGGCGGTGTTCCTCCCGGTCGAGGCCGAGCCGGGCGATCTCGCGCAGGCGGCCGTGGTCGGCCAGCTGCGGATAGTGCGTCAGCCTCACGACGTGACCGTCCGGGCCAGCGCCTCGTAGGTGATCAGCCGGACCTTCAGCGAGCGGCCGGCCACCCGGCTCAGCTCGCCGACCTCCATCACGTGCTCGGCCACCCGGCGCAGGTCGGCGGGGGTGGTGACCGGCCGCTGCATGCCGAGCGACTGCACGGCCAGGGTCCACAGCCCTTCGGCCATCTTCGGTCCGACCAGGTCAGCGAAGGCCTTGACGGCGTCCTGCTCGGTCGGCGCCTCGTGGCCGTAGTCCTCGATGCGAGCCATCGTGAGGCCCTCTTCCCCTGTCAGAACAGCTCGATTAACGGTTCGTTCGCGTCCTGCTCCGCGATGCCGGTCTGCGCGGCATGGGTGAACCGCTGCCGGGCCATCACGTGCTTGGCGCGCAGATCCTCGACGTTGATGGCCCCGTCCCGGATCGCCTCGGCGCTGATCTCGCCCCGTGCGTACCCGGAGACGGCCTCGGCCTGCCGGCGCACGTCGGCGACCGCCTCAGCCACATGCTCCAGCATCTGACGGCTGATGTCCTGGAACTGGACATGACCGACCGCCTGGGTGGTCTCCGAGACCAGCGTGTCGGAGCTCTGCTGGACCTGCCGGGCGGCTGCGATGGTGTCCCGCAGGATGCCGCTGACCATCTCCGACATCTCCCGCTGGGCGTTGGCGATGCCGCCCAGCCGGCGCGTCATCGCGGTGTCCTCGTCGTTGGCCGGGAACTCCTGCGCCCGGTCGAACTGGGTGTCGTCGGAGAGGACCCCGTCGAGCTTGGCGGTCAGGTCGGCGATGCTGCTGCCGATTCCGTGCGCCGCCTCCGACGAGCGGTGCGCCAGCTTGCGCACCTCGTCGGCGACGACCGAGAAGCCCTCACCGGCCTCACCGGCCCGGACCGCCTCGATCATGGCGTTCAGGGCGAGGATGTTGGTGGCCCGGCTGACCTGCTCGATCTGGGTGACGTGCTCGTTGAGGTCGCGCATCTGGTCGACCAGGGCGCGGATCTGGTGGTCACGGTAGAGGAAGTACGAGATCAGACGGCCGACCAACTGGTCGTTGGAGGAGCTGACCTGACTCAGCTCCTTCTCGGTACGGGTCAGCGTGCCGGCGAGCTGGGACACGTCGCCGGCCATCACCTCGGCGAGCGAGTCGACTTTCACCATCTGCTGGACGATCGCGTGCGCGGCCTCGCCGGTCTGGTCGATGACGTCCTTCACGTGGCCGTCGATCACCTCGCAGAACGCGGGGATCGGCTCCAGTGCCTCGGCCACGACGTCTCCCCGTACGCCCCGCTGCTCCGATTCCTCCGGAGCCTGCGAGTGCCTGCGGAGAAGGCTGGCCATGCGATACCTCCGAAACGATGCGGGAAGGGGCGCTCAGGCGCCGGGCAGAACCTGCTTGATCACGCCGAGCAGCTGGTCCGGTCCGACCGGCTTGACCAGCCAGCCGGTGGCTCCGGCGGTCTTCGCCTCGGCCCGCTTGGACTGCTCCGACTCGGTGGTCAGCATCAGCATCGGCGTGAACCGCATGCCCGGGGACTTGCGGGCCTCACGGACGAAGGTGATTCCGTCCATCTGCGGCATGTTGACGTCACTGATGATCAGGTTCGGCTTGAGCCCCTTGCCGAGCTTGTCCAGTGCCTCCTTGCCGTGGCCGGCCGTCTCAACGGTGTAACCGGCCTTGGTCAGGATCGACTTCAGGCTCATCAGCATGGTGGCGGAGTCGTCGACGAGCATCACGGTGGTCATGGCGGTTCGTTCCCCTGTCGGCTGGTGTCCCCGCCGGCTCCGGTGAGCAGCGGCAGCACCTGGGCCGCCAGGAAGGCGTCTTTCGGTGCTGCTGAAATCTTCGGCCGGAAAAGCAGCAGGGCTTGGAGTGCGCCGGTGTGCAGATGGTTGCATCGGCGAAGGCTGACCCGGGGTCGCTGGCTGGATCGCAGCCAGCCGACGAGCTGCTCCACCTCGTCGACCGTCACCACCCCGATCAGGCTGGCATTCTCGTCATGCAGCTCGAGCGGCAAGTCCGAGCACCTCCTTCAGGTTCAGGACCAGGAGCACCAGGCCGTCGCCGAGCAGGGCGGTGCCGGAGAACTCGTCGGCGTAGGCGAGCAGACCCTCCATCGGCTTGAGGATCACGTCGACCTCGCGGTGGAACTGCTCGACCAGCAGGCCGACCCGCTGCCCGTTCACGGAGACGATCAGCACCGCGCGGTCCCGGCTGTCGTCCGGCGCCCAGGGCATCTGCAGCGCCCGGGCCAGGTCGATCACCGGCACCACCTCGCCGCGCATGACCACGACGTCCTGGTGCAGGACCCGGCCCATCTCGGCGGCCGGCACCCGGACCGTCTCCACGACCAGGTCGACCGGGACGCCGAAGCGCTGGCCGGCCACGCTGACCACCATCACCTGGGTGACCGCCATGGACAGTGGCAGCCGCAGCCGGGTGACGGTTCCGCTGCCCAGTTCGGAGCGCATGGTCACGGTGCCGCCGAGCTTCTCCACGCTGGCCCGGACGGCGTCCATCCCGACACCGCGCCCGGACAGGTCGGAGATCTGGTCGGCGGTGGAGAAGCCGGCGCGGAAGACCAGGTCCACGGCCTCGGTGTCGCTGAGGGACTCCAGTTCTTCCTCGGAGATCAGGCCTTTCTCGTACGCCTTCCGCTTGACCCGCATCGGGTCCACGCCCCGGCCGTCGTCCGAGACCTCGACCAGCACCGCGTCCCCGTCGGCGACCGCCGCGAGGGTGAGCCGCGCGGTGCCCGGCTTGCCGGCGGCGATCCGCTCGTCGGAGGTCTCGATCCCGTGGTCGAGGCTGTTGCGGACCAGGTGGACGAGCGGGTCGCCGAGCGCCTCGATGACGTCCTTGTCGGCCATCGTGTCGTCGCCCTCGGTGACCAGCTCGATGGTCTTGCCGAGGCGCCGGCTCAGGTCCCGGACCAGCCGCGGGAAGCGGCCGAAGGCCACCGAGAGCGGCAGCATCCGGACGTCCATGACGGCCGCCTGCAACTCCTCGGCGATCCGGTGCATGCCGGAGTACTGGTCCTTGATGCGGCGGCTGAGCGCCCGGCTGCCGAACTCCTCCTCGGCCGCGGCGGCCAGGAACGTGAGCCCGTTCTTGGCCACGTTCAGCTCGCCGACCAGCTCCATCAGCCGGTCCACCTTCTCCTGGTCGACCTTGAGGACCCGGGTGCCGACCTGCCCGCCGGGGTCGTCGGCCCGGGCCGCCGGCAGGTCGGCCGGAGCCCCGGCCGGGGTCGCCGCGGGCGGGGCGGCCAGCGCGGCCAGCACCGGATGGTCGACCGCCGGCGGGGTGGCGGCCGGCTCGATCGGGGCGCGGCCCAGCACGCCCTCGACGGCGGCGTTCACCGCTTCCCGGTCGGCGCCGGTCAGGTCCAGCGGGACGCCGAGTGCCAGCGCCGCCGAGGTGACCGAGCCGATCAGGGCGAGCAGCTGGGTGCCGGTCGGCTCGCCGACGGCGAGGGTGCGGTGGGCGGCGGTGAGCACGGCCCGGGCGTCGGCGGCCAGCCGGGCGTCGACGTGCAGCGCGTCCGGGGCGGCCGCCGGGACCGTTTCGAGGTCCTCGGCCTCCTCGCCCTCCAGGTGACGGTTGATCGCGGCGCCGTCCAGCTCGACGATGCTGATCTGGTCGGGGACGTAGCGGAACAGGTACTCCAGCTCGCCGGTGGAGGCGCGGGTGGCGACGACGAAGGAGAGCAGGCAGGCATACTCGTCGTACTCCTCGCGCGGCGGCCACTGCTCGGGGCGGATCACCGTCATCCGGTCCAGGCCGGGCACCTGACGAACCAGGTGCAGCGGGTCCTCGGCGCGGAAGAAGCAGTCCTGGTCCGGCAGGTACCGCACGAAGCGCAGGGTCGACGCGGTGGTGCTCAGCCAGGCGGCGGTCTCGATCAGCCACTCCGTGCCGAGAGGCGCGAGCCACTCCGGGGGTGGATCTATCCGGCGTACGGCGGAAGGCTCTTGACCTTGATCGGTTGCCACGGTCTCGCCGCCCAGCGGGGCCCGCAGCTTGGTGATCAGGCCGGCCGCGTCCTGGCCGGCCGTGGCGGGCAGGCGCTCGTGCGCGGTGACGTGCGCGAGCCAGCCGCGGATCAGGTCGAACGCGGCCAGCAGGTCGTCGGCCATCCCGGAGTCCAGCGCCAGCCGGCCGCCGCGGACCGCGTCCAGCAGGTCCTCGGCGGCGTGGGTGAGCCGGGTCAGCTCCGGGAAGTCGAAGAGGCCGGACGAGCCCTTGAACGTGTGCGCGGCCCGGAACACCTCGTTGACCAGCTCCGGGTCGCCGGGGTTGCGCTCCAGCTGGAGCAGGCCGTCGTCGACCGAGGCGAGCAGGTCGTTCGCCTCCGCCAGGAACTGCGCGAGCAGCGGATTCATGCCGCTGGGCCCTTTCCGGAGGTCAGCATGGTCGCCACCCGGACCAGGCGTTCAGCGTCGACCGGCTTGACCATGTAGAGGTTCGCCCCGGCCTGGTACGCCCGGTCGGCGTCACCGGGCCGGTCCTCGGTGCTGATCATCAGGACCGGCGCGGCCGTCCCGACGGTCTCCGAGCGCAGCGTCTCCACGCACGCGTAGCCGTTCATCTTCGGCATGTTGACGTCGACCACGAACAGGTCGAAGGGCGTGGTCATAGCCGCCTCGACGGCTTCCAGGCCGTTCGCCGCCTCGGCCACCTCGAAGCCGGCTTCCTGGAGCAGGCTGGTGTGATAGAGCCGCACGGTCGCGGCGTCGTCCACTACCAAAACTCGGGTCATCACTTCGCTCCGGTCGGTCGCTGGTAGACGATGCCCTCCGGCAGGCGGGTCGGCGTGAAGATCGGCGAGATCCGGCTCATCGACTCGGAGTGCCCGAGGAAGAGATAGCCGCCGGGACGCAGCGCGCCGTAGAGGTTCTCGGCGGCCCGGCGGCTGGACAGCTCGTCGAAGTAGATCAGCACGTTGCGGCAGAAGATCACGTCGAAGTCGCGGAAGGCCTTCATCGCCGCGGTGTCGCAGATGTTCATCTTGTGCAGGGTGACCGCGCTGCGGATCCCCTCGTCGACCTGGTAGCGGCCGGCCCCCACCGCGGTGAAGTACTTGTTCACCCAGCTCTTCGGCACCCGCTGCAGGGAGCGCTCGCCGTAACTGGCATGGGCCGCTTTGGCCAGCACCTCGCTGTCGATGTCGGCCCCGTGGATCTCCACGTCGACATGGTCGATCTGCTCCCACTCCTCGAGCAGGCGCAGCGCGATCGAGTACGGCTCCTCGCCGGTCGAGCAGGGCAGGGAGAGGATCTTGACCGGCCCGACGATCCGGGACACCCCGCCGCGGGCCGCCAGCGTGGCCGGCAGGACCGTGCTGAGCATCGCGTCGAACTGGTAGTCCTCGCGCAGGAAGTACGTCTCGTTGACGGTCAGCTCGTTGATCACCTGCTGGAGCATGTCCGTCTTGTCGGCCATGCGCAGAGCGGCGAACCAGGTCAGGAACGTCTCGTAGGACGAGTTGCGGATGCAGGTGTCGATGCGCTTGTCGACGAAGTACCGCTTGGCCGACGTGAAGTGGATGCCGGTGCGTTTGTAGAAGTACTCGGTGAACCGCTCGAAGTCGGCGTCGGAGAGCGCGCTGCCGGTGGACGTGCTGGTCATCACGCCGTCCCGGTCAGCCGGGGCAGTGCCGCCTGCACGGTGAAGCGCAGGAACGGGTCGTCCGGGAAACGCTGCACGGCGGCCTGGAGAACCGGCGCGTCGCCGGCGTCAGCGGCCGGCAGCAGGGCGTCGATGGCGCCGGTGACCACGTTCGGATGCGGGTCGTCCGCAATCATCCGGAGCAGCCAGGTCTTCGCGTCCGGGTGCGGCAGGTCGGCCAGGATCATCGCGGTCATCACCCGGACGTCGTGGTCCGGTGCGGCGAGCAGGTCCGGCATCAGGTCCAGAGCCGAACCGGGCATGGTGGCCAGGGCCTCCGCCACCGCCGTCCGCAGGGACGCCTCGTCACTGGCGAGGTGCACGGCCAGGCCCGCCGCCACCGTGGCGGTGTCGTGCGCGGCCAGGGTGGTCAGCACCGCGTCGCGGACCCGGGCCTCGGTCTCCACCCCCACCCGGGCCAGCAGGACCGGCACCGCCTCGGTGACCTCGACCAGGCTCAGCGCGGCTTCCCGCCGCAGCTCCGGGTCGTCGTCGTGCACCTGTTGGAGGAGCGTCTGCACCGATGGCTTCTCCGGAACGGCCTCCTCCGGTGGGGCGGAGGCCGGTTTGCGGACGAGTCCCATGGTGATCTACCTTCCCGCGCGCTCAGCGCACCCAGTCGGCCAGTCGTGCGGCGATCTCGTACGCGGGCAGCACCTCGGTGGCCCCGCCCCGGCGGGCCAGTTCGCCGGGCATGCCCCAGACCACCGCCGTCTCCTCGGACTCGGCGATGGTGCGGCCGCCGCCGTCCTTGACGGCGGCCATCTCGGTCGCCCCGTCGTCACCCATCCCGGTCAGCAACGCGCAGACGAGCCGCTGCGGGTCGATGTAGCGCCGGGCGGAGCCGACCAGACGGTCCACACTCGGATGCCAGCGGTACTCGGCGGCCGCCGGCACGGATTTCACGATCAGTCCATCGCCGCGCCGGGCCACCACCACGTCGGCGTTGCCGCGGCCGATGTAGATACAGCCCCGCTGCAGTGTCATGATCCGGTCCACCTCGACCACCCGCAGGGCACAGGCGTCGTCGAGACGGCGGGCCAGCGCCGCGGTGAAGGAGGCCGGAATGTGCTGGGCCAGCACCACCGGCGCGCCGAGCGTGGCCGGCAGTCCCGGAAGCAGCTCGGAGAGCAGCGCCGGACCACCGGTCGACGACCCGATCAGCACGAGGTCGACCGCGCCGACCGCGCTCTTGCGCTCGGCGGGCGGCCTCGGGGCGGCCCGGATCCGGGCGGTCAGCCCGCCGGCCCGCTTCAGTTTCGCCCGTGCGGCATCCCGGACCTTGTCGACCAGTTCCTTGGCGACCTCATCGATGTTGAGCGAGACGGTGCCGCCGGGTTTGGCAACATAGTCCACCGCGCCCAACTGCAGCGCCTCCAACGTCACCAGAGCGTTGTGCTCGGTCAGCGAGGAGACCATGACCACCGGCGTGGGCTGCTTCTCCATGATCTTCGCCAGGCAGGTGAGCCCGTCCATCTCCGGCATGTTCACGTCCAGGGTGACCACGTCGGGGTGGACCCGATCCAGTTGCTCCAGCGCATCCACCCCGTTGCGGGCGGTGTGCACCTCGAAATCGCCGGCATCGGCGAGCATGCCCTTCAGCGCCCGGCGCATCAGCGCCGAGTCGTCGACGACCAGAACGGAGGTAGACATGCCTGAGATCCCGTCAGACGCCGGCGAGAGCCTCGTCGCAGACGGCCTCGCAGAGCTCGGCCGCCTCCGCCGCCTGCTCCGCCGCGAGCAGCTGATCCACCTGCACGAGCAACAACATCCGTTGCTGATCCGGCAGGTTGGCCACCCGGGAGACCAGCCGTGCCTGCTCGGCGGAGAGCTCCGGGGCCGGCTCCAGCACGTTGCGCCCGACCCGGGCCACCTCGGCCACCGAATCGACGATGAAGCCGGTGCGCACCCCGCCGATGATCAGCACCACGATCCGCTGGCGCTCGTCACGTTCGACGCGTTCCAGCCCGAGCCGGGTCCGCAGGTCGACCACCGGCAGAACGGTGCCGCGCAGGTTGACCAGACCCTCCACGAAGCTGAAGGACTTGGGCACCCGTATCAGGGCCTCCGGCACCCGGATGATCTCCTGCACGGTGTCGACGTCGACCGCATACTCCTCGTCGTCGAGCCGGAACACGACGAACAGCTCCTCGTCGCCCCGCCCGTCGTCACCGGCCGTCGCGCTCTGCTGTTGCGGCATCATCGCGTCGCCCTCCTGATAGTCGGCGATCTCGTTGCGTACCTCGGGCGAGTCGAACATCCGGTTCACGCTGAGCACCGACACCAGCCGCTTGCCGTCCTCGAGCCGGCACACCGACTCCACCTCGGTCTTGCGGCCGTCGCCGGCCACCACCGAGGGCAGCGGCGCGACCAGTTGGTGCGGCACCCGGAGGACCTCGCGAACGGTGTCCATCACCACCCCCACCACGCCGCCCTCCAGCGAGACGACGACGATGCGGTTCTTCGGCTCCAGCGGCGTCACCGGCAGCCCGAAGACCCGCCGCATGCTCACCACCGGGAGAAGCCGGCCGCGCAGGTCGATCACGCCCAGCACCCGGCTGCCCGCGTTCGGGACATGGCTGACCGATTCCGGTGCCTGCACGATCTCCTGCACCTGGTCGAGGGGGAGCGCGTACTCCTGGCCCTCGACCGCGAAGCTGACCAGTTCCAGGGTGTCGTCCGACTCGGCGTCGGCGTCCGGCTCGGCCGGGATCCGGCCCGCGGCGCTGCTCTCCCGGACGCCACGTTCGGCGAGCCGGGCGAACTGGGCGCCGATCAGCCGGTCCACGTCCAGGACGGTGGTCATGTCGCCGTCGTCCGCCTTGATCACGCCGACCAGGACGTCGGACTGGACCGTCGACTGCACCGCGTCGGCCGCCTCCAGCGCCGACGGGTCGATGCTGATGACACTGGCGACCCGGTCCACCACGAAGCCCAGCGGCACGCCGCCGTCCACCACGATCACCCTGGTGGTCTCGTCGTGCCCGGTCTGGCTCATGTCGCAGCATCGGCGCAGGCTGACCACCGGCAGCACCCGGCCGCGCAGGTTGGCCAGACCCTCCAGCGAGGGTGGGCCGAGCGGCACCTTGACCACGGCCGGCATGCGGATGATCTCCTGCACGCGGCGCATCGGGAAGGCGTACCGTTCGTCGGCCATGTCGAACGTGACGTAGTCGGTGTTGTCCTCATCGGCCTCGGCCGCCAGGTCGTCGTCCGGAATGGGCGTACGGGTCACCGTTGCGGTGCTCATTGGTGTTCCTCCCCGCGCGGGTCAGCCCGCGTTCTGCAGTTCGTCGGCGAGCGCGGCGATCTCCTCGACCGCGGCGGCCAGTTCCTCGGCGCCCTGCGCCTGCTCCCGGGCGGCGGTGGAGCACTGCGCGGCCAGTTGCTCCGCCTGGTTGGCCGACGAGGAGATCTGCTCCAGGCCGACCTTGACCTCGCCGAGCACCCCCACGATCTGCTGGGCCGACTCGCGCACCTCCGCGTTGCCGCTGCGGACCTGCTGCATGTCGCGCTCGATCTCCTCCAGCCGGGCGGTGATGGCCTTGGCCGACTCCACCTCGGCGAGCGACATCCGGCTGGTCGCCTCCAGGTCGCCACGAACCTCGACGATCCGGTCCTGCACCGACTTGACCAGATCCTTGATCCGGTCGGCGTTGTCGGCGGAGTCGCGGGCCAGGTTGCGGATGTCGGTCGAGACGACGGCGAAGCCCTTGCCGAACTCCCCGGCCCGCGCGGACTCCACCGAGCCGTTGACGGCCAGCATGTTGGTCTGGATGGAGACGTTCGCGATGGCGTCGACGATCTTGTCGATCCGCCGGGAGATCTGCTCCAGTTCGGTGACCTTGCGGACGTTCTCGATACCGCTCTGCGCCGCGGTCCCGATCGCGCTGATCATCGAGTCGACGGCGGTCTTGTTCGTGGCGAGCAACTCCAGGATGACTTCCGACCGCTCCACCGCCGCGCCACCGCGTTCCTGTGAGAGCTGGGCGCCCTGCTCGATCGCGGCGACCGCCTCGGCGGTCTGCTGGCCCTTCTCGGCCGCGGTGCGAGCGCCGGTGTTGATCTCGTTGATCGCCACGTTGATCTGGGTCGCGGCCCGGTTGATCTCCTCCACCGCGGCGGAGAGCTGCTCGGCGGCCGACGCGACCTCCTCGGCGCTCTTGGAGATGTCCGTGCTGCTGCGCAACGTGTCGGAAACCTCGGCGAGCATCTCGGCCGCCTGCTCGCTCTGCCGCAGCGCCTGGGTCTGCTGCCCGACGGTCTGCAGCGACTCCTCGCACGCGGCCGACTGCTGCTCGGCCGCCGCGGCGATCTCCTCGGACCGCTGCTTGGCCGCATCCGCAGCCCGCTGCGCGGCCTGGGCGGCGGTGGCCATCTCCGTCGCGCCCACCATGATGGTGCCCATGTCGGCCCGGATGGTCTCGAGCTGCGACGTGATCGTCTTGCCCTTCTCGACCTCGCCACGCGCCGTCTCGGCGGAGGTCTGCACCGCCCCGGCGATCTCGGTGACGCTGTTGCGCACCTCGTCGATCAGGTCGCGGATCTGCCGGGCGCTGCGCTCGCTCGTCTCGGCGAGGGTGCGGACCTCGTCGGCCACCACGGCGAAACCCTTGCCGTGCTGCCGGGCCCGGGCCGCCTCGATCGCGGCGTTCAGGGCCAGCAGATTCGTCTGGTCGGCGATGTGTGCGACCGTCTTGACGATCTCGCCGATCTCGTCGGCCTGCTTCTCCAGCTCGGTGATCGTCACGACCGAGGCGGTCTGCCGGGTCGAGGCGCTGTCGACGTTGGCCAGCAGGGTGTTGATGCCGGTGCGGGTCTCGTTCAGCAACGCCTGGAGCGCCTGGCTCAGGTCGGCAACCTGCCGGGTGGTCTGCTCCTGCTGACCCACCCGCTCGCCGATCTGGTTCATCGCGGCAAGGCTCTGCTGGGTCGCGCCGGACGCCTCCTCGGAGCCGGCCGCGATCTGCTGCATCGAGTCGGTCAGCTGGCGGGAGGCCTCCGCGGCCTCGGCGTTCTGGGCGGAGATCTCCGCGGTGGCCGCGGCGATCCGCTCGGCCGCCTGCTGCTGTTTGGCCACCGACCGGGCCTGTTTGCGGCTGGCGTCGGTATCCGGGCCGCGGGCCGACCGGGCCGGAGCCGCCGGGGCGGCTGCGCGGGCCGGTCTGCTCTGGTCGGTGCTGCGCCCGGTGGTACTGGTGAGGGGCATAGGTGGTTCTCCCGTCTCGATCGGTCGTCCAGCACACGCTGTGCGTGGGTCCCAGGTCCGAGTCCGCCGTGATCCCGGCGCGCCGTCCGGCCGATGCCGTCGCGATTGGTCGACGCCGCCTCCGACCAGGCAAATCGTGGCATTCGATCGGGCCTCGGCGATGGCCTATTGACGCACTTCAGTTCGCGTGCCACGGGTTTGCCCGGCCCGTGGTGGGGCACTCCGGGACGACCGCACACACCGGAGGTGGAAGATGAGCGAAACACCCGTCGAGGCCGAGATCGCCGGCGCCGACTACGCGCCCGAGGCCCTGCGCGAGCCGAACTCGTACCGGCCGGAGAAGGGCGCCGGCGAGGACCCCGGTCTCTCCAGCACGGTGGACGCCGGCACCGACCCGGAGGCGCTGCGCAACGGTGGCCCCGCCGGTGAGGGGATCATGACGACGACCGGCGGCACCGCCGGACCGGCCAGCTTCCCGAACCGGCCGCGCACCGGACCGGGCGTGGCCAACACGACCACCGGCGACGCCACCACCGGGGCGCTGCGCACCGAGGACGAGTACACCAGCGACAACGCCGGCTGAGTCGTCCGATACCGTCCGAACCCGGATCGCGGCGCACCGGCGCGGCGACCGGGACGGCCGGGGGCGGCATGCGGGCACTGGTACAGACGGTCAGCCGGGCGAGCGTCCGCGTCGACGACACGGTCACCGGCGAGATCACCGACGGTCTGCTGGTGCTGGTCGGGGTCACCCACGACGACACCCCGGCGACCGCGGCCGAGCTGGCGCGCAAGACCTACGAACTGCGCATTCTCGACGGTGACCGGTCCGCTTCCGACGCCGGCGCGCCGCTGCTGGTCGTCAGTCAGTTCACTCTGTACGGCGACGCGCGCAAGGGCCGGCGTCCGACCTGGAACGCGGCCGCGCCCGCCGAGGTCGCCGAGCCGCTGGTCACGGCGTACGTGGAAGCACTGCGCGCCCGGGGAGCGACGGTCGAGACCGGTCGCTTCCGGGCGCACATGCTGGTGGAAAGCGTCAACGTAGGACCGCGGACGATCCTGCTGGAGCTGTGAGTCAGGACGGCGGGATCTTGCCGCTGCAGGTGTCGCGCACCTTGTAGAAGTTCGTCAGATACTGGCGGTGGATGTCCGCGCTGCGCACCCGCACGATCGTCTCGTCAGCGCCCCGCAGCGAGGAGAACGTGTAGTTGGCGCTGCCGGTGAAGACCCGCGGGATCTGGTCGTCGTCGTACTGGCCGTCGATCAGCGTGTACTTGCTGTGCGGCTTGAGGGCCCGTCCGTTGAACGACACGGCGCAACTGTGCAGCCCGACGTTGGCGCCACCGGCCTTCAACGCGTTCACCACGTTCTCGCTGGTGTATTTGTAAGGGTCGTCCGAGGGGCCGCCGGCGTACACGACATCCACCCAGCACCCGGCCTTGGCCAGGGAAGCCAGCTTCTTGGCCAGCTCGGTGCGGGAGAAGCCCCAGATCACGACGCGGACGTCGGTCTGGTGGGTGAGGCCGTCCGAGGCGCCCTTGTAGGAGCACGTCACCGAGTTCAGCACCGAGATCATCGTGTCGGTGGACGTCTGTCCCGGGTTCCCGTCGGTCGCCGCCCGCGGGAAGAAGTGGGTCTTGTACATGTCGTTCGTCGAGCCGACGTGGTAGTAGTCCTCGTCACCGGTCGCCAGCGGCCCGTACCTCTTCTGGTCGTTGAAGTAGGTGACGTAGTTCGCGTACGAGCTCGCCTCGCTCCAGGTGATCGAGTTGTTGAACGCGGTCTCCGCGTCCCAGACCGTCAGGTTGCCGGACGACTGGAACGTCACGTTGCTCACCGAGGCGCCGCCGTTGAGCACGACCCGGGACGCGAGCAGGAACTTGTTGTGGTTGTACGCCAGCACTCCGTAGGACGGCTGCTTGGCGATGCATCCTGTCTTGTCCCGGCAGAACATCAGGAAGGACGACGCCGCGACGTCGGTGCCCAGTTCGCCGGCGAGGGCCAGGCCCGGGTAGAACCGCTTGCCGGCGTCGTCGTCGTACGACCCGTAGTTCAGGATGATCTGCACGTTGACCCCGCGCTGATGAGCGGCCTTGAGCCGCTCGACCAGGTTGGGCCGCTCCGCCGTGTCGGCCTCGCCGGCCGCGACCGGGTTGGAGAAGTCCAGCCACGACATGCGGATCGTCTCACCCGCCGGCACCCGGTCGATGATCCGGGCGAGTTGCTGGTAGATCGCATACTGCGCGGTCACGGCCCCGGCGGGATTGTTGAAGACGGCGCCACCGATCACCGGGTCGGGCTCGGCGGCGGTCGCCGGGGACGGCACGAACGCGGCCACCCCGGCGACCGCCAGCGACACGAGCGCGGTCCATAATCTGCGCATGTAAATATTCCCCCCTGTGGATGAACAGCGAGGGAATGTTAGACGATCAGAGGAAGAGGCCCCGGCGGGACGCGGACTGGCGCAGCCAGTTGTCCAGCTGCGCGGTCCAGTCGACCTGGTCCACCGTCGCGTAGTCGACGTCGAAGCTGCCGAACGCGTCGTGCCCCTCGGTGAACAGGCCGCCGCGCTTGTCCAGCTCCAGCACCACCTGCAGCTTGCGGGGCGTGGGCAGGAACGTCAGCTCCAGCTGGTTGATGCCGCTCGCGTAACGCGCCGGCGGGTGGAACTCGATCTCCTGGTAGAACGGCAGCTCCTGCTCCACCCCATAGACCCGGCCACGCTCCACATCGGCCTTGTGGAACCGGAAACCGAGCCGCAGCAGCGCCTCCAGGATGCGCTCCTGAGCCGGCAACGGATGCACTTGCACCGCGTCCAGATCGGACTTGTCGACCGCGCGGGCCACCTCCAGCTCGGTGGCCAGGCCCATCGTCATGCCGTGCAGGCGCTGCCCGTACAGCTCGGTGATCGGCGTCTGCCAGGGCACCTCGAACCGGAACGGGACGTCGTGCCGCGCGCCCGGCTCCAGCCGGAACGAGCCGGTCAGCCGCTGGCGGTGGAACTCCTGATTCGTCTGGTACTCGTTGTCGCCGCTCTCCACCTCGACCCGGGTCATCAGGCCGATAGCGACGTATTCCACGTCGACCGCGTGGTCGCCCCCGACGACGTGGACCTGCCCGTCCAGGAACCCACCGGGAAGGCAGTTCGAATTCGTCAGCACGGTGTCGACGGACGGCCCGCCCACCCCGAACGCCTGCAACATCTTCTTGAAGACCACGATGTCAACCCTTCTTCGGCCCAAGACATTATCCCGGCGTAGCAAGGGTGATCGTCCGATTCGACCAAGGTTGTCGGCTTGCCGACGTCAGGGTTCTCCCTGATTCATGCCACCTGGACGCTGGCCTCACCTCCGCTTAACGCGCCTGCGACGAAGCTTCTCGTCACCGGCACGGAAGTGGCTGGCAGGCACGACAAAACGGGGAGGCTTCCAGTGGGTCTGGAGACGACGAAGGCGACGGTTGAGGACATCGTGACCGATGAGGTCGAGCCGATGGCGGATCTCGACGCGACGGACGAGCGGGGCGTCTCCGCCGACCTGGTCCGGGCGTACCTCAACGGCATCGGCCGCACCCGCCTGCTCACCGCGGTGGAGGAGGTCACCCTCTCCAAGCGGATCGAGGCCGGCCTCTACGCCGAGGAGAAGCTCCCGACGGCCGGCGCCGAGCTGGCGCCGCTGCTCCAGATCGTGATCACCGAGGGGCGGTCGGCGAAGAACCACCTGCTCGAGGCGAACCTGCGGCTGGTGGTCAGCATCGCGAAGCGCTACACCGGCCGCGGCATGGCGTTCCTGGACCTGATCCAGGAGGGCAACCTGGGCCTGATCCGCGCCGTCGAGAAGTTCGACTACACCAAGGGCTACAAGTTCTCGACGTACGCGACGTGGTGGATCCGCCAGGCCATAACCCGCGCGATGGCCGACCAGGCCCGCACCATCCGCATCCCGGTGCACATGGTCGAGCAGGTCAACCGCATGGTGCGAGCCCGGCGCGACCTGGCCACCCAGCTCGGCCGCGAGCCCGGCATCGCGGAGATCGCCCAGGCGATGGGCGTCCCCGAGTTCCAGGTCATCGAGCTCATCTCGTACGACCGTGAGCCGGTCAGCCTCGACCAGGCCGTCGGCGAGGACGGGGAGAGCGCGCTCGGTGACTTCGTCGCCGCCGTCGACCCGAACCAGCCCGGTGAGGGCGTCTCGCACGGCGAGCTGCGCAGCGAGGTGGAGATCGTCCTGGCCACCCTCTCCGAGCGGGAGTCCGCGGTGATCCGGCTGCGCTTCGGCCTGGACGACGGCCGCCAGCGCACCCTCGACGAGGTGGGCCGCGAGTTCGGTCTGAGCCGCGAGCGCATCCGCCAGATCGAGAAGGTGACGATGCTGAAGCTGCGTGACCCGGAGCGGGCGTCCCGCCTCGAGGCGTACGCGGTCTGACAGTTCTTCGGAGAAGCCCCGGCGAGTGCCGGGGCTTCTCCGTTTCCTAGTGCAGGCGGCGGGGCCCGGTGTCCGGACGGATGCCGGGCTCGCCGATCTCTGCTGTCGCGTGCAGGACCGAGAAACCGTCCGGCCGCGCCAGCACCGGATTGAGCAGTAGCGATCGCACCCGCGGGTGCTCGTCGGCGAGCCGGCCGACCCGCAGGAGCAGATCGATCAGCGCGGCCCGGTCGACCGGCGTCGAGCCGCGGTAACCGTGCAGGAGCGGCGCCGCGCGCGGCTCGTCGACCAGCGCCTCGGCGGCCCGGTCGGTCAGCGGGGCGGCGCGCCAGGCGAGGTCGCCGAGCAGCTCACTGGCGACCCCGCCGAGACCGAAGCCGACGACCGGGCCGAACGCGGGATCCTCGACCACCTCGACGACGCAGGCGACGCCGGGCGCGACCATCGTCTGCACCAGGACCTCGGGGCCGAACGTGGTCTCGAGCTCGCGGTACGCCGTCCGCACGTCGTCCTGGTCCTGCAGTGCCAGGCGGACCGCCCCGAGGTCGATGCGATGGCGCAGCCCACCACCCGCGGCCTTCAGCGCGACCGGGTAGCCCAGCTCGCCGGCGGCGGCGACCGCCTCGTCGGCCGAGCCCGCGAACGTGGACGGGACGACCTCGATGCCGTACGCCGTGAGCAGTTCGGTGGTGGTCGTCGCCGCCTCCGCAGCCGGCGGATCGATGTCGGACAGCGCCGGCAGGTGCCCCGGCGGACGGCGCAGCCACTCCGCGTAGGTGACGACCCGGGCCAGCGCGCGGACCGCCTCCTCGACCGACATGTAGACCGGGACGCGCGGCGGGACGTTGCCGAAGACCAGCGTGGCCACTGTCGGCTTCTCCCCCGCGAGCGCGACGCTGCCCAGCGCGGCCGCGAAGTCCGCGTCCTCCTCGGTGAGCTGCTGGCCGGGGACGACCGGGGCGAAGACGACGACCAGCGCGTCCACCCGGTCGTCGACGGCGGCGTCGGCGAGCGCGTCGGCCAGGTCGTGCGCGGAGGCCATCGGGCTCAGATCGTGCGGGTAACCCTCGGCCACGACCAGGCCGGCCGCGCGGCAGGCCACCTCGGCGAGCGCGGCCAGCGCTGACGAGTTGCCGACCACGGCGACCCGGCGCCCGGCCGGCAGCGGCTGGTGCGCGAGCAGCATGCCGACGTCGAAGAGCTCCTGCACGGTGTCCACCCGGATGACGCCGGACCGGGCGAACAGGGCGGTGACCGCGTGCGCGTCCGGGCCGGGCAGGTCACCGGCCAGCCCGGGCGGGCGGGTCGCCGAGGCCACCGCGACCACCGGCTTGACCCGGCTCATCCGGCGGGCCAGCCGGGCGAACTTGCGCGGGTTGCCGAACGTCTCCAGGTAGAGCAGGACGACGTCGGTGCCGGGGTCGTCCCGCCAGTACTGCAACAGATCGTTTCCGGACACGTCGGCACGGTTGCCGGCCGAGACGAAGCTGGACAGGCCCAGGCCGCGCCGGTCCGCCTCGGCGAGCAGCGCCACGCCGAGCGCGCCGCTCTGCGCGAAGAAGCCGACCCGCCCCGCCGCCGGCAGCCGTGGCGCCATCGTCGCGTTCAGCCGGACCTCCGGGTCCGTGTTGGCGATCCCGAAGCTGCTGGGGCCGATCACCCGCAGGCCCGCGGCGTGCGCGGTCTCGATCAGCTGGCGCTGCCGGGCCGCGCCCTCCGCCCCGGCCTCGGCGAACCCGGCCGAGCCGATCACCACACCCCCGGCCCCCGCCGCCGCGGCGTCGGCCAGGGCCTCCGCGACATTCTCCGCGGGCACGGCGATCACGGCCAGGTCGACGGGGGTTCCGGCATCGGACGCTTTCCGGTACGCCGGGAGCCCGGCCACCCGCTCGGCCGACGGGTGCACCGGGACGACCGCGCCGGTGTAGCCGCCGTCACGCAGATTGCCGAGCATCGCCGCGCCGATCCCGTGCCCGCTCGCACTGGCGCCGTAGATGGCGATGCCGCGCGGGGCGAGCAGCCGCGCGATCGAGCGCGACTCGGTCAGGTGCTCCCGGGACTCCTGCACCTCCCGCGACTTCTCGGTGGGCGCGATCGGGAAGCCCAGGTGGACCACGCCGTCGGCGTACCGCCGCTGCACCTGATAGCCGGAGTCGCCGAAGACGCGCAGCATGCCGCCGTTCTCCGGCAGCACCTCGGCGACGAACCGGGTGATGCCGTGCTCGCGGGCGGCGTCGGCCAGGTGCTCCAGCAGCACCGAACCGATCCCGCGGCCCTGCTGGGCGTCCTCCACGACGAACGCGACCTCGGCCTCCGGGGAGTCCAGGCCGAGACGTTCGTAGCGGCCGACGGAGGTGATCCGGCCGTCGGCGGCGACCGTGACGAACGCCTCGCGGTCGCGGTGGTCGACGTTCACGAACCGCTGCAGGTCGCGCTCCGGAATACGCGGATAGGGCGAGAAGTAACGCAGGTAGCGGGTGCGGTCGCTCATCCGGGAGTGGAACTCCACGATGGCCGGGGCATCCTCGGGGCGGATCTGCCGCAGGTGCACGGCACTGCCGTCGGCCAGCAGGACGTCTGCGCTGCGCGCCATCGCTCTCAGTCCCGTGGGTCGTGCGGGTCGAGCCCGTGCAGCGGGAAGACCGCCAGCCGGGTCGCCATGATCGCGCGGTCGACCGCGTCGTTCTCGGTGCCCGGCGACCAGGTCTCCGCTGCCGGCTCGGCGCCGTCGCCCATCGTCTCCGGGACCGCGGCGCCCGGACGGCGGCCGGTCGCCATCCTCCGCCACTTCTCCGGGGTACGGATCGACGGGTCCAACGGCTCGCCGGTCGCCACCGCGAGCAGGTGCGACCACGCCCGCGGCACGACCTCGACCAGCGCGTACCCCCCGCCGCCGAGCGCCACCCAGCGGCCGTCGCAGAGCTCGTCGGCCAGCTCCCGCATCGCCACGTACGCCGCGCGCTGGCAGTCGACCGACAGCATCAGGTCGGCCAGCGGGTCGAGCCGGTGCGCGTCCGCCCCGCACTGGCTCACGATGATCTCCGGTGCGAACGCCCGCACCACCGACGGCACCACCGCGTGGTACGCCTTCAACCAGCCGGCGTCCCCGGTGCCCGGCGGCAGCGGCAGGTTCACCGCGGTGCCCTCCGCGCCCGGGCCGCCCGTCTCGTCGCAGAAACCGGTGCCCGGGAAGAGCGCCAGCGGCGTCTCGTGCACGCTGACCGTCAGCACCCGCGGATCGTCGTAGAACATCGCCTGCACGCCGTCGCCGTGATGCACGTCGACGTCGAGGTACGCCACCCGCTGCGCGCCGTGGTCCAGCAGCCAGGCGATCGCCACCGCCGGGTCGTTGTAGACGCAGAAGCCGGCCGCCCGGGCCGGCATCGCGTGGTGCAGGCCACCGGCCACGTTCACCGCGCGGCGGGCGGTCCCGTGCCAGACCGCCTCGGCCGCCGCGATGCTGGCGCCGCAGATCCGCGCCGACGAGTCGTGCATGCCGTCGAAGACCGGATTGTCCGGCGTGTTCAGCCCCCAGCCCAGGAAGAACGGATCGATCGGCGCCTGCCGCACGGCATCGAGATAGTCCTCCCGGTGCACCCGGGTGAGTTCCGCCTCCGTCGCCGGGCGCGGCGTGATCAACTGCACACCGGGGCGGTCGAGCACGCCCAGCTCGCGGGCGAGCGCCATGGTCAGCTCGACGCGGACCGGGTTGAGCGGGTGATCACCCATGTCGTAGTCGAGCAGGGCCTTGTCCCAGACCACCGCCGTCGTCTCGTCCGCCATGCCGACATGCTCCCACGGGGTGTCGGGAGAAGCACTCGTCACACCGCCTCCGGTAGGGTCTCCTGGCACTTGCTCGGGGCGGATGTCAACCCCCCGCCACGCGGTAACATCGCTGCTGGGAGGACCGCATCGTGAATGACCTTGTCGATACCACCGAGATGTATCTCCGGACCATTCTCGAACTCGAGGAAGAAGGCGTGCCTCCGCTTCGGGCTCGCATCGCCGAGCGCCTGCACCAGAGCGGCCCCACGGTCAGTCAGACGGTCGCCCGCATGGAGCGGGACGGTCTGCTCACCGTCGAGGGCGACCGTCACCTGGTGCTGACCGAGGAGGGGCGCGCCACCGCCGTCTCCGTCATGCGCAAGCACCGTCTTGCGGAGCTGCTGCTGGTCAACGTCATCGGCATGCCGTGGGAGGAAGCCCACGAGGAGGCGTGCCGGTGGGAACACGTGATGAGCGACTCGGTCGAGCGCCGGGTCTACGATCTGCTGAACAAGCCGACCCGCTCGCCGTACGGGAATCCGATCCCCGGCCTGGAGCAGCTCGGCCTGCTCGAGGACGACAGCACCGACCCGCTCGGCCACGGGGAGCGCAACCTGGCGTTCCCCGGTCTGACCGGCAGTGTCGTGGTGTCCCGGATCTGCGAGAGCGTCCAGACGAACGCGGACGTGCTGCGGCAGTTGCACGCGGCGGGGATCGACCCGGGGACGACAGTGACGGTCGCGCAGGAGCGGGACGGGGTCACCATCGACAAGTCGGGCGACAAGATCCGGCTGCCGCGTGAGGTGGCGTCCCGGGTGTTCGTCGCGGCTCGCTAGGGAGTAGGAGCCACCGGCGGCTCGGCCACTCAGCCGTCGGTGGTGTCCAGCGCCTTGGCCAGCTCGAACAGGCCGTTGTTCATCTTGGCCACGGCCGCGTTCGTCGCGCCCTTCGCGAAGGTGAACTTCAGCGTCTGCAACTGCGCGGCCTCGCTCAGCCAGCCGATCTCCACGGAGGGGCCGTGCCCCGAGCCGGCCCCGGTGTTCAGCCGATAACCGGCCTTGCCCAGACCCTTGAGGGTCACCGATTTCTTCGGCGCGCGGGTGGCCATGAAGATCTTGGCGTCCGCCTTCGTCTGATCGACCACGGAGAGTGACAGATCGGGCCACGAGGAATCCACTGTCTGCACCACGCACGTGGACGTGTCGTCGATCTGGCCGGAGGCGGCGACGGAGAAGTCGACGCCGGTCTTCGCCTTGATCAACGGCCAGTCCCAGAGGATGCAGGCGCCGCCCGCGGAGGCCGCGGGAGCCACCGCGATCGTGACCGGGGGCAGCGTGACGGCCGCCTCTTCCTTCTTCTTCTGGCAGCCGGAAACGGCGAGCAACGCGACGACGCCGAGCGCGGCTCCGACTCTACGCACGAGTGCTCCTCCCGGGTTTCGGGCACACCCTATTGCCCGGACGGCGCCTGACGGAAGCCGGAACTTCTGCACGTACGGACGGTGATGGTGACGTCTGCCGCACGCTACTTGACGCGTCGTGTCAAGTGGCGGCAGGATCGGGGCGTGGGAGAGACGGAGGCGCTGGCCGAGCAGCTCGTGCGACTGCTCGACGCTCGCCTGACCGACCCGCTGGACATCCTGCTGGAGGGGCACCGCAGCGTCGACGACGTGCGGCGCCGGCTGCATCGGCGCGCGCTGGACTGGGCGTTCGTCATCTCGCACGGGCCACAGTCCGACGCGGTGCACACCATCGCCCGGCTGATCGCCACGCTCTATCCGGATGATCATGCGTTCGCGCCGCCGGTCCCGTGGTGGCAGACGCCGCTCGGGCAGGCGGTGGCGCGGCGGGTCGGGCATCCGTTCGCCGACTCGGTGTCGCTGGCGACGGCCGGGGCGATGCTCGGGATCAGCCGGCAGGGCGTGCACGATCTGGTCCGGCGGGGAAAGCTGCCGCGGCATCCGGACGGCGGAGTGCCGGTGCACGCGGTGCGGGAAAGGTTGCTCGCCGCCGGCGGCGGCCCGGACGATGGCCTCGCCGCCGGCGGCGGCCCGGACGATGACGAGGAGGGGCAATGATCCACGACAGTCTTGTCGACGTGGGGAACGTGCAGATCGCCGTGCGTGACTTCGGGGGTGACCAGCCCCCGCTGCTGCTCCTGCACGGCGCCGGCGGCAACCTGGCACAGCTGACCACGCTGGCCCGGGCGTTACGACAGCACCACCGGGTGGTCACCGTCGACCTGCGCGGGCACGGCCGCTCCGCCGACGGGCCGTGGACCTGGGACGCCGCGCTCGGCGACCTGGCCGCCGTCTGCGTGAAACTGGAGCTGGACCGTCCGGCCGTCGTCGGGCACTCGCTCGGCGGGATGCTGGCCGCGCACTGGGGCGAACGCCACCCGGAATCCGCGGGCGTGATCAGCCTCGACGGGAACCCTCCGCCCACCGATCCGGCGCAGCTGCCCGGGCTCGACCCGGAGAAGGCCACCGCCGAGCTGGAGCGGCTGACCGGCGCCTTCGACATGATGGAGGCGGCCGCCGGCCAGACCGTCGACTCCGCCGAGCTGGCCGAGCTGATCGACCGTCAACGCGCCGCCGCGCGCGCCCTGGGCGCCGACGAGAAGGTGTGGGTCGAGGGGTTCCGGCGCAACTTGATCCAGGGCCGGGACGGCCGGGCCACGTTCCGTCCGTCGTTCGAGACCACCACCCAGTTGCGCGCTCTGCTGAACTCGCTGGACCTGGCCCCGGTCTACGCCCGGATCACCTGCCCGGCGCTGCTCGTGCTGGCCACGCGCTCACTGCCGGAGCAGGAGCCGTTCGCCGAGTTGTACGCGGCCCACCGCCGCCATCTGCTGGACCAGGCCCGGTCCGTGCCGCACCTGCGTCACCTCGAGCTGGCCGACGCCTCCCACGCCATGGTCGTCGAACGCCCCGCCGAGCTGGCATCCGTGATCACCACCTTCCTGACCGAACACCGCTGACCCACGCCCTCCCCCACCGCACCGCACGCCCCGCCCGAAGGGCTCACAGCCACACAAGGTCAGCCCGACCCATGACACGCCGCCACGCAAGGTCCCAGCGCGAGCCATGACACGCCGCAAGGCTCGCCGCGCTCCAGGCCCAGCCGCGCTCACGCTCTCCGGCTGGTTCTCATGGGCGTTATTCGTCCCGAATAACGCCCATGAGAACCAGCCGGAACACCGCGCCGCGCCGCTACCCCGAACCACGCCGGGGGTCGCGGCATCGGATCCGGAGGGTGGTCGCCGCGCGGGGCTCCCGGCGGGGGTTGATCTTCCGGGGTGACCGTGACCGGCCACGGAGATCGCCCTTGCGGGCTTCGCGTTCTGGGCCGGCCACGGCCCTGCGAAGCCCGCAAGGGTCCCCGCGGGAGCGACGATCCGGACCACAGCGGAGGCAGGCAATGAAGAATTTGATCTGGGGTTGGTGATCAGAAGCGGACGCGGCGGGGGTCAGGGGCGCAGTGGTTTGGCGGCGTGCGAGGCGGCCAGCCCCAGCAGGAGCGCGCCGAAGACGCAGAGCATGCCGTTGAGGATGCCGAAGTGCTCGGAGAGGAAACCGATCAGCGGCGGGCCGGCCAGGAACGCGCCGTAACCGATCGAGCCGGCCACCGAGACGCGCATGGCGGCGTGGACCGGGTCGTCGGCGGCGGCGCTCATGCCGATCGGGAAGCCGAGCGACGCGCCGAGACCCCAGAGGAGTGCTCCGGCCAGGGCGAACTCGATGGATCCGCCGAAGACGACCAGCAGGACGCCGGCGGCGGCGGAGACCGCCGTCAGGCGGAGGACCGGGACGCGGCCCCAGCGGTCGGCGGCCGCGCCGCCGTACATGCGACCGAGAGTCATCGCGGTGACGAAGACGCCGAATCCGATCGCGCCGAGGGTGTCGCCGGTGTGATATCCATCGACGAGGCTGATGGCGAGCCAGTCGTTGGCGCTGCCCTCGGTGAAGCCGAAACCGAGCAGGATCAGGCCGATCAGAATCGTCCGTGGCTCGCGCCAGACCTGACCGGCGCTCATCGCCGGTTTCGCGCCGGGCTCGGGCTCGACGTGCGGGAGGAAGCGGCGGACGACGGCGAGCTGGACGGCCACGACGATCACGGTGGTGACGTAGAGCTGGGCCCAGATCGGCACGCCGGCGGCTGAGGCGGCCGCTCCGACGCCGGCCCCGGCGACCGTGCCGAGGCTGAAGCCGGCGTGGAAGCGCGGCATGATCGTGCGGCCGATGCGGCGTTCGACGTCGGCGGCCTCGACGTTCATGGCGACGTCCCAGGTGCTGGTGCCGAAGCCGCAGAAGAGCAGGGCGAGCCCGGCGAGCGGGACCGAGCTCACCAGCGCCGCGGTGGCCAGCAGTGCCAGGCCGAGAGCTTCGGTCATGCTGGCGATCAGCACCGCGCGGGCCGGGCCGACGCGCTGCACCAGCGGGCCCGCGAGCGGGATCGACGCGACCGAGGTGCCGGACATGCAGAGCAGCAGGAGGCCGAAGCCGGCGACGGAGAGCTCCAGGCCGTCCCGGATCGCGGGGGCGCGGGACAGCCAGCCGGCGAGGGCCAGGCCGTTCATGGCGAACGTGACGCCCACCGCGATCTTGGCCGAGTTCACCCGGGAGGGTACGACGTCAACGCTGCTCACCAGCTCAACTTATACGTTAAAGCGGCTCCGGTCACCGGGCATTCGCCGGAGGGCCGGGGCGGGCGCGGTGCGGGCCCCGTAGGGCCGGGAGCGGGGACGGTCCGGGCACGCCCCACAATGGGCATCGGCGCATCGGCGGAGACCGGAAGGAGAGCGACATGCGGCCCGAGGAACTGCAAGCGGAGGCACGAGACGTGCTCACGCTGCTGGAGCCGCTGGGGCAGGTCGTCCCCACGGGCAGCTACGTGTCCGGGCTGATGGTCTGGCGCGACCTCGACGTGATGCTGCTCGGCGGCCCCGGCTTCACCCCGGCCGATGTCCTCGCACTGCTCGGCAAGGCGGTCGGGATCCCGGGCGTGACCGGTTTCGCCTACCGCGACGAGCGCGGCGGCGAGAAGCGGGACGAGCGCTACCACGTGACGATCACCCTCGGCGAGTGGCGCGTCGACCTCTCCATCTGGCTCAACGACGACCACGCCGACAGCAGCGCATGGCACAGGGAGTTGGCCGAGCGGCTGTCCGACGAGGAGCGGCAGGCGATCCTGGCGATCAAGACGATCTGGCATCAGCGGCCGGAGTACCCGGACGAGGTGAGCGGGTGGGACATCTACCGCGCGGTGCTGGACGACGGGGTGCGGACCGCTGTGGAGTTCGGGGTCTGGCTGCGCGACAAGCACTGACGGATCAGCACAGCGAAACGGGCGGTGCGCCGAGGCGCACCGCCCGTTCCACATCGGTCCTTGTCAGCTGCAGCCGGAGGTCGAGCCGCAGCCCTCGCAGACGTAGCAGCTGCCGGCGCGGCGCATCTTGGTGCCGCAGGTGAAGCAGAGCGGCGCGTCAGCGGCGTGCCCGGTGACCAGCTCCAGGAGCTCGGTCGAGGAGCCCGCCTGCTTGTCCGGGGTGGCAGCGGCCTTGACCTCGGCGACCGTGACCGGTGACGTGGCCGGGGTGGCGGCGGGCGCGGAAACCGCCATGCCGGTCACCGCGACGTCGGTCGCGGCAGCCTCGGCGGCCGCCTCGGCCTGCGCCTGGGCGGTGCGCTCCTTGGCCGTGAAGATCCCCAGCTCGGCGCGGGTGTCGTAGGGCAGGAAGTCCAGCGCCAGGCGACGGAAGATGTAGTCCATCACCGAGGACGCCATGCGCACGTCGGGGTCGTCGGTCATGCCGGCCGGCTCGAAGCGCATGTTGGTGAACTTGCTGACGTACGTCTCCAGCGGGACGCCGTACTGCAGGCCTATCGAGATGGCGACCGAGAAGGCGTCCATCACGCCGGCCAGGGTCGAGCCCTGCTTCGACATCTTGAGGAAGACCTCGCCGAGGCCGTCGTCCGGGTACGACGACGCGGTGAGGTAGCCCTCGGCGCCGCCGACCGAGAAGGAGACCGTCTCGGAGGGGCGCTTCTTCGGCAGGCGCTTGCGGATCGGGCGGTACTCGACCACCTTCTCCACGACCTTCTCGACCGCCTTCTCCTCGACGGTGGGAGCCGCGGCCTTGGCGGTCTTGCCCGCCGACAGCGGCTGGCCGACCTTGCAGTTGTCGCGGTAGATCGCGAGCGCCTTCAGACCCAGCTTCCAGCCCTGGTAGTGGATCTCCTCGATCTCCTCGACGGTCGCCGTCTCCGGCATGTTGACCGTCTTCGAGATCGCGCCGGAGATGAACGGCTGCACCGCGGCCATCATCCGGACGTGGCCGATCGGGGCGATCGACCGCTCGCCCATGGCGCAGTCGAAGACCGCGTAGTGCTCGGTCTTCAGGCCGGGCGCGTCCACCACGTTGCCGTGCTCGCCGATGTGCTCGACGATCGCCTCGACCTGCTCCTCGGGGTAGCCGAGGCTGCGCAGGGCGCGCGGCACGGTCTGGTTGACGATCTGCATCGAGCCGCCGCCGACGAGCTTCTTGAACTTGACCAGCGCCAGGTCGGGCTCGATGCCGGTGGTGTCGCAGTCCATCATCAGGCCGATGGTGCCGGTCGGCGCGAGCACCGACGCCTGGGCGTTGCGCCAGCCGTTCTTCTCACCGATCTTGTTGCCGTTCTTCCACTGCTTGGTGGCCTCACGGAGGATCTCGCCGGCGACCGGGCCCTGCGCGCGGACCTCGTCGTTGGCGGCGGCGTGCTTGCGCATCACGCGCTGGTGCGCGTCGGCGTTGCGGGCATAGCCCTCGTACGCCCCGACGACCCCGGCCAGCTCGGCGGAGCGACGGTACGCCGTGCCGGTCATCAGCGAGGTGATCGCGGCGGCGACGCTGCGGCCGCCGTCGGAGTCGTACGGCAGGCCGGAGGCCATCAGCAGCGCGCCGAGGTTGGCGTAACCGATGCCGAGCTGACGGTACGCCCGGGTGGTGACCCCGATCTTCTCGGTCGGGAAGTCGGCGAAGCAGATCGAGATGTCCATCGCGGTGATGATGAACTCGACGCTCTTGACGAACTTCTCCACCTCGAAGCCGCCGTCGGCCTTGAGGAACTTCATCAGGTTCAGCGAGGCCAGGTTGCAGGACGAGTCGTCCAGCGACATGTACTCCGAGCACGGGTTGGACGCGGTGATCCGGCCCGTCTCGGGGTTGGTGTGCCAGTCGTTGATCGTGTCGTCGTACTGCAGGCCGGGGTCGGCGCACTCCCAGGCGGCCTGGGCGATGTCCCGGAACAGCTTCTTGGCGTCGATGGTCTCGATGACCTCGCCGTTGAGCCGGCTGCGGAGACCGAACGCGGAGCCCTCCTCGTACGCCTTCATGAACTCGTCGCTGACCCGCACCGAGTTGTTGGCGTTCTGGTACTGCACCGAGACGATGTCGGCGCCGCCCAGGTCCATGTCGAAGCCGGCGTCCCGCAGCGCGCGGATCTTGTCCTCCTCGCGCGCCTTCGTCGAGACGAACTCCTCGATGTCCGGGTGGTCCACGTCGAGGATGACCATCTTGGCCGCGCGCCGGGTGGCGCCACCGGACTTGATGGTGCCCGCGCTCGCGTCAGCGCCACGCATGAAGCTGACCGGGCCGCTCGCCGTCCCACCGGACGACAGCAGCTCCTTGGACGACCGGATGCGGGACAGGTTGACGCCCGAGCCGGAGCCGCCCTTGAAGATCAGGCCCTCCTCCTTGTACCACTCGAGGATCGAGTCCATCGAGTCGTCCACGGAGAGGATGAAGCACGCGCTGACCTGCTGCGGCGACTTGGTGCCGACGTTGAACCAGACCGGCGAGTTGAAGCTGAAGACCTGGTGCAGCAGCATCCAGGTGAGCTCGTGGTCGAAGATCTCGGCGTCGTCCGCGCTCGCGAAGTAGCCGTGCTCCTCGCCCGCCTTGCGGTAGGTCCGGACCACCCGGTCGATCAGCTGGCGCAGCGACGTCTCCCGCTCCGGCGTGCCGACCGCACCCCGGAAGTACTTCGTCGTCACGATGTTCGCCGCGTTCACGCTCCAGGACGACGGGAACTCGACGCCGCGCTGCTCGAAGTTGATCGAGCCGTCCCGCCAGTTCGTCATGACGACGTCGCGGCGCTCCCACTCGACCTCGTCGTACGGGTGGACACCCGCCGTCGTCCACACCCGTTCGACGCGCAGCCCCCCGGCCGTCGACCCGTTGTTGCCGTTCGCGCCCGCCCGGCTGCGCTGGCGACCTGCTGTGACGCCGTCTCCGGCCATAAGAATGTGCTCCCCCTCGTAGTACCGCTGACAGGTGTGGCTCAGACAGGTTCGGCTCAAGAAGTGGTCTTGGGAAGGCGCGCTGTCGCGGACCGCGGCGCGACGGCGTGTCGCGTCCCGGCTTCCCGGACCGGCGGCGTGTCGCGGAGCGCGGCAATCTCCTTCTCGAACTCGTCGAGCGAGTCGAAGGACTTGTAGACGCTGGCGAACCGCAGATAGGCGACCTGGTCGAGTTCACGCAGAGGCGTGAGAATCGCCAGGCCGACCTCGTGGCTCGGAATCTCCGCGGCTCCGCGAGCCCGGACGGTCTCCTCCACCCGCTGCGCGAGCAGCGCGATCGAATCCTCGTCGACGGGCCGGCCCTGACAGGCCTTGCGGACCCCACTCATGATCTTCGTCCGGCTGAAGGGCTCGGTGACGCCGCTGCGCTTGACCACCGCGAGCACCGCCTCCTCGACCGTGGTGAAGCGTTTGCCGCACTCGGGACACGACCGACGGCGACGGATCAGCTGACCGTCGTCGGCCTCCCGCGAGTCGACGACCCGCGAGTCGGCGTGCCGGCAATACGGACAACGCACCGCGATCTTCCCCCTCCACCCCACCCCGGCCGAGATCCGGACACGCCGAAACGCAGCCACGCCATGATCTCCATCATCGCGCGGCTGTGAACGAACCTGTGGAAAACCGGGGAGGAGAAACCCAACCTGTGGACGACTTACATCTCTGTAACCACTAGATGTTGGGGAAGACGCTATGCCGCGGCGAACGCCGATGCAAGCTCAGAGACATGCCGACGCGCCCGTGTTTTGCACCTCAACACGCTGGGGTGACGGCACGATCACCGGGCGCGTCGGGAAACCGTTTGCCGCACGGTCAGCCCTGTGAGGCAGTCGCGAACAGGACAATGCTCGCGAGGGCCGCCAGGGCGAAGAAGAGACCGAGAAGGACCACTCGGCCGCGCCGGGTCAGTCGCAGGGGCGGCGCCGTGTGCCGAGCCCCACCAGTGACCACCATGACCCGTTCCCCTCTCTCGGACACGCGTTCTATAGAACGCCCGTACGACGGTCTATCAGAACGGGAGTACGAAAATCCAGTCTTCGGGTACGACACGCCGGTGAAACCTCGTACAGATGTTTGAATATGTCGGACCCGCCTACTACGGTTTGCTGTCAAGAGGGGTCAGCCGGACAAACGCCATCCCCACGGCGCGTCCGGCTCCGCGACGCACCACGTGCCGACACCGGCACTGGCCGACAGGGAGGGCGGACGTGTCGACCGACGACCACACGCGCCGACAGCAGCAACCGATCAGGCAGGACTCCGCCGGCCGCCGCCGCACGACAGGCCGGGCACGGTCCGGCGACGCCCCGCAGCTGCGGTCGGTGACCGCGGTCGGCAGTGTCAGCGAGCCGGTCGCCGCCGACCTCACCGCCCGCCAGCGGAGGATCCTCGAGTTCATCCGCGAATGGGGCGAGAAATACGGTTACCCGCCCAGCGTCCGGGAGATCGGCGAGGCGGTCGGCCTGGTCTCCCCGTCCAGCGTGGCGTACCAGTTGAAGGCCCTCGAGACCAAGGGATACCTGCGCCGCGACCCGAACCGTCCGCGCGCCGTCGACGTCCGCTCCCCCGGTGAGCTCGTCGACGACGACGCCGCGCTGCGGGCCGCCCGGCCGCAGCCGGCCTACGTGCCGCTCGTCGGCCGGATCGCCGCCGGTGGGCCGATCCTCGCCGAGCAGTCGGTGGAGGAGTTCTTCCCGCTGCCGCGCGAGCTGGTCGGCGAGGGCGAGGTCTTCATGCTGGAGGTCAAGGGCGACTCGATGATCGACGCCGCGATCTGCAACGGCGACTGGGTCGTCGTCCGCCAGCAGCCCACCGCCGAGGCCGGCGACATCGTGGCCGCGATGATCGACGGCGAGGCGACCGTCAAGAGCTACCGGCAGCGCGACGGGCACGTCTGGCTGATGCCGGCCAACCCGGCGTTCGACCCCATCCCCGGCGACGACGCCACCATCATGGGCAAGGTGGTCGCGGTCCTGCGCCGCGTCTGACCCCCATCTGCCCGTACGAGTCGGGCACGCGCCCGTCTTCACGCGCCGCGGCGCGGCTGTCCCTCCGGGGCCGGCCCGCGCCGCCGGCGTCGGTGGTCCCTCACCGCGCGCGCCACCCCAGGTCCGGCCCGCGCCGCCGGCGTCGGTAGTCCTTCACCGCGCGAGCCACCCCAGGTCCGGCCCGCGCCGCGTATCCCTGGCCGGCTGTCGTGCTGGTGATCCCGCCCGCACCAGACCCCCGGCTGGGATTCTTGGTCGTAATGCCGGCCCCATAACAACCGTCAGAGCCAGCCGCCGCGCCGCCGCCGCGCCCACCAGCCCAGCCAACGCCCGGCTGGCGCCCACGGTCGTGATCACGGCCCCGGAACAACCACCAGAACCAGCCGGGCCGCCGACGCCGCGGCACCAGGCCGACCCACGCACGGCTGGGGCCGGATGCGAGAAGGCCGGCACCCAGTGGGCACCGGCCTTCCGTTCAGTTCAGACGATCAGCGACGGTCGAAGCCGTTGTCGCCACGCCCCTGGGGCGGACGTCCACCCCCGTAGTTCCCGCCGCCCTGCCGGGGCTGCCCACCACCCTGAGGCGGACGCGGCTGGCCGCCGTAAACCCCGCCGCCGCCACCACGTCCGGGTTGCTGACCTCCGCCCGGGCCACGCTGCGGCTGCTGGGGACCACGCTGCGGCTGCTGCGGATTGCGCGGGGCCTGAGGATTGCGTGGCTGCTGCGGGTTGCGCGGCTGCTGCTGCGGGCTGCGCGGGGGCTGCGGACCACGGGCGGGCTGCGGGCCACGCGGAGGCTGCTGCTGCGGGGCACCGCGCTGCGGCTGCGGGCGCGGAGGCTGGGCCTGCGGCCTGGGCTGCGGGTTCTGCTGCGGGCCGCCGGGGCTTCGCTGCGGACCGCGAGGCGGCTGACCGCCGGAGCCACCGGGGCCACCGGGCTTACCCGAACCGCCTGGCTTACCGGGACCACCAGGCTTACCGGGACCACCAGGGACGCCGGGACCACCGGCAGGCCGCCCGTACTGTCCGCCACCGGGCTTGCCGGGACCGCCGGGCTTACCGGGAACGCCGGAACCGCCGGGACCGGCGGGCTTGCCACCGGGACCGCCGCCGTAGACGCCGGGCCGCGGCTGCCCACCGCTGTTCGCGGCGCCGTACACCGGGCCCTTGCCGCCGCCGTTGTAGGCCGCACCGCTGCCCACGCCGATCAGCTCGGTCTCCGGGTTCTCCTTGTCGATGCCACCGCTGGGCGCCTCGTCCACCGGGAGGCCGGCCGGGTTCCGCTTACGGAACCGGACGATGCCGAAGACGCCGACCGCGACGAGCAGGAGGCCGATGACGCCGACCCCGCCGACGAGCTTCGTGATGTCGCCGATGCTGAGGTTCGAATACCACGAGTCGGACGCGGCCGCGCCGTTCGCCTGGTTCTTGGAGACGACGGCGACTTCGGTGGCCGGCACGTACTGCTGGATCCAGTTCTCGGCGGTGCGCTCACCGTTCATGTCCGACACGGTGTAGAACGTCTTGCCGTCCACGCTGTAGGAGATCGCCTCACCGAACTGCTCGTTCGGCAGGCCCGTGGTGCGCGGCTTGCTCTTCAGCGCGGCCACCACGTCACCGTTCGGCACGTCCCACTCGGAGGCGTCGGTGTACGTCCGCAGCACGACCTTCTTGCCGCCGGGCGCGACCGACCCACCGGTGATCACCCGGTTGAAGATCTTGGCGAAGGCGTTGCTGGTGGTCTCGGTGGCCGGCAGCGCCAGCTCGCCGACCCGCTTGAGCGGGACGGCCGCGTCACCGTTCTTCACCGCGGCGGCAGGCTTGTAGATGTAGGCGTTGCCGAGCTCCTTGGTCACGATGATCGGCGTGCCGTCACCGTCGAGCAGGAGCGCCTCGGCGTCGTGCAGATCCCCCGACGGATAGGTGAACCGGTGCAGGGTAGCGTCCTTGTTACCGGCGAGCGGCATGCTCCAGAGCACGACGGACGTCCGGACGTCGCCGCCCTTGAGCACCTCGTTGTCGCCGGTGTCGGCGATCCACAGGGTCTGCTGGTCGGCCGAGAGCACCATGTCCTCGGTGTCGCGCGGCGCGCTCGCGAAGTTCCGGGTGCTCTTGACGTTGCACTTGTTGTCGAGGATGAAGATCTTCTTCTTGGCGTCCGACGTGCTGCTGTCGTCGATCACGATGAAGCCGGACTTGGTGGCGACCAGGCCGGAGAGCTCGTCGAGCCTCTCATCCTTGATCTGACAGATCTTCTTACCGGGCGTCGCCTTCGCGCTCACCGTCGCCGTCGGCGTCGGGTCAGCGGCAGACGCGCCGGTGCCACCAATCGCCACCAGGCCCACACCCAGCACGATTGAGAACACGAGACGCCGCATCCGCACAGTGTCGCATGCGGCGTCACCCATCGGTGTAACGCGTGGATCAACCCTGGTCAAAGGTGACCGGGTGTCGCTTTTCGCATCCTGCCACAGGTAACTCTCAGCAACGGAACTGCTCCAGATCGGCCGCGAGTCGTTCATCGACCCGGACCTGCAACTCCGTGCCGTCGTCGAGATGACGGGACTGCAGCACCTGACCGGTCCGGTGCACGCGGGCCACCAGATCGGCACGTGAGTAAGGCAACAGGACCCGCAGGTCCACCGCCGGCCGTGGAAGCCGTTCCGCGATGGCCGCGCGCAGCTCCTGGATGCCCGAGCCGCTGCGCGCCGAGACGAACACGGCGTCCGGCCAGGCACGCTTGAGACGCAGAACCGTCTCCTCGTCCGCCGCGTCCATCTTGTTGATGACGAGCAGCTCGGGGACCCGGTCAGCCTCGACCTCGCTGAGCACCTCGCGGACCGCGCTGACCTGACCCTCCGGGTCCGGGTGCGAGCCGTCCACGACGTGCACCACCAGGTCGGCCTCGGCCACCTCCTCGAGCGTCGAGCGGAACGCCTCGACGATCTGGTGCGGCAGGTGCCGGACGAACCCGACGGTGTCGGAGAGCGTGTAGACCCGGCCGTCCTCCGCGGACGTGCGCCGGGTCGTCGGGTCGAGGGTGGCGAACAGCGCGTTCTCCACCAGGACACCGGCCTCGGTCAGACGGTTGAGCAGGCTGGACTTGCCGGCGTTGGTGTAACCCGCGATCGCCACGGCGGGCGTGCCGCTGGCCTGGCGACGGGAGCGCTTGGTCTCCCGTACCGTCCGCATGGCCTTGATCTCGCGGCGCAGCTTCGCGATGCGCTGATTGATCCGCCGCCGGTCCGTCTCCAGCTTGGTCTCACCGGGGCCACGTGTGCCCACCCCGCCGCCGCCGGAACCACCGCCGGCGCCACCGCCCTGCCGGGACAGCGACTCACCCCAGCCGCGAAGTCGCGGCAGAAGGTACTGCAACTGGGCCAGCTCGACCTGAGCCTTACCCTCTTTGCTCTTCGCGTGCTGGGCGAAGATGTCCAGGATCAGCGCGGTCCGGTCGACCACCTTCACCTTGACCTGCTGCTCCAGGTTGCGCAGCTGGGACGGGGAGAGCTCGCCGTCGCAGATGACGGTGTCGGCGCCGCTGGCGATGACGGCGTCACGCAGCTCGTCGACCTTGCCCCGCCCGATGAACGTCGCCGCGTCCGGCTGCCGGCGCCGCTGGATCAGGCCTTCCAGGACCTGGGACCCGGCGGTCTCGGCGAGGGCGGCCAGCTCGGTCAGCGAGTTGTCCGCATCCTCCGCGCTGCCCTCGGTCCAGACACCGACAAGCACGACTCGTTCCAGTCGCAGCTGCCGGTACTCGACCTCGGTGATGTCGGTGAGCTCGGTGGAGAGACCGGCCACCCGCCTGAGCGAGTGCCGCTCCTCGAGCTCGAGATCGCCGGTCGTCAGATCCGGCTCGTCAAGGACGGGTGTCTGGTACGTGTTTCGCAAAAGTGACCTCCTACGCCCGATCGTGGCACGTCACGAGAGCGGGCGCATCTACATATCCCCGGCTAACTCACTAGTAACCACCGCCGGGCGATCGATCATTCCGAGCGAGCGACAATTCCTTTGCTCACCCACCAACGTCGGAGGGAACACCGTGGTGACCACCCGCCTGCCGAGCGCAGGATTCTCGATCACGATCCGCATCGCCGTTACCGCGGACGCGTCGTCCATCGGCCGCCTCACCACCTGTGTCGGCGAGGCCGGAGCGATCGTGACGGCACTGGACGTGGTGGACTCCGACCCCACCCACGTGCTCGTCGACCTCACCTGTGACACCGCGGACTCGGCGCACGCCGACCAGGTCGTCAAGCAGCTCGAGGACCAGGACGGCGTGGATGTGCGCAAGGTCTCCGACCGCACGTTCCTGCTGCACCTGGGCGGCAAGATCGAGGTCAGCTCGAAGGTCGCTCTGCGGAACCGCGACGAGCTCTCCCGGGCGTACACCCCCGGCGTCGCCCGGGTCTGCATGGCGATCGCGGAGAACCCGGCGGACGCCCGCCGGCTGACCATCAAGCGCAACACCGTGGCCGTGGTCAGCGACGGCTCGGCCGTGCTCGGCCTGGGCAACATCGGCCCGGCCGCGGCGATGCCGGTGATGGAGGGCAAGGCCGCGCTGTTCAAGCGGTTCGGCGGCGTCGACGCCTGGCCGGTCGTCCTGGACACCCAGGACACCGACGAGATCGTCCGGATCGTCAAGGCGATCGCCCCGGCCTACGGCGGCATCAACCTGGAGGACATCGCGGCCCCGCGGTGCTTCGAGATCGAGGCGCGGCTCAAGGAGCAGCTCGACATCCCGGTCTTCCACGACGACCAGCACGGCACCGCGATCTGCGTGCTGGCCGCGCTGACCAACGCGCTGCGCGTGGTCGGCAAGCGGATGCAGGACGTCAAGGTCGTCGTCTCCGGCGCGGGCGCGGCCGGCACCGCGATCATGAAGCTGCTGATGCGTCAGGGAGTGGGCGACATCATCGCCTACGACCGGAAGGGCGCCCTGCACCGCGGCATGCCCGACCTGAACGAGTCGATGCAGTGGCTGGCCGAGCACACCAACAAGGCGAACTACTCGGGTGACCTGCCCGGCGCGATCGCCGGCGCCGACGTCTTCATCGGCGTCTCCGCCCCGAACCTGCTCACCGGTGACGACATCGCCAAGATGGCCGACAAGTCGATCGTCTTCGCGATGGCCAACCCGGACCCGGAGGTCGACCCCCGCGAGGCCCGCAAGCACGCCGCGGTCGTCGCCACCGGCCGCTCCGACCAGCCCAACCAAATCAACAACGTGCTGGCCTTCCCCGGCGTGTTCCGCGGCCTGCTGGACGCCGCCGCCGTGGAGTTCACCGAGGAGATGGCGCTGGCCGCGGCCCGTGCGATCGCCGATGTCGTCGGTGAGGACAAGCTCAACCCCACGGTGATCATCCCCAGCGTGTTCGACCCGCGGGTGACCCCGGCGGTCGCGGCGGCGATCCGGGCGGTCGTCCGCGGCGTCCCGGCGCCGGCGAACCCGGCCGCGGTTCCGGAGTCCGAGCTCGACCACGCCCCCGAGGGGATTTTCTGACCCACCGCGAACGAGGGGACCTGAAGATCAAGGTCCAGATCTTCATGTCCCCTCTTCGCTGTGGTCCGGATCGTCGCTCCCGCGGGGACCCTTGCGGGCTTCGCAGGGCCGTGGCCGGCCCAGAACGCGAAACCCTCCAGGGCGATCTCCGCGGATGGGCACGGTCAGGGCAGAACCCCCGGCCACGGCTTCCGCTCGCGGCGCAGTCCCGTCCGCCGGAGCCCGCGACCGATCCGGTGGTCCCGGCGGCAGCGCGCCCCCGCTCCCGGTGCGGTGTCAGAGGGCGAGGGCGGCGACGTCGACCTCGCCGGAGGCGACCAGCACGGCCGGGCCGGCCAGCCACCAGGCGCCCTCGTCGTCGCAGGTGATCACGAGGCGGCCACCGAGCACGTCGACCGCGACGGAACCGCTGGTCAGACCCGCCTCGCGGAGGGCGACGGCGCCGACCGCCAGCGCGCCGGTGCCGCAGGACATCGTCTCGCCGGAGCCCCGTTCGTGGACCCGCATCGTCACGTGCCGGTCGCGCCCCTCCAGGTCGCCGGCGGGCTCGACGAACTCGACGTTCACCCCGGCGCCGAACAGCGCCTTGTCGACCACGGGGGCGGTGGTCAGGTCGAGGCCGCCCAGGGCGACACCGTCGTGCAGGCCGCAGACCAGGTGCGGGTTGCCGCAGTCGACGGCGATGCCGGGGACGGTCAGCGCGCCCACGGTCGCGGTGCTCGCGGCGTACACCCGGGGGGTCGTCATCCGTACCGAGATGATGTCGCCCTGGACCACCGCGTGCATGATCCCGGCGCGGGTCGCCACCGGCAGGCCCGCCGGGCCGGGCGTGGCCAGGCCGTTCTCCACCAGGTAGCGGGCGAAGACGCGCACCCCGTTGCCGCACATCTCGGCGATCGAGCCGTCACTGTTCCAGTAGTCCATGAACCACTCGGCGTCCGCGGCGAGCTCGACCGACGAGGGGTGCTTGGCCGCGCGCACCACCCGCAGCACGCCGTCACCGCCGATGCCACGCCGCCGGTCGCAGAGCGCGGCGACCAGCGCCGGCGTCAGCTCCAGCTCGCCGTCCGGGTCGGGGAGGATGACGAAGTCGTTCGAGGTGCCGTGGCCCTTGGTGTAAAACACGCGGTCCATCATCGCGCAAGAGCCAGGGCGTCGGCCACGAGCGTCGGGGCCGCGCCGTCCAGCCAGGTGATGTGCGGGTCGCGGCGGAACCAGGAACGCTGCCGCCGGACGAATCGCCGGGTGCCGCGGACCGTGTCCTCCTTCGCCTGCGCCTCGGTCAGCTCACCGTCGATCTCGGCGAGCGCCTGCTGGTAGCCGAGCGCGCGGGACGCCGTCCGCCCGTCCCGGATGCCGACCTTGTCCAGGGCGCGCACCTCGTCGAGCAGGCCGGCCGCCCACATCAGGTCGACCCGCTGCGCGATCCGCTCGTCGAGCTCGGCCGCGTCCCGGTCGACGCCGAGCTGCACCGACGCGTAGTGCGGCCTGGGCTCGGGCAGCGCCGCGGTGAACGGCTTGCCGGTCAGCTCGATCACTTCGAGGGCGCGGACGATCCGGCGGCCGTTCGACGGCAGGATCTTCGCGGCGGCGGCCGGGTCGCGCTCGCTCAGCCGGGCGAACAGCGGCGCCGGGCCGGTCTCGGCGAGCTCCGCCTCCAGCCGCGCCCTGATCAGCGGATCGGTGCCGGGGAACTCGAACTCCTCCAGGACCGCCCGCACGTACAGTCCCGATCCGCCGACCAGGAGGGGCACCTTCCCCCGTACGAGGATGTCGTCGATCGCCGCCCGGGCCAGCGCCTGATACTCGGCGACCGCCGCGGTGACCGAGACGTCCCAGATGTCCAGCAGATGGTGGGGCACGCCCGCGCGCTCGGCCACTGTCAGCTTCGCGGTGCCGATGTCCATCCCGCGGTAGAGCTGCATCGAGTCGGCGTTGACCACCTCACCACCCAGTTCCTGGGCGAGGGCGATGCTCAGCGCGGACTTTCCGGCCGCGGTCGGGCCGACGACGGTGACCACGCGGGGACTGGGACTCGACGGCACAAAGCAACCGTAGGACAAGGTTGTGTCACGGTCGTCGGTGGGAGCTTTCCCCTAACCGGGTTGGACCTGTGACAATGCGCGAGAAAGAATGCCACTGAGAAGGTTGGCATTCCACTGCGCTGTGGCGGTGGCCGGGGACCGGAGTGGTCCGGCGGCGCCGGGAGAACGAGGATGAGCTCATGAACACCGACTGGACCGCCTTCGGGCGCGTGGATGCCGACGGCACCGTGTACGTGAAGACCGCCGAGGGCGACCGGGTGGTCGGCTCGTGGCAGGCCGGGACGCCCGAGGAGGGCCTCGCCCACTTCGCCCGGCGTTTCGAGGATCTGGTGACCGAGGTCGACCTCGTCGAGGCTCGCCTCAAATCCGGCGCCGCTGACGCGTCCCACTCGCTGAGCAGCGTCAAGCGACTGCGCACGACGCTGGACGAGGCACACGTGGTGGGTGACATCGACAGCCTCGCCGCCCGGCTGGAGCGGCTCTCCACGCTCGCCGAGGAGAAGGCGGGCGAGGCCAAGGCCGCCCGCGAGGTCGCCCGGACCGAGGCCCTCGCGCGCAAGACGGCCCTGGTCGAGGAGGCGGAGAAGCTCGCCGCCGAGGCCACCGGCTGGAAGTCGGCCGGCGACCGGCTCAAGGAGATCCTCGACGAGTGGAAGACGATCCGCGGCGTCGACAAGAAGACCGACGGTGAGCTGTGGAAGCGGTTCGCCGCCGCGCGGGACGGCTTCACCCGCCGCCGGGGCGCGCACTTCGCCACCCTGGACGGGCAGCGCAAGCAGGCGCAGACCGCCAAGGAGGAGCTCGTCAAGGAGGCCGAGACGATCTCGGGCTCGGACGAGTGGAACACCACGGCGAACCGGCTCAAGGAGCTGATGGCCGAGTGGAAGGCGGCGCCGCGCGCCGCCAAGGAGGCCGAGCAGCGCCTCTGGGAACGCTTCCGCGCCGCTCAGGACGCGTTCTTCACCCGGCGCAGCGAGGTCTTCTCGGCCCGCGACGCGGAGTACCAGGGCAACCTGGAGCGCAAGCAGGCGATCCTCGCCGAGCTCGAGGCGATCGACGTCGACGCGGACGCCCGCGCCGCGCAGAACAAGCTGCGGGACGCGCAGGCCGCGTGGCACGAGGCCGGCCGGGTGCCCCGGGAGGCCGCCGCCGGGCTGGACCGCCGCTGGCGGGCCGCCGAGGACCGGATCCGGGTCGCGATGGACTCGGCGTGGCGCAAGACCAGCCCGAAGGACAACCCGCTGCTGCGTCAGATGCGTGACCAGGTCGCCGAGGCCGAGCAGCGCCTGGCGCGCGCCCAGGCGGCCGGCGACAACCGCCGGATCAAGGAGGCGGAGCAGGCGCTCGCCTCGAAGAAGCAGTTCCTGGCCCTGGCCGAACAGGCTGGCTGACCAGCGTCGGGTCGGCGGTCAGGCCTGTTGCGCCTGGCCGTCGGTCGGCGGCTCGCAGAGGTGCCGCCCGGCGCTGCCGCGAATCAGGCGCCGGCCGGGCTGTCCGCCTAGGCGAAGGCCGGGGTGGACAGGGAGAGCCTGCGGGCGCCGGCCGGCCAGATGCGGCTGACCTGCTTGCCGCGCTCGATGGCGTAGGCGACCGTGTCGGCGGTGCCGCCCTTGGCGCCCATCTTGTCCCCGTCCCAGACGGCGATCAGCAGGTCGCTGCGTTCCACCACCTCGCGGCTGGCCGCTTCGTACGACAACTCGGGCGCCCCGGGCACGGTGATCCGCGTGACGTCGGTGGCCCGCCTGATCAGGTCGCGCAGCACCGGGTCCTCCTCCGGGGCGGCGCTTATCTCCGGCACCGGCAGCACCGCCTCGAACGTGCCGCGACAGGCCTTGATCGCTTCCACGAAGAGCCGGTCGGCGCCGTCGGCCAGGCAGGTCACGCCGTGTACCGGACGATGTCTGCGCAATTCGGCGACCATCACCTTGCGGATCAGGTCGCGGGAGGACGGTTCGAGCCCGATGTGGCCCGTCACCCCGATGCGAATCATCGTTCCCCCTTGCCGCCGTCGGCGTTGTCGTCGTGCTGCTGTCTGTCCGCTCATGCCGGGAACAGTGCCCGGGTCGCTCCAGTCTCCGACAAACGGACGACCTGGAAGCCAGCCTCGCCTAGAATGTCTGGAATGTCACGGATTGCCGCCCGGCACTTCTCCTGGCCGTCGTCCGGCAGGTCCTCCCAGTCGCGCAGGTAGCGGGCCGCCTGCGGGTCCACCGGCACCCCACGCTCGCGCGCCTCCGCCCGGGTCGCCTCGATCCAGCGCCGCGACTCACGCCTCGCCAGCGCCTCGATCTCCTCCTCCCGGAAACGGAAGACGTCGCCCGACCCGTCGCTCGGCACGATCGCGCATCGGACCTGGTGCAGCTTCGGGCCGATGTCGGCGGCCTGCAGCCGGTTCGACCGGCGCAGCGACTCCGGCAGCTCGGACCAGGACGGGACGGCGAGCCGGTCGTCGTCACCCCGGCCGGCGCCGACCATGTACCGCTCGTGGATCAGGCGGGCCAGGCGCTCGGCGAGGTCCTCGGCGATCAGTCCCGGGTCACAGCCCGCGGCGGCCGGGGAGAACAGCTTGAGCCGCCCGTTCAGCGGGTCCAGCAGGGGCGGCGGGTGCTTCGGGCTGAACGCGTCGGCGAGCTCGGCCAGGCCTTCCACGGCCACCACCACGTCGCCGGTGACCCGGTGCCACAGCCGGTACTCGGTCAGGGCGAGCTGCAGCCCGTACTTCTCGTCGGCGAAGAACACGAAGGCGCGGTCGTAGCGCAGGTCGGGACGGTCGGCGAGCAGGTCGGCGACGGTCGTGGCATACGGCGCGATCAGGCAGGCGTCACGCAGTATCGGGTTGCGCCGGGTGATCCGCTCCAGCAGGCGCGTCGCGTCCGGGGCGACGAGGTCCACCTCGATCCTGCGCTCCGGCCGGTCCCGCCGCAGCCGCCAGTGCCGGGCCAGCTCGATCAGCATCGCCCGGACCAGCGGCGAGTCGCCGGCCAGCAGGACCCGAGGCACCTCGCCACCCGGACGGCCGGTCAGCGGCTGCTGGGCGAGCAGCACCTGGACGGCGAGCTGATCGATCTGGAAGAAGTCCAGCCGCTGCGCCCGCGCGTCGGGCACCCCCAGGCGGCGGGCCTGCAGGGTGAGTGCCCAGTCCGGCTCGTGGATCTGGGCGTAGATCGCCAGGTCCCGATGGTCGTGGTCGACCACCCGGGCGGCACTCGCGGCGATCGCCAGATTGATCGCGCTCGACTCGGTGCACGCGTAGACAACCGCGGCACGCCCGGCGGACGCGCCGCGCAACACGTCGGGCTCCCGGGCGTCACCCTGCACGCCGAGCAGGCCGTGCGAGCGCAGCTCGAGCGGGCCGATCGGCCTGGTCCGCACCAGCACGACCCGGCGGCCGGCCAGTTGCAGCCGCTCGGCCAGGGTGCGGGCGACCGCCGTGTCACCGCAGACCACCGCGTGACCGCGGGCGCGGCGGGCCCGCCAGCGACGCATCTCGGTGGCCAGCAGCACCCGGCCCGCCTCGAAGAACGCGTAGAGCGTAACGGCCGGCGCGACGAACCGGGCGATCTGCAGGGCGAGCGGGATGCGCACCGCGTCCTGCAGCGGGTCGGCGCCGAGCACGAAGAGCTGCAGCGTGTTGTAGGTCAGGTTGAGCGGGTCCCGGGTGTGCGGGTCGGGCGCGGACGCCAGGTACTGCTCGAAGCCGACATACCCCAGGACCAGCGCGGTCAGCCCGGCCACGGTGAACAGCAGACGGGTCGCGGTCACCCCCGGCTGGCGCTGCTCGCTCCAGGACGACAGTGGTGTGCGGGGGAAGTTGACCATCGTCACCTCGGCAGCGCGTCGACGGTCTTCAGTGTGTCATGGGTCGATCACCCTCGGCCACCGGCCAATGTGCCCAGTTCGGCGGCGTCGGCGTTGCCACCGGTGCAGACGACCGCGACCGAGCGGCCGGCGAACAGGTCCGGACGGCTCAGCACCGCCGCGACGCCGGCCGCCCCGGCGCCCTCGGCCAGGGTGTGCGCGGTGGTCGCCAGCAGCCGCCGGGCCACGTCGATCTCGTCGTCGCCGACCAGCACGAAGTCGGCCAGCCCGGCGCGCATGATCCGCTGCGGGAGGTCGAAGCCACGGCCGGTGGCGAGCCCGGCAACAGCGGTCCGGTTCGGACGGGAGAGCAGCTCACCGGCGCGCCACGAGTCGTGCGCCGCCGGCGACGCGGCCGCCTGCACGCCGATCACCGCACAGCCCGGGGCCAGCGCCGCGGCGACCAGGCAGGCCGCGGCCGCGCCGGTGCCACTGCCGACCGGGACGACGATCGCGTCCAGATCGGGCGCCTGCTCGAGGATCTCCAGGTAGAGCGTGCCGACCCCGGCCAGCAGCTCCGGGGTGTCGCCCGGGCTGACCAGCCGGGCGCCGGACTCGGCGGCCAGCTTCCCGGCGTGCCGCTGGGCGTCCTCCAGCGTGTCCCCGGTCAGCACGGCGCGGCCGCCCCAGGCCTCGACCGCGGCGGCCTTCGACGGGCTGGCGTGCGAGGGCATGACGACCGTGCACGGCGCGTCGTGCAGGCGGCTGGCGTACGCGATCGACTGCGCGTGATTCCCGGTCGACCAGGTGACCGTGCCACGGGCCCGCTCCCCGGCCGGCATGGCGTCCAGCAGGGTCAGCCCGCCACGCACCTTGAACGCGCCGACCGGTTGCGTGTTCTCGTGCTTGACCAGCACGTTCGCACCCAGCTCCCGGTCCAGCAGCGGATAATTCCACAGTGGCGTGGGCGGCAGGTGGCGGCGGACGACGTCGTGCGCGGCACGGATGTCCGCGAGGGTCAACTCCATGCCGTCGATCGTCGGCCGGGACCGACCCATCGGTCCAATGCCGGATTCCGTACTGACTCATAGGCCGGATTGATAGGTTGCCGTCATGCTCGACGTGACACGTCTGCGGGTGCTGGCCGCGGTGGCCCGGCACGGCTCGGTGACCGCCGCCGCGCAGGCCCTGCACTACGCCCAGCCCTCGGTCAGCCACCACCTCGCCCGGCTCGAGGCCGAGACCGGCAGCCGCCTGGTCCAGCGGGCCGGTCGCGGCATCCGGCTCACCGACGCGGGCCGGATGCTGGCCGAGCGTGCCGAGGAGATCCTGGGCCGGCTCGACGCGGCCGAGATCGAGCTCGCGGCGCACACCGGGCTGCGTTCCGGCCGGGTCCGGCTGGCCGCGTTCCCGTCCGCGCTGGGCACGTTCGTACCGGCCGCCGCCGCCGGTTTCGCGGCCGCCCATCCCGGTGTCGACCTGCGTTTCACCGAGGCCGAGCCGCCCGAGACGGTGCGCCTGCTGCGCAACGGCGAGGTGGAGGTGGCGCTGATGTTCGTCTATCCCGAGGAGCCCGCGCCGGATCTCGACGGGCTGCGCCACGAGCTGCTGCTGCGGGAGCCGTTGCACCTGGTCACGCCGGCCGGGTGGGCCGGGGACGCGCTCGCCGACCATCGGGACCGGCCGTGGATCTCCGGCTGCGAGCGCTGCCGCGGCGAGCTGCTGCGGGTCTGCGCGGCGGCCGGCTTCGCGCCGGACATCCGCTTCACCACCGACGACTACGTCGCCGTTCAGGCGCTGGTCGCGGCCGGCCTGGGGGTCACGGTCCTGCCCGGGCTGGCGCTCGCCGCCCATCACCATCCGGGCGTACGCACGGTGGAGCTGCCCGCGACGAGCCGCCACGTCTACACCGCCGTCTACGGTGACCCGCCCGACCCGCCGGGGACGACGGCGCTGCTGGATCAGCTGCGGACGGTCGCGGGCTCACCGCCGTACCGCAAACCTTGAAGAATGACCGGCAGCGGCCCGGCGGTGGTCAGAGAGCCACAACGGTCCTCAAGAAGCACAGCCGTCCTCAGAGAGCACAGCCGTCCGCGGCCGGAGGCAGCGGCGCGGGGACGCCGATCGTCGGGAGGCCCAGCGAGACGCCCTTGAGTTTCGGCGTGATGCCGGCCTCGAAGGCGTCGCCGGCCCGGGTGCGGCGGTGGCTGAGCGGGGCGCCGTCGGCGTTGAGGTGGTGCGGCGCGGCGTAGGTGACGACCGTCTCGACGACGTCACCCGGGCGCGGCTTGAGAGAGCCGGTGTCGAAGTGGACCAGGCGGCCGTCGCGGGCGCGGCCGCTCATCCGGCCGGTGCGCTCATCCTTGCGGCCCTCGCCGACCGCGACCAGGACCTCGACCTTCTCGCCGACGAGCTTCTTGTTCTCGGCCCAGGTGATCTCCTCGAGCAGGGCGATCAGGCGCTCGTAACGCTCCTGGACGACCTTCTTCGGGACCTGCTCCTCCATCGTCGCGGCCGGGGTGCCCGGGCGCTTCGAGTACTGGAAGGTGAAGGCGCTGGAGAACCGGGCCCGGCGGACGACCTCGAGGGTCTGCTCGAAATCCTCCTCGGTCTCGCCGGGGAAGCCGACGATGATGTCGGTGGTGATCGCGGCGTCCGGCATCGCGGCGCGCACCTTCTCGATGATGCCCAGGTATTTCTCCTGGCGGTAACTGCGGCGCATGGCCTTGAGCACGCGATCGGAGCCGGACTGCAGCGGCATGTGCAGCGAGTGGCACACGTTCGGCGTCTCGGCCATCGCGGCGATCACGTCGTCGGTGAAGTCCTTCGGGTGCGGGCTGGTGAACCGGACCCGCTCCAGCCCCTCCACCTCGCCGCACGCGCGGAGAAGCTTGCCGAAGGCGAGCCGATCACCGAACTCGACGCCGTAGGAGTTCACGTTCTGCCCCAGCAGCGTGACCTCGGAGACACCCTCGGCGACGAGCGCGCGCACCTCGGCCAGGATGTCGCCCGGGCGCCGGTCCTTCTCCTTGCCGCGCAGCGACGGGACGATGCAGAACGTGCAGGTGTTGTTGCAACCGACCGAGATCGAGACCCATCCGGCGTACGTCGATTCGCGCTTGGTGGGCAGCGTCGACGGGAACACCTCGAGCGACTCGAGGATCTCGACCTGCGCCTCCTCGTTGTGCCGCGCACGTTCGAGCATCGTGGGCAGGGAGCCGATGTTGTGCGTGCCGAAGACCACGTCGACCCAGGGCGCCTTCTTGACGATGTCGCCCTTGTCCTTCTGCGCCAGGCAGCCGCCGACCGCGATCTGCATGCCCGGGTTCTTCAGCTTCGTCGGGCGCAGGTGGCCGAGGTTGCCGTAAAGGCGGTTGTCGGCGTTCTCCCGGACCGCGCAGGTGTTGAAGACGACCACGTCGGCCGCGTCGGCGTCAGCGGCGCGCACGTAGCCGGCGTCCTCCATCAGGCCGGAGATCCGCTCGCTGTCGTGCACGTTCATCTGGCAGCCGTAGGTGCGCACATCGTAGGTGCGCGGGGCGCCCTGCATCTCGGTAGTCATGGCAATTGACCAGGGTACTGCCATCGGTGCGGGAAACGGATCGGGCGGGTGGCTCGTGCCACCCGCCCGATCACGCGGAGATGGTCAGTCGACCGTGAAGGCGAACAGGTCGCCGCCGGTCTGGGTGAACCGCAGCCGGATCGGGCCGCTCGGCAGGGTGGTGTTCGCACCCCAGGTGACCTGCGCGCCCGGTGCCCTGGCGTCAGTGGTGATCGGCGTGACGTCCGCCGCGCCGTACCCGGTCAGCACGGTGCCGTCGACGTCGAGCACCTCCACCTTCAGGTTGTCGCCGCCGGCGCCCGGGGCGAAGTTGACCGTCAGGTTGCTGCCGGCCGGGGTCAGCGGGCGGGTGGTGACGGTGCCGGCGCCGTGGAACGAGGCGAACCGGTCGGCCGGCCAGGACACCATGCCGACGTTCGAGTTGCCCGCGCCGTGGTCGCAGTCGCCGGCCGTGACGTTCGCCGCGGAGCAGCTGTGCTCACCGGCGAACGAGCCGTAGTAGAACCGGGTCTCCTGCTGGCCGGCCGCGTTCGTGACGGTGGTCAGCGTGGTGCCGCCGAGCTGGAAGCCGTAGTCCCAGCTGCCCGCGGCGCCCGGGGTGACCAGGTCACCACGGCTCGGCCGGCTCCAGTTGACCAGGTCCTGCGAGGTGGCCAGTTCGAGGTGGCCGCGGCCCTTGTCGGGGCCGTTGTCGCCGTCGTCCCGGTTCGGGCTGTACGTGATGTCGAAGATCCACGGCGTGCCCAGGTACTGGTCGCCGTAACGGATCGCCGGCATGCCGTAGACCTCGCTCCACGGGGTCTGGCCGTGCTTGCCCGCGCCGGTGATCAGCTCGTCGTCCAGGCGGTCGGTCGCGAACGACGGCCGCGGCGTGCTCCACCGCACGAAGTCGGTGCTGGTGGAGACCCAGGTGGTGCGCGGGCCGAGCGGGATGCTCAGGTGGCGTTTGATCTGCGCGACGAAGAGCTTCGTGACCGGGTCCCAGGTCACGTTCGCCACGTCGAAGCCGGCCAGCGGCGTCGAGCCCGGCACCTCGGTCCAGGCGATGCCGTCGGTGGACCGCACCCAGTAGTACTCGTTGCCCGAGGTGGTGCGCCTGGAAAGGCCGAAGTAATGGGGCACCGCGCTGCCACTCGTCCAGGCCGGGTTCGCGACCACCCCGCCCAGGGCCGGCGCGCCGGTGACCAGTGCGACGTGCTGGAAGGTCAGGCCGTCCTCGCTGGTGGCGTAGCCGGCACTGAGACCGTTCTGCGGGCTGCCGGAGAACCACAGCTTCCACTTCGGCTCGCCGGTCCCGCCCGGCAGGACGGTGCAGCTGCACCGGGGGTTCGCGGTGTACGCCGCCGATCCCTTGCCCAGCACGATGCCGGTGGTGTTCGCCTTCGTCCCGGCGAAGACCTTGTGGGTGACCCCGGTGTACGACTCGACCCGCTGGTCACCGGCGAACAGCACCATCCGGCCCGCGCCGAGCGCCGGGGCGTACGACACGTCCGCCCCGGACCGCAGCCGCACGTCGTCCCAGGTGGTGGTGCCCACCGAGCCGAGCAGGCTGTAGAGCCGGACGGTCACGGTCGTGGCCGACGCCGGCGCGGTGGCCGTCACGCCCACCCGCTGCCAGCCGCTCCCCGCGGAACCGGGGGCTGCCGTGGTGGCGCTGAGCCGGTCCCCGTCGGCATCCCGGAACTCCAGGTAGAGGGTCGCGCCGGCACCGCTGAGCGGGTTCGCCCAGGCGGACGCGGTGATCGTCTCGCCGACCCCGACCGGGACCGCCCGGCTCAGCACCGAGACGGCGTCGGTGGTGCTGCCGTCGGTGATCCGGACGGCGGTGTCCCCCTCGAACGCGGCAGCGCCCCGGACCAGGCCGACCCCGGTCTTGTCGGTCGCCCACTGGGTGGGGTAGGAGGTGTCGCGCTGCTCCTCGAAGCCGGCGTTCGGCACCTTGCGCAGCGGCGCCGGCAGCGCGCTGACCGTGGCGTCGTCCCAGTACGTCGTGCCGGAGCCGGCCACGCTGGAGTAGGCCAGCACGTTCACGGTGACCGCGTCGTCCGGCACGTCACCGGTCACGGTCAGCTGCTGCCAGGACGTCGACGAGGCGGCCGCCTCGGACAGCACCGGCGTGGTGCGGGAGCCGTCGGCGCGGCGGAACTCCAGGTAGAGGAAACCGCCGGCGCCGGCCACGGCCTGCTTGACCCAGATGCCGGCGGTGATCCGCTCGCCCGGGACCACGGCGAGGGCCGAGCCGCGGACGCTCACCCCGGCGGTGGTGCTGGAGTCGGCGATCCGCAGGGCTCCTGAGCCGCTGTGAGCCGTGGTGGTCGCGGTCGCCGCGCTGCTGTCGGCGGTCCACGAGGTGAGGCCGGACTCGAAGCCGGGGTTGGCCTGCAGCCGGGTGGCGCTGCTCGCCGCGGCCAGGGCCGGGGTGCTCGGAATGAGAAGAACGGTGCTCAGAAGAGCCACGGATGCCGCGGCCCGTAAGAATGATCTCACGCAGTGACTTATAGCAATGAATGGAAGCGTCTGCGCAGCTCAATCGCGCTTGTGATCGATCAGTTCCCCATCGAGGACGGTTGTTCTCATCCCCTTCATCGGGCGTCTCCCGGCGATTAACCTTTCCTCGCGTTCTCAGGCGGCGGCCGGGCGGCCGGGGCCGGCCACCGGGCGGAAGCGGGACCGGCCGCAGCCCGGTCCGGTCGCACAGGCCGGGTCGGCGCCGGTGCAGGGACGGGCGTGCCGCCGCTCGGCGCCGTCGTCGGTCTCCTCCTCGTCGACGTGCACGGCCCGCAGCGTCCCGTCCGGCTCGGCCAGCACGTACCGCGTGGGGTTGAGCGTGTCGTCGGGAAGCAGCACCGCGGCCTCCAGCCGGACCGCCACGGCGCTGGCAGCCGTCTCCTCGGCGATGTCGTCGGGGGCGAGGAAGACGTCGATCAGTGTCGGGAAGTCACCACCGACGTGATACACGTCGCAGAGCAGGCCGCCCGGCACGCCCGCCGGCAACTCGGTCACCGGCGCCTCCAGAGCTCCCGCCAGGGCATTCCGTACGCGCTCGGGCTGGATCAGCCCGGCGGCGGACCAGTTCCAGAGACCAGCCATACCCGACATCCTTATCGCACCTTCCACCCCGCGACCACTGCGTTACCGCTCCGTGACCAATCTCGTCACCTTCCGATACCGATGGCCCCCTACTGTGTCTGCCAACGACGTACCTGACGAGCGGAGTGGACACGAGTGACGGGCGAGGCGCTGATCGTTCTGGAGAACGTGAACAAGTGGTTCGGCCCACTGCACGTGTTGCAGGACGTCGATCTGACGGTCGAGCGCGGTGAGGTCGTGGTCGTGATCGGACCGTCCGGCTCCGGCAAGTCCACGCTCTGCCGGGCGATCAACCGGCTGGAGCCGATCGACTCCGGCTCGATCACGTTCGACGGCACGCCGCTGCCGGCCGAGGGGCGGCCGCTGGCGCGGCTGCGCAGCGAGGTCGGCATGGTCTTCCAGTCGTTCAACCTGTTCGCCCACAAGACCATCCTGCAGAACGTGATGCTCGGCCCGGTGAAGGTCCGCAAGGAGAAGCCGGCCGCGGCCCGCGAGCGCGCGATGGCGCTGCTCGAGCGGGTCGGCATCGCCAGCCAGGCGGACAAGTTCCCGGCCCAGCTCTCCGGTGGCCAGCAGCAGCGCGTGGCGATCGCCCGGGCGCTCGCGATGCAGCCCAAGGCGCTGCTCTTCGACGAGCCGACCAGCGCGCTCGACCCGGAGATGGTCGGCGAGGTGCTGGACGTGATGACGTCGCTGGCCAAGGAGGGGATGACCATGGTGGTCGTCACCCACGAGATGGGCTTCGCCCGGCACGCGGCGAAGCGGGTGGTCTTCATGGCCGACGGCCAGCTGGTCGAGCAGGCACCCCCGGCCGAGTTCTTCGCGAATCCGAAGAGCGACCGGGCCAAGGACTTCCTTTCCAAGATCTTGACCCACTGAGTAATCCCGATGACCGGCCCCCAAGCCGATTCCAGTTCGTCACTGGAGCAGAGGAGAGAGTTGATCATGGGCATGAAGCGGGCAGCGGTGTTCGCCACCGCTGCGGCATTCGCCTTCACGCTGACCGCGTGCGGCAAAGAGGGGACCCCTACGGCCAGCGGCGACAGCAACGCCAGCGGGGCCGCCGTCTCCGACACCTGCAAGCCGTCCGGGGCGACGTTCACCGCAGACAGCGCCGCGGCGGTCGCGGGCAGCACCACCTTCGACAAGATCAAGTCGGCAAACAAGGTCGTGGTCGGCGTCAAGTTCGACCAGCCGAACCTGGGCTACAAGGACACCTCCGGCAAGCGGTGCGGTTTCGACATCGAGATCGCCCAGTACGTCGCGTCCAAGCTGGGCATCGACCCCGCGAAGATCGAGTACAAGGAGATCCCGTCGGCCAACCGCGAGACGGCGATCAAGGGCGGGGAGGTCGACTACTACGTCGGCACCTACTCGATCACCGACAAGCGCAAGGCTGACATCGCCTTCGCCGGGCCGTACTTCGTGGCCGGCCAGGACCTGCTGGTCCGCAAGGACGAGTCGGCGATCACCGGCAAGGACACCCTCAAGGGCAAGAAGGTCTGCTCGGCCACCGGCTCGACCCCGATCCAGCGGGTCAAGGACGAGAAGCTGACCGAGCCGGAGAACATCGTCGAGTTCAAGACGTACTCCGAGTGTGTCTCGCAGCTGCTCGACAAGAAGGTCGACGCCGTCACCACCGACGACGCGATCCTCAAGGGCTACGCCGCGCAGAACTCCACCGACCTGAAGGTCGTCGGCAAGCCGTTCAGCACCGAGAAGTACGGCATCGGCCTGCCGCACGACGACAAGGCCCTGCGGGACTACGTCAACACCCAGCTGGAGGCCGCGTTCAAGGACGGCACCTGGCAGAAGATCTACGACGGCACGCTGGGCAGGTCGGGTTCGCCGGCCACCGCGCCGGCCGTCGAGCGTTACTGATCCACATCGCTGGAACCGGGGCCGGGCGGAACTTTCCGCTCGGCCCCGGCCGGTGAGTCCTCCGCTGTTTACTGGGACGGGGCATGACGGAGTTCCTGAACGTACTGACAGACCACTGGAGCCTGTTCGGCCAGGGCTTCGGCAACACGGTGAAGCTGTTCCTGATCGCCGGCGTCGGCTGCCTCGTGCTGGGCGTCCTGCTCGGCGCGTTCCGGGTCTCGCCGATCCCGGCGCTGCGCTGGTTCGGCGCGACGTACGTCAACATCGTGCGCAACACACCACTCACGCTGGTCTTCGCGTTCCTGGTCTTCGCCGCCCCGAAGCTCGACGTCAACTTCGACTACTTCACGGCCGCGGCGGTCGCGCTCACCGTGTACACCGCCGCCTTCATCTGTGAGGTGGTCCGCTCCGGCGTCAACACGGTCGCCCCCGGGCAGGCCGAGGCGGCACGGGCGCTGGGCCTCTCGTTCGGGCAGGTGCTCCTCGAGGTGGTGCTGCCGCAGGCGTTGCGGGCCATGGTGCCGCCGCTGATGAGCGTCATGATCGCGATGCTGAAGAACACCACCGTGGCCGCCGGCTTCTCGGTGGTGGAGGCCGGGGCCATCCCCGCCTACATGGCCGAGTTCGGTGAGCCGCAGTTCTACGTGCTGCTCTGGATCGCCATCGGCTTCCTGGTCCTGATCACCCCGCTGGTACTGCTGCAGCGGGTCCTCGAACGCAAGCTGGCGGTGGCGCGATGAGCTCTTCGGTTCTCTACGACCTGCCTGGGCCGCGGGGTCGCCGGCGCAATCTGATCATCGGTGTGCTGGCCAGCCTGGCAATCGTCGGGTTGATCGCCTGGGTGATCTACCGGTTCAACGCGACCGGGCAGTTCGAGCAGCGGCGCTGGGTGCAGTTCGAGTATCAGGCCGTTCAGACGGAGCTGCTCAACGGGCTGCTGGCAACCCTCAAGGCGGCCGGGATCGCGACCGTGCTGGCGCTGCTCTTCGGCGCGGTCTTCGCGGCCGGGCGGCTCAGCGACCACCGGATCCTGCGCGTGCCGTCGAGCGCGGTGGTCGAGCTGTTCCGGGCCATCCCGCTGCTCATCCTGATCTTCTTCGGGTACTACGTGCCCCTGCAGTACGGCTGGTCGATCAGCAACCTGTGGGCGCTGGTCGTCGGTCTGACGCTGTACAACGGCTCGGTGCTCGCCGAGATCTTCCGGGCCGGGGTCAACGCGGTGCCGCGCGGGCAGACCGAGGCTGCGTACGCGATCGGGCTGCGCAAGGGCCAGGTGCTGCGGATGATCCTGCTGCCCCAGGCGATCCGGTCGATGCTGCCGGCCATCGTCAGCCAGCTCGTGGTGCTGCTCAAGGACACCGCGCTCGGGTTCATCATCACGTACCCGGAGCTGCTGACCGTCGGGAAGACGATCGGTGGGCGGCTGGCGTTCGGGTTCCCGTACGTGCCGGCGTACCTCGTGGTGGCGGCCATGTACATCGGGATCTGCGGGCTGCTGTCGGCCTGCGCGTGGTGGCTGCAGCGGCGGTTGACGAGGGTGCGGACCACGGCGGCGAAGCCGATCCCCCTGAACGACGTCGGCCGGCAGGTCTGACACTCGTCGGCTGACACTGGCTTGTCGGCTGACACTCCTCGCCGGGCCGACACTCGGTTGTCGGCTGACACTCGGTTGCCGGCTGGCGCTGACGGCTGGCGGCGCCCGGCTGGCGGTGACGGCTGTAACGGGACTCCGGAACAGCCGTCAGCGCCAGCCGCTCCGGGACAGCGGGGAGCGCCGGGCTGGCGTTGTGAGCCCCCCTGAGCGTCGCGTCATCACGGGAGTGACGGCACGGGCGCGATGGGACGGGGCGCGGGGGCCTGGCACCCGTCGTACAAAATCGGGATCTTCTGGGTCTCAGCGGGCCAACTCGGTGACCCGGGACTCGCGGACGACCGTGACCCGGATCTGGCCGGGGTAGGTCAGCTCCTCCTCGATCTGCTTCGCGACGTCGCGGGCGAGGACCGCCGCGCCGATGTCGTCGATGTCGTCCGGGCGGACCATGACCCGGATCTCGCGGCCGGCCTGCATCGCGAAGACCTTCTCGACGCCGAGCTTGCCGCCGGCGATCTCCTCGATCCGCTCCAGACGCTTGACGTACGCCTCCAGGCTCTCCCGCCGAGCGCCCGGCCGGCCCCCGGAGCAGGCGTCCGACGCCTGGGTCAGAACCGCCTCGATGGTCTGCGGCGGCACCTCGTTGTGATGCGCTTCGATGGCGTGGACGATGTCCTCGTGCTCGCCGTACTTGCGGGCCACGTCGGCGCCGATCAGCGCGTGACTGCCCTCGACCTCGTGGGTCAGCGCCTTGCCGATGTCGTGCAGGAAGGCCGCACGCTTCATCGTCTTGGTGTTCAGCCCCAGCTCAGCGGCCATGATCCCGGCGATGTGCGCGGTCTCGACCAGGTGCTTGAGCACGTTCTGGCCGTAACTCGTCCGGTACCGCAGGCGGCCCAGCAGCTTGGTCAGCTCCGGGTGGATGTCGGTGATGCCGACGTCGACCAGCGCCTCCTCGGCGGCGCGGTCACAGAGCCGCTCCACCTCGTTCTTCGCGCTGTCGAAGACCTCCTCGATCCGGTGCGGGTGAATCCGGCCGTCCAGCACCAGTTTCTCCAGCGTGAGCCGGCCCACCTCGCGGCGGACCGGGTCGAAGCAGGAGAGCAGCACCGCCTCGGGGGTGTCGTCGATGATCAGATTGACGCCGGTGGTCGACTCGAACGCCCGGATGTTGCGGCCCTCGCGGCCGATGATCCGGCCCTTCATCTCGTCGCTCGGCAGGTGCAGCACGCTGACCACGCTCTCCGCGGTCTGCTCGCTGGCGATCCGCTGAATGGCGTCGACCACGATGTGCCGGGCGCGGGTGTCGGCGGTGTTCCGCGCGTCCTGCTCGATGTCCCGGACCAGGATCGCCGCCTCACGCTTGGCCTGGCCCTCGATCGACTCGATCAGCTCCGTCTTCGCCGTGTCCACGGTGAGGCCGGCGATGCGCTCCAGCTCGCGGCGTTTCGCCTCCTCCGCCGCCTCGATCGCGGACTCCCGGCTCTTGAGGCTCGCCTCACGCCTGGCCAGCTCGGACTCCAGAGCACCGAGCCGGCGCTCCCGCTGGACCAGGCGCTCCACCTCCTCCGAGTGCAGCCGCTCCCGCTCGTCGATCCGGGCGGCGCGGCGCTCGACCTCCGCGGACTGCTCCTTCACCGTCGCGTTGAGCAGGGCGATCTCGCGCTCACCGGACCGGCGGGCGGCGGTGCGCACCTGCTCGGCGTCGGCCTCGGCCTGGCGGTGGGCGTGCTCCAGGATCGTGTCGGCCTCGCTGTGCGCGGTCTCCAGCACGCGACGGGCTTCGGCGCGGGCAGCGGCGGCTTCGGCTTTCGCGGCAGCGGCCTCGGCACGCACCGAGGCGGCCTTGGCGTTCGCGTCGGCAACCTTCGCCTGGGCGACGCCGACCTCCTGATCCTGCCGATCCTGGGCGTCCTGCCGGTCGGTCCGGAACTGACGCAGCGCACGGGCGCCCAGCGTCAGGCCGACGATCACCGACACGGCGAGCACGACGATTGCTACTACGAGCACCCAGTACTGGGGGGCCATCTCGCCGCGTCTCCCTTCGCCGCCGGCGCGGTGTGCACGCGCGCGGGCTCTCTGCGGGATGCCCGACCAAGGCAGATGACCGGCTCACACGCTCCGCCCTAACGACTACCAGCTTCGCCTCTCGGAGAGGCCGGTCGCCGCCTGTTCCGGCTTCTCCGACCGGGATTCCGGCACGGCTTGCGCCGCTCCGGCCGGTTCGTCGTTCCTCTGGATCCGTTCACGCAGGTGTCGCCGCGGCATGTTCCGGTGCCACGGCGGCCGGTTCCGGCATGCCTTCAGCGCCGTGCCCCCGAGGGTGGCACGGGCCTGCGTGGCGGCCGACGGTCCGGTCGCCCGGCTTCACGAGGTTCCGCGAAGCTGGGTGGCACGGGCCTGCGGTGGCGACCGGCGGTCCCGGTCGCCCAGCTTCGCGCGGTTCCGCGTCGCCGGCCGGCAGGGGCCGAACCGCCCGGTCCGGCCGGAGCTGAACGGCCGGCGTCGTGAGTTTCCGCGGCTGCCGGTCGTGCCCTTCGCCGTCTTGGCGTCCCTGGAACCTTGCGGCCCGTCACCGGTCGGCTCTCGCTGCGGGCGAGGGCCAGACTGGCTCGCGATCACTGACGGAGGGTGACGAAATCTTGTCCGTCGGGTCCGCCGGAGTTCGCTTCCGGGTCGGCTGCTGATGGCTCGGATCAGAGGGTGTGTGGAGTTGTGGGGTCGACCGCCGGTATGTCTCACCGCCTGCCGCGCGGTCAGCGGTAGGCGACGTCTGCGGCACCCTCCGGCGGGGCGAACCCGTCAAGTGATGCCGTAATGTAATGCGATCTATGTTGTGTGTGTTGCCTGCGATGGTCGAGCAAACCTTGTGTAACGCGAGGCTAGGTCGCGAGTACCGCTTCGGTCAAGGACTCATGATTCGGCAGCGGATAGGACGTAGGGCACAGACGTGCTTACGCCCAGCTCACGATATCGCCCGGATATTTCCGACGTGCCGTAACATCGAGCACTTCCGCCGGGAGGCTTCACACCATTGTTTCCCGCCTCGGCCGCCGGGTGCCCACTCCACCGAGCGTGACCTTCACCGGGTCGGCTGACACCGATCCGGAAGTTCCCGGCGAACGGGTGGATTCGCTCATCTCAGGGACTATATCGGTCCGATGACCTGAGATCGTCACCAATGCCGCGTCGCCGGTTGCGTCGCCGCGGCTCTCCGGGGCCGGTGGGCGGCTCGAGGCGTCGGCTTGACCGGGTCCGAGAGGATCAGGATCGGTTTCGTTCCGCTCATGGGCACTTGTTACAAAGCGCAACCATGGGCAATCTTGGTCCGCTCTCTGCTCAGCAGATGGGAACGTGAACATTGATCCGGGGCCGCGTCCCTCGGGACACCCGTCAGGATCTCGGGATCAACTCGGCCGGCTGCGCGTCGCCAGGCGGCGCTTCGGCGAGTTCACCCGCCGGGGGACGGGCTGGTCACCGCGGGAACAGCCGATCACGGCCGAGGGCAGGTTGGTCACCGCGGGAACGGACCGATCACCGCCAGGGCAGGTTGATGACCGCCAAGGGCGAGCTCGTCATCGCCGAAGGCAGGCAGATCACCGCTGACAGGCAGGCTGATCAGCGCCGAGGGCGGGCTGGTCACCGCCGATTGTCTGCCGACCGTCTGCCGTCTGCCGTCTGCCGGGATCGTGGTGTCAGGCGAGTGGATCGGCCTGGTCGGCCAGCGCGTCGGCGTCCACGTCGTCGGCGAACTCGGCGGCCTCCTCATCCCGGGCGGCCAGAGCGTCCTTCACCGCGCGGATGGCGATGCCCGCCGGATAGCCCTTGCGGGCGAGCATGCCGACGAGTCGCCGGAAGATCGCCTCGGGGGTGCCGGTGGCCGTTCGCAGCTTGCGGTCGACGAGGGCCCGGGCGGTCTCCGCCTCCGACTCGTCGTCGACGGACTCCAGCGCCTCGCTCGCCACCTCCGCATCCACCCCGCGCTGCCGCAGCTCGTTGGCGAGCGCACGGCGGGCGAGACCACGACCGTGATGCCGGCTGGACACCCAGGCCCGGGCGAACGCCGCGTCGTCGATGATGCCGACCTCGTCGTAACGATCCAGGACCTCGGAGATGACCTCCTCGGAGATCTCCTTACGGGCCAGCGCCTTGGCCAGTTCCGCCCTGGTCCGCGGGCGGGTCGCCAGCTGGCGTAGACAGATCTCGCGCGCCCGCTCGGACTCGGTCTGCGCCGGCTGGGCCGGCGCGCCGCGCCGGGACTCTCCCCGGGCGGGCTCGCCCGGGGTCCCGCCATCCGGCTGGTCGGTGCCGGCCCGGGGCGGGATGGCATCCCACCCGCGCCCGGACCGCGCACCACGTCGCCCGGCCATCGCGCTCGACCCGATCAGAAGTCGACCGGCGGCAGCTCGGGGCCACTCGCGGCGTCCCCGGTGGTCTGCCCGACGCCGAGCTTCTCCAGGATCTTCTTCTCGATCTCGGCGGCGACGTCCGGGTTTTCCTTGAGGAACTCCCGCGCCTTCTCCTTGCCCTGGCCGAGCTGGTCGCCGTCATACGTGTACCAGGCGCCGGACTTGCGGATGATGCTCTGCTCGACGCCGACGTCGATCAGCGAGCCCTCACGCGAGATGCCCTTGCCATACATGATGTCGAACTCGGCCTGCTTGAACGGCGCCGCGACCTTGTTCTTCACGACCTTGACGCGGGTGCGGTTGCCGACGACGTCGGTGCCGTCCTTCAGAGCCTCGATGCGGCGGATGTCGAGCCGGACCGACGCGTAGAACTTCAGCGCGCGACCACCGGTCGTCGTCTCCGGCGAGCCGAACATGACGCCGATCTTCTCGCGGAGCTGGTTGATGAAGATCGCGGTCGTGCCGGTGTTGCTGAGCACGCCGGTGATCTTCCGCAGCGCCTGGCTCATCAGCCGGGCCTGCAGACCGACGTGGCTGTCACCCATCTCACCCTCGATCTCGGCGCGCGGCACCAGCGCGGCGACCGAGTCGATGACGATGACGTCGATCGCGCCGGAGCGGATCAGCATGTCCGCGATCTCCAGCGCCTGCTCACCGGTGTCCGGCTGGGAGACCAGCAGGGCGTCGGTGTCGACTCCGAGCGCCCGGGCGTAGTCCGGGTCGAGCGCGTGCTCGGCGTCGATGAACGCCGCGGTGCCGCCGGCCTTCTGCGCGTTGGCCACCGCGTGGAGCGCGACGGTGGTCTTACCGCTGGACTCCGGCCCGTAGACCTCGATGACCCGGCCGCGCGGCAGGCCGCCGACGCCGAGCGCCACGTCGAGCGCGATGGAGCTGGTCGGGATGACGGCGGTCTGCACGACCGGCCGCTCCCCGAGCCGCATCACGGAGCCCTTGCCGAACTGCTTGTCGATCTGTGCCAGCGCCAGTTCGAGCGCCTTTTCCCGGTCCGGTGCTGCCACCATTGCTGCCACCCCTGTATTGGACTTCGCGTTCTTCGCCACGGCCGACACGGTATGCGGTGGGTATGACAAAAATCCTCCGCCCTACCGAGGGCTGTGGATGGCCGAGCCGCTGTGGACAATAGCCGAACACTTGTACGACATCGAGCGACACGCCAGAACAAGCGTACGAAAAATGGCTCAGCGCAGCCGGGACGGCACCCGATCGGGGTAGGCGGCCACCACGGCACGCCAGATCGTAATTGTCTCGACACCGTGCGCGATGGCCTCGTCGATGGTGCGGTCACCCAGCTCGGCGAAGGCGTGATCGGCCGCGATGCTGCGGGCATAGGCAGCCCCGAACGCCTGTTCAAGGCGCCCCCAGAAGTCCGTCAATCGCACGCCACGAGCGTACCCACGCCGGTGCGCATCGGCTCGTTCCGCGAGAGCCGGCCGAATCTGTTTGTGACGTGTGGCACTTCAAGCCAAGGGCGTCGAAAGGACACGATGCGGCCGCGGCTCATCCCGCGAATCTCAGGCCGCAACCGCCTCGGCGGCGATTTTCAGGTCGTCGACCAGACCCTGATAGGCGATGTCCCGGTTGTCCGCCCGCAGCACGGCTGACGGGTGGATCGTGGCCAGCGCCTTGATGTCGGCGACCGGGAAGTCCTCCGGGTGCTGGGCCGACCCCGGCCAGGGCATCAGCTGACCGCGGGACCGGTTGACCCGGAACGAGGGCCCCAGCAGCGCCTTGCCGGCGGTTGCCCCGAGGATCACCACCAGCTCCGGCTTGAGCAGCGAGAACTCGGCGACCAGCCAGGGACGGCAGGCGGTGATGTGCGCCGGGCCGGGCGACTGATGGATCCGCCTCGACCCGCGCAGCTCGAAACGGAAGTGCTTCACCGCATTGGTGATGTAGAGGTCGGAGGGGTCGATTCCGGCGTCGTCCACCGCGTCGCGCAGCAGACGTCCGGCCGGGCCGACGAACGGCAGGCCCTTCTGGTCCTCGACGTCGCCGGGCTGCTCGCCGACGAAAACGATCTTCGCGTTCGGAGCGCCCCGGCCGAAGACCGTCTGCGTCGCAGGCTCGCGCAGCTCACAGCCGTGGCAATCGGCGGCGGCCTGTTTGAGCTCGTCGATGCTGTCCGGGTGCGGCGGCACCCACTGCTGCGCGCCGGGCGGCGCTCCGGTCCTCGGCATTCCTCCGTTCTACCCGCGATGGCGGACGTCACGCCGACCGGCCTCACCCGTCCGGAGGATCACCGCATCACGATGCCGCCGACCGGGCTCACCCGTCCAGAAGGTCACCGCATCACGATGCCGCCGGCCGGACGGGCCGCCGCCGTCACCGCCCGCGCCAGGGCGGGAAGATCCGGCACGTCCAGCGGGCTGACCGTGATCCGGACACCGGGCGGCGAGGCGACCCGGAACCGGGCGCCCGGCGCCACCGCGTAACCCGCGTCACGCAGAGCGGCGACCGCGTGGGTCTCGTCCGGCACCGGGACCCAGACGTTGATGCCGGCCGCGCCGGACGCCGGGACGCCGTGCTCGCGGAGCAGGTCGATCAGGGCGGCCCGGCGAGTCCCGTACGACCGGGCGGCTTCCGCGATCCAGCCGGTGACCCCGGCGTCCCGCCAGAGCCGCAGCAGCAGCCGCTGGGAGACCGTCGACACCCAGCCCGTGCCGATCCGCATCCGGCCGGCGACCCGGGCCACCGACGTCTCGTCGCCGGCCAGCACGGCGATGCGCAGGTCGGGACCGAACGGCTTCGACGCGGACCGGACGAAGGCCCACCATCTGGTCACCGGGCCGATCACGTGCGGCGGCTCGACGGCCAGCTCGGCGGCGTGATCATCCTCCACCAGCAGGACCTCCGGATGCTCGGCGAGCAGCCCCCGCAGCTCACCGGCCCGCGCGGCGCTGACCATCGCGCCGGTCGGGTTCTGCGCGCGCACGGTGATCATCACGGCACGCGCGCCGGCGTGCAGCGCGGCGGCCAGCGACTCCGGCGCCGGCCCCTGATCGTCCATCTCGACGGGCAGCACGCGCATGCCCAGCGCGGCGATCAGATCCAGCATGTTCGCCCAGCCCGGATCCTCGACGGCGACCGCGTCACCCGGCCGGAGGTGGGCGGTGAGCAGGCGCTCGATCGAGTCGAGCGTGCTGCCGGTGACCGTGATCGCCGCCCCCTCGACCGGAACGCCGTGATCGAGCAGACGTGCGCGGGCCGCCTCGACCAGCTCCGGCATGGTCACCGCGGACGTGTAGCCCTGCGGGGGCCCGATGCTGTCGGCGATCGCGTGCAGAGCCGGCCCCAGCGGTGGCAGAAGCCGCAGATCCGGCTCACCGGAAGAGAGATCGAGGACATTTGCCGGAACGGCCAGGTGCAGCGCCGACCGTGACGACGCCACCGGGGGCCGGCCCCGGATCCGGGTGCCGCGTCGGCCCTCGGTCTCCACGACACCGCGATGCCGCAGCTCCTGATACGCCTTGGCGACCGTGGCCGGACTGACGTGCAGGGCGCCGGCAAGCACCCGCACGGGCGGCAGCGCGGCGCCGAAGACCCAGTCGCCCCGGACCACACCCGCCTCGATGCTCGCCGAGATCTCGGCGGCGGTCTCCCCACTGACCTGATATTGTTCTGCCACAGCACAGATTATGTACTAGTACAAGCTTCAGCGCAACGGGAACAGCGCTACCGGGGAGGTCCTGATGACCGATGTCTACGCCGCTACCCACCGCACCACAGCGACCCGCACCCGCGAGCGGATGCACTACGAGCGCGACAAGGCACACGCCATTCTCGACGAGGCGTTCGACTGCGCGGTCGGCTTCGTGGTGGACGGCGAGCCCCGCGTGCTGCCCACTCTGCACGTCCGCGTCGGCGAGACGCTCTATCTGCACGGCTCCACCGGCGGCCGGATGGCGCTGGCCGCCCGGGGCGACGGCATCCCGGTCTGCGTCAGCGTGACCCTGCTCGACGGCCTGGTCTACGGGCGTTCCCAGTTCCACCACAGCGCCAACTACCGTTCGGTGGTCGCCCTCGGCGTCGCCCGCCCGGTCACCGACCCGGCGGAGAAGGCCGAGGCCATGCGGGCGCTGGTGGAGAAGACCGGCGCCGGCCGCACCGCGGAGAGCCGGCCGCCGACGAAGCAGGAGATGGCGCAGACCGGCGTGCTCGCGCTGCCCCTGGCCGAGGTCTCGGTGCGGGCCCGATCCGGCGGGGTGCTCGACGACGAGACCGACCTCGGCCTGCCGCACTGGGCCGGGGTGCTGCCGATCCACCGCGTCGCCGGCCCGCCGGAGACCGCGCCGGGCGTCGCCGTGCCGCCGCCGGCCTACCTGCCGGGCAACCCGGCGACCGAGTGGCAGACCCCGGTCCTGCTGGAGGGCCGGCACGTCCGGCTGGAGCCGCTGTCGCCCGCGCACGCGCCCGGGATGTTCGAGGCGCTGGACGACGAGGAGATCTGGCGGTACATCCCGATGCCGCAGGCCCGCACCGTGGAGGACGTCGCGGCCGACATCGCCGAGGTGATCCGCGGGCAGTGGCGCGGCGACCGCTCGGGCTGGGCGCAGGTCGACCCGGCGACCGGCACCGTGATGGGCATCACGACGTTTCACGACGTCGACCCCGACCGGCGCACGCTCGGGATCGGGCACACCATGCTCGGTCGCAAGTGGTGGCGTTCCGGGGTCAACACCGAGGCGAAGCTGTTGCTGCTGGAGCGCGCCTTCGACGTGCTCGGCGCGGTCAAGGTCTTCTGGTACACGGACATTCGCAACGAGCGGTCGCAGCGCGCGATCGCCCGGCTCGGCGCGAGCCGGGACGGGGTGATCCGCAGCCAGCGGCCGCGGCCCGACGGCAGCCTGCGGGACACCGTGGTGTTCGCGATGACGGCGGACGAGTGGCCGGCCGCGGCTCAGCGTCTGCGTGACCGCCTCGCCGCAAGTTGATCAGGCCGGGAAGAGGCGCGACCCGTGCCGGGCGCGTTGTTCGTCGGCTCCGGCATCGAGCCGGCCACCGCCACCTTGAGCTGACGTCGGTATCGAGTCGGCCACTGCGACTCGAACTGACCTCCGGCCCAGCCTGACGGGGTCAATCGCGGGTGAGGCCGGCGGGCGGGGTGTCGGTGTAGAAGGTGGCGCGAACCATCTCGATCTTGCCGAGCTCGCCGGCCCAGGCCCTCTCGGGAGTGGCCCAGCCCAGGGCATAGGCACGGGCCCCGGCGACGAACCACCTGGTGGTGGCGCGGCGGAGCACTCCCGCTGCGGTGCGGTAGCGGTAGTCCCAGTCGGCGGCCGCGTGCAGGAGGTCCACCGGGGAGATCGTGATCGGTGTGTAGTCGCGGACCCGGCCGGACCGCCGTAACCGGCGCTCCTCGGCCCGGCAGCCCTCCTGCGGGTCGGCCCCGGCGGGACGCGCGACGTCCAGGCTCAGCACCCGGGCGCCGCGCGGGTCACGGAAGCAGTAGGTGGTGCCGATCCGCTGATACGACCAGCCGTCCGGGACCGGGAGGTGGAATCCGGTGCCGTCGGTGAAGTACGACCAGCCGGTCTGCAACTCCCAGCCGTTGACCCCCCGGGCGGCGTCCTCCTTCGGGGCGACCGGGACCCGGGACGGCGGGCGCACGTCACAGACGACCGGCGAGAAACCGGCCGCCAGCGGCGACGCGGGGACCGACCGCGACGGGGAGGCACGGGAGGGCGACGCCCGCGACAGGGACGAGGAGACCGACAGCGACGGGGCCGGCGACTTGACCACCTGCGGCGCGGAGTCCTCGCGGGCGATCAGGCGGGCACCCAGCAGGCCGCCCACGACCAGGACCGTCGCGAGCAGACCGGCGATGACCAGCCGGGTGCGTACCCGGTTCACCGGCCGCTGCCGGCGGGTCCAGCGGCCCGGCGGCGGCTCGTTCGAGTGCAACGGGCCGGAGACCGGGGACCGGGGTGCGGGGATGGCGCGGAGCAGCACCTGATTGCCCCGGCGCGCGGACGCGCTGGTCGCGGGCTGTCCCGCGGCGGCGGGTGGCCGGTTCGGGCGAGGCCCGGACGGGCCGGCGCGACTCGGCCCCTGATTCGCTCCGGCGCCACGGTGCGCCCCGGCCCACGTCAGGACGCCGCTCGTGAACGTGCCTTCGATGTAGCGGCTCCGGATGAGGTCGTCGCCGCTGCGACCCTCGTCCGGGGAATGCCACCACTCGTCGGAGTCGCCGTCCTTCCCCGATTTCGCGTCCTCGGCGCCGGGCACGCCGGAATCAGCGGCATGTGAGCGAGCGGCAGCTGATCCAGGGACACCGAACTCCGGAGTCCCGGAGCCCGCGACATCGGAGCCCGCCGCGCCGGGGCCCGCATCGGAGCCCGCGACGCCGGAGCCGTCATCGGCCGGGCCGGGGCCGGCTTGGACCGGCACGACAGCGGAGGAGATCGCCCGGACGACGGCCGGAACCGGCAGCGCAGCCGCCAGAGGCTGATCAGACTCGGTCAGATTGGGTGTGTCGAGATCAGCCGTACCGGCCAGTTGCTCGGTGGTGTCCGCGGCCGGCTCGGCGAGCGGCCGCCGGGTGACCGGCCGGTCGGGGCCCGGGTCACGGGGCGGCCCGGCCGGCTCCTCCCCCAGCACCAGCCGCAACTGCCGTTCGGCCTCCGCGGCACTCAGTCGCGCTCCCGGCTCGTACCGGAGAAGCCCCTCCAGGATCGGCGCGAGCGGCCCGGCCCGAAGAGGCGGATCAGGATCTTCGGTCGCCAGGGCGGCCAGCGTCGCCATCGCGCTGTCCCGGGCGTACGGCGATTGCCCCTCCACCGTCGCGTACAGCGTCGCCCCGAACGACCACAGGTCGGACTCGACGGTGGAGGCACCGTCGCGGGCGCGCTCCGGTGACACGTACTGCGGGGAGCCGACGATCAGCCCGGGCGTGGTGATCATGCCGTCGTCGACGAACGTGGCCAGGCCGAAATCGGTCAGCAGCACGCGGCCGTCGTTGGCAATCAGTACGTTGTGCGGTTTGACGTCGCGGTGCAGCACCCCGGCGCGGTGGGCCGCGGTCAGCGCGTCCAGCACGGCCAGGCCGATCCGCGCGGCCTCGATCGGCCGGTACGGCCCCTTCGTGGTCAGCACCTGGTAGAGCGACCGGGACGCGACATACTCCATCACGATCCAGGACAGGCCCTCGGCGTGCACCACGTCGTAGACCCGGACCACGTGCGGATGCGTCAGCCGGGCCGCGCTGCGTGCCTCACGCAGGGTCCGGCTGTGCAGCCGGTCCTTCTCGGCATCGGACATCCAGTCGGGCGGGACGATCTCCTTGACGGCGACGTCCCGATCCAGCATCTGATCGCGGGCCAGCCAGACCCGGCCCATTCCCCCGGCGCCGACCGGTTCCAGAAGACGGTACCGGCCTGCGACGAGCATCTGCCTGACCGCCATCGGCAACCACCCATCACGTCGGACATCAGGATAATCAGGTACAGACCACCCGCGGAACGACGATCACCCGGGCGCAGCGTGCGGGTTTTTGTCGTACCCCCGGGGAAGGATGGATGGCGTGCGAGAGGTGCTCGATATCTTCGGTCCGGCCACCCGGGAGTGGTTCACGGCCGCGTTCGCCGCGCCCACCGCAGCTCAGGACGGCGCGTGGCGGGCGATCGGGGCCGGTCGCCACGCGCTCGTGGTCGCCCCCACCGGCTCCGGGAAGACGCTGGCCGCCTTCCTCTGGTCGCTCGACAAGCTGGCCCGGGAGCCGGTGCCCGAGCAGGTCCGGCGCCGCTGCCGGGTGCTCTACGTGAGTCCGCTGAAAGCGCTGGCCGTCGACGTGGAACGCAACCTGCGCGCGCCGCTCACCGGCATCCGGCAGGCCGCGGGCCGGCTCGGCCTTCCGCCTCCGGAGATCACCGTCGGGATGCGGACCGGCGACACGCCCGCCGACGAGCGGCGCGGCTTCGCCCGCACCCCGCCGGACATTCTGATCACCACGCCGGAGTCCCTGTTCCTGCTGCTCACCTCCGCCGCGCGGGAGTCGCTGCGCGGCGTCGAGACGGTGATCATCGACGAGGTGCACGCGGTCGCGGCCACCAAGCGCGGCGCTCACCTGGCACTCTCGCTGGAGCGGCTGGACGCGCTGCTGGAGCGCCCCGCGCAGCGGGTCGGGCTGTCCGCGACCGTGCGGCCGATCGAGGAGACCGCGCGGTTCCTCGGTGGCTCCCAGCACGTGGAGATCGTCCGGCCGCCCAGCGCGAAAACGATCGAGGTGACCGTCCAGGTCCCGGTCGAGGACATGACCCGGCTCGACGAGTCCCCCGCCGACGACCTGGAGGGCGGGCGGCACACGCCGTCGATCTGGCCGGCCGTCGAGGAGCGGGTGCTCGACCTGATCGAGGCACACCGCTCGACGATCGTCTTCACCAACTCCCGGCGCGGGGCGGAACGGCTCTGCGCCCGGCTCAACGAGCTGTCCGCCGAGCGCGCTGAGCTGGCTCTTCTCCAGCAGAGTTCCGCCGGTTCCCCGCCAGGGACAGGACCTGACGGCCTACCCCTCGGGGGTACGACGGAGCCGGGCGGCACCTCGGGCGACCCGCACGGGAATCCGAGTCCCGGCGTGGGCGACGATCTGCATTTCGCGCACGGGCTGGGGCAGGGCGCCGGCGGGGCGGGCCTCTTGCGTACCGGAAACGGGGTTGGGGGAAACGCCGACCTGGTGGCGCCCGGCGGGCCCGGGCCGGGGGGAATGCCGGCGCGACGGCGCACGAGTGGCGACGGCGGCATGCCGGCCGCGGTGATGGCGCAGGCCGGAGCGACCACCGGCGCACCACCGGTCGTCGCCCGCGCGCACCACGGCAGCGTCTCCCGCGAGGAGCGCAAACAGATCGAGGAGGCGCTGAAGTCCGGCCGGCTGCCGGCCGTCGTCGCCACCTCGAGCCTGGAGCTCGGCATCGACATGGGCGCTGTCGACCTGGTCGTGCAGATCGAGGCGCCGCCCACGGTCGCGGCCGGGCTGCAGCGCATCGGCCGGGCCGGGCATCAGGTCGGCGCGGTCTCGCGGGGCGTCGTGTTCCCGAAACACCGCGGTGACCTGCTGTCCTGCGCCGTCGTCGCGGAACGGATGAGTGCGGGCGCGATCGAGGAGCTGCGGTACCCCCGCAATCCGCTCGACGTGCTGGCCCAGCAGGTGGTCGCGATGGTGGCGCTGGACGCGTGGCCGGTCGACGAACTGGCGGCACTGGTCCGGCGGTCCGCGCCCTTCGCCGAGCTGCCCGAGTCGGCGCTGCACGCAGTGCTGGACATGCTCTCCGGGCGCTATCCGTCAACCGCGTTCGCCGAGTTGCGGCCGCGGCTGGTCTGGGATCGCGGCACCGATCTGCTCACCGGCCGCCCGGGGGCGCAGCGGCTGGCGGTCACCAGCGGCGGCACCATTCCGGACCGCGGCATGTTCGGGGTGTTCCTGGCCGGTTCCGAGCGGGCCTCGCGGGTCGGTGAGCTGGACGAGGAGATGGTCTACGAGTCCCGGGTGGGCGACGTCTTCCTGCTCGGCTCGACGTCCTGGCGGATCGAGGACATCACGCCCGACCGGGTGCTGGTCTCCCCCGCGCCCGGCGCCCCGGCGCGGATGCCGTTCTGGAAGGGCGACTCCCCGGGCCGGCCGATCGAGCTGGGCCGGGCGATCGGGGCGCGGCTGCGGGCGCTGGCCAAGGCCGGTGACGAGAAGGCGACGACAGCGCTGCGCGAGTCCGGGCTGGACGAGTGGGCCGCCGGAAACCTGGTGAGCTACCTGCGCGAGCAGCGCGAGGCCACCCGGCACCTGCCCGACGACCGGACGATCGTGGTCGAGCGGTTCCGCGACGAGCTGGGCGACTGGCGGATGACCGTGCACTGTGTGCTCGGCGCCAAGGTCAACGCGCCGTGGGCGCTGGCCATCGGCCGCCGGCTCGGCGAGCGCTACGGGGTGGACGGCCAGGTCATGCCCTCCGACGACGGCATCGTGATCCGCCTGCCGGACACCGCGGAGGAGCCGCCCGGCGCAGACCTGGTCGCCTTCGACCCGGAGGAGATCGCCCAGATCGTCGAGGAGTCGGTGGGCACCTCGGCGCTGTTCGCGTCCCGGTTCCGGGAGTGCGCGGCCCGCTCGTTGCTGCTGCCGCGCCGTGACCCGCGCCGACGCCAGCCGCTCTGGCAGCAGCGGCAGCGCTCGGCGCAACTGCTCGACGTGGCGCGCGAGTTCGCCGACTTCCCGGTCACCCTGGAAGCGGCCCGCGAGTGCCTGCAGGACGTCTTCGACGTGCCCGGCCTCACCGGGCTGATGCGCGAGATCGGCGGCCGCAAGGTGCGCCTGGTCGAGACGGAGACCCCGCGGCCCTCACCGTTCGCACGATCACTGCTCTTCGGCTATGTGGGCGCTTTCCTGTACGAGGGTGACGCGCCCCTGGCCGAGCGCCGCGCCGCCGCGCTCGCCCTGGACGCGACCCTGCTCGGCGAGCTGCTCGGCCGGGTCGACCTGCGGGAGCTGCTCGACCCGGCGGTGGTCACCGAGACCGAGGCGCAACTGCAGTGGCGTACGACGCAGCGCACCCCCCGGGACGCCGAGGACGCCGCCGAGCTGCTCCGGCTGCTCGGCGATCTCTCCGCGGCCGAGCTGGCCGAGCGGGGCGTGCCCGAGGAGTGGGCCCAACAGCTGGAGACGACCCGGCGGGCGATCAGGGTCCGGGTGGCCGGCGAGGAACGCTGGATCGGCATCGACGACGCGGGGCGGTATCGGGACGCGCTCGGCGTCGCGCTGCCTGTCGGTATCGCCGAGGCATATCTGGAGCCGGTCGCCGACCCGCTCGGTGACCTGGTCGCGCGCTACGCCAGGACGCACGGGCCGTTCCTCGCGGCGACCTGCGCGGCCCGGTTCGGGCTGGGCGTCTTCGTGGTCGAGCAGGCACTCAAGCGGCTCGGCTCGACCGGGCGGGTCACCTCCGGCGAGTTCTCGCCCGACGGTGCGGGCACCGAGTGGTGTGACGCCGAGGTGCTGCGCATGCTGCGCCGGCGCTCGCTGGCCGCCCTGCGCCGGGAGATCGAGCCGGTGCCGCCGAAGGCGCTGGCCGCGTTCCTGCCGCGCTGGCACCAGGTGGGCGGCAACGCCCGCGGGGTGGACGCGCTGGCCGCGGCGCTGGAGCAGGTCCAGGGGCTGGCGGTGCCGGCTTCGGCCTGGGAGCGGCTGGTGCTGCCGGCGCGGGTCGCCGACTACGCGCCGCCGCTGCTCGACGAGCTGTGCGGGAGCGGGGAGGTGCTGTGGGCCGGGTCTGGGTCGATCGCCGGTGGCGACGGCTGGGTGACGCTGGCCTATGCCGACAGTGCGCCACTGCTGCTCCCCCCGCCGGACGAGGAGTTCGCGATCACCCCCGCCCACCAGGCCGTGCTGGACGCGCTCGGCGACGGGCAAGCGCTGTTCTTCCGATCACTCTCGGACAGGGCCGGCTCGACCGACGACACCGAACTGGCCGCGGCGGTGTGGGATCTGGTGTGGGCCGGGCACCTGACGAACGACACGTTCGCCCCGCTGCGCGCGCTGCTCGGCGGCAGCGGCGCGCACAAGGCCAAGGCCGCACCGGCCCGCAGCCGGTACCGACGGCCGGGCCGGGCCACCATGCCGTCCCGCACCGGGCCGCTCAACATGGCCGGCCGCTGGTCCCGGCTGCCGGAACGAGACCTCGACCCGACCCGCCGCGCGGCCGCGCTCGCCGACCTGCTGCTGGAACGGCACGGCGTGGTGACCCGGGGCGCGGTCATGTCCGAGGGCGTGACCGGTGGGTTCGCCGCGGTCTATCCGGTGCTCAGCGCCCTGGAGGAGCGCGGGGCGGCCCGCCGCGGCTACTTCGTGGAGGGGCTCGGCGCGGCACAGTTCGCGGTGCCGGGCGCCGTGGACCGGCTGCGCGCCCTGGCGGAGCCCGCCGAACTGGCCAAACGAGCCGGCACGACCGCGCTGGTGCTGGCCGCGGCGGACCCGGCCAACCCCTACGGCGCGGCGCTGCCCTGGCCCGAACGGATCGTGGACAGTGGCGACGGGGAACCGGTCGCCAGAGCCGGGCACCGTGCCGGGCGCAAGGCGGGGGCGCTGGTCGTGCTCGTCGGCGGAGAGCTGGTGCTCTACGTGGAGCGGGGCGGGCGGACGCTGCTGTCCTTCGCCGACGATCCGGAGGCGCTGATCGCGGCCGGGCAGGCCCTCGCGGGCTCGGTGCGGTCCGGGGCGCTCGGGGCGATGTCGGTGGAGCGGGCGGACGGCGAATCGGTGCATGCGTCGCCGCTGCGGGACGCGTTGCAGGCGGCGGGTTTCCGCGCCACCCCTCGCGGCCTGCGGCTCCGAGGATGACCCCGGGCGGGGACAACTCGCCCAGCCCGGCGCCGACGGGTGGCCGGTGTCGAGCGGGGCCACGTTGTCCACACCGGCGGGTTGTCCACAGGGCGCCGGAACGATCTTGCCGGTTCGCGGGACAATCGCCTCGGGGGGCGCCCCTGGCCCTGCCCCCGGTAATGCTCGCGAAGCCGGGCCGGCGGCCGCTCCGACGAGCGGCCGCCGGGGCGGGTCAGACGTGGGGCAGCACGTCCGAGGCCACCAGGTCGATATGATCGATGTCGGACAGGTCCAGCGCCTGCAGGAAGAGCCGCGAAGCTCCCGCCTCCGCATACCGCTTGATCGTCTCGACCGCCTCGGCCGGCGTGCCGACGATCCCGCCGTTCTCCCGCATCTCCTCGACCTCCCGGCCGATCGCCGCGGCCCGGCGACGCACCTCCGCGTCGTCGCGCCCCACGCACAGCACGGCCGCCGCGCTGAACGTCGGCGGCTCGGCGCGACCGGCGGCTGCGCTTGCCGCGCGGACCCGCTCGTACTGCGCGGGAATGTCCTCGATCTTGGAGAACGGCACGTTGAACTCGGCGGCGAAGCGCGCGGCCAGATCCGGCGTGCGCTTCTTGCCGTGCCCGCCGATGATCACGGGCAGCGGCGACTGCACCGGCTTCGGCAGCGCCGGCGAGTCGCTGACCCGGTAGAACTTGCCGTCGAAGTCGAAGGTCGAGCCTTCCGGCGTCTTCCACAGGCCGGTGATGATCTCCAGCTGCTCCTCGAGCCGGTCGAAGCGTTCGCCGACCGCCGGGAACGGGATGCCGTATGCCTTGTGCTCGGCGTCGAACCAGCCGCCGCCGAGGCCGAACTCGATCCGGCCGCCGCTCATCGCGTCGACCTGGGCGACCGCGACGGCCAGCGGCCCGGGCAGCCGGAACGTCGCGGAGCTGACCAGCGTGCCGAGCCGGATCCGGGAGGTCTGCACGGCCAGCGCGGCCAGCGTGATCCAGGCGTCGCTGGGCCCGGGCAGGCCGGCCCCGTCGCCCATCCGGAGGTAGTGGTCGGAGCGGAAGAATCCGTCGAAGCCGCCGTCCTCGGCGGCCTTGGCGACCCGCAGCAGGTCGTCGTGGCTGGCACCCTGCTGGGGTTCGGTGAAGATCACAAGACGCATGACCACAACCCTGCCAGACGCGCGGCGTGCCCGGTCCGCATCCGGCGGCGACTGCCAGTAACGTCGCGTGCATGCCCGGTTATGGATGGATCAGCTTCACCACCGACTACGGCACGTTCGACGGCTTCGTCGCGGCCTGCCACGGGTCGATCGCCCGCATCGCGCCGGATGCCCGCGTGATCGACGTCACCCATCACGTGCCGCCCGCCGATGTGACGCGGGGCGCGGCCGTGCTGGCGCAGACCGCGCCGTTCCTCCCGGCGTCGGTGCACCTCGCGGTGGTCGACCCGGGCGTCGGCACGGCCCGCCGCGGGGTGGTGCTCACCACGCCGAACGGGCTGCTCGTCGGCCCGGACAACGGCCTGCTGATCTGGGCAGCCGAGGCGCTCGGCGGGGTCACCGCGGCGCACGAGCTGAGCAACAAGGACTGGATGCTCGGCGACGTGTCCCGGACGTTCCACGGGCGCGACGTGTTCGCCCCGGCCGCCGCCAGGCTCGCCGCGGGCGCGGAAGCCTCCGAGGCCGGTCCGGCCGTCGAGCCGGCCTCGCTGGTGCGCCTGCCCGACCCGCTGACCAGCATCGGCGACGGCTGGATCGAGGCGGAGGTGCTCACCGTCGACCGTTTCGGCAACGTGCAGCTCGCCGCCGACGGCACCATGCTGACCGGCCTCGGCTCGGAGCTGACCGTCAACGGCACGGTCCGCGCCCGCCGCGGCGCCACCTTCTCCGACGTCAACGCCGGTGAGCTGCTCGTCTACACCGACTCCGCCGACCGGGTGGCCATCGCCGTCAACAACGGCCGCGCGGTCGTGGTCCTCTCGGTCGTCCCCGGCGACCTCATCCGCATCGCCGAGCGCCGCTGACCCCTCCGGCCCTTCGAACCCCTCTTCCCGTACGCCGTGAGCACCCGCCCGCGGCACCCCGGCACGACACCCACACGCCGTGCCCACCCGCCCGCAGCACTCCAGCGCGACGCCCGCCCGCCGTGCGCCGCCGCCCGCGGGACTCCGGCGCGACGCCCACACGCCGTGCGCACCCGCCCCCGGGACTCCGGCGCGATGTCCGCACGCCGTGCGCGCACCCGCCCGCGGCGCCGGCTCCCGGCTGGTCCTCATGGTCGTTATGAGGCACGAATAGCGACCATGAGGACCAGCCGGAGGGGCGACCCGCGTCGCTACCTGGAGCGGGCCGCCAGGCGGCGCCCCGGCCGGTCCGCAAGCTCTTGTGCAGTTCCCGGCGCAGCGCGTCGGCTCCCGGCGCAGCGCGTCGCCCCCGAAGGCGGGAACCGCCGATGGGCTGGGCGGGTCAGGCATGGGCGGGGTCCGAGCGGGGCACGATGGAGCCATGCCGGAAGGGGACACCGTGTGGAACACCGCTCGCGTCGTCGAGCGGGCGCTGACCGGACAGGTGCTGACCGGATCCGACTTCCGCGTGCCGCGACTCGCCACGGCGGACCTCAGCGGCTGGACGGTGGCCGAGTCCGCGAGCCGCGGGAAGCATCTGCTGCTCCGGCTGACCCGGGACGGCGAGGAGCCGCTCACCCTGCATTCGCACCTGCGCATGGAGGGCGCCTGGCGGACCTACGCGCCGGGCGAACGGTGGACCGGGCGCCCCGCGCACCTGATCCGGGTCGTTCTGCGGAGCGCGCGGGCGGTCGCGGTCGGCTACCACCTGCACGACCTGGAACTGGTGCCGACGGCCGAGGAGAAACGCCTGGTCGGGCATCTCGGGCCGGACCTGCTGGGGCCGGACTGGGATCCGGCCGAGGCCGCGCGGCGGATCGGGGCGCAACCGGAGGCCACGATCGCCGAGGCGTTGCTCGACCAGCGGAATCTGGCCGGGGTGGGAAACCTCTACAAGGCCGAGACGCTGTTCCTGCGCGGGTTGTGGCCGTGGACGCGGGTGGCCGCGGTCGCCGACCTCACCGGCACCGTGGAACTGGCCCAGCGGCTGGTGGCGTCGAATCGCGGGCGTTGGACGCAGACCACCACGGGATCGCTGCGACGCGGAGAGACGAGCTACGTGTACGGGCGGCGGGCGCAACCGTGCCGGCGCTGCGGCACGGCGATTCAGAAGGCCGAAAGCTCGCCGCTGCTCACGAGCCGGCAGACCACCCAGCAGGCGGGACGACGGCCGCCGGGTGGAACGGCCGGACGTGCCGGCGGGAACGCCGCACTCTCAAGAACGGCGGGCCGGATCGGGGAGAAGGCCGAACTCGAGGACCGCATCACCTACTGGTGCCCGCGCTGCCAGCCGGAGCCTGCCGCGGCGGCCCGGACGTGAACCGCGCCGTCCGATCACGCAACTCGGCCAGGCCCTCGGCGATCCCGCGCAGCCGCTCAGCGGCCTCGACCAGCCCGAAGTAGGCGGGATGCCGGCTGTCCGCAACCGGGTGCCCGTCCTCGGCGACGTAGCTCGCGGCCGCCGCCACCAGCCCCTCGAAGGCCTCCACACCCTCGACGAACTGCTCGGCCAGCGCGGCATGTGACTGCTCCAGCCGCTGGTCGGGCTGCCCGAGCGGGATGGCCCGCTCGACACTGGCCACCCGCCGGCCGAGGTCGCGCAGCCACTGCTCGGCGGTCGCCGCCTCCAGCGCGGCGGTCTCGCCGGCACCGTCGAGCCGGCCGGCCAGGCCGAGCATGGTGGCCGAGGCCCGGTCGAGCCGGTCCCACGCCCCCGCGATCGCCGAGCCGCGCAGGGCATACCGGTTCTTCTGGCGGCGGACCTCGTGCAGCACCGTCCGGCCGACCTCGGAACGCTCCAGGGCGGCGGCGAACCGCGGGCCGGGCAGAGCGGGCTCCGGTGCGGGCCGCGCCCCCAGCTCGCGGTAGTCGCGCCACCGCCAACGGGCCAGGACCACCGAGGCACCCGCCCCGGCGGCCCAGGCCGCGTCCGCGATCCCGATGCCGGAATACGGAACGAGGACGGCAGCCGCCGCGGTCAGCCCGCCGCCCAGCACGCTCCACCGGCGGGCCGCTCCACGGAGCCGCTTCAGCCGGCGGAAATACTTACCGCGCTCGTCCATGACGATGCCCTGCCGATCAGCCGGCGGCGGTGGTGTCGCCGCGCTTCTGGTTCATGCTGGCGCGCAGCTCGTCGAGCCGTGCGACCCCGGCCGCGTCGGCGGCCGTGGTGGTGCTGTCCTGCTGCTGGCCGACGGCGGGCTGCGCCGCGGCGCCACCCAGCTTCTCCCCCGCCATGCTGGCCCGGATCTGCTCCAGCCGGGACGAGCCGGCCAGGTCCAGGCTGGACTTCTGCACCTCGAGCATGCGCCCCTCGACCGAGTTGGAGGCCAGCTCGGCCCGGCCCATCGCGTTCGCGTAGCGCTGCTCGATCTTGTCGCGCACCTGGTCCAGCGACGGGGTGTTGCCCGGCGCGGCGAGCTGCGACATCGACTCCAGAGACTTGGCCACGGTCTCCTGCATCTTGGCCTGCTCCAGCTGGCTGAGCAGACGGGAACGCTCGGCGATGCGCTGCTGGAGCACCATCGCGTTGTTCTCGACCGCCTTGCGCGCCTGGCCGGCGGCGGCGAGCGCCTGGTCGTGGAGGGTCTTCAGATCCTCCATCGACTGCTCGCCGGAGACCAGCTGGGTGGCGAGCGTCTGCGCGGTCTGCTCATACTTCCCGGCCTCGGCCTCGTCGCCGGCGGCGCGGGCCCGGTCGGCCAGCACGAGCGCCTGACGGGCCATGCCCTGCAGCTTCTCGACCTCGGACATCTGCCGGGACAGCTTCATCTCGAGCTGCCGCTGGTTGCCGATGACGGCGGCAGCCTGCTGAACGAGAGCCTGGTGCTGTCGCTGGGCGTCCTCGATGGCCTGCTGGATCTGCACCTTCGGGTCGGCGTACTCGTCGATCTTCGCGCCGAAGAGCGCCATCATGTAATGCCAGCCCTTGACGAACGGGTTCGCCATCTCGCGGTATCCCCTCAGTGTCGCTCGGTCGGTGGCGTCTTGGCCGAGACGGGGTCTCGTCGCAGACGCGAAACCATCGTGTCAGCCCGGCGCCAGCGGCGTCACGTGACCTACGGGGGATCTCAGGGTCACCCCTAGCGACGAGCTTGCCCACGAGGCTACGCCCCTGAGGGGTCGCTTGCGAGACGCGAGCGGCCCACCGGCCGCGGCCCGCGACGGCCGGTCCGGCCGGGAGACGCGTTCACAGACCACAAGAGGCCCGCCGGGAGACGCGCCACGGACCGCAAGAAGCCCAGCGGAGGACGCAATCCATGGAGTGCGAGAGGCAACACAAGGCACCGACGAGAGAGGCGCCCATGGACAGCAAGAGGCCCGGAACGGCCCCGCTCGGGGTCGCTCTCGGGCCTTGACGAACTCGGGCGGAGCTATGCCGCGTAGACCACGTCGCGCTTCTTGTTGCGGGTCGCGTGCAGGGTCGCCTTCAGCGGGGACTCCTGGCGCACCGAGACCGACACCCTGCCGTCCGTCGCGACCTGGCGCGTGGCCTCGGCGGTCTTGTCGTCGACCGGGACGAGCACGCCCTCCATGTTCTCCGCCAGGGACAGCGTGCTGCTGACCTCGCTGAGAAGCTCGGAGAGACGGGCGCCGAGCGCGTCGCAGATGGCCGCGAGCAGCTCGCTGGAGGCCTCTTTCTGGCCTCGCTCGATCTCGGACAGATAGCCCAGACTGACGTTCGCGGCGGTCGACACCTCGCGCAGCGTGCGGTGCTGTCCCTGCCGGCGCGCACGAAGTGCGTCGCCGATAACCCGGCGTAGCAGGACCATGGCACCTCCTCCTGCGGGCGGCGCCACCGGCAACACGCCGGAGGCTTCCCGCAACCGTACCCGCCGCGAGCGACGGCGACATCCCGCCCCGCCGAATTCCTCGGCGGGCCCGCCCGCGGCACATTCGGACAACCGCCGCGGTATCGGCGATATTCCCAGGTCAGACCTGGACCGGTGTGGTACGGAGAATGTCGGTGAGCAATTGCAGGACGGCCGTCACACTTTCGGTGCGGACTTCGGCCCTGTTACCGGGCAGTTTCAACTCGCTCACCCTGGTGCCGGTGGGTCCGGCGACCGCGACGTAGACGAGCCCGACCGGTTTGCCGTCCTGCGGTTCGGGGCCGGCGACACCGGTGGTGGCCAGGCCCCAGTCCGCGCCGCAGCGCTCCCGGGCGCCCTCCGCCAGTTTCGCCGCCACGTCCGGGTCGACCGGGCCGCGCTCCTCCAGCAGATCCGCCGGCACGCCGGCAAGCGTCCCCTTGAGCTCGGTGGCGTAGACCACGAAACCACCGCGGTAGACCGAGCTCACCCCGGGAATCTCCACGATGGTCGCGGCCACCAGTCCCCCGGTGAGCGACTCCGCGGTCGCCAGGGTCTCCCGGCGCTCCACCAGCACATGGACAGCCGCAGCGGCGGCCACCGCCATCTCCATCGGACTCCTCGACAACTCTCGCTGACACCTCAGGCGCGGACACCTCGCCGCAGCCGCAGCGCCTCGATCACGTAATCCACGCCGGTGACCAGCGTCACGACCAGAGCCGCGTACATCACCCAGGCGCCGACCGCGTCGAAAGGCTCGGGCACGGGCCACAGATACCAGGCGATCGCGAGGGTCTGCAGCCCCGTCTTGAGCTTGCCACCCCGGGAAGCCGGGATCACCCCATACCGGATCACCCAGAAACGCAGCGCGGTGATCCCCCACTCGCGGATCAGGATCGCGAGCGTGATCCACCAGGGCAGCACGTCGTACGCGGAGAGCAGGACGAGCGCGGTGCCGGTCAGCGCCTTGTCCGCGATCGGGTCGGCGATCTTGCCGAACGAGGTGATTAGGTGCCACTTGCGGGCGATCCAGCCGTCGACGAAGTCGGTCGCCGAGGCCACGCAGAACGCCAGACAGGCACCGACCCGCCAGTCGTGGTCGGTCATCTGCGAGGTGACCACCATGGCGAGGAAGACCGGGACGAGGACGAGCCGGAGAACGGTGAGCGCGTTGGCCGCGTTGTAGAGCGACACCACACGTGGTGCGGCCACCGGAACCGGCTCGTCGGTCACCGGTCGACCTGCGCCGCGGAGATCATCTCGGTGGGCACGGCGATCAGGTCGACACCCTCGGTGCCGGTGACCCGCGCGCGGACCAGGTCGCCCGGGCGCAGCGCGGCCACGTCGACGCCCTGCTCGCCGGCGACCAGCGTGGTGGAGCCGTCGACCTCGGGCGCCTGGTGCTCGGCACGGCCCTCGATCTCGCCGTCGTCGATCGTGTCGACCAACACCTCGACGATGCTGCCGAGCCGGTCCTCGGCGCGCTGGGCGCAGAGCTCCTCGGCCAGGGCGACGATCTTGTCGTACCGCCGCTTGATCGTTTCCGGACGGACCTTGCCCGGCAGGTTCGCGGCCTCGGTGCCGTCCTCGTCGCTGTAGTCGAAGATGCCGATCGCGTCGAGCCGGGCCTCGGTCAGGAAACGGGCCAGCTCCTCCACGTCCTGCCGGGTCTCGCCGGGGAAACCGACGATGAAGTTGCTCCGGGCGCCGGCCTCGGGCGACAGCTTGCGGGCCGAGTCGAGCAGCTCCAGGAAACGCTCGGTGGAGCCGAAACGGCGCATCCGCCGCAGCACCGGCTCGCTGGAGTGCTGGAAACTCAGGTCGAAGTAGGCCGCGACGCCGGGCGTGTTCGCGATCGCCTCGACCAGGCCGGGACGGGTCTCGGCGGGCTGCAGGTAGCTCGCGCGCACCCGGACGATGCCGTCGACCGCTGCCAGCTGCGGCAACAGTTTCTCCAGCAGCCGGGGATCACCCAGATCCTTCCCGTACGACGTCGAGTTCTCACTCACCAGCACCAGCTCGCGCACGCCGGTCCCGGCCAGCCACTCCGCCTCGGCGAGCAGCTCCTGCGGGTCACGGGAGACGAACGCGCCCCGGAACGCCGGAATGGCACAGAACGCGCAGCGCCGGTCACAGCCGCTGGCCAGTTTGAGGGACGCGACCGGGCCGGAGTCGAGCCGCCGGCGCAGCACCTTGCGCAGGTGGGCGGGGGTGTGCTCGTCGACCGTGGCGTGCCCGGGCACCACGACCTTGGCGGCGTGCCGCTGGACCGGGGTGATCGGGAGCAGCTCGCGCCTGTCCCGCGGGGTGTGCGCGTCGAACTTCTCCCCGGCCAGCACGCCGTCGAGCCGCGTCGCGATGTCGGTGTAGTCGTCGAAGCCGAGCACCGCGTCGGCCTCGGGCAGGTTCTCCGCGAGCTCCTTGCCATACCGCTCGGCCATGCACCCGGCGGCGACGACCTTGGCGCCGGTGTCGGACGCGGCGAGCAGGGTGTCGATGGAGTCCTGTTTGGCCTTCTCCACGAAGCCGCAGGTGTTGACGAGCACCACGTCCGCTTTTGCCGCGTCGGTGCCCACCTCCCAGCCCTCGGCGTCGAGGCGGGCGGCGAGCTCTTCCGAGTCGACCTCGTTACGGGCACAGCCCAGCGTGAGGAGCGCGACACGGCGAGAAGGAGGAGTTACAGACACCCGGCAAGGTTACCGGGCCGCCGGCGGTTGCCCGTCCCCCGGACAGCCAAGCTCTAGCGCCAAGTCACGTTGACAATACGATTGCGGGGTGACGACTTCCGAAGACCTCGACGACCTCGACGCCCTGACCAGTCTGGCCGACCGGGTACGGCGCCAGGCGTACCGGGTGGTGGCCGGCGGCACCGGGCCGGTCGGGCGCGACGAGGTGGCCGAGGCGCTGGGCGTCGGCCGGACGCTCGCCGCGTTCCACCTGGACAAGCTCGTCGCGGCCGGGCTGCTGGAGACGTCGTACGCGCGGAGGTCGGGAAAGACCGGGCCGGGGGCCGGGCGTCCGGCGAAGCTCTACCGGGTCGCCGCGGCCGAGCACACCGTGAGCGTGCCGCCGCGGGCCTACCGGACCGCGGCCGAGTTGCTCGCCGAGGCCCTCGAGGAGGCCGGTGCGGAGAACGTGCTGAACACGGTGGCTCGGCGGCACGGCCGGCGGGTGGCCGGCGCCGCTGACGACGTGGTCGAGTTGCTGACCGGGCAGGGCTACGCGCCGGCGGCGGACGGGCCGGGGCGCATCGAGCTGCGGAACTGCCCCTTCCACCGGCTGGCCGAGCACTTCCCGCCGGTGATCTGCGGGATGAACCTGGCGATGGTCGACGGGCTGCTGGCCGGCGCCGGGCTCGACGGGGACTGGGAGGCCCGGATGGACGCCGCGCCGGGCCGGTGCTGCGTGTCGCTCGCTTCTAAAAAGCAAACCGATTGACATTAGAGTACGGGGCTGGTCTGCTGGACGACATGACCGACTTCCACCTGGCCCAGATCAACACCGCCCGGCTCCGAGCCCCGCTGGAAGACCCGTCGATGGCCGGCTTCGTGGCCGGGCTCGAGCTGATGAACCAGCTCGCCGATCGTTCAGCCGGCTTCGTGTGGCGGCTGGCCGGGGAGAACGGTGACGGCACGATCGCGGCGCCCACCGACCCCCTGCGGATCTACACGCTCTCGGTCTGGGAGTCACCCGAACACCTGCGGGCGTACGCGTATCAGAGCGACCACCTGGACTATCTGCGCCGCCGCCGCGAATGGTTCCACCCGAACGGGCATCAGGCCGCGCTGGTGCTGTGGTGGCTCCCGGCCGGTCAGCGGCCGACCCTGCGCCAGGGCATCTCCCGGCTGGGCCGGCTGCGCGCCGAGGGGCCGACCGCGGACGCCTTCACCCTGCGCGACCCGTTCCCCGCCCCGGCCCCCGTCGCCTGACCAACCACCCGCGACCGCCTGCCCGCACCGAGCCGCAGCGCGGCCCACGGTCCCGGCTGGTGCTCACGGTCGTTATGAGGCACGAACAACGACCGTGAGCACCAGCCAGAAGAGCGCGTCGCGCTGCTGGCGGAACCGGCGGCGGACGTCGCGTAGGTCCTTGTAACCGTGCCCACCCACGGAGATCGCCCTTGCGGGCTGAGCGTTCTGGGCGCGCCAGCGCCCTGCTCGGCCCGGAAGGGTCCCCGCGGGAGCGACGATCCGGACCACAGCGGACGCAGGCAATGCTGAATTGGATCTTGAGGGTCTAATCGACCTTGAGGGCCGCGAGCGCCTCTTCCAGCTCGTCGGGCTTGATCAGGACGTCGCGCGCTTTGCTGCCCTCGGACGGGCCGACGATGCCGCGCGTCTCCATCAGGTCCATCAGGCGGCCGGCTTTCGCGAAGCCGACCCGCAGTTTGCGCTGCAGCATCGACGTCGAGCCGAACTGGCTGGTCACGACGAGCTCGATGGCCTGGATCAGGAGCGCGAGATCGTCGCCGATCTCCTCGTCGATCTCCTTCTTCTTGCTCGGCGGCGCCTCGGTGACGTCCTCGCGGAACTCCGGCTCGCGCTGGTCCTTGCAGAACTTGACGACGGCGGCGATCTCTTTCTCGTCGACCCAGGCGCCCTGGATGCGCGTCGGTTTCGAGGCGCCCATCGGGAGGAAGAGGCCGTCGCCGCGGCCGAGCAGTTTCTCGGCGCCGGGCTGGTCGAGGATGACCCGGGAGTCGGCGAGCGACGACGTGGCGAAGGCCAGGCGGGACGGCACGTTCGCCTTGATCAGGCCGGTGACGACGTCGACGGACGGGCGCTGGGTGGCGAGGACCAGGTGGATGCCGGCGGCGCGGGCGAGCTGGGTGATGCGGACCACCGAGTCCTCGACGTCGCGCGGGGCGACCATCATCAGGTCGGCGAGCTCGTCGATGATCACGAGCAGGTACGGGTACGGCTTCATCACGCGCTCGCTGCCCGGCGGCGCGACGATCTCGCCGCTGCGGACCTTGCGGTTGAAGTCGTCGATGTGGCGCACGCCGTTCGCGGCCAGGTCGTCGTAGCGCATGTCCATCTCGCGGACCACCCACTCCAGGGCGTCCGCGGCCTTCTTCGGGTTCGTGATGATCGGCGTGACGAGGTGCGGAATCCCCTCGTACGCCGTCATCTCCACCCGTTTCGGGTCGACCAGCATCAGTCGCACCTGATCCGGGGTCGCCCGGCTCAGCAGCGAGACCAGCAGCGAGTTGAGGCAGCTCGACTTGCCCGCGCCGGTCGCGCCGGCGATCAGGATGTGCGGCATCTTCGCGAGGTTCGCCACCACGAAGCCGCCCTCGATGTCCTTGCCGAGAGCGACCACCATCGGGTGGGGATCACGGGTGGCCACCGGGGCGCGCAGCACGTCGCCGAGCGACACGTTCTCCGGGTCGGTGTTCGGGATCTCGACGCCGACCGCGCTCTTGCCCGGGATCGGGGAGAGGATCCGGACATCGGGCGACTTCACCGCGTACGCGATGTTGCGCGACAGCTGCGTGATCCGCTCGACCTTGGTGCCCGGGCCGATCTCCACCTCGTACCGCGTGACGGTCGGGCCGCGGGTGAAGCCGGTGACCATCGCGTCCACGTTGAACTGGTCGAACACGCCGGTGAGGGCCGCCATGATCTCGTCGTTGGCGCGGCTGCGAGCCTTCGCCGGAGGGCCGGTGGCGAGCAGGGTGGCCGGCGGCAGCCGGTAGTCGCCGCTCTCCAGCGAGGAGATGTCCAGTTGCTCGGCCTGCACCGGGGCCGGCGAGTGGTCCGGCGGCGGCTTCTTCCGGGTCGCCGGCACCTTCGGCAGGGCCACCGTGTCGTGCAGGATCAGGTCCTCTTCGGGCTCCTCCGGCTCCATCAGGTCGTCCAGCGAAGCGTCCACGGAGGCCTGCCGGCGGCGGGCCGGGCGGCGCGGCTTGACCGGCGCGTCGACGGGCTCCTCCACCTCGTCGTCCAGCGGCTCGAGGACCGGGCGCGGACGGGTGGCCGCGCCGCGCCCGAGGACCAGGTCGCCGAGCAGCATGAACCGTTCCGGGATCTTGTTGATCGGCGTCGCCGTGATCACCAGGAGACCGAAGACGAAGAGCAGGACCAGCAACGGCACGGCCACCCAGGCGGTCACCGCCCGCTCCAGCACCGAGCCCACCCCGTAGCCGAGCAGGCCGCCGTTGCCGGTCAGCGCGATGTCGTCGCGGGGCTCGTCGGAGATGTAGAGCAGGCTGGTGATGGCGATGAGGACCGCCGACCAGCCGACCGGGTTGCGGCCGCGGTGCTCCGGGTCGACCGGCTCACGCATCAGCCGGATCGCGCCGTAGAAGAACAGCAGCGGCAGGAAGATCCCGAGGCCGCCGAAGAACAGGTGCACCGCGTCCGCCAGGCGCTGACCGACCGGGCCGGCGCTGTGCGCCCAGACGGCGACCGCGGTCAGGATCGAGAAGCCGAGCAGGAGCAGGCCGGCGCCGTCGCGGCGGTGCTCCGGGCCGATGTTGCGAGCGTTGCGGCCGGCGCCGCGGGCCACCCAGCCGACGCTGTGGGCCAGGCCCATCCAGAGCGCGCCGATGCCCCGGGTGACGCCGGGACCGATGGCGGGGGGAGGCGCCGCCCGCTTGGCGGCGGGACGTTTACGCGCCGCCGCGGTGGTCTTCTTCGCCGGGCGCGCGGCCGGTTGACGGGCGCGCGTGGTCGCGGCACCGCGTGTGCTCGACGACGCAGCGCGGCCCCGGCCCGCCGGAGGAGTACGGCCCGCCATGGAAGACACCGTAGCCGGGCGCGGCGAACGCATCGAGACGGCACACCGTGACCAGTCTTCACTTTCTGGACGCGGCACAGGTGACCTGCGGCACCTCACCGCACTTCCCCGTGCGCCGTGCCACAGGCCTTAGCATCACCACGTGCAATCACTCGACAACGAGATGATCAAGGCCGCGATGGACGCGCGCGGGTTCGCGTACTTCGTCGATGCGGACGGCGACATCGCGGGCAACTTCCAGGGCAACCTGATCTACTTCTTCCGGCTCGGCCAGAACAAGGAGATGCTGCAGATCAGGGCGATGATGCAGCACGTCTTCACGGTCGAGGACGTGCCGCGGCTCTACGAGTTCTGCAACACCTGGAACCGTGATCAGCTCTGGCCCAAGGCGTACGTGCAGGTCACCGACGACGGCACGGTCGTCGTGGTGGGCGAGGTCTCCACCGACTGGGAGCACGGCCTGACCATGGAACAGCTCGACCAGGTGCTGCTCTGCGGCATCGCGACCGGGTGCCGGCTCGGCGACGCGCTCGGCGAGCTCAAGAACTGAGAAGGGCCGGGACCTGGTGGTCCCGGCCTCTCTCCTGACGATTCACTACTGGACGTTGAAGCCCAGCGAGTAGTCGCCGCTGCCGGAGCTGTCCACCACGACGTACCGGAAGGTGCCGGACCGCTGGTCGACGCTCAGCGTTTTGTCGCCGCTCCCGGTGGCCTGGGCGACGGTCTTGAAACCGTTGCTGGTCTGCCTCTGCAGGACCAGGTCGAAGTCCGCGCCGTCGGGCACGTTCAGGCAGGCCACGTGCTTGCCGGCGCGGGCCCGGAAGGCCCCGCCGTCCGGCTGGATCTGACCGGTGCCGGACTTGGCGAGCGAACCGCTGCGCTGGACCGGCAGGTCGCCGCAGGCGTTCGCGGCCGGCTCGCTCGGTGCCGCGGTCGCCGAGTCGGTGGGCGCCGCGGTGGCGCCACCCTCCTGCTCCCCGCCGGTGGTCAGCAGGGTCAGGCTGTTCTCCGCCAGGATCTCGTTGACCGGCTGGAAGAACGTCTCGCCGCCGACGGTGCAGTCACCGGAGCCGCCCGAGGTCACGCCCTGGGCCTGGTCGCCGGAGAGCCACGGGCCGCCGGAGTCGCCGCCCTCGGCGCAGACGTCGGTGCGGGTCAGGCCGGTCACGGCGCCCTCCGGGTAGCGGACCGTCTGGTTCTTCGCCAGGATCGTGCCGCAGAACGTCCCGGTGGTCGAGCCGGACCGGCAGACCGCGGCGCCGACCGGGGCCTCCGTGTTGCCGGCGACCGGGAGCTCGTTGCCCTTGAAGTCGTTGACCACCGGACGTGGCGTCCAGTCGCCGTTGACCTCGACGAAGCCCATGTCGGCGTTGCCCGGGAAGACCGAGGCCTTCACGACGCCCTGGGCCTCGTTGTTGAAGCCGGTCGTCGTGGTGCCCGGCGTGCCGCAGTGGCCGGCGGTCACGAAGCCGCCCTCCACCGAGAAGCCGATCGAGCAGCGGGCCGTGCCGCCGTCGACGGAGATGAAGTACGGGTCGGCGCCGCGCACGTCGAAGAGCGGCTTCGGCGCGCGGTTGCTGACCTTCACGGTGACCGCGTTGGCCGGCACACCGACGCTCTTCGCGAACGCCACCGGGTCGGTGGCCGCGCCCGGCTGCGCGACGATGACCAGCTTGTTGGTCGGGGCGTCGACGTACCAGCCGGTCAGGCCGCTCGCCGACTTCACCTTCGCGTCCAGCTTGGACTTGGCCGCGTCGAGGGCCGCCTCGCTGCGCTTGACCATGACCGGCACGGCGCCGGCCTTCTTCACCACCGCCGCCGCGCCCGAGTCGGTGACGGCAACCTTCAGGGTGGTGCCGTCCGAGGCGATCCACGCGCCGCCGAAGCTGTCACCGGTGGCCGCGGCCAGGGTCGCCGAGACCCCGCCGGCCCACTTCGAGCGCTTCAGGCGGGTGGTCGCCTGGTCCGCGTCGAGGCCCAGGTCACGCTTCATCGCCGCCAGCAGGTCCGGGGAAACACCCCCGTTCGCGCTCGCCTTCGTCGTGCCGCTGTCGCTCTCCGGCGTGGTGCCGGCCAGCGACGGCAGAGTGAAGGCGACCGCCGCCGCGGTCGCCGCCACTACCGCCGCAGCTACGGCGATCGATCTGCGCTGCATCTGGAGTACTCCCTCCGCCACAGGTGCCGTGGGGGCGGCACCGTGCCTGGGAATACGCGCCTCGCCCGAAGAAGGTTGAAACGGACGAGGCTTAAATCGACTTTCACAGCTTTCACAGCAACTGCTAAGAAAACCTTAAACCTTGATTTTGTACGGCATCAGGCCCTTTGCCCGGTACGGCATCAGACCTCTTGCCGGTACGCCATCAGACCTCGACGACCGTCGGGACGATCATCGGGCGGCGGCGATAGGCGTCGTTCACCCAGCGTCCGACAGTGCGGCGCACCACCTGCTGCAGCTGGTGGGTGTCGGTGATGCCGTCCGCCGCGGAGCGGTGCAGGGCCGCGGTGAGCAGCGGGATCACCGGGCTGAACGCGTCCGGGTCCTCGGAGAAGCCCTTCGCCGAGACGCTGGGCTCGCCGACCACCTTGCCGGTCACCGAGTCGATCACCACGGTGGCCGCGATGAACCCGCCGTCGCCGAGGATGCGCCGCTCGGTCAGCAGCGACTCGCTGACGTCGCCGACCGCGAGACCGTCCACGTAGACGTAGCGGCTGCGCACCCGGCCGACCACGCGGGCGTGACCCTCGACCAGGTCGACCACGTCACCGTCCTCGCAGAGGACCACCCGGTCCGCCGCGACCCCGGACTCGATGCCGAGCTGGGCGTGCGCGCGCAGGTGCCGCCACTCGCCGTGCACCGGCATCAGGTTGCTCGGGCGGGTCACGTTCAGCAGGAACAGCAGCTCGCCGGCGGGCGCGTGACCGGAGACGTGCACCTTCGCGGTCTCCTTGTGGATGACCGTGGCGCCGGCCCGGGACAGCTGGTTGATCACCCGGTAGACCGAGGTCTCGTTGCCCGGCACCAGTGAGCTGGCCAGCACGACCGTGTCACCGGACTCGATGGTGATGTGCCGGTGGTCGCCGGTGGACATCCGGCCCAGGGCGCTCATCGGCTCGCCCTGCGACCCCGTCGACATGAAGACGATCTCGTCCGGCGGCAGGTGGGTGGCCTCGTCCAGGCCGACCAGCAGACCGTCCGGGATGCGCAGCAGACCCAGGTCACGGGCGATGCCCATGTTGCGGACCATGGAACGGCCGATCAGGGCAACCTTGCGGTCGAACTCCCACGCGGCGTCCATCACCTGCTGGACGCGGTGCACGTGCGAGGCGAAGCTGGCCACGATGATCCGGCCCTTCGCCTTGCCGAAGATCCGGCTGAGCACCGGGCCGATGTCCCGCTCCGGCGCCACGAACCCGGGCACCTCGGCGTTCGTCGAGTCGGAGAGCAGCAGGTCGACACCCTCGGCGCCGAGCCGCGCGAACCCGGCCAGGTCGGTGATCCGCCCGTCCAGTGGGACCTGGTCCATCTTGAAGTCGCCGGTGTGCAGGAGCAGCCCGGCCGGGGTGCGCACGGCCACGGCCAGCGCGTCCGGGATCGAGTGGTTCACCGCGAAGAACTCGCACTCGAACGGGCCCAGCCGCTCGATGCCGCCCTCACGGACCGTCAGCGTGTACGGATCGAGGCGGCGCTCGGCGAGTTTCGCCTCCACCAGCGCGAGCGTGAACTCCGACCCGACCAGCGGGATGTCGGGTTTGTGGGCCAGCAGGTACGGCACGGCGCCGATGTGGTCCTCGTGCCCGTGGGTCAGCACGATCGCCTGAACATCCTCCAGCCGATCCAGGATCGGGGCGAAGTCCGGCAGGATCAGATCAACCCCGGGCTGCTCGACGTCGGGGAAGAGCACCCCGCAGTCGATCACCAGCAGCTTGCCGTCGAACTCCAGAACCGTCATGTTGCGGCCGATGGCGCCGAGCCCACCGAGCGGGATGACGCGCAGGGCGCCCTCCGGCAGCGGTGGTGGCGGACCCAGCTCCACGTGAGCGTTAGTCATTCGCCTCTTCCTGTCAGAGCACGATGCCGGCCGCCGCGGCGTCCTGGCGCAGTTGCTTCAATTCCTCGTCGCTCGCGTCGACCAGCGGCGACCGGACCGGGCCGGCGGGCAGCCCCTTCGCGGTCAGGCCGGCCTTCACCAGAATCGTCCCCGGAGAGCGGAAGATGCCGGTGAACAGCGGCAGAGCCTGCCGGTGCCGGGTCAGCGCGGTGGTCGTGTCGCCCCGCTCGAATGCCTCGATCATCTCCTTGGCGAGCACGCCGGTGAAGTGCGACGACGTGCCCACCAGGCCGACCCCGCCGATTGCGAGCAGCGGCAGCGTGGCGGCGTCGTCGCCGGAGTAGTAGGCCAGATCGGTCCGGCTCAGCACCCACGAGCTGGCGATCAGGTCGCCCTTCGCGTCCTTGACCGCGACGATGCGCTCGTGCTCGGCGACCCGGCACATGGTCTCGGTCGCGATCGCCGTGCCGGCCCGATGCGGGATGTCGTAGAGCATGATCGGCAGGCCGGTCGCGTCGGCCACGGCACGGAAGTGCCGCTCGACGCCCGCCTGCGGCGGCTTGTTGTAGTACGGCGTGACCACGAGCAGCCCGTGCGCGCCGGCCTTCTCCGCGGTGTGCGCGAGCTCGATCGTGTGGGCGGTGTTGTTCGTGCCGACACCGGCGACGACGCGGGCCCGGTCGCCGACCGCCTCCACCACGGCCCGCAGGAGCGTCTCCTTCTCCGCGTCGGTCGTGGTCGGGGACTCACCCGTGGTGCCGCTGACCACGAGCGCGTCGTTGCGCTGCTCGTCGACGAGGTGAACGGCCAGGCGGGCGGCGCCCTCGAGGTCCAGGGAGCCGTCCGGGGTGAACGGAGTCACCATGGCGGTCAGCAGCCGTCCGAAGGGCCGCGGGTCGTGCGTCATACCTGACAACCTATCGGACGCCTTGCTCACACGTAGAAAGCGGTGAACGGAGCCCAGGGCAGGTTACGCAGCACGCTCCAGACCGCCCACACCGCCATGAAGGTGATCATTGCGCCGGGAGTGACGGTCAGCTGCGGAATCCGCCACCGGAACAGCTTGTTCCCGGCCCAGGCCACGTACATGTACAGCAGGAACGGCACGGCGAAGACGAAGATCGCGTGGTGGCGGGCGGCCGCCGGGAGGTTGCCGTGCAGCAGATACCACGCGGCGCGGGTGCCGCCGCACCCGGGACAGACGAAGCCCGTGGTGTACTTCAGCAGGCAGGTCGGGGCGTCGCCGGCCGCCGCGTCCGCCGGGTCGGTGACCAGCGTGTAACCCACGGCGCCGCCCATGCAGGCCAGCACGGCGAGCGGGGCCAGCCAGATCGGCGAACGGGTGGCGAGACGGTCGAAGAAGCGGGTGACCCGGTCGGCCCGAGGAGCCTCATACGCCCTGTACGCCGGCCAGTCCGGCGGCACCGGAGGACCCTGCAACGGCTGAGACTCCAACCCCGCGCTCATGGCCGCCACGCTACACCTCACAGGCTCTTCAGCGCCGCCGCGAGCGGGCCCGCGAAATCACCGGCGGCCGGGGTCGCGATCGCGTCCAGGCCGAGCCAGCCGGCCAGCCTCCGCAGCTCCGCCGCGAGCGCCTGAGCGGTCTCCTCCTGCCCGGCGGACGGCTCCAGCCACGCGGCCGGGACCTCCAGGACACCGGCCTGCCGGTTGGCCTTCAGATCGACCCGCGCGGCGAACCGGTCGCCGAGCAGGAAGGGCAGCACGTAATAGCCGTACAGCCGCTGGGGTCTGGGCACGTAGATCTCGATGCGGTACGTCATGTCGAACAGGCGCTCGGTGCGCTCCCGCTGCCAGATCAACGGGTCGAACGGGCTGATCAGCGTCGCCACGTCGACCCGGCGCGGCAGTTTCGCCTCGGCGTGCAGGTAGGCCACCGGTTTCCACCCGCGGACCGTCACCGGGCGCAGCACCCCGGCCTCGACCAGCTCGGCCACCGCGGTGCGGGCGGCCTGGGTGGGCAGGCGGAAGTAGTCCTTCAGCTCCGCCTCGGCGGCCACGCCCAGCGCGCGGGCCGAGAGCTCGACCAGGGCGCGGAACGCCTCGGCCGGCTCCGGGGTCGGCGCGTTCAGCACGGCCGGGGGCAGGACGCGCTCGGGCAGGTCGTAGCGCCGGGCGAACGAGGTGGTGCGCTCGGCGGCGGTGACCTGGCCGCTCCAGAAGAGCCACTCCAGCGCCTGTTTGACCACCGACCAGTTCCACCCCCAGTGGTCCTTGCGGCGCGGCGCGTCGTGCTCGATCTCGCTCGCCGTGATCGGGCCGCGCCGCCGGACCTCGTCGAGCACCCAGGCGACCAGCTCGGGCTGCTCGGCGACGATCCGGCGCATGCCACCCCACGCATAATCACTCGCGCGGGCCATCCGCCAGCGGAACAGCGGCTGCAGCTCGGTGCGGATCAGCGAGGCCTCGTGACCCCAGAACTCGAACAGCTCCCGGGGCTTGCGATACGCCGCCTTCTCCAGCAACTGGGCCGGGTAGGGACCGAGACGGCTGTAGAGCGGCATGAAATGAGCGCGCTGCAACACGTTCACCGAGTCCATCTGGATCAGGTGCAGGCGGCGCAGCACCCGGCGCAGGTGGCGCAGGTCGGTGGCGCCGCCCGGTTTCGGGTCGGTGAAACCCTGCGCGGCCAGCGTGATCCGGCGGGCCTGCGCGACGGAGAGCGTTTCGGCGGTGGTCATCGATCAGCAGGGTAGAACAGAGGTGTGACAACCACGGCGATCCGGGAGCTGACCCCGGCCGACATCGACCCGGTCGCCGCGGTGCACGTGCGCAGCATCCAGGCGAGCTACGCCGGCCTGCTCCCCGACGGGCACCTGGCGACGCTGGACCCGGCGGTCTTCGCGGGCCGGCGCCGCGCCACGCTCGGGCAGCCCGGCCGGCACACCGTCGTCGCCGACCGCGACGGCGTGCTCGTCGGGCACGCCGGCGTCGGGCCCGATCGGGAGGATCCGGCGGCCGGCGAGCTCTACTCGATCTACGTCGACCCGGGCTCGTGGGGCACCGGCGCGGGCCGGCTGCTCTTCCTCGCGGCACGGCGGATCCTGGCCGCCGACGGGTACTCCGAGATGCGACTCTGGGTGCTGGCCGGCAACGAGCGGGCGCGGCGCTTCTACGAGCGGGCCGGCATGACCACCGACGGGGTGACCGCGACACACCGGCTGATCGACGCCGGGATCGAGCTGCCGAAGCTTCGCTACCGCGGTCCTCTGTAGGCTGCCGCCATGGCTCTCGGCTTCGTCCGCCCCGCGCGTCCCACCGACGCACCGGAGATCGCTCGCATCCAGGTGACCACGTGGCGGTCCGCGTACCGGCGGATGTTCCCGGCTCACATCCTGGCCCAGCTCGACGCCGCGGCGCTGACCGAGGTCTGGGCCACGGCGATCACCGCGCCGCCGTCGCCGCGGCACCGGGTGCTGATCTCCGTCGAGCAGGGCGAGAGCGCGGAGCACGTCGTCGGCTTCGCCGCCGCCGGGCCGGCCGACGAGCAGGCCCTCGCGCCGTCCGAGCCGCCGCTGCCGGACTCCGTCGCGGCCGTCACCGACCTGCTGGTCGAGCCGCGGTGGGGGCGACGCGGGCACGGCAGCCGGCTCCTCGCGGCGGCCGTTGACCTGTGGCGCGAGGACGGGTTCGGGTCGGCGGTGGCCTGGGTCTACGACTCGGACACGGCCATGCGCAAGTTCCTGGGGTCGGCGGGCTGGGAGCCGGACGGGGCGGGGCGTGCCCTGGACGTCGACGACATGCTGGTCCCCCAGCTGCGCCTGCACGTCGCCCTCGACGTCTAGCCTCCGCGCGCCGCCCAGCCCCGCACCACCTCCCCAGAGCCCAGCCCCGCACCACAGCCCGGCGCCCAGCGCACCTCGCGGCCCGGGCTGGCTCCCATGGGCGTTATCCGGGCCGCATAACGCCCATGGGAACCAGCCGGGACGGTGACTCGCCGGGCGGCCGGGACCAGCGGATTCCTCGCGTGTGACCAGGGACGCGACGTGGTCCACACCGGGTCGCTGCTGACCAGGCCGGGGTTGGGGTGAGCTGGACCACCCATGGAGGTCGCCCTTGTGGGTTTCGCGTTCTGGGCCGGCCACGGCCCTGCGAAGCCCGCAAGGGTCCCCGCGGGAGCAGCGGACCTCGACCACGGCGGACGTGGGACATGAAGATCTTGAAGTTGATCTTCAGGGGTGGATCAGGCGAGCAGGTCGTCCAGGCCCAGCGTCAGGCCGGGACGCTTCACGACCTCGCGGACGGCGAGGATGACGCCCGGCATGAACGACGAACGGTCCAGCGAGTCGTGGCGGATCGTGAGCGTCTCGCCGGCCGTGCCGAACAGGACCTCCTGGTGGGCCACGAGACCCGCCGCACGGACCGCGTGGATGTGGACGCCGTCGACGCTCGCGCCGCGGGCGCCGCCGAAGTCCTCCTCCGTGGCGTCGGGCATCGGCGGGCAGTCAGCGGCCTTGCGGGCGTCGGCGATCAAGCGGGCCGTGTGCATCGCGGTGCCGCTGGGGGCGTCCAGTTTGCGCGGGTGGTGCTGCTCGATGATCTCGACCGAGTCGAAGTACCGCGCGGCGCGGGCGGCGAACTGCATCATCAGGACGGCGCCGATGCCGAAGTTCGGGGCGATCACGACACCGGTCCCGGGGCTCTCCGCGAGCAGGGCACGGACCTCGTCCAGGCGCTCCTGCGTGAAACCGGACGTGCCGACGACCACGTGGATGCCCTGGCCGACGGCCCAGCGCAGGTTGTCCATGACGACGCCGGGGTTGGTGAAGTCGACGAGCACCCGGGCGCCGGCCTCCGCCGCGGACGACAGCGGGTCGCCCGCGTCGATCCGCGCGACCAGCTCGAGGCCGGGGGCGGCGTCGACCGCCTTGCAGACTTCGAGGCCCATGCGGCCGCGGGCGCCGAGGACACCGACACGTACGGATTCAGGTTGCGCGAGAGTCACCCGGTGAACCTAACCTAGCCGCCCACCAGCGCTCGGCCCGGCCCACCAGCAGGAATGTCACGGCCACGTAGACCCAGCCGACCAGCACGTCGATCACGTAGTGCTCGCCGGTGTAGACCAGCGTGAAGGTCATCGCCAGCGGGTACGCCAGCAGCAGCGGCCACCACCGCCGGCGCACCACGGGCAGGAAGAACGCGACAGCCATCATCGCCCACGCGGTGTGCAGCGACGGCATCGCGGCGACCGGGTTGGACTGCCCCACCTGCAACGCGTTCATCGTGTTCCCGGCGCCGTGCAGGCCGAGCACGTCCCAGCCGTCGGTGGAGATCCGGGTGACCGGCTCGCTCAGGTAGCCGCGCTCGGCGGCCCACCAGGGTGGCGCGGCCGGGTAGAGGAAGTACGTGACCAGCCCGAGCACGCACAGCGTCAACCAGCGCCGCATGAACCGCGCCCACGGCGCCCGGGCCCGCACCCAGAGGATCACCGCGATCGTCGGCACGGTCAGGAAGTGCGAGACGTAGACGAGCGTCACGACCGCCAGCCACCACGGGGTCCGCCCGGGGTGGTAGAGGTGGTGCTGGAGCCACGTGGTCGGCACCTGCCCACCGGTCAGCCGGCCCCACAGTGCCTCGTCCGCGTGGATCAGCGGGGTCACGTGCGGGGCGAAGAAGTCGTCGGCCCAGCTGCGCGAGATGTTGTAGAGCACCAGCAGCAGCGCGATCGGCAGCCAGTCCCGCAGGAAGAGCAGGTGGGTCCGCCACGGCCGGTCGTTGCGCCACGCGATGGTGGCCAGCCACAGCCAGCCGAACGCGATCAGCGGGTCACTGGTCGGCACCCCGACGAACCGGACGCCGACGGCGAAGACCGCTCCCCAGACCAGCATGCCGACGGTCCGTCGTCGCCGGAGCGACGGGGCTGGAGCGGTCTCCGACGTCGTCACGGAAACCAAGGTTAACCAGGAGGAAAGCCGCCCTCGTCGAACGGACCCACCACTGCCAGGGACGGTTCGCGGGCCAGGAGGTCGGCGGCGATCTTCTCGACATCCACCATCGTCACGGCGTCGACCCGGGTGAGCAGCTCGTCGACACCCATCAGGTCACCGTGCAGAAGTTCGGACTTGGCCAGCCGGCTCATGCGCGAGCTGGTGTCCTCGAGGCCCAGCACGTACGCGCCCTTGACCATGCCCTTCCCCCGGACGAGTTCCTCCGGGGTGATGCCGCTCTCCGCGACCCGGGCCAGTTCGGCGCGGATCAGATCGAGCACCTCGGGGGCCTTGCCGGGGGCGCAGCCGGCGTAGACGCCGAACACGCCGCTGTCGGCGTACTGACTGCCGTAGGAGTACACCGAGTACGCCAGGCCGCGCTTCTCCCGGATCTCCTGGAAGAGCCGGCTCGACATGCCGCCGCCGAGCACGTTGTTCAACACGCCCAAGGCGAACCGGCGCTCGTCGTAACGGCTCAGGCCGACCGTGCCGAGCACGATGTGGGCCTGCTCGGTGTCGCGGTGCACGACGACCGTGTGCGGTTTGCGCACCCGGACCCGCTTGTCACCCGGGCGAGGATCGGCGGGCGCCGCCGCACCGGTGTCCAGCGGGGTGCCGGCCAGAGCCTTGCGCACCAGCTTGACCACTGTGGCGTGGTCCAGGTTCCCGGCGGCCGCGATCACGATCTCCGGCGCCTTGTAGCGCTTGCGGTAGAACGTGTTGATCTGGTCCCGGGTCATCGGGGTGATCGACTCCGGGGTGCCCGAGATCAGCCGGCCCAGCGGGTGGTCACCGTAGATCGCCTCGGTGAAGACGTCGTGCACCTCGTCGCCCGGCTCGTCCTCGTGCATGGCGATCTCCTCGAGGATCACGCCACGCTCGGTCTCGACGTCCGACGGGTCGAGGAGCGAGTCGGCCACCGCGTCCACCAGCACGTCCACCGCGAGCGGCAGATCGGAGTCGAGCACCCGCGCGTAATAGCAGGTGTACTCCTTCGTGGTGAAGGCGTTGGTCTCGCCGCCGACCGCCTCGATCTCCGCGGAGATCTCCATCGCGGTGCGCTTGTGGGTGCCCTTGAAGAGCAGGTGCTCCAGGAAGTGCGAGGCGCCGGACATGACCGGGGTCTCGTCCCGGGAACCGATCCCGACCCAGACGCCGAGAGCGGCGCTGCGGGTGGTCGGGATCGCCTCGGTGATGATGCGCAGGCCGCTGGGCAGGACGGTCTTCTTCACACCGTCCTGCAGGGTCCGGGTAGAAACGCGGGCCGGCCTCTCGGCCGGCCCGCGGTCAGTCGCTGTCACTTAGTCGCGGCGCTCGCCCGCGGGGCGGGAACGACGACGGCGGGGCTCGCCGCCACCCTCACGGTCACCCCGGGGGGCCCGCTCCTCACGCGGCGCGCCCTCGGCGGCGGCAGGCGCGGCCGGCGCCTCCTCACCCTCCGGGCGAACCTTGTCGAGGTAGATCTTGCCGCGCTGGTCGATGTCCGCGATCAGGACCTCGACCTTGTCGCCGACGTTGAGGAAGTCCTCGACCTTCTCGACCCGCTTGCCGTCGCCCACCTTGGAGATGTGCAGCAGGCCGTCGCGGCCGGGAGTCAGCGAGATGAAGGCGCCGAACGGGGCCGTCTTCACCACGGTGCCGAGGAACTTGTCGCCGGCCTTCGGCAGCGTCGGGTTCGCGATCGCGTTGATCCGCTCGACCGCGGCCTCGGCGGCCGGGCCGTTGGTCGCGCCGACGTAGATCGTGCCGTCGTCCTCGATGGAGATGTCGGCGCCGGTCTCGTCCTGGATCGCGTTGATGGTCTGGCCCTTCGGGCCGATCACCATGCCGATCTTGTCGACCGGGATCTTCACGCTGGTGACCCGCGGCGCGTACTCGCTCATCGCGGCCGGGGACTCGATCGCGGCGTTCATCACCTCGAGGATCGTCGCCCGGGCCTCGTGCGCCTGCTGCAGCGCGCCGGCCAGCACGTCCGACGGGATGCCGTCGAGCTTGGTGTCGAGCTGCAGCGCGGTGACGAACTCGCTGGTGCCGGCGACCTTGAAGTCCATGTCACCGAACGCGTCCTCGGCGCCCAGGATGTCGGTCAGCGCGATGTACTGCGTCTTGCCGTCGACCTCGTCCGAGATCAGGCCCATCGCGATGCCGGCGACCGGAGCCTTCAGCGGGACACCGGCGGAGAGCAGGGCCAGCGTCGAGGCGCAGACCGAGCCCATGCTCGTCGAACCGTTGGAGCCCAGAGCCTCGGACACCTGACGGATCGCGTACGGGAACTCCTCGCGCGACGGCAGCACCGGCACGAGCGCCCGCTCGGCGAGCGCGCCGTGACCGATCTCGCGGCGCTTCGGCGAGCCGACCCGGCCGGTCTCACCGGTCGAGTACGGCGGGAAGTTGTAGTTGTGCATGTAGCGCTTGGTCTTCTCGGGAGCGAGAGTGTCCAGCGCCTGCTCCATGCGCAGCATGTTCAGCGTGGTGACGCCCAGGATCTGGGTCTCGCCCCGCTCGAACAGCGCCGAGCCGTGCACCCGCGGCAGCACGCCGATCTGGGCGGTCAGCGGACGGATGTCACGCGGGCCGCGGCCGTCGATGCGGATCTGCTCGCGCAGCACCCGCTGGCGCACCTCGGCCTTGGTGACCGAGCGGAACGCCGCGCTGATCTCCTTCTCCCGGCCCTCGAACCGCTCGTCGAGCAGCTCGTGCGCCTTCGCCTTGACCAGGTCGAGAGCTTCCTCGCGCTCCTGCTTCGCGGCGATCTTCAGGGCCTCGGCGGTCTCGGCGCGCACCGCGTCGCTGACCGCGGCGAACACGTCGTCCTGGTAGTCCAGGAAGACCGGGAACTCGGCGACCGGCTTGGCGGCGACGTCGGCCAGCTCGCTCTGCGCGCGGCAGAGCTCGCGGATGGCCGGCTTCGCGGCTTCGAGGCCGCTGGCCACGATCTCCTCGGTCGGCGCGGTCGCACCGGCGGCGATCAGCTTGACCGCCTGCGGCGTGGCCTCGGCCTCGACCATCATGATCGCGACATCGCCCTCGGCGGTGACGCGACCGGCGACGACCATGTCGAAGGTGGCCCGCTCGAGCTCCTCGATGGTCGGGAAGGCGACCCACTGGCCGTCGATGTGCGCGACGCGGGTCGAGCCGACCGGGCCGCTGAACGGCAGGCCGGAGAGCTTGGTCGACATCGACGCGGCGTTCATGGCGACCACGTCGTACGGGTGGGCGGGGTCGAGCGCGAGGACGGTCTCGACGACCTGGACCTCGTTGCGCAGGCCCTTGGTGAACGACGGGCGCAGCGGCCGGTCGATCAGGCGGCAGGTGAGGATGGCGTCCTCGCTGGGACGACCCTCGCGCCGGAAGAACGAGCCGGGGATGCGGCCCGCCGCGTACATCCGCTCCTCGACGTCGACGGTCAGCGGGAAGAAGTCGAAGTGCTCCTTCGGCGCCTTGCTGGCCGTGGTCGCGGAGAGAACAGTGGTGTCGCCCAGCTGGACGATCACCGAACCGGCGGCCTGCTTGGCCAGCCGGCCGGTGGAGAACACGATCTCGCGGGTGCCGAACGACCCGTTGTCGATGATCGCCGTGCGAGTTTCGGTTCCGAGAGCGGTCTGCTCTGTCAAGTGAGGTACTCCTCTTCGTCGAGGACCCGGCGGTCTACAGCGCGTTTCAACGTGGCCGGTCTTCGATCGAAGTACCCAGGTATGAATGCCTGGGAACCACTACCGGAGACCGGTGCTGCCGGTGTGAGCCGCGCGGGTCCGTGGGGTGGTGAAGCGCGGGGAGCGACCGAAGCCGCTCCCCGATGAAACGTTATCGACGCAGGCCGAGGCGCTCGATGAGCGTCCGGTAGCGGGCGATGTCCTTCTTCTGAACGTAGTTCAGCAGGCGGCGGCGCTGACCGACCAGCAGCAGCAGACCACGACGGCTGTGGTGGTCGTGCTTGTGCACCTTCAGGTGCTCGGTCAGATCGGCGATCCGCTTGGTGAGCATCGCGACCTGGACCTCGGGCGAACCGGTGTCGCCCTCCTTGGTCGCGTACTCACCCATGATCTTGTTCTTGGTGTCCTGGTCGAGCGCCATATTCTCCGAACTTCTGTGTTGCCGCTTCAAGGAATTGTCCGCAACCCGCGGCGTCGGGCAGGCGTGGCGGAACATATGAACCCTACCAGGGGGTCACCGGAGCAACACGCGGGTCTCTTCCACGTCGGCCCTGATCTGAGCGATCAACGGCTCGATCGCGTCGTATTTACGCTGCTCACGAAGGTGCGCCACGAAATCGAGGCTGACCCGCTCGCCGTAGAGGTCACCCGAGAAGCCCAACGCGTACGCCTCCACCCGCCGTTCCCGCCCCTCGAACGTGGGATTGGTACCGATCGACACACTGGCCGGCCAGCGCCCCGCGTCCCCCCCGCCGCGGATCAGCCAGGCGGCGTAGACCCCGTCGGCCGGCACCGCCGCATAGCGGTGAGTCATCAGGTTCGCCGTCGGGAAGCCCAGCTCACGACCGCGCTGGTCGCCGCGGACCACCACACCGGCCAGGCGGTGCGGCCGGCCGAGCGCGGCGGCCGCGGCGCGCACGTCCCCGGCGTCGACACAGCTACGGATGTACGTCGAGGAGAACACCACCCCGTCCGCCGAGACCAGCGGGGCCTCCTCGACGGTGAACCCGAACGTACGCCCGAGGGTCTCCAGCATCGTGACGTCACCGGCCGCCTTGTGCCCGAAGCGGAAGTTGTCGCCGACCACCACGTCCGCCGCGTGCAGCGCCTGCACGAGCACGTCGTGGACGAACTCGTCCGGGCTGAGCCGGGAGAACTCCGGCGTGAACGGCACCACGCAGAGCGCGTCGACCCCGAGCTGCTCGATCAGCTCCGCCTTGCGCACCGACTCGGTCAGCACCGCCGGGTGCGAGCCCGGGCGGACCACCTCGGAGGGGTGCGGGTCGAAGGTCATCACGACCGACTGCAGGCCCATGTCGCGGGCGCGCTTCACCGCGTGCCCGATGATCGCCTGGTGGCCGCGGTGCACGCCGTCGAAGACGCCGATGGTCACCACCGACCGGCCCCAGCCACCGGGAACCGATTCCAATCCCCGCCACCGCTGCATCGAAAAGCTCCTCAGCCTCGTCGTCAGCCATAGCGTATCGACCGCGTATTCCTCCTGCGCCGCGCCCGGATCGGTACGATTGGGCCCGATATGAGCGACGAGTGGACACGCCTGGTCCTGCTCGCCGCGGAGATCACCTTCGCGGTGCTCTTCCTGCGCGCGCTGCTCGGCTACCTCCGGGGGCGCGACCCCCTGCAGGGCGACCTGACCCTGGTCTTCGGGCCGTGCGCGCTGGTCTTCGCGCTCGATCTGCTGTGGCAGACGATCGGCGACAAGCCGGCCTGGACCGGGGCGCTGACCGCCGTGCCACTGATGGCCCAGCCCTACCTGACGCTGCGCCTGGCCGCCCGCCTGCGGCACGTGCCCCGCGCGCTCAGCACCGGCACGCTGCTCGGCTGGATCGGGCTGGCCCTGCTGATCAGCCTGGCGGGACGCCCGATCCCGGACCCGCTGATCGTCACGGCGGTGATCTACTTCCTGGGCGCCGAGGCGACAGCGGCGATCCTGCTCTTCGGCAAGGCCCGCACCCGGACCGGCACCAACCGGGCCCGGCTGATGACCGCGGCGGGCGCCACCCTCGCCTTCGCCGTCATGATCATGCTGATCGGCACGGCCGCCCTCACCGACAGCCAGGAGTGGCGGACGGTCAGCCGGATCATGGCGCTGGCCAGCGGGCTCGGCTACCTCATCGCGTTCGTGCCGCCACGACGCCTGCGCAGGCTGGCCGCGGCCGCCGCCGCGCACTCGATCACCGAACGGCTGCTGCGCGCGCCGGCCGACTCACCGGAGCAGGTCTGGCAGACCTACACCGAGATCATGCGCGTCCAGACCGGCGCGGACGCGGTCGCCGTGCTGCTGCCCCGCGCGGACGGGGCGCTGGAGCAGGCGGGGTACGCCGGCCCGCCGATCGACCTGCCGGACGAGCCGATCCAGGGCGACCCGTCCGCGCTGATCCGGCGGGGCCGCCCGGCGCGGCTGCGGGAGGGCGGACCGGCGCTGCTGCGGCACTTCGGCGACGAGTTGCGCGACGACTTCGTGACCGTGCTGCGGATGCCGGTCCCGCCCGACGTCGAAGGCTGGGTGCTGCTGTTCAACCGGTTCCGCAACCTGTTCAGCGACGACGACCTGGGGTTGCTGGCCGAGCTCGGCGGGCAGGCCGGGATCCTCGCCGGGCGCCAGGCGGTGACCGTGCGCGAACGCCGCCTCGCCACCGAGCTGAGCCGCTCGGTCGAGGCACTGACCAGGGCGAACGAGGCGAAGAGCAACTTTCTCGCGAACATGAGCCACGAGCTGCGCACCCCGCTCAACGCGATCATCGGATTCAGCGACCTGATGCGCCTGGAGGAGCCGGAGGGCGACCGCCGCCGCGTGCCCGCCGACTGGGTCGACCACATCCACGGCAGCGGGCGGCACCTGCTCGGCCTGATCAACGACATCCTGGACCTGGCCAAGGTCGAGGCCGGGCGGATCGACCTGCGGCTGGCCCCGGTGCGGTTGGACACCGCCGTCGAGGAGCTGCTCACCTCGATCACCCCGCTCTTCTCCGAGAAACGGCTGACCGTGCGGACCGACATGGCCGCGGTCACCGCGCTCGCCGATCGGCTCCGCCTGCGCCAGATCGTGGAGAACCTGCTCTCCAACGCGATCAAGTTCACCCCGGACGGCGGCACCATCACGATCACGGTGACCGGGACGGACACCGACGTGTGCATCGTCGTCGCGGACACCGGGGTGGGCATCGCCGACACCGACGCGGAACGGGTCTTCGAGGAGTTCCAGCAGGTCGGCGACCCGGATCGGCGCAAGGCGGGCACCGGTCTCGGGCTGGCGCTGACACGCCGGCTGGTGGAGGCGCACCGCGGCGAGATCACGCTGACCTCGGCGCCGGGTCAGGGCAGCACCTTCGCCGTACGCCTGCCGGCCGCGCCCGTCGCCCGGCCCAGCGCCACCGGGGCGGCCGACGGGCCGTACGTGCTGCTCGTCGAGGACGACCCGCACTCGGCCGAGCTGATGCAGACCCAGCTGACCAACGCCGGCTACCGCGTCGGGGTGGCCGGCACCGGGGAGAGCGGCCTGGCCGTCGCCCGCGCCCACAGACCGGACGCGATCGTGCTCGACGTCGAACTGCCCGGCATCTCCGGCTGGGAGGTGATCCGCCGGCTCAAGGCGGACGCCGCGCTCGCCGGCGTGCCGGTGTTCTTCGCCAGCATCCTCGACGAGGCCGCGGCCGGGCTGGCCCTCGGCGCGCACGACTACTTCATCAAGCCGGTCGACCAGCCGGCCCTGCTCAGCGCCCTCGCCAACGCGATCGCCGCCCGGCCCGCCCCCCGCGTGCTGGTGATCGACCACGACGACGCGGTCCGCCACGCCATCGAGGACGGCCTGCGCGCCGGCGGCGCCGAGGTGGTGGCCTGCGCCGACGGGCGCGACGGACTGGCCCGCAGCCGCGCCGAGAACTTCGACCTGATCGTCTGCGACATGCAGTCGCCGTCCGAGGACGGATTCAGCCTGCTCGCCGCGATCGAACAGGACCCGTCCGGGCGGCACACCCCGGTGCTCGGGCTCAGCGCCGCAGCGCTCGCCGAACGCGCGCCCGGCGACAACGCCCCGCTGATCGCGACCGCGATGGCCGGCGGGGTCGTCGCCGAGGCGATGGCCGGCGGCGCGGGCTGGGACAGCCTCGCCCCGCTGCTCGGGCACCACCCGGCGTCCCAGCACCCGGCGATCCCGCACCACCCGTCGCACCCGGCGGCACGCCGCACCGGCGGTGGCGCGCACCCGCCGGCCGGCACGATCCAGCTGCGCAACCCCGTGCCCGTCCACGCCGAGATCGAGGAGGACCAGTGAGCGATCCCCACCGCATCCTCCTGGTGGAGGACGAGGAACTGAACCGGATGCTGGTCAAGGCGGTGCTCTCCCGTGCCGGCGTCGACGCGGTCCGCAACGCCGAGTTGGTCGACGCGACCACCCTCAGCGAGGCCCGGGAGAACGTGCGGGCCGGCGGGTTCGACCTGATCCTGCTCGACCTCAACCTGCCCGACGGCAACGGGCTGACCCTTGCCCGCGAGCTCGCCGCCGACCCCGCGCCGGACCGCCCCAGACCGGTGGTGGTGGCGGTGACCGCGAGCGTGCTTCCGCAGGACCAGAAGGCGGCGCTCGACGCCGGCTGCGACGACTTCCTGGACAAGCCGTATGCGGCGGCCGACCTGGTGGCCACTGTCGCCCGTCACCTCAAGGGCTGACCCGTCACCTCAAGAGCCGAAAAGCCTTCGCGCGTACGTCGTGAGCCCACGCCCGTGGCGCCGGGCCCGCGAGGCCGCGGGTGGTCCGGGCTGTGGCGCGCCGCCTGGTTCCGGCTGGTCCTCATGGGCGTTATGAGGCACGAATAACGCCCATGAGGACCAGCCGGGGGCGGGGGCGCGCTGTCTGCCCGAGCCGGGATCAGGTCGCGTGGCTGTTCAGGCTCAGGCGGGGGCCAGGACGATCTCCGCGCGGGCACGACCGGCCCGCTCGCTGACGATCGCCAGGACGTCGCCCTCCGGGGAGAAGACCGCGTACGGCCCGTCGATGCCGACCGGGCTCAGCGGACCCCCGTGGCGCAGCGTGCGGGTCTCCTCCTCAGTGGCCGTACGCTGGGGGAACGCGCGCCGGGCCGCCTCCGACATGGGCAGGTCGATCACGTCGGGGGCGCGTTCCTCGAGCTGCTCCAGGGTGGACGCCGCGTCGAGGGTCATGGCGCCCACCGACGTACGCCGCAATGCTGTGAGATGTCCTCCCACCTGCAACGCCGCGCCCAGGTCACGGGCGATCGCCCGGATGTAGGTGCCCGACGAGCAGGAGACGTCGACGTCGATGTCGATCACGTCGTCCTGTGCCCGCACCCGCAGGACGTCCAGGGCGTGGATGGTGACCCGGCGGGCCGGGATGTCCACCGTCTCACCGTCGCGGACCCGTTTGTAGGCACGCTCACCGTTGATCTTGATGGCGCTGACCGCGCTGGGGACCTGGTCGATCTCCCCCACCTGGGTGGCGAGTTGCGCGCGGATCGCCTCCTCGGTCACGCCGTCGGTCGGCGTCGTCGCGGTGACCTCGCCCTCCGCGTCGTCGGTGACCGTCGACTGGCCCAGGCGGATCGTCGCGGTGTAGCTCTTCTGCGCGCCGATCACATACGTGAGCAGGCGCGTCGCTCGGTTCACCCCGATGATCAGGACGCCGGTGGCCATCGGATCCAGGGTGCCGCCGTGACCGACGCGACGCGTCTTCGCCAGGCGCCGGATCCGCGACACGACGTCGTGCGAGGTCATTCCTGCGGGTTTGTCGACCACGATCAGCCCATCCACGTTCACGACCCCACCCTATGGCCCGCGCCCGGCCACCCACCTCCCGGCTGGCTCACCGGGGTCCTTCCGACGTGCCGTACGGCCCCTGACCACGGGGCCGCGGGGGTGCTTCGACGCGGCGAGCGCGGGTCAGCGGGTGGCGCCGACGACGGTCCAGCGGGGTGAGCGCCAGCGGGACACCGTCGCGAGCAGACGCGCCGCGATGAACAGCGCGAGCCCGGCCCACACGCCGCCGAGTCCGAGGTCGAACGCGTACGCCAGCCAGATCATCGGCAGGAAGCCGAGCAGCGCCGCCAGAATCGTGGTCACCCGCAGGTAGGCGACGTCACCCGCGCCGATCAGGACACCGTCGAGCGCGTAGACCACCCCGGCGAACGGCAGCAGCGCGATGAACCACGGCCACACGATCGCCGTCTGATCGATCACCGCCTGGTCGTCGGTGAACCAGCCGGGGATGACCGGTGCCCCGAGCGCGACCAGCGCGGCGAAGCCAATGGCCGCGACACCGCCGGCGATGGTGACCCGGCGGGCCACGTCGCGGGCCTGGTCCGCGTCCCCGGCGCCGAGGGCCGCCCCGACCAGCGACTGCGCGGCGATCGCGACCGCGTCCAGGGCGAGCGCGGCGAAGAACCAGAGTTGCAGCGCGATCTGGTGCGCCCCGACCGCCGCGATCCCGAAGCGGGAGGCCACAGCGGTCGCGGAGAGGAAGCACGCCTGGAACGCGGCGCCCCGGATCAGCAGGTCACGACCGAGCACGACCTGCCCGAGGATGACCGACGGCACCGGGCGCAGCTGCCGGGTCTCGCGGACGAGCGCCAGCAGGAACAGGGCGCCGCCGATGGACTGGGCGGTCACGTTCGCGATCGCCGAGCCGGTCAGGCCCAGCCCGGCCGAGAAGACCAGCACCGGGCAGAGGACCGCGGAGAGCACGTTCGCCCCGAGCACGATGAACAGCGGCCGCCGGGTGTCCTGGACGCCGCGCATCCAGCCGTTGCCGGCGGCGGCGAGCAGCAGCCCGGGGCCGCCGAGCGCGGCGATCCGCAACCAGCCGGCGGCGGCGTCCGCGGTCTGCGGGTTGCCGGCCAGGGCGTGCGCGAGCGGACCGGCGAGGGTCAGGCCGAGCACCGCCAGGATCACGCCCAGCCCCAGCGCGAGCCAGGAGGCCTGGACCCCTTCGGCGACGGCGGCCGGGCGGTCACCCGCGCCGAAGCGGCGGGCGGCGCGTCCGGTCGTCCCGTACGCCATCAGGGCGCCGAACCAGGCGGCGATCGACATCACGGTGCCGCCGACCGCGACCGCGCCGAGCGGGATCGACCCGAGATGGCCGACCACGGCGGTGTCCACCAGCACGTAGAGCGGCTCGGCGGCGAGCACCACGAGGGCCGGCAGGGCCAGCCGGACGATCTGACGGGAACCGGCGCGCGGCTGGGCAGACGGGCTCATGGTGTCCCATGATGCCCGCCCAGCGGTAAGGATTACAACAGGGTGGTGACCCTTACCCTACTGACGCGTGTCCAGTGAGGTCTGCAGCGCACGGCGGGCCTGCTCACGGGCATCTTCGGAGGGCTGAGGCTTCGGCTTGGCAGCCATGAGAGGTTCCTTCCACGGTGTGGTGGGGGCGCCCGCGCCTGCGGGACGCCCGGAAGCGGTCGAGCGGGGCGTCACATGTGCCGGTCCGGGGTCGCCGGACGCCTGGCGGGGTGACGCGGACCCGGGCTGGTGAACCCGGGCGGCTCGCGGTCTCGCGGGAGGCGGAAGGTGTCAGCCGCGCAAAACCAAATCACCGTTCAGGACCCAAACTAACGTTCAATCACCTCAGCGCACGGCGGTTCCCGCGATCCGGGAAGAAACGAAGGGGGCCGCCCGTCCGGACGACCCCCTGTGAACTGGTGAAACGACGTCAACTCAGATAATCGTCAAGTAGCCGACGCACCGTGTCCACCACGTCACCCGGCTCCCCGTACCCGGTGAAGCCGGCAGCGAGCCGGTGGCCCCCGCCACCCTGGGACATCGCGAGGCGGCTCACGTCGACCGCGCCCTTGCTCCGCAGCGACACCGCCCACTCGCGCTCGGCCACCTGCTTCACGAGCAGCGCCACATCGGCCTCGGCTGCCGATCGCACCGGATCGATCAGCGTGTCCAGCACGTACGGCGGCTGATCGTGCCTCTCCAGATCGGCCAGCGTGGCATAGGTCCAGACCAGGCCGCGCCCACCCGCCGCGGACGGCTCGAGCACCGCCCGGCCCAGCACCTCGCCGGTCAGCTTCATCGCCCCGAACGGCCGGGTGTCGAAGATGCGCCGGGAGATGTCACCGGGGCGCAGCCCGGTGGCGATCAGCCGGGCGGCCAGCTCGTGCACCGCGACCGTCGTCGCCTCGAACTTGAACGACCCGGTGTCGGTCGCCAGCGCCACGTAGAAGCACTCGGCGATCTCCGCGTCCAGCGGCACCCCGAGCCGGGTGACGAGCTGCTCGGCGAGCACCGAGGTGGCCGCGGCGCGCGGGTCCACCAGCCGGATCGTGCCGAAACCGGTGTTCGACGCGTGATGGTCGAGCACGACGCTGACCGGCGCCGCCGCGACCAGGCCGGCGAGGCCACCCATCCGCGACTCGGCGGCCACGTCGAAGACCAGGACGAGCGCGGGGTCGGTGAAGGCCTCCGCCTCCGGAACCAGAAGATCGACACCCGGCAGCTCCGCGTACGGCGTGGGCACGCGGAACTCGCCCGGGAACGTCGCCCGCACCCGGGTGAACCCCAGCCGCCGCAGCGCAAGCCCGAAACCGAGCATGCTGCCGAGCGCGTCCCCGTCCGGGCTGACGTGGCAGATCAGCTGGATCCCGGCGTCGCCGCCGAGCGCGCGGACCGCCGCGACGGCGGCCTCCCACTGCTCGGCGGCGGGCCCGGTCGACGGCAGTGTCACCCGAGGTCCTCGCGGGCTCCCACCCGCTCGGACTCGTCCTCGTCCTCGGGCTCCTCGGCCTTGTACGGGTCCGGGTCGCCGGCGTACTGCTTACCGGCGGCGAGCCGCTGGACCTCCTCGTCCCGGTGCCGCGCGGCGGCCAGCAGGTCGTCGATCTCCTTGACGTTCTCCTGCACGTTGTCGGCCTTGAACGCCAGGCTCGGCGAGTGCCGCAGCCCCAGCGCGTGACCGACCCGGCTGCGCAGCATGCCCTTGGCGCTCTCCAGCGCCGCCGCCGTGGACGCCTGCTCGGTCGCATCGCCCAGGACGGTGTAGAACACGGTCGCCTCACGGAGGTCACCGGTGATCCGGGCGTCCGTGACCGTCACCATGCCGAGGCGGGGATCCTTGATCTCCCGCACCAGCGAGGCCACCAGCTCACGAACACGCTCAGCGTGCCGTCGCGTCTTGGCCGGATCCGACATCTCGCCCACCTCCGACTGTGTAACCCGCGGGTCAACGTTGCCCCCGCCCCAACTGCTGAAGCCTACCCACCCCGGTTTTCAGTCGTCGTCGCCGTAAAGGCGGCGCTTGACCGACAACAACTCGATCTCCGGGCGGCCGGCCATCTGGTGCTCGCAGGTGTCGATCACCGACCGGGCCTGCGCGGGATCCGGGGCGACCACCGCCACCCCGATCTGTGCCCTGCCGTGCAGGTCGTGGAACCCGACCTCGGCGGCGCTCACCTCGAACTTCTTCAGCATCGCGATGATCGGGCGGACGTACGAGCGCTTCTGCTTGAGTGATTGCGCGTCACCGGGTAGGAGCAAATCGAAGACTGCAGTCTCGGTATACATCAGCGAAGAAGGCTACGCCGTGTGCCGCCGCCGGTCAGCTCCTTTTCCGCGCGACGATGACGTCACGCTCGATGCCCTGGTCGACGCGGTGCTCCAGATAGCCGTACTCCACCAGGTCGAGGCCGGCGGCCAGCAGGATGTCCTCGGCCTGCTCGCGCCGGGCCACCTTGGTATTCCAGGAGAGCCCGATCGCACCGCCGGGACGCAGCAGCGGCAGCCACTCCGGCACGGCCCGCTCCAGCAGGTCCAGCGGGCGGCGCGAGATGCCGCCGGCGTCGTCGTAGGAGCCGTGCGCCACCCCGTACGGCAGGTCGGTGACCAGCACGTCCGCCACGTTGCCCCGGAGCAGGCCGTCGAGCTGCGTGGTGTCGGCGTGCAGCACCGTCACCTTCTGCACGGCGCCGGCCTTGTGGTCGTCCTTGCTGGCGGCCATCGTGACCTCGAGACGGCGGGCGGCCCGGCGACCCTGGCGGCGCATCGGCACCAGCTCGGCGGTGTGCTTGAGCCGCTTGCGCTTGAGCCAGGTCTGCAGGAACAGCTTGTACGCCTCGACGTCCTTGCCGTCGATCTCCACGCCGAGCGCGTCGTAGCCGTACATCAGGGCCTGGTTGAGGGTCGTCCCCCGGCCGCAGAGCGGGTCGAGCACGGTGAGGTGGCCGTCCAGCATCTTCTCCGCGGACGCCGACGCGAGCAGGGTGAGGTTCAGCACCAGCTTGGTGAACTGCTCGTTGGTCTTGCCCGCGTACTTCGGGATGGTGATCAGATCGCTGTCGTAGCGCGCCAGGGGCGTCAGCGTGTGCGGGCGCAGCAGATCGTCACCGGCCAGCTCGAAAAGCGCGTACGCCGAGGACAGGTTGGACACGTAGGCGATGTCCCGCGGGCTCAGGTCGGCGGTGAACGTCAGGTACTCCACACCGCCGATCGTGGTGGCCCCGATCTCGTCCGGCGCGGCGGAGAGCACCGGGGTGAACGCGGCCAGCTCCGCCTGGGACATGCGGGACGCCTGGTCGGCGTAGACGCGGTTGGCGGACGGGGCGAGCAGCATGGCGTAACGGGACATGCCGCCTATCCTCCCAGCGGCGAATGGGAAAGGCCCCGGCGGGTAACCCGCCGGGGCCTTTCGAAAGCCGGGGATCAGGCCCGCGGCTTCTCGCGCATCTCGAAGGTCTCGATCACGTCGCCGATCTGCGGCGTGCCGAAACCACCGAACGTCAGACCACACTCGAAGCCCTCGCGGACCTCGGTCGCGTCGTCCTTGAACCGCTTGAGCGAGCTGATCGTGACGTTCTCCGCCACGACCGTGCCCTCTCGGATGATCCGCGCCTTGGAGTTGCGGCGGATCAGACCCGTCCGGACGATACAGCCGGCGATCAGACCGATCTTGGACGAGCGGAAGACCTCGCGGATCTCCGCCGTGCCCAGCTCGACCTCTTCGTACTCCGGCTTGAGCAGGCCCTTGAGCGCCGCCTCGATCTCCTCGATGGCCTGGTAGATCACGCTGTAGTAGCGGATCTCCACGCCGGCGCGGTCGGCCATCTCCTTGACCTTGTTCGAGGCCCGGACATTGAAGCCGATGATCGTCGCGGTCTGCTCGGACGAGGCCGACGCCAGGTTGACGTCGCTCTCGGTGATCGCACCGACACCGCGGTGGATGACCTTGAGCTGGATCTCGTCCGGGATCTCGATCTTGAACAGCGCGTCTTCGAGAGCCTCGACCGAACCCGAGCTGTCGCCCTTGATGACCAGCGTGAGCGAGGTCTTCTCGCCCTCCTTCAGCTGGGCCATGAGCGTCTCGAGAGTGGCCTTGGCGCCCGAGTTGGCGAAGGCTGCCGCACGACGGCGGGCCTGACGCTGCTCGGCGATCTGGCGGACCGTGCGGTCGTCCTCGGCGGCCAGGAACGTGTCGCCGGCGCTGGGCACCGACGTCAGACCCAGGACCAGCACCGGACGGGCCGGACCGGCCTCGGCGACCTGCTTGCCGTTCTCGTCGAGCATGGCGCGGACGCGACCGTGCGCGCCACCCGCCACGATCGAGTCGCCGGCCCGCAGCGTGCCCTTCTGCACCAGGACGGTCGCGACGGCGCCGCGGCCCTTGTCGAGGTGAGCCTCGACCGCGACACCCTGAGCGGGGCCGTCGATCGGGGCGGTCAGCTCCAGCGACGCGTCGGCGGTCAGCAGGATGGCCTCGAGGAGGTCGTCGATGCCGATGCCGGGCTTCGCCGCGACGTTGACGAACATGGTGTCGCCGCCGTACTCCTCGGCGAGCAGGCCGTAGTCCGTCAGCTGCTGCCGGACCTTGTCCGGGTTGGCGTCGGGCTTGTCGACCTTGTTCACCGCGACCACGATCGGCACCTCGGCGGCCTTGGCGTGGTTGAGCGCCTCGACCGTCTGCGGCATCACGCCGTCGTCCGCCGCCACCACGAGGATGACGATGTCGGTGACCTGGGCACCACGAGCACGCATGGCGGTGAACGCCTCGTGACCCGGGGTGTCGATGAAGGTGATCGCCCGCTCTTCGCCCTGGTGCGGGACGACAACCTGGTAGGCGCCGATGTGCTGGGTGATGCCACCCGCCTCGCCGGCGACCACGTTGGTCTTGCGGATCGCGTCGAGCAGCTTCGTCTTACCGTGGTCGACGTGACCCATCACCGTCACGACCGGGGGACGGGTGACCAGACGGTCCTCCGCCACCTCGGCGTCGAGGTTGATGTTGAACTGCGCGAGCAGCTCACGGTCCTCGTCCTCGGGGCTGACGATCTTGACGTCGAAGCCGAGGTGCTCACCGAGCAGCAGCAGTGTGTCGTCGGAGACCGACTGCGTCGCCGTGACCATCTCACCCAGGTTGAACATCTCCTGGACGAGCGAGCCCGGGTTCGCGTTGATCTTGTCGGCGAAGTCGGACAGCGAGGCACCACGCGACAGCCGGATCTCCTGACCCTGACCGCGCGGAGCGCCCGAGCTCATCTGCGGAGCCGACAGGTTGTCGAACTCTTGACGCCGCTGCTTCTTCGACTTGCGGCCACGCGTCGGCCGGCCGCCGGGACGCCCGAAGGCACCCGCCGCGCCACCGCCACGACCGCGACCACCGGCGCCACCGGGACGACCCGGAGCACCAGCGCCGACGGGACCGCCGCCACCGCCACCGGGGCCACCGCCACCGGGACGGAAACCGCCACCGCCGCCACCGCCGGGACGGAAACCGCCACCGCCGCCGCCCCCACCGGGACCGCCACGGAAGCCACCGCCACCGCCGCCGCCACCGGGACGGAAGCCGCCACCGCCACCGCCGGGACCGCCACGACCTGCGCCGGGACCGCCGGGACGACCGGCGCCACCACCGGGACCGCCGCGACCTGCGCCGGGACCGGCGGGACGCTGCGACGGCATGGACGCGGGGCTGGGCCGCGGCGGCATCGACGCCGGGCTCGGCCGCGGCGGCATGCCGGGCTGGTTGGGACGCGGCATCGAAGCCGGCGACGGACGACCTGCGCCACCACCGGAGACACCGAACGGGTTGTTGCCCGGGCCACGCGCGGGCGGACGCGGAGCGCCACCGGCGGGACCGGGACGGGGGCCACCGGGGCCACCCTGGCCACCACCGGCGCGGCCGGCGGCCGGGGAACCCGGACGCGGAGCCATGCCACCGGGACCACGCGTGGCGGGACGCGGACCACCCTCGGCCGGAGCCGGCGGGGCCTGCGGGTTGTTCCGGCGCTCGGTCTCGCGGCGCTCGGCATCCCGGGTGCGGGCGGCCTGAGCAGCCTGAGCCGCCTTGACGGAGGCTTCCTGCTCGGCCTTCAGCGCCGAGGCGCGCGCCTCGGCGGCCGCCACCTCGATGTCGTGCGCGCTGGCCGGCTTGCTGACCGGACCCGGACGCGGACCCGGACGACCGGGCATCGGCGTGTTCGGACGAGCGGCCGGCCCGGGGGACGGCATCGAAGCCGGAGCCGCCGGGGAGGTCGGAACGTTACCGGACGGGCCGGGGCCGGGCGTCGGTCCGGGCCGGCGCGGCGGCTGAGGCCGGACGCTCGGCGGACCGGGCCGTGGGGCCCCGGACGGAGCGGCGCCACCGGACGGGGCGGGGCTGGCCGCGGCCGGCGCGGACGGAGCCGCGGGGACGCTGCCGGCCGCCTCGAGGGCGCCACGGAGCCGCCGGGCCACCGGGGCCTCGACGGTGCTGGATGCGGACTTAACGAACTCGCCCATGTCCTTCAATGTGGCGAGCACGGTCTTGCTGTCGACCCCGAGCTCTTTGGCGAGCTCGTGAACGCGGGCCTTGCCTGGCACTGCACTCCTCATCTCGAGGTCGTGCGAGCAGTACCCGCATCGACCTCACTCGTGCACTAGAAGCCTGGTCATTTCAGGGACTTCATCGAGTGCTCATCTGGGTCGTCCTACCTTGCTGGGTCGTGACGGGGCAGCAACGCCTCGTCATCAGTGGTTCCGGACGGCACGGAGACCGTTCGGATGTGCTCGGCAAGCAGTCCGGCGTCAGCAACACCGGTGAGACGCAACGCACGCCCGAAAGCGCGACGTCGCTCCGCCTGCCCGAAGCAGACCGGATCGGGATGCACATGTGCTCCCCGGCCCGGCAGTCGGCGGCTTGGATCGGGCTGAAGCCGGAGGTCTTTCCCGGATCCGGCCGCGACGAACCGCAGCAATGATGCGGCCGGCGCGCGTTTGCGGCAGCCGACGCAGGTTCGCGTCGGGCCGACCGAGAGCAAGTCTACCCCTCGATCGCGGCGACCGCGTATCCGGTCAGTTCCCCGCCTCGGCCGCATCACGGTCCGCGACTTGAGCAGGTTCGTTGTCCGGGCGGATGTCGATGCGCCACCCGGTGAGCCGGGCGGCGAGCCGAGCGTTCTGCCCCTCCCGGCCGATGGCCAGGGACAACTGGAAATCGGGCACCGTCACCCTGGCCGTCCGGGTGGAAAGATCCACGACGTCGACCCGCAGTGCTTTCGCCGGCGAGAGCGCGTTGCCGACGAACTGGGCGGGATCGTCCGACCAGTCGATGATGTCGATTTTCTCACCGTGCAGCTCGCTCATCACCGCGCGGACCCGCTGGCCCATCGGGCCGATGCAGGCACCCTTGGCGTTCACGCCCTGCACGGTCGAGCGCACCGCGATCTTCGTACGGTGACCGGACTCACGCGCGATCGCGGCGATCTCCACGGTGCCGTCGGCGATCTCCGGCACCTCGAGGGCGAACAGCTTCTTCACCAGCGCCGGGTGCGAGCGAGACAGGGTGATCTGCGGGCCGCGGAAACCCTTCGCCACGTGCACCACGATGCAGCGCAGGCGGGACCCGTGCTCGTACGACTCCCCCGGCACCTGCTCGGACTGCGGCAGAACCGCCTCGAGCTTGCCCAGGTCGACGATCACGATGCCCTTCTCGGCGCGGGCGGCGTCGGCCTGCACCACGCCGGTGACCAGGTCACCGTCGCGCCCCGCATACTCCCCGAAGTGCTGCTCGTCGGTGGCCTCCCGGAGCCGCTGCAGGATGACCTGCTTGGCGGTCATCGCGGCGATCCGGCCGAAGTCGTGCGGTGTGTCGTCCCACTCACGGACGACAGTGCCGTCCGCGTCCAGCTCCTGCGCCAGCACGGAGGCGACGCCGCTCTTGCGGTCGATCTCCACCCGGGCGTGGCTCTCCGCGCCGTCCGTGTGCCGGTACGCCGTGAGCAGCGCGGTCTCGATCGCCGCGAGGATCGTGTCGAACGGGATCTCCCGCTCGCGCTCCAGGGCGCGCAGCGCCGCGAGGTCGATGTTCATTCCTCGCCCTCCCCTTCGTCTTCGTCATCGTCTTCGTCGTCATCGTCGCCGTCCTCGTCACCGAAGTCGGCGTCGTCAATCCGCTTGAACTCGATCTGGACCTTGCCCGCGCCCAGGTCGGCCCAGGCCACCGGGCGCTCCTTGCCGTCCACGTCGAGGGTCACGCCGTCGTCGTCGGTGCGCAGCACCCGGCCGGTCACCCCGTTCACCGCGACCAGGCGCCCGACGTTGCGGCGCCAGTGCCGGGGCAGGGTCAGCGGCCGGTCCACCCCGGGCGAGCCGACCTCCAGTTGATACTCCCCCGCGAGGAGCTCGCCGCCCTGCTCATCCGCGGCATCCAGGGCCTCGGAGATCTCCCGGGAGACGGTGGCCACGTCGTCCAGGCCGATCCCGCCGTCGGCGTCGATCATCACCCGCACCACGAACCGGCGACCGGCCCGGGTCAGCGACAGATCCTCCAGGTCGTAACCGGCCTTGGTGACGACCGGCTCGACGACCTCGCGCAGCCGGGCGCGGGCCGCGGTCAGATCGATCCGCGGAGCGACGGGAGTGCTCCGGGTGTCCGGCTCCGGCCGGCTCCGCCGGCCACTCGGGCGACCACCGGGCCGGGCCCCGGCGCGACCACGCTGCGTCATCGGGCTCGACCTCTCCCCTACTTTTGTGCTGCAACGACTATATGCCGCCGGGCAGTCCGTGGCCCCGCGGCTGACGCAGAGCGTAACGTGCCGACCGGCCGGTCGGCGCAGCGCCGCACCAAAACCACCTGATCCGCAGGTCAACCGCCCGGCACTTCATCCTGACGGGGGGATGGTGTTGACTGACGCGGTGCGGATGAGCGATTCACGACACACCCGCCGCCGGGTGCTGGGCGCGGGCGGCGCCCTGACCGGCCTGGTCACGCTGAGCGGTTGCGGGCTCTTCGACGACGATCCGGAGCCGGTCAAGGAGCCGGACGCGCTGCAGCCGGTGCTGGCCGAGGCCCTCGCGCTCGCCTCGGCGTACGACCGGGTGATCCTCACCGACCAGTCGCTGAGCGCGCGACTCACCCCGCTGAGCCAGGCGCACCGGGCGCACGCGGCCGAGCTCGCCAAGGTGATCGGCACGACCCTGCCGAGCGGCGCGGCCGCACCGTCCGGGGCAGCCGCCCCCGCCGGCGATGTGGCCGGCCTGCGCGCCGCCGAGCTGGCCGCGCAGAAGACCGCGGCCGCCGCCTGCAAGGCCGCCCCGGCCGCCCGGGCCGCGCTGACCGGATCGATCGCGGCCGCCCGCGCCACCCACGCCGAGGCGCTGCGCTAGTTTTCGGAACGTGAAAGAAGAACTCTCCTCGGCTCTCGCCGCCGAGGACGCGGCCATCTGGGCGTACGGATTGATCGGCGTCCACCTGACCGAGGGCACCGAGCAGGATCAGGCCCGGGCCGCCGAGGACACCCACCGGGCACGCCGCGACGACCTGGTGGAGCAACTGGCCACGCTCAAGGCGAGCACCGCGCCCACCCCGGCCGGCTACGAGCTGCCGTTCCCGGTGCAGGACCGGGCGACCGCGCTCAAACTCGCCATCCAGATCGAGGACGGCGTCGCCCAGGCGTGGCGGGTCGTGCTGCCGGTCACCGAGAGCACCCAGCGGGTCGACGCGTTGTCGGCGTTGACGGACTCCGCGATTCGCGCGACGAAGTGGCGCAAACTCGCCCAGGTCACCCCGCTGACCCTGGTCTTTCCGGGCCGCCCGGCCGCCTGAGGACCGACAATGGGGTGGTGATCGAGGAGATCGACACCACCTCCCCGCGCGGTGCCCTCGCCCTCCGGCTCGCCGACGCCGTGCAACGCCGGTGGCCGTCCGAGGTGCAGGCGGTCGGGGTGCGCGGCTCACTCGCGCACGGCGACGACACGGACACCAGCGACGTGAACCTGGTGGTCCTCACCCACCGCCCGCGCAGCGGCCCGCGGCCGACGCTGCGCAAGGTCGAGGGGATCCCGGTCGAGCTGGAGGTGCTGGCCGCCGACGAGGCGCTGGTCAAGGCACGGCAGCTGACCCCGCGGTGGCCGTTGCTCGCCGATCGGTACATGACCACGTTCGCGCTGCACGACCCGAAGGACTGCTTCGCCGAGCTGCGCGAGGCCCACCAGAACCTGCTCGGCGAGGCGCGGCCGGCCGAGTTCACCCAGCTCGCCCGGCACGACTGGGCGACCGCGAACGGCGCGCGCCGGCGGGCGATCAGGCTCACCCAGTGGTGTGACACGGAGGCCGCACTCGTCATGATCGCCGACGCCCGGGTGCACGCCGCGCTGGTCGCCGGGCTGCTCACCCGGACCTGGTTCCGCAACGCGGCGGACGCGGTGAAGCGCACCGGCGTCGCCGCTGCGGACATGCGGGAGCTGGGCGCGATCCTCAAGTACCAGGCGGACGAGCTGGCAGCGCGCGGGCGCCCGGTCGACGGCACCGTCGGCGCCCTCTTCGACTGACCAACCGATTCCGCGTACGCCGACGGCCCCTCGATCAAGCAACCAATTCGCGCGTACGCCCATGAGCACGCCCGCGCGCAGGCTACGAGCCGACTCCCGTGCGTGCTCCACGCGAGGTCCGCGCCGCTCCGGGCCGCCGCGCGCGTCCCGCTTCCCGGCTGGTCCTCATGGCTGTTATTCGTGCCTCATAACAGCCATGAGGA
>NZ_BOMH01000040.1 GCF_016862095.1 Actinoplanes cyaneus
GCTCGCGGTTGTCATGAGGCACGAATGACGACCGTCAGTGCCAGCCGCGGGCGGGAGCCGCGTTGCGGCCGGGAGTGCCCGCGGGGTCGCGAGGGTGACCGCCCGCCACGGCCGGACGGTCGCCGGGCGGCCCGGACCACCGGCGAGCTCGCGTCACTCACGACGGGACCGGGACGCTGCGGTCGATCGAGCCGGACCCCCGTACCGTCGAAGGGTTTTCAGGGAAGGGTGAGGATCTCGTAGCCGTCGTCGGTGACCACCAGGGTGTGCTCGAACTGGGCCGTCCACCGGCGGTCCTTGGTGACGACTGTCCAGCCGTCCTTCCACACCTCGTACTCGTGGGTGCCGAGCGTGATCATCGGCTCGATCGTGAACGTCATCCCGGGCTCCATGACGGTGTCCAGGCGCGGGTTGTCGTAGTGCGGCACGTAGAGGCCGGAGTGGAACGTCTCGCCGATGCCGTGGCCGGTGAAGTCGCGGACGACGCCGTAGCCGAACCGGCGCGCGTACGCCTCGATGACCCGCCCGATGGCGTTGATCGGCCGGCCCGGGGCGACCGCGCGGATGCCCCGCATCATCGCCTCGTGGGTGCGCTCGACGAGCAGTCGCGCCTCCTCGTCGACGTCGCCGACCAGGAACGTCGCGTCGGTGTCGCCGTGCACGCCGCCGATGAACGCGGTGACGTCGACGTTGATGATGTCGCCGTCCTGCAGCACCGTGGAGTCGGGGATGCCGTGGCAGATCACCTCGTTCAGCGAGGTGCAGCAGGACTTGGGGAAGCCCTTGTAGCCCAGGGTCGACGGGTACGCCCCGTGGTCGAGGATGAACTCGTGCACCACCCGGTCGATCTCGTCGGTGGTCACGCCCGGCTTGCAGTGCTCGCCGGCGAGCTGGGTGGCCTGCGCGGCGATCCGGCCGGCGACCCGCATCTTCTCGATGGTCTCCGGGGTCTGCACGTGGGAGCCGCGCCATTCCCTGGGGCGCTTCTTACCCACGTATTCGGGGCGGACGATGCTCGCCGGGACCGATCGCTCACGCGACTGCTTGCCCGGCGCGAGTGGCGCACGTACGGTCATGGTCCCAGCCTATCCGCCGCGCGGGACCACGTTCGGGCCTGTCCTTGCCGCTCCCGGGGCGCTGTGAAATCGTATGTCGGTGGATCAAGAGGGCCAGGACCCGACTTTCTCGGCGATCGGTGCGGTCTCCGGTGACCGGGTCGTCGTGACGGTGGCCGGCGAGGTCGACATGGCCACGGCACCCGCCCTCTTCGAGGCCGCCACCCCGGACCGGATCACCGGCGCGACGATCGACCTGCGCGCCGTGACGTTCTTCGACTCGGCCGCGATCCACACCCTGATCCGGCTCGCGGAGCGGTTCCCGGGGACGCTCGAGGTGTTCCCCTCCGACCGGGTCCGCCGGGTGCTCGACATCTCCGGGCTGGGCGATCAGCCCTGGCTCAGGTAAGGGGCCGGCGCAAGGTCACCGCCGTGCCCTCCGGGGAGCGGTGCACGGAGAGCTCGGTCAGCGCGCCGATCAGGGCCAGCCCCCGGCCGCGGAAGCCGGCGTCGGTCGCCGCCCGCCACCCGCCGGTGTCGCGCACGGTCACCACTACCGCGTTCTCGTGCATCGACGCCTCCACCGTGATGAACGGCTCGTCCGGCTCGATCGGGTGCTCGATGGCGTTGGCCGCCGCCTCGGAGACCGCCACCGTCAGGTCGAACGCGTCCGCCTCCGGGACGTCGTGCGTGGCCAGGAAGTCCTCCAGCCGTTTGCGCAGGACGCTGAGGCGGGCCGGGTCGGCAGGCAGCCGCATGGAGAACTCGCGCGGCTCGGTCACCTCCAGCGCGATCAGCGCGATGTCGTCGCGCCGCACCTGCCGGGCCGCCTTGGCGAGCAGCTGATCGAGCAGGTCCTCGACGTGCTCGGTGGGCTTGGCGGCGTCCTCGGTCAGCTCGACCAGCCCCGCGTCGACGCCCTGCCGCCGGTCCTCGACCAGCCCGTCGGTGTAGAGCAGCAGCCGGTCACCGGGGTCGAGCTGCATCTCCAGGGTCGGGTAGGGCACGTCGCCGAGCGCGCCGATCGGCGGCCCGAGCGCCGTCCCGTAGAGGAACGTGCCCAGTTCACCGCGGGCGACCCGGATCGGCGACGGGTGACCGGCCGACGAGTACCGCACGACCCGCGTATGCGGATCGAAACGCAGGCAGAAGACCGTGGCGAACTGCCGCCGGCCGAGCGTGTCGACCAGACGGTTGAGCCGGCTCAGGGCCGGACCGCAGTCGAACCCCTCGAGGACGTACGCCCGGAGCGCGTTGCGCAGTTGCCCCATCGCGGCCGCGGCCTGCACGCCCTTGCCCACCACGTCGCCGATGACCAGGTAGAGCCGGCCGTCGGGGGCGGCGATCACGTCGTACCAGTCGCCACCGACCCGGGCTTCGCTGCTGCCGGCGACGTAGCGGCTGCCGACCACCGCGCCGGGCACCCGGGGCAGCGACTGCGGGAGCAGGCTGTGCTGCAGCGTCCGGGCGATCCGGTGCTCGGTCTCGTAGAGGCGCGCGTTGGCCAGCCGCAGCCCGATGAGCCGGGCGAGCTGGGTGAGCACCATCGGCTCGACCGGCCCGCCGGCACCGGCCCAGACCCGCAGCTCGCCGAGCGCGACCCCGGCCGTGTCCGGCAGCGGCAGCACCAGGTCGGGCTCCGCGGCGGCGTCGGCGCCACCGTCCCGCTCGGCACGCGCGTCCGGCGCGGCCAGCACCACCCGGCCGGCCGACGTCATGGCCTGCACGTGCCGGGCCGCCACGTCGAGCACCTCGGCGGTGCCGGTCACGACGTTCAGCGCGACCGCGGCGTCGACCAGGCCGCGCAGCCGGCTCACGGTTTCCCGGCGCAGCTGGCCGAGCTCCACATTGGCGCGTACGCGCGCTGTCAGCTCCCGCGTCGAGAACGGCTTGACCAGGTAGTCGTCGGCCCCGGCGCCCAACCCCTCGACCGCCGCCTCCTCCCCGGCGCGGGCGGAGAGCACCACGATCGGCACGTCCCGGGTCCGCGGGTCGCCCCGGAGCGCGGCGATCAGCCCGAAGCCGTCCAGCCCGGGCATCATCACGTCGGTCAGCACCAGGTCGAAGGAGTGTTCCCGGGCCAGCTCGAGCGCGGACAGTCCGTCGGCGGCGGTGGCCACGTCCCAGTACGGGCTGAGCAGCCGCGACACGTGCTCGCGCAGGTCGGCGTTGTCGTCGGCGAGCAGGATGCTGCCGTGGCCGGCGCCCGCGGCGGGCGGGACGGCCGCGGAGTTCCCGCTCCACCAGACCGCCTCGTCGACCCACAGCCGCGGGTCCGCACCGGCCGGCTCGTCGCTGATCCGGTCGGCCGGCAGGTGCGCGGTGCCGAACGGGATCCGGACCCGGAACTCGCTGCCCGTGCCCGGTTCGCTGTGCACACTGACCGAGCCACCGTGCAGCTCGGCCAGCTCACGGACGAGCGCCAGCCCGATGCCGGTGCCCTCGTGGCTGCGCGACCACGTGCCGGTGACCCGGTGGAACCGGTCGAAGAGCAACGGCTGCTCGTCGAGGGGGATGCCGACCCCGGTGTCCCGCACGGTCAGCTCGGCCTGCGCGTGCACCTCGTCGGCCCGGACACGCACCTCGACCCGGCCCTCACGGGTGAACTTCACCGCGTTGGAGAGCAGGTTGAAGACGATCTTCTCCCAGAGTTCGTGGTCCACGTGTACCGGTACGGGTGACGGTGGCGTCTCGATCACCAGGTCCAGCCCGGCGCGCTCGGTGGCCGGGCGGAACGACGTGGCCAGGCGCGCCGTGTGCCCGGCCAGGTCGGTCGGGCGGTAGACCGCGCGCATCCGGCCGGACTCCAGCCGGGAGAAGTCCAGCACAGTGTTGACCAGTTTGAGCAGGCGCAGGCCGTTGCGATGCAGCGGGATCAGCCGCTCGCGCAGGCCGGGACCGGTGGCCGGGTCCTCGAGCAGGTCCTCCAGCGGGCCGAGGATCAACGTCAGCGGGGTACGGAACTCGTGGCTGACGTTCGAGAAGAAGTCGGTCTTCGCCCGGTCCAGCGCGGCCAGTTCGGCGGCCCGGCGGAGCTGCAGCTCGTAGGCCCGCGCGTTCTCCACCGCCCGGGAGATCTGCGCCGCGGCCAGCTCGAGGAAGTCCTGGTAGCCGTCGTCCAGGGCGAGGTGCGGGCTCACGGCGACCACCAGCGCGCCGGCGTCGTCGATGGGCAGCACCAGTTCCCGCTCGGCGGGCTCCGGCCGCGGGCCGTCCAGCACCAGCCGCGCGGACGGCACGTCGGCCCGGTTCTCGGCGAGTACCGCGATCGCCTCGATGGCCAGCGCCGACAGGTCGGGCGAGTCGGCGAGCCGGCGGCCGAGCGCGGAGAGGGTCCGGGCCCGTCGTTCCGCCAGCACCCGGCCGGTGGTCTCGGTGACCACGCAGATGATCCCGCCGATCGAGCCGTCCCCGGACCGGACCGGGTCGTACGAGATGTCGAAGTACGTCTCCTCCAGGAAGCCGAACCGCTCGATCATGAAGAGGTGGTCGGTGGCGTAGAAGGCCTCGTCGCTCTCGTACACCTGCCGGAACAGGTCCTCCAGCACGCCCCAGGCCTCGGCCCACATCTCCCGGCCGGGCCGGCCGAGGTGCGCGGGATGCTTCCCGCCCGTGGTGGGCACGTAGGCGTCGTTGTAGAGCGCGACGTGCTCGGGCCCCCAGAACATCACCATCTGCGCCTTCGACCGAAGCATCATGATCACCGCGTCGGCCAGCTCCGGCGGCCAGGTGGACGGATCACCCACCGGTGAGGCCGACCAGTCCAGGGCGGCCATCCGCCGGCCCATCTCGCCGCCGCGCTCGAAGGCGACACGCAGCCGGGCCGGCAGGGCGCCCATCAGAAGCCTCCCGTTGGGGGTCGGGTGACCGGTGAAGCCGGCTCGGTGGCACGTTAACACCGGAAGAGACCGGTCACACGGTGGCCGCCTCCCGGCCCACCAGGGCGGCCTGGTTCAGGGCCGCGAACACCCGTAGGTCGGCGGTGCGCTCCGGGTGCCACTGCACGCCGAGCGCGAAGGTGCGCCCCGGGTGCTCCAGGATCTCCACCACCCGGTCGTCCGGGCACCAGCCGGTCGCCACGCACTCGCCCGGGTCGGCGACCGCCTGGTGGTGGAACGAGTTCACCGTGGTCTGCCGGCCGAACAGCTGGCGGGCCCGGGAGCCCTCCGCGGTCACCACGCCGTGCCGGCCGTAGTCGTCGGCTCCGGCCGCCAGCGGGTCGGTGCCGGCGTGCGCCCGGTGCCGGTCGTGGTTGATCAGATCGGGCAGGTGCTGGTGCAGGGAGCCGCCGGTGGCCACCGCCATCACCTGGTGTCCCCGGCAGACGCCGAGCACCGGCAGGTCCATCTCCAGCGCCGCGCGCATCAGCATGATCTCGGCGGCGTCCCGCACCGGGTCCACCTCGGTCTCCGGGTGCGGCTCGGCGCCGTAGTTCGCCGGGTCGACGTCGCCGCCGCCGGTGAAGACGATGCCGTCCAGGGACTCCAGCACATCGGTCCCGGGGTCGTCGGGGGTGATCAGCACGGCCCGGCCGCCGGTCGCGTGCACCGCCTTGACGTAGGTCATCGGCAGCATGCCGGCCATCATTTCGTTGCGGCCGAAGAGCACGTGCTGGGCGTACGAGGTGAGGCCGATCAGCGGTCTGCGCATGAGGGTGCGGTTCTCCTTCAGCTCCGTGCGGCCGCCGCCACCAGGGCGCCGAAGAGCCGGAGGTCACGGCTCACCTCGGGGTGCCACTGCACGCCGAGCAGGAACCGCCGATCCGGGTCCTCGACCGCCTCGGGCAGGCCGTCCTCGGCCCGGCCGGTGACGGTCAGTTTTCCAGGATCGGCGACGCCCTGGTGGTGGAAGCAGTTGATGGTCACGTCCTCGCCCATGAGCCCGGCGATCCGGCTGCCGGGGGTGAAGACGGCTTCGTGCTCGCTGTACACCGCGGGGGCGACGCGGTGCCGCTCGTGCCCGAGCACTTCGGGCAGGTGCTGGTGCAGGGTGCCACCGTGCGCGGCGACCAGCAGTTGCATGCCCCGGCACACGCCGAGCACCGGGAGGTCACGGTCGAGCGCGGCCTGCAGCAGCGCGAGCTCGGCGGCGTCCCGTTCCGGGTGGGTGACGGTGTGCGGGCCCGGCTGTTCGCCGTACAGCTCCGGGGAGATGTCCGGCCCGCCGGAGAACAGCAGGCCGTCCAGCACCCGCAGCACGTCGGTGTCCAGGTCGTCCGGGGGCAGCAGCACCGCCCGGCCGCCGGCCAGGGTCACCGCGGCGGCGTAGTCCTGCGGGACCAGAGCGGTGGGGAGATCACGCCAGACCCCCCAGGAGGCGGGCATCACGTACGTCGTTATCCCGATGATCGGACGCATCGCACCACCGTAGTCACTCCGCACAGGTTTTCCGCCCCGGACAGGCGCGCGGCGCCGGCTCTCCGGCGCCGCGCGACGGGCCCATCTGTCCTATCCCGGACGGGGATCCAAGCCCGCCCGACCAGGGATTCGACCCCTGTGTAAGAAGGCCGTTCCCGTTCCGGGGAGTGCTAAACGTTTTACAGGGGCGTCACATAGGCCCCGGTGATGCCGCCGTCGACGACGAACTGGGACGCGGTCATGAACGAGGCGTCGTCGCTGGCGAGGAACGCGACCGCCGCGGCGATCTCCTCGGGCTCGGCGAACCGGCCCATCGGCACGTGCACCAGCCGGCGGGCGGCCCGCTCCGGGTCCTTCGCGAACAGCTCCAGCAGCAGCGGCGTGGCGACCGGGCCGGGGCAGAGCGCGTTGATCCGGATGCCCTCGCGGGCGAACTGGACACCCAGCTCCCGGGTCATCGCCAGCACGCCGCCCTTGCTCGCGGTATAGGCGATCTGCGACGTCGCCGCCCCGAGCAGCGCCACGAACGAGGCCGTGTTGATGATCGAGCCCTTGCCCTGCCGCTGCATGTGCGGGATCGCGTACTTGCAACAGAAGAAGACGCTGGTGGTGTTGACCCGGATGACCCGCTCCCACGCGTCGATCCCGGTGACCAGGATCGAATCGTCGTCGGGCGGGGAGATGCCGGCGTTGTTGAACGCGATGTCGACCCGTCCGTGCCGCTCCACGACGCCGTCGAAGAGGGCCTTGACCTGCTCCTCGTCACTGACGTCGCAGGCCACGAACTCGCCACCGACCTCGCTGGCCACGGCCTTGCCGGCCTCCTCCGAGATGTCGACGGCGACGACCTTGGCCCCCTCGGCGGCGAACCGCCGGGCGGTGGCCAGGCCGATACCGCTGCCGGCGCCGGTGATCACGGCGATCCGGTCCTGTAGACGCTCCACTATCAATCTCCCGTAGCCAGGAACACGTTTTTCACATCGGTGAACGACAGCAGCGCGTCCGGACCCAGCTCGCGGCCGAGGCCGGACTGCTTCATCCCGCCGAACGGGGTCCAGTACCGCACCGACGAGTTGCTGTTGACGCTGAGCGCGCCGGTCTCGACCGCGCGGGCCGCCCGCAGCGCGCGGCCGACGTCACGGGTCCAGATCGAGCCGGACAGCCCGTACTCCGTGTCGTTGGCCAGGCGGATCGCCTCGGCCTCGTCGCGGAACGGCAGGACGCTCACGACCGGGCCGAAGATCTCCTCACGCCAGTGCCGGTCCCCTGTGGACCCGGCGAGCAGAACCGTCGGAGGGAACCACCAGCCTTCGCTTTCCGGAGCGTCGCCGCGGAAAGCGACGTCGGCAGCGGTGACGAAACCCGCCACGGTCTCCCGCTGACCGGAAGAGATCAGTGGACCCATTTCCGACGAGTCCCGGGAGGGGTCCTCCACCCGGAAGTTCTTCACCGCCGGTTCCAGCAGCGAGAGGAACTTGTCGTAGACGGAAGCCTCGACCAGCAGGCGCGACCGGGCGCAACAGTCCTGCCCGGCGTTGTCGAACACCGCCCCCGGAGCCGCGGCCGCCGCCTTCTCCAGGTCGGCGTCGGCGAACACGATGTTGGCCGACTTGCCGCCCAGCTCCAGCGTCACCCGCTTCACCTGGTCGGCACAGCCTGCCATGATCGACTTGCCGACCGCCGTCGAACCGGTGAAGCACACCTTCCGGACCGCCGGGTGCGTGACGAACCGCTGCCCCACCACGCTGCCCTTGCCCGGCAGCACCTGGAACACGCCCTCCGGCAGGCCGGCCTCCAGGGCCAGCTCGCCGAGACGGATCGCGGTCAGCGGGGTCAGCTCGGCCGGCTTGAGGACGACGGTGTTGCCGGCGGCGAGCGCCGGGGCGAAACCCCAGCCGGCGATCGGCATCGGGAAGTTCCACGGCACGATGATCCCGACCACGCCGAGCGGCTCGTGGAACGTCACGTCCACGCCGCCGGCCACCGGGATCTGCCGGCCCGAGAGCCGCTCCGGCGCGCCGGCGTAGTAGTTCAGCACGTCCCGGACGTTGCCGGCCTCCCAGCGCGCGTTGCCAATGGTGTGCCCCGCGTTGCGTACCTCCAGCCGGGCCAGCTCTTCGAGATGCTCGTCGACCACCGCCGCGAAGCGGCGCAGCAGCCGCGCGCGATCACCGGGGGCGATCGCGCGCCACCCGTCGAAAGCCCGCTGCGCACGCTCGATCGCCGCGTCGGTCCCGGCAAGATCCGTCGACGGCACGGTCATGAAGACCGCACCGGTCGACGGATCGACCACGTCAGTTGTGCTCACGCCAAGATCCTCACACTCACAGGCGCTCGAATCCACGGCGTAGTTCCCAATCGGTCACCGCGGCGTCGAAAGCGGCCAGCTCCACCCGTCCCATGTTCGCGTAATGGGCGACCACGTCGCTCCCGAACGCCGCTTCCGCGAGCCCGCTGGACGCCCACAGGTCCGTCGCCTCCCGCAGCGTCCCGGGCACTCGCCCGGCGTCCGGGTCCTGGTAGGCGTTGCCGACGAACTCGTCCTCGAGCGACAACTCGCTCTCGATCCCGTGCACCGCGCCCGCGACCAGGGCGGCGATCGCCAGGTACGGGTTCACGTCCCCGCCGGGCACCCGGTTCTCCACCCGCATGCCCTGCCCGTGCCCGGCGATCCGCAGCGCGCAGGTCCGGTTGTCCACCCCCCAGCGCAGCGCGGTCGGCGCGAACGAGCCCGGCTGGTACCGCTTGTACGAGTTGATGTTCGGCGCGAAGAGCAGGCTGAACTCCCGCATCGTGGCGAGCAGCCCGGCCAGCACGCGCTGCCCGGTCACGCTCAGGTGGGCCGGCCCGTCGCCGAGCATCGCCGACTTCCCGTCCTGACCGCGCAGCGAGAAGTGGATGTGGCAGGAGTTGCCCTCACGCTCGTTGGGCTTGGCCATGAAGGTCAGCGCCATGCCCTCCTGCGCGGCGATCTCCTTCGCGCCGTTCTTGTAGACCACGTGGTTGTCCGCGGCGGCGAGCGCGTCCGCGTACCGGAACGCGATCTCGTGCTGACCGAGGTTGCACTCGCCCTTGGCGCTCTCCGGGAGCAGGCCCGCGCCGTACATCTCGTTGCGGATCCTGCGCAGCAGCGGCTCCACGCGCGTCGTGCCGAGCAACGAGTAGTCCACGTTGTACTGATTCGCCGGGGTCAGGTCCCGGTAACGCTTGTCGAAGGCCTGCTCGTAGGTGTCCCGGTAGAGCACGAACTCCAGCTCGGTCCCGGCGAACGCGGTCAGCCCGTGCGCCGCCAGCCGGTCCAGCTGGCGGCGCAGGATCTGCCGCGGGGACGGCGCCACCGGCTGCCCCGCGGTGTCGAACAGGTCGGCGAGCACCAGCGCGGTGCCCGGCAGCCACGGCACCTTCCGCAGCGTGCCGAAGTCCGGCCGCATCACGAAATCGCCGTAACCGGTGGACCAGGAGGACATCTCGTAGCCGTCGACGGTGTTCATGTCGACGTCCACCGCCAGCAGATAGTTGCAGCCCTCGCTCCCGCCCCCGGCCACCTCGTCGATGAAGTAACGGCCGTGCAGCCGCTTGCCCTGCAATCGCCCCTGCATGTCGGTGAGCGCCAGCAGAACGGTGTCGATCGAGCCGTTGCCGACCGCTACGTCCAGGTCCTCGAGATCCATGGATCAGTCCTATCAGTCGTTGGGCGTCGGCATGGTCTGCTCGCCGTGCGCCGCTTTCTCCAGGAGGTTGGAGCGCGGGCCGGTGAACCACTTGCGGGCGCTCGCGAACCACCAGACGGTCGCGCCGCCGACCACGATCGCCACCGCGACGATCGTGTAGTTGAAGTTCTTCGCCGTGATCGGGCCGGCCGTCGGCAGCACGAACAGCACGCAGATGATCGCCACCCAGACGATCGAGATCCAGCCGACCGCTGCGCTCCACCGCCCGAGGTTCCACGGCCCGGCCGGGAAGTCGTCCCTGCGGCGACGGAGGAAGACCGGTCCCACGTACGCGATGTACAGGCCGATCACCGCGATCGACGTGGCCGCCGCGTACGCCGTGGTGTTCCAGAGCGACGGGAGCACCAGCAGGGTGGAGATCGTCACGCACAGCCAGATCGAGTTCGTCGGGGTGCCGGTGCGCGGGTTGACCTGCTTCCACAGCCGCGAGCCGGGCAGCGCGCCGTCCCGGGCGAAGGCGTACGACATCCGCGAGTTCGCGGTCACCGACGCCATCCCGCAGAACCACTGCGCGACCATGCAGATGAACAGCAGGAACGTGCCGGTGTTGTGCCCTGCCGCGTCGATGAAGATCTGGGCCGGTGGCAGCCCGAGAGCGGTGGTCGCCTCGGCGTCGTAGTCCTGGATCGACCAGGTGATCGCGGACAGCAGCACGAACCCGGCGATCACCGAGACGACCACCGACAGCACGATGCCGCGCGGCGCCGCGTTGGCCGCGTCGTGGGTCTCCTCCGCGACGTGCGCCGAGGCGTCGTACCCGGTGTATGTGTACTGCGCCATCAGCAGTCCGATCAGGACGGCGTAGACGGTGGCTCCGGCGAACCCGAACCCGGTCGTGTTCCGCACCTCGAAGAACACCTCGGAGATCGGCTTGTGCTGGTCCGGGATGACGGCCAGCACGACCACGATCACCGCGACGCCCACCAGGTGCCACCAGGCGCTGACATCGGAGAGCAGCCGCACCAGGTTCACGCCGAACGTGTTCAGCAGCCCGTGCGCCACGATGATGACCAGGAAGATCAGGAACGTCTTGCCCGGCGTGACCTCCAGATCGAAGGTCAGACTCAGGAACGCCGCGGTGGTGATCGCGGCGCCGAAGTCGATGGCCGCGGTCACCGCGACCTCGCCGAGGAAGTTGAACCAGCCGATGAACCAGGCCCAGGCCGCCTTGTTCCGCTTCGCCAGCGCCGCGGCCCACCAGTAGAGCGCGCCCGCCGTCGGATAGGCCGAGCAGACCTCGGCCATCGCCATCGCCACCAGCGTCACCATGATGCCGACGAACAGCCAGCCGATGGTGATCGCGAACGGGCCGCCCGCGTTCATCGCGATCACATAGGACGTGATCGCGCCGGCCAGGATCGAGATGATCGAGAAGGAGACCGCGAAGTTGGAGAAGCCGGACAACCGGCGGTGGAGTTCCTGCTTGTATCCGAGTTGCGCGAGACGTTCCTCGTCGCTGCTGCTTCCGGTGACGGCTGGTTCAGTGCTCATGCGCGAGCTCCCTATGCCGAAGGTGTGACGTGAGCCACGGGTTTCGGTGATGATCGCTCCGCTGTGTTACGGCCGTCAATGATCAGCGTTAATTGCGTTGCCGGTTGTCGCGGCCGGTGCAAGCCTTGGTGGCAACAGGGCGGTGGCTCGGGAGGCTTCACCCGCCCCGGTTGTCGACAACCTGCCCGCGGCGATGCGGGGCGCGGTCACCTCTCTCTTCCCGCACGCGGCGGCACGGCCGCGAGCGCCCGCCCCGCATCGCCGCCCTTCTCAGAACCTTCCAGAATTGCTTTCGCCGTACGCCGTGAGCCCGGATTCCGTGGTATCCGGCGACTGGCTTCCGGGGCGTGCTGACCGATCTGCCTCAGTACCCGGTCGCTCCGGCGGCCGCGCAGGCCGCGTCCAAGCGGTCGTCAGCGGCGGACGGCGCGGAGCCCTCGGAAGCGGCCATCGGATCCTTCGCCGCCGCGACCTTCGACACCGCGGCCGCAAGCCGGCGTACCGCCGAGGTCACCTTGGTCGTCCCGCCGGTGCCGGCGGCCGACGACAGGGCCCGGGCGAACTTCTTGAAGGCCGGCCCGGCGATCCCGGCCGGCACGTCGCCGTCGTCGTCCATGTTGCCGAGCAGGGTTCCGGCGAGGTCCTCCTTGGCGCTGATCACCGAGGCGCACAGTTTCCGGTCGCTGACCACCGGCTTGGCCGACGTCCTCGTCGCGCTCGGGCTCTTCGACGGCGTCCGGGACGGTTTCACGGACTTCGACGGCGACGGCGACGGCGCGGCGGTCCCGGCCGGAGTGACGGTGACCGGCGCGACGACCGGCAGACCGAGGGTGGACTCCACGGCGGTCGGCGTCACCCACGTCTCCTCCGCCGTTCCGGCGCCGCCGCACGCCGTCAGCGCGATCAGCGGAGACACGAGCAGAGCGGCGGTAACCAGCCTGAGGGGAGTCACGCGCGCGGACACTACCGGCACACATTTCCATGATCAAATACTTCCATTATGCATTCGCCCCGCGCTCCGGGTAGCTCCGCGCGGCCCCGATCGACCGGGGTCACCGCGGACCTGATCGGCCGGCGCTGATGGTTGTCGCCGGGCCTGGAACGGACCGTGAGCGCCAGCCGGGCCGCGACTCGCGTCGCGGCCCGGAGTGGTGGCCCTCCGGCGTCGCCGTCTGCGGACGGGCGACTCACGCCGTACGGGCAGATCGGGTTTGATCAGGCTTTCTTCAGAGCGGCCATGAGCGACGTGCGCACCTGGGTCCGCAGCAGCGATCCGGTGTAGACCCTGGCGCCGACCACGAGCAGCGCCACCGCCGTCGCCGCCAGCAGGATCAGCGACACCACCGGCTCCCACGCCGCCACGCCACCGTCGAAGAGCCGGATCGGCATCGCGATCGGGGCGGAGAACGGGACGTACGACAGGATGCGCATCAGCATCCCGTCGTGCGGCACGCTGATCGCCAGGAAGAACGGGATCAGGACGAGCATCTGCACCGGAACCGTGGTGCTGGCCAGTTCCTCCTGCCGGGAGGCGAGCGCGCCCACCCCGGCCCAGAGCGCGGCCAGCATGACGAAGCCGAGCACGAAGAACGGCACGAACCAGCCGACCGCCGGGAGCACCGCGGAGACCAGGCCGGGCGCGGCGTCGGTGGCGCTCATCCCGACGACTGCGACCAGCGCGAGCAGCGCCACCTGGGCGAACGCGAGGACGCTGAGGGCGAACACCTTGCCGGCCAGCAGCGCCCGGACCGGGACACTGGCGACCAGGATCTCCACGATCCGGGTCTGTTTCTCCTCGACGACACTCTGCGCGATCTGCATGCCGAACGAGAACGAGGTGAAGAAGAACAGCATCGCGAACGCGATCGGCACCAGCACCTTGAGGACCGGCGCGACGTCGCTGGGTTCGAGCAGGCGGACCGGAGGCTCGGTGCTGAGCGCCTCGACGACCTCGTCGGGGGCGTCGTCCTTGGCGATCACCTCGGGGCCGGGCAGCACCGCGGCGTCGACGTCACCGTCGCGGACGAGCTGCTCGGCGGTGGCCGTGTCGGCGACCGTCCGCACCTCGAGCCCCTCGGCCTGCAGCACGCTGACGGTGCTGCTGTCGGTGACCGCGACCTTGGTGGCGCCGCTGTTCAGCATCGACGGCAGCAGGAACGACGCCGCCATGATGACCAGGAAGAACACGGTGCCGAAGAGGAACGCCTTGTCACGCAGCTTGGTCCGGATCTCGCGCGCGGCGACGAGCTGAGCGGCCTGGAACGTGGTCACTGGATCACCTCTCGGAAGATCTCGGCGAGCGAGGGACGGACCGGGCCGAACGCGTGCACCGGGCCGCGGTCGAGCGCGGCGCGCAGGATCGGCTGGTCCTCGAACCCGGGCTCCAGGTCGAAGGTCGCGTGCCGGCCGTCCAGGTCGATCAGGGTCACCCCGGGCTGGTCGCGCAGCCAGCCGGCGTCGCCACCGACCTCGATGCGGTAACGCGGCAACGCGTACTGGTCGCGTAGCCCGGACCGGTCGCCGGCGGCGCGGATCGTGCCGTCCGCGATGATCACCAGGTCGTCGCAGAGGCGTTCGACGACGTCGAGCTGGTGGCTGGAGAAGAGCACCGCGGCACCGGCGGCGGCCCGTTCGCGCAGCACGGTGACCACGTTGTCGACGGCCAGCGGGTCGAGGCCGGAGAACGGCTCGTCGAGGACCAGCAGCTCCGGGTCGTGGACCAGGGCCGCGGCGATCTGCGCGCGCTGCTGGTTGCCCAGCGACAGCTTCTGCACGTGATCGTTGGCTCGTTCGGCCAGCTCGAGGCGTTCGAGCAGGGCCATCGTGCGGCGGCGCGCGGTGGCCGCGTCCAGCCCGTGCAGCCGTCCCAGGTAGACGATCTGGTCGAGGACGCTCATCTTCGGGTAGAGGCCGCGCTCCTCCGGCATGTAGCCGAACCGCTGCCTGATCTCCCGCCCGAGCGGCTCGCCGCGCCAGCTCACCGTGCCAGAGTCGGCGGCCAGCACGCCCAGGATGATCCGCATGGTGGTGGTCTTGCCGGCGCCGTTGGCACCGACGAATCCGGTCAGCCGCCCGGAGGCCACGGTGAACGACACGTCCTTGAGGACCTGCCGATCGCCGAACGACCGGTCGACCGCGTCGACGCTGAGATCGGGGTTCATGCCATTGACGGTAGGCATTCCGCACGCTCGTGGCGTCCGGCCCGCGAAGGACCCGGCGATGTCATCCCTGCGAAGGACGGACCACCCCCATCTCATACGCCAGGACCACCGCCTGCGTCCGGTCACGTGCCCCGAGCTTCATCAGGACCCGGCTCACGTGCGTCTTCACCGTCGTCTCGCCCAGGTGCAGGGCGGTCGCGATCTCCGCGTTCGTCGCGCCCCCGGCGAGCTGCACCAGGACCTCGTGCTCGCGCGGGGTGAGGTCGTCGAGGCGTACGCCCGGCTCGGGTGAACGCTGACGGGGCAGGCTGAACTCGGCGATCACCCGACGCGTGACCGCCGGGGCGAGCAGCGCGTCACCGGCCGCCAGCACCCGGACGGCCTCGGTCAGCGCCTCTGGCGTGCCGTTCTTCAGCAGGAACCCGCTGGCCCCGGCCTGCAGCGCGGCGAACAGGTAGTCGTCGCGGTCGAAGGTCGTCAGGATCAGGATCGACGGGCCACCCCCGGCCGCGATCCGGCGGGTCGCCTCCAGCCCGTCCATCTCCGGCATCTCGACATCCATCAGCACGACGTCGGGCCGCAGCCGCAACGCCAGGTCGACCGCCGCGGCGCCGTCGGCCGCCTCGCCGACCACCGTGATGTCATCCTCCATCTCGAGGATGACCCGGAACCCGGACCGGACCAATTGATGGTCGTCCGCGAGGAGGACCCGGATCACGTGGAACTCCCCACCGTCGACGCGTACGGCAACCGCGCCCGTACGCGATAGCCCCCGCCACCGCGCCGGCCGTGCTCCAGCGTCCCGTCGTGCACCGCCACCCGCTCCCGCATCCCGATCAGTCCCATCCCGCTGCCGCCCGCCGCGGCCCCGCCGTGCCCGTCGTCGGCCACGTCCAGCTCCAGCTCGCCCGCCAGGTACCGCACCCGGATGTCGAGCGTCCCGGCCCGCGCGTGCTTGAGGGTATTGGTCACCGACTCCTGCACGATCCGGAAGGCCGCCTGGGAGAGCGACTCGGGCAGGGGCGCCGGATCGCCGTACGTCCCGAAGTGCACCTCGAGCCCCGCCTCCCGGGCCCGGTCGGCGATCTCGCCGATCCGATCGATGCCCGCGCCCGGGGCCGGCTCGACCTCGGCGCTGGTCGCGCGCAACGCCCCCAGCATGCGGCGCAGCTCGTCGACGGCGGTCCGCGCGCCGGCCTCGACCGCGGTCAGCGCGGTCACCGCCTTGACCGGGTCCTTCTCCAGCGCCCGGCGGCACGCGGACGCCTGGATGCCCATCACCGAGACGTGGTGCGCCACGACGTCGTGCAGCTCCCGCGCGATCCGGACCCGTTCCTGCAGGACGGCACGGCCGGCCGCCGCCTCCTGCGCCGCGCGCAGCTCCTCGGCCTGCTCCTGCAGCCGGTGCTCCCGGTGAACCGCCCGCCAGGCCGCGTCGCCCATCAGGTACGTGAACCCGAAGTACACGAGGTTCTGCAGATAGCCGAGCAGGACCGCGGCCCAGAGCTCCGGCTTCTCGCCGCTTTCCGGATCGACCGCGGTGAGGGCGTCGTGGTACAGCGCGTAGGACACGGTCAGCCAGCCGAACATCACCGCGATGATCACCAGCCGGATGGTGCGCGCCCGCGACCGGTCCGGCCCCCACGCGCCGAGCGTGTAGATCGCGGCGCACAACGCGTACGTCGTGATCACCTGCTCCGGCGAGAACCGGACCTGGGCCACGATGAACGCGACCGAGACCACCACTGCGACCGCCTCGGGGGCGCGTCGCCGCCAGGCCAGCGGCAGCGTGGTCACCACCGCCCAGAAGATCTGCTCGGCCAGCGCCGGGGCCCGCTCGGTGTGGTAGTACCCGGCCCTGCGCAGCATGAACAGGGTGAAGACGGCGAGGGCGGCGACACCGGAGCCGATCCACAGGTCGTTCTGACGCTGCCGCGGGGTGGGCCCGGGCCGTCGCCATTCTTCGACGTTCCACGATCGCATGCTGAGACGATTACATGTTTTGTCGAGCCCTGGTGTCGCGGCGGGTCTGCATCGGGATGGTGGCGTCCTCGCCGGGACCCAGCCTGCCGCCCAGCTCCACGATCCGCCGGTGCGCGGCGGCCAGGCGGTCCTCCAGGGTGACGACCCGGACCGCGGCGGTGAGCAGGAAACCCTCGTCGAGCAGGAGCCGGACGCGTTCGGCCAGCTGGAGCTGATGCCGGGAGTAACGGCGATGGCCGCCGGCCGAGCGCTCGGGCTCGATCAGGCCGGTGCCGTCCAGCGAGCGGAGAAATGCCTGCGTCACGCCGATCAGCTCGGCGGCCCGGCCCATCGAATACGCCGGGAGGTCGACGTCGTCCCGCGGTCCGGTCGGCATTCTCACCTCGGGCATCATCTCCTCGGGCGTCGTCTCCTCAGGCACTGTCACCGCGGGCATCGTCCCCTCGGGCACTGTCTCTTCACGCACAGAGTCCAGGGCCCCGGCGGGTAACCGGGGCCCTGGATTTTCAATTCTTGTGCCGGCTCACTGGGCCGGCGCAGGTGGTCGACCGGCTGCGTGCCGCTAGCGGTCGACCGGAGTGATGGGCATCGGCTGCGATCACCTCTTGTCGGGTCGGGGACGTCGTGATTACGCGTTGCTGCGGTATCTCGTCCTCCTTCTCCAACTCAGCTGTTCGCCAGAACAAGCCGGATGTACCAGTTGCGATGCCGGCCGGAGCCGACCTGGAAAACATATCCCCGTTCGCCGCCAATTTCTAGAGTCGCCGCTGTAGATTTTTTCGCCGTGTCCCGGATTGACCTGCGATAACGCAAGCGCCCGTCAATGCCTGCAAGCCCATCCACCCCCGCGATCAAGATCCTCCAACCACCTTTCCCGTACGCCGTGAGACGCCCGCCCCGCGCCTCCGGCCGCCCGCGACCCCCGCCGTTGTCCAGGCTCCGGCCGCGCCCACCCCCACCGGCTGGCCCTCAGGGCTGTCTCCGCCCGCTGAAACAACCCTCACCACCAGCTCACCCCTCTCGACTGGCCCTGAAGGCTGTGTCCCGCCGCCGAAGCAACCCCCAGCACCAGCTCACCGCCCTCGGCTGGCCCTGAAGGGTGTGTCCGGCCGCTGAAACAACCCCCCAGCACTAGCTCGCCGCCCTCGGCTGGCGCTCAAGGGTGTGTCCGGGAGGCTGGAGGCGCCGTGAGCGCCGGCCGGGACAGGCGGCTGGCGACCGCCGTCGCGGTGATCACCAGGACCACGCCGATCGGGATGGCGGCCATGGCCAGCAGGCCGCCGCCGATATTGCCGCCCATCACGCCGGCAGTCAGCGCGCGACCGGTGAGGGCGGCCAGGAACCCGGCCGCGACCAGCGGAATCAGCACGAACCCCCAGGTCCAGCGAAGCCGGCGAGTGAGAGTCGCCCCCACCAGCACCATCGTGGAGGCGACCGCGACGAGGCAGGCCACGATGCCGATCACACGGTCAGCGGCGGCACCGAAACTGACCGCCTCGTAGCCGTAGTCCAGCGGGTATGCCTTCACGCAGCAGGTCCGGATCGGTCATGTCACCGATCAGCCACCAGGCAGCGACAGGCGCGGCGACGACCACGGCGATCCCCGAACGCAGAAGTGCCTTACGCGAACTCATCCCATCCTCCGGCTGCGTCGTACGAGGTCACGAGCGTAGATCCCACCATCAAGATCACAAACAGTTCGCCGGCCCCGATGGTGCTTCCGTCCGTTACACCGCTGAGGGCCGGCCCGCTCCTGACGACTGACTCTCAGCGGTGCTTCAGCCCGGGCGATGCACCCGTGGGCACCAGCCGGCTTTCCGCGGCTGGCTCTCAGCGGTGCTTCAACCGCGCGATGCACCCCTGAGCACCAGCCGGCATCCCGCGGCTGGCTCTCAGCGGTGTTTCCGCTCACTGAGGCACCGCTGGGCACCAGCCGGCCGGGCGGGGCGCGGCTGGGGTCGTGGTCGACGGTGGACGGGCTGACGACGTACCGGGGAAGGCGGGCGAACGCGGGTCAGTCGACGAGGGACTGGGTGCCGAGGACGATGGCCAGGGCGAGACGCTCGGCGTCCTCGGTGTGCGGCTCGGCGCTGTAGACCATGATGCGGAGATCGTCGAACGCGACCGTCAGCGTGTCGCAGTCCAGCGTCAGGCGGCCGGCCGACGGGTGGTCGATCACCTTGCGACGTGACGGGTCCGGCGCCGGGGGCGGGGCCTCCGCGTCCCACAACTGCGTGAAGCGCGGGCACGCGGCGGCCAGGTCGGCGATGAGCCGCGACAGGGTCCGGTCGGCCGGGTACCGGGAGGCGGTCAGGCGCAGGTCGGCGACCAGCCGGGCCTCGTGGTCGGCCTGCTCCTGCGGGGTGTTCACGACCCGGGTCCGATTGCCGGTCAGGTTGCGCCAGATGGCGTTGCGCTCCAGCCCGCGCCAGGTCGTCGTGTCGCCCATCAGCGCGTCGTAGGCCGCGTTGGCCAGCACCACCGTCCAGCTCGCGTCGTAGACGACGATCGGGTTGCCGGAGAGCCGGTCGAGCAGGCGCTGCACGCTGGCGGTGACCCGGGACGTGACGACGCCGTGGCCCGGGGCGGCGTGACCGGCGAGCTGGAAGAGCAGGTCACGCTCGCTGTCGGACACCCGCAGCGCCCGGGCCAGCGACTCGACCACCTGCGCGGACGGGGCGGTGGCGCGGCCCTGCTCGAGGCGGGTCAGGTAGTCCGCCGAGATGCCGGCGAGGGTGGCCAGTTCCTCGCGGCGCAGGCCGGTGGCGCGACGGCGCGAACCGGCCGGGATCCCGGCGGCCTCGGGGGTGACCCGATCACGCAGGCGACGGACCGTCCTGCCGAACTCCCACGACTCCACGCCCCCAAGTCTCCTCGTGCCGCCGGATGTTGTCCTGGCCCTGGCAGTCCTACGAAAAGCGGGCTGCCGGCGAGAAGCGGGCTCACGGCGTACGCGCGAATCGTCTTTTGATCGGCTCTGAGGCGAAGGGTCAGGCCACGCGGCGGACGATCGCGAGCATCGCTTCCTCGATCTCCTCGATCGGCCGGTCGGGCTGGAAGACCAGCCAGTCCACGGCGACGACCAGCCCCACTCCGAACAGGGCCGCGGACGCGACCCGCACGTCCAGGTCGGCCGGGAGCGCCCCGGAGTCCACCCCGGCCTGGACCGTCTCCGCGATCACGCCGATCGCCTGCTCGCGGAGCAGGACCAGGGTCTGCTGCCACTCCCGGTTCGTCCGCCACATCTCGGAGACGAGCAGCTGGGCGAAGGCCCGGTATCGCTGGATGTAGGAGAGCTGCGCCCGGACCAGCGCCCGCACCGCCTCGCGCGGCGGCAATCCTTGCACCGCGGCGCGGAACTCGTCGGTGAGCAGCCCGATCCCGTGCCGCAGCAGCTCCTCGAAGAGGTCGGTCTTGGACTTGAAGTTGTAGTAGACCGTGCCCTTGGCCACGTTGGCCCGCAGGGCGATGTCGTCCACCGTGGTCTCGTTGAAGCCTTTCTCGGCGATCAGCTGCACGGCAGCCTCGTACAGCTTCTGCCGGGTGTCCTCACGTCGCCGGCCCCGCCCGTCGCTCACCACGAGCCCAGGTTAGAGGACCAGCTCGGGATGCAGATCGGTGGTGCTCATCCGGCGTTTCCGGCCGGCGACGACAACCGTCAGCAGGAAGGCGACGAGACCGAAACCGGCCAGGACGATCGCGCCGTGCACGACCGGCCCGGACTCACCGCCGTCGATCGCGTGGCGCATGGCTTCGACGACGTACGTCATGGGCAGCAACGGGTGGATGGCCTGGAAGAACCCGGGCGAGGTCTGCACCGGGTACGTCCCGCCGGACGAGGTGAGCTGGAACATCAGCAGGACCAGCGCCACGATCCGGCCGGGCGCGCCGAGGGCCGCCCCGATCAGCTGCATGATCGCGGCGAAGACGGCGGCGGTCCCGGCGAGCAGGCCGAGGCTGGTCCACGGGTGGACCGGAGACAGCCCGAGACCGAAACGGACCACGGTGTAGAGCAGCGCCGCCTGAACCAGGCCCATCAGCACCCCGGGGAGCAGTCCGGCCAGGGCGACCCGGGGCGCGGGCGCACCCGACGCCAGGTAGCGGCGGTTCAGCGGGCGCAACAGCATGTAGTTGATCATCGCGCCGACCCAGAGGGCCAGGGCCAGGAAGTACGGGGCGAAGCCGACGCCGTACGTCCCGGCGGGGTTGCGCACCACCCGGTCGAGCGAGACCGGGTCGGCCAGGATGCCGGAGCGCGCGGACGCGTCGTCGTAGCCGGGAATCTGCTTCGCGCCGTCGGCGAGCTGGTCCGCGAGCTGCCCGGCCCCGTCCTGCAGGTCGGTGAGCGCGTCGGCGATCTTGTGCCCGCCGTCGGAGAGCTTCGCCAGCCCGTTGTCGAGCTCGCGGGCGCCACTGGCCAGCCGGTAGACGCCGTTCTCCAGCTCGTTCGCGCCGTCCGCGGCCTGCGCGGTGCCGGTCTGCAGCTTCTTGGCGCCGGTGGCGAGCTGGTCCAGGCCGCTCGCGAGCTGGTCCACCTGGGAGCGGGCGTTCGCCACGTCGTCGGCCAGGTGCGGCGCGGCGGCGGCCACCACGCGGGCGTCCTTCGCCACCTCGCGCAGCTTGACGCGCAGCCCGTCCAGGTCTGCCGCGCCGACCCGCTGCTGGATCCGCTCGGCGTCGGCGACCAGGCGTGCGGCCAGGCCTTTCGCCTCCGGCAGGCCGTCGCTGTCGGGCAGCTCGTTCAGCTGCGCCTGCAGGTTCTTCGCGTCCTGGACGGCCCGGTCGGCGGCGTCGTCGATCGCGCCGACGTTCTTCGCGAGCAGGTCGGCGCCGTTCGCGACCAGGGTCGCGGCGTTCTCGATGGTCTGCGCGTTGTCCCGCAGCACCGGCTCGACCTTGTCGGCGGCGGCGTCGACAGCGGTGGCCAGCTTGCGGCCGCCGGTCGCGGCCTGCGCGGTGCCCGAGGCGAGCTGGCCGGCGCCGGTCTCCAGCTGCTCGAGGCCGTCCGCGAGCTGGCCGACGCCGCGGCCGGCGGCACCGAGCTTGCCGGCGATCTGGCCGGCGCCGTCGTGCGCGTGGTCGATCCCGGCGGCCTCCTCGGCGGCGCCCTTGTGGATGGTGCCGGCGCCGTCGGCGAGCTGCCCGGCGCCGTCGGCGGCCTCCTTGGTCTTCGCCTTCAGGTCGGTGAACCCGATCAGCATCTGGTCGTAGTACTTCGCCGAGGCGCTGGTGCTCGCGGCGGCCCGGACCTCGTCGAAGGCGGTGCGGGCGAAAACGCCGGAAAGGTAGTTGGTGGAATCGTCGGAGACGGCACTCAACTGCGCGTTCTCCGGCTTCTTCGCGGCGTTGGGAGCGGCGGCCAGATTGCCCGAGAAGTCGGCGGGGATGTGCAGCTCGATCTGGTACTTGCCGTCCTTGAGACCCGATTCCGCGGTCTTCGCGTCGACGACGTGCCAGTCGAAGACCTGACGCTGGATGAGCTCGTCGGCCAGGTCATGGCCCGCGTCGACGGTCTCGCCGTTCTGCGCGGTCGCCGGTTTGTCCTCGACGACCAGGGCGGCGGGAATGTGGTTGAGCCGGCCGTAAGGATCCCAGAACGCATAGAGGTAAAGGGCGCCGTAGAGCAGCGGCACGACGGCCAGAACTGCCAGGGCGGCGGCGGTCAGGCGGCTCCGGAAGAAACGACGGAGTTCGAGGCCGGCCAGTGAGAGGGATGAGAATCCGATCATTTCGCACCCTGTTCTTCGGTGTCTTCTTCCGAGGTCGTCTCCTGGGCCGGAGGCGTGTCCTCGACGGGCTCTGCCACGGGCGCCGGCTCGTCCACGGGCGCCGGCTCGTCCACAACCGGCTCCGGCTCTTCCGCAGCGGGCTCCGGCTCCTCTACAGGCTTCGGGGACTCCTGGACCTCCGCGTGGCCCGGCTCGCCCGTTCTCGGGTCGCTCAGCACCACCACCCGGGACACCCGCGCCGGATCGATCGCACGTGCCGTGACCAGCACCGCCACGCCCTGCGCTGCCACTTCGCCGAGCAACGCCCACAGCGCGGCCTGCTCCCCCGCGTCCAGCCCGCTGTCCACCCCGTCCAGCGCGATCAGCGACGGCCCTGCCAGACGCGCCAGGATCACCCCCAGGACCTGCTTCTGGTACGGCGTGAGATCGCGCCCCCGCGCCAGCGGGTCCAGCCCGTGCAGGTCCACCGCGGCGGCCCCCCGGCGTGGACGCCCGAGCAGCGCCAGCCGTTCATCGACGTGCTCCCGGACGGTGAACACCGGCTCGGGGTCGTTGACGCCGGTCACGTGCGCGAGTGCCGCCGGACCGGACAGGGAAACCTGGCCCGCGGACAACCGCAGCTTGCGCGCCAGGGCGAGCAGTGTGCTGGTCCGGCCGCTGCCGGGCGGCCCGGTGACGGCGACGGTCTCGCCTGCGTCGATCGTCAGGTCGAGATCCCGCAGGAGCCAGCGCCGGTGGTGCCGCACCCCGGCGCCGGTCGCTGTCAGCACCGTCATGAAGACTCCTCATTTGAACTGACCGGTCAGTCTAAAAACATACCCGCGGCAGATCGTGGGACTGTCCACAGGTGGTGGACATCACGCCCGGGTGACCGGCAGGATCGGGGTCATGTCGATGCGATGGGGCATGACCGTGCCGCTCGGTGGCGTTCCGCTGGCCGATCACGCTGCCGTTTTCACTGCTCTGGCCGATGCCGGGTTCACCGACGCGTGGTCCTCCGAGGTGGCCGGCACCGATGCGTTCACGCCACTCACGCTCGCCGCGGCCTGGGAGCCACGGCTGCGCCTCGGCACCGCGATCGCCCCCGTCTACACGCGCGGGCCCGGCCTGCTCGCGATGACCGCGGCGGCGCTCGCCGAGACCGCGCCCGGGCGGTTCCAGTTCGGGATCGGCGCGTCGTCACCGGTGGTGGCCGGCGACTGGAACGCGGCAGAGTTCGTCAAGCCGTTCGCGCGCAGCCGCGACACGCTCCGCTTCCTGCGCGGCGCGCTCGCCGGCGAGCTGGTCGACCAGGAGTTCTCCACGTTCACCGTGAAACGCTTCCGCCTGGAGCGTCCGCCGGCCGTCCCGCCGCGCATCATGCTGGCCGCGCTACGCCCGCAGATGCTGCACCTGGCAGCCGCCGAGGCCGACGGCGTGATCCTCAACTGGCTCTCCGCCGGCGACGTGCACACCGCGCTCGCCGAGATCAAGGACACCGGCCCGGATTTCGACGTGGCGACCCGGATCTTCGTCGTCCCCACCGACGACGCGGCCTACGCGCGGAGCATCGGCCGCCGGCTCATCACGTCGTATCTGACCGTTCCCGCCTATGCCGCGTTCCACCGCTGGCTGGGCCGGTCGGAGATCCTCGCCCCGATGTGGCAGGCCTGGGAGTCCGGGGACCGCAAGGGCGCGCTGGCCGCCATCCCGGATTCGCTGGTCGACGAGCTGATCGTGCACGGCGCTCCGGACCAGGTCCGAGCCCGGGTCCGGGTCTACGCCGACGCCGGGGTCACCGTCCCGGTGATGGCCCTGCTGCCGACGCCGGAGCTGGAGCGTGGCGGCTTCTCCGCGCTGATGTCGCTGATCGCCGCGCTCGGCCGCCCCGCCTGACCGCACGCCGGCCATCCAGCGCTGTGCCTCACCTCACGCCGGCCGGTTCACACCACCCCGGCGATCACCGCGGGCGCCTGCGACGAAGTCGTGCGGCATCGCGGCGGGCATCGTCGCCGGGCCGTGCGGCATCGCGGCACTTCGGCGGGCGCCGAACCGTCGCCGGCGAACAATGGCGCCATGAGTGATGCCTCGGAACTGGCGGCGTTCGCGGCCCTGCTCGCCGACCGCACCCGGGCCGCGATGTGCCTCGCCCTGTTCGACGGCCGCGCGTGGACCGCGGGCGAGCTGGCCGCGCACGCCGGCGTGGCCCGGTCGACGGCGACCGGTCACCTGGACCGGCTGATCGGCGGCGGCCTGCTGGTCGAGGCGCGGCAGGGGCGGCACCGGTACGTCCGGCTCGCCGACCCCGGTGTCGCCGGCCTGCTGGAGGACATCACCGCCCGCCTCGAGCCCGGCCTCCCACCGGCGCGCGGCCTGCGGGCGGCGACGGCGGATGCCGCCCTGCGCCGCGGCCGAACCTGTTACGACCACCTCGCGGGGCGGCTCGGCGTGGCGGTCACCGACGCGTTGACCGCCGCGGGAGTGCTCGACCAGGCGGCCGGTTTCGCGGTCACCGACGACGGGCTGACCTGGCTGACGGACCGGCTGGGCGTGGCGCCCGATCGGCTGCGGGCGGGCCGGCGGCCACTGGCCCGGGCGTGCCTGGACTGGACCGAGCGGCGATCACATCTGGGCGGGCTGGCCGGGGCACGGGTCTGCGAGACGTTCCTCGATCGGCGCTGGGTGACCCGGATCGGCTCGGGCCGGGCGGTCCGTGTCACGCCGGCCGGGCAGGCCGCCCTGCACGAGCTGCTGGGGCTCACCGGGCTCGACTGACCTCGCCACGCCGGGCGTGACCAGTGCGAACGAGATGAGCGGGGCAAACGGCGTACCGAAGCGAAAGGAGCGCAACCCGAAGGATTGCGCTCCTTTCCCGCGGGCCTGGACCGGCGACGGCCCCAGGTTTTCCGCAGTCACCGCTGTCACTCGCCGTCGGCGAGAATCGCGTACAGCTTGCGCTTGGTGTCGTTGAGCACCTCGAGTGCCCGCTGACGCTGCTCCGGCGTGCCGGAGAACCCGACCTGCTTGAGCGCGCTGAAGATGCCGACCGCCGCGTCGCGGAAGTCCTGCACCTGGTTGAGGGTGTCGTCGCCGAACTGCGCCCACGGCGGGTTCTGCGCGGCGGTCTCGGCCTCGGGCCGGCCGTCGGCGGTGAGCTGGTAGCTCTTGCGGCCGCCCTCGGCGGTCGCCTCGATCAGGCCCTCGTCCTCCAGCAGCTGGAGGGTGGGGTAGATCGAGCCGGGGCTGGGGCGCCAGATCCCGTTGGTGCGGGCATCCAGCTCCTGGATCATCTCGTAGCCGTGCATGGGGCGCTCCAGCAGCAGCGCCAGGACGGCGGGGCGGACGTTGAGCCGGCCGCGACCGCCGCGGCGACCACCGCCTCGCCCGCCGAACTCACCGCCACCAGGGCCGAACGCGCCGCCGGGACCGAACCCGCCGTGACCGCCCGGGCCACCGGAACCGAAGGGGAATCCGGGCGGGAAGCCGAAACCGCGCATGCGACGTCCGTGATGACTCTCGTGGGGGAACCTCATGACCTTCTCCGTTCTGTTGTCGATAGCTAGACGATATATCGGCAACGTGTCGGCTGCAAGGGTTTCCGAACTGATGGGGTTGCCATGCGTGTCGAGAGGCCGGGATCTGGCAATGTGGTAGCTGTGTTGACGGTGCCCATTCGCCAGCTCGGTGAGCCGGAGCGTGCTGCGGTCGAGCGGATCCTGGACGCCGACCCCTATGCGGGCGCCCAGATCGCCGAGCGTGTCGCCGCCCACGGGCTGAACTGGTGGCGGTCCGACGGGCGGATCTACGGCTATGAGCCCGCCCGCCGCGTCGAGTCGATCATCTGGTCCGGCGCGCATCTGGTGCCGGTCGGCGCCACCCCGCCGGCCATCGCGGCCTTCGCCGACCTGCTCAGCCACGAGCCGCGGATCTGTTCGTCGATCATCGGGCGGGCCGAGGCGGTGCTCGATCTGTGGGACCGGCTGAGCGTCCACTGGGGGCGGGCGCGGGACGTGCGGCCCCACCAGCCGCTGCTGGTCACCGACCGGTCGCCGGTGGTCGCGGCCGATCCGGAGGTGCGCCTGGTCCGGCCCGGCGAGGTGGATCAGCTGTTCCCGGCCGCGGTCGCGATGTACACCGAGGAGGTCGGGGTCTCGCCGCTGCAGGACGACGGCGGGCGCGGCTACCGGCGGCGGGTCGCCGAGCTGGTCAAGGGCAAGCGGGCCTATGCGCGGTTCGTCGGCGACCAGGTGATCTTCAAGGCCGAGCTGGCGATCATCACGCGGCGGACGACACAGGTCCAGGGCGTCTGGGTGCACCCGGAATACCGGGGCCGCGGCATCGCGACGGCGGCGATGGCGGCGGTGGTCGACGACGCGCTGCGCCGGGTCGCGCCGACGGTCAGCCTCTACGTCAACGACTACAACACGTCAGCGCGCCGCGTCTATCAGAACTGCGGCTTCGTCTCCGCCGGCGCCTTCGCCACCGTCCTCTTCTGACCCGAAGCCGGGCACTGACCCGAAGCAGGGCCGAAAGCCAGGCACCGACCTGAAAGCCCAACACCGAGCCGAAAGCCCGGGCACGCATCGCGGCCCGGGCTTCCTTCAAACAGAATTCCGATTCGGTACGGCGTGAGCCCCGCTCAGTGGACGGTGACGACCGGGCCGGGGAGCAGCTCGCGCAGCTCGTCCGGCAGCTCGGCGCCCATCTCGTCGGCCAGCCGCAGCGCCTCCTCGACGAGCGTCTCGACGATGATCGCCTCCGGCACGGTCTTGATAACCTTGCCCTTGACGAAGATCTGGCCCTTGCCGTTGCCGGAGGCGACACCGAGGTCTGCCTCCCGAGCCTCGCCGGGCCCGTTCACGACGCAGCCCATCACGGCCACCCGCAGCGGCACCGGGAAGCCGTCGAGCGCGGCCGTGACCTGCTCGGCCAGCGTGTAGACGTCGACCTGGGCGCGGCCGCAGGACGGGCAGGAGACGATCTCCAGGCCACGCTCGCGCAGGCCGAGGGACTCCAGGATCTGCTGACCGACCTTGATCTCCTCGACCGGCGGGGCGGAGAGCGAGACCCGGATGGTGTCGCCGATGCCCTCGGCGAGCAGCGCGCCGAACGCCACGGCCGACTTGATCGTGCCCTGGAAGGCCGGCCCGGCCTCGGTCACGCCGAGGTGCAGCGGGTAGTCGCACTGCTCGGCGAGCTGCCGGTACGCCCGGATCATGACGACCGGGTCGTTGTGCTTGACCGAGATCTTGATGTCGCGGAAGCCGTGCTCCTCGAAGAGCGAGCACTCCCAGAGCGCCGACTCGACCAGCGCCTCGGCGGTGGCCTTGCCGTACTTCTCCAGGAGGCGCTTGTCGAGCGAGCCGGCGTTGACGCCGATCCGGATCGGGACACCGGCGCCGGAGGCCGCCTTCGCGATCTCCTTCACCTTGTCGTCGAACTGCCGGATGTTGCCCGGGTTGACCCGGACCGCGGCGCAGCCGGCGTCGATCGCGGCGAACACGTACTTCGGCTGGAAGTGGATGTCGGCGATCACCGGGATCTGCGACTTCTTCGCGATCGCGGGCAGCGCCTCGACGTCGTCCTGCGACGGCACGGCGACCCGGACGATCTGGCAGCCGGACGCGGTCAGCTCGGCGATCTGCTGCAGCGTCGCGTTGACGTCCGAGGTGAGCGTGGTGGTCATCGACTGGACGCTGACCGGGGCGCCGCCACCGACCAGGACGCCACCGACATTGATCTGCCGGCTCTGGCGGCGCGGGGCCAGCGGCGGCGGGGGTACGGCCGGCATTCCGAGACTGATGGCGGTCATCGACTCACTCACTTGAAGATCGTAATCGGGTTGATGATGTCAGCGGTGGCGGTCAACAGGGTGAACGCACCACCGATCAGGATGACCGCGTAGGTGAGCGGCATGAGTTTGTAGTAGTCGACACGCCCCGGGTCGGGTCGCCGCAACCGCTTGTAGAGCGCGGAGCGGACCCGTTCGTACCACGCGATGGCGATGTGACCGCCGTCGAGCGGGAGCAGGGGCAGCAGGTTGAACAGGCCGATGAACACGTTCAGCGAGATGAAGATCTGCCAGAAGACCTCCGGCACCCCCTTCTCGATCGCCTCACCGCCGAGCCGGCTCGCGCCGATCACGCTGATCGGGGTGTCCGGGTCACGCTCGTCACCGGTGATCGAGTGCCACAGCGCCGGGATCTTCTGCGGGATCTTCCCCATCGCCTTGAACGAGTTCTCGACCAGATACCAGCCGTACTCCCCGGCCGCGGGAACGGCGCCGGCGACGCTGTACTTGATCACGTAGGGCTGATCGGTGTTCCAGCCGAGACCGGCCACCGAGACGAGGGAGACCTTGCCCTTCGGGTCCTCGAGCGGCGCCCGTTCGTCACTGACCAGGTTCACCGTGGCGGTACGGGTCTGACCGTCGCGCACATACTCGAAGACGGTCGGGCCGGCGGGCGAGGCCCGGATGGCGTCGGTGAGCTGACCGTAATTCTCGACCGGGGTCTGGCCCACCTTGGTGATCCGGTCCAGATCCTGCAGGCCGGCGGCCTTGGCCGGTGGCACGATCGCACCGTTCACGCCCGGCTTGCATTCCTCGCCCGCGATCCTCTTCTGGGTCGCCTCGTCCAGCTTCTTGAGCTCGGTCTGCACCGGGAGGCATTCGCCGACCTGGATGAGCGCCGGGTACGTCCGCTGGTCGGCGGAGGTCTGCGGGAGATGGATGTTCGGCAGGCCGACCGAGGCGGCCATCACCCACGCCCCGGCCAGGGCCAGCAGGAAGTGGGTGATCGAGCCGGCGGACATCACGATCGTCCGCTTCCACACCGGGAAGCGCCACATGGCCCGCGGCTGGTCCTCCGGCAGGACGTCGTCGTCCTGCGGGGTCATCCCGACGATCTTGCAGAAGCCGCCGAGCGGGATGGCCTTCAGCCCATATTCCGTCTCGCCGCGCTTGAACGAGAAGATCGTCGGCCCGAAGCCCACGAAGTACTGCGTCACCTTCATGCCGAAGCGCTTGCCGGTGATCATGTGACCCAGCTCGTGCAGGCTCACCGAGACGAGGATGGTCAGCGCGAAGGCCGCCGCACCCAGCCAGAACAGCATCAGGCTCCTTCAGCCACAGTGGCGATCGTCCGCTGCGCCTGGGCACGCGCCCAGGCTTCTGCGGCCAGCACGTCATCGACGGTACCCGGCTCCGCGAAATCCGGGGCAGCCGCGAGCACCCGTTCCAGGGTGTCGACGATGCCCAAGAACGGTAGCCGACCCGCGGCGAAAGCGGCCACACACTCCTCGTTCGCCGCGTTGAAGATGGCCGGCCGGCAACGCCCGGTGCGGCCCGCCTCCTTGGCCAGCTCGACCGCCGGGAACGCCTCGTTGTCCAGCGGGCGCAGCTCCCAGTTGTGCGCGAGCGTCCAGTCGACCGCGGCGGCCGCCCCCGGCACCCGCTCCGGCCAGGCCAGGGCCAGCGCGATCGGCAGGCGCATGTCCGGCGGGCTGGCCTGGGCGAGCGTGGAACCGTCGGTGAACTCGATCATCGAGTGCAGCACCGACTGCGGGTGCACCATCACCTCGATGTCGTCGTAGGGCACCGCGAACAGCTCGTGCGCCTCGATCACCTCGAGCGCCTTGTTCACCATCGTCGCCGAGTTGATCGTGACGACCGGGCCCATGTCCCACGTCGGGTGCTTGAGCGCTTCCTCGGGCGTGACGTTCGTCAACTCGTCGCGGCGACGACCGCGGAACGCTCCCCCGCTGGCGGTCAGCACCAGGCGACGTACCTCATCGGCTCGTCCGCCCCGGAGACACTGGGCGAGCGCGGAATGCTCGGAGTCGACCGGGACGATCTGCCCCTCCTTGGCGATCCGCCGGACCAGCGGGCCGCCCGCGACCAGGGATTCCTTGTTCGCCAGGGCGAGGATCCGGCCCGCCTCGAGCGCGGCCAGCGTCGGCGCCAGGCCGAGACTGCCGACGACGCCGTTGAGCACCACGTCGGCGGGCCACCGCGCGAGCTCGGTCATCGCGTCCGGCCCCGCAACGATCTTGGGAAGTTTGAAGTCACCGGAGGACCAGCCGCGCTTCTGCGCCTCGGCATAGAAGGCCAGCTGCAGATCCTGTACGACGGAGGCGGCCGCGACCCCGACCACGTCGACGCCGAACTCGAGCGCCTGCGCGGCGAGCAGCCCGACGTTGCCCCCGCCCGCGCCGAGCGCGACCACCCGGAACCGGTCCGGGTTGCGGCGAACTATGTCGATGGCCTGGGTGCCGATGGATCCGGTGGAGCCGAGCAGGACGAGGTCTCGCATGCCGCCCATCTTCCCGGACCCGCCGCCCCCGGCCTCGGCCGACCCTCGCCCTGCCCTCGCCGCTCTCAGCCCCGCCCTCAGCCCCGGCCGACCCTTGCCCGGACGTAGCCGGTGAGCTCGGCCCGGGTCGGCGGATCGAGCTCGCCGGTGCGGATCGACACGAATCCGCTCTCCCCCACGGCGACCAGCAGGATCCCGGGCAACTCGTCGACCCTGGTCAGCGCCGGCCATCGGTACAGCACCTCGGCCAGTTCGTTGGCGGCGAAGATGCCCTGCCCGTCGATGCGGTAGGCGGATCCGAGCCCGACCATCGGCCCGACCCGCTTCATCACCCGCTGCAGCGTGCGGGGCGGCACCACGAGCGCGAAACCGAGCCCGAGCAGGATGATCAGCAGTGCCACCAGGTACTGCTCCCAGAACAGCAGGAAGAGCCCGACCAGGAACATCGCCAGTCCGGCGCCCCGGAGCAGCGTGAAGGACGGCCGCAGGAAGTGCTTGACGGCGGCCCGCGCCGCCCGCTCGTCCGGCCCCACGGAGAAGGCGAACGACGTATCGGTGGTCATGAACGCCAGATCATAGTGAGCGGAGGACCGCGACGGGGTACCTCAGAGCCGTGATGATCAGGGTGCGGCGAGTGGTGGCGGCGGTGCTCCGGCCGCTGCGTGGACGCGATCTCGCGCTGCACGCCGCGGCGGTGACGTTCTACAGCGGGATCGCGGTGGTGCCGGTGGCGCTGCTGGCGATCTGGCTGACCGGGCTGGTGGCCGGCGCGGACCGGGTGCGCAGGCTGACCGGCCGTACCATCGCGGCCCTTCCGGACGAGATCGGCGCGCCGCGTGCCCTCGCCGCGCTGATCGAGGCGGGCCTGCACCTGACCCCGCTGCTGGCGCTGGCCAGCCTGCTGCCCGCCACCCTGTACGGCGAGGGCCTGCGCCGCGCCTTCGTCTCGATCTACCGCACGTCGGGCGAGTCGCTGGTCGGCTGGCGAGGCCGGCTCCTGTGGCTGCCACTGCTGGCCGCCGCCCCGGCGCTGCTGCTCGCGCTCTTCCTGGCGCTGCCGACGACCAGCGCGCTGTGGATCCGCGGCGGCTGGTGGTCGGTGCTCGGGGTGGTGCTGTCGTTCCTGGCCGCCTGGCTGGTGCTGACGCCCGTGGTGATCTGGGTCTTCCGGTACGTCGCGCCGGGCCGGCCACCGTGGCTGGCCACCACCCTGATCGGCTCGTTCACGGCGGCGAACCTCTCCGGGTTCCTGCACGGTTTCGTGCTGTTCTGCTCCCTTCCGCTGAAGCTCGGCACGCCGTTCGGTGGATTCGACGCGATCGGCGGGACGGTCGCGGTCGGCCTGTGGCTCTACCTGTTCCACACGATCGTCCTGGTCGGATTCGCGGCGACACACGCCGTCAAGCCTCATTTATCGGACGAATCGGCTAGGGCGGAGGACACCATCGCGAGGTAGCGTCGCTCGGCATGACCTCCTTTCCCGACCGCGCCGACGTGGTGATCATCGGAGCCGGTCACAACGGCCTGGTGTCCGCGATCCTGCTGGCCCGCGCCGGGCTCGACGTCGTCGTGCTCGAGGCGGCCGGGGTGCTCGGCGGCGCGACCCGCACCGAGCACCCGTTCCCCCGGGTGCCCGGCCTCGGCCAGTCCACCGGCTCGTACCTGCTCGGCCTGATGCCGCCGGAGCTGCTCCGGACGCTGGACGTGGACATCCCGATGCTGCGCCGCGACCCGCACTACTTCCTGCCGACGCCCGGCCCGGCCGGCTCGCCGCACCTGCTGTTCGGCCGTGACCGCGAGGCCACCCGCCGGCAGCTGGAGACGTTCTTCTCGGCGCGCGACGCGGCCGCCGACGAGGCTCTCGCCGTGGAGATCGGCGCGCTCCGGGCCGACCTCGCGCCCTCCTGGCTGGAGGAGCCGGGCTCGGTCGAGCAGATCGCCGACCGCTACATCCGCCCGCAGTTGCAGAGCACCTTCCTGGATCTCGTGCGCGGCTCGGTGGCCGACTACCTCGCCCGGTTCGGCTTCAAGAGCGAACTTCTGACCAGTATGTACGCCGTGACGGACGGCCTTTCCGGGCTGACCGCGGGCCCCGACGACCCGGGCACCGGACACAACTTCCTGGTGCACAACATGTGCCGGCTGCCCGGCTCGGACGGCACCTGGATGATCGCCGAGGGCGGCATGGGCACCGTGTCGCGCACGTTCGCCGACGCGGCCCGGGCGGCCGGGGCGCGCCTGTTCACGGACGCCGCGGTGGCGTCGGTGACCGTCGACGGGGGCGCGGCCAGTGGCGTCGTGCTCGCCGACGGCCGGTCGGTCTCCGCCCGCGTGGTGCTGGGCAGCTGTGATCCGTACCGGCTGATGTCCCTGGTCCCGGACGGCACGCTGCCGGCCGCGCTGACCACGCGTCTGTCCGGGGTCAAGAAGCCCGGGACCACGCTCAAGGTCAACCTGGCGCTGCGGGACCTGCCGAGGTTCAGCTGCCTGCCGGAGGGGTCGCCGTCACCGTTCGGCTCGACGATCCATCTGCTGCCGGGCGCCGGGGACTCGCCGATGGCCGCGCTGCGTGCCATGTGGGCCGACGTGCAGGCCGGGAAACTGCCGGACGAGCCGACCATCGAGTGGTACGTGCACACCACCGTCGACCCGTCGCTGCGGGACGACGCGGGGCACCACTCGTCAGCGCTCTTCGTGCAGTCGGTCCCGTTCGAGCCGGCCGGCACTTCCTGGGACGAGGAGCTTCCCGCGTACGTCGATCGCCTGCTCGCCATCTGCGACCGTTACGCGCCGGGCACGTCCGAGCTGGTGGCCGACGTGTTCCCGCTCACGCCACCGGGGATCGAGCAGCACTTCGGCATCACCGGCGGGCACATCCACCACGTCGACAACACTGTCGCCTTCGACCAGCGCATGCCCTACTTCACCGGGGTCGACGGGCTGTATGCGGGGTCGGCCGGCACCCACCCCGCCGGCAGCGTCATCGGGGCCGCCGGCCACAACGCCGCCGTCCGCATCCTCAAGGACCTCGGCCGCTCCTGACCGCCCCACACCGCGGCGAACGACACCCCGAGCCCGTCCGGCACCGCCTGCCGCACCTGGGGACCTCCCGGCCGCGGCAGGCGGTTTCCGGCAGTCCTCCAGCTGGCTCTCAGGGGTGTTTTCCCGGCCTGATACACCCCTGAGCACCAGCCGAGCGGCGCGAGCCGCGCTGCCGGCTGGAGCGAGGCCAAGCCTGCGACGCGCCTCACGCTTGGCCGGCTGGCCCTCAAGGGTGTTTCCCCGGCTTGATACACCCCTGAGCAGCCGAGGGGCGCGAGTCGCGTTGCGGGCTGGAGTGGGGTGGGGCTTGTGTCGCACGGATTCGGGCGGCGGCGCGCTTGCGGCCCGGGGTGGCTGGGCGCCGCGGACCGCGGGGCGGGCGTTGTGGTCTGCGGTTGGGGGCCACAACGCCCGTACCAAAAGACGGGTCTAAGGGGTTTCGGTCTTGTGGGCCCGGATCTTGTGGCCGACACCGGTGAGGCAGCGGCCGCTCGGCAGGTCGAACTTCCAGCCGTGCAGCTGGCAGGTCAGGACGTTGCCGTCGAGGACGCCGAAGCGGGACAGGTCGGCCTTGAGGTGCGGGCAGCGGCGCTGCACCGTCCAGTCGCCGAACTGGGTGTCCTCGGCGTCGACCGCCTTCTCGTGCTCGTCGTACCAGCCCTCCGCGTACTGCAGGCGCTCCTCGGAGAGGCACTTGAAGAAGGCGTAGACGAACTCGTTGTACTGCCCGATCCGGGCCGCGGAGAAGCGGCAGGAGAGGAAGAGCGAGTTGACCCAGTCGCCCTCGTCGATGTGGATCAGGTGCTCGATCAGGGCGCGGCCGGTCTTGAAGCGGTAGCGCACCTTCTCGTCCGCATACGGCCGGACCTGCTTGCCGGGGAAGTCGACGACGATCGACTCGAGGACCTCGCCGTCCGGGCCGAACGAGTCGGTGAGGTCGAAGCGGACCGGGCCGCCGACCCCGTTCGCCAGGTAGATCGACTCCTCCAGGAGCGGCTCGATGCGCTTCTTCAGCTCGCCGAGCACATCGATCTCGGGGTGCCGCCAGGACGCCTTCTCGGCGGCGATGATCGGGGCCTTGCGCTCCCGCATCTCCTCCAGGTGGGCGGTCTTGTTGGCGAAGAACTCGTCGACCGGCATCGGATGCTCGGTGGTCTGCTTCGTGCCGCCGTCGGTGAGGGTCGTCACGCTGCCCGGGAGCTGGACGACCGCGTTCGTGCCGCCGACCTTCGCATACTCCGTGAGGAAGACCGACTGGTCGGGGAAGATGTTGCCCTCGTCACCGTGGATGTCGTTGAACTGCCAGAGCGAGTCGTCGAGGAAGCACGGCGGGCCGGCGATCGGGAAGACGAAGTCGGCCTTCAGGTCGTCGATGTAACGCCACGTGCGGTCGAACTGCCGGTCGCGCTTCTGCTTGCCGAAGGCGGTCTTCGCGGTCTCCGGCAGCTCGTAGACCATCGGGTACCAGATCGCGCCGGAGAACTGCAGCATGTGCGCGTGCACGTGGCCCAGCTCGTTGAAGCGGGTCAGGTCGGCCGGGCGGGCGTCGTTCTGGTTGAGCAGGCGGATGCCGTCATATTCCACCCAGAGCGACGAGTCGCCGATCGGGCCGTCGGTCGGGCTGATCAGCGCCTGGATCATGATCTTGAGGCCGCCGTCGAGCTCGTGCACCTCGTCCGACCTCGTCCGCAGGAAGCTGGTGAAGCCCAGGTCACGCAGCTCGTCCTCGAGCTGACTCGTCGGGTACTCCGGGAGGAGGACTGTCGCCTTCTTGCTGATGAACCGCTTGAGGTGCTCGGCGTCGAAGTGGTCCCGGTGCAGGTGGGAGACGTAGAGGTAGTCGACGTCGCCCAGCGTCTCCCAGTCGAGCTGAGAGTTGTCCGGGAACGGGAACCAAGAGGCGAAATACGCCGGATTCACCCACGGATCGGTCAGAATGCTGCCCGCGGCCGTGTCGATCCGCATGCTCGCATGGCCGGTGCCCGTGATCCGCACTTGTCGCTCCTCTGCTTCGGCGGCTTGTAACCGTACCTTCGGCGGCTTGGTGGCCGCATCGAAAGTACAGCCGGGTTGCTGGCTCGCGCCCAGCGGCCCCGTGACAGACTGTGGACGACGCTCAGATCATCGACGAGGAGGACCGACGTGTCGGCGTTGGAAGAACACCAGGACGTCCACGCTCCGGACCAGCTGAAGCCGACCAACCGCCGGCGGGCCCAGCGAGGCGCGATCATCTCCGCTGTGGTGCTGCTCATGTTCTTCTGGGGCAACCAGGAGGGCAACACGGAGAAGGTGTGGCTCGTCCTGCTCGCGGTCGGCCTCGTCGCCGTGGTGATCGGTGACATCGTGCTGCGCAAGGCCGGTCTGCGGCCGAACGACTGAATCGTCAGGCAACGCAGAAGGGCCCGCTCCCGGCGGGCCCTTTCACGTTTGCCGTCGTTACCGGCGACCGCCGCGCAGCAGGATGTCCTTCACCTCGCGCAGGGCGGCGTCGACCTCGGCCTCGAAATACCCGTTCGGCACCAGGCCGAACTGGAGCATGTCGAGGTCGTTCTCGTTCACCGGCATCGGGCCGCGACCGGTCATCGCCTGCAGGATGCCCTCGAACAGCCGGTCCACCTGCATCGGGTCGTAACCGCTGCCGAAGCGCCGCGGCTGGAACGTGCGGCGCAACTGGTCCACCCGGTAGAGCTCGCCGCCGGGCTCGCCGATCGGCGGCCCCATCTGCGGCTGCTGCGGCTGCTGCGGTTGAGGCTGACCGTAGCCACCGGGCGGGCCGCTCATCGGAGCGCCCGGCGCCGGTGAGCCCGGCATCCCGGCCGGCGGCGGCTGCATCGGGCCGCCGCCCATGGGCGGGCCGGGCGGCAGCTGCTGCGGGCCACCGTAACCACCGCTGCGCGGATCATTGCGCGGGTCATTGCGCGGGTCACGGTCGGGCATGCGGATCTCGGCGGTCATGTCGGTGCGGCCGTGCCGACCCGGCTCGAAGCCGCCGAACGTCGTGGGCTCGTCGTAACCGCCCTGGTCATAGCCCTGCGGGGCCTGGCGCTGCGGGAGCTGCGGCTGGGCGCCGTAGCTCGTGGGCTCGTCGTAACGGCCACCACCATACGGATCCGGCTGCTGCTGCTGCATCGGCTGGCGCTGCGGCATCTGCGGGGGCATGCCCCCGGGCGGCATCATCCGGTCGTCGCGGACCGGGGCGGGGAGCCGCTCGGTCTGCGCCATGCCCGGGTTCATGCCGGGGCCCATCCCCGGATTGCCGAACTGCGGCTGCCCGGGGCCGGGGCCACCGTACTGCTGCTGGTTCGGGTTGCCGAACTGCGGCGGGCCGGGCTGCTGGGGACCACCGGGCTGCTGCGGGCCACCCATGCCCATGCCGGCGCCCGCCATGCCGTTGCGCGGCATGCCGCCGGACAGCGCGGGCGGGCCGCTGGGCTGGCCGATCGGGCCGGACCGGTCGATGGAGCCACGGTCGATGGCACCGGAGCGCTCGGCGGTCAGGCCACTGCGCATCGAGTCACGCATCGAGTCGATCGGCCGGTTGCCGCGCTCCTCGAACTCGGCGAGCTGGCGCTCCACCCGGTCGAGGTGCAGGTCCACCTGCCATTCGTCGTAACCACCGAAACGCACGCGGAAGACGACGTCGTGCACTTCCTGAGCGGCGACGGGCGGGCCGACCTGCTCCCCGGCCAGGGTCGCCTCGACCCGGTCCAGGAAGGCGTCGACCTCATCGACCTTGTAGCCCCGGCGCAGCGCACGCCGCCGGAAACGCTGTCCCTGACTACTCACAACGTCTCCCACTCCGCTCGCTGGGACTTCCGCCCAGTCACTGTGCCACCTCCGCGTCGGCCGCGACGCCCCCTGCGCCCGCCCGCGTCAACTCTCCCGCGGCCAGCTGGCCGCAGGCGCCGTCGATCTCCCGGCCGCGGGTGTCGCGGACCGTGGTCGACACGCCGGCCTCGCGCAGCCGCCGGACGAACTCCCGCTCGACCGGCTTGGGGCTGGCATCCCACTTGCTGCCCGGGGTCGGGTTGAGCGGGATGAGATTCACATGGGCCAGCTTGCCGTGCAGTAGGCGGCCGAGCAGGTCGGCACGCCAGGGCTGATCGTTTACGTCCCGGATCAGGGCGTATTCGATGGAGACCCGACGGCCGGTCTGCGCCGCGTAATCGAACGCGGCATCGAGCACCTCGGCCACCTTCCAACGCTGGTTGACGGGCACAAGCTCATCGCGCAGATCATCATCGGGGGCATGCAGTGACAACGCAAGAGTCACCGAGAGCTGTTCGGCGATCAACCGGCGCATCGCGGGCACCAAACCCACCGTGGACACCGTGATGTGCCGTTGTGAAAGACCGAGCCCCTCCGGAGCCGGAGTGGTCAGGCGGCGAACCGCCTCGATGACCCGGGGATAGTTGGCCAGCGGCTCGCCCATCCCCATGAAGACCACCCGGGACAGGCGGGGCGGCGAACCGGTGACCGCGCCCGAGGCGGCGACCCCGGCCAGATAGACCACCTGGTCGACGATCTCGGCGACCGACAGGTTGCGGGTCAGGCCCTGCTGGCCGGTCGCGCAGAACGGGCAGGCCATGCCGCAGCCGGCCTGGCTGGAGACGCAGGCGGTGACCCGGTCCGGATAGCCCATCAGCACGCTCTCCACGAGCGCGCCGTCGTGCAACCGCCAGAGCGCCTTGCGGGTGGCGCCGTCGTCGCAGGCCTGCTCACGGATCGGGGTCAGCAGCGTGGGGAGCAGCTCGGCGGTGAGCTTGTCACGCGTGGCCGACGGCAGGTCGGTCATCGCGGCGGCGTCACGCACCAGGCGGCCGAAGTAGTGGGTGGAGAGCTGCTTGGCCCGGAAGGCCGGCTCGCCGAGAGCGGTCACCGCGGCCTGGCGCGCGGCGAGGTCGAGGTCGGCGAGGTGGCGCGGAGGCATGCTGGGACGGCGGCGGGTGGACACCGCGTCGGGCTGGTCGGGACTGATCGGGATGACCGGAAGAATCGTCATGGCGTATCCAGTCTCCCACGCTCCACCGGCAGGTCGCCCATGGCTAGTTCGGCGCGATGATCGCGAAGAGCAGGTAGGCCGTGGGGACCGCGAAGAGGATGGAGTCCAGCCGATCCATCAGCCCACCGTGGCCGGGCAGCAGGTTGCTCATGTCCTTGACGCCGAGGTCGCGCTTCAGCATCGACTCGGCCAGGTCGCCCAGGACCGCGACCACCGAGATCACGGCGCCGAACAGCAGCCCGTAGTAGACCGGGATGTCCATCAGGAAGAACAGCAGCGCGGCGGAGCCGATCGCGGAGGCGGTGATCGAGCCGGCGAAGCCCTCCCAGGACTTCTTGGGGCTGATCTTCGGAGCCATCGGGTGCTTGCCGAGGAACACGCCGGCGGCGTAACCACCGGTGTCGGAGAGCACCACGCCGGCGACCGTGGCCAGCACGCGCCACTTGCCGTCGTCCGGCTGCACCAGCATCGCGGCGAAGCTGAGCAGGAACGGCACATACACCGCGATCAGCGTGATCGGGGTGAAGTCACGGCGCACCGCGCTCACGCCGTCGGCGAGACGCCACAGGGCCGAGGCCCCGATCGTCGCGAGCAGGCCCAGGGCCAGCGCGTCGGGACCCGCATACCACGCCAGACCGGTCATCCCGACCGTCCCGGCGATCAACGGGACGACCGGCGGGTGGGAGCCGGCAACGTTCATCGCCCGGGCGGTCTCCCAGACCCCGACGCCGGCGGCCACGACCAGCACGCCCAGCAGGGCCGGCGACCAGACCAGCAGGGAGGCGAGGACCACGAGGCCCAGGCTGAGCCCGACCGCGATGGCGGCCGGGAGGTTGCGGCCGGCCCGGCTCTTGCCCTCCGGCGCGCGACCGCGACCGGCACGGCGCCTGCCGGGACCACGCTTGGCCTCCTCGGCCGGCGCCTTGTCGTCCGCGTGCCAGGCGGGATTCTCGTACGCCGCCTCGGCGTACGACTCGCCGGGGGATTGCCCGGCACGCGGATCGAGGTAGGACATCAGACTTCGAGCAGCTCGGCTTCCTTGTGCTTGACCAGCTCGTCGACCACCGCGACGTACCGGTGGGTGACGTCGTCGAGCTCCTTCTCGGCGCGACGACCATCATCCTCGCCGGTCTCGCCGTCCTTGACCAGCTTGTCGATCTGCTCCTTGGCCTTGCGGCGCACGTTGCGGATCGCGACCCGGCCCTCCTCCGCCTTGCTCCGCGCCACCTTGATCATCTCGCGGCGGCGTTCCTCGGTCATCTGCGGGAGGTGAATGCGCAGCTGGGTGCCCTCGTTGTTCGGGTTGACGCCGAGGTCCGAGTCACGGATGGCACGCTCGATCGGGCCGAGCTGGGTGTTGTCATACGGCTTGACGATGACCATGCGCGGCTCCGGGACGCCGACCGAGGCCATCTGCGTCACCGGGGTGGGTGCGCCGTAGTAGTCCACCACGATCTTCGAGAACATCGCGGGAGTGGCCCGGCCGGTCCGGATGGCGGCGAACTCCTCCTTCGCGTGCTCGACCGCGCTTTCCATCTTTTCTTCGGCCTCGAAAAGGATTTCCTCGATCACCGGCTCTCCTCGCTCTCTTCAGTGGTGCGGAATGTGGCTTGCGGTTCGAGCGCGAGCTCAGGCGGTGATCAGAGTGCCGATCTTCTCGCCGGCACAGGCGCGCACGATGGTGTCGTCACCATCCGCGCCGAAGACGAGCATCTGGAGCTTGTTCTCCTCGCAGAGGCTGAACGCGGCCTGGTCGGCCACCCGCAGCCCGCGCTGGATGACCTCCTGGAACGTGATGTTGTCCAGCTTCTGCGCGGCCGGGTCGATCCGGGGGTCGGCGGTGTAGACCCCGTCGACGCCGTTCTTACTCATCAGCACCATGTCGGCGTGGATCTCGAGGGCGCGCTGAGCGGTCACCGTGTCGGTGGAGAAATACGGCATGCCGGCGCCGGCGCCGAAGATCACGACGCGGCCCTTCTCCAGGTGGCGGATCGCGCGCAGCGGAATGTACGGCTCGGCGACCTGGGCCATCGTGATGGCCGTCTGCACCCGGGTCTCGATGCCCTCCTTCTCCAGGAAGTCCTGGAGGGCCAGGCAGTTCATCACCGTCCCGAGCATGCCCATGTAGTCGGCCCGGTTCCGGTCCATGCCGCGTTTCTGCAGCTCGGCGCCGCGGAAGAAGTTGCCGCCGCCGACCACGACGGCGACCTGGATGCCCCGCCGGTTCACCGTGGCGATCTGCTTGGCGAGCGCCTGCACCACATCGGGGTCGACGCCGACCGCGCCGCCGCCGAAAACCTCGCCGGACAGCTTCAGCACGACCCGGCGCGGCCGCATGGCCGGCGGGTTCTCGTCGACCGTGGCGGACTGCTCGGTCACCATCGTCATGAGACCCGCCTTCCCTTCAGTTCTGCAGGAGACCTTATGCGACCGGGAGGCCGGACGCTCAATCGCGTACCCGACCTCCCGTGCCATTGCTGTGTGGTGCCTTACTCCTGGCCGACCTCGAACCGGACGAACTTGGTGAGCTCGATCCCGGCCTCGGTGGCGATCTGCTTGACGGTCTTCTTGTTGTCGACGACCGAAGCCTGCTCCAGCAGGACGAAGTCCTTGAAGAAGGAGTTCACCCGGCCTTCGACGATCTTGGTGATCGCCTGCTCGGGCTTGCCCTCCTCGCGAGCGGTCTGCTCGGCGATCCGGCGCTCCGACTCGACGACCTCGGCCGGGACTTCCTCGCGGGTCAGGTACTTCGGCCGCATCGCGGTGATCTGCATGCCGATGCCGCGGGCGTCCGAGTCGGCCGCCTCGTCGTCCTTGCCGGTGTACTGCACCAGGACGCCGACCTGCGGCGGCAGGTCCTGCGCCTTGCGGTGCAGGTAGACCGCGACGGTGCCGTCAACGATCGTGAAGCGGTTCAGGACGATCTTCTCACCGATCTTCGCGGCGTAGTCCTGAACCAGGTCGGCGACGGTCTTGCCGTCCTCGATCGTGGCGGCGAGCAGCGCGGCGGCGTCGGCGATGTTGTTCTTCTCGCCGAACTCCACCAGGCGCTGGCCCAGCGCGACGAAGTCGGGGGTCTTGGCGACGAAGTCGGTCTCGCAGTTCAGCTCGAGCAGAGCGTTGCCCGAGTGGCTGACGATGCCGTTGGCGGCGGTGCGGCTGGCCCGCTTGCCGACGTCCTTCGCACCCTTGATGCGCAGGAACTCGACGGCCTTCTCGAAGTCGCCGTCGGACTCCTCCAGGGCCTTCTTGCAGTCCATCATGCCGGCACCGGTGAGTTCGCGGAGCTTCTTCACGTCCGCGGCGGTGTAGTTAGCCATGACTCTTCTCTCGATGTCAGTCGGGAAAACGGCCGCCGCCTGGTCACAGCGGCGGCCGGAAGCACGTCGGTCGACTTACTCGGCGGGGACGGCAGCGACCGGCTCGGCAGCAGCCGGCTCAGCAGCGGCAGCAGCCGGCTCAGCAGCGGCAGCGGCCGGCTCAGCGGCAGCGGCGGCCGGCTCAGCGGCGGCGGCCGGAGCAGCCTCGTCGGTCTTCTTGTCGGCGCCCTCGTAGAGGTCGCGCTCCCACTCGGGCAGCGGCTCACCGGCGGCGACGGTGCCCGCCTCCGGCTTGGCGTCCGCGTCACCACGGTTGCGGCCGGAACGGGCGATCAAGCCGTCGGCGACGGCGGCGGCGATCACCTTGGTCAGCAGCTCGGCGGAGCGGATCGCGTCGTCGTTGCCCGGGATCGGGAAGTCGACCTCGTCCGGGTCACAGTTGGTGTCCAGCACCGCGATGACCGGGATGTTGAGCTTCCGCGCCTCGTCGACCGCGATGTGCTCCTTCTTGGTGTCCACGACCCAGATCGCCGACGGCGTCTTGGTCATGTCCCGAAGGCCACCGAGGGTCTTGGTGAGCTTGGTCTTCTCACGGTAGAGCTGGAGGGTCTCCTTCTTGGTGTAACCCGCGGCCGTGCCGGTCAGGTCACCCAGAGCCTCGAGCTCCTTCATGCGCTGCAGACGCTTGTACACCGTCTGGAAGTTGGTCAGCATGCCGCCGAGCCAACGGTGGTTCACGTACGGCTGACCGACCCGCGTCGCCTGCTCGGCGATGGCCTCCTGCGCCTGCTTCTTGGTGCCGACGAAGAGGATGTGGCCACCCTCGGCGACGGTGTCGCGGACGTAGGCGTACGCCTTCTCGATGTACTCGAGGGTCTGGCGCAGGTCGATGATGTAGATCCCGTTGCGCTCCGTCATGATGAATCGCTTCATCTTCGGATTCCAGCGACGGGTCTGGTGCCCGAAGTGGACACCGCTCTCCAGCAGCTGGCGCATGGTCACGACGGCCATGGTGGTACTCCCTGATCTTCCCTGGTTGTCACGCCCATCAACGATGAGCGTCCTGGTGCCTGGTCGCCGGCCACAGTCGGACCCGAAAGATCATCGGGACCAGGGAGGGCCGTCGCCGCCGGCCGACGCGCCAGGAGCAGCGGTCGGAACGGTCGGAGGGCACGCGAGGTCGACCGCCTGGGCGGTCGCCGGGACCAAGCATACGCCAACCTGTTTCCCACCCGAGCCACGGCCCTTTTCCGGGCCACCGCCGGTCGGCCGCGGACAAGCAAGATCACACCGATTGCGGCGTACGCCGTGGGAGCCCGCGTCGGCAGCGCCGAGGTGAACGTCACTTCCGTCACGCGCCGGCAGCAGGTGCCTCCTTCGACCCCGCCGTAGCACACCCGACCGGCGTCTGACGGATATCCACAGCGACGCTCTGTCCACAGGCAGGGACGCTCCGAGCTGCCGTTCCTGCCACCGTCCGGCGGCATGACGACTCAGCGGCAGGCGATCGGGGCGTACGGCGAACGACTCGCCGCCCGGCATCTGGAGGAGCGCGGCCTGGTGATCCTGGCCCGCAACTGGCGGTGTTCCGACGGGGAGGTCGACCTGATCCTGCGGGACGGCGACTGTGTGGTGTTCTGCGAGGTGAAGACGCGGCGGACGGCGACATTCGGGCCGCCGGCCGGCGCGATCGACGCCCGCAAGGTGCGGAAACTGCGCGGGCTGGCGGTGCGCTGGCTGACCGAGACCGGCACACGCGCGCCACAGGTCCGCTTCGACGTGGTGGAAGTGTTCCCGCAGCCGCGGGGCGCCAGCCGGGTCGTGCACCTCCGGGCGGCGTTCTGATGAGCTACGCGCGAGTGCTCTGCGTCGGCCTGGTCGGGGTCGCCGGCCGCCTGGTCGAGGTGGAGGCCGACCTCTCCCCGGGCCTGCCCGCCGTGGTGCTGACCGGCCTGCCGGACGCCGCCCTCCAGCAGGCCCGCGACCGGGTCCGCGCCGCGGTGGTGAACAGTGGGTGCGAGTGGCCGCCCGGGCGGATCACCGTCAACCTGCTCCCGGCCGCCCTGCCCAAGCACGGCAGCGGCTTCGACCTGGCGATCGCCGCGGCGCTGCTGACCGGCGCCGGTGCCCTGCCGGCCGGGCCGCTGGACGGCGTGGTCCTGCTCGGCGAGCTCGGCCTGGACGGGACGGTCCGCCCGGTCCGCGGCGTGCTCCCGATGGTGGCGGCCGCCGCCCAGGCCGGCATCACCCGGGTGATCGTGCCGCTGCCCAACGCCCGCGAGGCGACCGTGGTGCCTGGCGTCACCGTGCGCGCGGTCGACTCGCTGCGGCGCCTGGTCGGTTTCGTCCGCGGCGACGACCGGCTGCTCGATCCCCCACCGGAGTCCCCGGCACCGGCCGTCACCGGGCCCGACCTGGCCGACGTCGCCGGTCAGCAGTTCGGCCGCTACGCCTTGGAGATCGCCGCGGCCGGCGGCCACCACCTCGCCCTGCTGGGCCCGCCCGGGGCCGGCAAGACCATGCTGGCCGAGCGGCTCCCGTCGATCCTGCCGGTGCTCGACGACGAGGCCGCGCTGGAGGTGACCGCGCTGCAGTCGATCGCCGGGGTGCTCCCGCCGGGAAGCGGTCTGATCCGCCGCCCGCCCTATCAGGCGCCGCACCACAGCTCGAGCATGGCGGCGCTGATCGGTGGAGGCAGCGGCCTGGCCCGGCCCGGGGCGCTCTCCCTCGCCCACCGGGGCGTGCTGTTCCTCGACGAGGCCCCGGAGATCCCGCGGACCACGTTGCAGGCGTTACGGCAACCGCTGGAGAGCGGGCGGGTGGTGCTGGCCCGAGCGCGCGGAACCACCGAGTACCCGGCGCGGGCGCAGCTCGTCCTGGCCGCGAACCCCTGCCCGTGCGCCACCACCGATCAACGCTGCACCTGCAGCCCGCAGGTCCGGCGGCGGTACATCGGCCGGCTCTCCGGCCCGCTGCTCGACCGGGTGGACATCCGCATCGACCTGCTGCCGATGCGATCCGCGCAGCTGATGACGGCGGGCGGACCGGCCGAGTCGTCGATGGCGGTGGCGGCCCGCGTCCTCCGCGCACGTGTCGCGGCGGTGCACCGGTGGGCCGCCCGGGGCGACTGGCGGATCAACGCCGACGTGCCGGGGCCACAACTGCGGCAACCGCCCTGGCTCCTGCCCGCACGGGACACCGTCGCGCTGCGGACCGCGCTGGATCGGGGCACCGTCTCGGCCCGGGGATTCGATCGGGTGCTCCGGCTCGCCTGGACCATCGCGGATCTGGACGGGCGCGACCGGCCCGGCGGCGACGACGTGGCGGAAGCCCTGCAGCTGCGAACGGGGAACGCCGGTCCAGCGCCGATGGCTGCCGCCCGTCGGCCGCACCTCACCGCTGGGCGATCGGACCGGCCTCTTCCCGAGGCCGATTCGTCCCCGCTCGCCTCCCTCCCCGCCGGCGATCCGGTGCCCGGTCACGGCATCCCGCCTCTGGCCGGCAGCCCACCGTCCCCGCCGGTCGGCGAGGACCCGTCACCGACCGGCGCGACGTCCCTGTTCGCCGACGAGTCGGTGGTGCGGCGATGAACGAGCCGGGCAGTCACGCCGACCGGATGGCCCGCGCCGCGCTCACCTGGCTGGCCGAGCCGGGGAACCGGGCGGTCTGGACGCTGGTCCAGCAGGCCGGGGCGCCGGCCGCGCTGGACAGGCTGCTCGCCGGGGACGTGCCGGACCGGTGGCTGCGGTCCGCGATCTCCGCCCGGAGCGCGGCCGGGGACGCACGGGAGGTCGCTGCGGAAGCGATGCGCCTCGCGGAGGAGGCCGGTGCCCGGCTGGTCGTGCCCGCCGACGCGGAGTGGCCCGCCCGGGTCGACACCCTGGCAGCGCTGGAGATCGACAGTGGCATGCGGGTCAACCGCGACACCCGGCCGCCACTCTGCTTCTGGGTACGGGGAGACCTGCCGCTCGGCCCCACGCTGGAACGGTCGGTGGCGATCGTCGGAGCCCGGGCGTCGACCGGATACGGCACGCACGTGACGAACGAGCTGGCGTACGGGCTCGCCGAGCGGGGCTGGACGGTGGTGTCCGGCGGCGCGTACGGGATCGACGCGGCAGCCCACCGGGCCACGCTCGCCGCGAACGGCGCAACGGTGTCGGTGCTGGCGTGCGGGGTGGATCGGCCGTACCCGGTCACGAACTCGGAGATGTTCGCCCAGATCGCCGAACGGGGCCTGCTGATCAGCGAATGGCCACCCGGCGCCGAGCCGCTGAGGCACCGCTTCCTGATCCGGAACCGGGTGATCGCGGCCGCCACCGCGGGCACCGTCGTGGTGGAGGCGGCCGCGCGCAGCGGTGCCACCCAGACGATGAGCCGGGTGCTCGCCCTGAACCGGCCCGGGATGGTGGTGCCGGGACCGGTGACCTCGGCCATGTCGGTCGGCTGCCACGAGCTGTTGCGCAAGTATCCGACCGCCCGGCTGGTCACCTCGGTCGCCGACGTGCTGGAGGAGGTCGGCCTGATCGGGGAGTACCTGGAGCCGGAGCCACGCGGACGCGAGCACGCCCGGGACCGGCTGGACGAGCAGTCGGCGCTGATCCTGGAGGCTCTCCCCCGGCGCGGCACGGTCACCCCGGAGGATCTCGCGGCGGCGGCCCGGCTGGAGCTGCGTACCGTCCTGCGGCGCCTGTCCCTGCTGGAGGCCGCCGGTCTGGTGCTGCGGACCGAGACCGGGATCATGCTCACGCCCCGAGGCGGTCAGCCCCCTGGAAACCGTCACTCGAACGGGTGAACGCTGCCGCGCGCCTCAGTCGCCGAGAACCCGGCAAAGTGGACTGTCTGCAATGGATCCTCGCCTTCCCGGCACGGATCTTGAGCACGGCGCTGACCACGGTTTCCGCCGCGATTTACTGCGGAAACTTTGTACGTGCGACGGACGGCCGCTCCCGCGACGGGCGGCCCGGCCCAGCGGGTGGGCGCAGGCCGCCGCAGAAGCGATCAGTCTTCGGATTCATCCAGGTCACGGCGGTGGACCTTCATCCACGCCTCGACGTCCTCGGTCTGCCACACCTTGCCCTGAGCCAGGTCCGCGACCGGCTTGGGAAAGTCCGCGCGGCTGGTGATCTGGTACGCCCTCTGACGGCTCACACCGCCCAGGCGGATACGGATCTCGTGTGCGCCCATGAGGCGGATCGGCTTCACTCCCACATGATCGACCGTAGGCGCGGGACTATTAGGCGTACGGCAGGTTGGCGGAAGACAGCTAGTCGCGGGTCCTCTAGGATCGTCGCCATGACTAGATGTCGCCCGACAAGTGAACAGGTGCCTTTCTCCCCTCGTCACCGCCGCGACTGGCGCACACTGTGGCGCCGTTGCCGGTGCGGGTTGCCGGCCCCGTGCGTGGACCGGCTGGTGCCGGCGCCGGCCATGCCCTACCCGCCGCGCGGCGCCATTCCGGAGTGCACGGATCCGCCCGCGCATTCCGACAAAGCCCCTCCTGGTCCGCAAAAGCCGCGGATAGCCGTGGTTCCCCAGCAGCGCCGGGCCCCTACCCGGTCCCACTCCCCTGACGCTGCCGGAGAACCGCAGGCCGGCGGAGGAGGCGATTCCGCTCGAGCAGAGGGCCGCACGTCGGCAACAGACGGCGACGGGCCGGAGGAGTCCGACGATCAGGCGAGCCCGAACAGCGCCCGGCTGGACGGCATTCAGCCGGGCACGGCGGCCGGGCGCCCGGCGGGCCGCGCCGCGGTGCCCCGGCCCCGGCATTGGGAGGCGAACGTGGGCCGCGCCGGGAACCTGACGCCAGGGCAGTGGCATCGGGCGGTCTGCAACGACCCGTTCAAGAACCATCTGCATCGACGGCGGGACCAGCGCTGAGCGGGCACATCGGCGAAGAAGGGCGGCGCACCGAGCGGAAATCGTCCTCCGGCGCCATCGCGGGCCGGATTCGGGGGGAACAGCGTTGACCACCACACAAGGAACCGAACACCTGCACGAGCGGCCGAACTGGAACTGCCGCGTCTGCGGCCGGCCCTGGCCGTGCCCCACCGCACAGACAAGACTCCTGTACGAGTACCGCGCGTTTCCGTCGCTGCTGCGGATCTACCTGTCCGCGCAGATGTACGAGGCACTCCAGGACATGGTCATCGAGGGCGAGAAGCCACTGAACCTCTACGACCGGTTCCTCGCGTGGGTCCGATTCGACCCACCACGCCACTGAATGACCGCCGTCGAGAACCAACTCGCGCCGAACAAGCGAACGGCGAGCAGCGAGCGGCGGACGGCGGACGGCGGACGGGCGACGGGCGACGGGCGACGGGCGACAGTCGCGCCCAGCAGTCAGTGACCGACCTGGCAAAACCGTCGCCCGCCCTTCCGTCCCGGCCGTTTTCGTCCCTCCGGGGCGGCGTCTCCATCATAGTTATATTGGTCTGTAGGTACAACGTGACGGAGGATCGTGATCACGTAAAATAGTGGCCATGATCGATCATTCGGCGGATCGGGCGGTCTTCAGGCAGCTTGCTGACCTGCTGCGGGATCGCATTCAGTCCGGCGAGCTGGGTCCTGGCGAGCCGCTGCCCAGTGAGCTGCGCCTCGCTCAGGATCACGGTCTCAGTCGCACCACCGTGCGTCAGGCGATCGGCCAGTTGCGCACCGAGGGGCTGGTCACTGTCGACCGCCCCCGCGGGACGTTCGTCCGCGTGCCGGAGCCGGTCCAGGTCGTCACGCTGGCCCGAGGCGAACACGTCGGCGCCCGCATGCCGACCGACGCCGAGCGCCGCAAACATCGCCTCGGCGAGGGCGTGCCGGTGCTGGTCGTGACCACCCCCGAGGGCACCGAGACGGTCCACCCCGCCGACCGCGTCCAGCTGACCCGCCCCTGACACCGCACAGGACCGACCGGCCGACGAGCCGGCAACCGCTGCCGACCGGACGCCGATCGACCCGTGACCGCATGTGACTGGCTCGGCGACCCCGGCCGGATGGGCACCGCTCGTCCAGTGACCGCCTCCGACCCGCTCGGCGAACCCAACCGGACGGGCGGCCCACGGCCCGCGACCGCACCCGACCGGCTCGGCGCGCGACGACCGGGCCGGCCGCTGAGGAACAGCCCGCCGTGGCATGAGGCGACCATAGGGGCCGGGTACGACAAGAAACCGGCACACTGAACACCGTGGACGCCTATCGACGACGGCCCCGGCCGAAGCGCGTGACCGAGCTGCACGAAGCGCTGCCGCCGGAGCTGCGGGAAGCCGTCGACCGGTTCGGGCATCACCTGGCGGTCGTCGAGGATCGATCCGAGCACACCGTGCGGGCGTACCTGGGTGACGTGGTCTCGCTCCTCTCGCACGCCGCCGACCAGGGCTGCACGACGGTGGCGGATCTCGACATCACGGCCCTGCGCGGGTGGCTGGCAGCGCGGCTGGGTGAGGGCGCCGCCCGTACGTCGCAAGCCCGCCGCGCCGCAGCGGCCCGGACCTTCACCGCGTGGTCTCACCGGGTCGGTCTGTCCCCGGCCGACGCCGGCGCCGGGCTGGCCAGTCCCCGGGCGCACCGCGACCTCCCGCATGTCCTTCGCCTCGAACAGGCGACCGCCCTGGTCACGGCCCCGGGCAGCCACGGGGGCGCCGCCACCGAAAAGGCGGACGAGCCGGAGCGGGCGGACGAGCCGGAACAGACAGCCGAGTCCGGGAGCAAGAACGGTGATCTGATCGCCATCCGGGATCGAGCGGTATTGGAGCTGCTCTACGCGACCGGAATCCGCGTCAGCGAGCTCTGCGACCTCGACACGTCCGATATCGATCACGCCCGGCAGGTGGTCCGGGTCTTCGGCAAGGGCGGCAAGGAGCGCGCGGTCCCCTACGGCCATCCAGCCCGCGACGCCCTCGACGCCTGGCTACGCCTGGGCCGCCCCGCGCTCACCGAAGCCGCCCGCCCAGGACAGGACGCCGCCCACGCAGCACAGCCGGCCACCCGCCCGGGACAGCCGGCCGCCCGCCCGGGCAGAAACGCGGCAGGAGCACGCAAGACCGGCCCCGCAGGACGGAAGACCGGCGCCGACGCCCTGTTCCTGGGCATCAAGGGCGGCCGTCTCCAGCCCACCGTCGTCCGCCGGGTGGTCTCCGCCGCCGCCCGGTCCGCCGGCCTGCCCCACACCAAACCCCACGACCTGCGTCACTCCGCCGCCACCCATCTGCTCGACGGCGGCGCCGACCTGCGCGCCGTCCAGGAGTTGCTGGGCCACAGCTCGCTGTCGAGCACGCAGATCTACACCCATGTCTCCACCGAGCGGCTGCGCGCCGCCTTCCGTCAAGCTCATCCGCGAGCCTGAGACACCGTACGATCGGAAACCATGAGCGCCGAAGATCCACCGCAGCCCATCCCCGGCGCCCGTCTCCTGTTCTCGCTGGATCCGGCGGTGTCGTACCTCAACCATGGCTCGTTCGGCGCGCTCCCGATCAGCGTGCAGCGCGCCCAGCAGCGGCTGCGCGACGAGATGGACCTGAATCCGATGCGTTTCTTCGGCGTCGGCCTGCTGGACCGGATCGTCCACACCCGACGGCATCTGGCCGCGTTCCTCGGCGCCGACCCGGACGGCAGCGCGCTGACCACGAACACCACCGCCGCGGTCAGCCTGGTGCTGCAGTCGGCCGGGCTGGGCCCGTCCGACGAGGTGCTGCTCACCGATCACACCTATGGCGCGGTCGCGATGGCGGTGCGGCGCGAGTGCCGGCGGACGGGCGCGACCGCGCGGACGGTCGCGGTGCCGCTGGGCGCCTCCGGGCCGGAGATCATCTCCCGGGTACGGACCGCGCTCCGCCCCGGCCGCACGAAACTTCTGATCATCGACCAGTTGACGTCGGCCACCGCCACGCTCCTGCCGGTTCGCGAGATCGCGGCGGCGGCCCGTTCCCAGGGCATCCCGGTCTTCGTCGACGGTGCGCACGTGCCGGGCATGCTGCCGGTGAACGTCGCCGAGATCGGTGCGGATTTCTGGGTGGGCAACCTGCACAAGTGGGCGTGGGCCCCGCGCGGCACGTCGCTGCTGGCGGTGGCGCCGGAGTGGCGCCGGCGGATCGATCCGCTGGTCGTCTCGTGGGAGCACGATCAGGGCTTTCCGCTGTCGGTGGAGTTCCAGGGGACGCTCGACTACTCCCCCTGGCTGGCGGCGCCGGCCGGTGCCTTCGCGATGCGCACGCTGGGGCTGGAGGCGATCCGCGAGCACAACGTCGCACTGGCCGCCTACGGTCAGCGGGTGCTCGGTGCGGCGCTCGGCCTGACCCCGGCGGAGTTGCCGGAGCCCGGGCCGGGTGTCTCGATGCGGATCGTCCCGCTCCCGCCGGGCCTGGCCACCACCATTCCGGAGGCGCACGCGCTGCGTCAGCACATCGCCGACAAGCTGGCCGTCGAGACGCACGTGAACGCGTGGGGCGGTCGTGGCCTGCTCCGGTTGAGCGCGCAGATCTACAACCGTCCCGAGGAGTACGACCGCCTCGCCGAGCGGCTACCCGCCCTGCTGAACGCCTGGCATTGGTAGGAGCCGGACCCGGCCGAGCCCGAGCAGGGCGAGCGGATCCAGATAGTCCTTCCCGCGCCGGACACCCCAGTGCAGGCACGCGTCGACGGGACAACCGGCGTGTCCCGGCTCCAGAACCCCCAGGGGCTCGCCCGTGGCCACCACGTCACCCACCGCCGCGGAGGCCGTGACGGGCTCATAGGTGCTGCGCAACCCGCCCGGATGAGCGACGCTGACCACCCCGCGCCCGGCGACCAGCCCCGCGAAGACCACCGTCCCGCTGCCGGCGGCCCGGACCGTGAGCCCGGGAGCACCACCGAGGTCCACGCCGCGGTGCCCGGGAAGCCAGGGCTCCGGCGGCGCGTCGAACCGCCGGGTCACCTGGGGCGGCGCCAGCGGCCACCCGAAGCTGCCGGCAACCGGGGCCGGGACCGGGACGGCGGCCAGCAGGAACACCCAGAAGAAAAACATGCGGGCGAGTCTGACCGGCCCTCAGCCGACCGGCGACCCGCCCTGTGCACAACCCCGCGGTGTGGATAACCCGTCAGCCGCCGAAGTTGGCGTCATCCGGCAGTGAGATGTCCGGTTTCTCCAGCTCCTCGACGTTCACGTCCTTGAACGTCATCACCCGCACATTCTTGACGAACCGGGCCGGACGGTACATGTCCCAGACCCAGGCGTCGTGCATCTCGACCTCGAAATACACCTCGCCGTCGGAGTTGCGCACGTGCAGGTCCACCTGGTTGGCCAGGTAGAACCGGCGCTCGGTCTCCACGACGTAGGAGAACTGGCGGACGATGTCGCGGTACTCCCGGTAGAGCTGCAGCTCCATCTCGGTCTCGTACTTCTCGAGATCCTCTGCGCTCATCGTGTCTCGCCCTCCATGGCCTCATCTTCCCCCACCGACGGCGACGGCTGAGGCTGCTCGCCCGACGCCACGCCGACGGTACCCTCAGCCGCGACCGGAAGCAGCAGCGGCTCGGTAACGGATACGTCGAACAGGGACGGCACCGGCGCCGGGGCGGCCGGCCTGCGAGCACGCGGCGGAACGTTCCCGCGGCCCGAGGCGGCGGCCACGTTCACGTAGGAGAACCGGTGCTCGACGCAGGGCCCGTGCCGGAGCAGCGCGGCGCTGTGCTCGTCCGTTATGTAACCCTTGTGCACGGCAAACCCGTACTCCGGGAACTGGTCGTGCAGCTCGACCATCAGCCGGTCCCGGGTGACCTTGGCGAGCACGCTGGCCGCCGCGACGCAGGCCGCCACCCGGTCGCCCTTCCAGACCGCGAGGCCGGGCACCCCCAGCCCGTCCACCGGGAAGCCGTCGGTCAGCACATACTCCGGGCGGACGGTGAGCGAGGCGAGCGCCCGCCGCATCGCCGCCAGGTTGCAGACGTGGAGGCCGCGCGCGTCCACCTCGGCCGGCGGGACGATCATCACGGACCAGGCCAGCGCGCGGTCGACGACCTCCGCATACACCCGCTCGCGCGCGGCGGCCGTCAGCAGCTTCGAGTCGGCCAGCCCGGGGACCTCGCCACGCTTGCCGGCGGGCAGGATCGCCGCGGCGGCGACCAGCGGCCCGGCGCACGCTCCCCGGCCGGCCTCGTCGGCGCCGGCCACGTGCTCGAAGCCCCGCCGCTGGAGCGCCTGCTCCAGGGCGTAGAGCCCGGCCTCCCGGCGGACCACGGTGCGCGGTGGCGCCAACATCAAAGACCCTTTTCCCGTACGCGATCAGCCGCCCCTGGCAGCGAAGATGCCTCCACCTGAGTGGGAGCCGCCGCCGGAGCGCCCGCCGCGGAAGAAGCCTGCGAGCCCGCCGCAAGAGAGGCCGGAGTGCCCGCCGCGGGGGAAGCCCCGTCGACCTGCGACCGCAGCAGCCCAGCCAGGCCGACCGGGTAGATCAGCTCGTCGGTGCCTTCCAGCTCGGACGCCGACCACCACCGGTGCTCGATGATGGTGAGCTGCTCCTCCTCGTCCATCCCGGCCGTGTCGACCTGCCAGTCGGTCACCCGGAACAGGAAGAAGTCCTGCGTCTGCGCGTAGTCCCGGCCGTTGAAGGAGAACTCGGTCAGCTCGTGGAGGATCGGCTCGCCCAGGTCGGCGGCGTCGACGCGCAGCCCGGTCTCCTCGAAGAGCTCCCGCGCGGCCGCCTGAACCGTGCTCTCGCCCGGCTCCAGCCCGCCGCCGGGGGTGAACCACCAGCGCGTCCCCGGGCGGGCCGGGTCACCGCCGTGCAGGAGCAGGGCGCGCCCGGCCCGGTCGACCAGAAGCACCCGGCCGGCGCGGCGCTCGATGGTGGGCTGGTTCGACTCGGTCACCCGTCAAGACTAAGCACTCGGCGTCGATCTTCCGAACCGCCCTCTCACCGGGCGGAGGCGTTCGGGATGTCGTTGTACGTATCGGGCACTGTCAACCAGGTCGCGCGGCCGACCGGCCAGAAGATCGTGAATGCCCGGCCGACCACCGAGTCGACGGTGATCGTCGCGTCCTGCAGCTTGCCGGCCTGGTCGGTCGCGGCGCTCTGCTCGTAGTGCTCCAGCGAGTCGCCGGAGGCCTCCCGGTGGTCGCCCATCACCCAGAGCCGCCCGGCCGGGACGGTGATGTCGAACTTCTCGTCCGCCACCTGGTTCCGGGTGCCGTCGGCGTCGGTGTAGATGTACGGCTCGTCGAGCGAGTGCCCGTTGATCACGAGCCGGCTCTGGTCGTCGCAGCACATCACGTGGTCGCCGGGGGTGCCGATGACCCGCTTGATGAAGTCCTCGCCCTCGGCGCCGGACTGCCACTCGGTGGGCGCCTTGAAGACGATGATCTCGCCGCGCTTGGGATCCCGGAAGTCATACACCAGTTTGTTGACGAGCACCCGGTCCCACACGTTCAGCGTGTGCTCCATGGAGGGGGACGGGATGTAGAACGTCTGCAACACGAAGGCGCGCACCAGGACGGCGACGAGGATCGCCACGCCCAGCAGAATGGGAAGCTCGCGCCAGAAGGACCCCCGGCGCTTTTCGGTCTGCTCGTCAATCACGCTCGGAGCCTACGTCGTCGGGACACGAACAACATGGTGGAACGCGCGGACAGGGCGGCGGTCAGCAGCAACGGGAAGAGGCCGGCGGCCACCTGTGGATCCTGCCGGGGTTGCGGCCCGGGTGGCCCGATCGCCGCGGTCGGATGCTCCTTGGCGAACTGCTTCCAGACCTCAGGGACTTCGAGCCCGGTGAATCTACTGCTGGGCCAGACGGTGACGAAGGCGCGGCCGATCACGTTCTCGATCGGGACCGGACCCTGGCAGCGGGCATCCTGGGAGACCTGCCGGTGGTCGCCCATCACGAACATCTGCCCCGCCGGAACGGTGACCTCGGCGAATTTCCGGCTGGTGCACTGGCCGGCGATCACCGGCTGGCTCAGGTCGGAGTTGAAGCCGTCGGCGATGTAAGCCTCATCGATGCCGACCCCGTTGACCGTGATCCGGCCCTGGTCGTCGCAGCAGGCAACCTTGTCACCCGGAAGACCGATCACCCGTTTGATGAAGTCCCGCTCGCCGGGACGGCTGACGCCGACCAGGTCGCCGATGGTGCGGCCGAGTTTCGCCCCGAACGTGTTGCTGACCGGCTCGCTGACCTCGGGCGCCCAGTTGTCGGTGCCGCGGAACACCACGATCTCGCCGCGCAGTGGGTCGCGCATGTCGTAGACGACCTTGTTGACCAGCACCCGGTCCTTGAGCTCCAGCGTCTTCTGCATCGACCCGGAGGGGATGTAGAACGCCTGGACCAGGAACGTCCGGATGAGCACTGCCAGGCAGAACGCCACCACGAGCAGCAGCGGCAGCTCCTGCCAGAGGGGCATTTCCTTGCGCCTGAGCATCGACCGCCGACGAGGGGACGGACGATAGCCTTCCATCGGATCCACGCTTCGCATCTCCTGACGCCTACCGGCCGAACCGCCCCCGGATACAGCACTACCGCCCGGGTTTCCCGGCTAGGGGAAGTTACGAGCGGTAGGACTGGAATGGTTCATCACCGGGCACAGCCGTCAGCCTAGGCCTTCGCGGCTGTGCCGGATCTGAGAGGCTCAGACGGTCTGCTTCTCCCGCAGCTCCTTGATCTTGGCCTTCTTGCCGCGGAGCTCACGCAGGTAGTAGAGCTTGGCGCGGCGGACGTCACCACGGGTGACGACCTCGAGCTTGTCGATCGCCGGGCTGTTCAGCGGGTAGGTCCGCTCGACGCCGACACCGAAGCTGATCTTGCGGACCTTGAAGGTCTCCCGCAGGCCACTGCCCTGGCGAGCGATCACGACGCCCTGGAAGACCTGCACACGGGAACGATTACCCTCGACGACCCGGGCGTACACCTTGAGGGTGTCACCGGCGCGGAAGTCCGGAAGGTCGGTGCGCTGCGACTGGGAGTCGAGCTCGTCCAGCGTGTTCATCGCTGCATCCTTGTATAACTAGTGCTCACCGTGTGTTCGGTGACGCAGACGGGTACTTCTGACCCTCCTCGGCTTCAGAGGGTCCTCGTCCCCTCCCCGCGGCGCGGGACTCGGGACGGCAACCTCCCTACTTTGCCACACGCGGTGGCGGGAGCTCCAATCCGGCCTCGGCGAGAGCCTTGCGGTCCTTGGCGTCGAGGCTCTCCGGCGGGTACGCGGCGAACAGGTCCGGCCGGCGGTCCGCGGTGCGCAGCAGGCTCTCGGTGCGGCGCCAGCGGGCGATCCGGCCGTGGTCGCCCGAGCGCAGCACGTCCGGGACCTCGCGCTCGCGCCACGACGCCGGCTTGGTGTAGACCGGGGCCTCCAGCAGGCCCGCCGCGTGCGACTCCTCGGTCAGCGAGTCCGCGTTGCCGAGCACGCCGGGCAGCAGGCGGGTGATCGCTTCCATGATCACGATGACCGCGACCTCGCCGCCGAACAGCACGTAGTCGCCGAGCGACACCTCGCGCACCGGCATCCGGGACGCGGCGTCGTCGATCACGCGCTGGTCGATGCCCTCGTACCGCCCGCAGGCGAAGACCAGGTGCGGCAGCGCGGCCAGCGCGTACGCGTCGGCCTGGGTGAACGGCTTGCCGACCGGGGACGGGATGACCAGCGCCGACTCCGGCGTGGTGACCGCGTCCAGCGCCTCGCCCCACGGCTCGGGGCGCATCACCATGCCGGGCCCGCCACCGTACGGGCTGTCGTCCACCGTCCGGTGCACGTCATAGGTCCACGTACGCAGATCGTGCACGGTGAGGTCGAGCGTCCCGGTGGTCCGCGCCTTGCCGATCAGCGAGAGATCGAGCGGGGCGAAGTAGTCCGGGAAGATCGAGACGATGTCGACCTTCACAGATCCAGCAGTCCTTCGGGGAGGTCGACCACGATCCGGCCGCCGGGGACGTCCACCGCCGGGACCATCGCGGTGACGAACGGGATCAGCGCCGTGCCGCCGGCGGCCTTCTTCAGCACGATCAGGTCGGAGGACGGAGCGTGGTCGATCCGGTCCACCGTGCCCAGCGTGACGCCGTCGGCCGACTCCACGCGCAGCCCGATGAGCTGGTGGTCGTGGAACTCGTCCGGGTCCTCCGGCGGGGTCAGCACGGAGCTGTCCACCTGGAGGAACACGCCACGCATCGCCTCGGCGACGTTGCGGTCGTGGATGCCCTCGAACACCGCGATGCCGCGGCCCTGATGCCAGCGGATCGACTCGAGGGTGAGCTGTTTCGGAACTTCGAAGCGAGCGCCGGGAGCGGGGGTGCCCGCCGGGCCGGTGCTCACCCGGCGGTCCCTGGGGACCTCCGTGATGAACACCGACCCGACGGTGAAGCGTTCCTCGGGCTCGTCGGTCCGCACGACCACCGAGACCTCGCCCCGGATGCCGTGCGGTTTACCGATCTGGCCGACGACGAGCAGCATCGGTCAGTACGCGTCGACGATGTCGACGCGGATGCCGCGCCCACCGATCGACCCGATCACCTGACGCAGCGCCTTGGCCGTGCGCCCGCCGCGCCCGATGACCGTTCCCAGGTCCTCCGGGTGCACGCGAACCTCGAGCCGCTTGCCGCGGCGCGAGTCGACCAGACGGACCCGGACGTCGTCCGGGTTGTCGACGATGCCCTTGACGAGGTGCTCCAGCGCCGGCCGGAGCGCCCCGTCAGCTTGCGTCGGCGCCGGCACCGGCCGGGTCCTGTGCAGTCTCGGCGACAGCCTCGCGGTCCGGCTCGGCCGGGTCGGCCGGCTTGGTGTCCGTCGGGCGGGTCGCGGCGACCTCCGGAGCGGCAGCCTGCTTCTCGGCCTTCGCCTTCTTCGGCGTGGCGGCCGGCTTGCTGGCCTCGGCAATACCCAAGGCGGCCTTGGCCTCAGCCTCGTACACCTCGGTCTTGCTCTGCTTGCTCGGCGCGACCAGCAGCGGCGGCGGAGCCGGCAGGTTCTTGAACTTCTGCCAGTCGCCGGTCTTCTCCAGGATGCGCTGCACCGGCTCGGACGGCTGAGCGCCGACCGACAGCCAGTACTGCACACGCTCGGACTTGACCTCGATCACCGAGGGGTGTTCCTTCGGCTGGTAGATGCCGATGTACTCGATGGCGCGACCGTCACGCTTGGTGCGCGAGTCGGCGACGACGATGCGGTACTGCGGGTTGCGGATCTTGCCCATCCGCAGGAGCCGGATCTTAACGGCCACGGTTTATTCGCTCCTGATGACTGCGTGGGTGAGCCGACCGGAACCCACGTGGGGATGCGGGACCGATGCCTCGTGGATTGGCAATGCATGAGGGGTTAGAGGGCGCCTCATGACGTGCCGGATACCAACAAGCCATTCTGCCAGATGAACGGCCGGGAAGCCCAACCGGGTGTCAGCGCGCGCCGGGACGATCCCAACCGGCCGGCAGTTGCGCCGGAACGGGCCAGTCCGGGTCCGGGCGGAAATCCGTCCAGGTCCCGTCGAAGGGGAACCGGCCGGCCTCGATCTTCTCGATCACCCGGCGGCCCTCGGCCCACACCGCGTCCGGGTCCGGCACCCAGTAGTGCTCGGGCAGGGCGAGACGCTCGGCGAACTCGTCCTCGTCCTTCCACCGCCACGTCCGGTCCGGCCAGGCGACCACGTCCAGGTCCTGATCCACCACGTCGACCCCGGCGAGGTCGCCGTCGTCCCAGCGGACCGCCCGCTCCTCGAGGTTGACGTACCAGTTGGTGAAATCACCCTCGGGCGAGCGGAAGAACCAGACCGAATGCTCGCCCCGCGCCGGCAGGAACTTGAGGATGCCGGGGCCGGACCAGGTGACCGGGATCAGCTCGTGCTCCAGCGTCACCCACTCGGTGAACGGCATGTCGCGCACCCCGCGGCCGTCCACCGCGACCTCGATCACCATGGCCGAGCCGCGGGCCAGCCAGAGCAGCAGCCCGCGGTCGTCGTCGGAGACCACCCGGCAGGGGCGGACGTTGACCAGCCGGCCCGCGGAGAAGTTCCGGTACAGGACCGGCCGGCCCACCTCGAACCCCATGATCAGTACGAACGTCCCAGGTACGCAATCAGGTCCGGCTCCTCGTCCGACTCCGGCATCGTGCCGTCCTCGCGGGTCAGGCAGCGGACCGTGACGGCCTTGGCGTTCGCCTGCTTCTCACCGGCCTCGCCGACCGCGGACCACGGCACCCGGGCCCAGCCGGTCTGCGACGCCTCGATCGCCTCCTCCAGCGTCTTCACGTCGACCGTGCGCTCGACCCGGAACGCCAGTGCGTCGTCGTAGAGCCGCTGCTGGTCGGCCTTGAGCGCGGCGACCACCGCTGTCGCGACCTCGGCGAGCGCGATCGGCGACTTCGAGCCGTCCACCCGGCGGGCCACCACGGCGTTGCCGTTGGCCAGGTCACGCGGACCGACCTCGACCCGGATCGGGATGCCCTGCAGCTCGGCGTCGACGGCGCGGCGGCCGAACGGGATGTCCGCGCGGTCGTCGAGCTTCACCCGTACGCCGGCGGCCTTCAGCTCGTCGCGGAGCTGCGCGGCGGCCTCCGCGACGCCCTCGCCGGCCTTGACCACCATGATCTGCACCTGGATCGGCGCGAGCCGAGGCGGCAGCCGCAGGCCGTTGTCGTCGCCGTGCACCATGATCAGGCCACCGACCATGCGCGTCGAGGTGCCCCACGACGTGGTCCAGGCGTGCTCGACCGTGCGGTCGGCGGACGAGTAGGTGATGTCGAACGCCTTCGCGAAGTTCTGCCCCAGCTCGTGCGAGGTGCCCATCTGCAGCGCCTTGCCGTCGCCCATCATGGCCTCGACGGTCATCGTGTTCGTCGCGCCGGCGAACCGCTCGCCCTTGGTCTTGCGGCCGGGCACCACCGGGATGGCCAGGAAGTCCTCCATGAACGCCTGGTAGACGTGCTTGTGGATCTCCCGCGCGTGGTCCCGCGCGTCCTGCTCGGTGGCGTGCGCGGTGTGCCCCTCCTGCCAGAGGAACTCGGTGGTCCGCAGGAACGTGCGCGGGCGCAGCTCCCACCGGACCACGTTCGCCCACTGGTTGAGCAGCAGGGGCAGGTCACGGTACGAGTCGACCCACTTGGCCATGAACTCGCCGATCACGGTCTCACTGGTGGGCCGGACCACCAGCGGCTCGGCGAGCTCTTTGCCGCCGGCGTGGGTGACCACGGCCAGCTCCGGCGAGAAGCCCTCGACGTGATCGGCCTCACGGCGCAGGTAGTTCTCCGGGATGAAGAGCGGGAAGTACGCGTTCTGAACGCCCTGCTCCTTGATGCGCGCGTCCATGTCGGCCTGCATGCGCTCCCAGATGGCGTAGCCGACCGGCCGGATCACCATCGTGCCGCGCACCGGGCCGTTGTCGGCGAGTTGCGCCTTGGCGATGAGGTCCTGATACCAGCGGGGGAAGTCCTCCGCACGGGGAGTGAGCACGCGAGCCATGAGGAAGCATCGTAGTCGTGGCCCGAGCGCAACCGGCCGGGTGGGCATCCCGTGTCCCTCAACGGAGAAGGACGGGGTGACGGATGGATTTCGACGGCTTCTACCGGGACACCTCCCGGCGGCTGCTGCGATACGCGTACGGACTGACCGGTGATCCCGGCGAGGCCCAGGATCTGGTGCAGGAGGCGTACGCGCGGGCCTGGCAACGCTGGCGCAAGGTGTCGGCGTACGAGGACCCGGAGGCGTGGCTGCGGCTGGTGGTGAACCGGCTCTCCACGGACCGGTGGCGCCGGATCGGCGTACGCCGGGCGCGGGCCGCCGCCGAGCCACCACCGGCGACCGTCGGGCCGCCGTCGGAGGACGCGGTCCTGCTGGTCCGGGCGATGCGTGAGCTGCCGGACGCCCAGCGCCGCGCGCTCGCCCTGCACTACCTGCTGGACCGCTCGATCGCCGAGATCGCCACCGAGACCGGTTCGTCGCTCGGCACCGTCAAATCCTGGCTGTCCCGGGGCCGGACAGCGCTCGCGGCCGTCCTGAGCCCCTCGGCGGCCGACGCTTCGGCCGCCGACGCTTCGGCCGCTGACGCCGAGGAAGGAGTTCGCCGTGCCCGCTGACCTGGACGACCTGTTCACCGTGCTGGGACGGCAGGCCGACACGATCCCGATCGGCACCGCCTCGCAGGCACGCCGCCGCGGCGATCAGCGCCGCAACCGGCACCGGGCGGTGCTGGCCAGTGCCGCCGCGGTGGTGCTGCTCCTGACCGGGGCCGGGGTGGTCTCGTTGCGCCAGCACCGCAAGGCCGACCCGATCCTGCCCGCCACCACCCCGTCCCGGGTCCGTGGGCTGGCGCAGCTGGGCGAGCCGCTGCCGGTGCCCGCGGGGCAGAACTGGAGCGCGGCACGGATCTCCGGCGATCGGGTCGTCGGGCTCGCGAACTCCGAGGCGGTCGCGGTCGACACCCGTACCGGGACATCGCTCTGGACCTTGAACGGCAGCTGGATCGGGGTGGTCGCCACGGCGGCGACGATCATCCTGGTGCGCCGCGAGGAGATTCAGCCCGAGGACATCAAGGCCGGCGAGCGGCGGGTGCTGGAGTTCCACGATCCCGCCACGGGCGCGAAGCGCTGGCAGCTGCCGCACACCACCGACGATCGGCTGATCCTGCACGACGACGTGCTGGTCCGCTTGGACGCGACCACCAGGAGGACCACCGCCTATTCGCTGGCCCGCGGCAAGCCGCTCTGGGCGGTCACCGACGACGCGACGTTGATCAGCGGCATGCGGACCGGGGCGGACCACTCCGAGGACCTCTACGGCGTCAGCTCCGCGCTCTACCAGCCGGAGTCCGAGAAGGCCTTCCCCTACACCGACGACCGACTGGTTTCGATCAGCGCGAAGGGCCGGGTGACGATCCGGGACATTCACACCGGAAGGGTGCGATCGACGGCGCAGGGACAACCGAACCCCGAGGACCTTCTCGCGTACGAGGGTTCGATCTACACCACCGTCACCGCCGATCCGGGGCGTGCGCCGGCCTCCCTGTCCCGCGTCCTCTACGCGCCCCGCGATCCGTGGATGTGGGACAGCGCCTTCCCGTGCGGGCCGGACCGGCTCTGCCTGTTCGAGTACCGCTATCTCGACCCCGCGACCGAGAAGATGGAGGCCCACCTCGTGATGATCGACTCGGTGACCGGCCGGGTGGTCCGGACGACCGGGGCGGTGCCGCTCTCCGGAACCCACGCGATGCGCGCCGGTCACATCATGGCCAGCGGCGGCGGCAACAAGGGAACCGCGCTCTACGACGAGAACGGGGAGGCCCGATACTCCGACAACGGCGTCGGCGGGTTCGTGGACGACGGGAACGTGCTGACCCTGACCCGGGACGCCGGGGACGGCAGGTTCACCGTCCGTGGCGTCTCCAACATCGACTTCCGGAAGGTGACGCTCGGCGTGATCCCGGAGCTCTCCGGCCGGTGCGACTGGAACGACGACCTGCTCACCTGCCCGACCGGAAAGGGCCTCTACACCTGGCGCTTCACCCGCTGATCACCTGACGACGGCCCCGCTGGACGCACGTGACGACCGCGCCGCACGGCTCACGTGACGACCGCGTCGCGGGACTCACTTGACGACCGCCCCCGCAGCACTCACTTGATGACGGCGCCTCGCAGCACGATGCGGCGGGGCGCCTTCACCACACGCAGATCCTTGCGCGGGTCGGCGTCGTAGACGACCAGGTCCGCCAGGCCGCCCTCGACCAGGCCGGCGAAGCCCAGCCACGCCCGCGCCTTCCAGGACGCCGCGGCCAGCACATCCACCGCCGGGATGCCGGCCTCGTGCAGGTAGAGCATCTCCTCGGCGGCCAGCCCGTGCCGGATCCCGCCGCCCGCGTCGGTGCCCACGTAGATCGGCACGCCGGCCTCGTGCGCCGAGCGCACCACCTCGGGGAAGTTGTCCCGCAGGGCGATCATGTGGTCCGCGTACCCGGCGAACTTGGGCCGGGCCTGATCGGCGATCTTCCCGAACGTCCGGATGTTGATCATCGTGGGAACCAGGGCGGTCCCCCGGCGGGCCATCTCGTCGATCAGCTCCAGGGACAGGCCGGTGCCGTGCTCCACCGAATCCACCCCGGCCCGCACCATGATCTCCACGCCCTCCTCGGAGAACGTGTGCACCGCGGCCCGCGCGCCCGCCGCGTGAGCCGCCTCCACCGCCGCGGCCATCGTCGACTCGTCCCAGCTCGGGGCGAGATCGCCGACCTCCCGGTCGATCCAGTCGCCGACCAGCTTCACCCAGCCGGTGCCGGCCTTCGCCTGCGCGGTGACCGTGGCGGCGACCTCCTCGGCCGGAACCTCGACACCGATGTCCCGCAGATAGCGCCGGGGCGGCGCGACGTGACGCCCGGCGCGGGCCAGGCGGGGCACTCCCGGCTCGTCGTCCAGCTCCGGATAGGGGTACGGCGAACCGGCGTCCCGCAGCGCCAGCACGCCCGCGTCCCGGTCGATGTGGGCGAGCTCACGGGCTTGGTCGAGGCTCTCGATGGGCTTCGCGCCGTACGCGATCCCGAGGTGGCAGTGCGCGTCGACCAGCCCGGGCACGATCCACCCGCCGTCGCTGATCGTCTCGGCGTCGGCGACGGGCTCGAACGTGACCCGATCGCCGACCAGCCAGATGTCCCGGACCTCAGCGTCCGGCAGAACCGTGCCACGCACATGCAACGCCATGGAACAGTCCTACCGGATCGACGGGCTCGGCGTCCCACTGGGCGACGATCGGTCACCGCCCTCCCGGGCCGGCAGCCGCCGCCCGTCCCGCCCAGCCGCCGCTCACGGTTCTGCCCGGCCGGCCGGCGCCCGCCGCCCGCCGCTGGTCCCCGCCCGGCCCGCCGGTCGAGGCCGACTCGGGGCACGGTCTGCTCGCCAGGCACCGTGCGCCTCTGCTCGCCGCCCAGCCGCCGCTCACCGTCGACCGGGCTCCAGGCAGGGCCCCGGGTGCGCCATGATCAGCTCCGGCTGGCACTCACGGTCGGAAACAGCCCCCGAAACAACCCTGAGCACCAGCCCGACCAACCGAGCTGGCACTCACGGTCGGAACCGACCCGGAAACAACCGTCAGCGCCAGCCCGACCAACCGAGCTGGCGCTGAAGGGTCGAAAACAGCGCTGAAGCACCCCTCAGCGCCAGCTCAGCTGTCCTTACCCTTGGGCTTGTTCAGCTTGTTGAAGTCGATCTTCGGGAGCTTGAACCCCGGCGGCATCCCGCCACCGGCCAGCGCGTTCGGGTCCAGCCCCGGGGGCAGTTGCGGCATCCCGCCCGGGAAGCCGCCCGGCATTCCCGCGGGCATGCCGCCGCCGCGGGGGCGGTTGTTCTTGCCCTTGCGCTTGTTCTTGGAGCTCTTGGTGGCCGAACGGCGGCCGCCCGGGAGGCCCATCATGCCGCTCATCTGCTTCATCATCTTCTGTGCGTCGGTGAAGCGGTTGAGCAGCTGGTTCACCTCCATCACCGTGACGCCGGAGCCGTTGGCGATGCGCAGGCGGCGGGACGCGTTGATGATCTTCGGCTCGGTGCGCTCCTTCGGCGTCATGGAGCGGATGATCGCGGTGACCCGGTCGAAGTGGCTGTCGTCGAGCTCGGCCAGCTGGTCCTTCATCTGGCCCATGCCGGGCATCATGCCGAGGATGTTGGCGATCGGGCCCATCCGCCGGACGGCGATCAGCTGGTCGAGGAAGTCTTCCAGCGTGAACTGCTCGCCACCGAGCAGCTTGCTGGTCATCTTCTCCTTCTGATCCTCGTCGAAGGCCTGCTCGGCCTGCTCGATGAGGGTCAGCACGTCGCCCATGCCAAGGATCCGGCTGGCCATCCGGTCCGGGTGGAAGACGTCGAAGTCCTCCAGCTTCTCACCGGTGGAGGCGAACAGGATGGGCTGGCCGGTGACGTGCCGGACGGAGAGCGCGGCGCCACCGCGGGCGTCGCCGTCGAGCTTGGAGAGGACGACGCCGGTCACGCCGACGCCGTCGCGGAACGCCTCGGCGGTCTGCACCGCGTCCTGGCCGACCATGGCGTCGATGACGAAGATGACCTCGTCGGGGCTGACCGCGTCCCGGATGTCGCGGGCCTGCTGCATCATCTCCTCGTCGATGCCGAGACGACCGGCGGTGTCGACGATGACGATGTCCTTCGCGGTGCGCTTGGCGACCTCGATGGAGTCCCTGGCGACCTTGACCGGGTCGCCGACGCCGCTGCCCGGCTCGGGCGCGTAGACGTCGACGCCGGCCCGGCCGCCGACGACCTGGAGCTGGTTGACCGCGTTGGGGCGCTGGAGGTCGGCGGCGACGAGCAGGGGCTGGTGGCCCTGGCCCTTGAGCCAGCGCGACAGCTTGCCGGCGAGCGTCGTCTTACCGGCGCCCTGGAGACCGGCCAGCATGATCACCGTGGGCGGCTGCTTGGCGAAGACCAGCCGCCGCCCCTCACCACCGAGCGTGGTGATCAGCTCTTCGTGAACGATCTTGATGATCTGCTGGGCCGGGTTGAGTGCCTGGGAGACCTCGGCGCCGCGCGCCCGCTCCTTCAGGCTGGCGATGAACGCCTTGACCACCGGCAGCGCAACGTCGGCCTCCAGCAGCGCGAGACGGATCTCCCGTGCGGTGGCGTCGATGTCGGCATCGGTGAGCTTGCCCTTGCCGCGGAGCTTGGTGAAGATCCCGGACAGGCGGTCACTCAGGGTGTCAAACACAGTGCGACTTCCCGTTGGTCGGTGGTGATGGCGTCGACCGCAAGCCTACTTGGAGCCGACGACGCTCACCGGTTCCGCATCCGGTACGTCTTCGTCGCCGCCTCGATCCGCCGCTGAGTGCGGGTCCCGGGGGCGATCTCGCGCTTGATCCGGCCGTAGAGCCAGAGCCCGCCACCGACCACCGCGGCGGTCAGCACCAGGTAGAAGAAAGCGCCGAACAGTGCGTGGGCCACCCAGCTCACCACGACCACGCCACCGACCAACGCCAGCAAGAAAAGCACTGCCTTGCCCATCTGGACCCTCCCGGTCTCGACTGCCTACCACCATGCCGCGCCGGCGCAACCGGTCGCATCGGCCGAGCCCCTGAGTCGTCCCCCTAGGGGTGGCGCCTGCCGAGTAACCAGCCAAACGTGCAGTTGATGGCGTATACCGGCATTAAAAGGCATAGACCGCAACTTCACTCTCCGCCGTCGCGTTGAAGCACGCGTGGTGCGGCGAAAGGACGACGGCGTGGCCCTGCGGCGGATCCTGCGGCGGACACCCTGGGCGATCCGGCGACGGATCGCCCGGGCCGCCGTGCGCCGGATCCTGCCCCGGATCGCGCCGGAGCGACGACTGCGGGTCGCCCGCGCCCTGGTGCCGATGGAGCCGGGCCGGATCCGCCGGCTCACCGCGCACGTGGTCACCACGACCAGCCCCGCGCAGGTACGCCGGGACAACCTCCACCTGGTCACCGGCGCACTCGACCGGGCCGGCGTCGACTGGTTCCGCCTGCCCGACCCGAGCCCCGGGCGCACCGCTGTGGCCGTACGGGAAAGCGACAAGGACCTGGTGACCCGCCTCCTCGCCGGAATCGCCCGCGGCGACCGGGGGATGATCCGGCGAGGCGGCCCGAACGGCCTGGTCCTGGCCGTGTGCCGTCCGGTGACCGACCCCACCGGCAGTCTGGTCCTCGGCCCGGAGCACGCCTGCGAGGTGGAGTTCTGGCGGGCGGACGGCCAGTGGCTCGTCGCGCCGCGGCGCAACCCGGTCGCCGACCGGATCCCGATCGGTGAACCGGTCGTGGCCGCCCCGGAGCCGGTCTTCGGGGCGTTCTGCGCGCCCGGCGACACCACGGCGTACCGCACCCGGCAGGTCTTCGCCGGCGTCGCACCGGACCGGATCGGCTTCCCGATCGACGTGGTCTACACCTGGGTGGACGGCGGCGACCCGGACTGGCGGCGGCGCAAGGAGCTGGCGCTCGCCGGGAACCCGTGGGTGCGGGAGGTCCACCGGCAGGCGGCCAACGACTCGCGCTGGGTCAGCCGGGACGAGCTGCGCTTCTCGATGCGCTCGCTGCACGCGTTCGCGCCCTGGGTGCGGCACGTCTACCTGGTCACCGACGGTCAGGTGCCGGCCTGGCTCGACCTCGATCATCCGCGGCTGACCCTGGTCGGGCACGAGGAGATCTTCGGTGACACCGGCGCGCTGCCGACCTTCAACTCGCAGGCGATCGAGTCCCGGCTGCACCGGATCCCCGGGCTGGCCGAGCACTTCCTCTACTTCAACGACGACGTGCTCCTGGCCCGGCCGGTCACCCCGGACCTGTTCTTCACGGCCGGTGGGCTGACCCGGTTCTTCCCGTCGCCGTCGCTGGTCGACCCGGCCCCGCGCGGGCCCGGTGACCGGCCGGCCGACGCGGCGGCGAAGAACAACCGGCGGCTGATCGAGGAGACGTTCGGGCGGGTGCTGACCCGCAAGATGATGCACACGCCGCATCCGGCCCGGCGCAGCGTGCTCGCCGAGATCGAGTCGCGCTTCGCCGAGCAGGTCCGGGGCACCGCCGAGCACCGGTTCCGGCACCCGGACGACGTGTCGGTGCTCTCCTCGCTTCAGCAGTACTACGCGTACCTGACCGGGCGTGCCGTCCCCGGGGCGATCCGGCACCGGTACGCCGACCTGGCCGACCCGTCGACCCCGCTCAAGCTGGCGACGCTGCTGCACGACCGCGACGTGGACACGTTGTGCCTCAACGACGTGGACAGCCCGGACACGGCCCCCGGGTCGCTGCTCGCCGAGTTCCTGCCGGCGTTCCTGCCGTTCCCGTCGCCCTTCGAACTGCCCGGCCCGCCGCCCGACCCGACCCCCCGTCGCTTGATCACAACCACCAACACAAGGAGATTCCCGTGAGCTACGACGTGGTCATCCTCGGCCTGGGGTACGTCGGCCTGCCGCTGGCGCAACAGGCGATCCGGGCCGGCCTGTCGGTGCTCGGCTTCGACGTCGACGAGACCGTGGTGAAGTCCCTGGCCGACGGCCGGTCGCACGTCGACGACCTGAGCGAGGCCGACGTCGCCGCGATGCTGGCCGACGGGTTCCGCCCGACCGCTGACGAGACCGAGATCGCCCAGGCCCGGACGGCGGTGATCTGCGTGCCCACCCCGCTCTCCGAGGGCGACGGGCCGGACCTGCGCGCGGTCACCGGCGCGACCGGCGCGGTCGGTCGCAACTTACGACCGGGCATGCTGGTGGTGCTGGAGTCGACCACCTACCCGGGCACCACCGACGACGTGGTGCGGCCGGTGCTCGAACGGCTCTCCGGGCTGACCGCCGGCATCGGCTTCCACCTGGCGTTCTCGCCGGAGCGCATCGACCCCGGCAACACCGAGTACGGCCCGCACAACACGCCGAAGGTGGTCGGCGGTTACACCCCGGCCTGCACCGACGCGGCCGCCGACTTCTACGGACGCTTCATCGAGACGGTCGTCCGGGCCCGCGGCACCCGGGAGGCGGAGACGGCGAAACTGCTGGAGAACACGTACCGCCACGTCAACATCGCCCTGGTCAACGAGATGGCCCGGTTCTGCCACGAGCTGGACATCGACCTCTGGGACGTGATCAACGCGGCATCCACCAAGCCGTTCGGCTTCCAGGCGTTCTACCCCGGGCCGGGCGTCGGCGGGCACTGCATCCCGATCGACCCGAACTACCTCTCGCACAACGTGCGCAGCAAACTCGGCTACCCGTTCCGCTTCGTCGAGCTGGCCCAGGAGATCAACGCGACCATGCCGGCCTACGTCGCCCGGCGCGCGCAGAACCTGCTCAACGGCGCGGGCCAGGCCGTCCGCGGCGCGACGATCCTGCTGCTCGGCATCACCTACAAGGCCAACATCGCCGACCAGCGCGAATCCCCGGCCACCCCACTGGCCAGGCAGCTGTCCACCCTCGGCGCCACCGTCGCCTATCACGACCCGCACGTACCCACCTGGGACATCGCCGGCGTCCCGGTCTCCCGCACCGACGACCTGGAGGGCGCCGTCGCCTCCGCCGACCTGGTCATCCTCGTCCAGAACCACCGCGAATACGACGTCGACCACCTGGCCCGCCTCGCCAAACGCTTCTTCGACACCCGAGGCGTCTCCACCGTCCACGAAGCCCACCGCCTGTAACCCCACCCTCCAGCGATCCCACCCGGTCCAGCTCCGTTCCGGTCCGCTTCGGATCACTCCGGCATTCCGGCCCGGTCCAGCTCCGCTCCTGGTCCGGGCCGATTCGGCTGCTCTGGTACGGCTCGGCCAGGCCCCAACCGCACGTGACGGTCCCTGGTCGTGGGGCGCGAGCTGATCCCGGCTCCGGGCCGACCAGCGACCACGGCGGGAAGCGGTGGGTCACTCCCGGCGGGCCTGTTCGTGAAGAGCACGCCGGCCCGCCGCTGGTCCAGGCGCGGCCGCGGCGCAGCGTCCGGGCTGGTTGTCATGGGCGTTATTCGTGCCTCATAACGCCCATGACAACCAGCCGGAACCGCAACCCGCGGCCGCAGCCGTGACCCACGAGCCAGCTCGCGTAGCCGGCCCAGCGGAACGCGCGGGGCGGGGTGCGGGACCCACGAGCCAGCTCGCGTAGCTGGTCTGCGGGGTGCGGGACCACAGACTTACGCCGGATGGTCGCTGGTCGGCCTGGAGCCGGGATCAGCTCGCGCCCCAGGACCAGGGACCGTCACGTGCGGTTGGGGGGCGGCGCTAGGCCGTACCGGCGAAGGGGTTTCAGGAGAAGGTCCAGCGTGAGTTGAGGACGTAGTTGATCACGGGGATGAGCGTGAGGGCGATCGGCTGGACCACGGGGTAGGGGGCGGCGAGGATCTCGGTGCCGAGCCAGAGGACCGTGGTGTTGATCGTGAACGCGACCGCGGTGACCGCCAGGAACTTGGAGCCGGCAAGGGCGTGGCCGGTGGCGGAGCGGAAGACCCACCGGCGTTGCAGCAGGTAGGAGACGACGATGCTGGCGAGAAAGCCGGTTGTCGAGGCGATCACCGGGCGCAGGTGCAGCAGGTGGATCCCGGCCAGGCCGAGCCCGAAATGGGTGACTGTGCTGACTCCGCCGCTCAGTCCATAACGGATGACTCTGGCGAGGTCATCGCTGACGCACACGCTCGGTCCACTGTTCCGGGACATCGAGCGGCGAGACATCGAGCGACGGGACATCGGCCGACGGGACATCGAGGGACGGTAACCCGGTCAGCTCCTGGACGAGGTAGCGGGGACGGCCGCGGACCTCCTCGTGGATCCGGGCCAGGTATTCGCCGATCACGCCCAGCCCGAGCAGCACGAACGTGCCGGTCACCAGCAGCAGCAGGATGACCGTGGGGAAGCCGGCGACCGACTGGCCCTGCATCCAGCGGACCAGGGTCTGGATCCCGAGCACCACCGAGAACGCCGCGAACGTCAGCCCGCCGAGCGTGACCAGGTGCAGCGGCGCCGAGGTGAACGACGTCAGCCCGTTGACCGCCAGCCGGAACAGCGACCGCGCGGTCCAGCGGGACGCGCCGCCCGCACGGTGGTCGATGTCCACCTCGATCGTCTCGCGGGTGAAGCCGATCCAGCTGCTCGTGCCGCGGAAGAACGACGAGTGCTCCGGCATCCGCAGCAGCGCGTCCAGCGCGGGCCGGGCGAGCAGCCGGAAGTCGGTCGCGTCGACCAGGTCCACCTTGGTCATCCGGGTGAACGCGCGGTTGAACACGCGCGCGCCGAGCCGGCCGGCCGGCGACTGCCCGGTCCGGTTGCGTTTGACCGCCTCGACCACGTGCGCCCCGGCCCGCCAGCGGCGGATCATCTCGGGGATCACCGACGGCGGGTGCTGCAGGTCCGCGTCGATCACGACGACCGCGTCGCCGTCGGCGTGCTCGAGGCCGGCCAGCAGCGCGGCCTCCTTGCCGAAGTTGCGGGACAACCGCAGGCCGCGGATCCGCGGGCCGGTCGACGCGTGCGCGGCGATCCGGCTCCACGAGTCGTCCGCCGAGCCGTCGTCGACCAGCACCAGCTCGTAGTCCTCGCCGAGCCCGCCGAGCACCTCGGCCATCCGGGCGACGAACCGGTCGACGCCCGCGCCCTCGTTGAAGACCGGCGCCACCACCGAGATCATGCCGGACCCCTCGTGCAGAACGGCCGGTGCGCGAGCCGGTAGGAGGCTGCGTTCACGGCCTGGTCGAAGCGGCGCATCTCGGGCTGGTACCCGGGCCGCCGGTCGCGCGGCAGACTGGCGCGGAACTGCTCGCGCAGGGTGCAGCGGCGGCCGTCCCCGGCGGCCGACCGGTCGAAGTCGGCGATCTCCTGGGCGACGCGGTCGTGCACGTACGCGGGTCTCTCGGCGGCCACCCCGGCGCGGTGGTCCCGGTTCGCCGAGGTGGAGATCGCGGCGATCACCACGAGCAGCAGCACCCCGGCGAGCGTCCCCCGGCGGTGCGCGCGCCCGCTGTGGTGGCTGCGCGCGAAGACCCAGGCCAGCACCGCGACCGTGAGCAGCGCACCACCGGCCCCGGCGAGCGCGCTGTCCCGCCAGCCGAGCCCCCACCAGCCGGCCGCCGCGAGCCGCTGCAACTGCTCGTTGAGCGCCCCCATCGTGGCCGCCGGCAGCAGCACCGCGATCCCGGTCGCGGCGAGCGCCCCGGCCTGACGGCGGTCCGGGCTGTCGTAGCGCGGCAGGTCCCGCCGGAACCGCACGACCAGCGGGAGCAGGACCACCAGCGCGACCAGTACGGCCGGGCCGAGCGTGTGCCCGTACGGCCCCTCCCCCGCCCGCTGCCACATCAGCGGCGGCACCCAGGAGGTGAGCCGGTTCGGCAGCGCGCCCAGCATCCCGGCCGGCGCGACGTCCGACCCGGAGTAGCAGGTCCCGCCGGCGCACCGGCCCGCGATGATCACCCGGACCGGGATCGCCACCGGCAGGAACCCGGCCCAGAGCAGCCCGGTGAAGCGTGCCCCGCCGACCGTCTGCCGCCAGGAGAGGCCGAGCACCGCGCGGGCCCGGACGAGCGCGACGAGCGCCGCGAGCGGCAGCGCCAGCCAGGCCATCTCGTTGAACGCGGCCAGCGCCGCGCCGGTGACGACGGCGAGGGCGCCGAGCCGCGGCCCGAGCCGGTGCCGCCCCACGGTCCGGGCGGCGGCCGCGGCGACCAGCAGGACGAGCGCCGCGGTGAGGAAGTAGAGCCCGCCGAACAGGACAGTGGTGCTGGTCCGGCCGGCCGCCACGAAACTGCCGCCGACCGCGAACGGCAGCACGGCGGAGACGAGCGAGGGCGGGCCCGCGAACGTCCGGCCGCGGCTCAGCACGGACTCGGCGAGCACCACCGTGGCGAGGGTGAGAAGGATCGCGCTGACCATGGCGACCAGTCGCAGGGACACGTTCGCCGGCAGGCCGAGCAGGTCGGTGATCGCGAACGTGACAGTGTCCAGCGCCCATTCGACCATCCGGCCGAGCGGGCGGAAGTTCCCCAGGTTCAGATACTGCGGAACGGAGTGGACCGCCTCACCGAACAGCTCCCACGGCCGGGCCAGGTACCGCGCGCCGTTGGCATAGACGTTGAACCGGTGGTCGGCCCCGGGCGGCAACGCGACCAGCGGCGACAGCACGATCACCGGGACCAGGGCCGAGCGCAGCACGATCGCCCGCCACACCGGCTGCCAGGGCCGGCGCGGCTGCACCGGCACCGCCGCGGCGGTGAGCGTCGGGGCCGGCACCTCGGAGGCCGTGGGGGCTGTCACACCCCGAGCAACGAGAGCCGACGGACGCAGGTTGCGACACCTCCGCGCGGGGCGGCGCGTTGAACGGCGGTGAGTCAGCCGCAGAACTTCCGCTCCGACATCGAAGGCCTCCGCGCGGTCGCCGTGCTCCTGGTCGTGCTCAGCCACGCCGGGGTGCCGTTGATGGCCGGCGGCTACGTCGGCGTCGACGTCTTCTTCGTGATCTCCGGTTTCCTGATCACCTCGTTGCTGCTGCGCGAGGCCGCGGCGCAGGGGCGGATCTCGATCGGGCGGTTCTACGCCCGGCGGGCGCTGCGGCTGCTGCCGGTCGCGGCGGTGGTGCTGATCAGCACGCTGATCGCGGCGAGACTGTGGCTGCCGGCGACCCGGATCGGGGAGCTGTCCCGGGACGCGCTGTCGGCCGCCGGATACGTGGCCAACCTGCGGTTCGCCGAGATCGGAACGGACTATCTGAACGCCGACGCGCCGCCGTCGCCGTTCCAGCACTTCTGGTCGCTGGCCGTGGAGGAGCAGTTCTACCTGCTCTGGCCGCTGCTGCTGATGCTGCCCCGACGCAAGCCGCTGCTGGCAGGGCTGGTGCTGGCGTCGTTCACGGCCGGGGTGCTGGTGACCGCGCGGTCGGCGCCGTGGGCGTACTTCGGGCCGCACACCCGGGCGTGGGAGCTGGGCGTCGGCGCGCTGCTGGCGGTCTTCGGGGTCCGCGCGCGCAGCCGGGTCCTGGGCGGCGCCGGCCTGGTCGCGATCGTGATCGCGGCGCTGTGGTTCGACGACGCGACGCCGTACCCGGGGATGTATGCCCTTCTCCCGGTCGCCGGCGCCGCGGCCGTGCTGGCGGGTGGCTTCTCCCCGCTCGCGGCCCGGCCGTTGCAGGCGGTCGGGCGGCTCTCCTACGGCTGGTACCTGTGGCACTGGCCGCTGCTGCTGATCGGCCCGGCCGCGCTCGGCCTCGACCCGTCGCTGCCGCTCGCACTGGCCCTCGCCGCGGCCGCGCTGGGCCTGTCCTGGGTGACGTATCACCTGGTGGAGAACCCGGTGCGGCACCAGCCCCGGCTGCGCGCGCGACCGGCCCGGGCGCTCGGACTGGGCGCCGGGCTCTCCGCGGCGGTGGCGGCGACCGCCGTGACCATCGCGCTGCTGCCGCATCTGGTGCCGGCCGGCGCGTCGATCCGGGATCTGCGGGTGACGACGGCGGGGGCGGCCGACCCGTACGCGGTGATCACCCGGACCGTCCGCGCGAGCCGCGCCACGACGGAGCTGCCGGCGAACCTGGAACCCGCGCTGACCGCGGTGAACGCGGACAAGGCGCGGGTCTGGCCGGATGGGTGCCACGTGGAGGCGGACGCCGTGGTCGCGCCGGACGGCTGCGTCTACGGCGATCCGGCCTCGCCGACGACGGTGGTGCTCTTCGGCGACTCGCACGCGGCCCAGTGGTTCCCGGCCGTCGAGCGGGTGGCGATCGAGCACCGGTGGAAGCTGGTGTCGCTGACGAAGAGTTCCTGCTCGGCGGCGGATCTGCGGCTCTGGCACGGCGGGCGGCTGCGCGAGTACACCGAGTGCGCCCGGTGGCGGGCGTCGGCGATGGCCCGGTTCGCGGCGCTCAAGCCGTCCCTGGTGGTGATCGGGTCCAGCTTCAACTACCGCCCGGTGGACACCGCCCGCGACGAGGGCGCGCAGTGGACGGCGGCCTGGCGGCGAACGTTCGGCGCGTTCACCGGGATGGGCGCCCGGGTCGCGCTGATCAAGGACACGCCGTACTTCGACGAGCGGGTGCCGGTCTGCCTGGCCCGTCAGGCCCGGCTCAAGCGGATCAACCGGTGCGGGGCGAGCGTGACCGAGGCCCTGCGCGGGCCGGCCCAGCGTGCCGCGCTCGCCGGCCTCACCGACCCGCGGGTGACCCAGATCGACCCGGTGCCGTGGCTCTGCTCGGCCACGTTCTGCCCCGCGGTGGTCGGCAACGTGCTGGTCTACCGCGACTCCAACCACCTGACCACGACGTACGCCCAGACCGTGTCCCCGCTGCTGGACAGGGCGCTACCGCAAGAGTTCCGCCAGTGACGGCGGGTTCAGCCGGTCGACGACCACGGTGCGTCCGGTGCTGTGGTCGCGGCAGAGCTGGGCCAGCCGCTCGGCGAGCAGGTCGTCCCACGCCCGGCCGGGCCGGTGCCGCTCCCAGGTGGCCCGGTCCGGCAGGTACTCGATGAGCACCCCGAGCTTGCGCAGCAGGGAGAACGACGGGTCGTCGGTCAGCACCACCGGGCGGTGGTCGGGCGTCACGAGCAGCCGCTGGTTGATCGTCACCACCAGGTCGCGCAGGGCGTCGTGGTCCAGTCCGATGGCGACGTACAGGTGCGCGGGCAGCCGCTTCGCGGCCTTGGGATCAACCCCCTGCTTCGGTACGGCCGGAGCACCGCCCGCCGCGGGCCGCAGTCGCCGGACGAGCGCGCGGACCAGCCTCGGCGAGGTGCGCAACGGGTTGCGGACCAACGAGACCAGCGCCTTCCCGAGCCGGTAGGAGCCGCTGTCACGCAGGCTGCGGCTCTTCTCCCGTTCCCGGTCGCGCTGGTCGGTCAGCCGGTCGCAGCGGGCCCGCCAGGAGTCGCGTTCCAGCTCGACCGAGCGGATCCGCCCGGTGAGCGCGGCGATCTCCCAGTGCAGCTTCTCCAGCTCAGATTTTGTGGACAAATCGGGCATGTAGTCACGCTCCGCTTCGTACGTTCTCCGCGGCCAGCCCCGCCAGCCAGCGCGCCGCGGCCTCCGCGCCGTTGCCGAACCCGAGCTCGGCGCAGCGCCGGGCCAGTTGTTCCCGCACCCGCGGCCGGACCGCCTCGCTCAGCACCCGTTCCAGCTCGTCGCTCTCCGGATCCTCGACACAGAGCGCCGCGCCGGCCGCCGCCGCGAACCGGGCCCGGCCGAGCTGGTCGTCGAGCAGGGTCTCCCGGTTCGGCACGAAGACCGCCGGCACCCCGAAGGCGAGCAGCTCATGGAAGGAGTTGTAGCCGGACGCGCTGACCACCAGGTCCAGCCCGTGCAGATACCGGCTGATCGGGTACACCTTGACCACCTCGGTCCCGGGCACCGGCGGGAACGGCTCGGTCGCGATCATCGACTCGGCGAGCAGCACCTGGAACCCGGCCTCGCGCAGGCGTGCCGCGATCCGGCCGACCGGTGACGCGATGTCGTTGATGTTGCCCGCCCCGAGCTGCAGCAACGCGGCCGGGCGGTCCTGCGCCAGGCCGAGCGCGGCCCGGGCTTGCGCCGGCTCGACCAGGTCGTCGCGGTCCAGCAGCATGATCGGCTCGACCGTGTGCACCCCGGCCCGGTCCGCCACGGTCGGGCCCTGATCGGCCTCGGCCGCGAACTCGCCGGGCTCCAGGATGCCGTCGAAGGCCGGGCCCCTGGCGATCCACTCGGCACCGGTGCCGCGCCGCCACATCGGCCGGCGCACCCAGACCCAGGTGACGTCCGGGCGGGCCACGGCGGCGGCCACGATGCCGTCGTGCGGGACGCTGTCGACCGCCACGACGGCCGGGCGGTGCAGGTCGACCAGGTGCTCCAGGCGCGACTGCAGGAAGGCGGACCAGCGCTGTCTCGCCGTCCCGAGCACGGCCCGCGACGGCAGGTACTCGGTGAGGAAACCCTCGCGATGGGCGACCGAGGCGCCGTACGACTGGGTGGCGATCACCGCGGGATGCGCCTGCGGCAGCCGGCGTCCGATCGCCATCAGCCGGGACAGGTGCCCCAGGCCGGCGCCGTTGTCGCTGAGCATCAGCACCGGCCGGACCCGCGGCGCCGGGTCACCGTGCCGGGCCGGGCCGGGGGCGCGGTGCGCGGCCGGGCGCGCGCCGGCGCCCCGCTCGGCGAGCCGGGCCAGATGCGAGGCCGGACCGTAGCGGGCCGCCACGAACTCGCGCGCCCGGGCGGCCACCTCCCGGTACCGTTCGTGATCCGCCCACAAGCCGCGGACCAGCGGTTCCACGCCGGCCGGGGTGGAGTAGAGCGCGGCGTCGCCGAAGACCGGCCGGAAGTGCTCACCGATGATCGCCGGCACCCCGGCCGCCATGGCCTCCAGGATCGTCCGGCCGAACGCCTCGACCAGGTCCGGGTCGTGGAAGTAGACGAAGAAGTCGATGCCGTGCAGGAAGTCCAGCGGCGTCTGAGCGCCGAACGGGAGCACCTCCCAGTTCGCCGGGCGCCGCCCCAGCAGGCGGGTGGCGATCTCGCCGCCGCCCAGCACCCGGACCCGCAGGTCGGGCCGGTCCGGGTAGGCCAGCAGCAACTCGTCGGCGGTGCGTGGCCACTTCACCGGGTCGGCCCGCCCGTGCCGGCCGATCACCGGCAGCTCGCCGCGCGGGCGGTTCCCGGGCGTCCATTCGGACACGTCGATGGTCTCGTGCCAGTCGGCGGCGCCCAGACCGGGCAGCTGCGCGCGGATCGCGGGACTGATCGGCGCCCACTCGACGTCCGGCCCGAAGTACAGCTCGACCCGGTCCCGCACCTCGGCGAAGTCGTAGTAGCGCCGCGGGTCGGCCGCGTCCCCGGGCGCCTGGTTGACCACCATCACGGTGCGGTCGGCACGGACCCGGGGCACCTCGGCCAGATCCGCCGTGAAGATCCGCGGCTGGCGGATCACCAGCAGGCGGGCGTGCGTCGTGGCGTCCGGCCTGGCCAGCTCGGCCAGCCCGTCGCGGAGCAGGTCGGCGATCCGCGGGCTGAACGGCAGGCCGTCCCGGTTGTGCGGCGACGGCACGTGCACCAGGACCGTGCGCAGGCCCGCCTCGGCCTGGGCGCGCACCTCCGCCGCGATCGCCGCCGAGTTGCCACCCGGATAGCGGAAGTCCGAGAGGATCGCCACGTCATGGACGGTCGCGGTCATGATCGTGCACTCCCGTTCCTCAGGTTTACCCTCGTGGTGCAACGACCCGCGCGGTGATCACGTCACGCCCGGCCGGGGCGGGGCGTTGGGCAGACCATGCGCACCCGACACGCCCCCGGCACGTACGGATCCGCCCTGCTCGACAGGCAGCTGCGCGCCCTGCGCCGCTCGGGGCCGGACGGGCCGGCGAACGCCGCGCTGCGGGCCCGGTCCGCTGACGCGCGGGTGCTGCTGGAGCACGCCGGTGACGACCCGTGGGCGGTCGGCGAGCTGGCCCGGGTGATCGCGTGCCAGGACCTGGAGCCGGAGGACCGGGCCACCGGGCTCGCCCTGCTCGACGATCTGTTGCGCACCCACGGGCCGGACGCGATCGCGCCGGAGCACCAGGGGCTGCACGCCCAGCTCGCCTTCCCCGCAGGGCGGGCCGCCGAGCTGCTCGACCGCTACCCGCGGATCCCCCGGCAGGTGCGGGAGGCGCTCGGCGTGGACCTGGCCGAGCCGTCGCTGTGGCCGGCCCGCTTCAACGAGCTGCTGCCGGGGCCCGGGATCACGATCGCCGACGGGACGGGACCGCGGTTCGAGCGGATCGTGCCCGGGACGGTGGAGCCGGTGGACGGGCCACTGGTGACGACGGTCGTCACGACGTACCGGCCAGGTCCGGCTCTGCCCGTGACGATCCGGTCGCTGATCGCGCAGAGCTGGACCGCGCAGGAGATCCTGATCGTCGACGACGGCTCCGGGGACTCGGCCGTGCTCGACGAGGTGTCCGGGCTCGACCCGCGGATCCGGGTGCTGCGGCTGCCGGTCAACGGCGGGACGTACGTGGCCCGCAACGCCGCCCTCGACGCGGCGACCGGCGAGTTCGTGACCTTCCAGGACTCCGACGACTGGTCGCACCCGCTGCGGCTGGAACGTCAGGTGCGGCCGCTGCTCGCCGACCCGGCGCTGTTCGCGACGACCTCGGCCGGGATGCGGGTGACCGGTGACCTCGTGGTGACCCGGCCCGGGTATCCGTGGCACCGCACGTACAACCTGTCCTCGCTCATGCTGCGGCGGGAGGTGGCCCTGGCGAAGCTCGGGTACCTCGACACCGTCCGCAAGGGAGCGGACGCGGAATACGTCGAGCGCGCCCGGGCGGTCTTCGGGCGGCCCGCCGTGCAGCACCTCGCCGGGGAGACCCTCGCGCTGATCCGGCTCTCCGGCGGGTCGCTGTCGAGCGCCGACCTGGCGGCGGGGTGGATGCACCCGGCCCGGCAGGCGTACCTGTCCGCGTTCCAGGCGTGGCACGCCCGGGTCGCCGCCGGACGGGAGAGCGCCCATCGGCCGCGTACGCCGTCGCAGCGGGTCTTCGCCGCGCCGCGCTGCCTCACGGACTCCTGCGCCCCGTCCTCCTACGACCTGATCGTGGCGGGTGACCTCACCGTCGCGGAGAGCGCCGGGCCGGTTCACGCTCTGCTCGGGTCGCACTTCGCCGTGCTGCACCTCCCGGCGCTCGGCAACGCGGCACGCAACCTCGACCCGGACGTCCAGCACCTGATCAACACCGGCGCGGTCGAGCAGGTCGTGCTGACCGATCAGGTGCACGCGAGACTGCTCGTCGTCCGCGGCCCGGAACCGCTCGCGTTCGCCCCGAGCCTGCCCAGCGGCATCCGCGCCGACCGGGTGGTGATCGAGGAGGAGGCGCCATGGGCCACCGACCGCCTCTTCGGGACCGTGCCGGTGGTCGTCCCACTGCCGCGGACCGCCGATGCCCGCAAGTGGCGGACACTGCGCACCGGGCCGTCCGCCGACCGCCCGATCCTCGGCCGGTTCACCACCGAGGTCCCGGGCGACCTGCTCGGTGTCCTGAAGAACTCGGCCGACTTCGACGTACGCCTCCTGGACCGCACCGCGGTCACGCCGCGGCGTCCCCCGCTGAACTGGCTGGTCTACCAGGAGACGGACGTGTCAGCGCGCTCGTTCCTGCACCAGCTCGACTTCTACGTGGGTCTCGACGACCCGGCCGGCGACCTGCTCCCCGCGCTGGCCGCCGGCTGTGTCCTGCTGCTGCCCCCGGAACGCGCGCCGGAGTTCGGCCCCGCCGCCGTCTACTGCACCGCCGCCGACCTGCACCGGACGGTTCGCCGCCTGCACCGCGCCCCGGCCCGCTGGTCGTCACAGAGCGCCCGGGGCCGCGACTTCGCCCGCCGGCACCCGCACGCCGAATACGCCCGGGCCGTCCTCGACCTGCTGCCCCACCCAGCCCCGATCCCCCACCCCCGCCCAGCCCGCCCCCACCCGTGACCTGATGAGCGCTGAGTCCGCGCGAGGTTCGCGCGGGGCCGGGCATGCGCGGCGGTCACGGTCCCGGCTGGTTCTCATGGGCGTTATGAGGCACGAATAACGCCCATGAGAACCAGCCGAAAGAGGGAGCGCGTCGCTGCCGGGACCACCAGCGGCGTCGCGGACTCCGGGCGGCGGCACTGTGCGGCCGGCTCGAGGGCGTCGATGGGTGTGCTGCTCTGACCGCGACCAGCCACGGACGTCGCCCTGGAGGGTTTCGCGTTGTGGGCCGGCCACGGCCCTGCGAAGCCCGCAAGGGTCCCCGCGGGAGCGACGATCCGGACCACAGCGGACGCAGGACCTGAAGATCTCGAAGTTCCGGCAACCGAGCCGCGACGTATGGACAACCGTCCGACAATCAACCCGGAGCGGGCTCGCGCCGAAGGGAACGGTGAACCTGGCAGTACGCCAGGCGCCGAACTCCGAAAGGGTCCTCCTTGCGCTCGCTGTTCCGTCGCCTCGCCCTGGTCGCCGCTCTCGCCCCCGCCGCCGCTCTCGGGGCGACGCTGTTCGCGACGCCCGCCGAGGCCGCGCCGGTGTCCGAGTCGACGCTGCAGGCCGACATCGTGCGGCTGACCAACGTGCAGCGCGCGGCGCACGGCTGCGGCGCCCTGAAGGTCGACTCGCGGCTGGTCACGGCGGCTCGCGGGCACAGTGCGCACATGGCGCAGACCGGCGCGTTCAGCCACACCGGCAAGGGCGGTTCGAACTTCGTCGCCCGGGAGAAGGCGGCCGGCTACACGAAGCCGTCGGCGGAGAACATCGCGTGGGGCTACCGCTCCGGCAAGGACGTCGTCACCGCGTGGATGAAGAGCCCGGGCCACCGCGCGAACATCCTGAACTGCAAGTCGAAGACGGTCGGCGTCGGCGCGGTCTACAGCAAGGGCGGCGCCCCGTACTACACCCAGGACTTCGGTTACTGACCCCCAATGCCAGAGCGCCCCTGCCGATCCCCCTGCGGCAGGGGCGCTCGCCGTTCCGTGAATCAGCCCCGCGTCTCACCGCTGAGCGAGGCAAGCTCGCCGGCCGCGGCGCGGTTCAGCAGTAGGACGGCGTGCCGGCCGAGCAGTTCGTCCCCGCGGGAGAGTCCGTCGACGTCGGACAGCCAGCGCTGCAGGGCGGCCTGCTCGTCCTTGCGCCCGGCGTCGTCGACGACGATCGTGGCGCGGTCGGCGAGGCGCGGCCCGGTGACCGGCAGGGCGGGGTATCGGCTGTCCGGCCCCACGGCCGCCGGTGGCCCGTCGATCAGCAGGAAGTCGATGTCGTCGAGGTCTTCCAGCACGGCCGGGTCGTACCAGGAGTAGGTCCGGCCGTCGAGGTCGACCGGTGCGAGTGGCGCGTCGCGCACCTCGGCGACCCCGGTCAGCCCGTGCGCGTGGAGCGCCGCCCTGGTCCGGTTGGCGTAGTCCGGGTCGTGGTCGAGCGAGATCAGCCGCCCGCCGTGCTGTTCGAGGACGTAGGCGAGCCAGATCGTCGACGTCCCGCTGCCCAGTTCCAGCACGAGCCGTGGCTTCCCGGTCCGGACCAGGAAGACCAGCTCGAGCAGGTCCGTCGGGTTCAGCGCGTAGTCGCCGGACGACGGCATCGGCGCCCGCGGCGTGAGCCCCTGGAACAGCTGGACGGTCGCCTCCACCTCACGCGGCACGGTGAATCGCAGGTCACGCAGGCCCCGATCGGCGATCCGCTGGACCCGGGCGACGGCGTCGGTCAGTTCGCGGTGCCGGTCCTCGGTGTCGAGGCGTTGCCGTTCGACGGCGGCGACGACCCGGCGCTGGGTCTGGTCGAGCACGACGCGCAGGTCACGGATCTCGCGCCGGTCGGCGCGCAGGCCGAGCAGCCGCAGGTTGACCCGCAGCACCCCGGCGACGGCGAGCGCGAGCAGCAGGGCGAGCAGGCAGACGGCGATCCGGGTGGAGCCGAGCGCGGCGGCCAGGACGGTGCCGGCGACGAGCACCGCGGTGGCCACGACGGCGCCCGTCGTCAGCGGGCCGAGCTGACGCAGCCGCCCGGCGAGTTTCCGAAGAACCATTGACTGTCACCTCCGTGCCGGGTCGCGGTCGCAGGGGGCGACCACACTCCCCTAACGTCGGAGCTCACCGGCCGTTACGTGCGAGCGCCGCTATCCGATTCGCGAACTTCGCCGGGTTGTGCGCGGCGAGGAGTGACGCCCGCCGGGCTGCCGCCGACTCCGGATCCGCCTGCAACCGCCGGATCTCCTCGAGATCCGGGGCCACGACGACGCACCCCATCGCCGTGGCGTCCAGGACCGACCGTGGCGACAAGGACAGGTCCAGGTAGAAGTCGAGTTGCCCGAGGAACTCCAGCGCGTCCACCTCGGACGCCCGGTAGACGAGCCGATCCGCTGGTTGCCGGGGCAGCCGGACCCCATCGGCGACGCGCAGCCGCAGGTCGGACCCGGGCAGCGGACGCAGTTGCCGGCTGTCGGTGATCTCGGCGCCGACGACCGGGACTCCCGTGAGCGCGGAACGCCGTGGCGCCATCACCGGGTCGACAGTGACGGTAGGCAGGTCGAAATCGGTCAGCGGCACACTGTCGACGGCCGCCCGGACGGCCGGGGTCTGCGGGCACCACAGCGGCGTGACCCCGAACAGTCCCGCGTCCAGCCCCTCGCGCACGGCCTCGTCGAGCAGGACCAGGACGGTCCGCGGGACGATGCCCACCTGTTCGGCGGGCGGATGGCGCACCACCTCGGCCTGCCTGACCAGGAGCACGCCGCACTGAACCGGATCGGTCAGCGCGACCTGCCCGATCCGCCCCGCGTTCACCCGGTCCTGGACGGTGTGGTGCACCGGGAGCCGCTTCCGCGACGGCCGGCGCCAGTCCTCCAGGTGCAGGATCGCCACCCGCAGCCCGTGGCGGAGCAGCGCTTCGATCTCGGCGAGCGCGGATCGCTGGGTCTCCCCCGGTGCGCGCCAGTCGGCGGCGACGATCACGTCGTACGCCTCGGCCGGAAGATGATCACAAGCGGACCGCAGGAGATGCGCCGGGGCCGGGAAGGGGCGACCTGATCCGTCTCGCGGCCGGAAGGCGGCCGCCTGGCCGGAGGCGATCCGGCGGTGCCAGGCGAGGTATCCGGAGCGGTAGAGCGCACGGGCCGGGTGGATCCAGTACGGCCGGATCTCGGCACGCGACAGCGACCCGCCGGAGAGCCGGATCAGCGCGAGGTGCTGCGGCAGGTGCTGGACGGCGCGCGCACCGAACGCCGCGATGATCCGGTCGATGTACTCGGAGTCCCCGCCCTTGCGCACGACGTCGAGGTAGCCGGCCGTCCTCAGCACCGGGTCGCGGCGCAGCAGCAGCGCGGACGGGTTGAGCCCGCCACCGCGCAGGCCGAGCCGGGTGAGCGTGAGATCGTCGGTGACCCGGCGCCCGCAGGAGGTCGTGGCCACCAGGCCCGGGTCTCTCAGCAGGGGCGTGACCTGCAGTTCCAGCCGGCGCGGGTGGGACCAGTCGTCCGAGTCCTGGAAGGTGGCGAACTGGCCGCGCGCGGCGTCGAGGCCGGCGTTGCGGGCGGCGTACGTCCCGGCGTTGCGCACCTGCCGCAGCATCCGCACCCGCGGGTCGAGCGCCGCGGCCCGTTCCAGGATCGCGTCGAACTCCGGCGGCGACCCGTCGTCGACGATCAGCACCTCCAGGTGGCGCCACGACTGCGCGAGGATCGACCGGACCGCGGTGAGCAGCCCGGCGCCAGGCCGGTACGCGGTCACCACCACACTGATCAGTTCCGGACGGTCCACCGGCGACACCCGGGCCGTGCACAACCTGTCGAAGGGCGCCCGCCCGGTCCGGCCGTCGAGCCTGACCGCGGGCGACGGCAGCCCGGCCCGGAAGAGTCGCAGCCAGAGCGCGTGCGACCGGCGCCGATGGCGGAACGGGTTGGCCAGGTCGGTGAGGAGCTCCCACCGCACCCGCCGGTCCACGCGGTGCCACGGCGAGCCGGTCAGTTGCGCGTACACCGCTCGCTGCGGCGCGGGCATCGCTCGCGCGCCGAGCAGTTCGAAGAGCGCCAGCGCGTCGGCCCGGTCGTCCGGTGACAGATCCTGCAGAGCGATCAGCTGGGCCAGCGCCGCCAGCGGTTCAACCCTGATCTCGCCGATCGGCTGCCCCGGGCGGGCCCTGGCGAGCAGTTCGCCCAGGCCTCCCGCACCGCCGAGCGCCGCCCGCGCCCACTCGTCGCGCAGGCTCACGGCCCGGTTCCGGACCGCCGCCGCGACGTTCTCCACCCCGTACATCGGGTGGTCCAACGCCCGGGACGGGCTCGGGTTACACCGCCGCGAGCACCGCCCGCTCGACCCGGTCCCGCTCATCCGCCGAGGCCCACGCCCCGACCAGGTAGAACGCGTCGACGACGTCCCCGCCGAGGGTCGAGATGCGGGCCGCCCGGATCTCCGCCCCGGCCTCGTCGAGCGCCGCCGTCACCCGGTAGAGCAGCCCCGGGGAGTCCGCGGCGCGCAGCTCGAGCACCACCGCGTCGGTCGCCGCCGCCCGCTGCCAGATGACCTTGGGCTCGGCCGTGCCGCCGCGGGCGCTCATGGCACGGGCCCGCACCCGCTGGGTGACCGACACGTCCCCGGCCGCCACCCGGCGCAGGTCGGCGGTGAGCGCGACCGGGTCGTACGGCGTCCCGTACCGCGGAGACGTGTAGAACTCCACGATCGCCCGGCCGTCCACCGTCGTGGTGTTCGCCGCGACCACGTCGAGCCGGTGCATGGCCAGGCAGGCGGCCACGCCGGCGAGCAGCCCGCGCCGGTCGGCCGCGGCCACCGACATCTGGTCGCCGTCCAGCTGCACCACCGGCAGCTCGCCGCTGAGCAGCTCGGGGTCGGGCTCGGGGGGCTCCGGCAGCGCGCCGGTGTCCAGCGCCGTACGCACCCGCCGGACCAGCTCGGCCATCAGCCGGCCCTTCCAGTCCGACCAGGCGGCCGGCCCGGTGGCCTGCGAGTCGGCGCGGGCCAGGGCGTGCAGCAGGTCGAGGGTGGCCGGGTCGCCGACCGCCTCGGCGACAGTGGAGATCGTCTTCGGGTCGTCCAGGTCGCGGCGGGTCGCCACGTCGGGCAGCAGCAGGTGCAGCCGGACCATCTTCTCGACCGTCGCCACGTCAGCGGGCGGCAGGCCGATGCGGGCGGCGATGTCGGCGGCGATCGGGGCGCCGACGAGCCTGTGGTCCCCGGGCAGGCCCTTGCCGACGTCGTGCAGGAACGCGCCGATCAGGAGCAGGTCGGGCCGGTCCACCTCGCGGGCGTACCGGGTGGCCTCGTAGGCGGCCTGCACCAGGTGTCGGTCGAGCGTGAACCGGTGGATCGGGTGGTGCTGCGGCAGGCTGCGCATCCGGGCCCATTCCGGCAGCCAGGCGTCGATCAGGCCGTACCGGTCGCAGGTCTCCCAGGCCGGCAGCAGGCCGGGCCCGGCGCCGAGCAGCGAGACCAGCGCGGCGCGGGCGCTCGCCGGCCACGGATGCGGCAGCGGCGGGCAGAACGCCGCCAGCCACTCGCAGGTGGCCCGGGCGATCGGGAGCTGCACGGCGGCGGCCGCGGCGGCCACACGCAGGGAGAGGCTGGGGTCGGCGACCGGGCCGATCGCGGTGCGGGCCAGGACCAGCTCGCCGTCCTGCTCGACGACGTCGCGGGCGATCGGCCGGCGGGCCGGGGCGGGTGGCACGCCGACCGGGCGGCGGCGGTTGCCGCGCAGGCGGTCGACGGTTCGCCAGGCGTCGTCGACGGCGTGCGCGACCGTACGCGCGTCGCCGGAGACCCTCCTGAGCAGCGCGTCCGGGTCCTCGATCTCGAGCAGGCCGGCGACCGCGGCGCGTTCCTGGGCGACCAGACGGTCGACCCGGCGGCCGACGGCGAGGTGCAGGGCGTCCCGGGTGTCCAGCAGCCGCAGCGTGGCGGCGCGCACCGCGGGGCGCATGGTGTCGGCGATCCCGGCGCGACCGATGCCGCGCAGCAGGGTCACGTCACGCAGGCCCCCGGCCGCTTCCTTGAGGTCGCCCTCGAGCAGGAAGGCCAGCTCCCCGTGGGCGGCCCAGCGCGTCTGCGTGAGCTCTTTCAACTGCGGCATCAGCCGTACGGCGGTGCGCCGCCACTGATCACCGGAGGCCGCGACGAGCTCGGCGGAGAGCGTCTCGTCGCCGGCGACGTGGCGCGCGTCGAGCAGGCCGAGCGCGACCTTCACGTCGTCGTGCGCGACCGAGAGCGCCTCGGGCAGCGTGCGCACCGAGTGGTCGAGGCCGAGGCGTGCGTCCCAGATCGGGTACCACAGCGCGGAGGCGATCCGGTCGATCCCGGCCGTGCCGCTGTGCAGCAGCACCAGGTCCAGGTCGCTGTAGGGGGCGCAGTCCCGCCGCCCCAGCCCGCCCACGGCGAGCAGGCTGACGCCGGGCAGGTGGCTCGGGAACAGCTCCCGCAGCCAGACGTCGAGCGCCGCGGCACGTTTGTCGCGTGCCGCGGCGCCGATGTGGTCCCGCAGTTTGTCGAGCGAGCCACCGGCCGACGGCCGAGCGGGCGGGGCCGGGGGCTCACTCAACGGGTTCGCCATGTGCTTACAGCGCGTCCAGGCCGCGCTCGCCGGTCCGGACCCGGATCACGTCGTCGACCGTCGTGACCCAGACCTTCCCGTCACCGATCTTGCCGGTCCGCGAGGCGCTCACCACGGCGTCGACGATCTTCTCGACGTCGAGCTCGTCCGTGATCACCTCGACCTTGATCTTCGGGAGGAACTCGATGGTGTACTCGGCACCCCGGTACACCTCGGTGTGCCCCTTCTGCCGGCCGTATCCCTGCACCTCGCTCACGGTCAGCCCGGCGACGCCCAGGGCGTGCAGAGCCTCCTTCACCGCGTCGAGCTGGTACGGCTTGATGACCGCGGTCACCAGCTTCATGCTCAGTCCTTCCACTTCAGCAGCCATGGGAGAGATTAACCGGGGATCTTCTGGCTGGCGTCCGCCTTGCCGTCAGCGTCCACCGCCTTGGCCGTGCCGAGGCCCGCCAGGGCGAAGGCGCTGCCGCCGCCGGAACCCGCGGCCGGGGTGAAGTCGTAGGCCGACTCGCCGTGGGCGGTGATGTCGATGCCGCCGATCTCCGCCTCCTCGCTGACCCGCAGGAGCTTGAGCGACTTCAGGACCAGGGCGATGACGGCCGCGATGACCAGGGAGTAGACGGTGACCGCGGCGCTGCCGACGAACTGCCGGCCGAGCTGGGTGAAGCCGCCGCCGTAGAAGAGGCCGTCCTTGCCGCCGAGCACGTCGGTGATGGCGCTGTTGGCGGTGTTGGTGGCGAAGAAGCCGATGGACAGCGAGCCGATCCAGCCACCGACGAAGTGCACGCCGACCACGTCGAGCGAGTCGTCGTAGCCCAGCTTGTACTTCAGGCCGACGGCCAGGGCGCACACCACACCGGCGATCAGGCCGAGCACCACGGCCGGCAGCGGGGCGATGAAGCCACAGGCCGGGGTGATGGCGACCAGGCCGGCGACGGCGCCGGAGGAGGCGCCGACCAGGGTGGGCTTGCGGTCCCGGATCCACTCGACGGCGACCCAGCCGACCAGGGCGGCGGCCGTGGCGAGCTGAGTGTTGACGAACGCGACCCCGGTGACGCTGTCGACGGTCAGCTCGGAGCCGGCGTTGAAACCGAACCAGCCGAACCAGAGCAGGCCGGCGCCGAGGGCGACGAACGGGACGTTGTGCGGGCGCATGTTCTCCCGCGGCCAGCCGACCCGCTTGCCGAGCACCAGGATCACCCCGAGTGCGGCCGCGCCGGCGTTGATGTGGACCGCGGTGCCACCGGCGAAGTCGAGCGCGTGCAGCTTGGCGCCGATCCAGCCACCGCCCCAGACCCAGTGCGCGACCGGGACGTAGACCACGGTGAACCAGCCGATGGCGAAGAGCACCCAGCCGCCGAACTTGAGACGGTCCGAGAGCGCGCCGCTGATCAGGGCGACGGTGATGATGGCGAACATCATCTGGAAGGCCATGAAGACGTACACCGGGATCTTGGTGGTGCCCCAGAGGTCACCGGCCCAGCTGATGTCGGTGCCGCCGTACTGGGTGAGGTTGCCGATGATGTTGTTCAGGCTCGCGTTGCCGCTGGCGCCGAAGGAGAGGCTGAAGCCGTAGAGCGCCCACAGCACGGAGATGATCCCGATGCTGGAGAAGCTCATCATCATCATGTTCAGGGTGCCCTTGGACCGGTTGAGGCCACCGTAGAAGAGCGCCAAGCCGGGGGTCATGAGCAAAACGAGCGCAGACGACAGGAGCAACCAGGCGGTATTGCCGGTATCGATCTCCACGCTGCCTCCTCTCGGATTAGGTGTCCTCTCAACACGCGACCGAGGGGGCAGCATCGCCGTGTCGGCCGGTTCGACGCAGACTGTGTCGGCTGGCTGTTTCGAGCACGGTCTACGCGCGATTTCCGGCGCGTCACGGGTTGTTTCCGACGTGTGAAGAAACTCTCACAACGCCATGATCAGCGGAGATTCAGCGGAGTGCGTACTCCAGAGTGTGTCGTTCGTAATCCAGCAGCCGCAGATCACGCATCGGCCGGCGTAAATGGCCTTTGTGCACGATGCGGACGAAAGCCGGGTCGCCCGCGGCCGCCATCCGGCGGATGCCCTCGACGTGGTCGACGATCCGTTTCCTTATGGTGCGCACCAGGCGATGCCGGTCCCGCGGGATCAGCCCGTAGGCGTCGGCGAAGAGCCGCAGCCGGCGCGGCCGGTTCGGCCGCTTCCAGCCCAGCGTGTACGAGTCGCGGTCGCTGAACAGCGGCACCCAGGTCCACGCCGCGTACGCCACGTCGTAGATCCGGGAGCCGGGCGAGGCCAGGTCGAAGTCGATCAGGGCCAGCGTGCCGTCGGGCCGCCAGACCACGTTGTGCGGGGCGGCGTCGTGGTGACAGATCACCTCGGTGTCCGGCGGGGGCGGGCCGAACGAGCGCCAGACCGCGCCCGGCGGGGGCACGAACCCATACTGCGCGTCGTGGAACATCCGCAGCATGGTCGCGACCGTGACCAGCGCCTCCTCGGTCACCCAGTGCGGGGCCAGTGGATATTCGCCGCACTCGCCGTCGAGGTAGGTGAGCACCTCGCGGCCCTTCTCGTCCATGCCCAGCGCACTGGGCGAGCCGGTGAACCCGACCCGCTCCAGATGGTTGAGCAACGCGTGGACGGCGGGCGTCCACGGCCCGGCGTTACGCCGGACCGTGTCGCCGATCCGGGACACCGTGCTGACGTTGCCACCGTGCAGCGGTATCTCGCGCAGCGGCTCCTGCGTCACCCACAGCCTCCCTGATACGTCCGCGTAACGTCCCTGTGAGACTACGCGGTCTCGCCGAGGAGAGCCTCGACGAACGCCGCCGGCTCGAACGGGGCGAGGTCGTCGGGGCCCTCGCCGAGCCCCACCAGCTTGACCGGAATTCCCAGTTTGCGCTGTACGGCGATGACGATGCCCCCCTTCGCGGTGCCGTCGAGCTTGGTGAGCACCACACCCGTGACGTCCACCACCTCGGTGAAGACGCGGGCCTGCTCCAGCCCGTTCTGTCCGGTTGTGGCGTCCAGCACGAGCAGCGTCTCGTCGACCGGGCCGTGCTTCTCCACGACCCGCTTGACCTTGCCCAGCTCGTCCATCAGGCCGACCTTGTTCTGCAGGCGGCCGGCGGTGTCGACCAGGACGGTGTCGATGCCGGTCTCGATGCCGCGCTTGACGGCGTCGAACGCCACGCTCGCCGGGTCGCCGCCCTCGGGGCCGCGGACCGTCTCGGCGCCGACCCGCTCACCCCAGGTGGCCAGCTGCTCGGCGGCCGCGGCCCGGAAGGTGTCGGCCGCGCCGAACAGCACCGTGCGGCCGTCGGCGATCAGCACCCGGCCGATCTTCCCGCAGGTGGTGGTCTTGCCGGCGCCGTTGACGCCGACGACCATGACGACCGCCGGGCGGCCGTCGTGCGGCGTCGTCCGCAGGCTCCGGTCGAGATCCGGCTCGAGCGCCGACACCAGCTCCTCGGCGAGCTGCTCGCGCACCCCGGCCACGGTCCGCGTGCCGAGGATCCGGACGCGCTCCTTGAGCCGCTCGACGATCACCTGGGTGGCTTCGACCCCGACGTCGGCGGTGATCAGGCTGTCCTCGATCTCCTCCCAGTCGTCCTCCTCCAGGTGGTCCCGGGAGAGGACGGTGAGCAGGCCACGACCGAGCGCGCTCTGCGAGCGGGCCAGGCGGGCACGCAGCCGGACCAGGCGGCCGGCGGTGGGCTCCGGGGTCTCGACGACCGGGGGCGCCACCTCCTCCTCGACCTCGGCGACCGGTTCCTCGGCCGGGGCGACCAGGGGCGGGAGCTCTTCCTCGACGGCGGGCACCTGGGGCACCGGCGTCGGCGGAAGCTCCTTGCGGCGCATCCGGGGCACGACGAGCCCGACCGCGCCCACGATCAGGACGACGAGCAGGATCACTGCGGCGACCACGTATTCCATGCCGAAATCCTGACAGATGCGCCGTCCGGCCGTGGCGTGGGCCACGTACTGGCCATTCCTGGCACTCATTGGGAAGTATGTGGGCACCCCCGAGAACCAGCTTGGAAGGCCGGTGCCGTTCAGTGACCGCGCAATTGCTCATCGGACCACTGCTACGCCGGGTCACCGGCGACCGCGCCACCATCTGGGTGGAGACCAGTGCGCCCACCACCGTCCGGGTCGAGGCCGAGGGCGGGGCGTCCGGGTCCGCTCCGACCTTCTGCGCGTACGGGCACCACTACGCCCTGATCGTGGTCAGCGGCCTGGCGCCGGGGTCCTGGCACTCGTACCGGGTGCTGCTCGAGGACCATGAGGTGTGGCCGGTGGCCGGCTCGCCGTACCCGCCGTCGGTGATCCGCACCCGGGCCGCCGACGACGCGGACCAGCCGGTCAGCCTGCTCTTCGGCTCGTGCCGGCAGGCCACCCCGCAGGCCACCGGCCGTCAGCTGCCGCCGGACGCGCTGGACGCGTACGCCCGCCGCCTGATGGCCGATCCGGATCACCGGCCGGACCTGCTGGTGCTGCTCGGTGACCAGGTCTACGCCGACGAGACCTCACACAAGGTGCGCCGCTTCCTGCGCCGCAACCGCCCGGCCGGCCACGACGGCCCGGCCGACCAGGTGATCACGTTCGAGGAGTACACGAAGCTCTACCTGGAGTCGTGGCGGGACCCCGAGGTCCGCTGGCTGTTCTCCACCGTGCCGAGCGTCATGATCTTCGACGACCACGAGATCATCGACGACTGGAACACCTCGGCCTCCTGGCGCGCCGACATGGCCCGCGAGCCCTGGTGGCGGGAGCGGATCTCGGCCGGTCTCGCCTCGTACTGGGTCTACCAGCACCTGGGCAACCTGAGCCCGGACGAGCTGGACGCCGACCCGCTCTACCAGAAGGTGTCAGCCGCCGAGGACGCCACCGACCTGCTGCACGACTTCGGGCTCGGCGTGGACGATCCCGGCTCGGCGGAGAACACCGACCAGCCGTACCAGTGGAGCTTCGCCCTGGATCTGGGCCGCACCCGCCTGGTGGTGCTGGACAACCGCTGCAACCGCGTCCTCACCCCGGGCGCCCGGGCGATGCTGCCGGCCGCCGAGTGGGACTGGTTCATCAGCCAGGCCCACGGCGACTACGACCACCTGGTCGTCGGGTCGTCCCTGCCGTGGCTGATGCCGCCCGCCATCCACCACCTGGAGGCGTGGAACGAGAAGGTGTCCGAGTCCCGCCGCTCGCGGCGCTGGGCCGCGTTCGGGGAGAAGGTGCGGCGCGCGTTCGACCTGGAGCACTGGGCCGCGTTCGGGAAGTCGTTCGACGCGCTCGGCGAGCTGTTCCGGCGCCTCGGCGAGGGTGGCGTGGGCGCGCCCGGGCACCGGGTCGGCGCCGGCGGCGCGTATGCCGCTCCCGCGTCGATCAGCGTGCTCTCCGGGGACGTGCACCACTCGTACGTGGCAAGGGCCGAGTTCGGGCACGCCATGGCCACCCCGGTGATGCAGCTCACCTGCTCGCCGATCCACAACGAGGTGCCGCTGCCGCTGCGGCCGCTGATGCGCGTCGCCTGGCTGCCGCCGGTCACCCGGGCGGTCCGCGGGCTCGCGAAGTCCGCGGGGGCGAGCAAGCCGCTGGTCCGGTGGAAGCGACTGTCCGGGCCGTACTTCGGCAACGCCATCGGGACGCTCTCCCTCGACGGCCGGCACGCACAGGCGCTGATCGAGGGCACCACCAAGGACGGCAGGCTGCACGAGGTGGTGGCGGCCGAGTACCAGCCGTGAAATGCGTGGCGGCGCGAGCGTGGCTGCACCAGGATGACGGCGATGACTACCTGGACCGCGCCCGAGGCGCAACGAGTGACCGAGCCGATGACCGGCGACGAGCGGCCCATGCTGCAGGGCTGGCTCGACTGGCACCGGCAGACGCTGCTGCACAAGTGCGCCGGCCTGACCGCCGAGCAGCTCAGGATCACGGCCGTCGAGCCGTCGAGTCTGAGCCTGCTCGGCCTGGTCCGGCACATGGCCGAGGTGGAGCGCTGGTGGTTCCGCAACCGGGTCTGCCAGGACGCCACCGCCACGGAGATCTACTGCACCGACGACAACTCCGACGGTGACTTCGACGACGTGGCCGGCGCCGACGCCGAGGCGGATTTCGCCACCTTCCACGAGGAGGTCCGGCTCGCCGACGCGGCGGTGGCCGGGCTGCCGCTGGACCACGAGTTCTCCGGCCGCAACGTCCACACGATCAGCCTCCGCTGGGCCTACCTCCACATGATCGAGGAGTACGCCCGGCACAACGGCCACGCCGACCTGCTCCGCGAGCGCATCGACGGCCTGACCGGGGCCTGACTCTCTCAGTCGCCGAGGTGCGGGATCGTGGACTTGCCCTGGTCCCGCACGGTGAACGCGGTCAGGCCGTCGCCCTCCCCGCTCTCCTGAGCGATGACCTTGCCGTCGCTGGTGGCGAGCACGAACAGGCCACCGACCTCGATCAGCACGCCTTTGCCGTCCTCCGCCTTCGGGAAGGTGAAGACCTGATCCTGTTTCCCGGCGTCGCAGGCGACGGTCTTCAACTGCAGTTGCGCGCTGCCGCCCGGCGAGTGCACCGACAGGCACCACGGCTCGCCGCCCTCGATCAGCTTGGCGGTCTGGATCAGGTACTTGTCGCCGCCGGGCTTGACCGGAGTGGTCACGAACAGCGCCGGGTCCTCCAGGTGGTCGGTCAGCGTCACGATGCCACCGGACCCCACCGTCAGCAGTTGCTGCCCACCGGACTGCACGGTGCCGAAGGTGAACTGCCGTCCGCCCTGGATCGAGGCGCCCGGCCCGACCGGCGCGAACCCGGCCGGAGCGCTGGGGGTGCCGCCGCTCTCGACGGGCGCGCTGGTGCTGACCGGCGCCGAGCCGGGGGCCGGGCTCGTGGCCGGCGCGGCCGTGGTGCCCGACGAGGAACACGCGGTGGCGCCCAGGGCGATCAGGCAACTCCCGGCGAGCAGGGCGATCTTCGACATGTCGATCCTTCCGGACAGGCGTGCCCCGATGGCACTCCGTCATCTTGGACGGTCCGCCCCGGCCCCTCGTTCCGCGAACGCGGGGGCGGCATCAATCCGGGAGATCAAGGGCCTTCCGGAGGTACGGCACGTGTTCCGGCCCGGTCCACCGGTAGGCGGACAGTCCCGCCACCCGCGCTCCCCGGATCACCCGGTCGTCGTCGTCCACGAAGAGCACGTGCTTGGGCACCTCCCGGATCGCCAGGCAGGCCTGCTGGAAGAACTCCGGGGCCGGCTTGTGCACCTTCATCTCCCACGAGCTGAGGACGAAGTCCACCTCGCCGGTGAGGCCGAGCGCGTCCAGGTCGCCGCGGAGCCGGTCGGTGGCGTTCGTGGCCAGCCCGACCTTGCGGCCGGCGGCACGCACGCCCCGGACGAACTCCAGCGCCTGCGGGTCGACCTCGCCCCGGTACGCCTGCCACTCGGCGACCGCGGCGGACGCCTCCGGCCCGTCGAGCGGCAGCCGGCTCGCGACCAGGCCCATCCACTCCTCGTCGGAGATCTCACCGGCCATCGCGGGGCGGTAGATGTCCCACGACATCGAGGTCTCCAGCAGGGCGGCCGGTTTCAGCCCGTACTTCACCTCGACGGCGATCATCGGGGCCGGGTCCCAGCGGCGCAGCACGCCGTCCAGGTCGATGAGCAGGGCCCGGGCGCGGTCGCGCATAAGTTACCTAGTCCTCTGGTTCGCGGTTCAGGCGTTGACTGATCACCTGGGTGACGCCGGCTCGCATGGTCACGCCGTACAGCGCGTCCGCGACCTCCATGGTCCGCTTCTGGTGCGTGATGATCAGCAGCTGGCTCTTCTCCCGAAGTTGCTGGAAGAGCGTAATCAACCGGCCCAGGTTGACGTCGTCGAGGGCCGCCTCGACCTCGTCCATGATGTAGAAGGGCGACGGGCGGGCCCGGAAGATCGCGCAGAGCATGGCGACCGCGGTCAGCGAGCGCTCACCACCGGAGAGCAGCGACAACCGCTTGATCTTCTTCCCCGGCGGACGGGCCTCCACCTCGACGCCGGTGGTGAGCATGTCCTCCGGGTCGGTCAGGATCAGCCGGCCCTCGCCGCCCGGGAAGAGCACTTGGAACACCTGCTGGAACTCACGGGCGGTGTCCTCGAACGCCGACGTGAACACCTCGAGGATCCGGTCGTCCACGTCCTTGACCACGGTGAGCAGGTCCTTGCGGGTCGCCTTCAGGTCCTCCAGCTGGTCGGAGAGGAACTTGTACCGTTCCTCCAGCGCGGCGAACTCCTCCAGCGCCAGCGGATTGACCTTGCCCAGCAAAGTCAGGTCACGCTCGGCCTTGTTGGCCCGCTTCTCCTGCGTCGGCCGGTGGAACGGCACCGGCTCCGGGGAGGGCTTGCCGTCCTTCTCGGCCGCCGCCACCTCCGCCTGCGTCGGCGGGACGAGCTGCTCCGGCCCGTACTCACTGATCAGCGTCTCGACGTCGAGCGAGAAGTCCTCGGCGGCCTTCGCCTCCAGCTGCTCGATACGCATCCGCTGCTCGGCCCGGGCCATCTCGTCGCGGTGCACCTCGCTGGTGAGCCGCTCCAGCTCCGTCACCAGGCGCTTCGCCGTGGCCCGCACCTCCTGCAGCTCGGCCTCGCGGCTGGTGCGCTCGTGCGCGATCCGGTCCCGCTCCTGCGCCGCGGCGGTGACCGAGACGGCGACCCGCATCAGGGCGGTGTGCGCGCCGGCCGCGACCGCACGGGCGATCTCGGCGCCGCGGGCGCGGGCCGCGCGACGGGCCGCGGCGCGCTCGCGGGCCTGCCGCTCCTGGTTGGCCTGACGCAGCAGCGAGTCGGCACGGCCGGCGATCGAGGAGACCCGCTCCTCGGCGGTGCGCACCGCGAGCCGGACCTCCATCTCGTTCTGCCGGGCCTGGGGCACGAGCGCGGCCAGCCGGTCGCGCTCCTCCGTCGACGGCTCCTCGTCGATCGGGGAGTCCTCGGCCAGGCGCAGCCGCTCCTCCAGCTCGGCGACCCGCATCAGGTCCGCCTCCCGGGCGGCCTCCGCCTTCTGCCGGGACGCGCCGAGCCGCTCGCTCTCCGCCTTCGCCGAGCGCGCGCCGGCACCCAGCTCGGCGAGCCGGCGGGCGGCGGCGTTGCGCTCCCCCTCGGCGGCCCGCTTCGCCTGCGCGGCGACGCTGACGGCCTGCTTCAGCTCGGCGACCTGGGCCCGTACCTCGGAAAGCTGCTCCTTGATCTCGGCGATGCGCTCCTCGGCGGCGGCGCGCCCGGCCCTCGCCTCGTCGACCGCCGCCTGCACCTCGATGTAGCTGGTGGCCTTCGCCGAGCCGCCGGCCGCCGCGTAGGCGCCGAGGACGTCGCCCTCCGGGGTCACCACGCGCAGCTCGGCGTTCGTGGCGACCAGCGCGGTGGCCGCGGCCAGATCCGGCACCAGCACGACGTCGCGCAGCGCGCGGTTGAGCGCCGGGCGGATCTGCTCCGGGCAGTCGATCACATCGGGCGCCCAGGTCGCGCCCTCCGGCAGAGCCGGGCGCAGCGTGTCCAGCGGGCCCTGCAGTCCGGGCCCGGCCGGGGCGGCGATGATCAGCGAGGCCCGGCCGGCGTCGGCGATCTTGAGGGTACGGACGGCCTCCACCGCCTCGTCCAGACTCGCCAGCGCGACCGAGTCGGCGAGCGTGTCCAGCGCCGCGGCCAGCGCCGTCTCGTGCCCCGCGCGGACCGTCAGCATCGACGCCAGGCTGCCGAGCAGACCGGGCACCTGGCCGGTCTTCGCCAGCAGCGCGCCCGCGCCGTCCTTACGTTTCAGGCCGAGCGCGAGCGCCTCCTCACGGGCCTTGAGGCTGGCCGCGTCCTTCTCCGCGGCCCGCTCCGCGTCGGACAGCTCGCGGACCACCGCGGCGGCCTTGTCGTGCGCGGCCACCGCCTCGTCGTGCTTGGCGTCCAGGTCGGCGTTGTCCCGGTCGGCGTCGGAGGACTCGGCGGCGACCACGTCGACCTCGGCCTGCGCCGCCTCGGCCCGCATCAGCGCGTCCTCGTGCGCGGCCGCCAGGCGCTCGATCTCCTCGGCGGCGCTCGTCGTCCGGGCGCGCGCGGCGTTCACGTTGCCGACCAGCTTCGCCAGGCCCTCCCGGCGGTCGGCGATCGCCTTCGCGGCGGCCCGCAGCTCACCCTCCGCGGCGGCCAGCTGACGCTCCAGCTCCTGACGGTGCTCGACCGCCTCGGCCAGGCGCATCTGGTCCTCGGTGAGCGCCTCGCGCAGCTCCTCCTCCTGCTCGCGGACCCGCTCGGCCTCGGCCTCCAGCATCTCCGGGTCGCGGCCCGGACGCTCGTCGTCAGGCGTGGCGGCCAGGTGCCGCAACCGCTCGGTGGCCAGCTGCTCGGTCGACCGGAACCGCTCCTGCAGAGCGGACAGCTTGTACCAGGTGTCCTGCGCGGCCTGCAGCAGCGGCGCGTCCTCGGCGTGGGCGAACTCCAGATCCGCGAGCATCCGCTGGACCTCGCGGTTCTCCTCCTCCACCTCGCCGCGCCGGGTACGCATCGCGGACTCGTCCGCGATCTCCTTGTCCAGCGTCGTGCGCAGCGTGAACAGGTCGTCGGCGAGCAGGCGCAGCCGCGCGTCCCGCAGGTCGGCCTGGATGCCGGCGGCGCGCCGGGCCACCTCGGCCTGCCGGCCCAGCGGCTTCAGCTGGCGCCGCAACTCCGCGGTCAGGTCGTTCAACCGGTTCAGGTTGACCTGCATCGCGTCGAGCTTGCGGACCGCCTTCTCCTTGCGCTTACGGTGCTTGAGGACGCCGGCCGCCTCCTCGATGAACGAGCGGCGGTCCTCCGGCTTCGCGTGCAACATCGCGTCCAGCCGGCCCTGGCCCACGATGATGTGCATCTCCCGGCCGATGCCGGAGTCGCTGAGCAGCTCCTGGATGTCCAGCAGGCGGCAGGTGTTGCCGTTGATCTCGTACTCACTGGCGCCGTCGCGGAACATCCGCCGGGTGATCGACACCTCGGTGTAGTCGATCGGCAGAGCGCCGTCGTTGTTGTCGATCGTCAGCGTGACCTCGGCTCGCCCCAGCGGCGCCCGCCCCGCCGTGCCGGCGAAGATGACATCCTCCATCTTCCCGCCACGCAGCGCCTTCGCCCCCTGCTCACCCAGCACCCAGGCGATGGCGTCGACGACGTTCGACTTGCCGGAGCCGTTCGGCCCCACCACACAGGTGATGCCCGGCTCCAGCCGCAACGTGGTGGCGGAGGCGAAGGACTTGAAGCCCTTGACCGTCAGGCTCTTGAGGTGCACGGATCTCCGAGGGTCGGCGGTGTTCTGCTGGGTGGCAGGCTACCCGCACGGGTCAGGCAGGGTAGTGCTACGGCGCGCCACACGCGGGTCGGCGCCCCAGAATATCCGCCGCTCTCCCCCTGTTCCGGGTGCGGCCGGTGCTCACCCTCCGCCGTCATTCCGCAGCGCGGGCACACCCCGTTCCCGGTACGTCCGGTGCTCCCACACCGACGGCTCGGCTGCTGGCGGTCATTCGCTTCCGGCACGACCGTCATTCACGGCCGACTGCCTCTACCGGCAGTTATGCCCCATGGGTTTTCCACACCAGCCGGTTGTCCACAGGCTCCCAGCACGATCTTGCGTTCTCTCGGCATCATGGTCCGTGGTGGTGGCACCCCCCTTTGGGAGGGCGGGTTCTGCTCGTCGACGGGCCGCGTGGGCAGTCCCGTAGGCAGCGCGCGCAGATCGGGGATCGTGCAGCCCGGCACAGATCGGGGGGTGTGGCCGGATTACACCCGTGAACGCCGGCCTTGAGCTTCCGGCTGGCCCTGGAGGGTGTTTTGGAGGCTGGTTACACCCGTGAGCGCCAGCCTTGAGAGCTCGGCTGGAGCTGGCGGGTGTTTCGGGTGGCGAGAGGGCACAAAAAACTGCGCGCCGCCACTGATGTGGAGGCGCGCTTTTCTTTGATGCGTTGTGGTGCGAGGGGGGATGATCGCCGGTCAGTCACCCCGCGGAGACGGCCCGGCGGTCGGTAGAGCTCAGGTCAGCGCCGGCTCGGTCAGCCGCAGAATGTCGTCCGCCTCGGCTGCCGCCGCCGCGAGGCGGTCGTTCTCCGCCCGGAGGCGGGTGACCTCGAACTCCAGGGCCTGCACCCTGGAACGCAGTCGGGTGACCTCGTCGAGCAGGCGCCGATCGGGCGCCGCACCTACGTGGCCGTAGAGGGCCTTCGCCATCGTGACTCCTTGTGACACGGTGCGTATGTGACTGCTTTGCCGGAAATGGCCGGCCAAATGTGCGCGCAGCGCGCGAACTGACGCACCAAAGCACTCACGGGCACGCGTGAGAACAGAGTCCTGCCAATGATGCGGCAAAACTCTCTTAGGTGCTGATGCTCAAGCCACGAATGGTGCCGGGGCATGAGTGGGCGCGACTAGCGACATCTCCATAGTCCGCCCATACCCAGGCTCCGTCAAGCCGAGCGCACGCCGTTGACCGGCCGACGTCAGTGAATCACGCCACCAGGGGGTCTTGAACAGCGATTATGCGCGGCGCTGCCGGTTTGTCGATCTCAGTGGGACCTTCCCACCCAGCTCACTCGATGAAGTTCGATCAACACCGTACGCGTCCGGCTCGCTTCCGGGCCACCTATTTGATCAAGAAATTCCCCGCCCCGCCGGACATCGCACCCCTTCACTCGCGCCACGCAGCCGGGGGGTCACCGACACACAACCCCTTCCGGAGCTATCTCGGACCACGAGGGCCCGCCATCCCCGCACGGACGCGTCGGGGCGGCGCGACGGGACCTGCCCGAGAGGTCGATCAAGGACGGGACACGGGTCGATCAGCGAAGCCGCGAGGACGGGGTGAACAGGACGGCCTTTCGGGCAAAAACGGGCAAACACGGACGACAAAGTAGGACAAATGTTGCGTTTTTCTGTCGCCTAGCTGACATGCTCCTGTGGCCCGGGCCTCTTGTGTCGTTGCCCCCAGCGTGAATCCGACCCCGTCGCGTGAGCGCATCTGTCTGCTCACCGGCGGCGGGTACCCGTACCGCCGGGACGCCCTCGGAGGTTGGTGCCGGACGCTCGTCGACGGGCTGCACCGGTACCGCTTCGAGCTGCTGACCGTCACGGACCGGGAACTGCCGTCCGCTCCCGCGTACCCGCTGCCGCCCAATGTCGGCTCGGCGCGCGCCGTCGCGCTGGGTCGTGAACCGGCCCGCGCCGAGCGGCGTCGTGCCCAGCTCCCGGAGGGCGCCGCCGACGCGGTCGCCCACCTGTGCCACGGCCTGCTGGACGAGACGGCGACCGACGTGTTCGCCGAGGGCCTGCGCGGGATCGCCGAGCTGGCCGTCAACCGCCCGAGCCCGCTGACCCGGTTGCCGCTCGCCGACAAGTTGCTCGACGCGTGGCGCTGGGGGGTCCAGCCCGTACCGGACGAATTGCCGAAGTTGAGCGTGCGTGACGCCCGGTCGGCGGCGATGCTGCTGCGGCACGCTCTGCGGGCGCTGGCCGTGCCGGTCCCGGAGGTGGACCTGGTGCACTGCGTGGGTGGGACGACCCCGCTGCTCGCGGCGCTCTCCGGGCGGTGGCGCAGTGGCACGCCGCTGCTGCTGACCGAGGCCCGTACGCCGGTGACTCGCCGGCGCCCGTCCGAGGAGCGCCTGTCCCCCGCGGTCCGGCTGGTGCTGCGCCGGTTCCGCAGCGCCGTGGCCCGCACCGGGTACGCCGAGGCCGAGCTGATCGCCCCGCTGAGCACCTACCACCACGGGTGGGCGCTGGATCACGGCGCGGCACCGTCCCGGCTGATCCAGGTGCCGGCCGGGGTGGACCCGAAGGAGTACCCGGGCGCGGCCGAGCTGGAGGACCCGCCGACCGTGGTGTGGGCCGGCAGCGGCGGCCCGGACAGTGGACTGACCCTGGTCCTGGACGCGTTCACGGAGATCTCGGCGGCGCTGCCGGGGACCGTGCTGCACCTGGTCGGAGTGACCGCCGCGCACGAGGAGTACTGCGCCGACCGGATCGAGGGCACCGGGCTGAGCGGCACGATCCGGATGCATCCGCTGCCGGCGGACCCGCGGGAGCGGTTCACCGTCGGGCAGGTGGTGGCGCACGTGCCGGGACCATCCGATCCGCCGTCGCGCCTGGTCGAGGCGATGATGTCGGGCCGTCCGGTGGTGGCGGTCGACGTCGGGCCGACCGGGGAGACGCTCGGCTCGACCGGGGTGGTGGTGCCCGCCGACGACCCGTCGGAGCTGGCCATCGCCATCGTCGGCCTGCTGCGGGCCACGCCGCGCCGGCGTGCGCTGGGCGAGGCGGCCCGGCGACGCGCGCTGAGCCACTTCACCGCCGACCGGGTGGTGCGGGTCTACAGCGCTCTCTACACCGATCTTGCCGCGCCACCCCTGGCGCCGGCCTTCGAACTGGCGCTCGCCGTGCCGGCGCCCCGCACCCCGATGCCGGCCACGCTGCGCTGGCTGACCAGGGAGGACTGAAAGTGACGATCACTCCCCCACGCGGGACCCCGGGATCCGCGCGGACCGCGTCCCGCAACCGGCGGCGGCGTCCCCAGCCGGGCGAGCCGCGACATGCCGCGAACGCTCCGGCGTTCGAGGAGGCGCCCGCTGCGCGGCGCCGCACCACCCGGCCTCCTGCCGAGGGTCCGGGCGAGCTGTTCGCCGGCGATGTCGAGGAGGTACGTACGGATCCCGCCGATCTGCCGCCGGAAGGACTCGGCGCGCGACTCTACGAGGTGATGTCGGACTCCGAGCGGGAGACCGCGGTCGCCGAGACCCTGCTGTTCGTGGCGCCGGCCTTCGACGACGAGCCGCCCGCCGGCACGCACCCGGTCCCGCCCGTGACGTTCACCGACACGGACCTGGCGAGCACCGAGCTGGCCATTGCGGACGTGGCCGGTACGGACCTGGCGAGCGCTGATCCGGTGAGCGCCGACCCGCTCGGGGTCGAGGCCCGTCCGCCGCTGAGCGAGCCCGAGTCGGCCGGGATTCCGGTCCCGCCCGCCGAGACCGTCCTGTTCGCCCGGCCCGCCGACCTGGTGCGGGCAGCGCCACCGGTGCGGCGCGAGGTCACGCCGCTGACCGAGACGTTCCTGTTCGGGACGCCGCCGGCCCGGCACGCCCAGGAGCCGCGGTCGCCGATCGACGGGACCGCGGAGACGCTGCTCTTCGCGGGGCTGGCCCGAGCGCTGGCCACCGCCGAGGAGGAGCCCGCCGACTCCCCGGAGGCGAGGTGGGACATGTCCTCCGGCGCCGGGAGTGCCCTCACCACGGATCACGCCACCGGCGGCCGGGGATGGGCCGGCACGCCGTACCGCAGGGCCTGGGACGTCCTGGATCGGAACGCGGCGCAGCCGCTTCCGGAGGACGAGCGGACAGCGCGGCGCGGATGGCGCAGACGGGACCGGAAGGCCGCCCCGGAGGAGCTCGCGACGGGCGCGGCGGGCCTCGGCCGCCCCGGACGGCTGGTGAACCGCAAGCGCTCCCGGAGCACCGACTTCGACCACGACGTCCCGGCGCCCGAAGAAGCTTGGATCCCCGCATACCCGCAGGTGGACGAGCAGCCCTGGCACGGCTCGCTCCCCGAGGACGCGAAGATCGTGGGGGTCGCCGAGGTCCCCGAGGTCGCGGAGGGCCCGGCCGCGCCGGCCGCCGGCTGGGTCGCGGAAGACCAGGCCGAGTTCGACGCCAGCTGGGTCGCGGAGGACTCGGCCGCGCCGGTCCCGGCGGAACCGGAGGACGAGGATCCGTTCGGGGCGCGGCGCACGCTCAGCCCCGAGGCCGAGGCCGCCTGGCGGGCATTCGCCGACGGCGACCGCGAGCCCGGCACCGAGATCCGCACCAACCGGCGCGCCAGGAGCCGCTGGCTGACCTCGCTCTCCGGCGAGCAGCAACCGGCGGAGAAGCCGAAGCGCCGGATCTTCCTGATGCCGGTGATCCTGCGCTGTCTGCTCTACCTGGGCCCGGTCAGTGTCGCGGTGGCCGGGGCCGGCGCCCTGGCCCGCGTCGCCTGGCCGGTCGCCGCGGGGACGCTGCTGCTCGGCTGGTCCGCGGCGCAGGCGCTGACCAGCATGGGCGTCACGGTCGCGCGCCGGGCCGGCCCGGAGGCCGCGGTACGGCTGATCGGCGCCGGTTTCGCGGCCGTCACCGCGCTCTGGTGCGCGCTCGTCTGGATCTCCCCGGGTGAGCTGCTCGGCCCGGACCGGCTGCTCGCCGCGTCGGTCGGCGCCGGTGGCCTGGCGACCCTCGCCACGGTGACCGCGGCGCTGGTCGCCCGGGCCGAGTCCGCCGTGATCCTCTGGTATCTGCCCTGCTGGCTGCTCGCCGCCGCCGCGCTCGCCGGGGACGCCGGGATGGGCTGGGCGCACTGGGTGCCGGTGGAGACGCTGCTGCCCGCGACCGTCGTGACGGTGCTGGTGCGGGCGTTCCGGCCGGCGGTGGTGCCGGGCCGTCGGTGCCGGATCCCCCGGCTCACCGCCGTGGAACGCCGGCGCGGGATCGCGTACCTGGTGATCGGGGTCTCCCAGGCGCTCTGCGTGGCCCTGCTCTGGCAGGCCGGGCCGGACGTCACGCCGTCGCTGGTGGCGCTGCCGCTGCTGCTCGCGGTGCCGATGCTGGAGGCGCTGATCGGCTGGCACACCGCCCGGATCGACGCCGGGCTGGACTCCGCGCAGAGCGTCGGTGAGCTGGACAGGCACGTCCGCAACGTCACCGCGATCACGCTGGCCGGGCTGCTGCCGCCGCTCGCCGCGGGCGGGGCGCTGGCGCTGGCGGCGTACCGGTTGCCGTACCAGCTCAGCCACCTCGGCGCCACGCAACCCGCCGTGCTCGCACTGGCCGCCGGGACACTGCTGGGCGGGGTCTTCGCGATCACGTTCCTGCTGGCGGCGCGGTCGCGTACCGGGATCGCCGCCACCCTCGCCGCTGCACCCTCACTGGCCACCCTGGCCCTGCCGCTGCTCCCGCAGCCGGACGCCGGTCCGCTGCCGCTCGCCGTCGCCGTGCTGGCCGCGACGCACGTGGCCGGCCTGCTCATCGTCGCCCTGACCGCCGCCGACCTCCGGAGGACTTCGTGAAAACCCTGTTCCCCGCGTACGCCCACCCCGGTCCCGAACTGGAGCTGGACGCCGACACCTGGATCGTCCGCGAGAACCCCGGCGACCGCAGCACGCTGCACCAGTCCCTCGGCCGGATCGACCTGGACTGGGGCAGCCGCTCGCTCGCCGACGTGCTCACCGATGTGGACGCCTGGCGCGCCGACGGCGTCGAGGGTCTGTTCCTCGACCGTGCCCCGGCCGGCTCGGGCGGGGTCGGGCCGGTCGCGCTGACCGTCCGTCTCGCCGCCCGCCGCGGCCTGCACCGCGTGGTGCTCAACCCCGGGGTGCCGACGCATCCGCTCTACCGCGAGCTGGGCGTGCGGATCTGCACGTTCGAGGGGCCGTGGTCGGCCTATCAGAGCTGGGACGGCGACGGCGCCCGCCCCGGCGACGGGCACCTCGTCCACGGTGTCCCGTCCGCATTGCTCACCGCCGCCCGCCGGCTGATGGGCCGTCGTGGCGCCGGCTTCGGACTGGCCACCGACACGAGCCCGGATCTGAGCCCGGCCGGGGCTCCGGGAGGCGGGGCCCACAGCGCCGACTGATCCGGGCGGCGGGGCTCACAGCGGCGACTGATCCGGACGGCGGTTCTCGGCGACGGGGTGATGTCGGCGACGGTACGGACGTGGCCCGAGCCCCGTGGCTTGTCAGGCGCGAGGTGGCCACCACCCCGGGTCACCTCGCGCCCCGCCCTCCCGGCTGGTTCTGATGGGCGTTATCCGTCCCGGATAACGCCCATCAGAACCAGCCGGGACCGCAACTCGCGGCCGCGGCCGGGACCACCTCCGCAGCTCGCGGAAGCGCCACAAGCCGCGAGCCGGGAGGCGCGTCGCGGCCGGGACCACCACTGGCCCGCGGGGAGTGCCACGGGGCAGGGCTCACGGCGTACAGAATCAGCGGGGTCGGGGTTGGCAGCGGGGACAGCTGAAGCTGGAGCGGTTCATGAAGCTCTCCCGCCGCATGATCGCGCCGCAGCGCTTGCACGGCTCGCCTTCGCGGCCGTAGGCGTTGAGCGACCGGTCGAAGTACCCGCTCTCGCCGTTGACGTTGACGTAGAGCTCGTCGAAGCTCGTCCCGCCGGCCACGATCGCCTCGCCCAGCACGTCACGGACGTGTTGGAGGAGGCGCGCGACCGCCGGCCTGGTGAGCTTGTCGGTGGGGCGGGCGCCGTGCAGCTTGGCGCGCCACAGCGCCTCGTCGGCGTAGATGTTGCCGACCCCGGAGATCAGGGTCTGGTCGAGCAGGGCCCGTTTGATCTCGGTGTGCCGCCCGCGCAGCCGGGCCGAGAACGCCGTGTCGTCGAAGAGCGGGTCCATCGGGTCACGGGCGATGTGCGCGATCTCGTCGGGCAGTTCCGCGCCGCCCTCGGAGACCGACAAACCGCCGAACGTGCGCTGGTCGACGAAGCGCAACTGCGGGCCGCCGTCGGTGAACGAGAAGCAGACCCGCAGGTGTTTCTCGTCCTCCGCGTCGGCGGGCTGCATCAGGAGCTGGCCGCTCATGCCGAGGTGGGCGATGACCGAGTCGCCGGAGTCGAGCGGGAGCCACAGGTACTTCCCGCGGCGGGAGACGTCGAGGATGGTACGGCCGGTGAGCATGGCGACGAAGTGGGCGTCGCCGGGCAGGTGACGGCGGATCGCGCGCGGGTGGTGCACCTCGACCGACGAGATCGTGCGGCCGGTGACCCACTTGGCGAGACCCGTCCGGACGGTCTCGACCTCGGGAAGCTCGGGCAAGGGGGGTCCTCACATCGTGTAGGGCCAGATGGTGATCAGGTAGGCGCCGTACCAGAGGCCGAAGGCGGCCCACGCGCTGATCGCCAGAACCGCGACCCGGGGGCGGGCGCGGGCGGCGGCGATCACCGACGGCAGCAGCGTCAACAGTACGGGCAGCAGCAGCCGCGGCTTGGAGTGGTAGAACCCGGCCTGGCCGTAGACGAGGATCATGGCGACGACCCCGTAGACCGCGAGCGGCAGCCACGGCTTCTGCGCGAGCGCGACCCCGGCCGCGGCCAGCGCGGCGAGCAGGATCAGCCCGACGCTCACCTGCACCCAGCCGTCGGCGCCGGTGAACGTGGCCTCCAGAAAGCTGATCGTGCTGCTGCCGTAGTCGAACGACGTACCCCAGCCGGCCGTCTGGATCTTGAACCAGGCGGTCCAGTCACCGACCCGCCAGCCGACCCAGCCGAGGAACAGCGGCACGCCGGCGAGAGCGGTCGCGGCCGCCGCCAGGGGCGGGAGCTTGTTGCGCTCGTGGCGGACCGCCATCAGCGCGGCGACCGCCAGGGCGAGCGCCGCGGCGGCACCGGTCGGCCTGGTCAGCGCGGCGCCGAGACCGAGCAGGGCGGCCGGGAACCACGCCCGCCGGTGCGCGGCCACCAGCATGCCGGCGACAAGGGCGAGGAACAGGCTTTCCGAGTACGCCATGGACAGCACCACGGACACCGGCGCCGAGCAGCAGATCGCGACCAGCGCCCAGCCGGCCCGCTTGCCGTAGAGGCTGGTGCCGAGCAGGTGCAGCGCGATCGCCGCCCCGATCGAGGCGATCCAGGCCACGCCGACGGCCGCGACGTTCGGGGCGACGCCGAGCAGCGTGACCCCGCGGATCAGCATCGGGTAGAGCGGGAAGAACGCCAGCTCGTTGGCCTGCAGGACGTGGTTGGCGTCGTACGTGTAGCCGTGCGGGTACCCGTTCAGGGCCACCCGCAGGAACCAGCCGCCGTCCCAGACGAGCAGCCGGTGCCAGACGTCCCCGCCCGACGTCGATTCACCGCCCAGCCACCAGATCATCAGCAGCTGGGCGATCCGGGTCAGCGCGAGCAGCCCGATCGCGACGGCGACCCCGCGACCGCCGCCGGCCTTCTCCCAGATGCTGTCCCGCGGCTCGCTCTCGTCCGCCGTCGTCGTTGCCGTCTCACTCGGGCTTGTCGTCGCCATCGGTCTCGTTCCGATCGGTGAGGGTGCGCCAGGCGGCCGCGGCCGCACGCTGCTCGGCCTGCTTCTTGCTGCGGCCCTCGGACCCGCCGTAGCGGACGCCGGCCACCACCACCCACGCGGTGAACGTCTTCGCGTGATCCGGACCGGAGTCCTCGATCACATAGTCCGGCACGCCGAGCCCGAGCGCAGCGGTCAGCTCCTGCAGACTGGTCTTCCAGTCCAGCGCGGCGCCCCGGCCGGCCGACTCGGCCATCAGCGGGTCGAACAGCCTGTGGATCACCTCGCCGGCCGTCTCCAGCCCGTGCTCCAGGTAGATCGCGCCGAGCAGCGCCTCCAGGGTGTCGGCCAGGATGCTGGCCTTGTCCCGGCCGCCGGTGGTCTCCTCGCCCTTGCCGAGCAGCAGGTGCGGGCCGAGGCCCTCCTCGCCGAGGCCGCGCGCCACGTCGGCGAGCGCGTGCATGTTCACGACGCTGGCGCGCAGTTTCGCGAGCTGGCCCTCGGGCAGGTCCGGGTGGTTGTGGAACAGGGCCGACGTGATCACCACGCCGAGCACCGAGTCGCCCAGGAACTCCAGGCGCTCGTTGGTGGGCAGGCCGCCGTTCTCGTACGCGTACGAGCGGTGGGTCAGTGCCCGTTCGAGCATCTCCGGCGCGATCGGAATGCCGAAGGCCTCTTCCAGGGGGAGGGTGGGGGGACGGCGACGCTTGTCATTCATGCGATACCTCGTTGTACGACATCAATTCGGCGATGGCGGTGCAGGTCGGCGGCGAAGGCGATGCCGTTGGCCAGATCGGGGCCGGTGGCGGCGCCATGGCAGACGACCACGACGCCGCGGACGCCGAGCAGGACGGCGGCGCGGGTCTCGTCGGCTTTTCTTGTCCCGTGGACGGCTTCGAGGGCCTTCAGGAGGACGTTTCCGGTGAAGCCGTCGGTGACCACGACGTCGGCGGCGGCGCCCAGCACGACGTCGCTGCCCTCGACCAGGCCGGCGTAGCGCAGCGGCAGGTCCTCCAGGAGCCGCGCGGCGGCCCGGCGCAGGCGGTCGCCCTTGCCTCGCTCGGTGCCGATGGTGAGCAGGCCCACCCGCGGATCGGGGAGGGCGTGGACCGCGGTGGCGTAGGCGGCGCCGAGCCGGGCATGGGTGGCGAGGGTCTCGGCGTCCGGGTCGACGGTCGAGCCGACGTCGAGCAGCACGAGCCGGCCGGCGGCGGTGGGCAGCACGGCGGCGAGCGGGGGACGGCGGATTCCGGGCCAGCGGCCCAGGGCACGTGCGGCGGAGACGACCGTCACGGCGGTGTCACCGGCGGAGACCAGCGCGTCGGCATGGCCCGCGGCGACGGCCTCGGCGGTGGTTCCGCCGGGCACGACGGTGATGCGGTGGCGCTGCGCCGGTCGGAGGGCGTCGAGCACCGCGTCGGCGGCATCAGCCGGGCCGACGAGAGTCAGGTGCAGGGCCGGATCGTCCTCGGCGGCACGCAGAGCGCCGTCAACCACGACGGCGGGAGCGTGGTCCCCGCCGAGGAGGTCGACGGCGATCCGCGCGGTGCCCGGCTCCCTGTGGGGAGCCGGGGCACCGGTGGAACGCCACTGTCCGGGTACGACCCGCCCGATGATCGGGCGCGTCACTCGGCGGCGTCAGACCTCGAGGACCTGACGACCGTTGTAGGTGCCGCAGACCGAGCAGGCGGTGTGCGGCAGCTTCGGCGACTTGCACTGGGGGCAGGCCACGGTCGAGACCGCGGTCGCCTTCCAGTTCGCCCGGCGCGAGCGGGTGTTGCTGCGCGACATCTTGCGCTTGGGGACGGCCACGGTTCCTACTCCTCGGTGTGTTTCTGCGGGTCTTGCGGCGGGGTCGCCGTCAGATTACGGAGAGCGGCCCAGCGGGCATCGACTTCCTCGTGGCTGTGATCAGCCGGAAGGTCGTCGAAATGCACCCCGCAGTCGGGGCACAGCCCAGGGCAGTCCGGGCGGCAGACCGGGTTGGTCGGCAGGGTCAGCACCACCGCGTCCCGCACCGCCGGCTCCAGGTCCAGCAGGTCGCCCTGCATCCGGCCCACCTCGTCCTCGTCGGTGGTCTCCTCCGTGGTGCTGTCCTCGTAGGCGAACATCTCCGCGAGGGACACCTCGAAGGTGCTGTCGATCTCGTTGAGGCACCGGCCGCACTCGCCCTGGAGCGAGCCGCGAACGTTGCCGCTGACATAGACCCCCTCGGAGACCGACGTCAGGCTCAGATCGAGCTCGAGGTCGGAACCCTCAGGGACCGAGATCAACTCCAGGCCGAGGTCCGCAGGCGCCGGCACCACCCGTTTCAGGGCACGCGTCGCACCAGGCTGCCGGGGTAGCTTCGTCGTGTCGACGACCAGCGGCTGCCTGGGATCCAGGTGACTCTGCGGTGACTTGGGCATCATGATCCTCAGCCATGGGTAGGCCGACCGAAAACATTACCTGAGCTTGCGGGAAGTCGTCGAATCGGCCCGGGGTTCGGCCCGGCCTAGAACGGTAGCGGGCGCTCCGCGTCCTCACCCTGGAAGGTGCCGATCTCGCGGAGCGCGTGCATCTTGTCACGGCCTCGCTCGATCGACGCCAGCGCCCTGGTCAGGAACTGCTCGAAGTTGGCCAGCGCGGTGTCGACGTAGTCGTCGACCTCCTCGCGCAGCCGCTGCGCCTCGCCCCGCGCCTCGGCGATGATCCGGGCGCCCTCGTGCTCGGCCGAGACGGTGATCTCGTTCACCGAGACGAGGCGGGCGTGCTCGGCCTCGCCCTCGCTGACGATCCGGTCCGCCTCGCGGCGGCCGGCCTCGATGATCCGGTCCCGCTCGTCCAGGACCGCGGCCGCCTTGCGAAGCTCGGAGGGGAGCTCGGCGCGGAGCTCCTCCAGCCGCTCGATCATCTCGCCCCGGTCGAACATGAAGTTCGTCCGGGACATCGGAACCGAACGCGCGTCCTGGACGTGCTCGATGAGCTCGTCGATACGGTCGAGCGGATCCACCGGTTTCTCACTCCCGTCGTCGAACCGCCACCCAGCGTGGTGCGATCACGTTACTGTGCCGCCGCCCCGCCCGACTTCGGCGCGCCGACGGCTCCCGGGCCGTGTTTCGGACCCCGGCCGGTTGCGAGACGCGGCCCTAATTCTGCTTCAGGCGGCTGACCAACCGGGTGAGCACCGGGTCCGGCAGGTACGCCGAGGCGTCGCCACCCCACTTGACCACGTCTTTGATCAGACTGGACGACACGAACGAGTACAGCGGGTTGGTCGGCATGAACAGCGTCTCCACACCGGAGAGCCCGATGTTCATCTGCGCCATCTGCAACTCGTAGTCGAAGTCGCTCACCGCGCGGATGCCCTTGACCACCACCTCGGCACCCTGGTCGCGGCAGAAGTCCACCAGCAATCCGTGAAAAGACATCACCCGGACATTCCCGTACGGGGCGGTCACCTCGCTGAGCATCTCGAGGCGCTCTTCCACGGTGAACATGCCGGACTTGGTCTGGTTGATCAGGACTCCGACGACGACCTCGTCGAACAGCCGGCTGGCCCGTCCGACGATGTCGATGTGACCGTTCGTGACCGGGTCGAAGGAGCCGGGACACACCGCTCGTCTCATGATCGGCGACCGTACCAAAGAGTGGTCTCGCCGTAACGCCGGGTGCGATCGCCGACCACACCGTCCACCCAGCTCAACGGCTCTCTGCGAGTCGATCGGGTGGAACGCTCGAACACCACCACGGCGTCCGGGGCCAGCCAGCCGTTGGCCATCAGCTCCTGTTGCACGGCGTCGACCTCGTCACTACCCAGCGCGTACGGCGGGTCGGCGAAGACCACGTCGTACGGCCCCCCGTCCGGAGGATCGGCGAGAACCTGCACCACTTTTCCGGTGACGACCCGGGCCGCAGGACCGACACGGAGAGCGACCACATTGTCACGGACGACCCGGGCCGCCTTGGCGTCCGATTCGACCAGAAGGACGTGATCGGCACCGCGGGACAGCGCCTCCAGGCCGACCGCACCGGATCCGGCATAAAGGTCGGCGAACCGCGCACCGGACAGATCCGTCATCGTCTCGAGAGTGCTGAAGAACGCCTCGCGAACCCGGTCAGATGTGGGCCGGGTGTGCACACCGGACGGAACGGACAGACGCCGCCCGCCATGTGCCCCGGCGATAATCCTCGTCATCGGCCTCGACGCTAGTGCACCCCAACCGAACGGCCACCAGCGCGTGAACAATTCCCTCGTCACAGGCACTACGCGCAACGGGACCGTCCCGTTGCAGTGAAAAAAGATCACGGGTTCATAACAAGACCCTTATGTGACGCTGAGACGTTTCTTTGATCGCAGGAAGTGGCTAGGGTCGGGCCTCGTTGCGAACGTCCTTCACGGACCGTCCGCAGGCGACGTGGGGAGGCGTCGTCGCAGCCCTCGCCGGTTTTCCATAGCGAGCGGCCAATGCCGCATGGCCTCCTCACGCCCCGAAAACTTCCTGCCCCCGTTCCCAGGAGTAAGCGCGTGAACCTGTCCAAGTCCTCACTCCGTCGTGCGGCCACTGTCGCCGCCGGCGCTGCCCTCGGCCTGGGTGGCATCGCTGTCTTCGCAGCGCCCGCCTCCGCTCACCACAGTGACATCACGGCCGACACGACGTGTGACACCAAGACCGGCAACTGGACCGTCGAGTGGACGGTCTTCGGCTACGCCCCCGCCGGCGTTCCGACCTACCGATTCGAGACGCTGGACACCGCCGCGATCGGTGGCAAGGCGGGCCCGCTGGTCGGCCTGCACAAGGGCGAGGACTACGCGACCAACACCGCGACCGTGGGCAAGCAGGCGCTCGCCGCCGACGCCACGTCGATCACTCTGACCGAGACCGTCAAGTTCTCGAACGGCGTCGGCGACACGCTCCACAGCAAGACGGTGAACCGCCCGGAAAACTGCAAGAAGGGTGAGCCCACGGCCAGCGCGTCCGCTTCCGCGAGCGCTTCCGCTTCCGCTTCGGCGAGCGCGTCCGCTTCGGCGAGCACGTCCGCTTCCGCGAGCACGTCCGCTTCCGCGAGCACGTCCGCTTCCGCGAGCACGTCCGCTTCCGTGAGCGTGACCCCGAGCACGACCGCCAGCGCTCCGGAGGAGCCCCTGCCGGACGACCTGCCGGGCGAGCCCACCCCGATCTTCGCGGCCGACTGCGACAGCATGACCTTCGGTTTCGACAACCCGGCCGACGGTATCGCGATCAAGCTGCACTTCAAGTCGAGCGACGGCACCGAGAAGGACCTGTCCATCGCGCCGGGCGAGAAGAAGAGCACGACCATCGACGCCAAGGCCGGCTCGACCGTCGACGTGACGATCACCCTGACCTACAAGGGTCAGACCATCACCAACACCGAGACGGTCAAGTTCGACGACGAGAAGCCGGCCGACTGTGACGACGAGCAGCTCGCGCTGACCGGCGCCAACAGCAGCACCATCGCCGGTGGTGCTGTCCTGGTCCTGCTCGTCGGTGCCGGCCTCTTCTTCATGGCCCGCCGCCGCAAGATCCGCTTCACCGCCTGATAACCAGGTGAACCACCGCTAGTACCCGGGGGCGCGTCGACTCTTCGTCGACGCGCCCCTTTCCGTCCCCCGTACCAGGAGAACGAATGAAGTTCACCCCCCGCTTGCGGCACGTCGCGGCTCTCGCGGCCGGCGCCCTCGTCAGCCTCGGCAGCCTCGTCGCCTTCGCCGCTCCGGCGCAGGCCACCAACAGCTGCACGAGCGGCGCCGAAGCCCGGTTCGAGCACAGCTTCAACGGGCCGGCCGGCACCGCCAGCATCAAGCTGCTGAACGGTCCGATCTGTGAGAACCAGCAGGTTCCGCTGACGCTCGTCTCCTACACCGCGCCGTCGGCCTCCTTCTCGCTGCCGCAGTACGTCCTGGACAGCTCGACGCAGTTCTTCACCGACAAGACCCCGAAGAACGACAAGGGCGAGCTGCGGATCGACTTCAAGGTCAAGGTCCCGACCTGCTTCACCCAGGTCGACTTCGTCTTCGGTGACAAGGTCATCAACCCGCTGACCGACAACAGCGCCAGGTACGACAACGACAAGGTCGGCAGCCCGGCCGGGCGCGGCGCGCAGTCGAAGCCGGCTCTCGGTCAGCCGCAGAACGCCTGGTGGAACGGGAACAACGGGGACTACAAGAACGGCGTCTGCGAGGCCAAGCCGGCCGTCGAGGCACTTCCGGACTGTGCGGGCAACGTCAAGCTGTCCCTGATCAACCGGGACGCCGGCGTCACCAGCGTGCGCTTCGAGATCACCGCTGACGGCGGCTTCACGCAGAGCCAGGTCGTCGACAAGAACGACAAGAGCGACCTCACGATTCCGGCCGCCAACGCCAAGAACATCAAGGTCACCGCCGGTGGCAAGCAGCTCTGGGCCGGCTCCTGGACCAAGCCCGCCGGGTGCACCAAGCCCGAGGTCGGTGCGCCGGTCACCGAGATCAAGAGCACCTGTGACTCGCTGGTCTTCACCCTGAAGAACCCGGAGAACGGCGCCGCGTCGCTGACCGGCACCTTCACCCCGGCCAAGGGCGAGGCGCAGACCGTCACCGTCAAGGCCGGCGAGACCAAGACCGTGACCTTCCCGGCCACCGAGGGTCTGACCGTCGCCGTGACCGGTGACTTCCTCGCGCTGAACGGCGACGTCAAGTGGACCAAGCCGGAGAACTGCACCAAGCCGAACCCGGGCACCAGCACCTCCAGCTCGGCTTCGCCGTCCGCCTCGGTGTCCGCGTCGGCGTCCGCTTCGGCTTCGGCGTCCGCTTCGGAGACCCCGGCCGAGGCCACCCCGAGCACCAGCTCCACCGAGGGCGGCGCGCTGGCCCTGACCGGTGCCAACTCCAGCACGATCGCGGGTGGCGCGGTCCTGCTGGTGCTCGTCGGCGCCGGCCTGTTCTTCCTGGCCCGTCGTCGCCGGGTGAACTTCAAGGCCTGAGGTTCCCGCTAGCGGTTGACTGAGGAGAGGCGCCTCCGGTGGATCACCGGGGGCGCCTCTTCGTGTCAGGGGCTCATACAGGCCGGCGACGCGTCACGTCAGGGGCGGGAACGAGCCGTCCGGCAGCGGCTGGTACTCGTGGACGGCGATCACGGCGGAGACGGGCAGCGGCCCGTACACATGCGGGAATTGACGTCCTGAAGGGTCGGGCGGGCTGCCGTCCTCCCAGACGACCGGCACGTCGACCTTGCCGGGGTCGATCTCCAGGAGCACCAGGTCCGTCCGGCCGCGGTAGAACAGCGTGGCCGGGACGTGCACCCACTCGGGGTCGGAGCAGTGGATGAAGCCCTCGGACTCCAGGGTGTCACCGGCATAGCTGTCCGCAACGGACTCCCACGTGGACCGTGGGCAGAGGTGGAAGATCATCCCTTCTCCAGGTACTCGGCGCGGTCCTCGTCGACCAGCGCGGCGACCGACGCGGCCAGCGCCGGATGGTCGGTCAGATCGGGGTCGTCGCCGACGAGCGAGGCCGCCTCGACCCGGGCTTCCTTGATCAGCTTCTCGTCCCGGAGCAGGGACAGCAGCCGCAGGTGGGAGTGCTTGCCGGACTGGGACGCGCCGAGCACGTCACCCTCACGGCGCTGCTCCAGGTCGATCTCGGAGAGCTTGAAACCGTCAGTCGTGGAGGCGACCGCGTCGAGCCGCTCGCGGGCGGCCGACCCTTCGACGGCCTCGGTGTGCAGCAGGCAGACGCCGGGCGCGGAGCCCCGCCCGACCCGGCCGCGCAGCTGGTGCAGCTGGGAGACGCCGAACCTGTCGGCATCCATGATGATCATGACGGTGGAATTCGGCACGTCGACGCCGACCTCGATCACCGTGGTCGCGACCAGCACGTCCACCTCGCCGGCCGCGAAGGCGCGCATCACCGCGTCCTTCTCCTCGGGCGGCATCTTGCCGTGCAGCATCTCGACCCGCAGACCCTTGAGGTAGTGATCGCGCAGCGCGGGCAGCACCTCGGTCACGGCCAGCGGCGGGCGCCGGGCGGGCTCGTCGTCCGACGGAGGTTTCTCCTCGTCCTCGGGGCCCTCGCCGATGCGGGGACACACCACGTACGCCTGGTGGCCCGCCGCCACCTCCTCCTTCACCCGTTTCCAGGCGCGGTCGAGGTACGCCGGTTTCTCCAGCGCCGGGATCACGTGCGACGCGATCGGCGAGCGGCCGCGCGGCAGTTGCGAGAGCACCGACGTCTCCAGGTCGCCGTAGACGGTCATCGCGACCGTGCGCGGGATCGGGGTCGCGGTCATCACCAGCACGTGCGGTGGACGGGCCGCCTTGGCGCGCAGCGCGTCACGCTGCTCCACCCCGAACCGGTGCTGCTCGTCGACGACGACCAGGCCGAGATCGGAGAAGTCGACCCCCTCGTACAGCAAAGCGTGTGTCCCCACGACGATGCCGGCGGTCCCGTCGGCGACCTTGGCCAGCGCCGCACGCCGGGCCGCCGCGCCCAGCGAGCCGGTGACCAGGCTCAGCTGGGTCCCCTCCGGGTCGCCGTCGAGCTCACCGGCCCGGCCGAGGGCGCCGAGCTGCGCGCTGATCCCGCGGAAGTGCTGGGTGGCGAGCACCTCGGTCGGGGCGAGCAGCGCGGCCTGGCCGCCGGCGTCCACCACCTGCAGCATGGCACGGACCGAGACCAGCGTCTTGCCGGAGCCGACCTCGCCCTGCAGCAGCCGGTGCATCGGGTGGGCGCGGCCCAGATCGGCGGCGATCTCCTCGCCGACCGACGCCTGGCCCTCGGTCAACTCGTACGGCAGGGCCGCGTCGAACTTGTCCAGGAGCCCACCCGCGACGCGGGGGCGGGCGGTGCCCGGCGCGGCCGCGGCCCGGGCGCGGCGCTGCGCCAGGGTCAGCTGGACGGCGAACGCCTCGTCCCACTTCAGCCGGTGCTTCGCCGAGTAGAGCGCCGCCTCCGAGCTGGGCCGGTGGATCTCGCGGAGCGCGGTCGCGATGCCGACCAGGTTCCGTTTCGCCCGGACCTCGGCGGGCATCGGGTCGGCCGGCGGGTCGAAGACGTCCAGCAGGGTCCGCACGCACTTGGTGATCGTCCACGTCGGCACGGCCTGCGCGGCCGGGTAGACCGGGATCAGCGCGCCGGCGAACTCCTCGATCTCCTCGGCCGCCTCGTCCTGCGTGGCGTCGGCCTTGAGCAGCTGATAGGCCGGATTGTTCAACTGGCGCTTGCCGCGGAACTCGCTGACCTTGCCGGCGAACAGCCCCCACCGGCCCCGGGTCAGCTCCCGCTCACGCCACGCCTGGTTGAAGAACGTGCAGGTCAGTGTCGCTCCGGAGCCGTCACCGATGGTCACCTCGAGCATGTTGCCCTTGCGCTGCCGGAACGGTTTCACACTGATCCCCTGCACCTGGGCCAGCACCGTGACCTGCTCGCCGACCTCCAGCTGACGCAGGTCGGTGTGCTCGCCACGCTCGTCGTAGCGCCTCGGGAAGTGGTAGATCAGGTCGCCGGCGGTGTGCAGGTCCAGATGCTCGGCCAGCGCCTTCGCCGTCTTCGCCCCGAGCACCTTGGTCAACGGGACGTCGGTCGTGACCCTGGTCGCCGCGTTCTCGGTCGTGGTCATTCGACTCCTGCCAACAGGTGGTAGCGGGGCTGACCCCCGGCGTAGCACTGCAACTCGATGAACGGCCAGGTGCGGTGCACGTGACCGCGCAGGTCCTCCTCCAGATCCGCCGAGGCGTCCGCGCCCAGGACCAGGGTGACCAGCTCGCCGCCACCGCCGAGCATCCGGTCGAGCAGGCGGTGGCTGACGTCGGCCAGGTCGGTGCCGATCACGTGCACCTCACCGTCGACGAGACCGAGCAGGTCGTCGGCGCGGCACGGCCCGGCGACGGTGAGCGCGTCGCGCTGGGCGGTGCAGACCTCGCCGTAACGGCACGCCCCGGCGGCCTCGGCCATCGCGATCACGTCGTCGGCGAAGGGGCGGCTGTCGTCGCGCACCGCGAGCGCGGCCAGGGCCTGCACCGGCGACCGCGTCGGGACCACGCTGACGTGCACGCCGGCCGCCTCCGCCTCGCGGGCCGCGGAAACCGCGACGGCCTGCGTGTTCGCGTCGTTCGGCAGCAGGACCACGGCGGAGGCGCCGCACGCGCGGATCGCGGCCAGCATCTGCGCGGTGGACGGATTCCGGTCGACGACCACGGCGCCCTCGGCCTCGAAGAGCGCGGTGAGCCCGTCCCCGGCGGCGACCACCACCGCGCCCCGCGAATCGGCGCCGGGCCGCTTCTCCTCCAGGAGGGTGACCTTTATCTTGTACGGCCGTCCGGCCTCGATGCCGGCCTCGATCGCCGGGCCGATCTCGGTGACGTGGACGTGCACGTTCCAGGTGCCGTCACCGGTGCCGACCACGACCAGCGAGTCACCGAGCCCGGCAAGGACGACCCGCAGCCTCTCGACGGCGTCGGCCTCGGCGTCCAGCAGGTACTGCACCTCGTAGCCGAAGCCCGCGCAGTCACCCGGCTCGTGCTCGTGATCGGCCGCCGCGGTGATCGGCACCGGCGGCCGGACAGCGGTGGGGGCCTCCGTCGCGCCGGTGCTCTCCTCCACGGCGGCCACCAGGGCGTCCAGCAGCACGCACAACCCGCGCCCGCCGGCATCCACCACCCCGGCCCGCGCCAGCACCGGCAGCTGCTGCGGGGTGCGGTCGAGCGCCTCCGCCGCCGCCCGCGCCGCGGCCCGCGCCACGGTGACGAGATTGTCCGACCTGATCCGGCCGGCGCCCTCGGCCGCCGCCGCCACCACCGACAGCACGGTGCCCTCCATCGGGCGGGCCACCGCCGCATAGGCCGCGTCGGTGGCCTGCCGCAGCGCCCGGGCCAGCTCACCACCGCGCACCGCGACGGCGGTCGCGAACGAGTCGGCCATGCCCCGCAGGATCTGCGACACGATCACCCCGGAGTTGCCGCGGGCGCCGAGCAGGGCGCCGCGCGCCATCCGGCCCATCAGCCGCCCGAGCGGCGTGCGCGGCTCCTCGTGCAGGGCGGACTCGATCGCCTCCTGCGCGGCGGTGAGGGTGAGCACAAGGTTCGTCCCGGTGTCGCCGTCGGGCACCGGGTAGACGTTCAGGTCGTCGATCTCACGCTGGTGGGCCCGAAGCGCCTCCAGCCCACCGTCGCACCAGCGGTGCACGGCAGCGGCATCGAGGGTCTCCAGCACGCGAAAATCGTACTAACCACCCCTGACAATCGCTGGGTACGCACCCTGACCGGGGGCGATTGGCTGTTCTCCCGTCGAGTCGGGTAAGCTCGCCGGGTTGCCTGGCGAGTCTTGCTCCTGGGCCTTTTCAGATCTTCGAATCAAACCCAGGAGTATCCCGTGGCTAGCGTGTGCGACGTCTGTGGCAAGGGACCGGGCTTCGGCCACAACGTGTCCTTCTCGCACCGGCGGACCAACCGCCGCTGGAACCCGAACATCCAGTCGGTGCGGACCCCTGCCGGTGGCGGGACGACCAAGAAGCTCAACGTCTGCACCTCGTGCATCAAGGCCGGCAAGGTCGCCCGCGCCTGAGGTTCAGCTTTCCAGGAGCCGCCGGGTCATCGACCCGGCGGCCTCTTGCTATGGAATCTTCTTGGCGTACGAGAGCACGCCCTCGTGCCCCTTGTAGTAGCCGAAGTCCTCGATCCGCTCATATCCCGCCGACTCGTAGAGCGCGATCGCCTCGGGCTGCTTGTCCCCGGTCTCCAGGATGACCCGCTCGCAGCCGGCCGCCCGGGCCGACTCCTCGATCGCGGTCAGCATCCGCCGCGCCAGGCCCTGCCCGCGCGCCTCCGGCCGGGTGAACATCCGCTTGAGCTCCGCGTCGGTGCCGTGCCGCCGCCAGCCGGCGCTGGCCAGCAGCCGGCCGTCGTCCTCCCGCACGGCCACCAGGAACTCGCCGTCCGGCAGGACGAAGTGGGCCGCCGCGACCGGAGTGTCGTCGCCGCTGCCGCCATACCGCTCGGAGAGGTCGCGCATGTTCTCCGCGACCAGCTCCACCACCTCCGGCTCGTCGAACCGAGCCGCCCTGATCTTGATCTGTGCCACGCCGCCAGCGTAATCAGCGTCAGCGGAAGTGGTCCCACCCCAGTGGGCCGGACCACGGCTTGCGGTCGACGGTGACGCCCGGCCGGTCGTGCACCGACCCGATCTCCACCCAGCCCTGCGGCAGCTTCGTCCCCGCCGGGAACGTCGCGGCGAGCGGGTGATCGTCGCCACCCGCGAGCACCCACCGGTACGGGTCCACCCCGAGCGCCTTCGCCGCGTCCCGCATCTGGTCGGGCACGTCGAACGCCTCCGACCGGATGTCGATGCCGACCGTGCTCGCCGACGCCAGGTGCCCCACGTCCTGCAGCAGCCCGTCCGACACGTCGATCATCGCGGTCGCGCCGAGCCGGGCCGCCTCCGGGCCGGCCGCATAGCGAACTTCGGGGCGCCGGTACGCCTCCACGAGCATCTTCGGCGTCCGGAAGCCCCGGGAAAGCACCGTGTAGCCGGCCGCCGCATATCCCACCCGCCCGCACAGCGCCAGGAGGTCGCCGGGCCGGGCGCCGTCACGCCGTACCGGATCAAGGCCGTTGAGATCTCCCAGAGCCGTCACAGCGACCGTGAGCGTCGGGCTGGACGACGTGTCCCCGCCGACCACGCTCGCCCCGCAGAGCGCCGCCTCGGCGGTCAGCCCGTCGGCCAGGCCCTCGGCCCAGGAGGCGTCCAGATCGCCGGGCACGCAGAGCGCGACCAGCAGCGCGGTCGGGGTGGCGCCCATCGCGGCGATGTCGGCCAGGTTCGCGGCTGCGGCCCGGTGGCCCACGTCGGCCGGGCCGCACCAGTCGCGGCGGAAATGGCGGCCCTCGACCAGCACGTCGGTGGACGCCACCACCCGGCCGTCGGCGGCGCGCACCACGGCGGCGTCGTCGCCGGGTCCGAGCAGGGTGGCCGAACCGTCACCGAGACGTGACAGAATGCTGCCTATCAGTCCGAATTCACCGGACTCTGCGATGCTCACGTGCACGCCCTTCGATGGTGGCGTCCCGCTTCCGGGTCGCTTCGTACGGTAGTTTCACTTTCCAGGGATCACCGACGGTGACGGATAGGAGTCGATCGTGGTCCAGGCATACATCCTCATTCAGACGGAGGTCGGCAAGGCCCGTGACGTGGCCGCAGCGATCGAGAAAATACCGGGGGTCGTCCGCGTCGACGCGGTCACCGGCCCCTATGACGTCGTGGTGCTCACCGAGGCACACACGGTCGACGAGTTGGGCAGTCTGATTGTGAGCAAGGTCCAGTACGTGCCGGGCATCACCCGGACCCTCACCTGCTCCGTGGTAAACCTCTGAGCATGGTCGACGTCGACGCCCCGCAGGACACCCCCGCCTCCGGGGAGAAGAAGCCGGACAACATCACCCGGATCGCCGCCGTCTGGGCGACCGTGGTGGCCGTGCCGATCGTCCTGGTCGTGGGTCTCGTCGCCTTCACCCAGATCACCAAGGCGACGGCGCCGGATGCGGCACCGGCGCCCACCGCGAGCGGCCCGATCGCCGTGCCCAGCACGGCGGTCGAGCTCGCCGCGCCCGAGCTCTCCGCCCGGGCCGCGCAGGTGTGCCTGGCGGTCACCTCACAGCTGCCCCCACAGGTGCGGAACCTGCCGGCCCGCAAGGTCAGCGCCGGCCCGGAGCAGAACGCGGCGTACGGGGAGCCGCCGCTCACCGTCTCCTGCGGCGTCGCCCAGCCCACGATGTGCGAGAAGGTCGACGACACGTCCGGCACGTGCGTGCCGCTGGTCGCCGACCTCCTGCTGATGAACCGGGTCTGCTGGTACTACCAGGACAAGGCCGACCGGACCACGTTCACCACCATGGACCGTGAGGTTCCGGTGCAGGTGGAGGTGCCGTCCTCGTTCACCAACCGCGCCCAGTGGGCGAACGAGTTCTCCGACATCGTGGTGCAGACCGACAAGTCGATCACCGACGGCGTGCCCAGCGGGTGCAACCCGGGTCAGTGAAGCCCGGTCCCCCGCCGCAGCGCGGTGCGGATCAGCCGGTCCACGACCTTCGGGTATTCCAGGCCGGTCGCGGCCCACATCTGCGGGAACATCGACGTCGGCGTCATGCCCGGCATCGTGTTGATCTCGTTGAGGAAGATCTCGCCGTCAGCGGTCACGAAGAAGTCGACCCGGGCCAGGCCCGCGCAGTCGAGCGCCGTGAAGGTCCGCCGCGCGTACTCCTGGACCTGCTTGGTGATCTCGTCGCCGAGCTCCGCCGGGATCGTGTAACGGCTGCCCACCAGATACTTGGTCTCGAAGTCGTACCAGTCGGCGTCGTCCACGTGGATCTCGGCGAGCAGCGACGCCTCCGGAACACCGCCGGCCTCGCTCTCCAGCACCCCGCACTCGACCTCACGGCCGACGATCGCGGCCTCGACCAGCACCTTCGGGTCGATCTGACGGGCCTTCGCGATCGCCGCGTCCAGGTCCGCCCAGTCGGTCACCTTGGTGATACCGGTCGACGAGCCGGCCCGCGACGGCTTCACGAAGACCGGCAGGCCGAGCCGCTCCTTGTCCGCCTCGGCGAGCGAGACACCGGCGCGCAGCACCACGTACGGCCCCACCGGGATGCCCTCGGCGATCGCGAGCTTCTTGGTGAACTCCTTGTCCATGGCCGCGGCCGAGGCGAAGACGTTCGCGCCGACATACGGGATCCCGGCCATCTCCAGCATCCCCTGGATCGTGCCGTCCTCCCCGTACGCCCCGTGGAGCACCGGGAAGACGACGTCCACCCCGGCGAGCTCGGACATGCCCTCGGCCGGGTCGCGCACGATCAGCTCGGTCGACGTCGGGTCGGCCGCCAGCACGACCGCGTTGCCCGACGCGGCGGTGATCTCCGGCAGCTTCTCGTCCGCGATGGCGAGCTGCGACGGGTCGTTCCCGGCGAGGACCCAGCGACCCTCACGGGTGATTCCGACCGGGACCGCCTCGTACTGATCCGGGTCCAGTGCGCCCAGGATGGCCCCCGCGCTCACGCAGGAAATGGCGTGCTCAGTGCTGCGCCCGCCGAACACGATCGCGACACGGGTCTTCCGGGGGGTTGTCACTCTTCTCTGCGCCTCTCGCTAGCGGGCATGCCGGGGGTGACCCTACTCTGCGTAAGCCAGATTCACCGACAGCGGCAGCCGCCTCCGTGGCAGGGGAGACGAACAGTTCATGGGATCAGCACTCCACGTGATCGCGGGGCCGGGGCCAGGGCAATTGGCCACCATGGCACACCCCCGCGAGCAGCCGTGGTCGCCCGCCGAGATGGCAGCGCTCGCCCGGGCCGGCGTGCACATCCTGGTGTGCAACGCGAGACACCGACCGGCCGCCGCCGACAGCGCCGGGATCGAACTGGTCGACTACCCCGACCCGGACGACAAGTCCCCGCGCAAGGAAGCCACCGCGATGGTCGCGCTGGCCACCCGGCTGGCGCAAGAAGTCCGTTCCGGGCGTTTCGTGGTCACCCAGTCCAGCGCCGAGCTCGGCCGGACGACGCTGCTGGCCACCATGACGCTGGCCCTGCTCGGCATCCGGCCGGGCGAGGCGTTGCGCCGGATCGGCGCGGCCCCCAGCCAGCCGATCCCCCAGGACTGGCTGCACGACTTCGTCTCCCGCTGAGGGCCGCCGGGCGCCCTCCGGACAACTTCGGGCGCTGCCCACCCCAGAAGCACCGCCCCCACTCACCGCGTCCCTCCCGGCCCCCGCGGCGTCCCGTCACCGCGTCCATCCCGGCCCCGGCCCCGCTGTCGGCCCCGCAGCGTCTGGTCACCGCGTCCCTCCCGGCCCCAGCCCTGGCTGCCGGCCCCGCGGCGTCCGGTCACCGCGTCCATCGCGGCTGCCGGCCCCGCGGCCGATCATCGCCGCAAACCTGGTCCCCGCGGCCGATGGCCGTGGCAATCCTGGCTCCTGGTCCACAACAACGACCGCCGTGCCTGATCACCGCGTAGCAGCCACTACGGGCACCGCGGCAGCCTCCGCCAGCTGGTGATGGGCGCGCCGTCATTCCTGCGGGAGCCCGGCATTTGGTGCACGAACGTTCGCTTCCGCTCTCGGCCGACGCTCACGGTCGTCCCACCGCGCGAAACACCCCTGAGCACCAGCTGCGCCCGGCCGGCTGGG
>NZ_BOMH01000041.1 GCF_016862095.1 Actinoplanes cyaneus
GAAGAGGACGTTCGAGCGGAGGGCGCTCTCACGCGCCAGCTGCCCGTTCCGACCGGCAGAGCCAGGTGCGGTACCAGTCAGCGAAGGTCATGCGGCTGCCGTCCGGGTTCTGCAGCGGACGGAAGCCCTCCTCATCCGCCGTGTCATCGGCCCACATCTGACCGCGGGAGGGGCCACTTACCACCAGCGCTTCATATAGGGCGCAGCCAAGGTGGCAAAGATAGAGCAAGCCGGTCGAATGGGCCGGATCGAAGAGAGTTTCGCTGCGCAATTCCCACCAGGCGTCCTCCTCCCGTCCGCGCTCCGGCCGGGGAGGCAATTCGTCGGCTGGGTTGAAGGCTCGGATGTGAGCAAAGGGTCGGACAAGTGCTTCGCGGTCGTTGAGGGCGGCACCGCCGCCTTCCCATGTCCAACGCTCATCCAACCGGTGCACAGGAAAGAGGCCGTATGCCGGGCCGGCACCGCCGCGGCTCACCTCGAGCAAAAACGAACGGTACTCAACCGGAAGCTCGACACCCAGCTGGCCTTCCAACTCGGCAAGCTCATCACGGGTCAACGATTCCGCCAGGTGCCAGCCGTGCGAGGTTGCGCCAAAGACCTCAGCGGCACCGGTGAGTCCTGCCAAAGCGGCGATGCGGGGCCGGACGTCTGACCAGTCGATCTTTGTCATGGCCGGACCCTAGCGCTACCCACCGACAAGATTAGGTTCAAGAAGGCGACGCTCAACGCCCTCTCATCGGCAGATCAGTAAACGTGATCAGGCTTCGGCGAGCAACGGGCGAACCGCCGAGCAGGGGTGTCCCAGCCGAGGACGTTGCGCGGCCGTTGTTTAGTTCGGTGGCCACGGCGGTCAGGTCCTTGGCGGCGTGCACGATGAGATCGCTCCCGATGGCGCGGGGTGACGTCCCGGCAAATGCATCCGGGCCACGCAGGTATGGCGTTGTCCGGGGTGTGGCCGGCTGTGGGCCTTCTCGGGTCACAGCGACACCGCATCTGAATACGTTCCCCAACTGGACGGTCACTGAAGGGCTTCGCCAGGTGTGAAGTTGTGACACCGCTGCCGTCCGAGCATCGATGTGCCCGGGACGGCAGCGGCCTGTTGGCCACCGAGCCTCCGGTCGGGGAGCGGCCGAGCGTCGAGAACGGCTCAGGCTGATCTGGACTGAAGGACGCGCAGCGCCAGCTCGCCCCAGGAGATGTTCTCGCGCTCGAAACTGATGCCGCGCTGGAGTGTCAGGTAGGGGCCGATCCGGTTCCCGGTCGCCAGGAACTCCTCGTGGCTCCGGTTGCCGAGGATCTCGGCGAGCTGGCGCTCGTACGCCTCCAGCCGTTGCTCGCTCTGCTTGATGCGGGCCTCGATCGAGGTCCGGACCGCGGCGGGGTCGGCCCAGGCCAACGCCTCGACCTGGACCAGCAGCTCGTCACGGACGGTGGTGGGTCTGGGCTCGCGCCGGGTGAACTCCAGCAGGGCGGCCCGGCCCGCGGCGGTGATCGAGAAGAGCCGCTTGTCAGGCCGTTTGTCCTGGTGCACGACGCGGGCCGTGAGCAGCCCCTCGGCCTCCATCTTGTCGAGCTCGCGGTAGAGCTGCTGCGGTGTCGCGGTCCAGAAGTTGGCGACCGACACCCGGAACCGTTTGGCCAGGTCGTACCCGGACGACTCGCTGTCGATCAGCGCCGCGAGCAGGGCGTTCCTCAGGGCCACAGGCGCATCCTACGGGCGCGGGGGCCGAACTCCGGATCGCTCTTCTTCAGCACGGCGCGGCGCAGGGCACCGGTGTTCGGCAGGCGCAGCAGACGCAGCTGCTCCCAGCGCTCGCGGGCGAACGTGCGGCGGGCGCTGCCGGTCAGCGCGCCGTCGACCAGCCGTTTGGCGGCGGCGAGCGCGTCCGGTGACCTGCTCAGCAGGCTCTCGGCGAACGCGGTGGCGGCTTTGAGCGGCTCGGCGTCCAGCTCGGTGACCAGGCCCAGCCGGTGCGCCTCGGCGCCGCTGAACTGCTCGGCGGTCATCGTGAGCCGCTTGGCGACGTCCGGCCCGACGATCTCGGTGAGGCTGCGGACCCCGGTCATGTCCGGGATGATCCCCCACTTGCCCTCGAGGACGGACCATTTCGAGTCGGGGGTGGCGAAGCGGAAGTCGGCGGCGAGCGCGATCTGGATGCCGCCGCCGTAGCAGTGACCGGTCACCGCGGCGATCACCGGGACCGGGATGCGGCGCCATGCCCAGCAGGCCTCCTGGAACGTGTTCGTGCCGCGCCACGGCGCCGGGACGAATGCCTTCGCGACCCGGGCGGGCGTCTTCAGCGTGCCGGCGATGTCCAGGCCGGCGCAGAACGACGGGCCCTCGCCGGCGATCACGACGGCGCGCAGGGTCCGGTCCTTCTTGAGCTGGCGGGCGGTCCGGATCAGCTCGTCGAGGGTGTCCAGGGTGAGGGCGTTGAGCTTGTCGGGACGGTCCAGCCTGACCTGGGCTATGCCGTTCTCCACGCTCAGCGACAGATACTTCACGTTTGTCTCCTGAATCAGATGCGAGCCGCGAGCTCTGTCGCCTGCTTGATCGCCCGTTTGGCGTCGAGCTCGGTGGCGACGTCGGCACCACCGATGACGTGCACCGTGACGCCGTGCTCCCGCAAGGGGGCTTCGAGGTCGCGGACGGATTCCTGCCCCGCGCAGAGCACCACGGTGTCCACCGCGAGGACCCGGTCGGCCAGGTGCAGCCCGTCGTCGTCGATCCGCTGGTAGTCGACACCGCGCAGCATCGTCACGCCCGCGTCCTGCAGCGTGGCCCGATGCACCCAGCCGGTCGTCTTCCCCAGCCCTTTGCCGAGCGCTGTCTCCTTGCGCTGCAGCAGGTAGAGCTCCCGTTTCGCGGGCACTTTCACCTTCGTCGCCAGACCGCCGCGGTGCTCGGCGGGGTCGGTGACGCCCCAGCGCCGCATCCAGTCGCCGAGCGGCTCGTTCTGGCTGTGCAGCAGGAACTCGCCGACGTCGAAGCCGATCCCGCCGGCCCCGATGATCGCCACCCGATCGCCGACCGGAGCGCCGTCGATGACCTGCTGATAGGTGAGCACCGACGGGTGATCGACCCCCGGGATGGCGGGAACACGCGGCCGTACGCCGGTCGCGAGGACCACCTCGTCGAAGCCGGCCAGTGGCTCGACCGTGGCCCGCGTCCCCAGGTGCAGCTTCACCCCACGGATGTCGATCATGTGGCGGTAGTAGTCGAGGGTCCGGGCGAACTCCTCCTTGCCCGGGATCCGCGCGGCCAGCCGGAACTGCCCACCGATCTCCTCCCCCGCCTCGAAGAGCTCCACCCGGTGCCCGCGTCCGGCCAGTTCCACGGCGGCGGCGAGTCCCGCCGGTCCCGCGCCGACGACGGCAACCCTCTTCGCCGTACGGGTCGGCAGCAGCACCAGCTCGGTCTCGTGCCCGGCCCGCGGGTTGAGCAGGCACGACGCGCGCTGATTGCGGAACGTGTGATCGAGGCAGGCCTGGTTGCACGCGATGCACGTGATGATCTCGCGTTCCCGCTCCTGCGCGGCCTTGACCACCCACTCGGCGTCGGCGAGCAGCGGCCGGGCCATCGACACCAGGTCGGCGTCGCCCGCGGCGAGGATCTGCTCGGCGGCCTCCGGCCGGTTGATCCGGTTCGACGCGATGACCGGGACCGACACCTCGCCGCGCAGTTTGCGGGTCACCCAGGTGAAGGCGCCCGGCGGCACGGAGGTGACGATGGTCGGCACCCGGGCCTCGTGCCACCCGATGCCGGTGTTGAACAGGCTCACGCCCGCCGCTTCCAGCCGCCGGGCCAGCTCGGCGGTCTCGTCCCAGGTCTGGGCGCCGTCGACGAGGTCGAGCAGGCTGATCCGGTACTGCACGATGAAGTCGTCGCCGGCCAGCTCACGGGTGCGCTCGACGATCTCGACCGGGAACCGCATCCGCTTCTCGGCGGTGCCGCCCCAGGCGTCGGTGCGGTCGTTGGTGCGGGCCGCGAGGAACTGGTTGATCAGGTAACCCTCGGAGCCCATGATCTCCACGCCGTCGTACCCCGCACGCCGGGCCAGCTTCGCGGCGCGGGCGAACGCCGTCACGGTCCGGCCGACCTGCCGCGACGACATCGCGCGCGGGCGGAACGGCGTGATCGGCGACTTCTTGCCGGAGGCGCTCTGGATGAACGGGTGGTAGCCGTACCGCCCGGCGTGCAGCACCTGCAGGATGATCTTGCCATCGTGCTCGTGCACCGCGTCCGTGACGATCCGGTGCCGGTCCGCGTGCCGCCGGGTGGCCATCGTGCTGCCGAACGGCGCGAGCCAGCCCCGCCACGTCGGCGCGTAACCGCCGGTCACCATCAGGCCGACGCCGCCCTTGGCCCGCTCGGCGAAGTACGCCGCGAGCTTCGGCAGGTCACGCTCACGATCTTCGAGCTTGGTGTGCATCGACCCCATGACCACGCGGTTGCGCAGCGTGGTGTGGCCGAGGTCCAGGGGGCTCAGCAGCGTCGGATACCGGCTCATGGAAGGCGACTATACAAAGAGTTGCATAGTAAAGAAAGTGACTATGACAGCGCTCGAGCACTGGGCGCGAACGCTGCTGGACCTGAAGGCGGCGGTGCCGAGCCTGCGATGGCACGTGCACCTGGACGACGACGATCTGGATGACGAGGCGCTGCGTCAGCTGGCGGGCTGACGCCGTACGCGCGAAGGGGTCTTGATCGTCAGCACTCGATGACGTTGACGGCGAGGCCGCCGCGGGACGTCTCCTTGTACTTGATCTTCATGTCGGCGCCGGTCTCCTTCATGGTCTTGATGACCTTGTCGAGGGAGACGTGGTGCTTCCCGTCGCCGCGCAATGCCATCTTCGCCGCGGTGACCGCCTTGACCGCCGCCATCCCGTTGCGCTCGATGCACGGGATCTGCACTAGCCCGCCCACCGGATCGCAGGTCAGCCCGAGGTTGTGCTCCATGCCGATCTCGGCGGCGTTCTCCACCTGCTCGGGGGTGCCGCCGAGGACCTCGGCGAGCCCGGCCGCCGCCATCGCGCACGCCGAGCCGACCTCGCCCTGGCAGCCGACCTCGGCGCCGGAGATCGACGCGTTCTCCTTGAAGAGCAGCCCGATCGCACCGGCTGCCAGCAGGAACCGGACCACACCGTCGGCGTTGAAGCCGGGCACGAACGCCTGGCAGTAGCTGAGCACGGCCGGGATGATCCCCGCGGCGCCGTTGGTGGGCGCGGTCACCACGCGACCTCCGGCCGCGTTCTGCTCGTTGACCGCCATCGCGTACGCCGTGAGCCACTCCATGGCGTGCACGGCAGGGTCACCCGCCGCCCGCAGTTGACGGGCTGTCGCCGCCGCGCGCCGGCGCACCTTGAGGCCGCCGGGCAGGACCCCTTCGGCGTCGAGTCCCGCGTTCACGCAGTCCTGCATGACCTGCCAGATGCCGAGCAGCCCGGCCTGGATGTCCGGAACTGATCGCCACGCGGTCTCGTTGGCCAGCATCACCCGCGAGATGGAGAGCCCGGTGGTGCGGGTCAGCTCCAGCAGTTCCGCGCCGGTGCTGAACGGGTGTGGGAGCACGGTGTCGTCCGCCCGTACGCGGGAGGGGGACATCTGGTCCACGACGAAGCCGCCGCCGACCGAGAAGTAGGTCTTGCGGAGCAGCTCGGAGCCGTCGGCGCCGAGCGCAGTGAAGGTCATCCCGTTGGGGTGCTCGGGCAGCGACCGCCGCCGGTGCAGCACCAGGTCGACGGCGATCTCGCGGCCGCCGAGCAGGATCGGCCCGGGTTCCAGGGACGTGTCGACCGTCTCCGGCTCCTCCCCCATCAGGCCGAGCAGCACCGCGCGCGGCGTGCCGTGGCCGTGACCGGTAGCGCCCAGCGAGCCGAAGAGCTCCGCGCGGATGCCGAGCACCCGCTCGTCGAGGAGGCGGGTGAACAGTCGCGCGGCTCGCATCGGGCCCACCGTGTGGGAGCTGGACGGGCCGATGCCGATCGAGAACAGGTCGAAGACGGAGACGGCCATGATCAATCCTTACCGGGAGCGCTGGTAGAACGGGAGCGGGACGATCTCGACGTCTTCACGCTTGCCACGAACATCGACCGCCAGGCGGCGTGAGTCCAGACTTCTCGTGACATATGCGAGAGCGATCGGGTGGCCGAGCGTCGGCGACGGCGCGCCGCTGGTCACCTCGCCGACCGTCTCGCCCGTTTCTGCGTCGACCACGGCGTGTCCGGCCCGCGGTGAGCGGCGTCCCTTCGACACCAGCCCGACCAGTTCCCGCGACGACGAGTGGGACCGCAGCGCCTCGCCGCCGACGAAGTCCCGCTTGTCCAGCGCCACGATCCGGCCGAGCCCGGCGTCGAACGGGGTGGTGCGGATGGTCAGCTCGTGACCGTAGAGCGGCATCCCGGCCTCGAGCCGCAGCGTGTCCCGGCAGGCCAGTCCGGCCGGCTGCGCGCCCGCCTCCTGCAGGAACGCCCAGATCGACGCCGCGTCCTCGTTCGCGCAGTAGATCTCGAACCCGTCCTCGCCGGTGTATCCGGTGCGGGCCAGCAGCACGTCCTTGCCGGCCACCCGGGACGGCTTGATCGCGTAGTACTTCAGATCCGGGTGCTCGCCGGCGATCGTCACGGCGTCCGGGCCCTGCACCGCGATCAGCGCCCGGTCCACGGACTCGATCGTGACCGCGAAACCACCCGAGTGCTCACCCAGCATCGCGCGGACCACCTGCGCGTTCGCGGCGTTCGCCACGACCAGGAACTCCTGCTCGGCGAGCCGGTAGACGACCAGGTCGTCGAGCACGCCGCCGGTGGTGTGGCACAGCATCGTGTACTTGGCGCGCCCCGGCTTCACCGCGGAGAGCCTGCCGACCAGGGCGTGATCCAGGAACGCGGCGGCGTCCGGCCCGGCGACAGCGATCTGCCCCATGTGGCCGAGATCGAAGAGCCCCGCCGATCGGCGTACGGCGTGATGCTCGGCCACATCACTGCCGTACCGCAGCGGCATCTCCCAGCCGGCGAACCCGGTGAAGCTGGCGCCGAGGCGCTGGTGGACGTCGTAGAGCGCGGTGCGTCGCAACGGGAGGCTCCTTGGATCGGTGCCTCCCTCGCTCTGTCATCTCTGCCTGAGAGGTTCACCGCCGTTGAGCGGTTTGCACCGTGGGCGCAGCGCCGTAGAAGCGCTGACTTTCCAGAGTCGCCTGACCGCTGCGGTACATGGGCCTGAGAGATTCTGAGGGAGAAGTTGCTCCTTCGGCGCCCTCGCCAGGTCGCGAGGGCTCTCCCGCAGCGGTCGTTGCGGCGAAGTCTTCACTTGTCGGCTCGGACCCTATCAGCCGGCGCGTTCCTTCTGCCCCGCCTGGGCCAGGCGTTCCAACGCGGGCAAGGCCTGCACGATCGCGTCGCGGTCGGCCGGCTCCAGCTCGTCGAAGAGGTGGTCGAGCGTCGTGGCGTAGTGCGCCAGGGTCCGGATGACCACAGCCCGCCCCTCCTCGGTGACCTCGACCAGCACGCCACGCCCGTCGGTCGGGTCGGGCACGCGGCGGACCAGGGCGGACTTCTCCATCCGGCCGACCAGCTGGGTCATGCCGGGCTGCGACGCGCGGGTCATCCGGGCCAGGTCGGTGACCCGGGCCGGCCCCTCCTCGGAGAGCCGGCGCAGCACGGCCAGGGCCACCGAGCTCGGGTTGTCCGGCCCCTCCAACTGGCGCAGGAAGCGCACCAGCTGAGCCAGCACCGGCAACAACTGTGATCCACGACTCTCGCCGCTCATTTGCATAACCTCATTATGGACCTAGAGTGGAAAACATCCAGATCCTTTCGTACGGAGGTGGTCCGGTGAGCACGGCTACCGGTCAATCACTCTTCAAGCAGCCACGGGCCGTCTTCGCGGTCGCGTTCGCCTGCGTCGTCAGCTTCATGGGCATCGGCCTGGTCGACCCGATCCTCCCGGCGCTCTCCTCGAAACTCGACGCCACGCCCAGCCAGGTCAGCCTGCTGTTCACCAGCTCTTCACCGGCTGGATCGCCAGCCGCATCGGCGCCAAGCCCACACTGATCGCCGGGCTCTCGCTGATCGTCGTCTTCGCCGCGCTCGCCGGCCTGTCCGGCTCGATCAACGGCATCGTCGGCTTCCGGGCCGGCTGGGGCCTGGGCAACGCGCTGTTCATCGCCACCAGCCTCGCCGTCATCGTCGCGTCGGCCACCGGCGGTTTCGCCGGCGCGATCGTGCTCTACGAGGCGGCGCTCGGCCTGGGCATCGCGGCCGGCCCGCTGCTCGGCGGCTTCCTCGGCAACCTCAGCTGGCGCGGCCCGTTCTTCGGCGTGGCCGTCCTGATGGCGATCGCGCTGCTGGCCACGATCACCCTGGTCGAGCCCACCCCGAAGCCCGCGCGGCCGACCCCGCTGCTCGCACCGATCAAGGCGTTGCGGCACCGCAGCCTGCTCACGATGGGCATCACGGCGCTGCTGTACAACTGGGGCTTCTTCACGATGCTCGGCTACGCGCCGTACCCGATGGAGCTCAGCGCCACCCGGCTCGGCTTCGTCTTCTTCGCCTGGGGCCTGCTGCTCGCCTTCTTCTCCATCACCGGCGCAGCGTGGCTGCAGCGCAGGTTCGGCACCGCGCGGTCGCTCTACGGCGCGCTGACCGTCTTCGCCGTCCTGCTCCTGCTGATCGGCGTGTTCACCGACAATCGCTGGGCCGTGATCGTCTGCGTGGTCGCGTCCGGCATCGTCGCCGGCATCAACAACACGCTCACCACCCAGGCCGTCATGCTGGTCTCACCGATCGAGCGCCCGGTCGCGTCCGCGGCCTACGGTTTCGTCCGCTTCATCGGCGGCGGCCTGGCCCCCTACGCGGCCGGCAAGATGGTCGACCACTGGAACATCCACGTCCCGTTCATCATCGGCGCGGTCGTCGTCCTGCTCGGCGTCGCCGTCCTGTCCACCGGACACCGGCCGCTCGCCGCCGCCGACGCCGCGATGGCCGCGGAGGGGCCGCACAGCGCTCCCGACGACGTGGCCGGCGAGATCGCCGACGAGTTTGGCGGTGCGCCCGACGCCATCGACCTCGAGAAAGAGATCAGAACCCACTGACCCCGATTTCCCGTACGCCGTGAGCCCCCGCCCGTGACCCCGCGCCCGCCGGCCCCGCTCCCCTCCGGGCCGCTACGCGAGTCCCGCCCTCCGGCTGGTCCTCATGGACGTCATGAGGCACGAATAACGTCCATGAGGACCAGCCGAAACCCCGCCCCGCGCCGCGCGCCCACCCCCAGCACACCTCGCGGCCCCGGCTGGCGCTCATGGACGTTATGAGGCACGAATAACGTCCATGAGCGCCAGCCGAAACCCCGGCACCGCGCCGCCGGCCCACCCCCAGCGCACCTCGCGGCCCGGGCTGGCGCTCACGGTTGTTATGAGGCACGAGTAACGACCGTGAGCACCAGCCGAAACCCCGCGCCGCGCCGGGAGCGGGCGCCGGGCGGACGTCGCGGCTCCGGCGGACGTCGCAGCTCCGGCGGACGCCGCGGCTCCGGCGGACGTTGCGGCTCTGGCCGACGTTGCGGCTCTGGCTGGGCTCACTGTGGTTGTGGAGCAGGCGGGTGCGGGTGTGCTGGTGGCAGGTCGATGGTGAAGGTGCTTCCGTGGCCGGGCGCGCTGGCGGCGGTTAGCGTGCCGCCGTGCGCCTCGGTGAGTTTGCGGGCGATGGCCAGCCCGAGGCCGCTGCCGCCGGTGGCGCGGCTGCGGGACTCGTCGGCGCGCCAGAAACGGTCGAAGATGCGGGGCAGGTCGTCCGGTGCGATGCCGACGCCGGTGTCCCGTACGCGGATCCGGTTCTGCGCGGCGGCGACGGTGACCGAGCCGCCCGCCGGGGTGTAGCGGATCCCGTTGGCGACCAGGTTGCCCACCACCTGCCGCAACCGGACCGGGTCGGCGGACACCACGGGGTCACCGTCGATCTCGATCGTCAGCTCCACACCGGCGGCCCGCGCCGGCACGCGATGGCTCTCCGCGATCGGCGTCAGGACATCGCGGACGTACGTCGGTTCGGCGTGCACCCGCAGCGTCCCGGCGTCGGCCGCGGCCAGGTCGGTCAGGTCGTCGATGATGTGCTGCAACTGCACCGCCTCGTCGTGCAGCAGGTCGAGCAGCTGGGAGTCGGTCGGCGCGAGGTCGTCCTGGGCGGCTTCCAGCCAGCTGCGGATGTTGGTGAGCGGGGTGCGCAGCTCGTGCGCCACGTCGATCACCATCGCCCGGCGCTGCGCCTCGGCCCGGTCCCGGCGGCTGGTGGAGTCGTTGAGCGCGCGGGCCAGCCGGCCGATCTCGTCCCGGGTGGTGACCGGCACGGGGCGGTGACCGTCGGCCGCATCGGTCAGCGCGCGCAGCGGCCGCACCAGCCGGTACCCGAGGAGCACGGTGACCAGGATCGTCGCGAGGAGCACGCCACCGGTCACGGTCACGATCCGGATCGTGTTCGCGCGGGACAGCGTGAACCGGGTCTGGTCGGCGCCCGAGCGCGGGTCGGTGACGAACAGCAGCGCGGGCGGGGCGACGTACGGCTGGAGCATGGTCCGCCGTGACTTCTCCACACAGCCGTCGACTCGCGGGGTGCTCAAGGCGGTGACCGGCTGGACCTCGGCGGGGCTCACGGCGGTCGCGTAGTACGCGGAGAAGTCCGGCCACACGCCGAGCCGGAACTTCGGGTCCAGCCCGGCACAGGCCGTCGCGAGCCGGCCCAGCCTGTTCAGCGGCCCGGCCTCGGCCTTGGTGACCGCATAGTCCAGTTTCGACGGGCAGGCTGCGGCGCTGTTCTCCGGGTCGTGACCGGTCACGGTGACCGACGGCCGGCCGTTGGGCAGGTTCACGATCCGGCCGTCGGCACCGGCATTGCGGAGGCAGACCAGGACGTCCGAGGCGTACTTGTCGAGTTCCGCGCGCTGCGCCGCCGGGACCCGGAACGGCCCGGTCGCGCGGGGGTCGATCCGCTCCGTGCCGCCGGTCAGCGCGGTGTCGACGGTGAGCGGGTCGACGGTGGCCGAGGGCCGCGCGGTCGCCAGCGACGGTCCCGGGCCGGAGTCGGCGAGCACCGCGCGGTCCACGGTCGTCAGCGTGATCCGCCGGTTCAGTTTCGCGGCCCGCGCCTGGATCAGGGCCTGCGCGCCGGACCAGTCGCTGTGGGTCGCGGCGTAGCCGAGCAGCATGTCGTAGACGCCCTTGTCGTCGGTCAGCGACTGCCCCTGCTCCTGCGAGATCGCCCTGGTGGCGGTGCTCGCGGCCAGCCAGGCCGTGGCGGCGATCGCCGCGATCGCGATCAGCACCGAGGTGACCAGCAGCCGGGTGACCAGGCTGTGCCGCAGCCGGACGCGGCTCACGCCGATCCCGCGGCGATCTTGTAACCGACGCCGTAGACGGTGATCAGCTGCGCGGGGCGCTGCGGGTCCGCCTCGATCTTGCGGCGCAGATTCATCACGTGTACGTCGATGGTCCGTTCCGTCGAGCTGCGATCGATCCCCCGGGTGTGGTGCAGCAGCTGCGCGCGGGTGAACACTCGGTCCGGCTGCTCGGACATCGCGGCCAGGATCGCGAACTCGCCCCGGGTGCACTCGACCTCGACACCGTCGACGGTGACGTGTCGGGCGGCGAGGTCGACGCCGATGCGCCCGATCCGGCGTACGTCCGCCCGGGTCTCACCGCGTGGCGCCCGGCGCAGCAGGGTGCGGACCCGGGCCATCAGCTCGCGCGGACTGTACGGCTTGGTCAGGTAGTCGTCGGCGCCCAGCTCCAGCCCGAGCAGCAGGTCCTCCTCGCCGGCCCGTGCGGTCAGCATCAACACCAGCAGGTCCGACTCCTGGCGCAGGGTCCGGCACACGTGCAGCCCGTCGAGGCCGGGCATCATCACGTCCAGCACCAGCAGGTCCGGCCGGCGGCGCCGCGCCTGGTCGAGCGCGGCCCGGCCGTCGTGCACGACGAACGCCTCGTGCCCCTCCGCGGTCAGGTACCGCCGGATCACCTCGGCCTGCCGCGGGTCGTCGTCGGCGACCAGCACCTTCGCACACATGGCGGCGATGATAGGCAGGCGTCGCACGGGCGCGGGGAACCTGTTCGCATACCTGACAGCTTTCTAACGATCTCCGTCCACGCTCGTCGCCATGCAATCGAAGGCTGACGCCCCGACCGAAGTGCTCACCCCGGCGCCGGAGCCGCCACCACGCCGGCGCGGCCGGGGGCCTGGTCCTGATCGTGGCAGTGGGCGGCACGACGGTCGCGGTCCTGCGGCACCGCCCGGACGGCGAGCCGGTCGCGCAGCAGAGCACGCGGGTGGCGACCGTGAAGCTGGAACGGCGGGACCTGTCGACGACGAAGAAGCTCGACGGCAGCATCGGGTTCGGGACGGCCCGGCCGCTCGACGGGCACGCGACCGGAACGGTGACGTGGTTGCCGGCGGCCGGTGCGACGATCAGACGCGGTCAGCAACTGTTCCGCGTGGACGACAAACCGGTGGCCTTGTTCTACGGGAGCATGCCGCTGTTCCGGACCATCGGGGTCGCCGGGACGGCCGGTCGCGACGTCCGCATCGTCGTGGACAACTTGAAGGCGCTCGGCTACCACGTCGGCCCCCAGCCGGCACCGGGCGAGAAGGCGGCCCCCACGCAGGTGAAGGTCAGGGACGGCGAGGGCGTCCTGACTCCCGGGCTGGTCAAGGCGATCAAGAAGTGGCAGGAGGATGCCGGCCGCCCGCCCACCGGTGAGATCGCGGTCGGTGACGTCGAGGTGCTGGCCGGCGCCGTCCGGGTCGACTCGACCGCCGTGCAGCCCGGATCCCCGGCGAACGTCCCGCTCATGTCGGTCACCCCGACCCGCAAGGTGATCACCGTGGCGGCGGGGCTGAGCGAGGCCGCCGGCCTGCGCCGCGGTGACAGGGTCACCGTGACGCTGCCCGACGACCGTACCGTCAAAGCCCGGATCCTGGCGGTCAGCCGCACCCCGGTGGCGCAGGACGGTGTCGCCGGCGCCGAGCCGAAGCTGACCGTCTCGGTGACCGTCGACGACGCGAAGGCGATCGACCGCCTCGACGGGGGCGACGTGGCCGTCCACGTCACCGGCAGGACGGCCCGGGACGTGCTGGCGGCGCCGATCGAGGCGTTGATCGCGCTGAGCGAGGGCGGTTACGCGGTGCAGGGCCCGTCCGGGCTGGTCGCGGTCACCACCGGCATGTTCGCCGACGGCTTCGTGGAAATCAGCGGCGCCGGGCTCGCCGAGGGCATGGATCTGGTGGTGGCGTCGTGAGCGTGCTGTCCGTACGCGATGCGGGAATGTCCTATCCGGGCGGCGTGACCGCCCTGGCCGGCGTGAGTGTGGACATCGCCCGCGGCGAGCTGGTGGCGATCGTCGGCCCGTCCGGCTCCGGCAAGTCGACCCTGCTCAACATCATCGGCACGCTGGACCGCCCGACGACCGGCACGGTCCTGATCAACGGTCAGGACGTGGCGACCCTCAGCGACCGCCGGCTGTCCGCGCTGCGGGCCCGCGAGATCGGCTTCGTCTTCCAGCAGTTCCACCTGACCGACGGCCTGACCGCTGTGGAGAACGTCGCCACCGGCCTGCTCTACGCCGGGGTCCCCCGTCGCCGGCGGCGCGAGCGGGCCCTGTCCGCCCTCGCCCGCGTCGGCCTGGCACATCGGGCCGGGCACCAGCCGCACCAGCTCTCCGGCGGTGAACGGCAGCGGGTCGCGATCGCCCGCGCCCTGGTCAACCGGCCGTCGCTGGTGCTGGCCGACGAGCCGACCGGAGCCCTGGACACCGCCAACGGTCAAGCGGTGCTGGCCCTGCTGCGCCGGCTCAACGAGGAGGGCAGCACGATCGCGCTGATCACCCACGACCGGGACATCGCCGCCTCACTGCCGCGCCGCATCGAGATCCGCGACGGGCGGCTGGTCCCGTGAGCGAGCTTGCGAGCGAATCGATGAGCCGAGTCCCGGAGGCGGCACAGTGAGCCCGCTGGATCTGCTGGATCTGGGGCTGATCGGGCTGCGGACCCGGCCGGGCCGCGCCGCGCTCTCCGGGCTCGGCATCGCGATCGGCATCGCCACGATGATCGTCGTGACCGGCATCCCGGCGTCCAGCCAGGCCGCGCTGGTCGCCCGGCTGAGCGCGCTGGGCACGAACACGCTGCAGGCCATGGCGGTTCCGGACCTGAATCCGCCGGCCACGTTGCCCGAGTCCACGGTGGAGATGGTCCGCCGGATCGGCCCGGTCACCAGCGGGAGCGCGGTCGCCAACACCCATGCCGTGGTACGCCGCAACGACCGTCTCGACCCTCGCGACGGCTCCGGCCTGACCGTGCTCGCCACCCGCCGGGACCTGCTGCCGGTGATCAACGCGCACGTCCGTACCGGAGCCTGGCTCTCCTCCGCGACGGAGAGGTTCCCCGCCGTGGTGCTGGGGTCGGTCGCCGCGGAACGTCTCGGCGTCACCGACGTGTCCGGCAAGCCGCAGGTCATGATCGCCGACCGGGCGTTCACCGTCGCCGGCATTCTCGCCACCACGCCGCTGACCCCTGACATCGACCGTTCCGTCCTGGTGGGCTGGCCGGCCGCGAAGTCCGAACTCGGCTTCGACGGGCACCCGACGGTCCTCTACGTGCAGGCCGAGGAGGACCGGATCGAGGCGGTCCGCGGGGTGCTGGCCGCGACGATCTCCCCCGAGCGGCCGGGCGCCGTCATGATCACGCGTCCGTCGGACGCCCTGACCGCGAAACGCGCCGCCGAGAGCAGCTTCTCGGTGCTGTTCCTGGCGCTGGCCGGGGTGGCCCTGGTGGTCGGCGGGATCGGCGTCGCCAACACGATGGTCGTCTCGGTTCTCGAACGCCGCTCGGAGATCGGGCTGCGCCGTGCGCTGGGCGCCACCCGCGGCCAGATCCGTGGCCAGTTCCTGACCGAGTCGGTGATCCTGGCCGCGGCCGGCGGTCTGATCGGCGCCGCGCTGGGCGTGCTCGCGACGGTCGGCTACGCGAGCTGGCAGGGCTGGCCGGTGGTGCTGCCGGCGCAGTCGGCGGCGCTCGCAGCGGGCGGCGCCGTGGTGATCGGCGTGCTCGCCGGGGTGTATCCCTGTGTCCGCGCGGCGCGGCTGACCCCGACCCAGGCGCTGGCGGCGGTCTGACCCGAGCCCTCAGCCGAGCAGGTCTCCCAGCGTCAGCCCACCGACCTCCGACGGCGCGGGCAGCCCGCGGAACCGGACGAGGTCGGCCACGGAGCCCACCTCGTCGCGGGCGGCGGCGCCCCACCCTGCGTCCTCCAGTTCCCGCCGCATCCCCGCGGCCACCCGCTTCTGGTCGGCGTGGGTCAGCCCGGGGTGGGTGAAGATGGCGACCAGCAGGTCCTGCCGCAGCCTGTCGAAGCGGCCGGTCTCGTTGCGCAACTGGGCCTCCTTGGCCTCCCGCACCAGCTCGTCCAGCTCGGGAAAGGTCCAGTCGTCGCGTTCCCGGGTCGTCTGCAGCTCCAGGACGAGGTAGTCGGTGCCGTCCAGCGGACCTCCGTCGAGGCGCAGCTGCCCGCCGGCCAGATCCAGCCGGCTCACGTCGAAGTCACGGGCCGGCCGGTTGATCACCGCGAGGTGGCCGGGGGTGAGCCGGTCGGACGTGCCGCCGGTCAGCGCGTACTCCTTGTCCAGCACCAGCCGGGGGCCGTCACCCACCTCGTCGATCGCGGACTCCACCTTGTCGATGCCCTTGGCCACCTGTTCGCCGAGTTGCGCCAGGGCCGGGATCGTCGGCGCGGCCACCGAGGCGAAGACGCCGAGCACGTCGAGGGCCAGGCGCAGCGAGTCGTTGGCCTTCACCGCGTACAGGCAGGCCTGGATGCCGACACTGCCGCCGGTGTACGGCACCCAGCCGGTCAGGCTGCCCGAGCGCGGACCGGGTGCCTCCTGCCCGGGCGGGGCCTGTACGACGGCCGACGTGGTCACCCGCGTGCCGTCGAGGTCCATCGTGACCGAGCAGCGCAGCGCCGGGAACACGTCGGCGGCCCGGACCCGGGCGTCGGCCAGGAACATGTCGGTCAGCCAGACCCGGACGTAGGAGTCCCGGACGATCGGCGCCGTCGTGCCCGGCGCCGCGGCGAAGTGGTAGACCAGGTGTTCCGAGGCGCGGCCCCACCAGCGGCTGACGCGGCGTCCCAGGTCGTCGAGCGCGGTCATGCGTCCTCTCCTTCGGTCAGGAACAGCACGGCGTGCTGAGCGGAGTCGCCGGCCAGCTCGCACCTCAGGTCGCGAGCCAGGTCGACGAGTTCGAGCGGCGTCGGCGCCGTGCCGCGGGCGTCCAGTGCGGCGCTGCGCTCGGCGATCCACTGCTGGACGGTCGCGGTGGACTCGGTCGCCAGCAGCACGTTGCGGGTTCCGGCGTCCATGCAGCGGACGGCGAAGCGCAGGGCATCGACGTCGCGTACCGGTGCACCGCCGGCCGATTCGGCGGTGACCGCCACCTGGAGGACGATCAGGTCCGCGCCCAGGGCGGCGATCTCCTCCGGGGTGCGGCGGGTCACCTCGGGCGGTCCGGTCTGGAACACCGCCCGGGTCCGCACCGGCTCGCCGACCAGCCGGACCACCCGCTGGGGGCCGGGCCGGTGCGGTGGCTCGCCGGTCCGGTTCCACGGCCGGTACCAGCCGGCGGCGGTCTCCCGGGGCGCAACGCCGAGCCGGTCCATGATCTCGGCCTCCCAGAAGCGGACCTGATCGCTCGGGTTGACCAGCAACCGGGTGACCAGCCGGGATTTGCCGGGCGCCCGGAACGCCTCGCGCATCGACGGGGGCAGGTCCGGGACCTCGTCGCCGGGGCCCAGCTCCACGGTCCCGCTGGCCCGCGGCGTCAGGATCCTGCGGCGGAGCGATCCGTCGCCGGTTCCGCCGCCGGTGGCCAGCCAGTCGGCCGGCACGCCGTCCACCGAGATGGTCAGCTGGCGGGACCGGGGCGTGATCCGGAAGGTGATGCGGGGGTTCACCGCCGCCCGCACGGCCTTCCTGACCCAGGCCAGCTGCACGCGCCAGCCGACTCGTGGCACCGGGGTCAGCTCGGTGGCGGCCGTCTCGGTCAGCTCCCGCGGGGCGTGCACCCCGAAGGCCGCCGGATACAGCTCCACGGAACCGTCCGCTCGCGCCGGCGCCACCGGCCCCGGCAGGCCCCGTGCCCGGGCCAGGCCGGCGACGGCGACCCGGATCCGCGCCAGCCAGCCGGCCCAGGCCGGTGGCGACGTGTCGGCCTCCACCAGGCTTGCCCACTCGGGAAGCTCCTCCGGCGCCGGCAGGTGCTCCCGCATCCGCTCGTACGCCGTGTTGAGGCTGAGCACGGCCGCCTTGGCCGCCGCGCGGGCCGGCGGTTCGCCGGTGTGGACCAGGGCGAGTGCCCGCAGCGTCACCGCCTGCAGGGCGAGCACGGGGTTGCGGGCCTCGGCGCAAGCGGCGGCGAGTTCCAGCAACGCGTACGCGCCCCGCGGGTCGCGCAGCGCTCGCTGCTCACCGAGCTCCAGGGCGATCAGGGCGACACACAGCGGCGGCACCCGGTCCAGGAGAGCCTTGCCCAGCCGGCCCAGTTCCTCCGGTCGCGCGGCGGCGAGCAGGGGCCGCACCGTGGTGAGCACGTCGTCGCCGGACGGCTGCGGCAGGCCGCGCTCGTGCGTCAGCGACCAGGCCGTCAGCCGTGCCGTGCCCGGCCCGCCGCCGACCGCGGCGACCTCCGCGGCATCACCGCTGAGCAGGCCGGCCAGCAGTGGATCGTCGCCGGCCGCGGTCAGGTCGGGCGGCTCGGGGACGAGCGCGAGGCCGCTGCCGGGGTTGACGCTGGTGGCCTGCCAGCGCCGGTGCCAGCGCCACGGCGAGGCGCCGTCCTCCGGGGTGTCCCGCGGCGGCGGGTCGCCGTCGATCAGGGCGGCCGCGATCCACGCCCGTCCGGCCCGGTCCTCGTCGGCCACCGCGTACATCACCGCCCGGTCGCGCATCCGCCGGGCCAGATCGATCAGGGCCGCACGCGCGGCGCCGGCCTCGATCCGCCAGCCCGCGGCCCGCGCCTGCCGGATCGCGGCGAGCCGCTGCTCGAGAAGCAGGCGAGCCCGGTGCGGGGCGCCGAGCATGAACAGTCCGTGGCTGACGGTCACGAACAGCGGCCGGATGCTCGTATGCAGGCGCAGGCGTGCCGGGTCGCGCAGCCGGGCCGTGGCGTACGACAGCATCCGCTCCAGATGTTCGGCCGGGACCGTTCCGTGGCCCAGGCGCAGCGCCAGGCATTGCGACAGCAGCCGGTCCGCGTCGACCCAGCCGCGGTGTGCTTGCGCCTCCGCCTCCCAGGCCGGCAGCGGCAGGGCGAGCAGGGGTCCGCCGTTCTCGTGCGCCTGCCTGGCCTGGAACAGGTAGAGGCGCAGCAGCCCGCTGGGCGGGGCGAGCCAGTCCGCCCACCTGGACCGGTGGGTGGCGGTCCGCCGGACGGCCCGTTCGTCGGTGGTCCGCAGCGGACACCGGTCGCCGTCGAGCCGGGCCAGGCAGACTCGCAGCGTGGCGTCGACGACCGGGTCCGCGGTGATGGTCTGCCACTCCCGCACCGAGGCCACCAGCTCGGACCGGCCGGCCTCGGCGGGGTTGCCGTCGGCGACCGCCTCGATCGCCGCCGCGACACCGCCGTCGAGCTTGCCCGGGAACCGCGCGGCACGCCGCAGCAGAACGGTCACGTCGCCGAGCCGCTCCGGCAGCTCCCCGGCCGCGATCTCGCCCAGGCCGGCCCGGATGTCCAGCCGGTCGGCGACGTCACCGGCCCGCCCGCTCAGGCTCGCCCGGATCGCCCGCCACTCGCCGGCCCGGTCCAGCTCCCGGCCGGTCCGTGCCGCGGCGGCCAGAGCCGTGGCTCGCACGGCCGCGCCGAGCAGGACGTTGCCGGCCAGCCCGTCGTCGCCCTCCGGGACGCCCGGCGGCTCGGCGATCACGCCGAGCAGCCGCGGGCACACCCGCTCGATCCATCGCCAGTCGGCGGGCTCGGTCGTGCGGCCCTCGACCTGCTCCCAGAGCACCACGGCGCCGGCCGGGCGGGCGAGCCGGAGCGTGCAGAGCAGCTGTGCCGTGCTGATCTCGCCGAGCTCCCGGGTGCGGATCTGTTCGGCGAGCTCGACGACCAGCGTCTCCCGTGCCCGCCACAGCCGGGTCTCCTCGTGGCTGCGGCACCAGTCCAGCAGCGCGCGGCGCAATTCCTCGTCGACGTCGAGGATCAGTGAGCCGCTCGCCGGGTCGGTGTCGGTGTCGGTCCAGTCCTGCCGGGCCAGCTCGGCCAGCACCGCCGCCGCGTCGGTGCCCGCCGGCAGCGCGGGCGCGAGCATGAACTCGTCGAACCGGCCGAGCAGTGCCACGGCCGGCAGGCAGGCGAGCAGCTCGGGGCTGAGCCGCTTGACGATGCGCGCCTCGACGTAGGCGAGCCGGCCGGAATCGCGCAGCGCGTCGGCGGTGATGCTCTTCTCGGCCACCCACCACTGCCGGTAGAGGGCCAGGTCGTACGGGCTGAAGCGGCGCTCCCGCGGGTCCGGCTCGCCCCGCTCCGGTGACAGCTCGAGCACCAGCTCGACCAGGTCCGGCGTCATCCGGTCGGAGCCGTCCGGGCGGGTGAGGAAGGTCAGCGCCTCGGCCTGCCGGAAGCCTCGCGCCGGTAGGATGGTCATACCGTGCCACTCGGGCTGCCGCGGGTGCAGGCGGCGGCGGCCGGACAGCAGCACCCGCACCCCGGGCACCGCCGCGTGCACCCGGCCGAGCAGGTCGAACATCATGTCCACCGCGGCGTCCGGAGCATCCGCCGGGTCCAGGCGTGACAGTTCCTCGCAGGTGTCGAGCATCAGCAGTACGGGCCGGCCGAGCGCCGTGAGCAGCGCGGCGAAGCATCGCACCGCCTCGTCGACCGGGCCGCCCGACGCGTTCGCCGAGCGGGCCGCGGCGTAGCAGTCCATCAGCGCCTGTTCGCCGGCCGCGTCGTCCGCCTCGGCGGCCAGCTCGTCGGCCAGCTCGACCAGCAGCTGCGCCGGGCTGCCCGCCGGGTACGCCGGGCTGACGTGGTCGAAGTCGACCCGCGCGGCGGCGATCCGGGTCAGGCCGTTCTCCCGGGTGAAGCCGCCCGCGGTCACGTACCTGATGAACGAGGTCTTCCCGGTTCCGCCGGGACCGACCAGATGCATGGCCCAGGCGGTGCCGTCGTCGCGGCGCAGCAGGTCACGCAGGGCCGCGGCCCACTCCGGGCGCGGCTGGAAGTCACGGAGTGCCTTCGCGTCGTCGCTGCGGCGATTCGCCAGGTGCAGCAACCGGTGGGCGGCGTCGATGGCGTCCCGCAGCGGGACGGCCGCGATCGGTTCGGCGGTCTCCGCCGCCGTGATCAGATCGGCCGCCGCGGTTCGTTGATCGGTCCGGCACAGGCTGCGAACCATACCGAGGAAGGCCAGGTCGGGTCGGTGCTCCCGGTCCGCGCGGGCGATCTCGACCCAGTACTCCATCACCGGGGCGAACGGCAGGTCGAGGACCGCCTCGGCGAGCCGGTCCGCGATCAGCCTGGCCTGCGCGACGACCGCCGGCCCGCCGAGCTCGGCCACGGCCGCCCGCAGCTCGTCCGCCTGCCGGTCGGGCGGGGACCAGAACTCCACCATGGCCATGCGCTCGGGGCGCAGCGCACCGCTGCGCTGAGCACGTCGCTGCTGTTCCGCGTCGGCGATGAACGTGCTGAGCCGTTCGCCGAACGGCGTGGCCGGCGAACCCGGCACCGGGAAGCCGGCCACCTCCGCCGCCTCGCCCGTCCAGTACGGCAGCAGGGCGAGCCAGAGCATGGCCGGGTCGCTCACGATCGGCTCCACACGCCGCTGCACCACTCGGCCAGCAGCGCCTCGTCGTTGTCGGCCTCCAGGACGTGCTCACCGTTCTTGACGATGCGGCGCAGCAACTCGAGGGAGAAGATCTTCTCCTTCTCCTCGTCGCCGATGTCGTCGTACTGGCGCTGTGCGAGCGCCCGCCATTGCTCCTCGGCCTGGGCGTGGGCCCGTACCGTCCACGCCTTGGCCAGTTCGCCGGTGCTCTCCGTCGGGCTCATCAGCAGGGTCCGCCACGCCGCGAGGTGACAACCGTCGCCCCGGCGTTCGGCCATCTCCGGAAACAGCAGCAGCTCGGCGGTGGTCGCGTACCGGCTGCCGAGAAACGCTCGGGTCAGCCGGGACTCCCCGCAGGTGGAACGCTGCGCGGGGTCCTTCGTGAACATCACCACCGGGATCTTGTACGTGTTCTCCGACGCCCTCTGCTGCATCGCCCGCAGCCCCGCCGCGTCCAGCATGGCGCTCAGATAGTCGAAGGGGGCGTCGAAGCGATGGAGGTTGTCGATCAGGATCATCGGCCCCAGGTCGTCGGGGAACATGTCCGGGTGCTCCCGGTGGACGTCCCGCAGCAGGGCCAGCAGGTCCTCGCGCAGGTAATCACCGAGGTCCTCGGCGCTGAGATCGTCCGGGTCGGCGTCGCCGGCCAGGTTGCGCAGCCGCCGGGCCAGCGAATCGGTCTTCGAGCGGACCCGTTCGGTGATGGTGTCCCGCTGGGGCTGGGGCACCTCCTCCCACAACGCCTCGACCACGGTGCTGCGGAACCCGGCGCCGAGGCCCAGGCACGCCCGGGTCTTCGCGATGGCGGTGACGATCTCCAGGGCGAACTGGGCCGCGTTGCGCGGCTCGCGTCCGCGGGCGAACGGGCCGACGACACACGGGATCCGCCCCGCCCGCAGGCCGGCCGCGGCGAACTCGTCCAGCAGCCGGGTGCCGCCCGGCCGTTCCCGGCCGCGTGCGGCTTCGGCCAGCAGGATCGCCAGGTCCCGGCGGGGATCGAGCAGATCCGTGAGCAGGTCGAAGAACTCGTCACGACCGTAGAAGACCGGCCGGAGCATGAACCCGAACCTGGTCATGAACTGCCGCAGCTTCTCCGTCCGGCTGACGTCGACGACCTGGAAGCCCACGCCGACGGAGGGGCCGACGAAGACCGCCGGCAGAGCCCAGTCGAGCGGGCGGTCCTCCGCGCTGCCCAGCCGGTAGGCCGCCGCCATGCGCGCCGCGGCCGTCGCCCGGGCCAGCGGGCGCCCTTCGAGGACGGCCTGGGCCAGCGCCCGCGCGAAGTCACGGCACGCGAGATGCGAGATCCGGCCGGTCATCGCCACGACGACGGGAATGCCAGCAGCCACCAGCTCCGCCGCCATCGGGTTCGCACCCTCGCCCTCGGACGGCTCGCGGCGGTGCCGGGCCGGCTCCGTGTAGCCGAGCTCGCAGGCGCTCAGGATCACCATCAGCGGTGGCCGCTCACCCTGCCGCAGCGCCCACGCCAGCTGCGAGCCGTCGACCGCCTCGGCGCCGTCGGCCCCGGCCCGCTGCCCACGTTCGGCGCGCAGATCGACGGTGCTGCGGCCCAGTTCCGGACGCCAGCTGCCGTGCCCGATCAGGTGCACCACGTGCGGCGTGAACTGCCGGCACTGATCGGCGAGCGTGTTGAGGGTCAGCTCCGGTCTCACCCGTACGTCGAGCAGGCCGTTGCCCTGGTGATGGCCGCGGATCACCCCCATCACCTCGGTGCCGGCCCGGATCTGCGCGTCGTGCAGCCGGCTGCCGACACCGAAGAGCAGGCGCGGCACCTCGACGATCGGCTCGGCCGCCCGGGTGGACCCGGATGCCGCCACCTGCCGCAGGATCAGGACCGGCCGGGCGGTGTCCAGCGCCAGGAAGGTGCGCGCCTCCCCCCGCTCGTGCAGCAACTCCCAGTGGTGCCGGTGCAGATCGGTGTCGTCCGCGGCGAAGTCCAGGACGATCTCGGGGAACTCCGCGGTGTCGAGCAGCGCCCGCAGTGCGTCCCATTCGTCCTCGCCGTCGCCGAGCAGGGAGTCGAGCAGATGACAGCCGTAGGTGATGGCATCGGAGGCGTCCGGTGAACGGTCACCGCAGCCGAGGACCAGGTCGGTCAGGGAGACGAAGGTAGCGGTGTCGGTCCGCGGGTCGCTGTCCGCGGGAATCGGCCACCACCGGTCCCCTGCCACGCCCGCCGGCATCGTGCGCTCGTAGAGCGTCCCGGAGTCGGCGCCCACCACGACCGTCCAGCCCGGATCCTCCGGTGACCGCGTGCGCCGGGCCGTGACCACGATCCTCACCAGCTGTCACTTCGCAGGTCGGCAAGGACGGACTCGGCCGCCGCGGCGATGCCCTTGGCGATGGCGGCCGGCGCCGAGGTGCGTACGCGGGTGGGCCCGCACCGGGGCACCAGCTCCAGCATCCGGCGGTTCACGGTGGCGATCCGGTCCGGCGCCGGCCCCTCGGGGTCGGCGGCCAGGACGAACCAGGCCAGCGTCCCCCCGGCTGCGCAGAGCCGCGCGGACTCGGGGCGGCGCCGTGGCAGCGGCTCGGCCCGCGCCAGCAGGGCCTGCCGCCAGGAGAGTGCCGTCTGCTGCCAGCCGGCCGTGGCGAGGCCGATGCGGCGCAGGCAGGTCGTGCCCAGCGGCAGGTCGAGCAGGGCCTCGGCCACGCCGGTTCCCAGCGAGACCAGGTCCCGGGCCCGTGGATGGCGGTCGAGCAGCCTGGCACGCGTTCCGGTGACCGGGTCGGCGACACCGAGCCGGCTCGCCACCGCGTCGGCGAGCAGCCAGCGCACCAGCGGCGGCGGGTACCGGCCGGTCGACGGCCCGGGCGCGAGCAGGGTGTCGTCATCGGCCAGCTCGAGCTCGGCCACCGACCACGCCGGCGCGCTGCCGGCCAGCACGACGGCGAACGCGTCCGCGAACAGCTCCGCCGACCAGCGCGCCCAGCGCGTGCGCTCCTCGCGGCCGGCGCCGGCCCGGTCCACCGCCTGCTCTGCCGCCGTGACCAGGCTGTCCACGGCGTCGCCGGCCCGGAACAGCTCCGCGTGCACGTGGTGGCCGGCCTCGTGGACGGCCAGGATCAGCCACCACGGCCGGGTCAGCACGGCGACCGGCAGGGTGATCGTGGCGATCGGCATCCGGGCGGTCCAGGTCGCGACCATCTCGTCGGCGGGGGCCTTGAGCTCCCACGGCACCTCGGCGCGGGCGAGGGCGGTGGGCACGTCGACGTCGGCGACGGCGGTCAGCGGCACCGGCGGCACGTCCGCGCCGCCGGCGGCGGTGAACACCTCGTGCCAGCTGCTGCGGACGATCTCGTCCGCCGCGGCGAGGGTACCGGCGTGCGGGCTGCGCGCGTACTGGTCCAGGCGGTCGGCGTACCAGCGCCAGAACCGGCGGATCCGGACGACGCGCAGGTCGGCCCGGCGGCACTCGGTGTAGACCTCGCCCTGCGCCCGTCCGGTCGTCTGGTCCAGCAGCCACTCCCGGACGCCGAGCAGGGCGGCCGTGGTGACCTCCTCGATCGCCTGGAGGTGGTCGCCGTGCCGGTCGTCGGCGTCATGCCGGCGTGTTGCCGACACCCAGGTCAGAATCTCGTTGCGCAGGCCGTCGAGTTCCCCGAGGGAATCGTCCAGCCGAATTCGCGTCATGGTGTCCCGCACGCCGCGACCATAGGGTCACCCGGACAGGGGAATGACGTCCTGTTTGTGCGTTGCCCAGTCCCCCGACAATCAGTTCCGCACTTCAGTGGTCGCCATTTCGGGCCATCCGTGACGACTATGAGACAGCAATTGCCTCGTCATCCCGGTAAAACACAGGTCCCATGCAATTGCGGCCCGTCCGCCGGGTCGCCGATGACCTTGCGGGCACGACGGAATGGACGAACTATGGCCACATGCGGCTCGTATACGCCATCATGAAGACCCACGGGACCGGCGGGGCGCCATCCGGCATCGTCGATCGGCCGAGCGGAGGGCATTCATGATCCGACGACTCGAAAGCCGCTCGATCATCGATCTTCGCGCCAGACATGGAGTTTTCTCACGACGTCTCGTGGACGTGGTCATTGCAATTTGCATGGTCACCGGATTTGTTCTCACGATGATCCGGATGGTGCACGCGCCGAGCCTGGCCCGGTGGTCGATGGCGGCGATGGTCGTCTCGACGACCGCAATGATCCTCATCATGGTCGGGCCCGAGCGGAAACGGTTACGGCGATCGTGGCGGGGACGTGCGCGCCGCGATTACCTGGCGCCCTCCGAGCTGGCCGCCCTGCCCCCGATCTTCGTGGGTCGCGCCAGGGAGAAGCAGGACCTGATCGATTTCCTCACCACGCGCACCGGGGACGCCCCGCCCGTCGCCGTCCTGGTCGGCCCGTACGGGATCGGCAAGTCGTCCCTCGCCGCGGTGGTCGCGACCGAACTCGCCCAGCGGTCGATCGGCGGCACCCTGGTCGCGGACCTGAGCCGGCGGCGCGGCCCGGACGGAGCCGACCGCAGCGACGACGACATCGTCGACGACGCGCTCAAGGTGCTGATCACGGGTTTGAAGTCGGCGCGGGAGCAGGTCGCCCCGACCGTCGACGCCCGCGTCGGGCAGTATCACGCGCTCACCCGCAAACACGGCGCGATCATCGTGCTCGACGACGCGGACACTGCCGAGGTGATCGCCCGGCTGCTGCCGGCCTCGCCCCGGTGCCCGGTCATCGTGACGACCGCCGACCCGGGGTTGACCGAGAACAGGTCGTGGCGATCGTTCCCGCTCAAGCCGCTCGGCGAGGAGCAGTCGATGGAGTTGCTGCGCAAGCTGATCTCGGCGACCTGGACCAATGACGACGAGACCTGCCGCCGCATCGCCACCGGCCTGTTCGGCCACCCCAACGCCATCCGGCTCACCGCCACGCAACTGGCCTGCCGTGAGGACTCCGGGGTGGACGCGTTGAGCCGGATCTACGCCGACCCGGCCACCGAGCTGTCGGCCCGGCGGCTGCGCCGGCGCGAGCAGCCGGTCACCACGCCGTGGGCGCCGACCTTCAACGTGGCCCTGCAGGTCAGCTACAACCTGCTCGGCGACGAGGAGAAGCTGGGCCTGCGCATGATCGGCTACCTGGACCGACCGGCCTTCCCGGCCTGGATGCTGTCGAGCCTGCTGGACGCCGACAGTGCGCAGGCCACCCGGGTGCTGGACCGGCTCTCGGTGGCCGGCTTCCTGACCCGGACCAGCGCCGACGCGGTGGGCGTGCCGGTGCTGCGGGTCAACGAGGACGTGCTGCACTTCGCGCGCAGCAAGTTCGAGGAGGACAGTCGCGCCTCGGATCGCAGCCGCCTCGACGACCGGATCCGCACCCGCAAGGCCGACCGCAAGCAGACCGACGTCCAGGCATGCGTGGCCACCGCCCGCCGGCAGATCGCCAGGGGGGACGTCGACGGGGCGCTCGGCACCGCCCGGCGCGCGGTGGATCTGGCACGCGAGGACGACCGGGAGAGCCATCACGCCGACGAGGGTCTCGCCCTCGCCACCCTGGCGGAACTGCACATGGAACTGGGCGCGGCGGGGCCCACCCACGACCTGGCCACCGCGGTGCTCGACCGGCGGGAACGCAACGGCGCCGTCGCGTGGCAACGGGCCCAGCGCTGCGCTGCCCGCCTGGCCCGCCGTACCCGTCGGCGCCAGGACGCCCTCGACCTGCTCGTGCCGATCGTGGACACCGCGAACGCCGCCGACCCGGGCGAGGCCGAGGAGTTGGTGCTGGCCCTGCTGGAGATGGTGGTGCTGGACAGCCAGGGCGGCCCCGAGGACCAGAGCCGGGCCTGGCGGAACCTGAAGTGGGCCACCCGGGTCTGCGCCGGGCTGCCGGACGAGGGAGTGGTCCTGCAGACCTATCTGTGCCGCACCCGCAGTTACATCCTGCAGGCCGCCGGGAAGCTGGACGCGGCGGAGCAGGCGCTGGTGGAAGCCGAGCGGTGGGCGCTGCGGCGCGCCGAGCGGCTGAGCCTGGCCTGGACCGCGTACCGGCGGGCCATGCTGTTGCGGGCCGGTGACGACCCGGCGACGGCGACCCGGCACGCCCGGGAGGCACTGCACGCCTTCGGCGACATGGGACATCGGTACGGCCGTGCTCGCGCCGCCCGGCTGCTGGGTGACATCCATGCCGACGCGCTGAACGCGGAGACCGAACCGGCGGCCGAGCCACATCGGCAGCGCGCGGTCATGTGCTGGATCGAGGCCCGCGACGGCTTCACCGCCTGTGGCGACCTCGCCGAGGCGGCCGAGGTGAAAGCGCTGCTGGACAGCATGGTCCCGGATCGCAGGCCGACCCTCGCCGGGCAGGCATGAGCAGCGCAACGGTCTCCTCGCGGCAGCGCCGGACTGTCACCCTGGTCCTTCTCACCCTGCTGTTCGCCACCGCGTTCTGGCCTGGACGCCTGCACTGGACCCTCGTGCTGTCGTTGCAGGCGCTGCTCGCCGTCGTCACCCTGACCCTCCTGGTGCTGTCCCATCTGCGCTCCGGCCGGCCGGCCGGGACGGTCACGCGGGCCGTCACCCCGGTGTTCGTGGGGCGCGAGGACGCCATCCGCGACATCCGGAAGCAGTTGTGCGATCGCCCGGCCGAGGCGGTCAACGCGATGCCCGCGTCGGTGCTGATCCACGGCATGCCCGGGGTGGGCAAGTCGGCGCTGGCCGAAGCGGTCGCCCACCGCCTCGAGCGTGACTACCCCGACGGGCTGGTCGTCGTCAGCCTCGACGACTCCACCGGGCCGGTGGCCGGCCGGGACGCGCTGACCACGGCGCTGCGCCTGCTGGGCTGGGACGAGCGGGAGCTGCCACCGGGGACCCCCGAACGGGTCAGCATCTTCCGGGCCTTCACCGCCACCAGACGCATCCTCTTCGTCTTCGACGCCGCCCGGGACCCCGCCCAGCTGGCCGAGGTCCTGCCCAAGACCGGCGGGTGCGCGGTGATCATCACCAGCCGCCGCAACCTCGGCCCGCAGCTGGGCATCCGATCGTACGGATTGCCGCCGCCACCGCCGGCCGAGGCGCTGGCCATGTTCCACGCGATCGCCTCACCCGGCGGCGGCCTGCCGAGCATGGAGGCGACCACGCGCCTGGTCGAGGCCTGCGGACGGCTGCCCGCGGCGATCCAGACGCTGGCCACCCGGGTCGTCTACGACGAGCTGGACCTGGACGAGATCACGGAGCAGGCTCAGGCCACGGCGTTGCTGGGGTGTGCCGGATCCGACCCGGCCGCCGCCGTGCCGGCGGGCATAGCCGCGGAGTTCGGCCGGCTCAGCCCGCTCGAGCGCCGAGCGATCTGCCTGCTCACGCTCGTGCCCACGGCGTCGTTCGGCTCCTGGGTGCTCGGCCCGCTGGCCGGCACGAGCGCGTCGGCCGGCGATGTGGTCGCGACCGAGCTCGCCGGGGTCAGGCTGCTCGAGCCCGCCGGGCGTGACGACCACCTCGGCCTGGCCCGCTACCGTTTCCACCCGCTCGTGCGGGCCTACGCCGAGGCGCAACTGGCCCAGGATCCCAGCCTGGTGGTCGACGGCCATGCGGCGCTCGATCGGCTCGCCGCGGCCTACCGGGAGCTCGCCGTGGAGAAGGAGAACAGCGGCGAGCCGGTCCTCGCCGACGATCACGACCCGGAGCTGGACTGGCGGCTGACCGCGATGCTCGCCGAGCCGGTGCCGGACATCCGCGTCGAGCGGATCCGGATCCATCTGATCACCGGACGGTACGACGCCGCCGAGACGCTGCTCACCGAGCTCGCCGGGACCGTGCCGGCCGTCCCCGACGATCCGCGTCAGGACCTGCTCGCGCACCTGACCGCGGCCGAGATCTACGCCGAGTTGCGCTGGCCGAAACGCGCGGCGAAACACCTGGGCCGCTGTCGTGCCCTGCTCGCCCACGAACCGGACGCGGCGCTCTTCGCCCGGGTGGACGTGGCAGCGCAACTCACCGACTCGGACGTGCTCGGCGGGGAGGCCACCGACGAGTACCGCAAGACGCTGATCGTCGCCTCCCGGCTGCTGGCCGCCGACGACCCCGGCGAGGCGATCATGATCCTGGCCCGTTCCGCCCGGCGGGAACAGGACGATCACCGCCAGGTGGTGACGCACGAGCGGCTGGCGCACGCCTACCTCGCACTGTGCGAGGCAGGGCACGACAACGACGTCCGGCCGCTGGATCGGGCCGGACATCACGCGATGCTGGCCGTGCTGGCCGCCGAACGGCTCGGGGACCGGTGGCGCCAGCAACTGGGCCGGCTGGCACTGGCCCGGGCGCTCGCCATGGCCGGCCACCGGCAGGAGGCGACCCGCCAGGCGACCCTGGCCCTGGCCACCGCGCCCGACGCGGCGACGCCGGTCCCGCCGTACCTGGACGAGGGGCGGGGCTGGGTCAGGGAGGCCAAACTGACCGGCTGAGCCTCCGATTCACTGGGTACGGCGCTCACTTCCTCGTCGCCGCGGTCGCCCGCTCGCAGCCTGGGATCAGGTCCATGCCCATCGAGATGGATCGCGCGTCGTTGTCGTCGCCGCCGAGCGCGATGCTGATCCCGTCGTCGCTGACCTCGACGTACTTCACGCCCTTGCCTTTCAGGCACTTCACCACGTCCCTCGCGAAGTCCTTGGCCTCCGGGTTCGCCGGGTCCTTCTCCCACGGCGGCAGCGGGAAGTACTGCGGTTCGCAGATCCGGTTCGCCTCGTCGAACTTCGCCACCTCCTTCTCCGACGCGGGTTTGGGCGCGCCGCCCGCGGCGGCCGCGGATCTCGACATCCCGCCGTGCTCGGCAATGCATTTGTTGTACGGCGCGAGCATCGCCTCGTACTCCTCGGGCGTGGTGTCCAGGCGCTCGCGCGGGCGATGCGACTGCGGTGAGGCGGACACCGCCGCCGACGGGCCGGCCAGCGTCGCCACCTCCGGCGCGGTGGCCTCCTTCGCCGGGCTGCACGCGGACAGCGCCAGCATTGCCACCACCAGAACCAGAGTTTTCCGCATCGATGTGTTTCCTCTCATCTGCCGACGGGTCGAGGAGGAAGCATTCCGAGCGGTCGTTTGGAAATGGTCAGGATTCGGCGACGGCTGCCGATCGGTGGGTTACGTGCCCGCGGACACCGGAAGGCCCATGCTCCTGAGCTCCCCGTGGATCCGATACGTCGCCGTCGCGGTGACGATTTCCGTCGCGTACGTCATCGCGACGGTCACCGGCGCCCCGGAAGCGGTCACGGCCGGCCTGTCCGCGGTGTCCGTCGCGGCCGGCGTCACGGCGGTTCTGCTGGGCATCCGGCGGTACCGGCCGGGCGCCGTCTGGCCGTGGTTGCTGGCCGGTTCCCTGGTGCTGGCAACGGTCGGCACCCTGCTGCCGCCCGGTGTCCTCCAGGGCCGCCCACCCAGCGTGGCCGACGTGTGCTTCCTGAGCGTGACCGCCGGTGGAGCGGTGACCCTGCTGCTCATCCTGCGCAAACGCAACCCGGGACGGGACCTGGCCGGGCTGCTCGACGCGGCGATCATCACGGTCTCGGCGGGGCTGTTCTGGTGGATCTTCCTGATCGACCCGATCGTCGCCGGCACGGACGTCGAGCTCGCCACTCGTCTGGTCGCGGCCGCGTACCCGCTCGGCGATCTGATGCTGGCCGCGCTCGGCGCACGCCTGCTGCTGGACACCGGCCGCAAGTCCGTCGCCGTCCACAGCATCACCGGCTACCTCGGGCTGACCGTCGTGCCGGACACCATCAGCACCCTCGGCACGCTCTCCGGCAGCACGCACGGGCACGCGCTGGCCGCCGCGCTCTGGGTGATCTCGCCGCTCATGCTCGGCCTCAGCTGCATGCACCCGTCGATGCGGGAGCTGGACGCGCCGAGCCCGGTGCCGACCCCGGACATGGGCCCGCTGCGACTCACCACGCTCGCGCTCGCCTCGCTGCTGGCGCCGGCGACGCTGCTGGCGCAGTACGTACGTGGCGCTGCCCTGCACGTGCCGCTGATCTGCGCCATCTGCGGCGTGCTGTTCCTGCTGGTCATCGGGCGGCTTGCCGGTCTGGTCGCGGACATGCGGCGGATGGCGACGACCGACGGGCTGACCGGGTTGCGGACCAGGCGGTACTTCCAGGAGGCGCTCGTCCACGCCGGGCACCGCGACCACGCCGTGATCCTGTTCGACATCGACCACTTCAAGCAGGTCAACGACACGTACGGGCACGACGCCGGCGACCGGGTGCTGCGCGAGGTCGGCGCCCGGCTCAACGGCGCGGTCCGGGCGCAGGACGTGATCGCCCGGTACGGCGGGGAGGAGTTCGCCGTCCTGCTGCCGCACACCTCCCCCGCCGAGGCCCGCGCGGTCGCCGCCCGGATCCACGCCACCGTCCGGGCCGCGCCGATCCCGGTCACCGCGACCGAGTCGGTGACGGTGACGGTGTCGGTCGGGGTCGCGTGCACGCCGACCGACGTGACCGAGTCGGCCCGCCTTCCCCTGCTCGCCGACCAGCTCCTCTACCGGGCCAAGGAGGCCGGGCGGGACCAGGTCGCGGTGGCCGCCTGATCAGAGGCCGGACGGCCCGATCCCGGCCAGCGACCCGCGGACCGCACGTTTGGTCAGGTAGACGAAGCAGCGTGCCCGGCGCTCGCCCGCCTCCCACTCACGGTCCGTCGGGGTGTACCAGATCGCGCTGATCCCTCCGTCGAACTTTCTCTCTGGGAAAACTTGCCCTTTGAGCAAGTCTGTGAAGATACTTGGCTGTAGCAAGCATTGAACGGCCTGGAAGGTTCCGCCCATGCACGGTGCACCGCCCGAGATCGGCATGCGCCTGCACGATCTGCTCAAGGCCATCCGCCTGATCAAGCAGCATCGGTCCGCAGCGCAGCCGGCCATCCCTACCGGCCTGCTCGGACTCCTCACGGAGATCGACCGGCTGCCCACCGGCTGCCGGAGCCGTGACCTGGCGGAGCACGCCGGGCTCGACCCGTCCACCGTCAGCCGGGGCGTCGCCACCCTGGTCCGCCAGGGCATGGTGGCGCGCGAGGCCGACCCGCACGACGGCCGCGCGACGATCCTCGTGGTCACGCCCGCGGGCCGGGCCGCGCTCAGCGATGCCCTGCGATGGCACGCCGAGCTCATCACGAGCGCCCTCGACGGCTGGAGCGCCGACGACATCGAATCCCTTCAGCGGGGCATCGACCGGTTCGTCGGTGACATCCACAGAGCACTGAACATCCACGAAACCACGGAGGCCGCGCCATGAGCGCACCCACCCCACCGGCGGCAACCGCGGCGAGCGAGACGAAGACGCACCGGCAGCTCCTGGAGGCCCTCTCCGGGCTGCTGCTGGTGCTCTTCGTCGCGATGCTGAGCAGCACGGTCGTCTCCACCGCGCTGCCGAAGATCATCGGCGCGCTGAACGGCTCGCAGACCCAGTACACCTGGGTGGTCACCGCCACCCTGCTGACCGCGACCGCCACCACCCCGATCTGGGGCAAGCTCGCCGACCTGTTCAACAAGAAGGCCCTGATCCAGATCTCGATCGTGATCTTCGTCATCGGGTCGGCCGTGGCCGGCGCCGCGCAGAACGCCGGTGAGCTGATCGCCGCCCGCGCCTTCCAGGGCATCGGCGTCGGCGGTCTGCAGGCCCTGGTCCAGGTCGCGATCGCCGCCATGATCCCGCCGCGCGAGCGGGGACGCTACAACGGATACCTCGGCGGCGTGATGGCCCTGGCCACGGTCGGCGGCCCGCTGCTCGGCGGCCTGATCGTCGACACCAGCTGGCTGGGCTGGCGCTGGTGCTTCTACATCGGCGTCCCGGTCGCCGTCGTCGCCCTGGTCCTGCTGCAGATGACCCTGCACCTGCCGACCAACCGGCGCGACAACGTGAAGATCGACTACCTGGGCGCGACCCTGATCGCCGCCGGCGTGAGCCTGCTGCTGATCTGGATCTCCTTCGTCGACGACACCTTCGCCTGGCTGTCCTGGCAGACCTACGCCATGGTCGGCGGCACCATCGTGCTGCTCGCCCTCGCCGTCCTCGTGGAGTCGAGGGCCGCCGAGCCGATCATCCCGCTGCCCATCGTCAGGCAGCGCAACACCGCCCTGGCCATCCTCGCCAGCCTCGCGGTCGGCATGGCGATGTTCGGCGGCGCGGTCTTCCTCGGTCAGTACTTCCAGATCGGCCGTGGCTACAGCCCGACCGAGGCCGGCCTGCTCACCATTCCGCTGATGGCCGGCGTGCTCGTCACCTCGATCGTCTCCGGCCGGCTGATCACGAAGACCGGGCGGATCAAGCCGTACATCATCGCGGGCTCGATCGTTCTCGTCGCCGGATTCGCGGTGCTCAGCACCATCGATCACCAGACCGCGCTGTGGTTCGTCGGGATCGGCATGTTCCTGGTCGGCGCCGGCGTCGGCATGTCGATGCAGAACCTGGTCCTGGCGGTGCAGAACACCGTGGCCCTCAGGGACATCGGCGCGGCCAGCTCCACCGTCGCGTTCTTCCGGTCGCTCGGCGGCACGATCGGCGTCTCCGTCCTGGGAGCGGTCCTGGCCCGGCGGGTCACCGACCAGATCACCCACGACCTGGCCGCGGCCGGCGTGCCCGCCTCCGGCAGCGGCGGCGGCACCAGCGCGCTCAACCTGACCGCGCTGCCGGAGCCGATCGTGCACATCATCCGCGCTGCCTACGGCGACGCGACCGGGCACATCTTCCTGATCTCGGCGTTCATCGGGATCATCGGCATCGTCGCGGCGGTCGCCATGCGGCCGGTCATGCTGCGCGACAGCCTCGACCTGCCCGGCGAGATGAAAGCGGCGGCGGTCGGCGCCGACGCCGTCGACGGCGCCCCGGCCATCGACCAGGTGGACACCACCCGCCGCTAGGTGTCACGTCCTGCCGATCGCCCCAGTACGCGGCGATCGGCAGAACCTGAACCCCGCCTCCCGTTCCGGCGCGCATGCACAGGCCGACACAACCTCGCGCGCCGGAACGGGTTCTCCCGCCGGCCACGCTGCTGAGGCCGCGCGGGACCAGCCGCCGCCATGATCCTTATCACCCCCTCTACCAGGGAATTCATGGCTCGACTCGACTGTTGATCTCCACGCGGCGGCAACTCCGGCGCCGGTCGAACCACTCCGTCACACCCGCCAGGAGCCAGCGGTGATCCCCACCCTGCAGCGGCCCACCGTGCCCGCGATCACCACCCCACACCCCGAGACCCAAGATCCGGCCCCTTCCTGGGTACGGCGTAACCGGCTCCGCCTGGCCGCCGCCGCCACGGTTCTGGTCCTGGTCACCGTCGAGTTGGTCCTGGGATGGAGCTCCCTGGTCGACGCCTTGCACCACCTGCGCCGCCCCCACCTGGGATGGCTGCTCCTGGCCGTGGCCGCCGAGATCGTCTCGATGCACGCCTACGCCCGGATGCAGCGCCGCCTGCTGCAGTCCGCCGGCGTGCACGCGCCCCTCATGGACAACGTCCGGCTCGCCTACGCCGCGCACTCGCTGAACGAGACCCTGCCCGGCGGCCCGGCGTTCTCCACCCGGCTCAACTTCCAGCAGATGCGCCGCTTCGGCGCCACCCCCGCGGTGGCCTCCTGGGTCATCGCCCTCAGCGGCATCCTCTCCGCCTGCGCGCTCGCCGCGATCACCGTGGCCGGCGCCCTCGCGGCCGGCGGCAACGCCGACTGGCGGCACCTGACCGGCCTGCTCACCGCCACGATCCTGCTCATCGCCGGCGCCCGCCGGATCGCCCGGCGCCCGGACCTCTTCCACGCCCCGCTCGCCGCCGTGAACCGCCTGCGCCGCCGCCCCGCCGACCACGGCCACGACCGCGTCCAGGACTTCCTCACCCAGCTGCGGGCAGCCCGGCTGCGCCCCGCCCTGGGCCTGTCCGCGGCGCTGCTGGCCGTGCTCAACTGGCTGCTCGACGCCACCGGCCTGTGGCTCTGCTTCCTGGCCATCGGCGAACCCGCGCCCGGCGTGACCGCGACCCTGCTGGCATTCTGCGCCGCGATGGCCGCCGGGACCGTGACGATCGTCCCCGGTGGCCTGGGCATCATCGACAGCGCGCTGATCCTGGGACTGATCACCGGCGGGGTGGCGGGTCCCGCGGCGGTGGCCACGGTCGTCCTCTACCGCCTGATCAGTTTCGGTTTCATCATCGGACTGGGCTGGCTCTCCTGGCTGCGCCTGCGGCGCCGGAGCACGACGCCGGCATAGCGCGGCCTCCGCCCTCCGGCCTGGCGCGACCCACGCCCTGCCGGACCCCCGCCCCGGCGCGGCCCTCGCCCTGCGGCAACCCGAGCTCGCCGCTCCAGGCACTGTGCCGTTCGCTCCTTCCCGCCGTCCTACCTAGACTGGCCGCATGCGGCAGACGCTGAAGGATCTGGCCTTCTCCGAGCACTCCGAGTGGTTCGGCCTGGGTCCGCTCGCACTCGCCGTCCTGGCCGGCGTCCGCGCCTTCGCGGCCGACGAGCCCTTCGCCCGCTGGGCGTGGAGCTCCATCGCCGTCCTCATGCTGATCCTCTGCACCGCCTACGTCGTCTGGACGAGGAAGAAGCGCTCCTGAGCCAGCGCGCACCGGCGTGCGGAGAGGCCCTCGATGCTGTTGACCAGCCTGTCCCGGCACCGCGCGGTGAGGGCGATGACCCACCCGGAGGCCACGCGTTCTCCGCGCAGCATGAAGGAATCCCCGTCTTCAGGACGGAGAGGAGGTCAACGGAGAGCGCGCGTGCGCCGCGAGTACGAGTGGGTCGCGACGGCCAGCGCGACGACCCAGACGATGAAGTGCGGAATCCCGTAGACCCCGGTCCACGGGCTGAAGATCGCCTCGGGCGCGCCCCACTGCACGAACGTCAGGACCAGCGCGAACACCGTGTACGCGGAGAGCGCCACCACCAGTCCGTACCCCGGGACGATCAGCAGCAGGCGCGGCACCCGCCGGCCCGCGAGGCCCGGAACCCAGCGCGGGAGCACCAGCCCCCAGGGCCGGATCAGCGCGAACGCCAGCACCGCCGGGAGCAACGCCAGCGCGTTCAGCGTCCACAGATAGGTGCCGCCCCCGTCGGCGTGCCACACCTCGAACCGCTCCCTGTCGGCGAACAGCGGGATTCCCGCGGCCCACGCCACGTGCAACGGCATGAACCCCACCGTCGCCGCCAGGGCCGCGACCCACCCCGCCAGCACGGCCCGCCGTGACGGAGGCGGCACCGCCTGCTCCGCGGCGCCGGCCGACCGGTTCGTGACGTCCCCGTTCAGACTCATCGACCCAGTCTGATGGAGAGCGCCGCGGCCCGTTGCCCCGTGATGCCGGGGCGAACGAGCTCATCCGACCGGCTGGGAGACCAGGGCGCGCACCTGCTGGAAGCGCGCGGCGTCCACGCTGCCGGGCACCGCCGTGTACGCCAGGATGCGCAGATCCGTGCCGACCACGGTGAACACGTCGCAGTCGAGGGTGATCGGGCCGACGACCGGGTGCGTGAACGTCTTCAGCCTGGGGCGCTCGCCGACCATCACGCTTTCCGCCCACATCCTGGCGAACGGCGCGCTGACCTGCTCCAGCCTCGCCACGAGCGAGCGCACCTCCGGATCCCGCGGGTAGCGCACGTGTGTCGCCCGCAGGTCCGACACGAGACCGCGCCGCAGCTGATCCCGCTCGGCCGGGGTGCGCACGGCACAGAGCTCGGAACCGGTGAACTCCTCGAAGATCAGATTCCGGGACGGGTCCACCTCGCCGAGCAGCGCGACCCATGTCGGATTCGCCGTCAACAACTTCCAGTACGACGTGTAGACGCCGACCGCCGCGTCGGGCATGCGGGCGACCAGACGCTGCACGCTGCCCGGGATGTCGGTCGGCACTGTCCTCGGCAGGGGCGCGGGCAGGCCGGCCGCGACGTAGAGCTGGTCACGCTCGAGGGCGGTCAGCTGCAGCACCCGGGCGAGGGCGGCGACGACCTGCTCCGACGGGCGGTCGGCCCGGCCCTGCTCGAGCTGGGTCACGTAGTCGGCGGACAGGCCGGCCAAGATCGCCACCTCCTCCCGGCGCAGGCCGGGTGTCCGGCGACGGCCGGCGGGAAGGCCCGCGGCGGCCGGTTGGAGACGGGCTCGCCACGCTCGCAGAAGGGCGGAGAAGCCGCCGGGTTGGCTCACCGCGCAACCTTAGTCCGGGTTCTGCGGCCCTGGGTGGTACTGCTGGTCATAGGGAGAACGGTCTTACGACGCCCCGCCGGAATCGTGTGAGGGTTACCGGCATGACGACGACATTCATCACCGGCGGTAACAAGGGACTCGGCTACGAGACGGCTCGGCGGCTCAAGGAGCTCGGTCACCAGGTGGTTATCGGTGGCCGCGACGCCGGCCGGACGCGGGAGGCCGCGGAGACCCTCGGCGTCGACTGGGTCGCGATCGACGTGACCTCCGACGAGTCGGTGGCCGCGGCCGCCGAGCAGGTGCGGGCCCGGTTCGGCGGCCTGGACGTGCTCATCAACAACGCCGGGGTCTCCGGTTTCATCGGTGACATGGCGAAGTTCGACGGCCCCGAGGTCCTCTCCGTCCTGGACACCAACACGGTCGGCCCGGTCCGCACGATGCACTCCTTCCTCCCCCTGCTGCAGGAGTCGTCGGCGCCCGTCGTCGTCAACGTCAGCAGCGGTCTCGGCTCGTTCGGCGTGCGGGCCGACGAGTCCAAGGTCGAGCACTCGGTTCCCTGCCTGGGGTATTCGGCGAGCAAGGCCGCCCTCACCATGCTGACCACGGTCTACGCGCGCTTCCTCCCGGCTCTGCGGATCAACGCGGTCGACCCGGGCTACACCGCGACCGACCTCAACGGCCACTCCGGCCCGCAGACCGTCACGGAGGGCACCGACGCCATCGTCGCGCTCGCCACGATCGGCCCGGACGGCCCGACCGGCACGTTCAGCGACCGGCACGGCGTGCTCCCCTGGTGAGCCGGTAAGGGCCGGCCCATCAAGGGCCGGCCGCCCGCAAGTCGACCCGCCAGAGGCCGGCCGCCTGCAACCCGACCATCAGGGGCTGGCCGCAAGCCGGCCCATCAGGGGTCAGCCGCCCGCGAGCCGGCCCATCATGCGCACCGAGTTCTCGACGGTGTCAAAGCCGCGCGGGAGCATGACCCTCTCATAGTCGGCGACCGCGTCGAGCAGATCCTTTCCGGACAGCAGCTCGGCGGCGAGGGTCGCGGCGTCCTGCAGGGCGGCGTTGGCGCCGACGCCCCCGGCCGGCGGCATCGCGTGAACCGCGTCGCCGAGCATCGTCACGGGACCGGATCGCCACGGCTCGATGCGGTCGCTGGCACGCAGGGTGATCGGGAAGAAGGAGGTGCTGTCGCCGTACGCGACAAGGCTCTTGATCGTCGGGTGCCAGCCGCTCGTCGCCTCGATCACCATGGCGTGCAGGTCGCCGCCGACTCGGTCCGGTGTCGTGACGAGGGCGATCATCAGGTATCCACCGGGGCGATCGCGGTAGCGCACCGGGGCGAAGCCGGCGCCGGCGCCGTTGTCGCCGGCGACCCAGCAGAACCCGCGGTTGAAGTCGGCCGGGATCAGGGGCTCGGTCGCGGCGTCGATCGGCATCCTTCCGTAGACACAGCGCAGACCGAGATCCCGGGGACCGGGGCCCGGAGCCAACTGCCGCCGGACGGCCGAGCCCACCCCGTCCGCGCCCACGAGCAGGTCGCCCTCGTCGGAGCCGCCCTCGGCGAACTCGACGCGGACCCGCCCCGCATCGGTCACCTGGTAGGCGGCGACCGTCCGCCCGAAGAACACCCGGTCGTCGAGCCCGGTCAGGAGCCCACGCCGGAACGTGTCCCGGTCCACGTTGCTGAGGTCGCTCGGCGGGATGCCGGGGAACTCCTGCGCGAAGACCCGTTCGAGCCGCTGTGTGAAGGTCGCGACCAGGTCCCCGTTCACGCCGCTGGTGTCACGGACCCGGTCGAGGACCGCGGGCGGCAGGCAGGCGCGCAGAGCGGCGTTCCCGTTCGCGTCGATGTGGATGCGATACCCCTGGTCGCGGGTCTGCGGCGTCGGGTCCTGCTCGTGGACGACGACGTCGACGCCGCCCTGTCGCAGCGCTTGCGCGAGGGCGAGACCGCCGATGCCCGCCCCGCTGATCAGTACTCGTGTCATGCCGGGCAGGCTATCAACCATATGCATGCTCGTGTCAATCAGATGATTACTTGATTGTGTCAGGTGGGCGTATGATCGACGCGTGACATCACCACGTCCGCGCAGGTCACCAGCACCGCAGAACCGGCAGCGCGACCCCGAGCGCACCCGCCAGAAGATTCTGGAGGCGGCCGCCGCGGAGTTCGCTGAGCACGGCTACGCCGGCGCCCGCACCAGGGCGATCGCGTCCCGGGCGGGAGTGAACCAACAGCTCGTGTCGTACTACTTCGGCGGCAAGGAGGGCCTCTACCGCGCGATGTCGGAGCGGTGGGCGCAGCGCCGCGAGGAGTTGGCGCCGCCCGGGTCGTCGATGCCGGAGCAGTTGCGCGGCTACGCGATGGAGACGCTGCGCGACCCCGCCGGGGTGCGCATGTTCGCCTGGAGCGGCCTGCAGTGGACCGGCCCGGACGACGACCCGGACCGCGACACCCGCACCGAGATGCTCGGCGGCAGCGTCACCCAGCTGCGGGCCCTGCAGGCGGCGGGCCGGCTGCCGGCCGAGCTCGACCCGGTCTGCCTGGAGATCATGCTGATGGCCGCGTGCATGGCGACGACCACCCTGCCGCACGTCATCGAAGGGCTGGTCGGTGCCGACCCGCGCTCCCCCGAGTTCGTCGAGCACTACGCCAGACAGGTGGCACTGCTCGCCGAGCACATCGGCCTCGGCGACACCTGATCAGTCGCGGACAGCCTCGGGTTCGGCCTCCTGCCGGTAACCGCTCAGGGTCAGGCCGAGGACCGAGCGGAACTCGTTGGCCAGGTGAGCGTGGTCGCTGTAACCGAGGTCGGCGGCAACGTCGGCCAGGCTGGTGCCCGGCTCGGCCCGTACACGTGCGGCAGCCTCCTGCAGGCGACGGCGCCGGATCATCGTGAGCGGGGACAGGCCGACATAGCGCGACGCGAGCCGTTGCAACGAGCGGGCCGAGAGGTTCAGCCGCTCGGTGGCGTCCTTGACCGTCCGGATCGAGGGATCCGTATCGATGACGTCGGCCATCCGGTTGGCCAGCAGCGCCTCCTGATCCGGCGCCGGGATCTCCGCGGCCAGCCAGGTGCTGAAGGCCTCGATCGCGTCGCGGTGCCGGGCCGGCGCGTCACCCGGGCCGGACATCGCCCGGCACACCACCTCGTGCAGGACCGGGAAATCCATCTTCTGGTACGTGTCCCGCAGCGCCGCCGGATCCGCGACCAGGTGCGGCACCGCCGCCGGGCGCAGCAGCGCGCCGACGCCCCACCCGGTTCCGGTGAGGTCGCGGTAGGAGCTGCGCGTCGTCGGCCCGGAGAACCCGACCAGGTCCGGCTCGACGACGAGGTTGCTGGCGGGAAAGGCGATCAGGTGCTGGCGGGAGGTGCGGCCGGGCTGGAGCTGCCACTCCGGGATCCAGAACCACCGCACGAGCTGGGCCACCGCCTCGGGTGGCGGGAACCGGTCGAACGTCGGCAGCCGCGCGGGGTAGAGAATGCCACGCGGCGCGGTCTTCTGTCGCGAATCTTCAAGCCGCTCCACTCCGGGCATACCTACGATCCTGACCTATGAGTGAGACGACCAAGGCCGCGGACGGCCAGTACACCACGAACGGCACCCCGCACGGCGCGACGGCACTGACCCCTTTCCTGGTCATCCCGGACTCCCGCGGGGCCATCGACTTCTACACCAGGATCTTCGGCGCGCGGGTGGTCGACGTGACCGAGTTCGGCGACGTGGTCGCGCACGCCGTGCTCGACTTCGGCAACGGCCTGCTGCAGCTGGGTGAGCCGCAGCCGGACTACGGACTGATCGCGCCGCCCGGCGGTGACCAGGACTGCTACTCCATGGGCCTGTACTGCCCGGACGTCGACGACGTGGTGGCCCGGGCCGAGGCGGCCGGCGCCGTGGTGCGGGAGGCGCCGGCCACCTTCGTCTCCGGTGACCGATTCGCGAGCATCCGGGATCCGTACGGCATCCGCTGGTCGGTCATGACCCGGGTCGAGGACCTCTCCGAGCAGGAGAGCGCCCGCCGGGTCGCCGAGTGGGCCGCTCAGCAGAGCCAGCCGGCGTGACCCGCCGGCAGCCGGGGCGTCACGGAAGGAAGACCGCGCGGACGCAGCCGTCCTCCTTCTCCTTGAACATGCGGTAGCCCTCCGGCGCCCGGTCCAGCGGCAGCACGTGGGTGGCCAGGTGCTCGGTCTTCAGCTCGTCCTTCGCCATCCGGTCCAGGAGCATCGGGATGTAGCGCTGGCCGTGCATCTGCGCGCCCCGCACCGTCAGGCCCTTGTTCATCAGGGCGCCGAGCGGGAACTTGTCGACGAAGCCGGCGTAGACGCCGAGCACGAACACCGAGCCGCCCTTGCGGCAGGCGTGGATGGCCTCGCGGACCGCGATCGGGCGGTCGGTCTGCAGGCGCAGTTGCTGCTTGATCTGGTCGTACCCGAAGTGCGGCCCGGGCGCGTGCGCCTCCATGCCGACCGCCTCGATGCACACGTCCGGGCCCCGGCCGCCGCTGCGTTCGCGCAGCTCGGCGGAGACGTCGGTCTTCTCGTAGTTGATCGTCTCCGCGCCGATGTGCCGGTCCACCTGCTGCAGCCGGTTGTCGAGGCGGTCGATCACGATCACCCGCTCGGCGCCGAGGAGCACCGCCGCGCGGGCCGCCATCTGGCCGACCGCGCCCGCACCCCACACCGCGACGACGTCGCCGGGCTTGACCCCGCCCAGGTCGGCGCCCATCCAGCCGGTCGAGGCGGAGTCGGAGGCGAACAGGGCGCGCTCGTCGCTGACGGCCTCCGGCACGGTGAACGCGCCGACGTCGGCGAACGGCACCCGGATGTACTCGGCGTGACTGCCGGCGTTGCCACCCATCGCGTGCGAGTAACCGAAGCAGCCGCTCGGCGCGTGCCCCCACAGCGACTCGGTGATCGCCGGGTTGGTGTTGCCGTTGTCGCAGAGCGAGAAGAGCTTCTGGTCGCAGTACCAGCAGTTGCCGCACGAGATGAACGACGACACGACGACCCGGTCGCCGACCCGGTGGTTACGCACGTCCGGCCCGACCTCGACGACCTCGCCGAGGAACTCGTGCCCGAGCACGTCACCCTTCTCCATGAACGGGATGTACCCGCCCAGCAGGTGCAGGTCGGAACCGCAGGTCACGCTCTTGGTGACCCGCACGATCATGTCACCGGGGTTGCGCAGCTCCGGGTCCGGCACGGTGCCGACGGCGAGCTTGTTGACCCCCTGCCACTGCAGCGCCTTCACAGCAGACCTCCCTCGCGGCCCTTGCGGGTGGCCGTCTGCAACGGCCGGTTCAGCAACGTCGGCGTCGTCGTGGCGGGGCCCGACGGCAGCAGCACGTCGCCGGTCTCGATCAGCGAACGGGTCTCCCGCAAGGCGCGACGCACGTCACCGTCGGTCACCGAGGAGCCGTCGGGAATGCGTACGGCAATCTCCGTTCCCCGATCTCCCGGAGCGGCCCGCAGGCTGATCTCGACGCCGTCGGCGATCTCGCGCAGCGAGCCGGGCAGCTGGGTGGCCTGCAGTTCGTCGATAGGCTTGTAAACGGTCAGAACATGAGTGCGATGTGCCGCGGGCCCGCGGGCGGCGCGGCGCCGTGCGGCAGCCACCGCGACGGTGCCGGCGGCCAGCGGCGCGGCGATCAGAAGCGCTTTTCCGGTACGTCCCATGCGCTCCCCGATTCCACAGGAACCGGCACCTAAACCCTCGCCCCCCGACCAGCCCGCCACCGCCGCTGTCAGCAGTCGTCAGAACTCACATCAGGCTGCACCGACGCCCGCACAGCTCGACCACCGTTGTTGATGGTGATCAACGCTTCGAGGCGGCTCGGGAAGGCACTGGATCGTCCGGCTTCACAAGAGCCTGGAGCCGACGGTGTCCGGATTCGCTTCCGAGGCGTCGGGGAGGACAATGCCGTGGTCGACCAGGAACTGCCGGATGGTCCTGGCGAGCGGTTCGATCTCGTGTTCCTCAATAGAGGCATAGTGGTCGGCGAGCAGTAGGTCGGCGACGTTGCCGGCGGCACGCCACAACGGTTGGTCGATCAGCATCGACATTCATCTCCTCTCACCGGGGTCGCGGTAGGTGCGTAGCCAGGACTCGATCTCGGTGGTTCGCCAGACCCGCCCCATGCGCAGCGACGCCACCGGTGCGGGGAAGTCGGGGCGTTCGGCGAGTTGCTGAATGCGCTGGCGCGACAGGCCCATCCGGACCGCGATCTCCCGGGCGCCCATCAACGAAGAATCGGCTGCCGCGTCGGTCATCGTCGACAGCCGTCGCGCAGAACATCCTGTCCGTGCTCCGAGGCCATGGCAGGACGCTATGTCGACCGACCATTCCGAACGGACAGGAAACTGTCCCCTATATGAGCAACCCGATCTGATCGGCCAGATCAGTTGCGTCTCGGCGCAAGCTGTCCGGTTCCTTGGTGAATTCCAACGTCATCCGGCGCGCGTGCCCGTTGTAGCGGATGGTCTCCGGCGCGGCCACATACGCATCCTTGAGCGTGCGGAGCGCTGCTGCCTTGTCTCCCACCAGTTCCCACGCACGCGCAACCTCGATCAGGTGCCGGCCGCGGCGAGGCTGGGATGGAATCGCCAAGTTGCTCGCCTTTGTTGCCTGCCTGCGAGCCTCGGCGCCTTGTCGCGCCTCGACCGCGATCGTCACGGCGTGGGCTGACATGATCACCCGGCTGAAGCTCGTCATCGGCTCGTAGAAGCTGATCGGGAGTGTTCGCGCGATTCTGTCGGCCTGTTCCCACCACCACCACGCGGTGCCGTACTGGCCCGCGCGGGCCGCCGTGTAAGCCAACTCGTGATGAAGCGCTCCCCAGACAGCCCGAAGATCGTCATTCTCGGTGTTTGCCATGCGAGGCTTCAACGCTTCCATGCCTTCACGGTTCACCGCCTCTGCCGCATCGAAGTCGCCGGCGTCTCGATGTGCCTGGGTGGCGAGCCAGATGGCACCGGCCAGTGCGCGGGCGTCGTCGGACTCCTCGGCCGCCATGAACGACCGCTCGACGAGGCGCCAGAGCAGGCTGGCATCGGGTTGGTAAGCAACGAAGAACTGCGTCAGGTTGTAGACCTGTGCCAGAAGAGCAAGTGCTCGCCGGCGATCTGCACCGTCAAACTCCCGCGCAGCAAGCCGGGCATCCCGGATGAGGTCGGGCAGCAAGGAGCCCAAGACGGTGCGGTGATCAGGTGAGGCGTGCCTGGCCCTCCAGGCTGCGACGAGCCGCTTCTGAAGATCGTCCAGCGACGGCGGCGCCTCAGCATTCCGCAGGCCGACGGCATTGACAGCGGCACGGACGGCAGGAAGGGCCGGGTGTCCTGGTCCGCGGAACGTCGTCACGGGCATCGGCTCACCGCCGGTCAGCTGAGCCAGATCCCGCACCCTGAGGACCTCCGCCAAGCTGATCACGGTGGGGAGCTTGAGCTGCTGAATCTCGCCTCGCTCAACAGCTTTCACCCACCGCCCGCTCTTACCCACGAGGCCGCCGAGAACATCACGAGTGAGGCCGCGTCGCTGCCGATGGAACATGATCCTCTGCCCCGTACTCAGCGCCGGGTCTTCCGGATCCGGTTCAGCTTCTCGCATCAGGAACAGCCTCCTCGGGCGTCGCTGTTTCCAGGCTACGGCCTGGCGCTTGCGGGCCGCCCAACGAGTTATCGCCGATCGAGAACAGGACATCGGGGCCCGGCTGGTGCTCATCGTGGTAATGCGCCCCCGGCAACACCACTGTGGCGACCAGCCCGCGCCTCACGGCTGGTGTCCACGGTGGTTGTCGCGGCCGATGACCACGGTCAGAACCAGCGCGCTTTCGGCTGGCGTTCACCGTGGTTGTCCGGGCGCCAGAACCACGGTGGCGGCCAGCCTGCGGCAGGCTGGAACCGCGTCGGCCTACGGCTCCCGGCGCAGGTTGCGGACGGCCGGGAAGCACAGCAACGCGACGCAGCCGAGGACCCCGACCACTGCGGAAGCGCCGAGCACGCGTTCGGCCCCGACAGCGGCGGCGACCGGCCCGGCCAGCGACTGGCCGATCGGGAGGCTGCCGTCCGAGCCGAACACCTCGTAGGACGTGACCCGGTTCAGCATCGCCGGGGGGACCCGGGTCTGCACGGTGGTCTGCCACATGATCGACCAGAACGCCCAGCCGAACCCGCTGACCGCGGCAGCGAGCAGCAGCAGCGGCAGAACCGTGTGCAGGGCGATCGCCAGCGGCAGCAGCGCGTACCCGAACATCATCGCGGCGCCGGCGACGAGTGGGCGCCGTGGCCTGGCGCGCAGCGCGACGAGACCGCCGAGGATGGTGCCGGCGCCGACCGCGGACTGCATCCAGCCATAATCGGCGGGCTTCACCACGACGGCGGCCAGCGGCACCAGCGGGCCGAACAGGAAGATGCCGAACACGACCCAGACCAGGATCACGCTCCACAGCCAGGCGCGCGACCGGAACTCGCGCCAGCCGGCGACGAGGTCCTTGGCGGTCGAGGTGCCGGTGCCGCGGACCCGCTCGATGCGCAGCCCGGCCAGGCAGACGGCGCTGATCGCGAACGTGGCGGCGTCCACGGTGTAGACCGGGCCGGCTCCGAAGAGGGCGAACAGAACACCCGCCGCGGCCGGTCCGAGCAGTTCGGCGATCGCGTTGGCGACCCGGATGGTGCCGTTCGCCCGCTGCGGGTCGGAGGTCACCAGCGGCACGATGCCGTTCACCCCGGGCTGGAACATCGCCGTGGCCGAGCCGGTGACCGCCGAGCACGTGACCAGCAGCCACAGCGGCGGTGTGCCGGTGAAGAACGCCACCGCGACGACGCCCTGGCTGATCACCCGGACCAGGTCGGCGCCGAGCATCAGCGGGCGGGCGCCGATCCGGTCGGCGAACACGCCGCCGAACAGGATGAGGCCCAGGAACGGGACCATCCAGGCGGCCAGCACGACCCCGACCCCGGTGGCACCGTAGACCTGGCCGATCGCCAGGGCCGCGGCCACCATCAGCATGGCGTCGCCGAACACCGAGACCGCTCGGGCGACGAAGTAGCGGGTGAAGGTGCCGGTCCACAACATCGGCCCGATCGTTACCCCGGGACCTCGCCGGTTACGCACAGCAGACGGTCAGCCGGTCCGGTGGGTTGATCACGCTCCTTGGGCGCCGGTCTCGTAGGCGACTCGCCCCGTCTCCGGGTCACGCGTGTGCAGCGTGTGCAGCACCGGCGAGTGCGGGCCGCCGAGGTCGACCAGACTCGCCGACGCGCCCCGGACCGCCCGGACGGTGCTCAGCGGGGCGGTCGGGTCGATCCGGGTGACCACGCCGGGCGTCGCCCACACCGCGCGCGCGAAGCCCCCGATCAACTGCCAGGCTTGCGCGTACGCCTCGGAAGTCCCGTCGTCGGCCACGTCCCCGGTGACCACGACCGCGTCCAGCTCGCGCAGCTCACCGCAGTCGCGCAGCATCAGCCGCAGCGACGCCGCGGGGTCGACGCCGTAGTGATTGGGCCCGGCGTCCCGGGTCAGATGGGTGTCGGACAGGTGAAGTATCCGCATACCGGCACGCTACGGGCCGGCCGGCAGCACGGTGAAGCACCAATCGATCGGCGGTGGCCCTTCGGCCCCGCTCAGGAGCCGAGCGGGACCCGCCAGGTCACCACGGTGCCGGAGCCGCCGGAGCCCGGGCCCAGTTCGAGGCTGCCGCCGAGATCCTCCGCACGGCCCCGCACGTTGATCAGACCGCCGCGGGCCTTCGCCGGGTCGGTGCCGACGCCGTCGTCCTCGACACAGAGCACCAGCTCGGCGGCGCTCGCGGACAACGACACCCGGACGCCGGTGGCCCCGGCGTGGCGGGCCACGTTCGACAGCAGCTCCCGGAGCACCGCGAGCAGATCGGGCACGACATCGTCGGGGACGACGCTGTCCACCGGGCCGTTGGTGTCCAGGACCGGCCGGAAACCGAGCTGCCCGGCGGCCTCCTCGGCCACCTGATGGATCTCACCGCGCAGGGACGGCCCGGCCGGGGCGCGCAACTCGAAGATGGAGCGGCGGATGTCGCGGATCGTCGCGTCGAGGTCGTCGACGGCGGCGTTGATCCGCCTGGTCGCGTCCGGACGGGTCACCTGGTGCACCGTGGCCTGCAGTTGCATGCCGGTGGCGAAGAGCCGCTGGATGACCACGTCGTGCAGGTCGCGGGCGATGCGCTCGCGGTCCTCGAGAACGGCCAGTTGCTGGCGCTCCTCCTGGGCACGTGCGCGCTCCAGCGCGAGGGCCGCCTGACCGGCGAAGGTGGACAGCAGCACGGCGTCCTCGTCACCGGCCGTCTGGCCGGCGGGCTGGGTGACGATCAGCACGCCCTGCAGCGCGGCGGCGCCGGTGAGGGGCGCGGCAAGGGCCGGCAGCGCGGGGACCTCGCCCGGCCAGTCGGCGATCGCGCGCAGGTTCTCCACCGCGCGGTAGCCCTCCTGCCCGAGGGCCGTGACATCGGCCGGGTCCACCGGGACGAACTGCCCGGTCAGCCGGGCACAACCCGGGTCGGCGCCCTCGGCCACCTCGATCACGTACCGGCTGTTCGGCTCCTCGTAGAGCAGGACCAGGACGAGCTCGGCCGCCGCCACCTCGCGGGCGCGCCGGGCGATCAGCCGGAGCGCCTCGGTGCGCTGGACGGTGCCCAGCAGCACGCTGGTGATCTCGGCGGTCGCGGCCAGCCAGCGTTCCCGGCGCTGGGCCAGCTCGTAGAGGCGGGCGTTGTCGATGGCGATGCCCGCGGCCGCGGCCAGGGCGATCACGATCTCCTCGTCGTCGTCGGTGAACTCGGCGGCGCCCTGTTTCTCGGCCAGGTAGAGGTTGCCGAAGATCTGCTCGCGGGTGCGCACCGGCACGCCGAGGAAGCTGTGCATCGGCGGATGGTGGGGCGGGAAGCCGAACGACCTCGGGTGCTTACGGATGTCCGGCAGGCGGACCGGTTTCGGGTCGCTGATCAGCAGCCCGAGCACCCCGCGGCCGTGCGGCAGGTCGCCGATCCGGGCGTGCGCGGCCGGGTCGATGCCGTGCGTGACGAAGTCGGACAGGCTGCTGTGGTCGGGCGCGAGCACGCCGAGCGCGCCGTACTTCGCGCCGACCAGGGCGCACGCCGCCTCGACGATCCGCCGGAGCGTGCTGTTCAGATCCAGGTCGGTGCCGATGCCGACGACCGCGTCCAGGAGCGCGCGCAGCCGCTCGCGACTGGCCACCACCTCGCCGACGCGGTCCAGCATCTCCTGCAGCAGCTCGTCCAGCCGGACCCGGGACAGCGGGGAGAGACCCAGCGACAAGGGTTCCGGGCGCTCGCCCCCACCCGTCTGCTCGATCATGACGACAGCCTAGCGGGACCGTTCGTACCCGGAAATCGGCGTGCTGGTCAGGCGAGGCGTTTGTGCGGGCACTGACGCGAGAAGTTTTCATTCCAGCGCATTGTGATCTGGGCCACCCCGGACCTACCATCCAGTAACGTCAATGGGAACACCGCGGGGTTTCGCATTCCGGGCATCGTCCTGCTCACCCAGCCACCGGGAGAACACATGCGCTCCACCACCACCGCGGCCGGAGGGGCCGCCACCGGCCACCTCTGGCGGCTGCTGGGCGCGGCTGCCGCAGCCGTCGCGCTCGGCGCCACCGCCACCACCTCGATCGCCTCCGCAAGCCCGGCGTCCACCGCCGCCGCGCTGCGCGAGGTCATGTTCGTCGGCAACAACTGGGAGGGCACCGCCGACGTCATCAACTCCCGCGGCGACTTCGCCAAGATCGGGCGGATCAACGTCGTGCCCGACAAGAGCCAGCGACTCGCCGAGATCTACCTGAACCCGATCAAGCTGATCTACTTCCTGGGCATCCGCTCCGGGCCCGGCGAAGGCCACGACCAGCTCGTCGACGACCTCTACTCCACTCCGGACGGCACCGCCCTGGTGGCGTCGCGACCCAGCTTCGCCGACGTCGTCTCGGTCGACCTGGCCACCGGAAAGCTCAAGTGGCGGTTCCCGGTCTCCGGCTACCGCGCCGACCACATGGCCGTCTCGCCCGACGGCACCAAGGTCGCGGTCTCCGCCTCCACCGCCAACACCGTGCACGTGCTCGACATCAACACCGGCGCCCAGGTCGGCTCGTTCGCCACCGGTGACAAGCCGCACGAGAACGTCTACACCGACGGCGGCCGGTACCTGTGGAACATGTCGATCGGCAACGTCGAGACCGACCTGGACAGCCCGGGGTGGGACTGGACCAAGGGCGACCGGCACATCACCGTGGTCGACACCAGCACCTACCGGGTGGTCAAGACCATCGACATGCGCGCGCGGCTCGACGCGTTCGGCCGCTCGGACCTGTCCAACGCCGTACGGCCCGCGGTCTTCAGCCCCGACTCCGGCAAGCTCTACTTCCAGGTGTCGTTCTTCAACGGCCTCGTCGAGTACGACGTCGCCACCGACAAGGTCACCCGGGTCAAGACGCTGCCGAAGAACCCGGCCACCAGCGACGACCGGACCACCTACGTCAACGACTCACGCCACCACGGCCTGTCCATGAGCCCCGACGGCAGCAAGCTGTGCGTGGCCGGGACGATGGACGACTACGCCACCGTCGTCGACCGCGCGAGTCTGCAGGAGGGGCCGCAGGTGCCGGCGTCCAAGCCGTACTGGGCCACGGTCAGCGGCGACGGGCGCAACTGCGTCATCTCCGAGAGCGGCGCCGACCAGGTCACCGCCATCGACTTCGCCACCGGGCGCAAGGTCGTCTCGGTGCCGGTCGGTGACCACCCGCAGCGGGTACGCCTCGCCCACGTCCCGGCCGGCTGGACCGGCCCGGCCGCCTGACAGTGAACGCTTTCGCGCGCCGGGCGCGATAGTCCGAGTGTGCGCGGGAAGAGAACGAGACCGGAAGAGGCGGCCACCGCCCGCAGCAGCGACACCGAGCTGCTGCGGGCGGTGGCCGCTGGGCAGGTCGAGGCGCTGCGAATGCTGCACGGCCGGCACGCGCCCTGGCTGCGCGCGCGGCTGGCCCGCCGCTGCGCCGACCCGGACGTCGTCGACGCGGCCGTCCAGGACACGTTCCTGGCACTGTGGAAGGACGCGCACCGCTATCGCGACACCGGCCGGGACCCGGCCGCCTGGATCTGGACGATCGCCGTACGCCGGCTGATCTCCGCCCTGCGCGGGCCGGGGCACCGCTGGCTGGGCGCGGCCACAACGCCCGGCGACGAGAGGGTCTCACCGTCGCCGGAGGAGCTGGTGCTGCTGCGCGTCGAGCACGGCGATCTCGGCGACGCCCTGAACCGGTTGCCGCCCGAGCTGCGCGCGGTCATCCAGGCCACCGCTCTGGACGGGCTGACCGTCCGGGAGGCCGCGCGCCTGCTCGGCGTGCCGGAGGGCACCGCGAAGACCCGGCTGATGCGGGCCCGCGCGCGACTGCGGGAGCTGCTGGCATGACGGCGCGAGGAGAGGCCATGCCCTGGCACGTGGACGAGCCCCTGCTCGAGGCCTACCAGCAGGGACGGCTCGACCCGAGCCGGGTGATGGCGGTCGACGCCCACCTGCAGGCCTGCCCGGCGTGCCGGAGCGCGGTGCCGGCCGACGCCGAATGGCTCGACCGCAGCTGGGAGGCGGTCCTGGACCTGATCCGGACGCCGGCGCCCGGTCCGGTCGAACGCGCGGCGGAACGCGCCGGCCTGCCCGGGCACCGGCTGCGACTGCTGGCCGCCACCCCCGCGTTGCGATGGTCCTGGCTCGCGGCGACCGTCGCGGTGCTGACGTTCGGCGTGGTGGCGGCGTACGCCGGGGATGCCCGGACGTCCCTGACGTGGTTCCTGGTCGCCGCTCCGCTGCTGCCCGTGCTGGCGGTGGCGACCGCGTACGGGCCGCCGTTCGATCCGATGCACGAGATCACCTCGATGACCCCGTCGGCCGGACCGGCGCTCGTGCTCTGGCGCGCGACCGCCGTGGTCGGGGTCTCCATGGCGCTCGGCCTGGTCGCCGCCGCCCTGCTGCCGGGCCCCGGCTGGTACGCGGCGGCCTGGCTGCTGCCCGCGTTCCTGCTGAGCGTCGGCACCCTGGCGCTGGCGACGGTTCTGCCGTTGCCGGTGGCGGCGGGACTCCTGGCCACGGGCTGGGTGATCGTGGCCGGCGGAGTGTCGATCGCCGGGGAGGCGGACCTGCCGGTGGTCTTCGGCCCGGCCGCCCAGTCCGGATACCTGCTGGCGGCGGCACTGGCCGCCGGCGTTCTGACCCGGCGACGCCGTCGCCTCGACCCCGGAGAGTCGCGATGACCACCATACGGATCACCGGTCTCGGCAAGCGGTACGGCGCGACGACGGCGCTGGACGACCTCGACCTGACGATCGGCCGCGGAGTGACCGGGCTGCTCGGCCCGAACGGCGCCGGCAAGACCACCCTGCTGCGCTGCCTGGGCACCGCGCAGGCCCCGGACAGCGGGCGGATCGAGGTGTTCGGGCTGAACCCGGCGGTGGCCGCCGAGCGCACCGCGCTGCGCCGCCGCCTGGGATACCTGCCGCAGTCGCCCGGCCTCTATCCGAACTTCACCGCCGCCGCCCTGCTCGACTACGTAGCGGTCCTCAAGGAACTGACCGGCACCCGGCAGCGGCGTGCCGAGGTCCGCCGGGTGCTCGACGAGGTCGGCCTGACCGACCGCGCGCGTACGAAGGTCCGCAAACTCTCCGGCGGCATGCGCCAGCGGCTCGGCCTCGCGCAGGCCCTGCTCGGCACACCCGACCTGCTGATCCTCGACGAGCCGACGGTCGGCCTGGACCCGGAGCAGCGGATGTTCTTCCGGGCGCTGATCTCACGGCTGGGCGAGACCCGGACGGTGCTGCTCTCCACCCACCAGACCGAGGACGTGAGCGCGCTCTGCGAACGGGTGATCGTGCTGCGCGCCGGCCGGGCGGTCTTCGACGGTACGCCTCGTGAGCTGGCCGCCTTGGCACAGGGACAGGTGTGGCTGTCCGCGGATCCACCGGCCGGCGGCTCGATGTACTGGCGCACCGCCGACGGGGATTACCGGACCCTGGGCGTACGGCCTCCGGGTGGCGCCGCCGTGCGCCCATCCATCGAGGACGGCTATCTGACGCTGCTGGGCCCCGACGCCGCGACGGCGGTCCGATGACGGCGACCCTGCAGCGGCCGGGGACCCGGACCCTGGCGTGGACCGAGGTGAAACTGCTGCTGCGCGACCCCGTCCTCTGGGCGGGAGTGGCCGTCACGACAGGCCTGTGCACCACCTGGCTGTGGAGCACCGAGCCGGCCGGAGCCTCGGTGCGCACCGACACCGGCCTGGCGGCGCTCGTGCTCGCGGGCTTCCTGATCGTTCTCGGACATCTCGCGGCGTCACGCGATCACCGGCACGGCGCGCGGGAGGCCGCGGCGGCGCTACCGGTGCGGCCCGCCCGGCGGACGGTGGCGCTGCTGACGCTCGTACCGGCGGGTGGCCTCGCGGGTGCGCTCTGCCTCGGCCTCGAGCTGCTGACGCTCACCCCGGCGTGGCCGGCCGGCACGGTGCGGGCCGGGTCGGCGCTGGTGGCGGTGATCGTGCCGATGGCCGGTGCGGCGATCGGCGTCGCGGCCGGCACCTGGCTGCCGTCGGCGGCAGGCGGTGCGCTGACCCTGTTCACGGCGGCGGCCGGGCTTGCTGGCGCCGCTGATCCGGGCGGTGCCCGGGCTGCCACTGCTGGCGGCGATCGCACTGGCCGCGACGGGGATGCTGCCCGCGCTGCTGGGCGCCGCCGTCCCGGCCGCCCAGGTGTGGGGGTTGCGGATCGCGGCTCTCCTGCTCGGCGCCGGGGCCAGTTTCGCGATGGTCGACCCGATGGCGCCGGTGACCGTCACCGCCACGCCGCGGTGGCTGCGGCAATGGCTGCGGTTCACAATCGTGGCGGTCCCGGCGGGGCTCGTCTGGGCCGGCCTGTGCCTGCTGGCGGTGGCCGCGATGCCACTGGACCGGCCGCCCCTGCCGGTGGCCGGCCTGGCGATCGAGGCGGCGGTGTGCGTGCTCGGCGGGCTGACCGGCGCTGCCGTCGCGAGCCGCGCCGGTAGCTCGGCCACGACGGCGCCGGCCGGTCCGGCGTTCCAGGCGGCCCTGGTGGTCGCAACGTTCTTCCTGCCGGGCCGCTGGTCACCGTGGGCGCTGCCGGGAGCGGCGACCTGGACCGCCGTGCACCTCGGCTGGTGGGCGGCGCTGCCGGTGCTCGTCGCGGTGCTGGCAGCGGCGAATCGCGAGGCACGGTGACGGCGCGGGCGGCCCCGTCGCTCAGAGCGGCTGACCCGACCTGCCACTGAGGAGCTGCGGGCTCGGCGGCAACTCGCCCGAGCCGCGGCGGATGAGCTCGGTAGGAATCCAGAACGTGCCGGGCTCGCCGGTGTCCCCGTCGAGACGGCGGAACAGTGCCGCGGCGGCGGTGCGACCCATCAGTGCGGGATTCTGCGCCACCACGGTGACAGCGGGCTCGAGCAGGTCGGCGAGCGGGAAGTCATCGAAGCCGATGAGCGCGACGGCGCGGTGCAGCCCGAGCCGGCGCAGAGCCCGCACCGCTCCGATGGTGACGAGGTTCTGGCTGCTGAACAGGGCGGTGGGCGGGTCCGGCCGGTGGAACAGGCTCATGACCGCCGTTTCCGCGAGCGCCGCTGTGTGCAGGCCGTGGGTCACGAGGGTCGGGTCCACAGTGAGGCCGGCCTCGGTCACGGCGGCACGATAGCCCTCGTAACGGTGCTGAGCCGTCGAGATGTGGAAGTGGTCGCCGAGATAGGCGATGCTGCGATGCCCGTGGGCGAGCAGATGCCTGGTGGCCTCGCCGGCCCCGGTCACGTTGGTGGTCAGGACGGTGTCCGCGGCGAAGCCCTGCCCGGGCCGGTCGACGAAGACCACCGGGGTTCCCGGCGGGAGCTCGGCGCCCAGGTAGCTGTGGTCGGCGCTGACCGGAGCGATGATCACGCCGTCGGCGCGACGCATGGCGAAGGTCTGGACGAGCTCGCGCTCCCGTTGCGGGTCCTCGTCGAGGCTGCCGGTGAGGACCTGCATCTTCCGGGCCCGCGCCTCGTCCTCGATGACCCGGTGCAGGGCGGAGGAGAACGGGTTTCCCACGTCCTCCAGCAGGAGGGCGATCGTGTCCGTGCGGCGATCACTGCGCCGGAGCGTGCTGGCGCCGATGTCGTGGTGGTAGTTGAGAGCCGCGATGGCGGTCTGCACCTGAGCGGCCAGATCCGGGGAGACGCTGCGCACCCCGTTGACGACCCGCGAGACCGTTTTGAGGCTGACTCCCGCGGCGCGGGCGACGTCGTTCATGGTCGGCCGGGCCTTGCCGGGCTGTTCACCGCCGGATGCCGGCTCGCCGAGGGCTTGCACGTTGTTCCTCCTTGACGACGGCCGACGCCGAAGCCTATCCGGGGACCCTAATGAGACAACGTTGTCCGACGCCAGACCCGCGCGTCCGGCAGTCTCCGGATGATCCAGCGCGCCGACAATCAGGCCGCCCGGCGGTTGCACCAGGTGACGAGCTGCTGATGGAAACCGATCAGACTTGTGGTGTTGACAACATCGGAACTCATCGCGTGTACTCGCAGACAACGTTGTCCCGGCCGGTCGTCGATGGCCGGACATCTCCCCTCAAGCCCTTTCCACTCCGAACCAGGAGCCGTCATGACCCATGTCCTGAACAGCCGCCGCCGGCGCCTCGCCGTCGCCGCCGCAGCCGTGTGCGCGCTGACGAGCACCGCCTGCAGCACGCCGCAGAGCTCGGCGAGCGGCGGAAAGCCGATCGTCGGGCTGATCACCAAGACGGACACCAACCCGTTCTTCGTGAAGATGAAGCAGGGCGCTCAGGACGCGGCCGGTCAGCAGGGCGTCGACCTGCAGTCGTTCGCCGGCAAACAGGACGGTGACAACGAGGCGCAGGTCCAGGCGATCGAGAACCTGATCTCCGCGGGCGCGAAGGGCTTCCTGATCACGCCCAACGACTCGAAGGCCATCGTCCCGTCGATCGACAAGGCACGGCAGGCCGGCATGGTGGTGATCGCCCTGGACACCCCGACCGACCCGGCCAGTGCCGTCGACGCGACGTACGCGACCGACAACTACCGGGCCGGTCTGCTCATCGGCCAGTGGGCCAAGGCCAAGTTCACCAAGGAGGGCAAGCAGGCCAGGATCGCGCTGCTGGACCTCAACGCCAACCAGATCTCCGTCGACGTGCAGCGCGACCAGGGCTTCCTGGAGGGCTTCGGCGTCGACGTGAAGGACAAGGCGAAGATCGGCGACGAGGCCGACCCGCGGATCGCCGGCCACGACGTCACCGACGGCGCCGAGGACGGCGGGCGCACCGCGATGGAGAACCTTCTGCAGAAGGATCCGTCCATCAACCTGGTCTACACCATCAACGAACCCGCCGCCGCCGGGGCTTTCCAGGCGCTCAAGGCCGCGGGCAAGGAGAAGGACGTGACCATCGTGTCCGTCGACGGTGGCTGCCCGGGCGTGAACAACGTCGGCTCGGGAGTCATCGGCGCCACCTCCATGCAGTTCCCGCTCAAGATGGCGTCGATGGGCGTGGAAGCCATCACGAAGTTCGCCAAGGACGGCACGAAGCCCGCGGCCTCGGCCGGCAAGGACTTCGTCGACACCGGGGTCCAGCTCATCACCGACCAGCCGCAGGACGGCGTCGAGGCCAAGGACTCCACCTGGGCCAAGCAGAACTGCTGGGGCTGATCTCGCTGCTCGCGCCCCGAGTTCCCGTCCACCCCACAAGGCATGAGGAGTGCCGACCATGACCACACCCTCGTCCACCGCAAGCGCGCCGGCGCCCGTACCCGCGAAGAGCGACGCCGCGGCCAGACCGGACTTCGACGACAACCGCACGACCTCGGCCCGGGCACGCGTTCAACAGCTGCTGCACGCCAACCCGACCCTGGGGCCGCTGGCCGTCCTGGTCCTGGCAGTCATCGCGTTCACCGTCTCGAACCCGCGATTCTTCTCCGCCCCCAACCTGTCACTGGTGCTGGCTCAGGTCACCGTGATCGCCGTCCTGGCGCTGGGGCAGACGCTGATCATCCTCACCGCCGGCATCGACCTGTCGGTGGGAGCCATCGCGGTCTTCTCCTCCATCCTGATGGCCTCTCTCGCCGTCAAGGCCGGGCTGCCCGGGCCGGCTGCCCTCGTGGCGGGCCTCGTACTCGGCACGGCGATGGGCGCGCTCAACGGCTTCCTGGTCACCCGGATCAAGCTGCCACCGTTCATCGTCACCCTCGGCACGCTGACCATCTTCTTCTCGCTGAACTCCGTGGTCAGCAACAGCGAGACGATTCGCGGCGCCGACATGCCGGGGCTGCTGACCTGGACCGGCACGGCGATCCCGATCGGTGGCTTCCGGCTCACCTACGGTTCGATCATCATGCTGCTGCTGTTCGCACTCGTGCTCTTCGCGTTGCGCAACACCGCCTGGGGCCGGCACGTCTACGCCACCGGCGACGACGGGGAAGCTGCCCGGCTCGCCGGCATCCGGACCAGCCGCGTGCTGCTCTCGGTCTACACCGTCGCCGGCGCGCTGTACGCCGTGGGCGCCTGGATCCTGATCGGGCGACTCGCCTCGGCCAGCCCGAACGTCGGCACCGACTACAACCTCGACTCCATCACCGCGGTCGTCCTCGGTGGCGCCAGCCTGTTCGGCGGTCGCGGGGGTGTGCTCGGCACGCTGATCGGAGCGCTCATCGTCGGCGTCTTCCGCAACGGCCTGCAGCTCGCCGGCGTCGAGGTGGTCTGGCAGGGCTTCGCCATCGGCCTGCTCGTCCTGGTCGCGGTCTCCCTCGACCAGTGGATCCGGAAGGTCAAGGCGTGACAGGGCTCGCCGCGAACGCCATCACCAGGCCGTCAGGAAGAGGAGGAAGACGATGACCGCTCCCGAGACCACCCAGGAGCACGGGTCACCCGGGCCCACCGCGCCCGTGCTGCAGGCCAAGGGACTGATCAAGAGGTACGGGCGGGTCGTCGCGCTCGGAGGCAGCGACCTGGAGCTCTACCCCGGCGAGATCCTGGCCGTCATCGGCGACAACGGGGCCGGCAAGTCGAGCCTGATCAAGGCGCTGTCCGGCGCGCTGGTCCCGGACGAGGGCGAGATCCACCTCGACGGTCAGCGGGTGCGCTTCGGCAACCCGATGGACGCCCGCAAGGCCGGCATCGAGACCGTCTACCAGACCCTCGCCGTCGCCCCTGGCCTGGACATCGCCGACAATCTGTTCCTCGGGCGCGAGCAACGCCGCCCCGGCCTGCTCGGCTCGGTCCTGCGGATGCTCGACCACAAGCACATGCGTTCCGAGGCCCGGCGGCACATGAACGAGCTCGGGGTGGCCACCCTGCAGAACATCGGCCAGCCCGTCGAATCGCTGTCCGGCGGCCAGCGCCAAGCCGTCGCGGTGGCCCGCGCCGCCGCCTTCGGCAGCAGGGTCGTCATCCTCGACGAGCCCACCGCCGCTCTCGGCGTCAAGGAGGGCAACCGGGTGCTGCAACTGATCCGCGAGGTCCGCGACCGTGGTCTGCCGGTCATCCTGATCAGCCACAACATGCCGCACGTCTTCGAGGTCGCCGATCGCATCCACATCCAGCGGCTCGGCCGCCGGGCCACCGTGATCACGCCGCGGTCCCACTCGATGGCCGAGGCGGTCGCCATCATGACCGGCGCCGTTCCCCCGCCACCGGCGGTCGCATGAGCAGCCCCGGGCGGTACGCCGCCGTCCTGGGCGAGGCACTGGTCGACCTGCTCGACACCACCGTCGGCGGCGAGCGCGTGTACCGCCCGGCGATCGGCGGTGGCCCGCTCAACGTGGCCGTCGGGGTGACCCGCCTCGGCGGTGCCGCGCAGTTCGTCGGCACCCTGAGCGAGGACGTGTGGGGCGACCGGATCGAGGCTTTCCTCACCGGCGCCGGCGTCGGGATCGACGGGGTGCGCAAGGTCGGGGCGCCGAGCAGCCTGGCGATCACCACCCACGCCGGAGCAGAGCCCGAGTTCCGCTTCTACGGCACACCCCCGTCGTACGCCCTGTTGCGGCCCGTCGACCTGGACCTGCCCCTGCTGCGGGGCGCCGCGGTGCTCTACACGGGATCGATCAGCCTGCTCAGCGAGCCTTTCCTCGACGCCGCCCGGCAGGCCTGGGCGCTGCCGGGCCCGCTGAGGGTCTTCGACCCGAACGTCCGTCCGGCGCTGGTGCCCGACCGGGAGGCCGCCGCCGCGCTCCGTGACCTCGTCGAGCAGTTCGCCGCCACCGCGGACCTGGTCAAGCTGAGCGAGGCCGACGCGCGGCTGCTGTACGAGGGCGCCACGGTCCGCGAGGCCGCCGACCGGCTCCGCGAGGCCGGCGCCGCGGTGGTGGTCGTCACCCGTGGACCGCAGGGCGCCTGGGTGGCCACCGCCTCGGGAACCGTCGCCGTTCCCGCGCCCGCGGTGACCGCCGTCGACGCCACGGGCGCCGGTGACTCGGTGATGGCAGCGCTCGTGTCACGTCTGCTCACCGACGGGCCCGCCACCGATCTGGCCGGCTGGGAGAACGACGTCACGTTCGCCCTCGCGGTCGCCGGACTGGTCTGCGAACGGCCGGGAGGCGCCGCGGCGATGCCCACCCTTGACGAGGTCGCCGCCCGCTGGACCACCGCGTCATCCCTCCTGCACTGACCCGTCCACACCCGCCATGCGTCATGCCGTTCGGGCGAGATCGGTGCCGCTGGCGGCGAGGCCGAGCGCGGTCAGCACGAGTGCTGGAACGGTCATGTCGGATCGTCGTAGCCGGGCGAGTGACGAGAAGGGGCCTTCGATGGCGGATGGGCCCCGGCCAAGGTCGAGCGCGTCGTAGCGGCGGGTCAGCGCCCGGTGCAGCCCGGACTGGCCGTCCGCGGCGAGGTCGGGCTCATGGCGGGCGCCCCGGAACAGCCGCACCAGCAGCGGGGCGCCCTCCCGCTCGTCCTCCCGGGACCGGCAACTTCAGCGGCACCCCGAAGCACGACGGGACCGGACAGGGCGATGGCGACTGATCACCTGCGCGACTTCGGGTGCAGCGGCACATGGTGTTGATGCGTTCGAGTCAGGGCGAGGTCGCCGCGATGGTTAACGAGTCGCACACCACTGCCGATGGGAAGCCCATGAAGCACTGGTCCCCTCGTGCGTTGCCGGTGATGGCAGCTGTCATGGGCGTGCCGACGCTAGTGGTTCCGGGGTCGCTGACGGCTCAGCTGACGTACACGCTCGCCTTCTGCGTCATCGTGGGGTCGGCGTGGCTGGCGGTGCGTGCGAGTACCGATTCGCGGTGGCCGCGGTCGCTGATGGCCGGCGCGCTCACCGTGTGGCTTGCCGGTGATCTGCTGTCCTCGGTACTGACCTGGCGGTTCGGCGGACTGGGTGCTTTGTCGGCGGCCGACGTGTTCTGGGTTCTGGGCTATCCGCTTCTGGCCTGCGGGCTGATCGTCATGGTCCGCCGGCGGGCACCCGGCCGGCTGCGCGAGGCCACGCTCGACGGGCTGGCCATGGCGACGGTCGTCGGGGTCCTGTTCTGGCAGTTCCTCGTGCTGCCGGAGATCAGCGGCAGCACCATGTCACCGGCAGTGGTCCTGGGCGTCTTCTACCCGTTCGGTGACGTGCTGCTGTTCGTCGCCGGTACGCTGCTGGTCCTCGCACCGGGCAACCGGCACGGTTCGACCGGATACCTCGTGAGCGGGCTGGCCATCACCTTCGCCGGGGATGTGGTGATCGCCGTGCTGGCAGCGGTCCTCCCCGATCTCGACACCGGACGGCTCGACGCGCTGCTGCTGCTGGCGAACAGCATGATCGCCGCGGCGCTCTGGGACCGCAGCTCACCATGCCCGGCCGGCGCACGAGCTGATGGCGAACGGCTCCATCCCGCCCGTCTGGTCTTCCTGGGTATCGCGCTGATCGCGCTGCCGGTATTGACGCAGACACGCGTCCGCGACGACCTGCTCGGCCGCACCGTCTCGTTGAGTGCCACCGTCTTGCTCACGATCATCATCCTCGTTCGGTTCGTCCTGGTGGTCCGGAGCCAGGAACGGGCCACATCGGCGCTGGCGCACCGGGCGACCCACGATGACCTGACCGGACTGGTCAATCGCCAGGAACTGCACGCCCGGCTTACCGCGGCGCTCCAGCAGCACCGCGATGGCGGACCGACCCTCCACTTCCTGGACCTCAACGGCTTCAAAGCGATCAACGACCGATACGGCCACGCCGCCGGCGATTTCGTCCTCACCGAGGTGGCCCGGCGCCTGCGGCGCGAGACCCGCGCCGCGGACACCGTCGCCCGGCTCGGCGGAGACGAGTTCGTCGTCGTCACCGACGACACGGCCGGCGCCGCCGACCTGTCCCATCGGCTCCGCACCGCGGTACGGGCCACGATGACCTTCCGCGAGCACCAGCTCACGGTAGATGTCAGCATCGGCGTAGTCTCGGCGGCCGACCTGCACCGTCCCGACTCCGACCTGCTCCTCGCGACCGCCGACGACCAGATGTACCGAGACAAACGCCGCCGCCGAGATGACACCGCGGACGAGGCGACGGACGGGAACAGCGGCCGGCTCAGGCTCACGGCACCGCCGGCGGTGGTATCGACCCCGAGACCGGCACGGATGGAAACGACAGTGGGCCGGGGATCCGTACCGTAACCGGTGTTTCCGGCCCTTCGGTCAGAGGGTTCCGGCAGCCGGGCCGGCGCTGGTCAGTCCTCTCCTCGGCCTCGTCGGCCCGTGCGGCGGCCGACAACATCGGCGGGTGGTCCGGCTCGAGCGGCTCACCGGCGTCACGAGGTCGTGACCCGCAGACCCCGGCCGGTGAAGTGTTCGGCCGCGGCGGCCAACTGCTGCGCGGTCGGCGGCAGCGTGCCGGCCAGGGGGTATCGCAGACCCAGCTCGCGGTACTTGGCGACCCCCAGCCGGTGGTAGCCGAGGATGTCCACCTGCTCGACGACGTCACCCCAGCCGGCGGCGATCTCGGCGACACCGTCGACGTTGGCCGGGTCGTCGGTCAGGCCGGGAACCAGGACGAACCGGATCCGCATCCGGTTGCCGCGCTCGGCGAGCCGGTGCCCGAACTCGATCGTCGGGCGCAGCTCCACGCCGGTCACCCTGCGGTAGGTGGCCGGGTCGCTGGACTTGACGTCGAGCAGGACCAGGTCGGTGTCGTCGAGCAGCCGGTCGGTGGCCCGGGCGCCGAGGTATCCGGAGGTGTCGAGCGCGGTGTGCAGGCCTTCCTGCTTGCAGCGGCGCAGGTACGCCTCGACGAAGTGCTCCTGCAGCAGCGGCTCCCCGCCGGAGACAGTCACCCCGCCGCCGGACGCCTTGATGAACGCCTTGAACGTCAGCATCTTCGCCACGAGCGCGTCGAGGGTGACGTGCCGGCCGTTGCGTCCCTCCCAGGTGTCCGGGTTGTGGCAGTACAGGCAGCGCAGGTGGCAGCCGGCCAGGAACGTGACGAACCGGGTGCCCGGGCCGTCCGCGGCGGTCACCACGTCCCACGAGTGCACCGAGGCGACCAGGTCCCCCGGGTGCGCCCCGGCCGGGGTGATGCCCAGGTCGGGACGCTGGAGGAAGGCGCCGTTCACAGTGTGCCGTGGAACGTGCGGGAGATGACGTCGAGCTGCTGTGCCCGGGTGAGCCGGACGAAGTTGACAGCGTATCCGGAGACCCGGATGGTCAGCTGCGGATAGTTCTCCGGGTGGGCCATCGCGTCCTCGAGGGTGGCCCGGTCGAGCACGTTGACGTTCAGGTGGAAGCCGCCCGTCGCGGTGTAGCCGTCGAGGACCCCGACCAGGTTGCGCACCTGCTCGTCACGGCTGTTGCCGAGGCCGTTCGGGGTGACCGTGGTGGTCAGCGAGATGCCGTCCTGGGCATGCTCGTACGGCAGTTTCGCCACCGACAGCGCCGCCGCGACCATGCCGTGCCGGTCCCGGCCGTTCATCGGGTTGGCGCCCGGTGCGAACGGCGCCCCGGCACGACGGCCGTCCGGGGTGTTCCCGGTGTGCTTGCCGTAGACCACGTTGGACGTGATCGTCAGCACCGACTGCGTGTGCACCGCCCCGCGGTACGCCGGGTGCTTACGGATCTTGGCCATGAACGTCTCGACCAGCCCGGTGGCGATCGTGTCGGCCCGGTCGTCGTTGTTGCCGTAGGCCGGGAGCTCCCCCTCCACGACGTAGTCCACGACCAGCCCGCGGTCGTCACGCACCGGCCGTACCGTGGCGTGCTTGATCGCCGACAGCGAGTCGGCCGCCACCGACAGCCCGGCGATGCCGCACGCCATCGTGCGCAGCACGTCGGTGTCGTGCAGGGCCATCTCGATCCGCTCGTAGGCGTACCGGTCGTGCATGTAGTGGATGATGTTCAGCGCGTTCACGTACGTGCCGGCCAGCCACTCCATCATCGTGTCGAACCGCTGCGCGACCTGCGCGTAGTCGAGCACGTCGCCGTCGAGCGGCGGCAGCTGCGGGCCGACCTGGGCGCCGGAGATCTCGTCGCGGCCGCCGTTGATCGCGTACAGCAGCGTCTTGGCGAGGTTGACCCTGGCCCCGAAGAACTGCATCTGCTTGCCGACCGTCATCGCCGACACGCAGCACGCGATCGCGGTGTCGTCGCCGAAACGCGGGCGCATCAACTCGTCCGACTCGTACTGGATCGCGCTGGTGTCGATCGAGACCCGGGCGCAGAAGTCCTTGAAGCCCTGCGGCAGCCGTGACGACCAGAAGACGGTCAGGTTCGGCTCCGGCGCCGGCCCCAGGTTGTAGAGGGTCTGCAGGTAGCGGAAGCTGCTCCGGGTGACCAGCGGACGACCGTCGTCGCCGATCCCGCCGATCGACTCGGTCACCCAGGTCGGGTCGCCGGAGAACAACTCGTCGTACTCCGGGGTCCGCAGGAAGCGCACGATCCGCAGTTTGATCACGAAGTCGTCGACCAGTTCCTGCGCCTGCTCCTCGGTCAGGCGGCCCTCGTCGAGGTCACGCTGCAGGTAGATGTCGATGAACGTCGACGTGCGGCCCAGTGACATCGCGGCGCCGTTCTGCTCCTTGACCGCGGCCAGGTAGGCGAAGTACAGCCATTGGATCGCCTCCCGCCCGGTGCGGGCCGGCCCGGAGATGTCGTAGCCGTAGCCGGCGGCCATCTCGATCAGCTCGCGCAGCGCCCGGATCTGCTCGGACAGCTCCTCGCGGCGGCGGATCACGTCCTCGGTCATCGGCACGTCCGCGCAGGCCACCAGGTCCGCCTTCTTCGCCGCGATCAGCGCGTCGACGCCGTAGAGCGCCACCCGCCGGTAGTCGCCGATGATCCGGCCCCGGCCGTACGCGTCGGGCAGGCCGGTGATGATGTGCGACTTGCGCGCCGCCAGGATGTTTGGGGGTGTACGCGTCGAACACGCCGGCGTTGTGGGTCTTGCGGTACCGGGTGAAGATCTCCGCGACCCGCGGGTCGGGCGTGTACCCGTACGCCTTCAGGCCGCCCTCGACCATCCGCCAGCCGCCGTTCGGGATGATCGCGCGGCGCAGCGGCGCGTCGGTCTGCAACCCGACGATCAACTCGTTCGGCTCGTCGATGTAGCCCGGCTTGTGACTGGTGATCGTCGACGGGGTGACCGCGTCGACGTCGTAGATGCCGCGTTCGCGTTCCGCCGGGAACATCGCCGACAGCCGGGCCCAGATGCCTCTGGTCCGCTCGGTCGGGCCGGTCAGGAACGCCGCGTCCCCGGTATACGGGAGGTAGTTCGCCTGGAGGAAGTCACGAACCGCGATCCCGTCGCGCCATCCGTCACCGATGAACCCACGCCACGGATCCAGACCGATTGTGCTCATCTCGTTCTCCCCTGCGGCGACGTGTCGAAGCCTTCCTCCTCACGGTCGTCCGCGGGCGCCGCGCATTCCAGGGACTTTGGTCCCGACCGGCTCGGGACCACGTCCCCCTGATCTCGGCGGGCCGGACGACCAGGCTGGGTGCCGGAGAAGAAGGAGGGACCTCGTGGCCGACACACCCGCGCCGCTGCTCGCCGCTCGCCGTTTCCTGACCCGGGAGACCGTCGGCGACCACGGTCGTACGCTGCACCAGGTCTCCGACGGGGACTGGGAGTCGTTCTACCGTGACCGGTGGCGCTACGACCGCGTGGTCCGCTCCACGCACGGGGTCAACTGCACCGGCTCCTGCTCGTGGAACGTGTTCGTCCGCGACGGGCTGATCACCTGGGAGCACCAGGCCACCGACTACCCGACGACCGGGCCGGACGCGCCCGACTACGAGCCACGGGGGTGTCCGCGGGGAGCCTCGTTCTCCTGGTACGAGTACTCGCCGTCGCGCGTGCGGCACCCGTACCTGCGCGGCACTCTGGCCGAGATGTTCCGGGAAGCGCGGCAGCGCCTCGGTGACCCGGTGCTGGCGTGGGCCGAGATCGTGGAGACGCCGCTGAAGGCGCGCGCCTACAAGTCGCAGCGCGGGCGCGGTGGTTTCGTGCGAGCGAGCTGGGACGAGGCGATCGAGATCGCGGCGGCCGCGCACGTGTACACGACGAAGACCTACGGCCCGGACCGCGTGGTCGGCTTCTCGCCGATCCCGGCCATGTCGATGGCCTCGTTCGCGGCCGGGACCCGGTATCACGCGCTGCTCGGCGGGACCCTGCTGAGCTTCTACGACTGGTACGCGGACCTGCCGATCGCCTCGCCGCAGATCTGGGGCGACCAGACCGACGTGCCGGAGGCCGGCGACTGGTGGAACTCCACCTACCTGATGATGTGGGGCTCGAACATCCCGGTCACCCGCACGCCGGACGCGCACTTCCTGGCCGAGGCGCGGTACCGGGGCACCAAGGTCGTCGCGGTCAGCCCGGACTACGCGGACAACGTGAAGTTCGCCGACGACTGGCTGGCGCCGCACCCGGGCACCGACGGCGCGCTCGCGATGGCCATGGGTCACGTGATCCTCAAGGAGTTCTTCGTCGAGCGGCAGGTCCCCTACTTCCAGGACTACGTCCGCAAGTTCACCGACCTGCCATTCCTGGTCACGATCGACGACGGCAAGGCCGGCCGGTTCCTCACCGCTGCCGATCTGGGCGAGGCGGACGGCGAGCACAAGCCGGTGCTGATCGACCAGCGCGACGGTGCGATCGTCGTCCCGAACGGCACCCTCGGTTTCCGGTACGGCGAACCGGGGCGCTGGAATCTCGATCTCGGCGACGTCGTGCCCGCGCTGGGAGTCGTCGGCGGCGAGACGGTACCGATCGAGCTCGCGCGGTTCGACATCGGCGAGACCGAGGGAGGCGCCACGATCCGCCGGTCCGTCCCGGCGCTGCGCGTCGGCGAGCATCTCGTCACCACGGTTTTCGAGCTGATCCTTGCGCAGTACGGCGTGGGGGACGACGACGGCCCGAACACGCCCGCCTGGCAGGAGCGGATCACCGGTGTCCCGGCGGCCGTCGCGACCCGGATCGCCCGCGAGTTCGCCCGCAACGCCGAGCGCAGCCGCGGCCGTTCGATGATCGTGCTCGGGGCCGGCGCCAACCAGTGGTTCCACTCGGACATGACGTACCGCGCGTTCATCTCGCTGGTCACGCTCACCGGCTGCCAGGGCGTGAACGGCGGCGGCTGGGCGCACTACGTCGGCCAGGAGAAGGCCCGCCCGGTCACCGGCCAGCAGCACCTGAGCTTCGCGTTCGACTGGCAACGGCCGATGCGGCACCAGGCCGCGACCCCGTTCTGGTATCTGCACACCGACCAGTGGCGCTACGAGCGGGTCGCCGCCGACGAGCTGGCGTCACCGCTGGGGACCGGCCGGTTCAAGGGGATGACGTTCGCGGACACGGTCGCCGCCGCGCAGCGGATGGGGTGGAGCCCGGGTCACCCGTTCTTCGGCCGCAACCCGCTGGACCTCGCGGACGAGGCCGCGGCGCTCGGCAAACCGGTCCAGCAGCACGTCATCGACGAGTTGCGCAGTGGTGGGCTCAAGGCCGTCGCGGAGGACCCGGACGACCCGGCCAACTTCCCGCGCTGCCTCACGCTGTGGCGGGCCAACCTGCTCGGCTCCTCCGGCAAGGGCAACGAGTACTTCATGCGGCACCTGCTCGGCGTCGAGGGCTCGGCCACCGCCACCGAGTGCGGCCCGGACGAGCGGCCCCGGGACGTGACGTGGCGCGACGAGGCGCCGGTCGGCAAGCTCGACCTGCTCACCGCGATCGACTTCCGGATGACCAACACCGGGCTGCACGCCGACCTGGTCCTGCCGGCCGCCACCTGGTACGAGAAGCACGACATCTCCACCACCGACATGCACCCGTTCGTGCACGCGTTCAGCCCGGCCGTCGAGCCGCCCGGTGACGCCCGGACCGACCACGACACCTTCCTCGCACTGGCCGACAAGGTGAGCGAGCTGGCTGTCGTGCACCTCGGAACCCGTACCGACGTGCTTGCCGTTCCTCTGACCCACGACACTCCGGACGAGCTGGCGATGCCCGGCGGACGGGTGCGGGACTGGAAGCTGGGCGAGTGCTCGCCCACCCCGGGGAAGACCATGCCGAAGCTGGTCACGATCGAGCGGGACTACACGCAGATCGGACACAAGATGCGCAGGGTGGGGCCGCTTCTCGACAAGCTCGGCACCACGACCAAGGCAATCACGGTCGACGTCAATCCGGAGATCGCCTATCTGAGGCACCAGAACGGGGTCGTCGACGGCCGCCCGTCGATCGCGACCGCCGACCGGATGTGCGAGGCGATCCTCGCGCTCTCGGGGACGACGAACGGGCGCATCGCCCACGCGGGCTTCGTCGAGCTGGAGAAACGCACGGGACAGTCCTTCACCGATCTGATCGAAGGACACGAGAAGGACCACATCACGTACGCGGACACTCAGGACGGTCCGCAACCGGTGTTCACCAGCCCGGAGTGGTCCGGGTCGGAGAAGGGTGGCCGCCGTTACTCGCCGTTCACGCTGAACGTGGAACGCCTCAAGCCGTGGCACACACTCACCGGCCGGCAGCACTTCTTCGTCGAGCACGACTGGGTGGCCGAGCTCGGCGAGCAACTCCCCGGTTTCCGGCCGCCGCTGAACATGGCCCGGCACTTCGGCAAGCCCGGCGAGGCGGTCGACGGCGGGGTGACCGTCCGGTTCCTGACCCCGCACGCGAAGTGGTCGATCCACTCCATGTACCACGACAACGAGCTGATGCTCGCCCTGTCCCGCGGCGGCCCGGTGATCTGGATGAGCGTGCCGGACGCGCAGAAGATCGGCGTCCGCGACAACGACTGGGTCGAGGCGCACAACCGCAACGGCGTCGTCGTGGCCCGTGCCGTCGTCAGCCACCGGATGCCCGAGGGCACGGTCTTCCAGTACCACTCGCCGGAACGGACGGTGAACGTCCCCAAGGCCGAGAAGTCCAAGAAGCGCGGCGGTTACCACAACTCGATGACCCGGCTGCTGATCAAGCCGACGCACCTGGCCGGCGGGCACGCGCAGCTCACGTACGCCTTCAACTACTACGGCCCGATCGGCAGCCAGCGCGACGAGATCACCGTGATCCGCCGCCGTACCCAGGAGGTGCAGTTCTGATGCGGATCCGCGCGCAGATGGCGATGGTGATGAACCTCGACAAGTGCATCGGCTGCCACACCTGTTCGGTCACTTGCAAGCAGACGTGGACGAACCGGGAGGGCACCGAGTACGTCTGGTTCAACAACGTGGAGACCAAGCCCGGCATCGGCTACCCGAAGTTCTACGAGGACCAGGAGCGCTGGAAGGGCGGCTGGAAACTCGACCGCAAGGGACGGCTCGTCCTGCGCAGTGGCAGCCGGCTCCGGCGACTCGGGAACCTCTTCGTCAACCCGGACCTGCCGTCGATCGACGACTACTACGAGCCGGCCACGTTCGACAAGGACATCCTGGTCAGCGCGCCCGGTGGCCTGACGGACACCCCGGTCAAGCGGCCCCACTCGCGGCTGACCGGCGAGCCGATGGCGATCACCTGGGGCGCGAACTGGGAGGACTCGCTCGGCGGCCCGACCGCGCAGGACGACCCGAACCTCGCGAAGATGGGAGAGACGGTCAAGTTCGAGTTCGAGAAGACGTTCCTGTTCCACCTGCCCCGCATCTGCGAGCACTGCCTGAACCCGGCGTGCGTCTCGGCCTGCCCGTCCGGCGCGATGTACAAGCGCGACGAGGACGGCATCGTGCTGGTCGACCAGGACCGGTGCCGCGGCTGGCGGATGTGCGTGTCGGCGTGCCCGTACAAGAAGGTCTACGTCAACCACGCCACCGGCAAGGCCGAGAAGTGCACGCTGTGCTTCCCGCGCATCGAGGCCGGGCAGCCGACGATCTGCTCCGAGACGTGTGTCGGCCGGCTTCGCTACCTCGGCTTGATGTGGTACGACGAGGACGCCGTCCTGGCCGCGGCCTCCGTCGAGGACGACGCCGCGCTGCTGGACGCGCAACGGTCGGTCTTCCTCGACCCGAACGACCCCGCGGTGCAGCAGGCCGCCCGGGACGCGGGCATGCCCGAGGACTGGATCACCGCAGCCGCCGCCTCCCCCGTGTGGAAGCTGATCGGCGAATACAGGATCGCGCTGCCGCTGCACCCGGAGTACCGCACCCTGCCGATGGTCTGGTACGTGCCGCCGCTCTCCCCCGTGCTGGACGCGGCCGGCGCCGCGGGCCGCGACGACACGGACGCCGACGACATCTTCCACACCATCAGTGACCTGCGGATCCCCGTGGAGTACCTGGCCTCGATCTTCACGGCCGGGGACACCGGCGCGGCGGCCGGGGTGCTGATGAAGCTGGCCGGGATGCGCTCGTACATGCGGGCGCGGACCCTCGACGGCACCGTGGCGCAGGAGATCCTGGACCGGATCGGGATGAGCGCCGAGCAGGTGGAAGCCATGTACCGGCTGCTCGCGATCGCGAAGTACGCCGAGCGGTACGTCATCCCGGTCGCGCACCAGCGGCAGGCCGCCGAGCTGGACTCGCAGCTGACCGACTGCGCCCTGGACTGTGCGGGCGGCCCCGGCATGGGACTCACGATCACCCCGGTGGCGCGGTCATGAGGGCGGGCATCTTCCAGCTGGCGTCGGTGCTGCTCACCTACCCCGACGCCGAACTGCTCGCGGCCGGTGACGAGCTGCGGGCGGCCGCGGCCGCGATCACCGTCCCGGAGGCACGCGAACCGCTGGTCTCGTTCGTGGACGATCTGCTCGGCCGGACCGAGATCGAGGCGCAGCGCCACTACGTCCAGACGTTCGACCTGCGGCGCAAGTCTGGCCTCTACCTGACGTACTACCTGCACGGCGACACCCGCAAGCGCGGCATGGCCCTGCTCATGCTGAAGCAGCGGTACCGCGCGCACGGGCTGCGGCTCGACGGCGGCGAGCTTCCCGACCTGCTGCCGGTCGTCCTGGAGTTCGCCGCGACGGCCGGGCCCGGCGACGGCGAGGCGCCGCTGCGGCAACACCGGCAAGGCCTGGAACTGCTGCGTGCCGCACTGGAGGAGGCCGGGACGCCGTACGCCAGGATCCTGGAGGCTGTCTGCTCGGTGCTGCCGGAACTGTCCGACGCCGATCGCGCCGCCCTCGCCTCGCTGGCCTTCGACGGTCCGCCCCTGGAGACCGTGGGTCTCGGGCCGGACCTCACGCCCTACGCCACCTGCACCGCCGCGGAGGTCTCCCGATGAACACCCTGATCTGGGTCGTGCTGCCCTACGCCTGCCTGGCCGTCTTCGTGGCCGGGCACGTCTGGCGCTGGCGGCACGACCAGTTCGGCTGGACCACCCACACCAGTCAGCTGCTGGAGAGCCGGCTGCTGCGGCTCGGATCCCCGCTGTTCCACCTCGGCGCCTTCGGCGTGATCGGCGGGCACGCGATGGGCCTGCTCGTGCCGGCCTCGGTCACGTCGGCGCTGGGGATCCCCGAGCACCTCTATCACGCGGTGGCGGTCTGGGGCGGCACGGTCACCGGCCTGGTGCTGGTCGCCGGCCTGATCCTGCTGATCGCGCGGCGCCTGGTGAACGGCCGGATCCGCCGGGTCACCACCCGGATGGACAAGGTGTTGTACGCCGGCCTGACCGCCATGGTGCTGCTCGGCATGACCGCGACCGTGGCGAAGAACCTGCTCGGCGACGGCTACGACTATCGGGAGACCATCGCCGTCTGGTTCCGGGGCGTGTTCTGGTTCCAGCCGCACACCGAGCTGATGACCGGGGCGCCACTGGTCTACCAGCTGCACGCCATCGGCGGCTTCCTGTTCCTGGCGCTGTGGCCGTTCACCCGGCTCGTGCACGTCTGGTCCGCTCCCCTGGCGTACCTCTGGCGCCCGTACGTCGTTTACCGCGCCCGCCGCGGCCCCGTGCCGCCGCCTGCCCCGGCCCCCGCCGAGGTCCGCGACGCCGCCCGCCCCTCCCCGTCCCGCCCCTGACTCGCCAGACGGCCCTCAGACCTCGTCGTACTTCTCCCAGAAGCTGGTTCGAAGCATGTGCCGCACAGTTTCATTCAGCTCGACTCCCCCGAGACGATCAGACAAATCGGTCAGCAGGGCTTTGTCGATCTCTCGGGGAATCGATGGCCTCGCGACCATGAGCTCCGTCAGCGCCTCCGCTGTGGCGGACCTACGGAAAGTCGCCAGGACGTTGGTGACCACTGAGTCGATCTGCTCGGCGAGAACAGTGGGATCTTCACTCATCGTCGTGCCGGACTGAAGTCCGGACGACGGGCCTCCCTGCGTGGTGAGGCCGTTGGGCATTGCCTTCGCCCGCGGTCGCCCGCCCAGCACTTCGACCTTCGTCACCGTCTGGTCGATGGTGTCCGGGAATATGGTCTTGAGCCCATCAGCGGCGCGAATCAGATGCCGGCTGATGGCGTGGGGCCCGTCATTCGCGTCGGGAACGGCCAGCAGGATCACCTGCACGCCGTGGACCTGGGCCTCCTCGACAGCCTCGGTCAGATCATCGTCCCCCGAGACGAGGATGAAGACGTCTGCGGTGCCGTTGCGTGCGTGCGTCACCAGATCAAGGCCAATACGCAGGTCGACGCCTTTCTGCTGGCCTTCCCTCCCGAATCGGCCGAGCCGCAACTTGACGTTCGACAGTTCGCCGATGAGTTGCTGCTGATTGTCGGGAACGCCGTCCCTGGCAGAGTCGTACCAGTGCACTCGCAACACCGGCACGCCCGATAGCGCCTCGGCCTGCTGGACGAGCGCGTCGATCAATGACTCGTAGTCGACCTGAATGCCGTTGCGAAACGACGTTCCTGTCACCCGGACAGCCGCGGCGCTGAGCAGATAACCGACGTCGACATAAAGGGAGCACCTGGGCCTCACGCTCCACAGGATGCCACCAGCCCAGGAGCGATGCGGGCCCGAGGTGCAGTGCTCAGCCGCCCGTGGCGACCCGGTCGCCCGATCTTCACGGCTGGTGGTCAGGGGTGTGTCCGAGGCTCTGACACACCCCTGGACGCCAGCTGCGGCAACTCGGCTGGTGGTCAGAGGTGCATCAGGCCCCTCGACACACCCCTGGACGCCAGCCGGGGACAGCGAGCTGGGCACCACCGGAGCAGATCCGCGCACCCGGCCGGCGGAGGTGAGCGGGCGGTCCCGGGCGGTCGGGACCAAGGTCCCTGTCGGCGCCGGGGCCGCCGCGAAAGGCTGTCGGTGCAGGTCCGGAAACCGGGCCGGGACAGTGACCATGGAGACGACATGAGCTCAGTGCAGGGCCGGGGAACTCCCGGCCGGGCGGGCGTGATGCTCGCCCTCGCGACGATCGGATTCGCCGTCAACTTCTGGGCGTGGGCGCTGCTCAGCCCGCTCGCCACCCGGTTCACGGCGGCCCTGCAGCTGAGCTCGTTCCAGCAGTCGCTGCTCGTGGCGGTCCCGGTCGTGGTGGGCTCGCTGGGGCGGATCCCGGTGGGGGCGCTGACCGACCGGTTCGGCGGGCGGATCATGTTTCCGCTGGTCTCGCTGGCGACCATCGTGCCGGTGCTGTACCTCGGCCTGGCCGGTCACGACTCGCTCGCCGCGATCCTGGTCGGCGGGTTCTTCCTCGGCATCGGGGGCACCGCGTTCGCGGTCGGGGTCCCGTTCGTCAACGCCTGGTTCCCGCCGGAGCGCCGCGGTTTCGCCGTCGGGGTCTTCGGGATGGGCATGGGCGGCACCGCGATCAGCGCCCTGACCACCGTCAAGCTGGTCGACGCCGGTAGCCTGCGGACCCCGTTCCTGATCACCGCCGTGGTCCTGGCCGGCTACGCCGTGACCGCCTGGCTGGTGCTGCGCGACGCGCCGAACCGGGCCGTGCCGGCGACCCCGTTCACCGCCAGGCTCGGCGCGACCGTGCGGCTACGCATCACCTGGCAGGCGGCGGCGCTCTACTCGGTCGCCTTCGGCGGTTACGTCGCCTTCTCGGTCTACCTGCCGGCCTACCTGAAGAACGCGTACGGGCTGGCCCAGGCCGACGCCGCGAACCGGATGGCCGGGTTCGTGCTCCTCGCCGTCCTGATGCGCCCCGCCGGTGGCTGGCTCGCCGACCGGATCGCGGCTTCGCGGGTGCTGGCGGGCAGCCTCGCCGTCGTGGTCGCCGGCGCGCTCGTGCAGTCGTTCACCCCCGGGCTGGCCCCGCTCGGCACGATCGCCTTCCTCGGCATGGCGGCGGCGCTCGGCGTCGGCAGCGGCGCCACGTTCGCCCTGGTCGCGCAGAAGGCCCCGGCCGGTCAGGTCGGCTCGGTCACCGGGGTGGTCGGCGCGGCCGGCGGGCTGGGCGGCTTCATCCCGCCGCTGGTGATGGGTTCGATCTACGGCAGCTACCACTCGTACGGGCTCGGCCTCGCCCTGCTGGCCGTCGTCGCGCTCGCCGCTCTGGCCCTGGACCTGCTCTCGGTCGGCCGGAACCGCGAGGCGGTGACGGCATGAGCAAGTCTGCGAGCGCAGTTTCCGACCCCCGGCCGACGCCGGAACGCAGCGGAGATCTGAGCACCGACCACAACATCGTGACGATCAGTGAGGAAAAGACGATGGACGTCGACGTCAGCATCATGGTGGACGCTCTGGTGACCGCCGGGCTGAAGGCCCTCTCCGACTACGACGCGTTCGACCAGGAGAGGATCGACCACATCGTCAAGAAGGCCTCAGTCGCGGCCCTGGACCGGCACGCCGCGCTCGCGCGCCTCGCCGTCGAGGAGACCGGCCGGGGCGTCTTCGAGGACAAGGCGGTGAAGAACATCTTCGCCTGCGAGCATGTCACGCACAGCATGGCGAAGGTCCGCACGGTCGGCGTGATCAGCGCGGACGACATCACCGGGATCACCGAGATCGCCGACCCGGTGGGGGTGGTCGCCGGCATCACCCCGGTCACCAACCCGACCTCCACCACGATCTTCAAGGCACTGCTGGCCCTCAAGACCCGCAACCCGATCGTCTTCGCGTTCCACCCGTCCGCGCAGCGGTGCAGCGCCGAGGCGGCCCGGGTCGTGCGGGACGCCGCGATCGCCGCCGGGGCCCCGGAGAACTGCATCCAGTGGATCGACCAGCCGTCAGTCGAGGCCACCACGGCGCTCATGCATCACCCGGGCGTCGCCACGATCCTGGCGACGGGCGGCAACGCCATGGTCCGGGCGGCGTACTCGGCGGGCAAACCCGCGCTCGGCGTCGGCGCCGGCAACGTTCCCGCGTACGTCGAGAGCAGCGCCAAGCTGCAGCGCGCCGTCAACGACATCGTGCTGTCCAAGTCGTTCGACAACGGCATGATCTGCGCCTCCGAGCAGGCCGCGATCATCGACGACGCGATCTACGACGCGGCGCTCGCCGAGTTCCGGGGGCTGCACGCGTACGTCGTCTCGCCGCAAGAGAAGCGCCTGCTGGAGGAGTTCATCTTCGGCACGGCCGCGCACGGGGCCGGCTGTGACGGCGCGAAGCTCAACCCGGCGGTGGTCGGCCGGAGCGCGGCGTGGGTGGCCGAGCACGCCGGGTTCACGGTCCCGGACGGCACGTCGATCATCCTGGCCGAGGTCGGTGAGGTCGGGCCGAACGAGCCGCTGACCCGGGAGAAGCTGTGCCCGGTCCTCGCCGTGCTGCGCGCCGGCTCGCGCGAGGAGGGGTTGCGCGCCGCCACCGCGATGGTCGAGTTCCACGGGCTCGGCCACAGCGCTGTCATCCACACCGAGGACGAGGAGCTGGCCGTCGAGTTCGGCAAACGGGTCAAGGCCGTACGCGTGATCTGGAACTCGCCGGCCTCGCAGGGAGGGATCGGCGACATGTACAACGCTTTCCTTCCGTCGTTGACGCTCGGGTGCGGCAGTTACGGGCACAACTCGGTGTCGAACAACGTCTCGGCGGTGAACCTGATCAACGTCAAGCGGATCGGCCGGCGCACCAACAACCTGCAGTGGTTCAAGGTGCCCTCCAAGATCTACTTCGAGCCGTACGCCATCCGGTACCTCACCGACATGCCCGGCGTCGAGCGCGTCACGATCGTGACCGACGAGCACATGACCCGGCTCGGCTTCGTCGAGCGCATCGACCGGGTGCTGCAGAACCGTCCGAACCGGGTGGTCGTGCAGATCATCGACGACGTGGAGCCCGAACCCCGGATGACCACCGTCGAGCGCGGCGCCGAGCTGATGCGCTCGTTCCGCCCCGACACGATCATCGCGCTCGGCGGCGGCTCGGCGATGGACGCGGCCAAGGTGATGTGGCTCAAGTACGAGCACCCGGAGATCGACTTCGACGACATGCGGGAGAAGTTCTTCGACATCCGCAAGCGGGCGTTCGCGTTCCCGACGCTCGGCGAGAAGGCACAACTGGTCTGCGTCCCGACGACCTCCGGGACCGGGGCGGAGGTGACCCCGTTCGCGGTGATCACCGACCACCGGACCGGCAAGAAGTATCCCCTCGCCGACTACGCACTCACCCCGACCGTCGCCATCGTCGACCCGTCCCTGACCGCGAGCCTGCCCCGGGTGATCGCCGCCGACAGCGGCTTCGACGCGCTGACCCACGCGATCGAGGCGTACGTGTCGGTCTACGCCAACGACTTCACCGACGGTCTCGCCCTGCAGGCCATCCGGCTCATCTTCGCCAACCTGGAGAAGTCGGTGGTGCACGGCGACGCCGAGGCGCGGGAACGGATGCACAACGCCGGCACGATCGCCGGGATGGCGTTCGGCAGCGCGTTCCTCGGCATCGTGCACGCCATGTCGCACACGCTCGGCGCCACGTTCCACATCGCGCACGGGCGCACCAACGCGGTGCTGCTGCCGCCCGTCATCCGCTACAACGGCAGCACCCCGTCGAAGCTGTCCGGCTGGCCGAAGTACGAGAGCTACCGCGCGCCGGAGCGCTTCGCCGACATCGCCGGCCTGCTCGGCCTGCCGGCGGCCACCCCGGCCGAGGCGGTCGCCGCGCTCGCCGAGGCCGTCGAGCGGCTGCGCGACGCCGTCGGGATCGAGCCCAGCTTCGCCGCGCTCGGCGTTGACGAGCGGGCCTTCCTGGCCGCCCTGCCGCAACAGGCCCTCAACGCGTACGAGGACCAGTGCGCCCCGGCGAACCCGCGCATGCCGATGCTCGACGACATGCAGGGCCTGATGCGCGCCGCCTACTACGGCGAGCCGCGCTGAGGCTTTCCCCGCCACCCCGGCGCGATACGCAGGGCCGGCTCTCCTGGTGGCCGAACAGCCGTCATGAGGGCCGGCCGCGGTTCTGCGGAGGCCGGCTGGTTCTGGTGGTCGTTATGAGGCACGAATAACGACCACCAGAACCAGCCGGAAGGGTGAGTCGCGCTGCGGGCCTGGACCGTCGCCACCGTCGCGGGGGTTCACGGGCGGGCGAGTGCCCTCCGGCCGGCGGCCTGCACGGGTCTGCTGCTTTGACCGGAACCACCCACGGACGTCGCCCTTGCGGGTTTCGCGTTCTGGGCCGCCCGCGGCCCTGCGAAGCCCGGAAGGGTCCCCGCGGGAGCGACGGTCTGTACCCCCGCGGAGAGAGGCAAGGAAGAAGTTGACCTTGATCTTCGATCTGGCCCGGAGCGGGTCAGCGAGGCGGCTCGGGGGTGGGCGAGCTCGTCGGGCAGGGGGTGCCGCGCAGCAGGGAGTAACGGGCCTCGATCGTGTACGTGCCGGCCGCCTGCGCGACGAGCTCGGTCCAGGAGCCGTTCTGGGCGAGGCAGGCGTTGGGCGTGGAGCCGTGGATGGCCAGCCACGGTGACCAGGCGATCCGCAGCAGGGTCGTGCCGGGGCCGGGCAGGTGGACGGTGACCGCGGCCGGGCCGGCGTAGGTGACGGTCGCCGGGGTGGAGGCGAGCGGGTCGGAGCCCTCGACCTGGTAGATCCGCCAGTTCTGGTCCTCCCAGACCATCGGCAGCCATGATTGGCCGGCCGTGATGATGCGGGCCTCGGCGATCCCCGCGTCGTCCGGCTCCGCGGTGGGCAGCACGACGAAACCCACACTCCAGTTGTGCAGCCAGGTGCGATACGACTCCGCGGTCAGAGTGCCGTCGTAGAACAGCGGGTTGCGGTGGACGTCGGCCTGCCGGTTCCAGCCGCGGGCCAGGTTCACGTGCGGGGCGAGGCTGACCGCCTCCCAATGGGTCCGCAGCGGCACCACCTCGACGCGCCCCTGCTCGGCGCGCAGCCGTTTGAGGACGTCGACCAGTGGCTGGGCGGCGGCGACGGTGGCGGGGGCGTTCCTCGTGCGCGCGTAGTCGGCGAGCGGCTGGATGACGGTCCACGTGGCGAGAGCGGTGGCGATGACGTACGTCACCAGCGTCTTCGCCCTGCGGGGTGTGCTGACCGCCGCGGCGCAGATCAGGAAAGCGGCACTGAGCAGCACCGCGAGCCGCTCGACGTTGCTGCCGATCGGGGTGGGCAGGACCCAGCACAGCGCGACGCCGAGCGCGTAGACCCAGGCGCCGGCCCGGACCGTGCGCCAGCCCGCCGGGATCAGCACGGCGACGGCGACCGCGGCACCGACCGTGACCAGCGCGGCGTACCACGGGAACGGTTGCACGCCGGAGAACGGGAACAGCATCGTCGTCGCGCCGATCACCGCGGGCGGGCCGGCTCCGAGCCAGAGCCCGTGCCGCCGGCGGCCGCTCAGGAACATCGCCGCGGCCAGGACCTCGATGAACAGGCCGGCGACCGGGCTGCCCAGGGTGGCGACCGTGCCGAGAACCGCCGCGGCGACCGGCCGGGGACGGTGGCGGCCGGTTCCGTTCAGCGAACAGATCGCCGCGGCGAGAGCGAAGAGCAGGCCGATGAGGTACGTCACCCGGCCCGCAGCGAGATTGCCCCAGACGGCCACCGCCATCCACAGGGCCGGCACCAGCGGCCGCGGGAAGCCCGAGCGCAGCAGCACGTAGCCGGCCAGGAACGCGGTGCCCGTGCAGACCAGGACGCCCGTGGTGCGGACGCCGAGCCAGGCCATCAGGTACGGCGAGATGACGCTGTACGACGCCGGGTGCATGCCGCCGTACCACGACAGGTTGTAGGCCGAGCCCGGGTGGTGCCGGACGAACGAGGTCCACGCGTACTGAGCGGCGAGATCACCGGCGTCCCGGGCCAGCCAGAAACCCCAGATGAGGCTGAGCACACCGGCGAGCGAGCCCGCCACCACGTCGGGCCTGCGCCACCAGCGGGGCAGGGCGACAGGCGGGCCTGCAGAGGCGCGGTCCAGGAGCACCATGGGGTTCGTTGTTCCGTTCGTCCCGTTTCTGCCGGCGGCGAGGAACAGGACCGGCTCGGCCGCAGACCGTAACACCTGCGCGCCCGATTTCGGTCACCCGCCGTCCGATACCGTGCCGGAATGGACCGAGATCTGCACGCCGCCCGTGACCTCGTCGCCGGCCTCGCCGAACGCGCCGGCCGCCTGCAACTCGACCGCCGCGGCACGCTGCGCGTCGGCGCGCCGAAGGCGCACGTCAACGATGTCGTCTCGGACGTCGACATCGCCAGTGAGCAGCTGATCGTGGACGCGATCCGGGCGGCCTGGCCGGACGACGCGGTGCAGGCCGAGGAGGGGCACGGCCGGGACGGGACGAGCGGCTGGACGTGGATCGTCGACCCGCTCGACGGCACCCGCAACTACATCAGCCGGACCGGGCCGTGGTCGGTCTGCATCGCGCTGCGGCAGCAGGACCAGCTCCGGATGGCAGTCGTGCACGAGCCGGTCGCCGGGGAGACGTTCAGCGCGATCGACGGCGGCGGCGCGTTCCTCAACGGCGGGCCGCTCGTCGCACCGGCCGGGGTGCCGCTGGAGAAGGCGCTGGTCGGGGTCAGCTTCCAGCCGAACCCGGCGACCAAGGAGCGGGCGGCGCGGGTCGTCCGGGAGTTGCTCCCGGTGGTCGGTGACATCCGGCGGCTGCCGGCCGCTCTGAACCTCGTCTACCAGGCGGCGGGACGCCTCGACGGCGGGCTGGCCCTGGACACGTTCCTGTGGGACATCGCGGCCGGGGCGCTGATCGCCCGGGAGGCCGGCATCGTCCTCGGCGGTCACGGGCCGGACTTCTCCACCGAGCTGACGATCGGGGCCGCGCCGTCGCTCTGGCCCGAGCTGTCGGAACGGGTGCGCGCCGCCGCCTGACGCCCCGGGCCGGACAAAGCCGCCGCCCGACGCGGGGCCGGACAAGGCCGCCGCCCGACGCAGGGGCCGGACAAGGCCGCCGCCTGACACGCGGGCCTGCGGGTCAGACAACGCTGCTGTCTGACGCGCGGGCCGGCGGGTCACATGGCGCTGCGGCCCGACGCGGGCCGGCGGGTCACACCGCGCCGGCTCCCGGCGCGCGGACCGGTGGGGTCAGGGAGTGTCGCCGGCGGCGGGACGCTGCCGCGGGTGGTTCAGCGGTGCGAGCTGCACGGTCCACGTGCGGGCGGCGCCGATCGTCTCGCCGGCGCGGCAGAGCAGATCGCACCCCATCTGCGTGGTGCCCTCGGCGAAGGCGCGGTTGATCACGCTGATCGCCTTCGGGTGGTCGCCCGCTTCGAGAGCCTGGTCGAGCGCGGTCGTCAAGACCCGGGCGAGCGCGGCGTGGAAGTTCGCCGCTCCCCTGTCCCGCAGGTTTCTGGTGGTGACCGTGGGCATCACTGACACGAGGTGGATCTCCTCTGATCTCGGTGGAGCGACCCCGGCGGATCGAGCCCCCGTCAACCCTACGCGCCACCTCGCCGGAAAACGCTGTTCACGGGCGCTCGATATCCCGATGAGCGCTGTGACGGCGGTCGCTTCGGTGGAATACGCGGCGGGCGGCGGGTTTTGTGCTACGTTCGTCCCGTTGCAGTTTTGATTTCCGTAGACGTTTTCGGCGCCTGTTGGGTCATCTGAGCCCGGCGGGCGCTTTTCGTTTGTCGTGTCGGTTCGACGCGGGCGATCAACGCGGCGGCGTCCGATTCCGCATCCCGCGGTCTCGAACAGCCTGCGAAGGGGCAGACATGGTTACCGGTACCGTGAAGTGGTTCAACGGCGACAAGGGCTTCGGTTTCATCAGCCAGGACGACGGCGGCCCGGACGTCTTCGCCCATTTCTCGGCGATCTCGGCGAGCGGTTTCCGCAGCCTCGACGAGAATCAGCGCGTGGAGTTCGACATCACGCAGGGCCAGAAGGGCCCGCAGGCGGAGAACATTCGCACGCTCTGATCCACGCACTACATTTCGGCGGTCCGACTGGTTCAGCGGGCCGCCGTTTTGGTGTCTCCGGTTCACATTCCACCGGCTGGCCGGCGGATCCGTGATCGGCTGCGCCGCCCACCCGCGCGCCCGCGCCCGCCCACGCCCGGCCCGCCCACGCACGCCCGGCCCGCCCACGCCCGCGGCCGCGGCCGCGCCCGGCCAGCCCGCGGCCGCGCCCGGCTCGCGCCCGCTCAGCCGGCTCGCCCGGCTGGTGGGGCCGCGACCGTGGCCGAGGCGACCTGGGCCGCCAACGCCGCGAACTCGTCGATCAGCGGGTTGCGCCGCCCGGCCGGCCAGGCCAGGCAGACCTGGTTGTCCGCGATGTCGTCGATGCGGGCGCTGGTCACGTCGGGCCGGGTGTAGAAGGTCATCGTCGACAACGGCAGCACCGCCACGCCGCGCCCGGCCGCCACATGCTCCAGCTTCTCCTCGACCGCCAGGGCCGGCACCGGCACGGCCGTGACCGTGGCGACCCGCGCCCACTCCGGCACCGCGGCCGGATCCTGCAGCAGGGGCTCGGCGGCCAGGTCGGCGATCCGCACGGATTCCTTGCCTGCCAGCCGATGCCCGGCCGGCAGCGCCACCACGCGCGGCTCGCTGAAGAGCGGCCGCACCGTCAGCCCGCGACGGTCGGCCGGCAACCGCAGGTAGCTGACGTCGGCACGGCCGTCGTGCAGCACCTCCACCTGGTCGTTCCAGGCGGTGCGCAGCACCTCGACGCTCAGGTCCGGATGCCGCTCGCGCAGCCGGCGCACGGCGCCGGTGACGATCAGGCCCGGCATGAACGCGACCACGAAACGGTCGGCTCCGGCCACCCGCTGCCGCACCGCGTCGGCCGCCGCGAGCAGAGCGGGGGCCTCGGCCAGCAAACGGTGCCCGGCCGTGGTCAGCTCCGTCGACCGGTGGTCGCGGCGGAACAGCTGGGCGCGCAGTTCGGTTTCCAGCGCGCGGATCTGCCGGGACAGCACCGGCTGCGCGATGTGCAGCTCGGCTGCGGCCCGCCCGAAGTGCAGGTGCCGGGCGACCGCCACGAAGTAACGCAGTTTGCGCAAGTCCAGGTCGATACCTTCAGGGTATTACAGGGGGCGTGACAGGTCTTGGACGCGGGGTCGCCGCCGGCCGCACCGTAGTGGTCATGAACATTGCGACACAGCGAGTGGTGGTGCTCGGCGGCACGTCGGGCATCGGGTACGCGACCGCGGCAGCCGCGGCCGGGCAGGGCGCCGAGGTGGTCGTCGTCTCCTCCGACCGGCGACGGGTCGACGATGCCGCCGCCCGGCTCGGCGCCACCGGCCTGACCGCCGACCTCACCGACCCGCCGACCGGCCTCTTCGAGCGGATCGGCCCGTTCGACCATCTCGTCTACACCGCCGGCGGCCCCCTGTCGCTGATGCCGGTGACCTCCTTCGACCCGCGGGTGGCCCGGGAGTTCTTCGGGTTGCGCTACTTCGGGGCGCTGAGCGCTGTCCGGGCCGCGCTGCCGTTCCTGCGGGAGGGTGGATCGATCACGCTGACCACCGGGACGGCCGGCAACCGTCCGGCGCCGGGCTGGGCGCTCGGGGCGAGCATCTGCGGCGCGATGGACTCGCTGACCCGGGCGCTGGCGGTGGAGCTGGCCCCGATCCGGGTGAACGCTGTCCGGCCGGGCGTGACGCGGTCGCCGCTGTGGGGTGACGACGCCGGCGACTTCTACGAGCAGACGGCCGCCGGTGTGCCGCTGGGGCGGGTCGGCGAGGTCACGGATGTCGCCGACGCGTACCTGTATCTGATCGGCCAGTCGTTCACCACCGGCACGATCCTGACCGTCGACGGCGGCGCGCTGCTCGCCTGAGTCATCCGCTCCCCCGCCGGCCGAGGCCCCGACGCCGGCGCGAGGTTCCGGCTGGCCCTCACGGTCGTTACGAAGGTCGGACAACGACCGTGAGCGCCAGCCCGGGACCTCGCGCCGGCGGGCTTCCTCGGCTGGCGCGTGACCTGTCGTTCGACGGGGGCAAAGGCTCATCGACGTACGGGGAACTGGTCTTGATCTTGGGGGTGAGTCCTTGGCCACAAGATATAGAAGGGCCTTATACAAGTGGCCTGACCAGGCGGATAGTGGCGGAAGATCGGCCGCGGCCGGTGCACTCCCCCGCACCGGCGCGGAGTTGCACCCGGGAGGTCACGATGCCGACCAAGAACACCACCCACGTCACCACCGCCGCCAAGCTCAAGAACCTTCTCGAGACGATGCTGCAGACCCCCATGCCGGTACGGCTGCGGGCCTGGGACGGCTCGGAGGCCGGCCCCGCCGACGCGCCGACGGTGATCGTCAGACACCGGCGGGCACTGCGCCGGCTCGTGTGGGAGCCGAATCAGCTCGGGCTCGCGCGGGCGTACGTCGCCGGTGAGATCGACGTCGAGGGCGACCTCTACGACGTGCTGGCGCGCCTGGCCGGGCTGCTCTGGCGCGCGCCCGGCGTGAAGGACGTGCCGCTGCGCGCGGTCGCCGGCGACGCCCTGCGGCTGGGCATCATCGGCAGCCGGCCGAAGCCGCCGCCGGAGGAGATGGTCGTGGCGGGCAGCCGGCACAGCAAGAGCCGGGACCGGCAGGCGATCAGTCATCACTACGACGTGGGCAACGATTTCTACCGGCTGGTTCTCGGCGAGAGCATGGTCTACTCGTGTGCGTACTGGACGTCGGACGATCCCGGTTACGGCCTGGCGGACGCGCAGCGCGACAAGCTCGACCTGATCTGCCGCAAACTGGAGCTGCGGCCCGGGATGCGGCTGCTCGACGTCGGCTGCGGCTGGGGCAGCCTCGCGATCCACGCCGCCCGGGAGTACGGGGTGCAGGTTCTCGGCATCACGCTCTCCACCGAGCAGGCCGAGTTCGCGCGCAAGCAGGTCGCCGCCGCCGGGCTCGGCCACCAGGTCGAGATCCGGATCCAGGACTATCGTGACCTGGACGACGGGCCGTTCGACGCGATTTCCAGCGTGGGCATGGCCGAGCACGTCGGCACCGGACCGTACCGGGAGTATGCGGGCATTCTGCACCGCCAGCTCAAGCCCGGCGGACGACTGCTCAACCACCAGATCTCGGCGCTGCACCCGTCCACGTCGGGCACGTCCGAGCAGCGCAGTTTCATCGACGCGTACGTCTTCCCGGACGGCGAGCTGGCCCCGATCGGCACCACCGTGACGCTGCTGGAGGACGCCGGCTTCGAGGTGCGTGACGTGCATGCGCTGCGGGAGCACTACGGCCGTACGCTCCGGGCCTGGGTCTCGAATCTGGAGTCGGAATGGGCCGCCGCCGTGGAGCTGACCAGCCCCGGACGGGCGCGGGTGTGGCGGCTCTACATGGCGGCGTCGGCGCTCGGCTTCGAGCAGGCGCGGATCGGCGTGAACCAGGTGCTGGCGGTCAAGACACACCGGGACGGCGCCAGCGACATGCCGCCGACCAGGGCGAACTTCCTGAGCTGAGACCCGGTAAGGTCATGTGTACGATCGTACACATGACCTTACCGGACCCTGCCGACGGCGACTCCCGATCGATGCGCGAGCGGATGCTCGGCGGCGACCTGTACCGGGGCGCCGACCCGGAGCTCGAAGCCGAGATGCGCCAGGCGATGGTGCTGACCAAAGCGTTCAACGACAGCGATCCGCGCGACCCGCAGCATCGCCGGAAGCTGCTGGAGGAGCTGCTCGGCTCGATCGGCGACGAGGTGGAGATCCGGCCGCCGCTGCACGTCGACTACGGCAGCCACCTGCACGTCGGTGACCGGGTGTTCGTCAACTTCGGACTGACCGCGCTGGACGTGGCGCAGATCCGCATCGGGCACGACGTGCTCATCGGGCCGAACGTGCAGCTGCTGACGCCGACCCACCCGATCGACCCGGAGCCGCGCCGGGCCAAGTGGGAGGCGGCCCTGCCGATCACCATCGGGGACAACGTGTGGATCGGCGGGATGGCGATGATCTGCCCCGGCGTGACCATCGGCGAGAACTCGGTGATCGGTGCCGGAGCGGTCGTGACCAGGGACATCCCGGCGAACGTGGTGGCGGTCGGCAACCCGGCGCGGGTCATCCGCTCCGTCCACGACGCCTGACCGGCGCCCTACTGCCTCACCGACGACGACCAGGGAATGCCCGCTCGCTGACGATGCCGCGAGTGCTGACGCCCCGGTGCCGACCCGCCGCGGGCACCCACCAGCCCATGGGATCGGGCAGACTCGATGCCATGAGTGAGGCGGGGGCGCCACAGCCGGACGAGAAGCGGGTCAGCTGGGCGGAGTTGTTCTTCGATCTGGTCTTCGTCGTGGCCGTGACAAAGGTGGCGGCACTGGTCGCGTCGGATCACACCTGGGCGGGGTTGCTGCGGGCAGCCGTCGCGTTCGTGCCGATCTACTGGACGTGGGTCGGCACGGCCATCATGACGAACCTCGACGACGTGTCGAGGGCGGCGGTGCGGCTGCGCGTCTTCGTCGTCGCCCTGGCCGGGATCTTCATGGCGCTCGCGCTGGACGACGCCTACGGCGAGGAGGGGCTGCTCTTCGCCGCGGCGTACTGGGGCGGGCGGATCGTGCTGGGCTGGCCGGTGCTGACACGGTTGCGCGGCGGGGTGCCGCTCACGCCGTACACCGTCAGCATGTTCGCGACCGGGCCACTGCTGCTGCTCGGGGCACTGCTGCCGGACAATCAGCGGACAGTGGTGTGGGCGATCGCGGCTCTCCTCGACCTGGCGAGCCCCAGCCTGCTGCGCCGGCGGCTGCTGGGTATGCACGTCGACGCCGGGCACCTCGCCGAACGGTTCGGGTTGTTCGTGCTGATCGCTCTGGGAGAGTCCGTGGTGGCGATCGTCACCTCGGTCTCCGACCACCTCACCGTTCTCGACGGGATGGCGGTCGCGCTGGCGTTCGCGGTCACGGTGGGACTGTGGTGGGTCTACTTCCACTTCGCCGCCGACGCGGTCCGCCACGCGCTCGCCACCGCGGCGGTGCAGCTCGACATCGCCCGGGTGGTGCTGTCGTACGGGCATCTGCTGTTCATCGGGGCCGTCATCACCGTCTCCGTGGGGCTGCACGATGCCGTCGCCGACCCGCGGCATCACCTGTCGTGGCCGGCGACCGGCCTGTTGTACGGCGGCGCGGCTCTCTACCTGGCCACGTTCGGACTGACGCGCTGGGCGATGTTCCGGCTCGTCTCGATCACCCGGCTGAGCGCGGCCGCGACCGTGCTCGCCGTCCTGCCGGTCGTGCCGTTCCTGCCCTCCGTCGCCTCGGTGGCCCTGCTCGCGCTGATCGTGGCGGGTCTGAACATCGTCGAGTGGGCACGCAACGACCGGATCGGATGGCGGGCGCTGCTCGCCCGCCCGGCCGAATGACGATCCGGGCGAACGACCACCCGCCCGGATCGTGGCAGGTCAGATCGCGTTCACTCAACCGACCCGGTGAGAGCCGCGGTGGCCTGCCACAGCTTCCTGGCGACGGTCGAGTCCTGTCCGGCGCGACCGGGCCTGCGGACGACCGGGTATCCCGTGAAGCTGAACAGACCGTCCGGGCCGACGTAGGCGTTGCCGGGGACGTCCTGGGTGGCCGCGTACAGCAGTGGCAGCGCCCCGTGCTCGACGTCCTGGACCAGGAACGGCAACCGGTTGACGATGTTCAGCTTCGAGTGGTCGACCAGCCCGGTCCTGGCTACGCCGGGGTGGGCGACGATCGAGCGGATCTGGCTGCCCGCCGCGGTCAGGCGGCGTTGCAGTTCCAGCGAGAACAGCACGACGGCGAGCTTGGACGACTCGTAGACGGCCAGCCCGTTGTACTTGCGGGTGCGCCAGTCGAGGTCGTCGAGGTGCAGCTTGCCGAAACGGTGCAGCTGACTGGAGACCGTCACGACGCGATCGGTCAGCCGGGGCAGCAGCAGGTTGGTGAGCAGGAACGGCCCGAAGTAGTTGGTCGTGGTCTGCAGGTCCAAGCCCTGCGGAGTACGTGCGGCGGGGATGTCCATCACCCCGGCGTTGTTGATCAGGACGTCGATGTCGCCGGTGTACGACTGCGCGAACGCCCGGATCGAGTCGAGATCGGATACGTCGAGGCGCCGGACATCGAGATCACCCGGCAGGCCGGCGACGGCCCGGCGGGCCTTGTCGACGTCGCGCACGGCCAGCACCACGTGGGCGCCGCTGCGGGCCAGCTCGCGGGTCGTGACCAGCCCGATTCCTCCGCCGGCGCCGGTGATCACTACCGTGGTGCCGGTCAGGTCCGGCAACTGGTCCGCGGTCCATCTGGTCATGAGAACTCCTCGAGTGCAAACGTGCCCGGCCTGTCGTCCTCCAGTAGAAGCGGCTCCGTGGCGGTGGATGAAGGACCTGCTCAGCCGCTGAACGGCAGGGCGTGGCTAACGGTCCCCGGCTGCCGGACGATGAGGCCGAGGCACGACGACGTTCGAGGTGGGAGCCCGATGGTGGACCTGACGCTGGACCGTGACGGCCTGGCCGCTTTCCTGCGTGTCCGGCGCGAGTCGTTGCAGCCCGAGGACGTCGGGCTGCGCCGTGGTGCCCGGCGGCGCACCGCCGGGTTGCGCCGCGAGGAAGTCGCCGAGCTGTGCGACATGTCGGCCGACTATCTGGCCCGGCTGGAACGGGGTAGTGGCTCTCAGCCGTCCCAGCAGATGGCTGCCGCGATCGCCCGGGGTCTGCGCCTGACCCCGGACGAGAGGGACCACCTCTTCCTGCTGTGCGGACACCGATCGCAGCCACGGCACCTGCGCGACGCGCACATCAGTCCCGGTCTGCTGCGCGTCATGGACCGGCTCCAGGACACCCCGGCGGAGATCGTGGGTCCGATCGGCGAGACGCTGCAGCAGACGCCGCCGGCGGTGGCACTGCTCGGCGACGAGACGCGGCACACCGGCCTGGCCCGCAGTGCCCTCTACCGGTGGTTCACCGACCCCACCGCCCGCGAGCGGTATCTGAGCGACGACCACGACCTGCACAGCCGGGTCTACGTCGCGATTCTGCGCGCCGGAGCGGCCGCGCAGGGTCCCGGGTCGCCGGCCGCCTCGCTGGTGGCCGAGCTGCAACACCGGAGCAAGGAGTTCGCTGAGCTGTGGAACCACCAGGAGGTGGGACTGCGGTGGAGCAGCGCCAAACGTTTCGTCCACCCCGAGGTCGGGCGCATCGACCTGTACTGCCAGACCCTTCTCGACCCCGATCAGGGGCAATCGTTGCTCATCTTCACCGCCACCCCCGGCACCGAGAGCCACGACAAACTCGCGCTGCTCGCCGTCCTCGGTGCCGACACGTTCGCCGATGGACCCTAGTACGGCAGCCGCCATTCGTGAGGTGACCTCGGGTGCCGCGGTAACGAGGACGGCCACCGCATGATCGTCTGTGCGTTGTGGACACAACATTCAACCTTGCGGTGGCCGAGAGCCACAGCGTAGAGCCTGCCCAGTGGCGGCGAATCATCGACCTGGTGACCGGCTCGTTCGCCGACCGGTTCGCCCGGGTCGAGCCCCGCCGGGCGGCTGCGGACTTTGTCACCGGTCTGCTCGCGGACCTACAGATCAAGACGTCCTGGCAGTTGGCGGAGCAGGCCGGACACGGCCGCCCGGACGCGATGCAGCGGCTGCTTTACCGGGCGAGATGGGACGCCGACGCGGTGCGTGACGACCTGCGGCAGGTCATCGTCGACCGGTTCGGTGACCCGGACGGGGTCCTGGTGGTCGACGAGACCGGCGACCTGAAGAAGGGCGTGCACACCGTCGGTGTCCAGCGGCAGTACACCGGCACGGCCGGGCGGATCGAGAACGCCCAGGTCGGCGTGTTCCTGGCCTACGCAAGCCGGCATGGTCACACTCTGATCGACCGGCGGGTCTACCTGCCGAAGTCCTGGACCGACGACCCCGGCCGGTGCGAACGGGCGGGCGTCCCGGACGACATCGCGTTCGCCACCCGCTCCGAACTGGCCGATGACATGATCACCGCTGCGGTCAATGCCCTGGTCCCGGCCCGATGGGTCGCTGCGGACGAGGCTTACGGCAACAACAGCCGACTCCGCAGCGAGCTGCGCAAACTCAGGCTGGGCTACGTCCTGGCGGTCTCCTGCGATCACCTCGTGCCGATCGACGCAGGCAAAACCCGCAGTCGCGCTGACCGGCTGGCCGCCGGTCTGCCCGCCACCGCGTGGACCCGGCGCAGTGCCGGCGACGGTTCGAAAGGACCACGGTTCTATGACTGGGCCTGGCTGGCCTACGTCGGCGCCGATGGTGACCCGGACGACGACGGCCGGCACAGTCTGCTGATCCGCCGCAACCATACGACCGGTGAGCTGGCCTTCTACCGCTGCTGGGCGCCGGGCCCGGTCACGCTCGCCCAGCTAGTACGGGTGGCGGGAGTTCGGTGGATCGTGGAGGAGAGTTTTCAGGCGGGAAAGGGCCAGGTCGGGCTGGACCAGCACCAAGTCCGCCGCTGGACGTCCTGGCACCGGTTCACCACCCTCGCCCTGGCAGCGCTTGCGGTCCTCGCGATCTGCGCCGCCGACGCCCGAACCGCGGACCGGCCCGCTCAGCCCGACATGATCGAACTGACCGTCAACGAGATCCGCCGCCTGATCAACGTCTTACTGATCCGGCCGACGCGCAGCATCGCCTACCGTTTGCGCTGGTCACACTGGCGGCGTCGACACCAGGCACGAGCCAGACGAGCCCACTATGCCCGCCGCCTCACCCTCGAACTCCAGCTATGATCACGAATGGCGGCTGCCGTACTAGGCCAGGACGAACGTGTAGCCCTTGGCCTTGAGGCGCCGGATGACGTCGTCGAGAGCGGCCACCGTCTGGCTGCGGTTGCCGCCGCCGTCGTGCATCAGGATCACCGCGCCGGGGCGGGTGCCGGTCACGGCGCGGTTCTCGATCGTCTTGGCGCCCGGCCGTGACCAGTCCCGCGTGTCGACGGTCCAGCCGAGAATGCGCAGCCCCTGGTTACGGACCACGATGCGGGTGCGGGCGTTGCTCGCGCCGTACGGGAATCGGAAGACCTTCGGCGTGCGGCCGGTCACCGCGCTGATCCGGTTCTGGGCCCGGACCACCTGCGAGCGGGCGGCGCTGTTGGACAGATCGGTGAAGTCCGGGTGGTTCCAGCTGTGGTCGCACAGCCGATGGCCCTCCCGGACGATCCGTTGGGCGGCCTTGCGGTACGTCCCGGCGTTCTGGCCGAGCATGCAGAACGTCGCCTTCACGTGGTACCGCTTCAGGATGTCGAGAACCTGAGGGGTGTACTTGGACGGTCCGTCGTCGAACGTCAGCGCGACAGTCTTGCGCGCGGCGGCGGCCGGATGCAGACCGAGAACGATCAGTTCGACCTCGGCGGGCGCCGCCGCGGCGCCGGTGGGCTGCCCACCGGCGACGATCAGAGTTCCGAGAACGACAGCCGCGAGGAACCGGGCAACGAAGCGCATAGCGAAATCCCCCTGTATCGCTGAGCGCTTATCGTCACCATCGATGGTTCAGCCGTCAATACGTCGTCGCATACCTGATGGACGACACCGAATGAACCGGGCATTCCACCGAGAGTTCGCGGGTCACCTGGTCCCGGCCGTGCGCAGGGTGGCCAGGACCAGAGCGCGGGCCACCGTGACGATCTCGCTGACGTTCACCTGTTCCCGCGGGCCATGGGCCAGGCGTACGTCGCCCGGGCCGTACTGCAGGGTCGGGATTCCCGCCCCGGCGTAGAGTCGCAGGTCACTGCCGTACGGCGCGCCCCGCTCCGCCGGCCGCGGACCGCCCGTGACGTCGGCGTGCGCGTCGGCGACCAGCGCCGCGAGCGGGTGCCCGGCCGGCAACCGTCCACTGGCGAACTGCCCACCGGGCCACGTCACGGTCGCCGGGTGCTCGCTGAGCCACGGGTCGCCGGAGCAGGCCTCGGCGACGCAGGCTTCCAGGTCGGCGCGCGCCAGGGCCGGGTCCTCCCCCAGCCGGACGCCGAGCCGCCCTTCGGCGACGAGCAGATCGGGCACGCTGCTGGCCCAGTCGCCGGATCGGACCGTGCCGACCGACAGCGGATAGGCGACGGGATACTCCGCCATCAGCGGGTCGGCACCGTCGTTGCGGCGTTCCTCCAGGCGCGCCAGGGCGTGGTGGATCGGCAGGTACGCGTCGATCGCGCTGACCCCGGCGTACCGGGTGCTGCCGTGCGTCGCCCGCCCCGGCACCTCGATACGGAACGTCAGCGCACCGGCGTTCGCGATCATCAGCGCGCCGCTGGTCGGCTCGGTGATGATGCACGCGTCCCCGGTGTGCCCGCGTTCCAGCGTGCCGAACGCGCCGAGCCCGCCGTCCTCCTCGCTGACCACGAAGTGCGTCGCCACCCGCCCGCGCAGCCGCACGCCGGCCGCGCGGACCGCCGCCAGGGCGGCCAGGATCGCCACCACGCCGGCCTTCATGTCGCATGCGCCCCGGCCGTGCACGACGTCGCCGGCCACCCTCGGCCGGAAGGGGTCCCCGGCCCACTGCGCGAGGTCCCCCGGCGGTACGACGTCGGCGTGCCCCTGCAGGACCAGCGTCGGCCCGTCGCCACTGTCCCGGGTGACGCCCACCAGCCCCCACGCCTCGGTCCGCGGTGCCTCCGTGCCGGGGAAACCGGCGTGCGCCCGCAGCCCGGGAAGATCCATGGACCACAGGTCGACGTCCAGGTCCAGCCGTCGCAGATGCCCGGCCAGCACGTGCTGCAGCTCGGACTCGGCGTCGGTTCCGGTCACGCTCGGCACGGCCAGCAGATCCAGCAGGGTTCCGGCGATCGCTGTCTCGTCCACCGCGGCCAGCGCGGCCGCCTCCACGTCGCTGATGTCCGCCGTCATCGCGGCACGCTCCCCGCCCGGATGTGTTTCCCCACGCCGGAGACCCTACGTTCCCGCGGGGCGGGCGTGAAGGTCACGAGGTAGGCTGCGACGATGCGGTTGTCGGGGGTCGTCGACACGGTCGGCGGGCTGGGCCTGCACGATCACGTCGGCTGGGCTTTCACCCTGGCCGACGACTTCCGCGCGATCGCCGGGCAGTTCCTCGCCGACGGGCTCTCCCGGCGGGAGCGGGTCATCTACGTCGCCGGCGCCGGGACCGGCGTGCCGGCCGGCCTGAACAGCGCCGTGGCCAGCGGTCAGGCCGAGGTCACCTCGGTCGCGGCGATGTATGGCGCGGGTGAGCCCGTCGAGGCGGAACGGCAGATCGGCACGTTCGCCGACGCGGTCGAGCGGGCGCTGGCCGACGGGTGGGCCGGGCTGCGGGTCGCGGCCGACGCCACCTCGCTCGTCCGCACCGAGCGGCAACGCGCCGCCTGGATGCGCTACGAGCACCTCGTCGACGCGTTCATCGCCGGGACGCCGATCGCCGGGCTGTGCGGGTTCGACCGCCGGGTCCTCGGCGAGGCGGCTCTGGCTGAGGTGTCGTGCCTGCATCCGGCGCTGACCCCGGATTCCAGCGAGTTCCGGCTCTACTCCGCGCCCGGCCCGGCCGCCGGGTTCGCGCTGGCCGGTGAGATCGACCCGGGCAACCGGCCAACCCTGGCCACCGTGCTGCGCGAGGCGCACCCGGCTCCGCGCGACGGCCGGATCACGGTCGACGCCACGGCGCTGACCTTCATCGACCACCGCAGCTTGGCCCTGCTCGCTGAGTACGCGACGGCCCGGGGCGTGACCGCGGTGGTCCAGGCACGGCCCGGCAGTGTGACGACGATGATCGCCGACCTCGTTCCGATGGGCGGTCTGGAAGTGCAGGTGGTGTCCCCATGAGATCCGGCGCGGCGGCGGGTCATCCCGGCTATTTCCACGAGACGGCGTTCTACGATTCCGCGGAGCAGTTCCTCGGCGTGATCGTGCCGTTCTTCGCCGACGGACTGGCCGCGGGCGAGCCCGTGATCTCCGCGTTCGCCCCGGGGAACCAGAGCCTGGTCCGGGACGTCTTCGGCACCGGCAGCGGCATCCGGTTCCTCGACGGCGGCGAGCACTACTCCCGGCCGGCCACCGCTATCCGGGGCTACCAGGCGCTCTTCGGGGAGTATGTGACGCGCGGCGCCCCGCAGATCCGCGTGGCCGGCGACGTCCCGCACCCCGGGCTCGGCGCGCCGTGGGACTGGTGGGCGCGGTATGAGGCCGTCGTCAACCACGCCTACCACGACTTCCCGGTGTGGGGCATCTGCCCGTACGACACCCGCACCGCCCCGGCGGACGTCGTCGCCGAGGTCCGCCGCACCCACCCGCACGTCGCGAACGCGCACCGGCACACCGACAACCCGGCGTTCGAGGATCCGGCCGAGTTCTTGCGCGCCCGCTCGGACACCTGGCGCGACCCGCTCGAGCAGGGCCGGCCCGCTCTGGAGGTGACCGGGCCGACCACCGCGCAGGCACGGGCCACCGTCGCCCGGGCCGCCGGTGACCTGCCCGCCGAGGATCTCAACGGCCTGCTCCTGGCGGTGAGCGAGGCGGTCACCAACGCGCTGATCCACGGGCTGGCGCCGGTCACCCTGCGGGTCTGGCCGGGGCCGCGGCGCGTCGTCGTGACCGTGACCGACGCGGGGCCCGGGCCCCGGGCGCCCTACGCCGGTCTGCTGCCCGCGGAACGGCCGGCCGGCAACGGCGGGCTCGGTTTGTGGATCAGTCATCAGATGTGCGCGTTCGTCGGCATGCACCGTGGGCGGGAGGGCTTCACCATCCGCCTCATCGCCGGCGACCTGACCTGAGCTCCTGGGCCTGTCGCGGTCCCGGTTGCGCGCTTCGGGCGGAACCAGCAGCGGGGGTTGCGCGGGATCCGCACCGGGCGGAACGCCGCGGGCCGCGGGTCGCGGTGCGTCGTGCTGCTGAACAGCACGGCTCCCGGGCGCGTCATGTCGCTGGACAGGACGGCGCTCGGGCTTGTAGTTTGCTGGCGACCGTGACACCACCCGGGGAGGTGAGATCCATGACCGTTGCAACGACGTGGGTGCTCCCCCTGCCGTCACGGCCGGGCGGCTGACGTAAGGGTCGCCGGGAGCGCCGAAACGCACTCCCGAAAGGCACGACCCATGTTTGACGTGATCATCGCCGGCTGTGGTCCGACCGGCGCGACACTCGCCGCCGAATTGCGACTTCATGACGTACGGGTTCTGGTCCTGGACAAGGAGACCGAGCCCGCTTCGTCGGTCCGCATCGTCGGCCTGCACACCCGCAGCCTCGAACTGATGGCCATGCGCGGCCTGCTGGAACGCGTTCTCGAGCAGGGGCGGCGACGACCGGCGGGCGCCTACTTCGCCGCGATCGACAAACCCGCGCCGGCGGATCTGGACTCCCCGTACGCGATGCTGCTCGGCATCCCGCAGCCGGTCATCGTCCGGCTCCTCGAGGAGCATGCGACGGCTCGGGGCGCACAGATCCGGCGCGGGGTGACGCTGACCGCTTTCGAGCAGGACGACGACGGGGTGACGGTCACGCTCACCGGTGGGGAGCAATGGCGTACGCGCTATCTCGTGGGTTGTGACGGCGCCCGCAGCACGGTCCGCAAACTGCTCGGCGTCGGTTTCCCCGGCGAGCCGTCACGCTCCGAGACGCTGATGGGCGAATTGGCGGCGAGCGCGCCGCCTCAGGAGATCGCGGCGAAGGTGGCCGGGATCCGGGAGACCGACAAACGGTTCATGGTCATGCCCGCCGGCCCCGGCTCCTATCGGGTCATCATTCCCGCCGCGGGTCTCGCCGGCCGCACGGAACCGCCCACGCTCGACGATTTCCGGCAGCAGTTGCGGGCGATCGCGGGAACGGATTTCGGTGTGCATTCCGCGCGCTGGCTGTCCCGTTTCGGCGACGCCACCCGGCTGGCCGACCGTTATCGGGTCGGGCGGGTCCTGCTGGCCGGCGACGCGGCGCACATCCACCCGCCCATCGGTGGGCAGGGCCTCAACCTGGGTGTCCAGGACGCGTTCAACCTGGGCTGGAAGCTGGCCGCTCAGGTCCGCGGGTGGGCGCCGGAGACACTGCTCGACTCCTACCACGCGGAACGCCATCCGGTCGCCGCGGACGTGCTGGACAACACCCGCGCCCAGACCGCGTTGCTGTCCGACGATCCGGGGGCGCGGGCCGCGCGGCGGCTGCTCACCGAGCTGATGGACTTCGACGAGGTGAACCGCCACCTGGTCGGGAAGATCAGCGGGATCGGCGTGCGTTACGACTTCGGCAAGGGTCCCGGCCTGCTCGGCCGCCGCCTGCCCGACCTCGACGTGAAGGACGGCCGTCTCTACGATCTGCTGCACCGGGGCCGCGGCCTGCTGCTGGACCGCACCGGGCGCCTGACCACCGGCGGCTGGTCGGACCGGGTCGACGAGCTCGCCGATCCGGCCGCGGCGCTGGACGTCCCGGCCGTCCTGGTGCGCCCCGACGGCCACGTGGCGTGGACCGGCGACGATCAACACGACCTGGAGCGGCAACTGGCCCGCTGGTTCGGCGAGGCCCGGATGGCGGACGTTCGGGGTGACGATTCGGACCGAGCGCATTAAGAAGATGTTTTAACTATTAGGACTGTTAACCTTGCGGCCGGACGCATCGATACCCGAGGATGTACGCCAAGCGGCGCCGCCCTCCCCCGCCCCTGCGTCCTCCGAGGTTTCCCCGTGGCCCGAAAGCTGCTCCACCGTGTCCTCGTAGCGACCCTCGCCCTGCTCACCACGGTCACCACCGGCCTGCTGGTGCGCAGTGGCGAGGCGGTCGCCGCCACCCCGTTCAAGGTGCTCGCGTTCTACAACGGCACCTGGGACGCCGCGCACATCGACTTCGACAAAGAGGCCCGGGACTGGTTCCCGAAGGCCGGCGCCCAGTACGGCTTCACCTGGGAGGCCACCACCGACTGGAGCCGGCTGAGCGCCACCGGCCTGGCCGGATACCAGGTGATCATGTTCCTGGACGACGGGCCACCGGCCGAGCGCCGCGCCGCCTTCCAGCAGTACGTGCAGAACGGCGGCGCCTTCCTCGGCTTCCACGTCAGCGCGTTCACCACCGAGGCGAGCTCGTGGAGCTGGTATTACAACACCTTCCTGGGCTCGGGGAACTTCGCCTCCAACACCTGGGGCCCGACCGCCGAGACGCTGCGGATCGAGGATCGCGGTCACCCGTCGACGGCCGGTCTCCCGGCGACCATTCAGTCGTCGGTCAGCGAATGGTATTCGTGGAGCAACGACCTGCGGCAGAACCCCGACATCGACATTCTCGCCTCGCTCGACGCATCCACGTTCCCGGTCGGCAGTGACCCGAACCAGCAGTGGCGCAGCGGTTTCTACCCGATCATGTGGACCAACAAGAATTACAAGATGTTGTACGCCAACTTCGGCCACAACGGCATGAACTACGACACCAATACGCGGACGTCGTCGACGTTCGAGAGTGCCCAGCAGAATCAGTGGCTGATTCAGGGGCTGCTCTGGCTGGGCGGCCAGAGCACGACCACACCCACCCCGGATTGGCACCCGCTGGTCAACAAGAACAGCGGCAAATGCGTCGACGCCCGTTCCGCCGGAACCACCAACGGCACCGCCATTCAGCAGTACACGTGTAACGGCTCCACCGCGCAGCAATACCAGCTGGCCCCCACGAGCAACGGTTACGTCCGCATCAACAATCGCGGCAACGCCACCCAGGCTCTCGACGTGACCGACGTTTCCACCGCCGACAATGCCAGAATCCAGACCTGGGCGTACGGCGGTGGCGCCAACCAGCAGTGGCAACCTGTCGACGAGGGCAACGGCTATTACCACCTGGTCAACCGCAACAGCGGCAAATGCCTGGACGTGCCCGCCGCGAGCAGCGCCGACAGCGTCCAACTCGTCCAGTACACCTGCAACGGAACGGCGGCCCAGAGCTTCCGCCTGCGGTGACCGCCGGCCGGTCGGTGGCCGAAGTTTCGCCGCACCACCGACCGGCACCAATCGCGATCGAAACGGTTCAATAGCCGCAGGTGAAATCCAGGTGAACAGCACTGCTACGCTGCCCGTTGCCTTACCCCAAGAAAGGACAACGGGTGAAGAGACTTTTGAGCATTGCGTCCGTTCTCGGACTCTCCATCGGAACCGCCATTGCGGCGGCGGCCCCCGCCTCCGCGGCCACCGACCGGACCGGCGCGGAACGGCTGAACATCCCGAACAGCAGCGCGTGCCGGGCCGGCCGCACCGTCCTGGAGGGCATGGTGGCGGGGCCGGGCGGCCAGCTCTACATCATCTTCTCCAAGGGCAGCGCCGGGGAGCCGGTCCTGTCCCGATGGCTGCGTGACGGCTCCACCTGGGACGGCGCGAGCTGGGTCTGCTCCGGGGCGCCGGTCTCCATGCCGGAGCTCGGCCACGGCAACGACCTCGCCTACAACCCGAATTACCTGGGTGGTGGCCCGGCGCTGATCGCCACGCAGGGAAGCCAGTCAGCGTTCCCGGACGACGACGTGACGATCGTGCACCTGGGCAGCGACGGATCGATCGGCTCCACGCAGGTCGTCGATCTGCCCACGGGCAACATCAGCGGTCTCTGCTACAGCGCGACGGCAGCCGGTGGCGCCGGCAAGTACGCCGCCCGCCGGCTCGGCAGCCTGTGGACCCACCCCGGTTCCGGCGCGCTGACCAGCGGCTGGACGCTGGTGAAGAGCAACCTGACGTACCACGACAATCGTTCCGACCAGGGCATCGACTGCTCCGAGAACTACATCTGGAACACCAACTCGATCAACACCAACACGCCGGACACCGGGTGGAACTGGGTCTACCAGTACAACTGGTCCGGCGGCGATGTGGAGAGCGACATCGGCATTCCGGGAAACAACCTGACCGACGAGATCGAGGACATCACCCACGTCGGCGGTGAGTTCTTCGTCGGCATCAACCGCAACGGCGGCCTCGCCGACTCCGTGAAGGTCCTCACCGAGTAGTTCCCGGCCACCACCCCGGTCGCCGTCCGCCAAGTGGACGCCACTCCCGGCATCTGGACGCGTCCCGGCCCGGCTGGCACTGAGGGTTGCATCAAGGCCGTTCAACACCCCTGAGCACCAGCCGAGAACGTTCGGCTGGTGCTCAGGGCTGTTTCGGAGCCGGTTTACAACCGTGAGCACCAGCCGGCGACCCCGCGCCTGCCCGCAAGACCAGCCCCGGCCGACTCGCCGGACCGCACGCCACCGCAACCGGCAGCCGCGGCCGCGGATCCCAGCGCGCCGGCGGGCCGTTCACGGAGCAGGGCGGTTGACACATCGAGATCAGTCGAATAAACCTTGTTTCCGATATGTGACTGACATCGATGTCACTGTGGAGGCGACGCGTGTTCAGATCCCGTACTGTCGCAATGCTCTTAGGGGTTGCCCTCTCCGTTCCGATCGGCGCCGCCGCAGCTCAGGCAGCACCCGCACCGCTCGTCAGCGATCCCGCCGCCTACGTCGACCCGTTCATCGGCACGACCAACCTCGGCAACACCTACCCGGGCGCGGTGACCCCGTTCGGCATGCTGGCGTGGAGCCCGCAGACGTCGCGCGGCAACCAGATCTCGACGCCGGCGCCGGGCGGCTACCAGTACACGGCCACCCGGATCCGGGGTTTCAGCCTGACCCATCTCAGCGGTGTCGGCTGCTCCGGCGCCAACGGTGACATCCCGGTCATGCCGCAGGTCGGTGACATCGCGGCCTCCCCCACCGCGGACGCGACCGACGCGACGTTCGCCAGCACGTTCGCGCACGCCAACGAGTCGGCGAAACCCGGTTACTACGCGGTCAAGCTCGACAGCGGCGCCGGGGCGGAGCTGACCGCGACGCCGCGCACCGGCGACGGCCGGTTCACGTTCCCCGCGGACAAGCCGGCCAGCCTGCTGTTCCGTACGTCGTTGTCGGAGACCGGCAGTGAGGACGCGACGGTCCACCTCGACCCTGCCACCCGGACGGTGACCGGCTCGGTGAGCGCCGGGAACTTCTGCGGGCCGCAGAGCACCAACAACAGCCACGCCTACTACACGCTGCACTTCGTCGCGGTGCTCGATCAGCCGTTCGCGGCGACCGGCACCTGGAAGGACGGGACGCTCACGCCGGGCGGCACCGACGAGACCGGCGGCAGCGGGTACAGCACGACCGGGCGCCCGAACGCCGGCAAGGGCTCCGGCGGGTACGTGACGTTCGCGCCCGGCACGACCAGCGTCGGCATGCGCGTGGCGATCTCGTACGTGAGCCTCGACGGCGCCCGCGCGAACCTGGCCCGGGAGAGCGGCACGCGCAGCTTCGAGCAGATCGCCGACGCGGCACGGGCAGCGTGGACGAGCAAGCTGAAGAAGATCGCGATCGGTGGCGGGACCGAGGCGCAGCGGCGCACGTTCTACACCGCGCTCTACCACGCGCAGCTCGAGCCGACGCTGACCAGTGACGTCGACGGCAGGTACATGGGCGCGGACGGGACGGCCCACGCCGTACGCGGGAAGCAACGCGCCCAGTACGGAACGTTCTCCGGGTGGGACGTCTACCGCGCTCAGGTGCAGTTGCTGGCGCTCCTGGACCCGTCGATGGCGAGCGATTTCGCCCAGTCGCTCTACAACTACGCGGGTCAGCGCGACGGCGAGTGGGACCGGTGGCTGCTGGTGCACGGCAAGACCGCGGTGATGTCGGGCGATCCGTCCGCGGCGGCGATCGCGGCCATGCACGCCTTCGGCGCCCGGGACTTCGACGTCAAAGGCGCGTTCCATTCCCTGGTACGGGCGGCGACCGTCCCGACCGCGAACGACTCCAGCGATGCCGGCTGCAACGTGGAGTGCGTCGGTCAACGGCCCGCGCTCGACAAGTATCTGCAGCTCGGTTACGTCCCCGCCGACGACTGCCACTGCTGGGGTGGCGCCGCCGAGACCCTGGAGGACGCCGCCGCGGACTACGGGCTCTCCCGGCTCGCCGGGGCGCTGGGTGACCGTACCAACGAGAAGCTCTTCCTGAGCCGATCGAAGAACTGGCGCAACGTGTACGACCCGGACGCGAAGGCCGACCCGGGTCTGGAGCACAACGTCCGCGAGCAGATCGCGACGATCACGGCGAGCGGCGAGAACGGGACGGCCGAGGGCAAGGCCAAGGCGTTCGACGGGGACAAGGGCACGAAGTGGCTCACGTTCGCGACGACCGCCTGGATCCAGGCGCAGCTCGAGCAACCGCAGACCGTGACGACGTACGCGCTGACCTCCGGAAACGACGAGCCGGGACGTGACCCGAAGGACTGGGAACTGCTCGGCAGCGACAACGGGACCGACTGGACCGTGGTCGACAAGCAGAGCGGGCAGACGTTCGCGCAACGCGGGCAGACCGTCGAGTACCCGGTGGCCGATCCGAAGCCGCACCTGTACTACCGGCTGAACGTCACCGCGAACGGCGGCGAGGACATCGTGCAGCTCGCCGAGCTCGAACTGGCCGACCCGGCCGTGCCGACACCGGTCCCGTCGGACGGGCCGTTCACCGGCTGGATGCGCGACCGGTACGCCGACGGGACGTGGGCGCCCGGGTTCAGCCCGTCGACCGGGACCGGGTTCGTCGAGGGCAGCAGCGCCCAGTACACCTGGATGGTCTATTCCGACGTGCTCGGGCTGGCCCAGGCCATGGGCGGGACCGCGAAGGCGGCCGAGCGGCTCGACGCGTTCTTCCGCAAGCCAGACGGGACGTTCGACCTGAGCGCGACGAGCAGCACCCGGTTCGACGCCACCAACGAGCCGGACATCCAGACGCCGTACCTCTACAACTACTTCGGGCAGGCGTACAAGACGCAGGAGACGGTGAAGGCGATCATCGACGGGCGCTGGAGCGACGGCACCGGCGGGATCCCCGGCAACGACGACGCGGGGACGATGAGCGCCTGGTACGTGTTCTCCGCGCTCGGCCTCTACCCGACGGTCCCGACCCGGGCGGAGCTGGCGCTGACGACGCCACTGTTCCCGCGCGCGGTCGTGCACCTGGCCGGCGGGAAGACCCTGCGGATCGACGCGCCGGGCGACGGCCTCTACGTCAAGGGCCTGCAGCTCGACGGCAAGCCCCGGTCGAAGGCCTGGCTGCCGGCGTCGGCCGTGCGCGACGGCGGCCACCTCGTCTACACCAGGTCGGCGACCCCGGACCTGGTCTGGGGCTCCCGCCCCTCGGACGCGCCGCCGCAGAACTAGCGAGGACGGGGGAGGTTTCCGGCCTCCCCCGCCGCTCGTCGGTCAGCTCAGGACGTCGGTGACGTCCCGGCGCGGCGTCGTCTGCCCGGCGGCGCCGTAGCCGATGCGCAGGGCCAGCTGCGGATAGCCGTTGCGGCTCAGCGAGCGGCGCAGCTGGTCACGGGCGGTCGGCACCTCGATCGGCTGGGAGATCATCGAGGCGGCCAGCCCGGCGTCGGTCACCGTCAGCAGCACCTTCTGCAGCGCCTGGCCCGCGATGACCTGGTCGGCCGGCAGGTCACCGGCGACACCGAGGATGGCGACCAGCGGCTCGGGCTCGTAGTCCCGGCCGGGCCCGCGGCGCCGGTTGCCGAAGATGCGCTGCGGGAGCAGGTCGTGCGACTCCGGCAGTGGCCCACCGGCGCTCACCGGGATGCCGTCGGGCGCGTCGTCGGCGTGCAGCCAGGCGATCAGCTCGGCCTGGTAGCGGTCGTCGCGGCGCAGCACCCGGTCGGCGCTGCCGGCCACCTCGGAGAAGCCGGCCAGCGCGGTCATGCCGACCAGCAGGTCGAGCCAGGCCGATTCGCTGTGGGCGGCCTCGATGAGCCGGATCCGGGTGCCGGACGGCACCGGGTCGGGCCAGAACGGCGCCCGGTTGCTGTGCCGGTGCGCAATCGCGGCGTGCAGTGCCTGCTCGGCGTAGGTCGCCGGGCGCTCCGGCCCCGGGCTCAGCCGGACCAGCAGCTCCGGCTCGGCGGGCGACGGACGCACGTCCACCTCGGCGGGCCGCCCGCGCATCGCCAGGGCGAGACGGGCGTTGTAGGCGGCAGCGCCGCAGGCCAGGCGGGTCGCCCAGCCGGTGCGGTCCGCCACGGGAAGCTGCCGGGCCGGGTCCGCGAGGATCTCGACGGCGCCGTCCCGCAGGCGGAACAACCACGGCTGGCTGTTGTGCATCGAGGGCGCCCGGATGCCGGCGCTTGCCGCCGCGCGCAGGTCCGCGTTGTCGTAGCCGTTCACAGCGGTTCTCCTTAGCGCCGGCCGGGCACCTGAGCGAGGTCGCGCGGATCGCGACGGGAAGCAACCCGGGGTATGTCTGCCACCCAGCGTGCCGGGCGCGGGCAGCGCCCGGTCAGGGCCGAAGGTCCCCTCTCCCGCACGCCACGGGACTTTGGTCCCTGGAGGCGGGGCGGACGGCACGGTAAGAAGTAGGCATGATCCGAGTCTTTCTGCTCGACGACCACGAGGTGGTCCGCCGCGGCCTGGTCGACCTGTTGCAAGCGGACGGCGACATCGAGGTGGTCGGCGAGTCCGGCCTGGCTCAGGAGGCGACCCGGCGCATCCCGGCGCTGCGGCCGCACGTGGCGATCCTCGACGCCCGGCTGCCCGACGGCAACGGCATCGACGTGTGCCGGGACGTGCGAGCCGTCGACTCGACGATCAAAGGCCTGATCCTGACCTCGTACGAGGACGACGAGGCGCTGTTCGCCGCGATCATGGCAGGCGCCTCGGGGTACGTGCTCAAGCAGATCCGCGGCACCGACCTGCTCGACGCCGTGCGCCGGGTCGCGGCCGGCCAGTCGCTGCTCGACCCCGCGGTCACCCAGCGGGTGCTGGAGCGCATCCGGCACGGCGTGGAGCAGCCGCGGGAGCTGGCGTCACTGACCGACCAGGAACGCAAGATCCTGGAGCTGATCGCCGAGGGGCTGACCAACCGCGAGATCGCCGGCCGCATGTTCCTGGCCGAGAAGACGGTCAAGAACTACGTCTCCAGCCTGCTCGCCAAGCTCGGCCTGGAACGCCGCACCCAGGCCGCCGTCCTCGCCACCCGCCTGCTCGGCGAGCACCCCCACGCCGGAAGCTAGCCGTGCCCTGCCGGTGGCCGGCTCGCGGCACGGCTCACGCTCGCGAGCTGGGTCTCACCGTGGTTATGAGGCACGAATACCACGGTGAGACCCAGCCGACAAGCTCGCGCCGAGCCGCCTGAGCGAGGTGGACGTCCGTCCCACCACCGTTGCGCGGAGGCGTTGCTCGGATGGGCGTACCAACGGGCGAGAGGCCCGGCCAAGGTCCGGGAACCGCTTCGGTGGCTGGTGGGTCGCCCGGGCTGCGGGGTCGTCCGGCGGGCAAGGCCTAGAGTCTTGGATCGTGAAGCGCGTATTGATCCCTGTGGCTGTCGTCTTCGTTGTCCTGCTCGGGATGATCGCGGTCGGTGTCGTGGGGCAGATCCGCGCCGCTCGGCGGGAGGCCGCGCAGGACGCCGCCTACGAGCGGATCGCCGCAGCTCATCAGCTCGAGCTCTCGGTGGCGTCGATCGCGGGCGCCCGGCGGACCGGCCAGGTGTCACACTTCGCGCTGGTCCCGTCGGTCGTGCCGCCGGGCGTCGTCCGGATGGACCCGTCGGTCGCGCTGGCCGACGACGGGGTGACGGACCTCTATGCGTACGGGGACATGAAGGTGGTCGTGAACTTCACCGGCGTGCCGGGGCCGCAGCCGTGCGCCGGCAACCCGTGCCTGCGCGACACCGCCTTGACCGTCGGGACCAGTGATGCCTCGGGCCTGCGTCACGTCGCGATCTGGGTGGTCGGCCCGGCGTCGCCGGACGTCGAGGCGGTCAAGCGGTTCTGGGTGTCGGCCTCGTTCGTGCGGGTCGCCGACGCGGCGTGGTTCACGGAGCTGGCCGCGCAGGGTGACATCTACGCCCGCCGTTAGCTAATGGCCGTAGCTTTCCTCCTCGCGGCCCTTGCGCCCCTCGGCTAACTGCATTAGCTTTAGGGCTAACAGCGATAGCCAACTGGGGAGACACACCATGACCGAGTACCTGACCATCGACGGTGGGACCATCGCCTACGACGTGACCGGCGACGGCCCGCTCGTCGTCCTCGTCCCGGGCATCGGCAACAGCCGCAGCGCGTACCGGTTCGTCGCGCCCCGCCTGGTCGAGGCCGGCTACCGGGTCGCCACGATGGACCTGCGCGGCGCCGGGGAGTCCAGCGCGCAGTGGCCGTCCTACTCGCGCACCGACATCGCCGGCGACGTCCTCGCCGTGATCCGCCACCTGGGCGGCCCGGCCGTGCTCGTCGGGCACTCGATCTCCGGTGGCGCCGCCACGATCGCCGCCGCACAGGCGCCCGACCTGATCACCGGCATCGTCGAGCTGGCGCCGTTCACCCGCGCGCAGTCGTTCAGCCTCGGCGATCTGGGCAACAGCCGGTACCGCAGGGGCGCGGTCAAGATGGCCGGCACGATGATGGGCAGCCTGTCGTCGTGGAAGGGCTACCTCGACCTGGCGTACCCGGGAAGCAAGCCGGCCGACTGGAGCACCGACCTCGCCGGGGTCGAGGCCATGCTGCGCGAGCCCGGACGCATGAAGGCGCTGCAGAAGATGACCCAGACGTCCCCGGCCGACGCCGGCGCCCAACTCGGCAACGTGCGCTGCCCCGCCCTGATCATCGAGGGGACCCTCGACCCGGACTGGGCCGACCCGCACGCCGAGGGCACCGCGATCGTGACCGCGATGCCGGCCGGCCTGGCCCGGCTTGAGATGATCGACGGCGCCGGTCACTACCCGCACGTCCAGTTCCCCGACGAAACGGTGTCCCTGATGCTGAACTTCCTGCAGGCGACCGCTCGTGCCTAGGGCCGGGCTCGCCCCGGCCGCGGTGGTCGACGCCGGCGCCGCGCTCGCCGACGAGGTCGGCTTCGAGAAGCTGACCATGGGGCTGCTGGCGGAACGGCTCGGCGTGCGGACACCGTCGCTCTACAAGCACGTCGAGTCGCTCGAAGCGCTGCGCCGGGGCATCACGCTGCAGGCCATGCGCGACTTCACGGACGCGGTGTCGCGGGCCGCAGTCGGGCAGTCCGGCGCCGCCGCGGTCCGGGCGTTCGCCGACGCGTACCGTCGATGGGCCGTCGCTCACCCCGGGCGATACGCCTCCGCCATCCGGGCGCCGGGCGACGGCGACGAGGACGAGGAGCTCCGGCAGGTGAGCAACGAACTCATGCGGATCATGTACGACGTCCTGGCCGGCTTCGAACTGCGCGGCACGCACGCCGTCGACGCGGCCCGGGTGCTGCGCTCCAGCCTGCACGGCTTCGCCACCGTGGAGGCGGCCGGCGGTTTCGGGCTGCCCCGCGACGTCGACCGCAGCTACCGGTTCCTCGTCGACACGCTCGTGGCCGGTCTCCAGCACGTCCCGGTCGAGCCGTCCGGGGCCGCGTCCAGCCGAGAGTTCCACGAGTGAGGGGTCGTCCATGCTGCACGTCCGGGTGATCACGCCGGAAAAGGTCACCAGCCGCGTCCGGGCGGCTCTGGCCGGTGACGATGCGATCACCCACCTCGTCGTGCTGCCCGGCGCGGCCCTGTCGCCGGCCGGGGATGTCGTCGAGTTCGACGTCGTCCGTGAGGGCGCCAGCGCGGTGCTCGACCGCCTGCGCGCCCTCGGTCTGGAACAGGACGGCGCGATCGTCGTCGAACGCGTCGACGCCACCATGTCGGCGGCCGCCGACCGGGCCGCCCGGCGCATGCCCGGGCTCGGCGTCGACGCGGTCGTCTGGCACGAGATCGAGCAGCAGACCGGCGAGGAGACCGAGCTGTCGGCCTCGTTCCTGGCGTTCATGGCCGTCGCCACCGTCATCGCCGCGGTCGGCGTCCTGCTCGACCAGCCGATCCTCATCGTCGGGTCGATGGTGGTCGGCCCCGAGTTCGGCCCGCTCGCCGCCCTCTGCGTCGGCCTGGTCCAGCGCAAATGGCACCTGGTCCGCCGTTCCGGGATCGCGCTCGGCGTCGGCTTCCCGTTCGGCATGCTGGTCACCATCGGCGCGGTGTGGCTGCTGACCGCCGCGGGTCTCGTCGACAAGTCGATGCTGCTGGCCGACCGGCCGCTGACCGACTTCATCTGGCAGCCCGACGCGCTGTCCTGGGTGATCGGCTTCCTCGGCGGGGTCGCCGGCATCCTGTCGCTGACCTCGGCGAAGGCCGGCACGCTCGTCGGCGTCCTGATCTCGGTCACCACCGTGCCGGCCGCCGCGAACGCCGCGGTCGCGCTGGCCTACGGAGCCGGCGACGAGGCCGCCGGCTCCGCCCTGCAGCTGGTCATCAACCTGGCCGCGATCGTCGCCGGCGGCGTGCTGACCCTGCTCACCCAGCACGTGCTGTGGCGGTCCGTCAGCTCGGCACGAAAGCGCTGATCGCCCGGGCGAGCGCGTCCGGCGCCTCCAGCGGGATCAGATGCCCGCTCCCCGGGACCACTTCAAGATCACCCCTGCTGAGGTACGGCATCAGGTGCGCCCGCAGCGCCCCGACCGGCTCGACCCGATCGTGCTCGCCGGCCACCACCAGCACCGGCACGTCGATCTCCCGCGTACGGGCGGTGATGTCCCGCGCGATCCCCCGCAGCGGCCACTCCGAGCGAGCCGCCGGGCCACTGTCCCGCGAGTCCGCCACCACCTGCAGTGCCAGGTCATCGGCGAGCGGCGTCGCGGTGAGGACGTGGTCGCGGACGCCGGCCACGCTCTCGTCGGAATCGTACGCCCGGGCCAGCTGCTCCTGATACTCGGCGGTGACGACCGCCGGCGGCTCGGCCGGGCCGGGAGCGACGAGCACCAGCCCGGTGAGCCCGGCCGGGCGGGTGGCCGCCACCAGTTGGGCGACCTTGCCGCCCATCGAGTGGCCGACCAGCACGTAGTCGCGCAGTCCCGCGTCCGCGACCACGTCGAGGGTGTCCTGCGCGAGCTGATCCAGGGTGTACGGCCCGGGCAGCTCCCGCGATCGTCCCCATCCCCGCGCGTCGACCGCGACGGCGTCCCGCCCCGGCAGGCGGTCGATCACCGGTTGCCAGGTGCGGGCCGAGCCGCCCCAGTAGTGCAGGAACACGAGCGTCAGGCCGGAACCCCGGTGATGGTCATAAGTGGGCAACATGAGCGTTCTCCTTTCGCCCTGCAAATCAACCATCGAACAGTTCTGGCGGCATCGTCGTGGCCTGACAGCCCGTGGTGAAAACTGGACACATGATTCGGCAGCTGGTCTACCAACCGCCTCGCGAGGCGCAGACCCCGGTGGAGACGATGACGTTCGCGCGGCTGCGGTCGCTGAACGACGGCGGAACCCAGCGGGCCGACTTCCACGTGCTCGCCTTCGTCCGCACCGGCCACGGCAGCGTCACCGCGGACTTCGCCACGCACGCTCTCGGCCCGCGCAGCGTCTTCCTGATCGCGCCCGGAGTCGTGCACCGCTGGACCGGCATCGAGCGGCTCGCGGGCGACCTGGTGCTGTTCGAGCCGGCCGGGCCCGTGCCGCAGGCGGCCGAGCCGTGGATCGCCGGGCCACCCGCCTGGCGCGCCCTCGACCATCTGCGATACGAGTTCGGCCTGTCCGACCGCCGATCGGAGGTGCTCCGGCTGCTCCTGTCGGCGCTGCTGTTGCGCCTCGACCCGCCGGCCGGCGACCGTGCTGCGCCCGACGACACGTTCCAGCGTTTCCGGCTGGCCGTCGAGGAGGACTTCCGCAGCCACCACGACGTCGGCCACTACGCCCGGCGGCTGGGCTACTCGGAGCGGACGTTGTCGCGCAGCGCGCACGCGGCTACCGGGCGCTCGGCCAAGGACTACCTCACCGGGCGCCTGCTCCTGGAGGCCAAGCGCCTGCTCGTCCACGACGGACTGAGCCCGGCCGCGTGCGGGCGGCGACTGGGCTTCCCCGACGCGTCGAACTTCTCGGCGTTCTTCCTGCGTGGCACCGGCGTACGCCCGGGGGCCTGGAATCCGCATTGATCCACCTGAATCACTCGGCAAGGTGCGGGTATGCGTTCGGAGTAGGCACGACAACCCGAGGAGGGGACATGGCCACCGCACGCGAGATCATGACACCCGACGCCACCTGCGTCGGCGAGAAGGAAACACTGGCCGACGCCGCCCGCAAGATGGCCGACCTCGAGGTCGGCTCCCTGCCGATCTGCGGCGACGACAACCGGCTCAAGGGAATGCTCACCGACCGCGACATCGTCGTGAAGGCCGTGGCGCAGGGCCGCAACCCCGCCGAGGTCACCGCGGGTGAGCTGGCGCAGGGCAAGCCGGTCACGATCGGCGCGGACGACGACGCCACCGAGATCCTGCGCACGATGGGTCAGCACCAGGTGCGCCGCCTGCCGGTCATCGACGGGCACCAACTGGTCGGGATGGTGGCGCTCGCCGACGTGGCCCGCGCCCTGCCGGACCGCCCGGTCGGCGACCTGATCGATGCGATCACCAAGGGCTGACGGCCCGAGGTCGATTCAGTCGACCGGCTGCCTGTGCTGCACCCGGTCGAGCACCCGTGTCAGTTCCGGTCCCAGTTCGCCGACCAGCTCATGCCCCGGCTCACCGCGGTTCGGCAGGTTCCACAGGAAGTGGAAGGCGACAGCTTTCCTCTCCTCCTGCCCGCCGGACCGCGCAACCGCCTCCATGAAGTCGAGTGTGCTGCGCCAATCCGGCTCGTCCCGGTCACCCAGGTAGGACCGGACCGTCACCTGGACCACTTCCCAGAAGAACAACCCGGGCGCGAACTCGCCGTAGGCTTCGACGTTGTTGACGTAGACGTAATCGAAGTCAGGGAATGTCGACAAGAGAGCTCGGGCAATCTTCTCCACGGCTTCCCGATGACTGTTCATCAGCATCCCAGACCCGAGCATTTCCGGAAGTCGACATACTTGTTGGCCGGCGCGTCGCTGATCCCCTGACACCGCACGTCACCGATCCTGGCTGCAGGCCGGTCCAGCATTCCCTCGGGCCACCGTTGGCCAGCCCAAGGCCCGCTTGGCACGATCACGTGTCCCTCCTCGTCTCTGGCGACAAGCGCGAAGCTCAGATCCAGCCCGCCGCGCACGAAGTCGAGTTGCCGATCATGCGGGGCTCGGGAAGCAGTTCATAGCCGCGCCCCGTGAGCGCGGCGGCGAGCCGGCCCGCGTCCGACGACCAGGCGAACCAATCCACATCCCGGTGGGGCCGGGTCACACGCCCGAGGAAGAAGTCCATCGCCCGGCCACCACGAAGCCACACCTCCAGGCCGAGCGCGGTCACCTCCACAATCGCCTCAAGCTGTTCCTGTTCCGCAGCGCCCATGTTTCCACCTGTCCCGAGTCAACGCGCAGAGCTGGCGCACGGTGATCCAAAGCCAGGAAGTATCCCTACATCCGGGCCTCCAAGCATCCGGATTTGCCGCCGACCGGGTCCCCCAGCCGGTGGCGCTCGAACTCGGTGACAAATCCAAAGTCAGAGCGCATGCGAGCGATCCCGAGCGTGAGAGCATACGTGTCCATCGAGGAGGCGGGGTTTGATCCGGTTGTTCGGCCGCGCGATCGAGCAGAGATCAGTGCGGTCATGGTGGGGATTACCCGTGCCCGCTGACCTGCGCGTCGTCTCCAACGACGAACTGAGAGAGCTGATCAGCACCGCTGAGCAGCGAGGGTTCAGCCGCACCGCCAAGGATCTTCACCCGCGAGGTGGGGAGACATTCGCCTTGCTCCCGTACCTCTACGAGGGCTCCCCAGAGGCTTCATGGATGTGCTTGGTCGTCCACGTCGACGACTGGAGCCCACCGCCCGGTTCTCGGCCTCAAGTTGCCTTCGGCCGTCTCGACATCGCCCTGGTCGACTTCAACTCCCTACGACGTGCCAGACGTCGGCAGCGAGACCAGTTACTCCACTGGACAGCGTGGCTCGCCTTCAAGGGCAGACCAGTCCCGGCGGGTGGCGCTGAAACTCAGCGCCACGAACTCGGCCCTGAAACCGATGGCGCCGAGACTGACTGACAGCCTGCGCTGGAAGTCGGTTCTGGCACAGAAAGTGTGGAGGCAGTCAGTCGTCGAACTCGAAACCGGTGGTAGCCGCTAGATCAACGAGTTGCCGCAGTCTGCTCTCTTCTGTTGCGACCTTGTGCAGTCGAGCGGCCAAGTCTTCGAGTACGGCGCGGTCGTCGCTGTATGCACAGAAGGCTCCACCTTCCGGATCGGGCGAGAATCGCCCGGCAAGACTCGGTGCTTCAGAGGCTACGAGCAGCTCGGCGACGCCTTCCCAGAAGTAGCCGTTTGCCTCGTGGCCGAGTTCGTGGATGATCTCGTCAACGTCGGTGGTGCCGGCTTCGAGCCAAAGGCTGTACCCGCCTGACTCCGTTGGTTCGATCTCGATCGGGTCCACGGACCGATCTTGGCACACAGCTCGTGCGGCTTTCGTTGCCACGCTCAGAGTCAGTAAGCAAGTAGGACTCGCTTACGGAGCAGGTCGAAGCCTGCTCGGCCGTACATCTGCCGTTTGATCATCTTGATCCGGTTGACGTTGCCTTCCACCGGCCCCCGAACTATGCGGCAAGGTCAGGCCCGCGGTAACAGCGTCCAAGTCATTGGTCAGGCCGGTGGCGAAGCTGGTGATACCTGGCAACCCAGCCTGCTGCGCCGCTGCGATCCACTCGCCGAGTCGGTCGCCGTGCAGGCCGGCCATCATCTGGGCGAACGAGCGCACCAGGTCAGCGGCGGCGGTCAGCTCTGGGGAGCGTTCGAGGATTGCTCGCAGTTGGTCGGTGTCGCGCTCGATCAGCTGATCAGGGGGGCGGCAGATCCAGCCGGTGACTTCCCGAACCGATGGAGGCTTGGTCATCTTGCTCAGGTCCGGGCGGGTGCGGTGCTGCTCGACGACGGCGCGGACGATGCCGTACTTGCCGGTGAAGCCCTGCGCGGCGATTTCGCGGTGCAAGGTGGCGGCTTTGAGGCAATCCTCGGCGATGCGCCGCAGGAGGTGTGGCTTGAACGGGTCGAGGCTGCTCGGACGTGGCTTCTGCCCGACGATCATCTCTTGCCAGGTGGCGGCACGCGCGTATCGGGAGATGGTGTTGGCTGCAGATCACATCCGGCTTCGAGTGCGCGTCGAGCCAGCCGGCCAGCGGCGCGGCGTCGCGCCCAGGTAGCAGGTCGACCACTCGTCCGTCTTCGCAGTCGATCAGGACGGTGCCGTAGTTCTGGCCCTCCTTGATCGCGAAGTCGTCGACACCCAGGACTGTCACCGGACGCTCGGGTGGGTCTGGCAGTGCCCGTATCAGCCGTAGCAGGCTGCTCCGGCTGGTGACCATCCCGAGCACTGCGCCGAGCCGTGCCCCTGCTCGGCGGACGAGCGCCAGGGCGATCGCCGTGAGCGTCCGGCGCAAGCCGTCCGTGCTACGCACTCGGCGGCAGGTCACACCGTCTACCTGCTCGACGAATGTCCGTGGGATGCAGGCGGCGTTACCGCAGATGAATCGGCGTACTTGAAGTTGGATCCTGGTCGCCACGCCCGCGATCGGAACATCTCTCAGCTCGCGCGAGTACCGTCCGTGCACTCGGTTCGACGTCGTGCCGCAGGATCGACAGGCCGTCATCCGGGCTCGTACGCTGGCCGACAGCCATAACCCTCCGTCGGACTGCTCGATCTTTCTCGATGCTGAGCGCATCGAGATGCGCGCCCTCGTCGGTGGCGGACAGCAGCAGTTCGTCCACCGGCTCGCGTCGCAGCCAGGCGTAATTCAGATCGACACCATCGTCCAGCGCGGCGGTGACCGCGGCCGGGGCGCCGGCGGGCAGCGGCACACCGGCACGGACTGCGGCGAGACCGGCCGCGTAGCGTTCGTCGGCACTCCCCGTGAACGGGAACCGGGCGGCAGCGCCTGCCGGATCGAGCTCGCCGAGCGCGAGCAGCAACGAACTCCATACCGCCGGATCGGTCTTGATCGCGAAGCGATCGTGCAACAGCGTGACCGGGCCGTCGACCTGGGCCACGACGTACGCCGCTGCAGCTCTAACCCGAGGATCAGGGTCGTCGAGCGGTGGCAGCGGTTGGGCGGCGACCGCGGCCCGGACCTCGTCGAACAGCTCCCCGTAGGCGTGATTGCAGTCAGCGAGCATGCCGAGAAGCCAACTGAACTCGTCGCGCCGGGCAGGTGCATGGTGAGCGAGGCCGGCAAGGAAGGGAACGGCCGCGACCGTGGCTGAGTAAAGCGTGCCCTGCGGAAAAACCAGGTCGACGATCGTGTCGAATTCGGCGTCGCGCAGCAGGCCGGGCAGGTCGTCGGCGCAGCCTTCGGCGTGTTCCAACGCCGCCCAGTCGATGTCGTCGATCACTGCCGCACCCTATCCTCCTGATCGGACAAGGGCGTCCAACGGAGTGTAAAGCCCGCCGGGGTCGCATCCTGCGAGAACCCCGGTCGCCGGCGCGGCGAGCACCATGAGGTGACATGCGCCGATGGTGGCGGGTCCGGTCACCCGGCTCGCCACCATCGGATCGCGCGACCAGGTCAGCGGTAGTGGAAGATGGGCGGCAGGAGCAGGACCACGGCCCACATCCACACGGCGTAGACCGGCAGGTACGCCGTCTGCCACCGCTCGATCACCGCGAACGCGCGCCGCCGCCGCACGAAGCCCAGCAGCAGCCAGGCCGACCAGGCGAGGTTGACCAGCAGCACGATGTTCTCGCCGAGCGCCGCCACGTTGTTCGGGGTGGTGCCGTACTCCGCGATGCGCCCGGTCATGGTGTAAAGCACCAGCGCGTCGATGATCAGCGCGCTCGCGACGAGCGCCAGCTGCAGGAAGTCGAACGTGCCGCGCGGCGCGAGTGGGTCGCGGGCCGACATCGAGTAGAGCAGCAGCCCGAGCACCACCGCGAGCAGCAGGTCGAACATCACCAGGGTGTCGCGGTCGACCTCGATGCCGCTGCCGTTCCAGCCGACGGCGACCAGGAAGGCGAGCAGCGCCACCGCGAACAGCGGCGTGAACAGCCGGGTGAGGACCGGTGCGATGTTCTCGATGACGCCCTGCTTGGCTTCGACGAGCCAGCCGGCGACGACGACAGCGGCTGTCGCGCCGCACGGCACGACCCACTGCCAGATGAGCGTCTCGGGGTAGCGCCCGATGGCCTCGAACGTGCCGCCGAGGAACGCGATGAGCACTCCCCCGCCGAGGGCGATGAGCACGAAGTAGACGAACCATTCGCCGCTGAACCGGATGAAGTCCATCCGCCGCCGCGACGAGCGCAGGTCGTCGGCGATGTACGCGATCCCGACCACCAGCCACAGCGCGATCGGCAGGTGCGAGGCGGTGAGCGCCACCGACTGGGACTCGTCGCCGACCGGGTAGACGTTGGCGCCGACCGCTCCGAGCACGAAGAGCGCGGCCAGGACCCCGTACACCTTGATCGAGGCCCGTCGCCGCCAGGCCAGGAACGCGGCCAGCCATGGGAGCGCGAACAGTGCGAGGTTCGTGTCGTAGAACGTTCCCTCGCCCTCGTACCGCTGGCCGAACAGCTCCGGCGCCTTGACCGAGACCGCGGCGCCGGCCGCGCAGACCAGCATCGCGGCCAGGTCCCGCCGCTGCGGGCTGGCCTTCACCGGGTCGCCGGTGAACATCAGCTGCTTCCACAGCCGCTCCGAATGCTCCCGGGCGAACTCTCGGGACAACTCGTCGAGACCGCCCATCCGTTTGACCGCGACGAGGAACGCCTCGTCGGAGCGCAGCCCGATCGCGGTCAGCTCGTCGACGGAGTTGCGCAGATGATCCTCGAGCTCGTCGGCGTCGGAGGCGGCCAGCTCCGGGCGGCGGCGCACATAGTCGCGCCACTGCGCGAACTGCCCCTCCAACTCGTCCGGTTCGTTCGTCACGGTCACGCGGTGCCTCCCCCTGGGGCCATCAGCGGGCGGAAGTCGCCGGCGCCGGGCCAGATCTGTTTGAGCGCGTCGACGACCGTCTCCCACTGGCGATGCTGCTCGGCCAGCTCGGCGATCCCCTGCTCGGTGATGCGGTAGTACTTGCGCTTGCGGCCGCCGCCGGCCGTCTGCCAGCTCGCCTCGACATGGCCGAGCCGTTCCAGCCGGTGCAGCAGCGGATAGAGGAAGCCCTCGGTCCAGTCCAGCTCCCCGCCGGACAGATCGTTGATGCGCCGCAGGATGGCGTAGCCGTAACTGTCGCCCTCGGCCAGGATGCCGAGCACGATCGGTGTGGCCGACGCGGCGACGAGATCCTTGGTGACGCGCACGCTCCCCCCTCCATACCTAGAACTGCGATGCATAGTAGAGCTAGGCATCAACACCGCACAATGATCAAGCCGCAAGACTTCAGAACGGCCGAAGGGTGTGTCCAGGCACCCGGACACACCCTCCACCACCAGCCGCACTCACCCGGCTCGCCCACACGGGTGCATCCGACCCTGGATACACCTCTCACCACCAGCGGGGACTATCCGGCTGGTGGTGAGAGGTGTGACGCCAAGGAGAAGTTCAGCGGGTGAGGCGGGCTTCGCCGGGGCCGCGGAAGCGGTGGATCTCCTGCGGCCAGTCGAGCGCGACCGCCAGCCGCCCAGCCCAGTACCGGGCGGCCTCGTCGTCGGGCACGTCCACGACGCAGAAGCCGCCGAGGTGTTCCTTCGTCTCGGTGTAGGGCCCGTCGGTGAACAGCGGCTCGCCGTCGACCAGGGTGACCGAGCACAACGCGGTCGACCGGTCGAGGGCGCCGTTGGAGAAGAGCAGCACGTCCTGGGCCTGCATCTCCGCGATCACCGCGCGGCTGGCCACACTCTTGGCCCGGATCTGTTCGGGTGTGTGCTCGGGCACCCATTCGTCGTTGAAGCTGATCAGGTATTCCGTCATGGTCGTCTCCTCGCAGGGCGCGGTCGTTCGCCGCTCAGTCATGCCACGAACGGCCGCGCCCGGATCCGACGTCACCGGCGGAGATTTGTGGAACTCAAGCGCCTTTCGGTGCCGGGGCCACGCAGGTGCCGGGCGGGGCGGTCGGCACGCCGATCTGCGCCATCGACTGGTTGACCTCGGTGAACGTGGCCAGCGACCGGAACTTGGAGCCGATCACGATGTCGATGACGTCGTTGGTGCGCTCCGCGCTGTACTCCGGAACGGCGTCGCCGAGGAAGTAGGCGCGGATCCACTGGGCGGCGCCGACCGTCTTCGGCCCGTACTGAATGACGGCCACGTCGGTGACCTTCTTCTTGCTGTCCTTGGTCGGCTGGGTGACGAAGCCGCGATCCTTGAACTCGTTGCTGACCTGGTCGGCCAGGCCCGGCGTGCGGGTGCCGTTGAGCACCCGCAGCTTCACCTGGTCCGCCTCGGTCGGCAGCGTGAGGTTGACCATCGTCGCACCGGCCGGGCAGCCACCGGCCACCGCACCGCCCTGCGAGTCCTTCACGAGCGCGAACACCACAGCCACGGCCGCCGCCACGGCCAGCACACCAAACACCAGATACGCCCGCAGGCGAGTGAACCCCATAAAGACAGAGACGTGTGCGGGGCTCATTTTGTTGCATCGAGTGCTCGTCGTCTCAGCAATCAAGACGAGAAACCGTTCAAAACCACTCTTCCCGTACGTCGGGAGAGCTGTTCCCGGAGCCAGTGGTAGCTCGCCCGGGGCGTGCGGACCCCGGTCGCGTAGTCGACGTGCGCCAGCCCGAACCGCGGACCGTAGCCGCGCGCCCACTCGAAGTTGTCGATCAGCGACCAGTAGAAGTAGCCGCGCAGGTCGACCCGGGCGTCGGCGACCGCCCGGGCCGCTGCCGACACGTGCTCGGCGACGAACCTGATGCGCTCCGGGTCGGCCCCGGTGTCGTCGCGCAGCTCGGCGATGCCGTTCTCGGTGACGTAGACCGGTGGCAGCCCCGGGTACCGCCCGGCGAGCCCGGTCAGCGTGTCGTAGAGCCCGCGCGGCTCGACCGGCCAGCCCAGGTCGGTCAGCGGCACGCCGTCGCGCGGCGCCGACCGTACGCCGATGTCGCTGGCGGTCCGCAGCGCGGGGTCGGGCTGCTCGTGCGGCGTGTCGGCGGCGTGGATGCGGTAGTAGTAGTTGACGCCGAGGAAGTCGAGTGGGGCGCCGATGAGGGACAGGTCGCCGTCGCGCCGGAAGGACAGGTCGCTGACGCCGGCGTAAAGGCGCTCGAAGCCCTCCGGGTAGGCGCGGCCCAGCACCGGGTCGGTGAACTGACGGTTGAGCAGCAGGTCCATCCGGTGGGCGGCCGCCTCGTCCGCCGCCGAGCCGGTGGCCGGCACGGCCGGGGACAGGTTCAGGGTGATCCCGACCCGCGCGGCGGGGGCTGTCGCGCGCAGCGCCGCGACGGCCAGACCGTGCCCGACCAGCAGGTGGTGGGCCGCGGCCAGGGCGCCGTGCCCCTCCCGCGCGCCGGGGGCGTGCCGGCCCTCGGCATATCCGGCGATCGACGACACGTACGGCTCGTTGAGCGTGATCCAGTCCCGGACCCGATCACCGAGCCGGCCGGCGACCACCCTCGCGTAGTCGGCGAACCGCTCGGCGGTGTCGCGCTCCCGCCAGCCGCCGGTGTCCTCCAGCGCTTGCGGCAGGTCCCAGTGGTAGAGCGTGACGAACGGGCGGATGCCCCGCTCGCACAGCGCGTCGACGAGCCGGTCGTAGTAGTCCAGCCCCGCCTCGTTCACCGTGCCGCGACCGGTCGGCATGACCCGTGGCCAGGCGACCGAGAACCGGTACGCGCCCACCCCCAGCCCGGCGAGCAGCTCCACGTCGTCGCGCCAGCGGTGGTAGCTGTCGCAGGCCACCACCCCGGACGAGCCGCCGGTGATCACTCCCGGCCGGCGGGTGAACGTGTCCCAGATGGACTCGCCGCGCCCGTCCTCGGCGACCGCGCCCTCGATCTGGTACGCCGCGGTGGCCGCGCCCCAGAGGAAGTCGTCCGGCATCGCCGGGAGTTCGAATGGTGCCGCCGGTTCATTCAATGTTGTCAACCTTTGATCGCTCCTTGCATGATGCCGCCGACGATCTGCCGGCCGAGAACCATGAAGATCACCAGGATCGGGACCGTGGCCAGCACCGTGCCGGTCAGGGTCAGGGTGTAGTCGGTGGTGTAGCCGCTGGCCAGCGACGACAGGGCGACCTGGACGGTGGCGTTGTTCTGCAGCACGACCAGCGGCCAGAAGAAGTCGTTCCACGCCTGCATGAACGTGAACAGCCCGAGCACGGCCGCGGCCGGGCGGGCGGCCGGCAGGACGACGTGCCAGTAGAGGCCGAACGTGCCGCAGCCGTCCATGCGGCCGGCCTCCAGCAGCTCGTCCGGCACGGCACGGCCCAGGTACTGCGTCATGAAGAACACGCCGAACGCGGTGACCAGGCCGGGGACGATCACGGCGGCGAGCCGGTCGGTCCAGCCGAGCTTGGCCATCAGCAGGTAGAGCGGGATGATGCCGAGCTGCTGCGGCACGACCGACGTGCCGATCGCCAGCGCGAGCAGCACCTTGCGGCCGCGGAAGCGCAGCTTGGCGAAGGCGAACCCGGCCAGCGTCGAGAAGAACACCACGGAGATCGTCACGGACGCGCTGACGATGAACGAGTTCAGCAGCGCCTGGGCGAAGTCGGTGCTGTCGAAGACCCAGGCGATGTTGTCGAACAGGTGACCGCCGGGGATCAGGACCGGGGGCACCTGGGCGACGGCCTCGCTGGTCTGCGACGACACGACGAAGGACCAGTAGAGCGGGAAGACCGACCCGGCGACGACGGCCAGCAGAGCGCCGTACGTCCACACGGACGCGCGCCGCGGGTAGCCGAACCGGCGGCGGCGGGACGGCCGCTTCGGGGCTGCCACCGCCGTACGCGCGGAAGGGGGTTTGTCGGTAAGAACGGTCACGGCGGCCTACTCCTCGTCGTTGGCGATGCGCCGGGTCAGTAGGTAGTTGGCGATCGCGAAGACGGCGATGACCAGGCAGAGCGTCCACGCGATGGCGGAGGCGTAGCCGAAGCGGAACTCCCGGAAGCCCTGCTCGTACATGAACAGGGCGGCGGTCTGGAACTGCCGGTCGGAGCCACCGGTCGGGGTCGACGAGCCGGCGAACAGCAGCGGCTCGGCCATCACCTGCAGGCCGCCGATCGTGGAGATGACGGCCGTGAAGATGATCGTCGGGCGCAGCTGCGGCACGGTGATCCGCCAGAACTGCTGGCCGGACGACGCGCCGTCGAGCTCCGCCGCCTCGTACAGGTCGTGCGGGATCGCCTGCATCGAGGCGAGGTAGATCAGCGCGTTGTAGCCGGTCCAGCGCCAGGCCACGATGACCGAGATCGCCAGGTGCGAGCTCCACGTGTTGGCCTGCCAGTCGACCGGTCCGAGCCCGGTCAGCCCGAGCAGCCAGTTGATCATGCCGAAGTCACGGCCGAACATCTGGGTGAACACGATCGTCACCGCGACGATCGAGGTGATGTTCGGCAGCAGCACGCCCATGCGCAGGCTGGTGCGGGCGCGCAGCCGGTGGTTGAGCAGGTGCGCGATCCAGAGGGCGGCGAGCAGCTGCGGCACGGTGGACAGCACCCAGATGCTCAGGGTGTTGCCCAGGGCGTTCCAGAAGTACGGATCGTGCAGCAGCTCGCGGTAGTTCGCCAGGCCCACCCAGGTGTGCTCGCCGGCGTCCAGCAGGTCCCAGTCGTTGAACGAGACGTACCCGGTGTAGAGCAGCGGGAACAGCCCGAACACACCGAAGAGCAGGAAGAACGGCGTGACGTAGAGGTAGGGCGAGCCCTTCGTGTCGAGCCGGTTGAGCAGGGTCATGTCAATCCTTCACCGGGGTGGCCGGCGGCTCCCCCAAGAGCCGCCGGCCGTGCGAGGTTGGCTACTTCTTCAGGCGGTCGACGTCGCTGACCGTCTGCTGCCAGGACTGTTCGGAGTTCTGCTTGCCCTGCTCGACCCGGACGAGGCCGTCGCGGATGGTGGTCTGGATGTCACCGGTGCGCGGACCCTGGTACTGCGGCTTGAGCTGCTTCGCGGCGGTGGTGAAGATCGTGCCGACCGGCGCGTTGTTGAAGAACGGGTCCTTGTACTGGGCGATCTCCGGCTTGTCGTAGAGCGCCGGGATCGACGGGAGCAGGCCCTGCGAGGTGAAGATCTTCGCCTGCTGCTCCGGGGCGGTCAGCCAGGCGGCGAGCGCCTTGGCCTCCTCGACGTGCTTGCCCTGCTTGGGCACGGTCAGGTACGACCCGCCCCAGTTCCCGCCGCCGCCGGGGACCGCTGCCACGTCCCACTTCCCGGCGTACGCCTTGGCCTGGTCCTTGATCTTCGTCATCATCCACGCGGGGCAGGCGATCGTGGCGAACTGCCCCTTGGCGAAGCCGTTGTTCCACTCCGGCGAGCTCTCGATCAGTTTCGCCGACAGGTTCGCCTGGATCCCCTTGACCACCAGGTCCCAGGCCTTGCGCACCTCGGGGTTGGTGCCGACGACGATGCTGTCGTCCTCGCTGTAGAAGCCCTGCGGCGCCTGGCCGATCACGGCGTTGTAGAGCGCGCCGCCGCCGTCGAAGAACGCGGTGCCCTTCGGCGCCTTCTCGGTGTACTTCTTGCCGGCCTCGATGTACTTGTCCCAGCCGGCCGCCCACTGCGCGGAGACCGCCTCACGGTCGGAGGGCAGCCCAGCCTGCTCGAACAGGTCGCGGCGGTAGCAGATCGCGAGGCCGCCGACGTCGGTGCCGTACCCGATCTGCTTGCCGTCCTTGGTCATCGAGGCCTGCCACTTCCAGGGCAGGTACTGCGACGCGCGGTCGGTGCCCAGGTCGGTGAACTGCTTGCCGACCGCCCGCATCTGGGCGATGAAGCCGGTGTCGACGCCCTCGATGTCGCCGGCGCCGGTCCCTGTCGCGAGGTGCGTGGCCAGGTCCCGGTGGTGGTCGTTGTAGGCGGCCGTGTGCTCGGCGATCTTGATGTTCGGATGGGCCTTCTGGTACTCGTCGTAGAGCGCCTTGTAGCCGAAGTTGCCGAACAGGTTGACGTTGAGCGTGATGTTGCTGCCGCCGCTGCCGGCGTCGCCGCTGGAACCGCAGGCGGTCAGCATCACCGCGGCACCCATGGCCGCCACGAGAGCGCGCGCTGTCCGGGACAAAGACATGCAGAACCTTCCTTTTCGTCAGGTGTAACCGGTTTCATGAAACCGGTTACACGATGCAGAGCATCAAAAGGCGCAGGAGGAGCTGAGGTACGAGACGGCCGGATCCGAGTGCCGCGGCCTTGAGCCAAGAGTTTGCCTACATCGATGTGCATCCTGTCAAGTCACGAGCTTGTAACGGCGTCGACGGGTGTTGACCGTCGCGACACGGCGCTGTTACGGTCTTGAAACCGGTTACATAGGGGCGTCCAGGGTGTCCAGCATCAGAGAAGTGGCACGTCGGAGCGGCGTCTCCGTCGCCACCGTTTCACGGGTCTTCAACACGCCGGAGGTGGTCAGTCAGCAGACGCGACAACTCGTGCTCGATGTGGCCGCCGAGATCGGATACCTGCCGAACGAGTCGGCCCGCACCCTCGCGACGAAGAAGTCCAACATGGTCGGCCTGGTCTGGGACACCGACCACCGCCGGCCCGGCTGGCGGCACCCCTTTCTCCAGGACATCCTGGTCGCGCTCAAGAGCGCCCTCAGCGCCCACGGCCTGCACCTGCTGATGCTCGCACCCGACCAGAGCCCCGGGCAGTCGCGCTTCCTGCGCGCGGTCCAGCGGCACAACGTCGACGGCGTGGTCATCATCGACAACGGCAGCCGGGACCCGGCAGTGCTCGCGCTCGCCGACGCCGGGGTGCCGTGCGTCGCGCTCGACCTGCGGTTCACCGGGCCGGCCTGCACGTACATCACGTCGGACAACGCGGGCGGCGGCCGGCTCGCCGCCCAGCACCTGATCGAACGCGGCCACCGGCGCATCGCGACGATCACCGGGCCGCTGCCGACGTACCCTGCCGTGGAACGCCTCGAGGGCTTCTGCCAGGTGCTGTCCGAGGCGGGTCTCGAGCTCGCCGGCTCGCCGGCCGGGGACTGGTACCTGGAGAGCGGCTACACCGCCATGAAAGAGCTGCTCAGCACCGATCCACGGCCCACCGCCGTGTTCGCCGCGGGCGACGAGATGGCGGTCGGGGCGCTGCGCGCCGCGGACGAGGCCGGGCTGCGCGTGCCGGCGGACGTCGCCATCGTCGGCTTCGACGACATCGAGGTGGCGGCGCTGATCCCTCCCGGACTCACGACCGTCGCCCAGGACAAGACCGGCATCGGCACCGCAGCCGCCGAGTCCATCATGTCCATGCTGACCGACGCCACCACTCCGCTGGCCCCGATCATCCTCCCCACGTCCCTGATCATCCGCGGCTCGTCCTGACGCCTCGGTTCGCCCCGGCGGGCGCCGACGAGTTTCGAGGAAACGCCTCCTGACGTGGTGCGTTCCGCCTGATAATCCCTGGACGAGTGAGTCTTCGGGGGAAGACCACACGGATGCTGCGGGGCTGCGATGGTGGGCTGTGGGCTGAGAAGGATCACGTCGATGGCCACCGCGGCGGTGATGCTGGCGGCGGTGATCACCGGCCCGGCCGCGGCTGACCCGTCGACCGCCCGGTTCACCCAGATCGCCGCCGGGGGCGCCCACACGTGTGCTCGGGCCGACGACGGCGTGACCTACTGCTGGGGCAGCAACTATCTAGGTCAGTTGGGCGACGGCGGAACCACGGACCAGACAACTCCGACGGCGGTTCACGCCCCTGCCGGAGTCGCCCTTACCCAGGTCACTGCCGGTCTTTACCACACGTGCGGGCTGGGCGACGACGCCAACGCCTACTGCTGGGGACAGAACGCCTACGGGCAGTTGGGTGACGGCAGCACCACGAGCCGGACGAGTCCGGTGGCGGTGCTCCCACCCGGCGGGGTGCCCCTCACCCAGATCACCGCCGGGGAATTCCACACGTGCGCGCTGGACAGTGACGGTAACGCGTACTGCTGGGGCGTCGGACTCCACGGCCAGCTGGGCGACGGCGAGGCCATCGACCGGTCGAGTCCGGTGGCGGTGAACGCCCCGGCCGACGGCGTGACCTTCACCCGGATCGCCGCCGGTGGCTACCACACGTGCGGGCTGGGCAGTGACAACAACGCGTACTGCTGGGGCGCCGGCCAATTCGGCACGCTGGGCGACGGAGGTGACGCGAACCAGTCGAGTCCGGTGCCGGTGAGTCTGCCCGCCGGAGTCACCTTCACCCGGATCACCGGCGGCGGTTACCACACCTGCGCACTGGGCAGCGACAGCAAGGCGTACTGCTGGGGAGTCGGCGACACCGGCCAACTGGGCAACGGCGACGACACCACCAATCACTCGACTCCGGTGCCGGTGAACACGCCCGCCGGGGTGACCTTCACCAGGATCGCCGCCGGTGACCATCACACGTGCGCGGTGGGCAGCGACACCAAGGCGTACTGCTGGGGCAACAATCCTCAAGGTCAACTGGGCGACGGCGGCACCACGAACCGGTCGAGTCCGGTGCCGGTGCACGCACCGGACGGGGTGGCTTTCACCGAGCTCGCCCCTGGTTACCACCACACCTGCGGGCTGACCGGCACCGCCACCTATTGCTGGGGCTGGGGCGACCGCGGCCGGTTGGGCACCGGTGACAGCACGGATCATCCGGCTCCGGCCCGGATGTTGTTCGGACCGGCGCCGACCGGGCCGCAACCGCCGACCGCGGTAATGGCCCTGGCCGGTCACGAGGAACTCGTGGTGTATTGGCGGAGCCCGATGGACCAGGGCACCGGGACGCTGACCGGCTTCACGGCGACCGCGTCGCCGGGCGGGCGAACCTGCGCCACCGACCCCGACCAGAGGACCTGCACGATCACCGGGCTCACCAACGGCACCCCCTACACGGTTACCGTGACGGCCACCAGCACGGATGGCACCTCGGCCGCGAGCGACCCCTCCGAGCCGGCCACCCCGACCCCTCCGCCTCCGCCGACCGGCGTCACGGCAACAGCCCATGACCGGCGAATAGCGGTCTCCTGGACGGCCCCGACAGGTCCGGGCCTCGACTTCTTGGACGGCTACACGGCGACCGCGTCCCCGGGCGGGAGAACCTGCGCCGCCGGGATCCGCCCGGCGCTGACGTGCACGGTCACCGGACTGACCAACGGCGCCGCGTACACCGTCACCGTGGTGACCAGAGTTCACGGCGGAACTTCTCCGGCCAGCGCGGTGGCGGGGCCGGTCACCCCGGTCACCGAGCAACCCGCCAGCCCGGTGGTGCAGGTGGCCGCCGGCGTCACTCACAGCTGTGAGCTGGAGGCCGCAGGCCGGGCGTACTGCTGGGGTGACAATCAGACCGGCCAGCTGGGCGACGGCACCGACACGGACCGGCCGAGCCCGACCGCGGTGAACGCCCCGGCCGCCGGCGTGACCTTCACCCAGCTCGCCGTGGGCGGCCGGCACACGTGCGGACTGGGCAGCGACAGCAAGGCGTACTGCTGGGGTGTGGGCGGGCCGTTGGGCAACGGCGACGGCGAGAACCAGTCGAGTCCGGTGCCGGTGGACGCCCCGGCTGCCGGAGTGACCTTCACCCAGCTCACCGCTGGGCTGGCCCACACGTGCGGGCTCGGCAGCGATGCCAAGGCCTACTGCTGGGGCTACAACGGTGACGGCAGGGTGGGCGACGGCACCAACGAGTACCGGATGAGCCCGGTGGCGGTGAACGCGGCGGCCGGGGTGACCTTCACCCAGCTCGCCGCTGGGCTGGCCCACACCTGTGGGCTGGGAAGCGACGCCAAGGCCTACTGCTGGGGCTACGGCAGCTCAGGCCAGTTGGGTGACGGCGGAACCGTGAAGCGGTCGAGTCCGGTCGCGGTGAACGCCCCGGCCGGCGGCGTGACCTTCACCCAGCTCACCGCCGGTGGTTCCCACACGTGCGGGCTGGGCAGCGACACCAAGGCCTACTGCTGGGGCGCCGGCGACCGGGGCCAGCTCGGCGACGGTGACAGCGGCACGTACCGGTCGGGTCCGGTGGCGGTGGACGCACCGGCCGGGGTGACCTTCACCCAGCTCACCGCCGGTGGCGCGCACACGTGCGGGCGGGGCAGCGACACGAAGGCGTACTGCTGGGGCTCGGGTGCCTCCGGCGAGCTGGGCGACGGCGGCACCGCGCAACAGTCGTCCCCGGTGGCGGTGAACGCGCCGGCCGGGGTCACCTTCGTCGGGCTCAGCGCCGGTGGTAGCCACGAATGCGGGCTGGGCAGCGATGCCAAGGCCTACTGCTGGGGCGCCGCGGTCCACGGCCAGCTCGGCAACGGCGACGTCACGAATCAGCCGGCTCCGGTGGCAGTGCTGCCGCCGGACCCTCCGGCGGCCGGACCCCAGCCGTCGGCCGGCCCGACCACCGGCCCGCAACCCTCGCCCAGCGTGCCGGCCAGTCCACAACCGTCGCCGAGCGTGCCGGCCAGTCCACAACCGTCGCCGAGCGCGACCACCACCCCGCAGCCGTCCGCCAGCCCGTCGATCGGGCCGCAGCCGCCGACGGGTGTGACCGCCACCGCCGGGGACAAGGCGATCACGGTGTCCTGGAGTTCAGCGGACTCCGGTGAGGAGACGCCGATCAGATACACGGCGACCGCCTCCCCGGGCGGGAAGTCCTGCACCATCAGCAGTAGCAGTAGCCACGGCGGCATCTGCACGATCAACGGGCTGACCAACGGCACCGCCTACACGGTCTCCGTGACCGCCACCAGCAAGCTGGGAACCTCGCCACCCAGCAGCCCGACCGGTCCGGTTACCCCGGCCGCCGTGCTCCCCGCGGATCGGCCGCAGCCGCCGGTGATCAGGGCCGCGCAGCCTCAGAGCGAGTCGATCGCCGTCGCCTGGGAGCCCGCGGCGCTGGGCGCCGGAACCCTGCTGGGTTACACCGTGACGGCGGCCGCCACCAAGGATCCGTGCTCGTCCACCAAGACCCCGTGCATCGTCACGTCCTCGACCCGCCAGAAGGGCACGGTCCAGCTTGCCGCGGCGGCGCCGGAGCCGGCGACCTGCACCACCACCGGTGCCGACGCCCAGGCCTGCACGATCACGGGGCTGACCAACGGCGTCAGCTATCTCATCAGCATCACCGCGCACACCACCGCGGGCGACTCCGACGCGGACACCAGTGGGCCGGTCGTCACCGTCACTCCCGGTGACCGAGCCCTGGTACGTGGCCCGCGATTCACCACCACCGTCACGGCCTCGGATCCCGCCGGCATCAGCCGGTCCTACCTGGCTGGTGCGGATGGGGCGGGTCTCCCAGCCTCCTACACCAGTGCCGGCCTGAAGACCGGCAGGGACGGCAACCGGACCTTCACCTGGATCGTGCGCGATGCGCTGGGCAACCAGACCAGCGCATCGCGCACCGTGATCGTCGACAACACCCGGCCGACCGTGGCATTCGGCAGAGCGCCCAGGAACGGTGCCACGCTCTCCAGGACCACCACGATCACCGCGACGGCGAGCGACCGTAACGGCATCGCCCGGGTCCAGCTGATGGTGAACGGCAAGCAGGTGGCCGTCGACACCAGGCCCGCGTTCGCCTTCACTCTCCGGCCGGGCCGGTACGGCAAGAGGTTCACCGTCCGGATCCGCGCCTACGACCGGGCCGGCAACCTGCGAGCCACCAGCCAGCGCACCTACCATCGCTGAGCCGGACCGGAAGCGGCGTCCGCGGCTCGGCCCGACAGTCGTACTGCCTCGATCGACGGCCCGGCGTCAGTCCACGGCGAGCATCGACGCTGCTCGCCACTCCTCGCGGGTCACGGCGTACCGGATGCGGGTCTCCGACTCCTCGATCAGGCGCATCCCCAGACGTTTCATCAAGGCCTGTGACGACGTGTTCGCCGGATCGCAGGTCGCGGTGATCTCCGGGAAGGAGAACGTCCCGAAGACGTACGGGACGAAGACTCGCATGGCCTCGGACGCGTAGCCACGGCCGTGGAACCCGGGGTGGAACTGGAAGCCGACATCGCCCGGCGCGCCGGAATCCCTCGGCGCCCAGACGCCCACGTCGCCGATCACCCGCTGCTCGGCGACGTGCTCCACGGCATAGCCGTGCCACGCCTGGGTCGCGCCCTCGTCCAGCACCGCCTGGGCGACGAGGTAGCCGGCCGCCTGCTCCCGGCTCATCGGCTCCCCCGGCAGGTGGCGGCGCACCACCGGGTCGGCCTGGTAGGCCAGGAAGTCGTCGAGATCCCCCGCGGCGAACCGTCGGACCCTCAACCGCTCACTTCTCACTCAGGCCTCCGTCACCTCACGCCCCGGACCCGGCACGAGGGTGAACAGATGCTCGCACACCGCAGCCTGCGCCGGAACGGTGCACCGGATCACTGTCGTCACCCCGTGGCGCCACCCGCTCCTCGGCGCCCGTGCCGACGTGCAGCACGCGCATGTTGCCGGGTTCCGCCGCGCCAGCGGAGTCCAGCGTCACCGGAACCCGCGTCAACTTTTGTACATACTAGTATGTACAGTGCGGGGGTGAACGCGGCGGAACGACTGATCGAGAGCACCCGGGACCTTCTCTGGGAGCGTGGCTACGTCGGGACCAGTCCGAAGGCGATCCAGCAGCGGGCGGGGTCCGGCCAGGGCAGCATGTACCACCACTTCAGCGGCAAACAGGAGCTGGCGCTGACGGCCATCCGCCGTACCGCGGAAGAGATGAGGGCCAGAGCCGAGGAGCAGTTCTCCGGGCCGGGAACTCCGATCGAGCGCATCACCGCCTACCTGCGGCGCGAGCGGGACGTGCTCAAGGGCTGCCCGATCGGGCGGCTCACCCAGGACCCGGACGTGATGGCCGACCCGCTGCTGCGCGCGCCGGTCGACGAGACGCTCGGCTGGCTGCGCGGGCGCCTCGCCGGGATCGTCGCCGAGACAGGCACCAAACTGGACCCGCAAGCGGTGGCCGCCACCATCGTCGCCACGCTGCAGGGTGGGTACGTGCTGGCGCGCGCCGCCGGCTCGCCCGCACCGTTCGACCAGGCCGTCAGCGGTCTGCTGAGCCTGCTGACCGACTGAGGAGACCCGTGTACGCGAGCCAGTACGAGATCGCCCTGCCCGCCGACTACGACATGGGGATCATCCGCAAACGAGTGGCGGCCGGCGGGCACGTGCTCGACGACCGTGCCGGGCTGGGCCTCAAGGCGTACGTCATCCGGGAACGCGGAGTCGACGGGTCGCCGGTCAACCAGTACGCGCCGTTCTACCTGTGGAACAACCCTGCGGCGATGGCGCACTTCCTGGTCGGCGGCGGCGGCTTCCAGAACATCATCCGCGACTTCGGCCGTCCCGCCGTACGGCACTGGACCGGCATCGCCGCGGAAGCCGGGCCGGCCCGCGCGACCACGCCCCGGGCCGCGTCCCGGCGGCTCACCGCCGTGCCGGCCGGCGTCGGGACGGACCTGCCCGCGCTGATCTCACAAGAGGTGTCACGGTTACGGGACCTCGCCCACCGCGACGGGGTGCACACGGCCGCGCTCGCCGTCGACCCGGACCGGTGGGAGCTGCTGCGGTTCGTGCTCTGGGCGGACACGTCCGCCCCGGACGAGGACGCGACCGAGCGGTACGAGGTGCTGCACCTCTCCTCCCCCGGCCTCGGCGCCCTCGACGCGTAGGCGGGATTCCCGACTCGCGCTAGCCTCCTGCGCGTGAACGATGACGCAAGTCTGGCGGACGCTCTGCGCTCGTGGAGCGAGTGGCTGAGCCGGCTCGGCGCTCCGGTCGCATCCTCGCTACGACCCGGGCGGTCGCCCGAACAGATCGTCGCCGTGCTCGGCGCCGAACTGCCCGCAGCCGTGCTCACCTGGTTCTCGTGGTGCGACGGCGTCGAGGACGCGCCCGGCCAGACGATCGGCGACTGCTGGGTGATCCCGGGATACTGGCCGGTCTCCCTCGCCGAGGCCCGTGACGATTTGTCCGTCGATCTGCCCTATCGACACGGGGTGCCGCTGCTGCGCGACGGCGGCACCGATCTGTACGTGGCCGCGTGGTCCGAGACCGGTGAGGAGCCGGTCGTGGTGTCGCTGCTGGATCCGGGAAACCCCGTCGTCGAGTACGGCTCCGTCGCCGAGCTTGTCGCCGTCACCAACGCCTGCTTCGCGCGGAACGTGTACGCCCTGGACGAGTCGGGCCTGCTCGACCTGGTCGACGCGGAGGGCTACGACGCCATCTACGAAGAGGTCACCGGTCTACCGGCTACCTGACGCGCGGCTTGCCGGCGTACGGCAGGCGAAGCTCAGCCGGGCGAAGTCCGGCTCCGGGCGCGTGGGGCAGCGTCTTCGCAGATGACCTGCGCGGCTTCGGCGACTCGGACAACAAGCCGGGCGAGGGCCGTTCGCGGCTTCGTGAGCAGCGTCGACGCCGCCTGATCGGCCGGCGCGTGGCTGAACCTGATCAGAGACTGTCGCGCCTGACCGTGTAGTGCAGGTGCAGGACGCGGTCGCCCTGGACGACCGCGTCCGGGTCGTCGAGCAGGACGGTTCCGGTGTGGCGGCCGAAGAAGCGCACACCCTCGCCGAGCACGACCGGCACGACGTCCATGGCGACCTCGTCGACCAGGCCCGCCGCGAATGCCTGGCCGCCCACGTCGCCCGCGGTCACGCAGACCAGGCCGTCCCCGGCGAGCTCCTTCGCGAGCCAGATGCCCTCCTCGACAGAGCCGGCCGTGTGGAACGGCGCGCCGGGGAACCGGGCAAGCCACTCCGACGGCAGCGGCCGGTGGGTGACGACGACCAGCGTCTCCCCCGCGGCCGGCACACCCGACCACCCGTCGGTGGTGTCGAACAGGTGACGCCCGATCACGGTGCACTTCACGCCGGTCCAGAAGGGCGTCACATAGTCCGCGGAGGCCCGGCTCATGGTGAACGACCACTTGTCGTTGGCGTGGACGGTCACGTCGCCGTTGCCGTACCAGTCGAAGAGGGGCCCGACCGAGTCGTCGGGATACGCGATGAACCCGTCGACCGACACCACGGCCTGCATGACGACTCTTGCCATCGTTCGCGCTCCTCGGTCCGTTCGCACCGTCCGGAGTCGCCAGCTTTACACACTCACGGGACGTGGGAAGGCCGGTCGAACGCGATCACGCGTAGGAAGGCGGCCGCAGCCATGGCGGTGGCGTGGTCTCGATGGACGATGCGGGTGGTCAGAGCGGCTCGGACCAGGGAAGGGCCGCTTCCGAGACGTCCCAGAGGCGCACGATTCCACCGAACGTCGCCGCCGCGAACTTCCCGTCGGGACTGATCGCCACATGATCGTCGACGCCGAACTCGTATCCGACATTCAGACTGCGGCCCGTGCCGATGTGGACCTGGGCCGAGCCGGGGGAATCCACACCCACTCGGGTCACGGTCATCATGCTGGCGCCGAATTGAGCGAAGGTCGCCGCCGTTCGCGACTGTGCAGTCACGGCTCCGCCCCAAAGGCCGTACTGATAGCCGGGGGAATAGGTCTCATAATGGTCACCGAAGATCCCCCGCACAGCGACCCCATCACAATCAGCAGTGACCATCCGCTCGGGATCACCGACCCATTGGTCGAATTCCTGCGGTCCTCCGCGAGTATCCGACTCGGCCCACCCGCCCCAGTCGATCCAGAGCGGATACGCGTACCACAGTTCCAACTTTCCCCGGTCGGAGTCGGCGAGGGTGATGTCACAACCGCGAACGACCCGGGATCGCAGGTCGCGAACCATGATTCGATGCTGGGCGTCCACCGCAACCAACTCTCGGCCACGTTCGTCCAGGTTCAGGGAGCGCACAGGCTGATAGGACCGAAACGGTCGATATCTATCCACCAGATCCAGATCCATCACGTACACGAGATTGTCGACGGCGACAGCCAGGGTGAGTCCGTCGCCGCTGAACGCCATGGCGAACAGCCGCCCCGCGAGCTTCCGGACCGCCCGGGGAGAATCACCGAATCCCGCAGAGTCACGGTTCCAGATCTCGACCGAGCCGTCCCGCCTCGAGACCGCCATGACGCGAGCTGCTTCGCCCAGTGCGACGAACTCGTATGCGACCCCGGACCGCGACAGCACGGCGACGGCTTTGTCGGCGGGCGCGATCGTCACCACCACACACGCCAGGACGGCTGCCGCGGTGGATGCCGCCAACAGCCGCCGTCGATGCCTTCTGCGATCCGGCGCCGTATCGGCAACCTCGGTCAGCCCGGTCGGCCGGGTGGCGAGACGCTCCTGGAACCGAATGTGCCGGAACTGGTAAACACCGCTGACCTGACGCAGCAGGCCCTTCTCCCGGGCCTCGGCCAGGAAGCCGATCAGGCGCCACGGCAACTGTCCACGCATGGCGAGCACGGCCCGCGCGACCACGAATCGCGGCCAGGCGGACGTGAGCAGAACCAGACCCGCCAGCATCAGCCCGGGCAGGACGAAAGCGACGGCACGCGCAAGATTGTCGCCCACCGAGTTCCAGGCCACGCCCATGCCGAACGTGGTTCGCCGGTCAAGATGCGTCCAGGCTGCCGCCCACGCCGGATCACGGGAGATCGCCTTGCTCAGTAGGGTGCCGGCGAAGCCACCGCCGATCATCGCCGGGAAGAGCAGAACGTTGACCGTGAGACCCGCGCAAGCGGCTCCAGACAGCGACGACCGGCGATCCTGCTGGACGAACCGAAGCGGGTCGGCGCGTGCGGACCGCTCCGCGGGAGCGTTCAGCCAGTTGTGCACCGCCAGGGCCAGACCCACCACCAGAGTGATCGCTCCACATTGAGTGAAGACCTGACAAAAACCCCGGAATTCGGCGAGATCCCATCGGACGACTCTGAACGCGAAGATGGCCGTGGCGATGACCAGCGGAATGCCGCAGACCACGGTGCCGATCGCGATGCCGTTGCGGAATCCACGGCGTAACCGGCTGCTCGATCCCTTCAAGGACAGTGACAGTCGTCCAGGGAGCCGGTCGCCGGCCGCGAACCAGATCATCACTGTGAGAAGTGCAAAAGAAACACTCAGCAGGATGCCCCAGTCGGTGGAGAGATACATGACATCCTGACCATCGCTCAGCACTGCAAGACCTGCGATGACGAGAACAGCGACCGCCGCACCACCGGTGATGCCGAGGGCGAACCCGACCCAGGGCCGCAGCAGGCGCGGGAGCAGCCACCAGGCCAGGTCACGATCCTGATGCTGGTGCAGATAGCCGGCCAGGAAGCGCAACCACTTCCTGGCCTGCGGGGCGGACCACCGCGACGGCTTCATGGGCTGGGCCGCGGGCCGGAAGCGAGGGGCGTACGCGCCGTCGATCAACTGGTCGATGATGAAGTCCTCGACCTCGTGGCGTGACTCGAACCGCGCAGTGTCGAGCAGGTCGGAGGGACGGCCACCACAGCGTTCGTACGTGAACCGGGCCAGCGACACCATGAGCGGCGTCGACAACGCCTTCGCCACCGGATGATCATGATCCCCGTCGGCCGCGGCTGCGAGCAGGTCGGCGTACACCTCGTCCCAGACCGTGCCGGGTGGCCAGGTGATCGACGACAGGTAGGCGATCACGTCCTGCGCCGGCAAGGGCACCATCTCCACGACGGGAGCGCCGTGCAGGACCGGGGAACCACCCCGGATGACATCGGTGTACTCCGCGGACCGGCACGTCACGATCACCGGCCGGTCGTTGCCGACAGCCCGGTTGATCTCATGGACGGCGCCGCGCCGGGCCGACTCGGGCATCTCGTCCAGGCCGTCGAGCACGGGCAGGAGAAGACCGCTCAGCAACAACCGCCGCGGCGTCTCGGGCTGGTCGTTGTAATACAACGCGGCGACACTGCGCACGATCCACGCGTCCAGCGACACCGACAGCGGATCCCAGGACGAGGCGGACAGCAACACCGGGGTCACGCCGCCCGGCGTGCGGGCGTCCAGCAGACCCAGTGTCATCAGCATGGCCAGCACGCTCTTGCCGGCGCCGGGCTCGCCGAGCAGCACGAGCCGGCCGCGATCCAGGTGCGCGTAGTCGTCGGCGAGCCGGTGGACGACCTCGTCGAAGTTGCCGTCCAGGCGACCGCTCAGCCTCTTACGACGTACGCGCAAGCCGTTGTCGGACCTTGCCGGACCGTCAGCGATGGCGTCGCTGCCGGTCGCGGCCCAGGACAGCGGGATGACGCCAGGATCCCGCAGCCGACGGGCCTGAGCCTCGTCGAGCCACTGCTCGCGCAGTGTCTCGGCGAGGTCGTCGGCCAGTTCGCAGGACGATTCCTGGCTCTTCTCCGGCCACAGGTACATGACGATCGCGGCTGTCAGGCTGACCAGCCCGAGCAGCACGCCGATGCGGCTGTCCGACAGACCGCCGGCGACCATGTCGACGATGCTCGCCACGGTCGCCACCGCGCAGACGGCGAGAAGGATCTGCATGGCGGCGCGGACGCCGGAGCGGCGCCGGAACGGCAGGCGGGTCATGGGACATCCCAGCAGGTCAGCGTGGGTACGAGAACAAGATCAAGTCTCCACCCGGTGGTGCCCGGCGGGCCTCTCCCCGCCCGTTCCGGCGTGTCGGAGCGGCGGAGGGCCGGTCAGCTTCGCAGCCAGACCCTGGCCTGCTCCGGTGTCCCGGGCGGCATCGCGCGCAGCGACTCCCGCCAGACGTGGTCCGCCGAGTCCATGACCTTGGCGATCGCGCACGGCGCGGTGCATTCCTCGGCCGGGGTCGCCAGCGGCCCTCGCTGCCGCACCTCCGTGCAGCGGAAGGCCGGCAGCGCTCCGTCAACCGCCTGCAGCTGTCCGCCTGGCGCGAGTCGGCGCTGTTCACCCCGGCCGAGCGCGCGGCTCTGGAGTACACCGAGGCCGCGACCACGCTGACCGGGCACGGCGTCAGCGACGAGGTGTGGGCCGGGGTGCGCCAGTTCTTCGACGACGAGGAGCTCGGGGCCCTGGTCGTCCAGGTCGCGCTGATGAACGCGTACAACCGGTTCGGCGTCCCCCTGCGGATGCCGGTGACCTCGCGCGGCTAAGCCGCGCGACAGCCAGGTCGCGGGCGAAAGCACGAGCCGGACGAGCTTCTCCGGCGGCGGCGAAATGCCGGACAGAGGCGGGACAGCCCGTCGGTCAACGATGCTGTCACGAACGCAGACCGCCCGGGAGGGTCGACTGCGGAATCGTTGCGGTGCAGGTCAGCTCGTGTAGCGCGCCCAGTCGACGTGGGCCGCGACCTGGTTCGGTGTCTCCTGGTTCGGGGCCGGGATCGAACCCTCGGGGCCTGGGTTGATCTGCACGTAGAGAAACATCGGGACGGTCGGGATGCTCACCGGGCCGGGCAACTTCCGGGTGTCGAGGATGACCGCACCGTTGAGGGAGATGGTGACGAACTCGGGCCGCCACTCGATCGCGTACGTGTTCCAGGTGGTGAAGTCTCCGGTCACCGCGGCGCCGTCGACGTGCTCGGCTGCAGACCCGCCCATCACCGGATACATCACCCGGCGATCACCCTCGTCGAACCGGGCCATCGTCATGAAGCCCCAGCCCGGGGTGTCCGGGCCGGCACCGGGATACAACCCGAGGGCCGGGGCGTAGCCGGAGCCGACGTCGAACTTGGCCCGCACCTCCCACACCCCGTAGCTGCGCACGATTCCCTGCTCCAGGCACCAGCAGACGGCACCAGCGACGTTGCCGGCGCCGGTCGGGTTCCGGCCCGTACCGCTGATCTGCAGTTCGCCGCCCCCGACCCGCACCGCGCTCGGCGACCACGACGAGCCGTTCTCCCGCTGGGCCTGATTGGCGGCCCACTGCATCGGCGTCAATTCCGTGCCCGAGAAATCCTCGGTGACGGTGAAAGGGGTGGCGGCGGCGGTTCGCCCGGACGGCCGGAACATCGCGACGGCGCCCAGCGTCACGGCGAGCGTCGTTCCCACGGCGACGGTCGCCGTGACATACCGGCGGCGGCGCTTCCAGGGTGAGACGGGCCGGTCGGCGGCCACCGCCGAAGTCGGGGGCGGGGGCGGGGGCAGGGGCGGCGGCGCCGCCGAAGTCGGGGGCTGGGCGGCGCCGGCCGGATGCCGGTCGCCGCGCAAAGTCTCTGTGTAGAGCGCCATCAGTTGCGGACTCGGTTCGGTGCCGTACTCGTCGGCGAGCCGCTGCTGGTGCAGGCGGCACCGTTCCAGAGCCTCGGTCGGCCGCCCGGCGTCGACAAGCGCCCGCACCAGCGCCACGACCAGCGGCTCCACCAGGGGATTGGCATCGACCAGCGTGCTCAGTGGCGCCAGCACCGCCGTCGCGTTGCCGACGGCCAACTCGGCCTCGGCCCATTCCGCCCTGGCCGTCAGCAGCTCATCGGTCAACTGTTCGCGGGTGCGCGTCGCCCACGCTCCACTCACGCCGGTCAGCGGGTCGCCACGGTGCAGCGACACACTGTGCCGCAGCAACTCGACACGGGTCTCCGGCGTGCACGACGACGCCCGCGACCGGACCACCAGGTCACGGAACCGGATCAGGTCGACCTGGTCGGGCACGGCGGTCAACCGGTAGCCGCCGGGGTGATTGACCACTGTCACATCGCTGAAGGACTGTTCCAGCATGCGACGGATCCGCGTGATGTAGGTGCCGAGCGTCCTGGCCGCCTGCCCCGGTGGATCCTCACCCCAGACCCGGTCGATCAAGGTCGTCGCCTGCACCACCCGGCCCGCGTCGACCGCCAATGCCGCCAGCACGGCCAGGCGCCGGGGTTCGCCGCCAAGAACGGACCCATCGGCTGTACGGACCTCGACCGGCCCCAACAGCCGTATCTCCCCCACCGCGCACCCTTCCCGCCGACCGCTGACGGCCCGCACGATCGGGCACACCGTATCAACTGACCCCAATGGCCTTTCGCGGGAGCGCGGCGACATATCGGGTCCACCAGGGGGATGTCCGGCTCGGCCCGCCCGTCCTCCCGGCGGGCGTCACCCCGGGAGGGTCCACCGGTCGTACGGATGACGGCCGGGCCGGAAACCGTGTGCTTCGACCATGTGGACGGCTGCGGAGAGGCCGGTGCCGACGGCGTCCGGGACGTGGGCGTCGCTGCCGAAGGTGACCACCTTGCCGCCCTCGTCGCGCCACCAGCGGACGATCTCCGAGGCCAGCGGGATACGGGTGTTGACCTCCAGCGTCCGGTCCGTGGCGGCGAGGGCGCGCAGCGCGTGCCGGAACTCGTCCTCGAAGGCGTGCAGGTCGAACGGCCCCGCCTCGGCGGGCCAGCCGCGTACGGCGTAGTCCAGGTGGGCGAGGACCGCGAAGGCATCCGTGCGGGCGATCAGGTCGGCGATCTCGGCCAGGTAGAGCCGGAGCACCTCGACGGCGGGGCGCTGGCGGTAGAGCGCGTTCGCCTCGACGAGCCGGCCATCGACGGGCAGGGCGTGCAGCGAGCCGAGCACCCGTTCGTAGTGGCCGGTGCCGAGCAGTTTCGCGACCGGCACGGCGTTCCAGTGGGGTTCGCCCAGCTCGACGCCGCTGATGACGCGGAGTGAGGGGAAGAGCTCGCGGCACCGCTGGATCGAGGCGAGATAGCGCTCCTGGTCCAGCTCGGGCGGGACCAGCACGCCGTCGGGGCCGGTCAGCTCGCGCCGCAGCGGTGAGCGCTCCAGAACCACGTCGTCGACCGTCCACCGGGAGTAGTCGACATGCTCGGTGAATGCGACGGCCGGGAGACCGAGCTGCACCGCGCGGGCGCAGGTCCGTTCCATGGAACCGTCGGGAGCGTCCCAGGAGAATTCGGTGTGGACGTGACCGTCCGCGGGCTGAATCACATGGCCCACGGTAGCGATCTTGGTCGAGGCGCCGCAGGCGGCTCCCACGATGGTTGCGCTCTCCTCCGGCCTCAGCCTCGGCGCGTTCGACGGCAGCGGCCGAGCTGCACGACGCGTTCTTCGTGCCGGGCGGGCCGGATTGCAGAACGACAAGATCATCATCTAGCCTCCGTTAGGCAAGGCAAACCTAACTGAGTCGGAGCCGAACGATGTCCACGACCGTCCTGCGCGGTGAGCAGCTCGTGCTCGGGTACGGGAAGACGGCAGTGGTCCATGGCGTCTCGGTCACCCTCGAGCCCGGCCACGTCACGGCGCTGATCGGCCCGAACGGCAGCGGCAAGTCCACCCTGCTGCGCTCCCTCGCCCGGTTGCACCGTGTCGGCGAGGGCCGGGTGCTGCTCGGCGATCACGCGGTGGCGCGGCTCAGCGCCCGGCAGTTCGCTCAGGAGGTCACCCTCTTCTCGCAGTCCCGTCAGACCCCGCACGGGCTGACGGTCAGCGAGGTCGTCGCGTTCGGGCGTCATCCGCACCGGCGCCGCTTCGCCGGGCTCGCCCCCGCCGACCGGAACGCGATCGACGACGCGATGACCGCCACCGGCGTACGGGACATGGCCTCTCGTCCTGTCGGTGAGCTCTCCGGCGGCGAGATGCAGCGGGTCTGGCTCGCGGCCTGCCTCGCCCAGCAGACGAGCGTCGTGCTCCTCGACGAGCCGACCAACCACCTGGACCTGCGCTACCAGATCGAGACGCTCGACCTGGTACGCGATCTCGCCGACGAGCGTGGCGTCGCCGTCGGCATCGTGCTGCACGACCTCGACCAGGCCGCCCGCGTCGCGGACACGCTCGTCCTCCTGAAGGACGGGCGGATCCACGCCGCCGGCGACCCCCGGCACGTGCTCACCGCCGAGCACCTCAGCGACGTCTACGGCCTGCGCGTGGAGGTCGAGGTCGACGCGCGCACCGGCCGTATCCGTATCGACCCGATCGGGCGGCATCCCGCCCGCACCCAGATCCACCCAGGAGAACGAACCGCATGATCCCCGTTTCCCGCCTCGCGGCCACCACGGCGACCCTTGCCGTGGCCGCGGCGCTCACCGCCTGCGGCACCACGAAGGTCGAGCCGGCCGCCGTGGCGTCCGCCGCCCCCGCGTCGCAGACCTGCGCCGACGACCGGACCACGACGGCGACCGGCCCGGTGTCGCTGACCGACGGGGTCGGCCGCAAGGTCGAGCTGGCCAAGCCGGCGTCCCGGGTCGCGGTGCTGGAGTGGCAGCAGACCGAGGACGTGCTCACGCTCTGCCTCAACCCCGTCGCGGTCGCCGACGCCAAGGGCTACACCACGTACGTGAAAGCGGAGACGCTGCCCGCGAGCGTCGTCGACACCGGCGAGCGCGGCGAGCCCGACCTCGACAAGCTCTACGCGGCGAACCCGGACCTGATCATCGTCGAGGCGTTCAAGGCCAACGACGAGATCATCACCAAGCTGGAGAAGCGCGGCGTCCCGGTGCTCGCCACGGTCGGCGCCGACGCGTCCGGCCAGATCGCGAACATGAAGAAGGTCTTCTCGATGATCGGCCAGGCGACCGGTCGCACCGAGCGGGCCGACCTGGTCATCAAGCAGTTCGACCAGCATCTCGCCGAGGCCAAGCAGAAGGTCGCGGCAGCATCCGTGACCGCCAAGGACTTCCTGTTCTTCGACGGCTGGATCGAGGGCGGCAACGTCGTCATCCGCCCGTACGGCAAGGGTGCGCTCTTCACCGAGCTCGGCGAGCAGCTGGGGATGACCGCCGCCTGGACGGACGCGATCAACAAGACGTACGGCAGCGGGGGCGTCGACCCCGCGTACGGCCTCGCGCAGACCGACATCGAGGGACTCACCGCCGTCGGCGGCGCCACCCTGTTCTACTCCGACGACCAGACCGCCGACAGCTACGCCAAGGAGCTGGTCAAGAGCCCGATCTGGACGAAGCTGCCGGCCGTCGCCGAGGGCCGCGCGCACGCCTTCCCGGCGGGCGTCTGGGGCGCCGGCGGCCCGAAGTCGAACGAAGAGGCGATCGACGCCTACGTGAAGATCCTGACCAAGCAGTGAGCGACACCCGGGCGCCGATCGGGCTCGGGCGGGGCACGAGCGGGGCGGCGGTGCTCGCCGTCCTGCTCGTCACCGTGATCCTGGTCGGACTGTGGCACGTCACGCAGGGCACCTCCGGGGTGGGCGTCGGGGAGCTGCTGCGCTACCTGTTGGGCGCGCACCCGGACGTCGGTGGCGTCCCGATCGCCGACATCGTCACCGGCTCCCGCCTGCCCCGCATGTTCGCCGGGATCGCGGTCGGCGTCGCGCTCGGCGCGGGTGGCGCGCTCCTGCAGTCGGTCACCCGTAACGCCCTGGCCGCCCCGGACACCCTGGCCGTCACCGCCGGGTCGTACTTCGCGCTGTGCGCGGTCGCCGCGTTCGGGCTCGCCGTGCCGCTGTGGGCCTCCGGCGCCGTCGCGTTCGGCGGCGGCCTGCTCGCCGCGGGCCTCGTCCTGGCGCTGGTCGGCACCGCCTCCGGCATCGGAACGACCCGGCTGATCCTGGCCGGCTCGGCGGTCGCGCTGGCCCTCGACGCGGCCACCGCGGTGCTGCTGATCCTGTTCAAGGAGAGCACCACCGGCCTGTACGCGTGGGGCAGCGGCTCACTGGCCCAGCTGAACCTCGACGCCGCCACCCGCGCCGCCCCGGTCATCGCCGTCGTGCTCGTCGTCGCCGTGCTGCTGTCGCGGCGCCTCGACGTGCTCGGACTCGGCGACGACACGGCCGCCTCGCTCGGGGTGCCGATCCGGTCGACCCGGATCGCCGCCATCCTCTGCGCGGTTCTGCTGACCAGCGTGTCGGTGACCCTGGCCGGGCCGATCGCGTTCATCGGACTGGCCGCGCCCGTCGCGGTGCGCCTGGCCGCGAACCGGATCGGCGTCCTGAGCCGGCACGCGTTTCTCATCCCCGCGTGCGGGCTGACCGGGGCGCTGCTCGTGCTCCTCGCCGACGCCGGCCTGCGCGCCGCGATGGGTGCGCAGGCCGCCGCGTCGATCCCCACCGGGATCCCGACCTCGCTGCTCGGCGCCGTGGTCATCGTGGTCCTCGCGCTGCGGCTGCGCGACACCGGCGCCGGACGGGAGGCGCCCCGCGCGCACGTCGCGGTCCGCTCGCGCCGCCGGTTCCTGACCGTTCTAGGCATCACGGCCACGCTGCTGGTCGTCACGGTGATCGGCGGTCTGCTGGCGGGCAGCCTGTGGTTGCGTACCGGCGATCTCGTCCTCTGGTTGCAGGGCGCCGCGCCGGACCTGATCGCCCGGGCGCTCGACGACCGTGCCCCGCGCGTCGCCGCGGCCGTCGTCGCCGGCGCCGCGCTCGCCCTGGCCGGAACCGTCGTGCAGGGCACGGTCCGCAACCCGCTCGCCGAACCGGGCGTGCTCGGCATCACCGCCGGCGCCGGGCTGGGCGCGGTCATCGTGGTCACCTCCGGCTCCGGCGGCCGGACCGCGCTCGTCGTCACCGCCGTCGCCATGGGACTCGCCACGTTCGCGGTGATCGCCGTGCTGGCCTGGCGCGGCGGCATCCTGCCCGACCGGTTCCTGCTCATCGGCATCGGCTGCGGTTACGCGCTCACCGACGTCAGCACGTTCCTGCTGCTGCGCGCCGACCCGTGGGACACGCCGCGGATCCTGACCTGGCTCTCCGGCACCACCTACGGCCGGTCGTTCGCGGACGTGCTCCTAGTCGCCGTGGTGCTGCTCGTCGCGACCCCCGCGGTGCTGGGCCTTCGTCGCCAGCTCGACCTTCTCTCCATCGACGAGGACACTCCCAAGATCTTCGGCGTACGTCGTGAAGCCGCGCGACTGACCCTGCTCACGATCGCCGCGGTCACCGCCGCGGTGAGCGTCGTCGCCGTCGGCGTGGTCGGCTTCGCCGGACTCGTCGCCCCGCACCTCGCCCGCAGCCTCACCGGCGCCCGCCACAGCCGCGTCATCCCGGTCGCCATGCTGCTCGGCGCCCTGCTCGTCGGCGTCGCGGACGCGCTCGGCCGCACGGTCATCGCGCCGTCGCAGATCCCGGCCGGGCTCATGATGGCCCTGATCGGAGCCCCCTACTTCGTCTGGCTCCTGCGCCGCTCCCGTACCTGACAGTCGCGCCGGGCCCATCGGCATCCTGTGCGATCATGGGGCCGTGCCGAGATCACGGCAGCCCGCCCTGATCAACGCCGGCCCCGCCCCCGCCGGCCCTGTCCGCCATGCCCTTGCGCGCTTCGCCCTGGCCCACTTGGCGCCCGCCCGCTTCGCCCTCGCCGGCCTCGCCGGCCTCGCCCTTGTCGCCCTTGCCGCGCTCGCGGGCTGCACGAACGACCCTGCGCCGCGGCCCGGATCGGCCCCGGCGTCCCGGCTCGGAGCAGCCCCGTCGACCCCGGCTGCCCCGGCGGCCGCGAGCCTCGGTACACCGCCACATCGGCTGCAACCGCCCGCCGTCGTGGACGGCGAACTGTCCCGGGTGGTCGCCGGCACCGGGAACGATCGCCGCGTCAGCACCATCCGCCGCAAGGCGCGGGCCGATCAGGAGTACTGGGTGCATGCCGCCTGCAGTTCGGCGACGCCCGGCAAGATGCTCTCGATCGAGGTGCAGAGCGGCGCGCCCGGCTCCTCCGGCAATGTGCTGGCCACCGTCGAGATCGCCTGCGACGCGACGCCGACGGCCAACTGGATCGGCACGCTGCCCGCCGAACTGTTCGCCGTCTACCTGCGCGGGGACCCGTCCGACGTATCTTCCGCCTACGCCCTCGTCGCGCCGGCCGAGTCGCTGCGGCGTTGAACGCCAAGCACTGGCCAGCACCTGGGTGACTCGCTGCCGCTGAGCACCTGCGGCAGCGCCCCCTGCTCCGACCACCGCGTCTTATGGGGCTGGGCCGACCTGCTGATCGGCTGACCCGTGCGCTCAGTGGCGGGCCGGGCCGGCCTGCCACTGAGCATCCGCTGCCGGCCGACTCGGCACGCAGTCGCCCGGCGCCGATCCCTCACGACTGGCGGCGCGGCAGCTTCCAGTCCGGGCGGGGGAAGTGGCAGGTGTAACCGTTCGGGATGCGCTCCAGATAGTCCTGGTGCTCCGGCTCGGCCTCCCAGAACGGACCGGCCGCGGTCACCTCGGTGACGACCTTGCCCGGCCACAGGCCCGAGGCCTCCACGTCGGCGATCGTGTCCTCGGCGACCCGCTTCTGCTCGTCGCTCTCGAAGAAGATCGCCGAGCGGTAGCTGGTGCCGATGTCGTTGCCCTGCCGGTTCAGCGTGGTCGGGTCGTGGATCTGGAAGAAGAACTCGAGCAGATCCCGGTAGGACGTCCGGGCCGGATCGAACGTGATCTCGATGGCCTCGGCGTGCCCCTCGTGGTTGCGGTAGGTCGCGTTCTCCACCTGACCGCCGGTGTAACCGACCCGGGTCGTCACCACCCCGGGGCGCTTGCGGATCAGATCCTGCATGCCCCAGAAACAGCCACCGGCCAGAATCGCCTTCTCCGTAGCCATCGCGCATCCTCCCTCGTCGTCGTGCCCGTCAAGCATGCCCGATCGGCGTGGCCACGCCCGGCCGTTGTCAGCACGATCACCCACGGATCACGGCGATCGGGATCCTCCGATGCGGGACGGGATCCGCCACTTGCCGGGACCGGCGTCCACATCGCGGGCTGCCACGAAGGACGAGGAGCCGGTCGGCCGAGGTCAGTACCAGTCGGTGCAGTGCAGGTGGCCCTGAGAGCTGGCGCAGGCTCGGATGACGTACGGACTGCTGTCGTTGTACACGCCCGTGTACGCCGATTCGCCCGGCCCCCGGGAACCCAGCGGACCCTCCCAGTGCGCGCCACCGTCGGAGGACCGGTCGACGTACAGCACAGCGGGCTTCGCGCCGGTGTACGAGCCCCACGCGCAGCGGCCCTCCCCGTTGTAGTGCAGCTCGACCCGGCTCCCACCGGCCCAGGTCACCTGCCGCGGCGCCGTGAAGTCGCCGATCGCGGCCCACTGGGTGGCGGTGTCGCGCTGCCCGTCCTCGCACAGCGGGGTCCACGCCGGAACCGCGGCCGGCCCGTCGGTCCATGCGTGCGCGGGTGTCGCCGTCGCGACGGTGACCAGTAACGCCGCGGCGACGACCGAGGCCAGTTTCGTCATGGTCTGACGCTAAATGCGCCTGGATCGCCGGAACAGCGGCCTCATCCGTCCGTGGCGTCGCGCCGCGCGGGAGCGGTCGGCCGTTCAGGGGATGTCGCGAATGGCGTGGACCTCAGGCGCGGCGCCCGGCCAGCATCCCGCAGGGCGTGACATCAGGTGCCGCGACCTGCCTGCAGCGCGCCGCACCCTTGCCGGCTGGTGCTCATGGTCGTTATCCGGGCCGGATAACGACCATGAGCACCAGCCGGCAACCGCGACCTCCGACGCTGCCCGAGCCCTCGGCGCGCCCGCGCTCCCCGAGCTGGCTCCCACCGTTGTTGCGCCGCCCGGACAACCACGGTGAGGGCCGGCTGACGAGCGGGACCTTCCGTGGTGGGGCTTGGTTTGATCTTGGGGTGACCGTGCCCGGCCACGGAGGCCGCCCTTGCGGTCCGAGCGTTCTGGGCGCCCCGCGCCCTGCTCGGAGCGCAAGGGTCCCCGCGGGAGCGACGGTCCGGACCACGGCGGAGATGGGCAAGGAGGTCTTCGGGATTGTGGTCCTTGTTGTGACCGGCGGCCATCGACCGCGCGGCATGCGGTGCGTAATCTGGCGTCTCGGGAAACATCGGGGTTACGGAAGGTTGACTGCGATGACCGCCACGACGGTCCACATCGGCACCGGACCCGACGGCACGCTCGTCATCCGGCCGCACGGCAGCCTCGACGACGCGGATGCGGTGGACCTGCAGCGCACGCTGGTGCACGCCATCCGGCACACCCGCCCGTTACGCCTGGTCGTGGACCTGATCGAGGTCGGCGATCTGGACCCGATCAACCTGGGGACGCTGGCCGCCGCCTGCGTGCTGGGCGACGAGCACAAGGTCGCGGTCTTCCTCGATCATCCCCATCAGCTGATCGCCGACCGGCTGGCGTCCGCCGGGGTGCCGGCGCATCGGCTGCGGCACGTGACACCTGGCGCCCGGATGTGACGGCCCGATCTGCCGGAATGTGACAGCCCGATCAGGTGTCGGTCGATGACCTGATCTCGTGTTCCGTCGCATCCTGGGTACGGATGGTGGTGCGGGATGCGGATCTATTACCAGGACGCGGACATCACGGTCGCCGCGTCGGGCGTCGAGGTGCGCGGGCGGACCTACGCCCTGGGTGACATCGAGCAGGCGTGGCGCGGCGCGCGCCGGGCCGCCGGGCGCAAGTCGCTGATCGCGTGGGCGGTGCTGCTCGTGGCGATCGTCGTGGAGGCCGCGGTCTGGTGGAGCACGCGGTGGATCTGGGCGGGTCGCGGTCTGCTGCTGGTCGCCGCCATTCTGCTGGTACGGGTGATCGCGCACCTCGCGGCCGGTTCGACGGGCCTGCAGGCGATGGAGGACATCCGGCGGTACGGCCGTTCCAGGGAGCTGTGGATCACGGTGGCGCGGGCGCCGGTGCGGGTGTTGTGCACCGACGACGCGATCCGTTACGGGCAGGTGTGCCGGGCGTTGACGCGGGCGCTCGACGACCACGACGCGGCACGCCGCGTGTCCTGAACGTCGAGCCGGTCGCCTCGGGCCGCCACCGTTGCGCGGGCGCCGATATTGTCGGGGCGTGACCAAGGACAGGCGGCGGCCGGGCGCGCTCGTGGTGGCCGCGCTGGTCTGTTGCGCGCTGGCCGGCTGTTCCGGCGAAGCGTCCACGCCCGCGGCGCTCCCGCCGGCTTCCTCCCCGGCCGTGCGTGCCGCTCCCCCGGCGGTCAGTGCCTCTTCCCCGGCCGTCGCGCCGAGTCCCGCGGTTCCGCCGGCCGGCACTGCCACCGCTGCGCCGGCCTGGCTCGGCACCCGGGTTCTGCCGGTGGGGCCGGACGGGTTCGCCGCTGCCCGGATCACCCCGCCCGAGTTGCTCAACCGCTCGATCGTCACGACGGACGAGCTGCCGCCACCGGTCGACGGCCGCTTCCACTCGACGGTCCAGGCGGTTCCGGCGGACGTGCTCGCCCGCTCCAGCTGGACCAGCGCGTGCCCGGTCAAGGCGCAGGATCTGCGGTACGTGACGGTCGGCTTCCGCGGGTTCGACGGGCTGGCGCACACCGGGGAGCTGCTGGTCCACGAGCGCGCCGCGAAACCCCTGGTCACGGTGTTCGGCAGGCTGTTCGCCGAGAACTACCCGATCGAGCGGATGCGGATCAGCAGCGTCGCGGAGCTCAACGCGGCGCCGACCGGGGACGGCAACACCACCGAGGTGTTCGCGTGCCGTCCCGTGCGGGGACGAAAGGCGTGGTCGCAGCACGCGTACGGGCTGGCGGTCGACGTCGATCCGTTCCAGAACCCGTACCACAAGGGCAAGGTGGTCCTTCCCGAGCTGGCCACCTCCTACCTCGACCGCGGGAACGCCCGGCCCGGAATGGTCCTCGCGCGCGGGCCGGTCGTGGCGGCGTTCGCCGAGGTCGGCTGGAAGTGGGGCGGCGACTACCGATCGCTCAAGGACTTCATGCACTTCTCCGCCAACGGAGGCTGAGCCCAGCGGTGTGCGACGGTGACCGCCCGGCCACCGCGGAGCCTGCCCGGGCGGGGCTGGTCAGCCGCCGGGCGGAGGTAGGCTCGCGCTGGTAACAGGAACGACGTGAGGATCCACATGAGCAACCCGATCGAACCGACGGTGCGGCTGCTGCACGGGGCGGAGATGCCGCGGATCGGCGCCGGCACGTGGCCGCTCAAGGACCAGGATGCCGAGCGGGTCGTCGCCGACGCGCTGAGCGCCGGTTACCGGCTCATCGACACCGCCCAGGCGTACGGGAACGAGCTCGGCGTCGGCCGCGGTCTGCGCGCCGCGGGGCTGGACCGGGCGGAGTACTTCGTCACCACCAAGTTCAACAAGGAGTGGCACGGGCGTGACCTGGTGGCGCAGGCTGCCCAGCGCAGCCTGGACACGCTCGGTCTGGACTACCTCGACCTGCTGCTGATCCACTGGCCGAACCCGGCGCACGACCGCTACGTCGAGGCGTGGGAGGGGCTGGTGCAGCTGCTGGAGTCCGGCCGGGTCAAGGCGATCGGCACGAGCAACTTCAAGCCCACCCACCTGGAGCGGATCATCGCGGCGACCGGGGTCGCGCCGGACGTCAACCAGATCCAGCTCAGCCCCGCCGCCACGCGCGAGGCGTCCCGGGCGTTCCACACGCAGCACGGCATCGTGACCGAGAGCTGGTCCCCGATCGGTGGTCAGGGCGTCGCCGTCCTCGACCTGCCGCTCGTCGGTGAGATCGCGCGGGAGACCGGCCGTACCCCCGCGCAGGTGGTGCTGCGCTGGCACCTGCAGCTGGGCCTGGTGCCGATCCCGAAGTCGGCCGACCCGCAGCGACTGCGGGAGAACCTGGACGTGTTCGGCTTCGAGCTCACCGACAAGCAGATGGTGGCGCTGTCCGAGCTGGACCGGGGCGAGTCCGCGGTCACCGACTCCGACTCCTTCGGACACTAGGGTCTGTCTGGCGGAGCCGATGCCGCAGGCGGTCTGATGATGGCTGCCCTTCGGCGGCAAGTCGCCGGCGGCGGCTGACCGGTGTGCCGGCGCGGTGACGGCGGAGCACGCGGCCCGCGGCGGCAGCTCCGGGTCAGGGGTGCTGCAGCACGGTCAGGAGGCCGGTGATCTGCAGGACCCGGTGCACGATGCCCCGGGCTCCGACCGCCGTCATCGGGACGCCGGCCCGGTCCGCCGCGGCGTAGCCCTCCAGCAGGCCGCTCAGGGCCTCGGAGTCGATGAAGGTGACCTCGGCGAGATCGACGACGAGACGGTCACAGCCGCCGGCGACGATGCCGGCGATCGTCGTGGCCACGTCGTCGCGGGAGGTGATGTCGAGGGCGCCGCGGATCTTCAGGACAACGGCGCGCCCGGATTCGCCGGGCTCGGCGAGGAGCGTGTACGTCTGATCGTCCATGCGTAGTGATTACCCAATCACCGGCAGAGCAGTTCACGATCGGCCGCCGGGACGGGCGGGACGGGCGGGACGGGCGGCGCGAGCTGGGGTCAAACCCGCTTCGTGAGGTGCGTCTCCCCCGCCGTACCGGAAACCGGGGTTGATCTTGCGCATTTGCCTCAGACGCGAACCGGGCGGGTCGATGGGCCCGGCTGTGACGATCGGCGGGGCCGCGTCGGAGCGGCCGGGGCCGGGGCCGCCGGTGATCCCGCAGCCGCCCGTCGTCCACGCCGGTCGCTGAGCCCCGCTCACCCGTGCCGGACCGGACGGTACGTCAGCACCTGCGTGTCGCCGTCGAACGTGCGGTTGTCGAGCAGCCGCAGGTCGAAGTCGCCCGCGCCGTCGAAGATCCGGTCGACCCCGGTCGCCCCGGAGATCACCGGGAAGACCGTCACCTCGATCGCGTCGACCAGGCCGGCGTTCAGCAGCGCCCGGTTGAGCGTCAGGCTGCCGTGCGAGCGCAGCGGCACGCCGGACTCGGCCTTGAGCCGCCGGACCACCTCGACCGGATCGCCGGACTCGATGGTCGTCCCCGCCCAGGCGAGCGGCTCGGTCAGCCGGCTGGAGAGCACCGTGACCGGCGACGCGAACATCCGCGTGATCCACTCGTCGAACAGGCCGCTGTCGAAACCCGGGGCCAGGAACGGCGCGTTCGACGAGTACGTCGTGGCCCCGAGCACCATGCGCAGCGGGTCACGGTAGGCGGCGGCGCGATGCGCGAGGAACTCCGGGCCCTGCTTGCCCCAGTAACCACCCCAGTCGCCGCGGTGGTTCGCGAAGCCGTCGAGCGTCGAGAAGATGTCGAAGGTGTACGTGGCAGTCACGGTCTGATCTCCCTGCGAGGATCCGGGTGCGCCGCGCGGTGCGGCGACCTCACCACTGCTACGAACGCCGCCGCCCCGAACCGACAAACTCTCCCACCCCTTTCCTGAAATCGACTTCAGGATCTTCCGGCGGGTCCTGGAAGGATGGCCCGATGCGGCTGCTGGTGGTGGAGGACGAGCGGGAACTGGCCGAGTCCCTGCGTCGTGGCCTGCTCGCCGAGGGTTACACAGTTGATGTGGCCCACGACGGGAACGCCGGCCTCGAATACGCCCTGACCGAGGGCTACCGGGCCGTCATCCTCGACCTGATGTTGCCGCGGCTGAACGGCTTCCAGGTGTGCGCCCGGCTCCGGGCGGCCGGCATCACCACGCCGGTGCTGGTGCTGACCGCCAAGGACGGGGAGTACGACGAGGCCGAGGCTCTGGACACCGGAGCCGACGACTACCTGACCAAGCCTTTCTCGTACGTCGTCCTGCTGGCCCGTGTGCGAGCCCTGCTCCGCCGTGGCCGTGAGCCCCGGCCGGCCCTGCTGCGCGTCGGTGACCTGGTCGTGGACCAGGGGCAGCGCCGCTGTGCGCGCGGGCCGACGCCGATCACGCTCACCGCCAAGCAGTTCGCGGTGCTGGCCTGCCTGGCGCGGCGGGCGAACACCGTGGTCAGCAAGGCGGAGATCCTGGACGAGGTGTGGGACACGGCCTACGACGGCGACCTCAACATCGTCGAGGTCTACATCCGCGCGCTGCGCCGCAGCATCGACGTGCCGTTCGGACTGCGGACCATCGAGACGGTACGCGGGGTCGGCTACCGACTGGTGGACGATCGTGCGTAGGCCGCGGCTGGCGTCGGTGCGCGTGCGGGCGGCGGCCGCGGCGGCGCTGGCAGCCGCGTTGTGTCTCGGGGGTGGGGCGCTCTGGCTGCGCCACGTCATCTACGCGAACAGCATTGCGGGGTCCATCGCCACCGCGGAGTCGCAGGCCCTCGCCATCGCCTTGACGTATGACACGCAGGCCGCCAGATTCGATGCGGCCGGCGGCGCGCTGGCCAACCGGCCGCCAGACGTGGGCAATGAAGACGGCTACGAGAAGTGGTACGAGTTTCCCTATTACGGCATGAACATCAGCTTCGCGGTGGTCGACAACCGCGGAACAGTGCTGTTGATTCAGGGCCAACTGGCTTATTACGTACAGAAAGGCGGTCTAACCTTTCCCGCTTTCCCACCAAGCGACCCCTTCCACACCATCGACGTCCTGTTGCCACCCGCGCGCAGCGATGCGCACGGGCGACTCGACGACCGCACGGTGACCCTGTTGCCCCACCACCGCTTGTCAGAAGATTTCACGACGACGGTCTACATGCTCATCGACTCGGCCGACGCGGAGGCTGCCGTGGCCCCGGTGGACCGCTGGCTCCGCCGCGGCCTCCCCGCCGCGATCGTGTTCGTCGCCGCGATCGCGTGGTGGGCCTCCGGCCGTGCGCTGCGCCCGGTCGAACGCATGCGCGCCGAACTGGCCCGCATCACCGCCGCGGACATGAGCAGCCGGGTGCCCCAGCCCCGTACCGGTGACGAGATCGAACAACTGGCCGTGACCATGAACGAGACGCTCGACCGGCTCGCCGACGCCGCCGAGCGGCAGCGCCGGTTCGTCGCCGACGCGGCGCACGAGCTGCGCAGCCCGCTCGCCGGCCTCCGCAACACCGTCGAGGTCGCCCTCGCGCACGGCGGCGCCGCGGACCTGACGGTCCTCGGCGTGACCACCGAGCGCCTGCAGCGGCTCACCGAGGACCTGCTGCTGCTCGCCCGCTTCGAGCGGACTGCACCTGCCACCGGGAAAACCGTGGACCTGGCCGCGATCGCGGAGGAACTGGTCGGCGAACGAAGCTACCGCGTGCCACCGGACGAACGGTTCATCGCGGTGGCCTGGGATCCCGCGCTGGTCCTCGGGCGTGCGGACGAGCTGGTCAGAATGCTGGTCAATCTCCTGGACAACGCCGCCCGATACGCCCGTGACCGCATCGTCGTCACCGTCGCGAGGCCTGAGCCGGGCCTCGTGCGCGTGGAGGTCCGCGACGACGGCCCCGGCATCCCGGAAGCCGACCGGGAACGGGTCTTCGAGCGGTTCGCCCGCGTCGACGAGGCCCGCGATCGCGGTGACGGCGGCGCCGGCCTGGGCCTGGCCATCGCCCGCGACATCGCCGTTCGCCACGGCGGCCGCCTCTACGTGGCGGACACCTCGAACGGCGCGTGTCTCGTCGCCGAGCTGCCGGAGCACCGCGAGGCTGAAGGAAGTTCAGGTTGATTCAGCGGGGGTTCAGGCGCGGCTCACGAGCATCGCCGCATGCAGACCACCGTTGTCCGTTCGCCGGAGACCACCCGGCTGTCCGCAGCGCCCTACGTCGTGGCCGCCGCGCTGTTCCTGCTCTACACGTGCTGGTCGGTGCACCGGCATCGGGCGTTGCTGACCAGGGGCTACGACCTGGGCATCTTCGAGCAGGCGGTGCGCGGCTACGCCGGTCCCGGCGCGCCCACGTCGACGATCAAAGGGCCCGGCTTCAACCTGCTGGGCGATCACTTCCACCCGATCCTTGCGCTGCTCGCCCCGCTCTACCGGGTGTTTCCCGGCCCGGTCACGCTGCTCGTCGCGCAGGCCGCGCTGCTCGCGGTGTCGTCGATCCCGGTCACCGCGCTGGCCGGCCGCGTCGCGGGTTTCGGGGCCGCGGTGAGCGCCGGGATCGCGTACGGGATGTCCTGGGGTCTGCAGTCGGCGGTTGACTTCGACTTCCACGAGGTGGCGTTCGCCGTGCCACTGCTGGCGTTCAGCCTGGTCGCGTTCGTCGAGCGCCGGTGGGTCGCCGCGGCCGGATGGGCGGTGCCGCTGATCGCGGTGAAGGAGGACCTCCCGGCGACGGTGGCGGTCATCGGGATGCTGCTGGTGTGGCGCGGGCGCCGGCGGCTGGGCGTCACGACGATCGTGGTCGCGGTCGGCTCGGGTCTCCTGATCGTCGGCGTGCTGCTGCCGGCGCTCAACCCCACGCACGTTTACGCGTACGCCGGGAGCACGACTCTCGACGGCCAGGACCCCTTGCAGCGCCTGTTTCTGCCGGCAACCAAGATCAAAACCCTGCTGTGGCTGCTGGCGCCGACGCTGTTCCTGGCGCTGCGATCGCCGTTGTTCCTGGTCGCGGCGCCGACCCTGGTCTGGCGGTTCTGGTCGGCGAACCCCTCCTACTGGGGCACCGGGTTCCAGTACAGCGCCGTCCTCATGCCGATCGTCTTCGTGGCGTTCCTCGACGCGCTTCCCGAGCGGCGGGCCCGGGCGGCGGCCCACGCCGCGTGCGTGATCGCCCTCGCCGCGACGATGCTGGCGCCTTTACCGCTGCGGGGGCTCCTCGACCCGGGCATGCGCGGCGCCGATGCGGTACGACTCGCGCTCGCCCGCATACCGGACGATGCCCGGGTGGCCGCCGACAACCGGCTGGCGCCGCAGCTCACGTCCCGATGCGAGGTGTACTTCTTCCCGGCGTACCCGCAGATCGGTGTCCTGCCCGAATGGGTCGCCGTCAGCGACCCGCCAGACACCAGCATGGCCACTCCCGGGTCGATGGGCGTCGCCCGCGACCGGTTGCCGGCCCTCGGATATCAGGTCGTGCTCCAGGACTATGGCGTGACCGTCTATCGCCGCTGACCATTTCTCCAGCCGAGTTCAGCTGTCGCGGCGTCCCGCCACCGCGCGCGGCACGTCCGCGATCGTCCGGACGACCACGTCGGCCTCGGTGAGGGCGGCCGGATCAGCGGCCAGGCCGACGACGAACGCACCGGCGGCCCGGCCCGCGACGACTCCCGTCGGCGAGTCCTCGACCACCACGCATTCCTTGATGTCGGCGCCGAGTTGCGCCGCGGCGGCAAGATAGCCCTCCGGATGCGGCTTGCCGTGCCGCACGTCGTCCGCGGTGACGAACACGGCGGGCACCGGCAGACCGGCTCCGCGCAGCCGGGCGGTCATCAGCCGGCGCGACCCCGAGGTGACCGCGGCCCACCGGCCCGGCGTCAGCCCGGCGAGAAAACGCTGGGCGCCCGCCATGGCCACGACGTCAGCGGCGCGTTCCTGCTCGATGGCGGCGATGTGGTCGACGACGGCGGCGCGCAGCGGCTCGGGGAAGAACCGGGCGACCGCGTCCTCGTCGCGAAGCCCGTGGCAGACCGCGAGGATGGCGTCCGCGTCAGCGCCGAAACGCGCGGCCACCTCCCGCCAGGCGTCCTCCACCACGTGCCGCGAGTCGACGAGCGTTCCGTCGATGTCGAGCAGGAACGGCACGGGTTCCGCCGTCACGCCGGCTTTCGCATCGAGATCGGTTCTTGCTTCCACGCCGACCGACGATACGTCTTGCCGCGGAAGTTGCCGGCAGCCACGGCGCCAGGACAGTGGGAATGCGCAAGTCCGAGCCCAAGAACCCCCTGCTAGCATCACGCGCCATCCTGATCGACTTCAGCCCTCGGGCTGCATCTACTTCGAGGCTTTCATGAGCATCGCAATCCCATCCGGCCTGGTCCAGAACGGCACCGGCATACCCCAGGTGTGCACGCGGCACGGCGAGGCCGCCTCCGTCGGCAAGCCGGTCAAGTTCTGGTCCAAGCCGCCGATCTGGTCGTACTTTCTGATCATTCTCGGCGCCCTGCCGTTCCTGATCGTGACCCTGATCCTTCGCAAGGAGGTGCGGGCACAAGCCTGGCCGTTCTGCCCGCAGTGCGAGAAAACGCACAAGAACCGGCTGATCACCGGGATCGCCCTGATCGCCCTGCTGCCGCTCAGTTTCGTGGTCGCGAGCGGAGCCGGTGACACCGGCGCGCTGCTGACCCTGCTGGGCCTCGTCGCCGCCTTCGCCGGCCTTCTCGTGCTGGCCCGTGGCGCCTACCGCATGCTGCCGGGGGGCTTCGCGTCGCGGGACGGCTCCACCGTCGACTTCCCGAAGGCGCACCCGCAGTTCGTCACCGCCGCGCACGCTGCGTACGCGCAGGCCGCGCAGCAGTACGCCGCGTGGCAGGCGGGCCAGCACGCCCCGTACGCCCAGCCGACGGTCGGGTACCAGCCGCCGCAGCAGTGATCTCTGCTGTGGCGTGGTGGGCGACCGGAATGAGGTGAAGTGGCCCCGGCCCCGGTCCCGACGGCGGGGTTCCGGCTGCTCCGGTCAGAACATCGGCTGACCAGAGCAGCCGGGCACGAGGTGGTTGCCCAACGGCCCGCTGAGCCGTGCCGGCACGAGGGGAGCAAGCGCGCCGGTGCTCGAACATGGGGTCTATCGACGACGCAGGACGTCGCCGGGTGGCACGTCGAGGACGAAGATGTCGCCGATGTTGCCCTCGTATCCGTAGTCGACGTTCCGGACACGCAGCCGCTCGGGGCCGGCCTCGACGGGACGCAGATAGCCGAGGAGTTCGTCGTCCTCGGCCCGCCGATACGGGATCCAGGTTGCCGGAATCATGAGACGCGAGCCTAGAGACGCGGCCTGCGGCCCGCAACGCGGTTTAACGAGCGTGGACGGGCTGCTCATCGCCACGAGCCGCGCCCTCTACCGCCGCGACGAAGCAACGGCTCCGCCGCGGTCCTTCCGTGTCATGGGCAGCCGGGGTTGAGATGATCGCCCGATGGAACAGGTCAGCAGCCGCGTGGTGTACCGGAACCCATGGATGACCGTCAGAGAGGACCACATCAGACGGCCGGACGGCAGCCCGGGCATCTACGGCGTGGTCGAGAAGCTGGACTTCGCGCTGGTCCTGCCCCGCAGTCGTGACGGGTTCTGGCTCGTGGAGCAGTTCCGCTACCCGGTGGGACGACGAGCGTGGGAGTTCCCGCAGGGCAGTTGGGGCCGGGACGCCACCGGCGATCAGGTTGTCCTTGCCCGGCACGAACTGGCCGAGGAGACCGGCCTGCGCGCCGGGTCGATGAAGCATCTGGGGCATCTGTTCGAGGCGTACGGATACTCGACGCAGGGATTCGACGTCTACCTTGCGACGGAGCTCGAGGAGGGCCTGCCCGACCGGGAGGCGAGTGAGCAGGACATGGTCCACCGTGCGTTCAGCGATGCCGAGATCGCGGAGATGATCTGTTCCGGTCAGATCGTGGACGCGCCCTCGCTGGCCGCACTGACCCTCTACCGGCTGCGGCAGTCCTGAGGTTGCGGCAGTCCTGAGGCGGGTCAGGCCGTGGCCGGCTCGGCGAGGGCGGGGCGTCTTCACGGCGGAGGAGTCGGCAGGGAGTCACGCTGTGCCATGCCGGCCACGGCGGGAAAGCCCTCACCTCTCCCGGCCGCGTCCTGTCCTGCCGGGGCCGGACTCGTGTCGCATGCCGCCGGGAGGCTGCGGCGCAGGGGTGAAGGCCGGGGCTGGAAGATCGCGCACAGGCCGGCCAGCACGAGCGCGAAGACCGGCAGCCACAGCAGCCGGTGCAGCGGCCACGTCCCGGCCGGCTCGTCGAGCAGGCCGGGCAGCGGGCCGGCCGGCAGGCTCGCGAAGGTGACCAGCAGCAGCGCGGTCTGGTGCCAGCAGAACAGGGTCATGGCGGCCAGGTTGAGCACGATGACCGGCCGCCACAGCCCCGGCCGGTGCAGCACGGCCGCGAGGCGGGGCCGCAGCAGCAGGAACAGGCCGAGCTGGGCCGCGGCAAGCGCGAGGGCGAACAGCGACGGCGGGTCGAGGTTGGACCAGCCGTCGCCTGGGACGCCGACCGCGCTGGCCGGGTACCCGGCCACGACGACCAGGACCGCCCCGGTGACGAGCCCGCCGACGGCCAGGACGCGCCCGTGCCGATGGGTCAGAAGACCTTCGGACAAGCAGATCCCGAGGATGTACGGGGCAGCCCACCCGATCGGGGCGGCCGGCAGGAGCAGTGCGGAGTCCACGCCGAGGTGGCGCACGACGTCGCTCGCCGCGACCAGTGCGACCGGAACCACGGCCGTCCACAGGCCGCAACGGAGCACGGCGGTGCGCAGCAGTGGGGTCAGGGCGAGCAGGACGGCGTACACGATCAGGAACCACATCGGGTGCGCGACCAGGGACCACACGGCGTGCCGGGTGCTCGCCGGGGCGCTGACCGCCCGGAGCAGCCCGAGCGCGGGCAGCCACACCGCGGCGAGGACCAGGATCGGGTGGATCAACCGGGTGAGCCGGCTGGTCAGCCATGGCCGGGCGGCGCGGCGGCGCAGGCCACGGGCGGCAGAGAAACCGCCGGCGAAGAAGAACAGGCCGAGTGTCTCGAGCACCCAGGTGAACGGGATCAGCGCCGGATGGCCGGCCAGCGGGCTCGCGCCGTGCCACGCGGCCGGCTGGGCCGGGTCGCTGACCAGGGCGGACACCAACCAGTGGCCGAGGACCACGCCGAGGATGGCGACGGCTCGCAGGGCGTCGACGGTGCGGTCCCGATCGGCCGGGATCATGCCGCACCCCCGGCGATCCGGGCCAGGGCGGCGAGCGAATCGGTGCCCGGCGCCAGGTAGTGGTCGTGGTCGCGTACGTCAGCGGTCTCGAAGATCTTGGCGCCGAAGGCGTGATCGGTCGGCTTGGTGCCGTGTCCGAGACCGAGCAGTCGCAGACCCGGCACCCAGCGGACCCAGTCCCCCGCGCCCTGCCCGGCCCAGACCGTGGCCGTGGTGTGCAGACCGGCGACGTTGTCGGCGCCCATCCCCGGGCTGCCGAACACCGCGATGTCGGTGACCCGCGACGGGAGCCGGGACGCGGCCAGGCCGATCACCGTGGAGCCGTAGCTGTGCCCGAGCAGCGCGATCGTGGCCCGCGGGTACGCCGTGGTCAGGTCACCGACGAACGCGACGAGCGCGTCGGCGCCCGCGCCGGCCAGGTCCTCGCGCCCGGCCTGCCGGACGGTCTGCGGGGTGGTGTAGCCGAGCCAGGCCACCACCGCGTGATCACCCGGGCCCATGGCCTGCTGGAGATCCGCGGCCTGGGTCGCCGGTGACCGATACTGCTTACCGCCGACGCCGCGCCAGAAGTTCTGCAGCCGGTGCGACATGCCGGGCACGAGCACGGCGATCCGGCGCGCGGTGGACAGGTCCCCGAACACTTGGGCGACCCGGCCCTGGCCCCGCGCGTCGAACAGCAGGTAGGTGCCGGGCGGGCGGTTCACCGCAGTGGGTGGAGCGGTGGCCGGCGGCGCGAGCAGCGTGCCGGCCGACGGGGTGACGATCATGGTGAGGACGGCCAGGACGATGTTCTTCTTCATGGCCGACAACCTGCCGGGTGCACGCATCGACGCACATCGGCCCGTGGATCACATCGCGGTCGGCGGCGGGTAGCCCACGGGCGTACACCCGTGGGCCGATGTCCGCGCTGACCAGCGCCGATACGATCATCGACATGTCTGTACGTCTCGGTGGCCTGTCACGCTGGAGTCTCGCGCTGCTGTTCCCGGTCGCCCTCTTCCTGGCCGCCATGATGCCGACCGGCGACGTCCTGATCCAGATCGCCGCGATCGTGCTGGTGCTGGGCCTGCCGCTGGGCCTGATGCGCCGGCGTCCCATCGCGGCCCTGGTGATCGTGGTGATCAGCGCGGCCGTGGTCGTGCCGGCCGTGCATCAGCAGTTCTCCGGCCGGGTGCTGCTCATCCCGCTGCTGGTCCTGGCCGACATCGTGGTCGGCAACGTCGCCGCCAAGACTCCGCGGTGGCAATCGGTCACGGCCGCGGTGGCGACCGCCGTGGCCCAGATGCTGCTGGCCGCGCTGGACAACCCGAACGGCCTGACCACCCTCTACGTGATCGAGATCCTGGGCGTCGTGACCGCGTGGGTGATCGGCAACTCGGTCCGGCAGCGCCGGCTGTACGCGGCCGCGCAACGGACCGAGGCCGAGGACCGGGCGGTGCAGGCCGAGCGGCTGCGGATCGCCCGGGAGCTGCACGACATGATCGCGCACAGCATCGGGGTAATCGCGGTGCAGGCCGGAATGGGCCGCCGGGTGATCGACACCCAGCCGGCCGAGGCCCGCAACGCGCTGGCCAACATCGAGGAGACCAGCCGGGACACCGCGGCGGCACTGCGACGGATGCTGGGCACGCTGCGGCGCAACGACCTCGAGGCGGGGCCGGTGACGCGGGATCCGGCGCCCGGTCTGGACGATCTGGAGAGCCTGATCGCCCGTACCGAGCAAGCGGGTCTGAAGGTCTTTCTGCGGCGCAGCCGGGAACAGGCGCAACTGCCGCCGGACATCGACCTGTCGGCGTTCCGTATCGTGCAGGAGGCGATGACCAACGTGATCCGGCACGCCGCCACCGACCGGTGCGACGTCGTGATCGAACAGGGACAGCAGATGCTGACGATCGAGGTGACCGACGCCGGGCGCGGCGTCACCGGCCACGGTGATCACGGATACGGGATCTCCGGCATGCGCGAGCGGGTCAGCCTGCTCGGCGGCGACTTCAGCGCCGGTCCGCGTGATTCCGGCGGCTTCCGGGTGTACGCGCGGATCCCGATGCCGGGCGAGGGCGCATGAGCGTGCGGGTGCTGCTCGTCGACGACCAGCCGCTGATCCGGAACGGTCTGCGGGTCCTGATCAACGATGCCGAGGACCTGACCGTGGTCGGCGAGACCGGCAACGGCGCCGAGGCGGTGCGCCTGGCCCGCGAGCAGCGGCCGGACGTGGTGGTGATGGACATCCGGATGCCGGTGATGGACGGCATCGAGGCGACCCGGCACCTGCTGTCCGGAATCGATCCGCCCAAGGTGCTGATCCTGACCACCTTCGACGACGACGAGTACGTCTACGCCGCACTGCGCGCCGGGGCCAGCGGATTCCTGGTCAAGGACATGGCCCTGGACGACATCCTGGGCGCGGTCCGAGTCGTAGCGGGCGGGGACGCTCTGATCGCCCCGAGCGTGACCCGGCGGCTGATCGAGCAGTTCACCGGTCGTCCGGCCGTGCCCGCCCCGGTCCACCGTTCCGCCGAGGGCATCACCGAGCGGGAGCGGGAGGTGCTGACCCTGGTCGGCCTGGGCCGCTCCAACGCGGAGATCGCCGCCGGCCTGCACATCAGCCCGGCGACCGCCAAAGCTCACGTGGCCTGCCTGTTCACCAAGCTCGACGCGCGCGACCGCGTGCACCTGGTGATCATGGCGTACGAGATGGGGTTGGTAAGCCCCGGGGCGTAAGCCCGCCGGCCGATTCGCGGCGGCCGCCCACCGCCTACCTTCGGGGCCGTGACCATCCTCAACGCAGTCGCGACCACCCTGTCGCGCCACACCCGGTACCTCGACGCCGAACTGCACACGATCGGCGGCCTGGTCCGGCCGGGCGACGTGTGCCTGGACATCGGATCGGCCGCCGGCCTGTACAGCCGGCTGCTGTCCGACCTGGCCGGCCCGGACGGCGCGGTGCACAGTGCCGAGCCGCTGACCTTCGGGCACCCGTTCTGGACCCGCGTCCTCGGTGCCCAGCGGCGTGCCAACGTCCACCATCGCGCGGTCGCCCTCGGCGCCGAACCCGGGCGGGTGGCGATGCGGGTGCCGTACACCCCGGCCGGCCCGGCCACCAGCCGCTCCTTCCTCGACTGGAAGAGCCGCGGGGTCGGCTCCGGCGACGAGTTCACCCGGTACGAGGACGTGCTGGTCGAGGTGACGACCGTGGACGAGATGGTGGCTCAGGCGCGGTTGCACCGTCTGGACTTCGTCAAGATCGATGTGGAGGGCGGGGAACTGCACGTGCTGCACGGTGCGGCGGAGACCGTGGACAGATTCCGTCCCGTGATGTTCATCGAGATCGAGGAGAGACACACTTGCCGGTACGCATACTCGCCCGGGGACGTCGTCGGGTGGCTCACGGCGCGGGGGTACGTGATGTACACCTGGGAGCGGGGGTGGCGGCCGGCGGAGCGGGTGTGCGCCCACACGAACAACTATCTGTTCCGGCCGCGCTGAATCTCAGCAGTCCTGAGGCGGGTCAGGCCGTGGCCGGCTCGGCGAGGGCGGCGGCCAGCCCGGGGAGGCGGCCGAACGCACGGGCGCCGGCCACATGGTCCACATAGTCACGGGACTCGACGATCTCGCCGTCGCGGACCCGCACCACGAAGATGCACGGGACCGTGAAGGCGCGGCCGTCGATCACACCCTCGTACCGGAACTCGAAGATCACCACCTCGGGGTCCGGAGTCGCGTGGACGTGGTCGCCGGCCACTTCGTAGCTCTCGACGCCGGCCGTCCGTCCACCGCCGGCGAAGTGCTCGCGCAGCGCGGCCCGGCTGAGCAGCGGGGTGTCGCCGAGCGGGCTGAACGGGTGCCGGACGTCGGTGCGCTCGGCGTAGCAGGCGGCCAGTTCGTCGAGCTCGGCTGCCTCTTCCTCGGCGGTGAGCCCGCCCCGCATGAGACGGCAGACGCCGTCGGCGACGGCTCGGACGGTTTCCTCGGGTGTGCGCACGGCGCGACTCCAAACGGGTTAGCGAAGTCCGGACTCCGTTTACGCTACCGAAGTCGAGGCTCCGGTTACAGTACGTGTCATGCGTCAAGACGCCCGGGAGAACCGCGAGCGCATCCTCGCCGCCGCCGAGCAGGTCTTCGGCACCCACGGCGAGGCCGGTTCCACCGAGGAGGTCGCGCGGCTGGCCGGCGTGGGCATCGCGACCGTGTTCCGGCACTTCCCGGCCAAGGAGACGTTGATCGAGGCCACGCTGGTGCGCCACTTCACCGGACTGCTCGACCGGACGCGGGCCGCGGCCGCCGCGCCCGATCCCACGGCGGCGCTGACCGCCCTGATCCGCGACCTGATCAAGCACGGCGCCACCAAGCTCACCCTGGCCTCCATGCTGGGTGCGGCGCCACCTCCGGCCGTCGTCGCCGCGGCGGGCCAGGTGAAGGCGGGCGTCGACGCGGTGCTCCGGCGGGCCCAGGCCACCGGCGAGATCCGGCAGGACGTCGGCGTCGACGAGCTCTACCTGCTGATCCGCGCCCTGACCCAGACCACTACCGTTTCCCCTGCCCCGCCGGCCGTGCTCGACCGCGCCATCGACGTCATCCTGGCCGGCTTCGCCACCGGCAAAGGGGCGGGCCGCTGAATGCCGATGGCGCAGCCTGCCGGGATGACGTCGACCCCGGCGACACCCGAGCCGCCGGATCCGCCCGCTCGGCACCGGGCGGCGGCTTCTCCGGGCTCGCGTTCTCCGGCCGGGTGCTGGAGTTCGCCGCGAGCGTGCTCTACCTCTTCGGCGGCTCGCGGTCGGTCAGCCGTGCAGGAACTCCGTCAGGACGAGGGCGAGCGGGCCGTTGATGCTGCCCGGCGGGATCAACCGGTCGCCGCGAACCCGTAGCTCCTCCTCGTCGTAGCCCGGGCCGCCGTATCCGCCGAACTCGGCGGTGGAACCCTCGACCGCATTCGTGCTCCAGACCTCCCACATCATGTCCGCGCCCGCGGAATCCTCGTCCATCGTGTCGTGGCCGTAGCTGCCGAGCACGCCGGCGAGGTCGTACGGGCCGATGACGCCCAGGGTGCAGGCACGCGCCGCCACACCGGCGATCATGTCCCAGTAGTCCAGGCGTGGCCGGTCGCCGAGCTCGGCGGCGAGCTGGTCGGCCAGCCGTTTCTGCGCGGCGTGGATGTCCGCGTCGAGGTAGTCGTCGCTGGTCGCCAGCGGGCCGTCAGCGGCCAGCTCGGCGAGGGCGGGCCAGTCCCCGCCGGCGGCCAGCGCCGGCCCGGCGATCCGATGCCACTCACGCCCGGTGCCGCCCGCCTCCGCCGCGACCGCGTGCAGGACCAGGGCGAGCCCGGCCCGATCCACCCGCGCCGTGGCTTCGGCGTGTTCCATGATGCGGCCCGCCTGCAGCTGGAGGTACGGCACGAGGAAGTCCCGGCCGCCCGCTATGCGCTGCGTCATCCGGGTGCGGCCGTCACCGGTGTGCTCGACGAGGGCCTCATGGCGCACGTTGGCCAGGACCAGCGGCAGCGGCACCGCCTGCAGGGCCGCGGAAACCTGGGCGGGCGCGGCGTCGACATGGGTCACGACCTCGGTCACGGCCAGGACCCTACCCGTCCGGCCACGATCGTTGCCTGACGCCGTGGCCCGTCACGCCGCGGGTGAGGAGTAGCGGGACGGCGCAGCGGGTACGGACGCGGCCATGGCTGCCGGGCGTTCCTCGAAGCGGTTCACGACCGGCTGGCAGCGGCTGCGGCGCCGCGCGGGCTGGGTCGATCATCTGGCCCGCGCGGGTGTCCGTTACGACGAGGCCGACGGCGGGCGGCTGGCCGCCGCGGTGACCTACTACGCGTTCTTCGGCACGTTCGCGGCCTGGCTGCTCGGTTTCGCGATCTTCGGGTTCGTCCTGGACGACCCGCAGGTGCTCGCCGCCGTCGAACGGTACCTGGCGCAGGACCTGCCGCAGCTCGACGTGCAGACGCTGCGGGCGTCCCGGACCACGGCCGGGGTGGTGGCCCTGATCGGGCTGCCGATCACCGGCTGGTTCTGGGCGGACGCGTTCCGCTCCTCGATCCGGCGCATCTGGCGGCTCCCCGAGTACCCGGGCCGCCTGCCGAGCCGGGTGCTGATCGACCTGCTCGTGCTCGTCGGCCTGGGCGTGCTGCTGGTGGCCTCGCTCGCCGTGGCCTACGTGACGACGGTCGTCGCGACCCGCATCACCGAGGTCGCCGACGCCGGTGACGGCCTGTCCCGGGCGGCGCTCACGGTGGTCGCCTTCCTGGTGGGCTCCGCCCTGAACACGGTTCTGGCGTGCGGCGCGCTGACCGGGTTGCCGCGGGTCCGGATGCCGTGGCGCCGCCTGCTCGGCCCGGCGGCGGTGGCCGGTGTCTCCATCGAGCTGCTCAAGACGCTCGGCGGTCAGTACATCCGGGCGACCGAGGCCAACCCGGTGTACCAGCTGGTCGCCGGCTCGGTCGGGTTGCTGGTCTTCCTGAGCGCGCTCAATCAGCTGCTGCTGTTCGCCGCGGCCCTCACCGCGACGAGCACGACCGGCTCGGCGTCCGACCTCGCCGCGGAGGGGGCGCGCGGGCCGGCGACGTCGTCCAGCATGATCACCGGTATGACTGACGACCGGATCGGGCCGCCGCTGACCGGCAGCGAGCGCGACACCCTGTGCGCCTGGCTCGACTACCACCGCGCCACGCTCGCCCGTAAGTGCGCCGGCCTGACCGACGAGCAGCTGCGCGAGCGTTCGATGCCGCCGTCCACGCTCACCCTGCTCGGGCTGGTGCGGCACATGGCCGAGGTGGAACGCACCTGGTTCCGGCGGGTGTTCGAGGACCACGAGATCCCGCTGGTCTGGTCGGACACGATGGACTTCCAGGCCGCGTACGATCCCGGCGGCTCCACCCGGGCCGAGGCGTTCGCGGCGTGGGAGGCCGAGGTCGCCCACGCCCGTACGATCGAGCAGGCCTCCGAGTCCCTGGACCGGGTCGGCTATCAGCCCCGCTGGGAGAAGGACGTCTCGCTGCGTTTCGTGATCACCCATGTGCTGCAGGAGTATGCCCGCCACAACGGTCACGCCGACCTGATCCGCGAGGGGGTCGACGGGACCGTCGGCGCCTGATCAGTGCGGGCCGAACGAGGCGAACATGTCGACCAGTGACCGCGGCGCGTTGTCGTCGAAGATCAGCTCCAGGCTGTCGGCCGACTCCTGGGCGATCCGCTCGCTGCGCTCGAAGAGCTCCTTCTCGTACGCCGAAAGCGCTGTTTCGATGTCGTCGGGGTGCGCGGCGATCGCCTTGCCGAGCTCGGCGCCGTCGAACATGGCCAGGTTCGCGCCCTCCCCCGCGAACGGCGACATCACGTGCGCGGCGTCGCCGAGCAGCGTCACCCCCGGGACGCGCTCCCAGCGGTGCCGGACCGGCAGGGCGTTGATGGTCCGCGGGATCAGCGCGCCGTCCGCCTCGGTGATCAGCGACCGGATCTCCGGCGCCCAGCCGGCGAACTCCTCCAGCAGCACGGCCTTGCCCTTGTCACGGTCGGCCCAGTCGATGCCGTCGAGCCATTCCTGCGACGTCTTCAGCGCGATGTAGACGTGCAGGCTGCCGTCGGTCTCCTTGTGCGCCAGGAATCCCTTGCCGGGCGCGAGCGCGAACAGCATGCCACCGCCGACGACCGAGGCCGGCACCGGATGGCGCGCGTCGGCGTCGGCGTGGTCCACCTCGACGAACGAGATCCCGGTGTACGCCGGCACGGCGTCGGACACCAGCGGCCGGATCCGTGACCAGGCGCCGTCCGCCCCGACGAGCACGTCGGTGGTGACCGTCTCGCCGTCGGCGAAGCTCACCTCGTGCCGCCCGTCGCCGAGCGCCCGCGCGCCGGTGACCTTCTTGCCCCACCTGATCGTCCCGGCCGGCAGCGAGTCGAGCAGCATCTGCCGCAGCTCCCCGCGGTCGACCTCCGGACGATCCCCGGCGCTCTCGTCGTCGGTTTCCTCCAGCAGTACGGTGTTGTCCCGGTCGAGCACCCGCATGGCCTGCCCACCCGGGTGGATGATCGCCTGGAACTGCTCGGACAGCCCGGCGTCCCGCAGCGCGACCTGCCCGTTGTAGTCGTGGATGTCGAGCATGCCACCCTGCGTCCGGGCGGCCGGTGAGTCGTCCAGCTCGTAGATGGTGGCGGCGATCCCGTTGACGTGCAGGACGCGGGCGAGCGTCAGACCGCCGAGTCCCGCGCCGATGATGGTGATGTTCATGATGCCTCCTGGCAGTGTTGAACACGTTCGGGACGAACATGTTCGGATTGAGCAAAGCTCGGGCTGGTCATCCGGGGCCGGACGACCAGCGTGCGAATCAGCCTGGAACTCAGCCGGCGCGCAGACCGTCGATGATCGTGGCGAACGCCCAGCGCATCCGCTCCTCCCCCGAGCCCGCCAGGATCTCCTCCCGCACGCGCACCAGGTTCGGATAGGTGCCAGGTGAGGCCTCGACGACCGCGAGCGCGAGATCCTCCTGCTCGGCCTCCGCTTCCGCCGACTCGTCACGGCTGCCCTGCTCGGCGGCCGTGGCGGTGGCGTGCTGCAGCAGGATGTCGACACCCCACGCGGCCTGCCGCACCGGCACCCCGCCGTCGAGCAGCAGCCCGGCGATCGTGTCGATGAGCCGCAGATAGTGCGGCCCGGCCGGGCGCAGCATCAGCACCGAGCGCGCCAGGCTCGGATAGGAGAAGAGCAGCCTGGTGTACGCCGTGAGCGTCCCGATCAGACGCTCCCGCCAGTCCCCCACCGTCGGGTCCGGCGTCTCCAAACCGGCGACCAGCTCGTCGAGGATCGCGCCGTGCAGCTCGGCGGTGTTGCGCACGTAGACGTAGAGCGACGCCGGGCCGGTGTCGAGCTCGGCGGCCAGCCGCCGCATGGTCAGCCGCTCGAGCCCCTCCTCGCGCATGACGTGCAGCGCGGCCGTGACCAGGCTCGCTCGGCTGAGGGGCGCTTTGGCGGGCCGGTCGCGGCGGCTCACGGGTTCACGGCGAGGACTCATAACACGATCGTAGCGAACATGTTCGTCAACCGCCAGGGGCCGGTGTCGGGCGTCACCGCGGGCCGCCCTACTGGCAGAACCCGTCGCCGTCGTTGCCGCCGTACGTGCCGATCGCGCCCATGGACGTGATCTTCACGCACTGCCCCACCATGTTGGCGGAGCCGGCCCGCACCATGATCTCCGCCGCGTTGTCCCCGATGATCCGCCCGAACGGCGCCGCCGCGACAGACCGCACAGCGGCCACCCCGGTCAGATACGTGAGCTGGGCGGTCTCCGTCTTGTTGAAGTAGATCGTCCCCGGCCGGTAGTGCGGCGCGGACGCCGCCTGTGCCGGTGACGTCACGACCATCATCCCTGCGGCGAGCACCGCCACGACCGTGCGCATCGTTGAGCCCTCCTTCGTGCCGACGCAACGAGCGTGGCAACCCGGCCACCCCCACCGAGGCAAAACCCCGATCTTTCCTCCGGCCCGCATCACCGGAAGCTCGGTAGCCGGGCCGGGCCGGGCCGGGGCTGGTCTTGCCGGGCACGCGCGAGCCCCGGCTGGCGCTCAGGGGTGTCAAACCAGCCCGATACACCCCTGAGCGCCAGCCGGGGCCACGACGCGCCCGGATGCCGGGACCGCCCGCCCACATCGCGGAGGTGCCGGGCGAGCCGGCGCGGTCACCGGCGGCAGGGGCCCGACCAGCGCGAGGGGTGGCTGGTCGGGCCCTGACCGTGATCGGCGGCCGGGGTTCAGCCGACCGGGTTCCAGCCGTCCGATCCCGCCAGGTACTTCTGCGGGGTGTAGTTGGCGGCCTGCGCGTCCGTCAGTTGCGCCCGGTTGCTGTTGACGGTCGCGCCCGCGCCGGTGTTCTTGTACTCGTAGAAGCGGGCGTTCTTCCACGAGTTGCCGGACATGTCGGTCCAGGGCTGGGCCACCCTGATCGTGGAGCTCAGGCTGGACTCCCGGACGGTGACCTGGGCGGCGGCACCCCAGGGGCGGCCGAGGTAGGTGACGTTCCCGGTCGCGCCGGTGATCGTCGACTTGTAGATCAGGAAGCCGTACGTCTGGGTGGAAGGGGTGTTGGCGGCGGTGAGATAGCCGCCGCTGGTGCGCTTCTCGTAGATCTGGCACGCGTAGAAGACGGCGCTGCCGTTGCCGTAGATGAAGTCGACAGTGCCCTCGATGTAGGAGCTCCAGACGTACGCCCGCGCACTGTTGTAGATCAGCAGTGTGTCCTGATCCCCCAGGGCCCGGACGTTGCCGAGCCGCGCCCGGTCGCCGTAGAGCGCCAGCGCGAGCGCCTGCGACGACCCGTTGGCGGCCTCGTCGTAGTCGTTGCTGAACGTCAGGTTCTTGCCGTAGAACTCCTTGGCCTGCACGTACACCGTGGCCGACCCGGTCGTACCGGCGGTCGAGGCGGGCTTGTTGTTGACGATCACCGTGGCCGCCGCTGTCGAACCGAGGCCTTCGAGCGTGATGTACGGCTTGTTCGACGGGATGACCACGCTCTCCCGGTAGGTGCCCGCCTTGATGGTGATCGTGACCCGGCTGGTGTTCCCGGCCGGGACCGCGTTCACGGCGGCCTGGACCGTCCGGTAGGTGGCCGAGCCGTCAGCGGCGACGGTCAGCGTGGTGGCCGCCGCCGCGGGGACGGCGGAGAGTCCCAGCAGCACGGCCGGCACCGCGGCCAGCGCGAGGATGCGTCGCATGGTCAGCCTCCGATCGCGAACGACGGGTGCGGCGGCTGGTTGTACGCGGTGTTCTGCCACGCCACCGCCTCGCGGTACATCCGGTCCTGCATCAGCGACGTGCGCGAGATGCTCGTGCTGTCCGTCGTGGAGTAGATGCGCAGCTTGGTGTTGTCGGTCGTCGGCCAGATGACCTCTTCGCGCCAGTCACCGAGGATGTCGGCCTGCAGCGACGGGGTGGCCTTGGTGCCGTTGTTGGAGTGCACGCCGCTCGCGGTCAGCAGCCGGGTGTCGGCGCTCGTGCCGTACTTGTCGATGTGGGTGCCGTCGAGCAGCTCACGCTGGGCGTCGCCGTCCCACCAGATGACGAAGTTGGCGCTGGACGGCTTGCGCCCGATGTTCTGGCCCGACGTGTTGTAGAGGCCGGAGACCGCCGACGACCAGGACTCGGCGCCGGGGCTGCCGGCGTAGATGTCGTCGGAGACGCCACGACCGTTGTCGCAGCCGCACGAGGCGTTCGACCAGATGATCGCGCCCGTGCGGGCGTCGGCCATCCACGCGGCGAGCTTGTTCGTGCTCTCGTCGACCTTGAAGATCTCCAGGCCGGCCCGGCTCGGGATCAGGTCACCGACGTGGTACGCGTCGCCGTGTCCCTGCCCGTTGACCCACAGCCCGTAGCCGTTGTCGTCGACGGCCATCGCGCCGTACAGGATCTCGTCCCTGCCGTCGCTGTCGACGTCGGCGACGGAGAGCTGGTGGTTGCCCTGGCCGGTCCACGCCGACCCATTGGTGCTGGAGTTGCTGTCGAAGGTCCACTTGCGGGTCAGAGCGCCGTTGCGGTAGTCCCAGGCGACGATGACCGAGCGGGTGTAGTAGCCGCGGGCCATGATGATGCTCGGGTAGGAGCCGTTGAGGTAGGCGGTCCCGGCCAGGAACCGGTCCACCCGGTTGCCGTAGTTGTCGCCCCACGACGAGACCGTGCCGCGCGGCACCACGTAGTCGGCGGTCGCCATGGCCTTGCCGGTCTGACCGTTGAAGACGGTCAGGTACTCCGGGCCGGAGAGCACGTAGCCCGACGAGTTGCGGTAGTCGGCGCTGGAGCTGCCGATGACCGCGCCGGTGCCGTCGACGGTGCCGTCCGCGGTCTTCGTGACCACCTCGGCCCGGCCGTCCCCGTCGTAGTCGAAGACCTGGAACTGGGTGTAGTGCGCGCCGGCGCGGATGTTGCGGCCCAGGTTGAGCCGCCACAGCCGGGTGCCGTTCAGCTTGTACGCGTCGATGATGACCGGCCCGGTGTACCCCGACTGCGAGTTGTCCTTGGCGTTCGACGGGTCCCACTTGAGGACGATCTCGTAGGAGCCGTCGCCGTCCAGGTCACCGACCGAGGCGTCGCTGGCCGAGTAGGTGTAGGCGACCCCGTCCGGCGTGGTGCCACCGCCCGGGATCTGGATCGGCACGTCCTGGTAGGCAGCCGCGAGTGCGGCCGTGGGGGTGGCGGCCTTCAGCGAGGGGGTCTCCACCCCGTCGATCACAGGCTTCACCGTGTACGTCGTCCCGGCCGGTGCTCCGGTGTCGGTGAAGTTCGTGCCCTTCGTGATCGGTGCGGCGTTCACCCTGGTCGAGCCGCGGTAGACGTTGAAGGCGACACCCGCGGGGTCGGATTGCAGGAGTCGCCAGGACAGGAAGTTCCCGGTCGGGGTCCGCAGGCTGATCAGCCCGCGATCCAGGTTGTCGACGGTGGTGGTGGCGGGGGTGTCCGCGGCACTGGCGGTGGCGGGGACTCCGCCGGCAGTGAGCAGGACGGCGGCCACGGACAGGCCGCACAGGACTTTGCGTCGCATGGGGGATCCCAACGTGGTTGAGGACGGGGACGCACCGCTACTGAAGCGGTTAACCGGACCGTAACACTCGGGATAACGCATTCCATAGACCCCCTCAAATCCCTGAAACCCTTCGCGGATCTGTTGACCCGCCTCGCCGACAGGTAGAAGATTCCGCGGGAATGCGCTTTCCGGGCAGCGACGCGACCCACCGTCCCGGCTGGTCCTCATGGTCGTTATCCGTGCCTCGTAACGACCATGAGCACCAGCCGGGTCCGCGACGGGCGCCGAAGCCGCAGCGCAACGCCGTACCGGGAAATCGGTGGTCGGCTCTGAAGACCGGGAAGACAGCGGGAACCAATCGGGGGCGGGCGGCGACTATCGATGCGACGCCTCGGGACGCCGGCGCGTCGACTGCAACTCCCGGATGCCGGCGCACCCTCTCAGCGCCGCCGACACCTCGACGAGGACAGCCGATGGCCCTCTCCCCCGACGTCTCCGACCCGGTCGTCTCCCCGCCCGCGCCGGTCCGCGCCCCGCGGCAGCAATCGCCGTTCGGCGCGCTGCTGCTGCGACTGCACTTCTACGCGGGACTCCTGGTCGCCCCGTTCCTGCTGGTCGCCGCCACGACCGGCATCCTGTTCGCGTTCACCCCGCAGATCGAGAAGATCGTCTACAGCACCGAGCTGACCGTCGCCGACCCCGGGACCGCGACCTTGCCGCTGGCCGATCAGGTCGCCGCGGCCCGGGCCGCTCATCCTTCCGGAGACCTGCTGACGGTACGGCCGGGAGAGGGAACCGCGACCACGCAGATCGACTTCAGTGATCCGTCGCTGGACGCCGACCACCAGCACACGGTGTATGTCAACCCGTACACGGGAGCGGTCACCGGCCGGCTGACCACCTGGTGGGCCGCCACCCCGCTCAACGAGTGGCTCGACAACCTGCACGCGAACCTGCACCTGGGTGAGACCGGCGCGCTCTACTCCGAGTTGGCCGCGAGCTGGCTGTGGGTGATCGCGCTCGGCGGCATCGTGCTCTGGTGGCGCCGGCTGCGCGGAGTCCGCAGCGCCCGGCGGTTGCTCACCCCGGACCTGTCGGCGAGGAAGGGCGTGCGCCGCACCCGGGGCTGGCACGCCGCCACCGGAATGTGGCTGACGATCGGCCTGCTGTTCCTGTCCGCGACCGGCCTGACCTGGTCGAACCACGCCGGCGCGAACTTCGACGAGATCATCGACTCGCTCGACGCCAGCCGGCCGGCCGTCTCCACCGACCTGACCGGATCGGCCTCCGCGAGCGGCGGTGGCGGCCACCACGCCGGGATGGACATGGGCGGCGGCTCGGCGGCCGTCCCCGTCGACCCGGCCGCGATCACCACTGTCTACCGGAGCGCCCGGGACGCCGGCCTGACCGGAGCGGTGACCATCACCGTCCCGGCCGACGCGACCACCGCCTGGAGCGTCACCGGCAACGACAGCCTCTGGCCCGTCGGCCGGGACAGCGTGGCCGTCGACTCCACCGGGAAGATCGTCGAGCGGATCGACTTCGCGGACTGGCCGCTGGCCGCCAAGCTCACGCAGTGGGGCATCTACGCCCACATGGGCCAGCTGTTCGGGCCGGCCAACCAGATCCTGCTGGCGGCCCTCGCGGCCGGCCTGATCTGCGTCATCGTCTGGGGGTACCGGATGTGGTGGCAGCGCCGCCCGACCCGCGCCGACCGGCGCGCCCTGGCAGGTGCGCCGCCCGCCCGCGGCTCGTGGTGGACCGGCCTGCCGATGCCCGCTATCGCCGTCGGCCTGCCTGCACTCTTCGCGCTGGGCTGGTTCCTGCCGCTGTTCGGCATCCCGTTGCTGGCGTTCCTGACCGTCGACTTCGTCCTCGCCACCATCCGCGGCCGCAGGCACAACGGTGGCCGGCCGGAAGCACCGGTCTCCCCGGCGCCCGCCGGCAGCTGATCACGCCTGATGCCTGGGCCTATCTCTGACGTCAGCGGTCGCGGGCCGCCCATTCCGGGGCGAGGATCGCCCAGATCTGCTTGTCGTAGCGGACGCCCTCGAACGGCCAGGCCTCGCGCCGCACACCCTCCAGCGTCATGCCCAGGCGCTTGGCCACCGCGGAGCTGCGATCGTTGTCCGCCCGGCAGTGCCACTCGGCGCGGTGCAGGCCCCGAGTGGTGAACGCCCAGTCCAGCAGAATCGCGCTCGCCCGCGTGACGAAGCCCCGCCCTTCGCCGGCCGGCTCCAGCCAGCAACCGATCTCGCAACTGCCGGCCGCCGCACTGAAGTCGGTGAACATGACCCCGCCGACCAGCGTGCCGCGGTGCCTGATCCCGAACAGGCGCGCGCCGTCCGCGGCCTGGCGCTCGGCATACCGCTTCAGCGTGGCCGCCGCGTCAGCGATGAATGCCGGCCCGACCCACGGCCGGACGTGCTCGCGGGCCCGATCCAGGTGGTCGGCGAACTCCCGCGCCTGCCACACTTCGAGCGGTTCCAGACGGGCGTCGTCGCCCAGCGGCACCGAGAACATCAAGGCCTCCATCCCATGACGGCGGATTCTGGCAGTCGTCGCAACACTTCAGCCGAGCACCTTCGAGGCTGAGCCTAGTGATTCGGCCACAGCATCCTCGTCGACGGGCCATCACCAGCTCGCCGAAACGCGCGGATCGCAGTTGAGGACGACGCGTCGGCGCGAAGTCCCAGCTGGTTCTGACCGTGGTCATGCGCGACGAACAGCCACCGTGAGCACCAGCCGCGCGCCGCGAGCTGGCCGCCACCGTGGAATCGGCGGCCGCATCACCACGGTCAGCACCAGCCGGAGGCGCAACCTTGCCCGCTGGTTCTGAGCGTGGTTGTCGGCCGCGACTACCTGAACCGAGGCTCTTGCGCGGCCGGTTGTGGAGTTCGGCGGCAGCCTCGGCTACGGGCCGGTGTATTCGTAGACCGCGCCGTCGGGGTGGCGGGCGATCAGGCGGTGCCCGTTCGGGGTGGCGGTCGCCGGGGCGATGATCTCGGCGCCGAGGCCGGTGAGAAGTTTCTCGGTGGCTGGCAGGTCGTCGACGGTCAGGGTGGCGGCCACCTGGGCGATCCGGTTCGTCTGCTCGCCCGCGGTGAACAGCAGGAACGGCCCGACAGCGGCCAGCTCGACCGCACCGAACGCGAACCGGTGCGCCGTCTCACCGGTCAGGGACTCATAGAACGGGATCGCCTCCGCGAGGTCGTCGACCGGCCTGCGGATGATCACTCCGGTGATGGCCATTCCCGCTCCCCCGACTCGGTGACGTGGCCATCACCGTACAGCGTCGAGCAGGTCGAGCGCGCTGTGCTGGCAGCTGTGGCTGGTGCCGGCGAACGGGCCGGCCCAGTGCGAGCCGTACATGTCGAGGCTGTCGCGGTCGCGGCCGTACGCGCTGTCGGCGTTGCGCGTCAGATAGGTGTCGTAGGCTCCGCCGGCAGCCGCGTTGAGCACGCCCAGCCCGCGGATCGCCGCGCCCTTGAACGAGGCTCCGTCCCCACCGCAGGTGTCCGGCTCGTTCGGTTCGCGCAGGATGCCGCCCGGCGACAGGTACCCGCTGGTCGTCATCGCGTCGCCGATGCGCCGGGCGGTGCTGAGCGCGTTCGCGTCACCGGTCAGCCGGTTCAGCTGAACCAGGGCATTGATCAGGACCCCTTGGTTGTACGTCCACGTGACGTCCCTGTTGTTCCGGCACGTGCTCAGGTTGACCCCGTCGTTGACCAGGCCCGAACCGTTGATCATGCCGGTCCCCTGGAACCAGGTCCACGCCATGCCAGCCCCCACCAGCCGGTGTCGTCGAGGTATTCGTTGCGGAACTGCCCCAGGTACGCGCCGACGTTCTTGTCGTAGGTGGCGGCGATCGCGTACTGGTAGCTGTGCATGCCGCAGTCAAGAGTGTTAACTACAGCCGGGAGCCCCGGCGGGCGATCCGCTGCGTCAACGTGTGCGCGGCCTCCAGCAGCAACGCGCCGAGCTGCGCCGTGCGCTCCCCGTCGAAGCGCGACTCCACCCCGGTCAGGCTCAGCGCCCAGGCCGGCGACCCGGCGCGGTCGAACACCACGGCGGCGACACCCCAGCTGCCGGGGACGATCAGGCCCGGGTTCACGGCGTAACCACGCCGCCGGGTCGCCGCGACCCGCCGGGACAGCGTCGCCGGCTCGTGCTGCTCACCGTAGGCCGCGACGAGCTCGCCACCTCGCGAGCGGACGTAGCTCTCCGCGTCCTCCAGCGGCAGCAACGCCAGGATCGCCAGCCCGGCCGACGCGACGCCGAGCGGGAACCGGATCCCCTCGCGCAGGACGTGCGACCGCAGCGGGAAACTGCCCTCCTCGCCGGCCAGGCACACCGTCTCGTCGCCACGCCGCGCCGAGAAGAACGCGCTCTCCCCGGTCTTGGCCGCCAGCGAGCGCAGCACGTCCCGGGCGGTCGACGTCACGTCGTAGCGTTCCGCCGCGACCGACCCGAGCAGGAAGAGCTCCGGCCCGGGGAACCACCGCCCGCGGCGGGCGTCCCGGTCGACGAACCCCTCCTCGGCCAGCGCCGCGAGCACCCGCTGCGCGGTCGACCGGGGCAGCCCGGTGGCCGTCGCGACCTCCGCGGTGGTGACACCGTCCGCGGCGCCCGACCCGACCCGGCGCAGCACCGCGGCGACCCGGCTGACCAGCTGCGTTCCCTGCATGCTCACATTATGAGCACCGGATGCCCAACCGGGCCACGGAGTGATCATTCGCGGACTTGCCCCGCCGGCGTCCCTACCGTGCGCGTCCATGAGCAAACTCGTCGACAGCGCGGCACGGGCCGTCGCCGCCGTCGCCCGGGACGGCATGACCGTGGCGGTCGGGGGCTTCGGCCTGTCGGGCATCCCTGCCTCGCTGATCATCGCCCTGCGGGACACCGGCGTCCGCGACCTCACCATCGTCAGCAACAACATGGGCGTCGACGGCAAGGGCCTCGGCCTGCTGCTGGAGAACAAGCAGGTCAGCAAGGTGCTCGCCTCCTACGTCGGCGAGAACAGACTGTTCGCCCGGCAGTACCTCGACGGCGAGCTCGACGTCGAGTTCGTCCCGCAGGGCACGCTCGCCGAGCGCTTGCGCGCCGGGGGCGCCGGCATTCCCGCCTTCTACACCCCGACAGGCGCCGGAACGCCGATCGCGGAGGGCAAACCCGAGAAGACCTTCGACGGCGTACGGACAATTCTGGAGCTCGGGATCGTCGCGGACCTGGCGCTGGTCCGGGCGCATCGTGCCGACCTCGAGGGCAATCTGCGGTACCGCCTCACGGCGCGCAACTTCAACCCCCTCGTGGCCACCGCCGGCCGGATCACGATCGCCGAGACCGAGCAGCTCGGCGCGATCGACCCGGACGACGTGCACACCCCGGGCATCTACGTGCAGCACCTGGTCCGGACCGAGATCCAGGAGAAGGACATCGAGCAGAGGACGGTGCGGGCCCGTGTGGACGCGTGACGAGATGGCGGCGATCGCCGCGTCGGAACTGACCGACGGCCAGTACGTGAACCTCGGCATCGGCATCCCCACCCTGGTCGCCAACCACCTGCCCGACGGCGTCCGGGTGACCCTGCAGAGCGAGAACGGGATCCTCGGCATGGGCCCGTTCCCCTACGAGGGCGACGAGGACCCCGACCTCATCAACGCCGGCAAGCAGACCGTCACCCTGCTGCCCCAGGCGTCGGTGTTCGACTCGGCCACCTCGTTCGGCATGATCCGCGGCGGTCACGTGCAGACCGCGATCCTCGGTGCGCTGCAGGTCGCGGCGAACGGCGACCTGGCGAACTGGACCATCCCCGGCAAGCTCGTCAAGGGCATGGGCGGCGCCATGGACCTGGTCGCCGGCACCCCGCGCGTCATCGTCGTCACCGAGCACGTCGCCAAGGACGGCAGCCCGAAGGTCGTCGGCCGCTGCACCCTGCCGTTGACCGGCGCCGGCGTGGTCGACCGCATCATCACCGACCGCGCGGTCTTCGACGTCACCGGCGACGGCCTGGTCCTGCGCCGGCTCGCCCCGGGCCAGACGGTCGACGGTGTCCTGGCCGCCACCGGCGCGGGCTTCACCGTGGACCTGGAGTGACACGCGGCCCCGCCGTCGCGCGGTCCTCCAGGCCCTTCTTGACGAGGCGGAGCGTGCTCTTGTAGGTCAGCCGGGACGCGAGCCGGGTGAGCTGCTCGACCGCGGCGGGATGGTCGGCGCCGACCAGCGCCGTCACCGCCGCATTGGCGAGCTTGGGGCTGGCCGGGCCGTGGCCGGGGACGTTGCGGGTGGCCCGTTCCGCGATCTGGCCGAGGTGCCGCAGGTAGCTTTCCGACGGCGGGCACATCGCGCGCACCCACAGCAGGCCGGACAGCAGCCGGACGTTGTACCGGTCGGGTATCGGCGTCGGGACCGGCCCGGTCCGGGAGGCACCCACCAGGGCCAGCCACTCGTCCACGACCATGGCGAACTCGTCGGCGCCGACCGCATCGAGCAGCGGGCCGGCTCCCTTGCGCCAGGCGGTCGAGGGCCGCGCCGAGTCCTTGGCGGGCACGCAGTGGCTGAGCAGCGCGTGCCAGTCGGCGCGGCGCGGGCCGGCCATCGCCTCGACGTCCGCGACGGCGCGATCGGCCCACGGCTCGCCAGGGCTCGGAACCGGCCACAACTCTCTGCCGGTGTCCGCGTTGCCGTCCTCGATCTGCACCCGGCGCCAGGTGCCGAGCGCCCACGGATGCGGCCGGCCCGCACGGTGCTCGGCCTTGATGATCTCCTCGGTCCAGTCGCCGCTGTGTAGCAGGTCGAAGTCGCCCAGCCTGTCCAGCCAGCCCCGGCCGTCGACGCCACCGCCGGCCAGCATGGCGCCGATCAGGCTGCGGTGCGGGTCGAGGTGGGGTTTCGCGGAGCCGTCGGTGGCCGTCCACCTGTCGAACAGCGTCTGCCGCACGGCCGGCGGCTGGGCGCGCAGCAGGTCGCCGGCCCGCTCGCGCATGCTGCTCGCCGCGGCCCACCACTGCCTGTAGTCGGAGTGGTAGGCGCTGCCCATGATGCCGGTGCTCTGGAAGCTCGCGGCGGTCTCGGCCGCCTCCACCCGCTCGTCATGGCCGGCGTCGTCACTCTCCAGCGCTGCCACGGCGGCGGCGAGCTGCCCGGTCAGCCGGACCACCTCGGGCGTCACCTCGCGCTGGATCGGCACCGTGTCATAGGGCCCGTCCGGGTCGACGAGCGCGGCCAGCAACGCCTCGCCCGTCCCGGCGGGCGCCCAGCCGCACACCATGGCCGCGTGCTGGGTGTACTGCCGGAGCTCGTTCTGCCCGACGTGGTGGTTGTTGTAGCGCTGCTGCATGACCCGGATGCTGCCCGCCACGAGGCGCATCGTGGCTTCCGCGTCCGAACTCGACATGATCGGCATCGACGGAAGGTAGCAGCGGGCTACGACATCTTTTCCGGTGTACGCCGTGACCGGCGTGGTCCCCGGCAGCTGGGGCGTCGCCGCCGTGGTGTTCGACCGGGGCGTCCGGCCTTGCGCGGCTCCGGAGTCCGGCTGCGAGGATGTCCGGTATGGCCGTTCGATTGTCCGCGGTGGAGACTGTTGTCTCGCCCTCGTTCCGTACCTTCTGGCTGCACGCGCGGGCCGATGGCTACCTCGCCGACCTGCAGGCGGCGGGCCGGCTGGCCGACGCCGGTGACGTCGGTTTCTCCGGTTCGGCGGTGGCCGTGCGCACGGTGGCCGACCCGGGCAGCGTGCGTGCCGCGGTCGAGATCTGGTCGCGCCGGCCGTTGCTCATCGGCGACGAGACGCCGTACGACTATGCGGTGGAGGGCGAGATCGACCTGAGCACCGGGCAGTGGTGCATCGACGAGTCGCAGGACTCGGCGGTCCAGGCCGGGACGCCCCTGCCGGGTGGCGCCGGGACGTACGGCGTCCGGGTCACCGCCTACCACGAGCCCGACGAGCGATACCGCCTGCAGATCTGGCCATCAGGGCGACACCGTTGACGGCGCCGCCCCGATGGGGTGGCCGATGATCCGGCCGGGCGGTCAGCGGTCGACGCGGACCAGGAACTGGTCCTGGTCGAGGACCCGGTTCGTCTTGTAGAAGTTGTTCTCCAGCAGGTCCCGGCCGACGTGCACGTTGTCGCCGCCGTCGATCACCCGCACCTTTCCGGCGTACGCCGTGACCGGCGTGGTTACGATCGCCGGCATGGACCTCGAGGAATGGGTGGACAGCGTCCAGCCGCGGATCGTCGGGCTGGAAGGGCTCGGTCTGCGGCTCGACTACGGGCGCGACGACCTGGCCGTGCTGGAGCGGCTCGCCACGGGGGACGTGAGCGCGGAGTTCGTCGCCGGCTGTGCCGCCTACCTGGGCGAGACCCTGCTGCGCGCCGCCGGGGGCGGGTGGGTCGCCGGGGACGGACATCCGGCCGTACGCGCTGATCCTGCTCTTGATCTGCCGGAGGTGACCCCCGCGGAGCTGTTCGAGGAGGAGGGGCTCGCCGCGGAGACGTTCGACGCGTGGGCCTCGGCGGTCGCGGCGCGCACGCGGACCGAGCCGGGGTGGCGGCCGGTCAAGGAGCCGACGCCGGGGCTCGACCCGCACCCCGCGCCGGCGTCGCCCGAGGTCGACGCCTGGCTCGCCGGCCGCGAGGCGGACTTCCCGCGCTGGGTGGCACGCTGGGCGCCGGACGGGACGTGGGACTTCTCCCCGGCCTCCCTGAACCGCCTGGCCGACCTGCTGATCCAGCTTCTCGGCGACAAGGCCGCGGTGCTCGATCCGGCCAATCGCGACCTGGTCGAGGGCGCGGCCTGGTACACCGGCGAGGCCTACCGCCGGGCCGGCGACGGCCAGTGGTCCTGGCAGGACGGGCCGCGCCTGGTGAACGTGGGCCGGGACAACCGGTCCTACGTGCCGGTCGAGGAGTTGCAGGCCGGCATGTCGATCAGCCGCTATCTGGGCACCCGCTGCCGGCGCCTGGCCCGTAAAGATCAATAGGAATTGATTCCAGGCGATACCTTGTGGGCGGTGTGACAGCCGCTTCCGTCCACGAGGGAGCCCTGATGAGAATCCGGCCGAGGCCCGCGTACGCCTTCCTGCTCGCCCTCGCCCTGGCCTTCTCCCTGGTGGGAGCGTTGCCGGCACCGGCCTGGGCGGATGAGTACAACCCGCCGGGCTGGACGCTGCCCGGGCAGAACATCTTCGACCCGGACGCGAAGGTGGACCTGACCAAGCGGAGCTTCACGTACGAGCAGCTCGCCCCCGAGGATCTGGACGTCCCGGAGTGGATGACGGAGGAGCAGTACCTCAGGGCGCTTCCCGACCATGGCATCAGGGACGACCACGATCTGAAGGACGAGGATTTCGTCGAGGACTACGAGGCGTACCAGGAACGGATGAGAGCCGCCGGGCAGGGGGCGCAGATCCTCGACGCGCAGCGGTACTGGCTGACCGAGGGCTACCGGAACGACCCGGACTTCCAGCGGGCCTATGCCGCCTACCGGGACGGGATGAAAGCTCACGGAGTCGAGGCCGAGACGGTGAGCGAGGAACAGTTCTGGAAGTCGTTCGGGGTGGGCGGGCAGAACCATTTCCTGACCGCGTGGCGCGACTACCTCGACAAACCGGCCGGCAAGACGAGGAAGTCGAAGTTCAGCACCTACAAGAACCGTTACCGCAACCCCCTCAACGCCCGTCCTCTCGGCGAAGCCTTCGAAGGTCTGTACCGGACCGACAACGGCGTCTACACCGACCCGCGGTTCACGGTGCGCGACGGCAAGGTCCCCGGTGTCGAGCTCCCGGGGAAGACGAAGAACGGCCGGAACAAGAACTATCGGGTGGACGACCTCCGGGAGAAGGACGACACCGCCGCAGAGCGGGAATGGGACCTGGTCGTCGAACTCAAGGCGACCGCCGATGTCGATGTCAAGCAGCTCAACGACGTGCTTTTCTGGGTCTGCCTGGAGAAGAACGCCGACCTGGCGATCAGTTTCATCGCACGACCCAGCCCGGAGGGCATCCAGGTGCTCGAGAAGTTCAACGAGCGCCTGCTGGCCGCGCGCCGCGAGAAGTACGGCGCGGCGAACGTCGGCAAGCGCGCCGTCTATGCGAGCGTGTTCCCGGCCACGGGCACGGCGAGGAAGTACGACGCGGCCAAGGCCCGGCTCTCGGGCGCGATCGTCGCCGGTGGTCAGCAGTCCTGGGACAGCGCCGCGACCGAGCAGATCGCGGACTCCCCCGACGACCAGGAGTCCTACGACGAGGCCAGGAGCATCACCGACGGGCTCGTCGAGGACGCCTCGGCCTCCCCCGACGTCGACGCGAGCGACATGGCGGAGACACCCCGGCCGCTGGGCGGCGTCGACTTCTCCACGCTGGAGCTGCGCTACCTCTCGGACACCTTCACCGGGGCGGCCGGGGTCAAGTACGCGTACCACGTCGATCCCGACCCGAACCAGAAGATCTCCTTCGGTGGTGCCAAGGCCGCCAAACTGGCCGCCGACTCGTTCTTCACCTGGCTCGCGCTGCCGGAGAGCGCCTTCACCGTCAACCTGAACCCGGAGGAACCGAACCGGATCGTCGACGAGCGGTTCGGCCGCACCGACGCCGGACGGGTCCTGCTGGAGGCCGACTTCGAGATGAAGAAGACGGTCGCCAAGCTCATCCACCCCGACACCGCGGCCGGCCTGAGTTACTGGGACCGACTGCGGGGCGAGCAGCGCTGCATCTCCATGCGGGAGTGGATCGTGCCGACCCCGGCCACGGTCCGGGACAACGGCACCGAGTTGTTCATCCTGGACGCGCCGCTCGACGTCAAGATGGAGACCGAGTACAAGAAGCTCTCCGGCGCCGACAACTGCCCCGGGCAGGCGACCGCCGACACCCAGCACAACGAGCAGGTCTACCGGTCGCTCATCCTGCCGCAGGTGGTCAAGGCGGTGAACACCGCGCCGGAGTACGCCGACCTGCGCCGCGTCTACGCCAGCCGGGTCGCGGCGCAGTGGTACCGGGAGCGCAGCGCCACCAAGGAGACGGCGTACAAGAGCATCGTCGGCAGCGGGGACATCACGCCATGGGTCACCACGACCGGCTGGAAGCCGAAGGACACCTTCGACGCGTACGTGAAGTCCTACCGCGACGGCGAGTTCACCGTGAAGCGCACCACCCGCAGCGGCGACACGATCTACACCAACACCTACGTGTACGGCGGCGTCGACTTCACCGCCACGCCCACCGCGAAACTCTCCGCGGACGACCTCGCCGCCCGGCACCCCGGGGTCAGCGAGGCGGTGTCCGACGTCTCGGGCGGGCCGGCCACCGACCGGGCCGGTGAGCTCTGGTTCGGCAACGAGACGAACGAGTTGTCGTACGAGGACGCGCACCGGCCGCCGTCACCGCCCACGCTGTTCTGGGTGGCCGGCCTGCTGCCGATCGCCCTGTGGCTGCTGGCCGGCGGGCTGCTGCTGCGCAAGCGGCGCCGGACGGCGACCCGATGAGCCCGCGCCCGGTCTTCGCCGCCGCCTACCTCCTCGGCGGCGCCGCCTCGCTCTGGACGACCTGGGCGGTGGGCACCCTCCTCGGCCTGTCACAGTTCGAGGTGATCTTCCTCAACCGCACCCACGGGGAAGGGCAGGTGTCGTCGATCACCTCGGCGTACACGACGGTGTCCCTGGTCGCGATCGGAATCGGACTGGTCGTCGTGCTGTTCGCCGTCCTCACCGCCCTCGGCTCCCGGACGGCGGGCGCGATCGTCTGGATCCTGTGCGTCCCGGCACTCGCCGTGGCGCTGCTGGCGCTGATCGCCGGCGGCTACGACCCGGCGCCCTGGTGGGGCACCCTGACCCGGGCCACCGGCGGTGCGACGTTCGTCCTGGTGGCGGGCGCCTTGGTGCTGCTCCGCCTCCCTGCCTCGCGGGCCTACTGGCGAGACCACGGAGCAAGCTAGGCGGGCCGGCTCGCCACGTCGCCCAGGCTTGGACCGCGGTCACCGGCGACCGCCTCGTGCTGATGCCGTCACCAGCCGAGCGTGCCGGGGCCACCCTTGAAGGGGCCGACGATGCCGGAGGTGATCCAGCCGCCGTAGAAGTCGCCCTCCTGCGGCTGGACCAGCTCACCGGCGACCCGGCACTCGTCGACCCGGCTGGGGTAGAAGGCGACGGCTCCGGCCATCTCCCGGTACGCCGGAGTGGGGCTCTCGTAGGACCAGCCGGCCTGCGGCACCCGGACGTCACCGGCCACCACGTCCCAGTAGGTCGCGTCACCCTTGAACTCACAGAAGGAACGACCGGCGGCCCGCTCCAGCGCCCCGGCCGTGATGTCGTCGCGGGGCACGTAGTAGACCGGCGGGTGCGAGGTCTCCAGCACCCGCCAGCAGCGATCGCTGTCGACGATCACCATCCCGGCGTGCACGATCGTCACCCGGGAGGTGGTGCGTTCCAACCGCGGCGGACGCGGGTAGTCCCAGACCGATTCCACGGCTCCACCCTGCCACGATCTGAATCGACGCGCCAATCGACGCAATCTGTTTGGGACGCTCGTCGCCGGGTAGTCCACCGGTATCCCGAACGAAGGAGAGAATCGTGAGCACCGTGACCGAGTCCGTTGACGTCAACGTGCCGATCGGCACCGCGTACAACCAGTGGACCCAGTTCGAGGACTTCCCGAAGTTCATGGACGGCGTCGAGTCGATCAGCCAGACCGGCCCGACCCACACCCACTGGGTGACCAAGATCGGCGGCCAGACCCGTGAGTTCGACGCCGAGATCACCGAGCAGCACCCCGACGAGCGCGTCGCGTGGCGCAGCACCAGCGGCGACACCAAGCACGCCGGCGTCGTCACCTTCCACCGCCTCGCCGACAACGAGACCCGGGTGACCATCCAGCTCGACTGGGAGCCGGAGGGCCTGGTGGAGAAGGTCGGCAGCGCGGTCGGCGTCGACAGCCACCAGGTGAAGGCAGACGCCAAGCGGTTCAAGGAGTTCATCGAGAGCCGCGGCACCGAGACCGGCGCCTGGCGCGGCGACGTCTCGCGCCCCGGCGCCTGACGGTCCGAGCACGCGGCCGGTGAGCGATCACCGGCCGCGTGGTCCGCGCTGTTACCTTCCCTGCATGTCACTCCCACCCCGGCCCATCATCGCCGGCGTCACCTCCGGCCTGTTCCTGATGAGCTTCTTCACGCTGCTCTGGCTCACGAACCTCTTCGCGGTCCTGCCGATCGCCGTCGCCGCCACGCTGTGGACGCTGGGCCTGCTGCTCGCCGCCTTGTTCGTCACCACCGCCATCCGGCTGCTGCGCGTGCGGGCCGCCTTCCCGGCCGAGCTCAGCGAGGCTGACCAGCGCTTTCACCGCCGTACGGGAATGTGGTTCGGCATCGTCTTCGGCGCCGAGTTCGTGCTCATCGCGGCCGCGGCGATCATCCTCAACGCCACCGGCCGGCAGGACTATGTGGTTCCCGCCATCGCCCTCGTCGTCGGCCTGCACTTCTACCCGTTCGCGCCGTTGTTCCAGCGGAAAATCGACTACTGGCTCGCGACGTGGACCACGCTGGTCGGCCTGACCGGCATCCTCCTGCTCGCCCTCACGGGCACCGCCGTGAACACGGTCGTCGCGGTCGTTGCCCTCGGCACCGCGTGCGCCACCATCGCCTACGGACTGTGGAACACCGCCCAGGCCAACCACCTGCGCCGGCTCGCCTCAGGCGCCACCGTTCCCGAGGCGGGTGTTTCGTAGTACGGCCGAGCACCACACCTCAGATGGCGGGATTCACAGCCGCGGTCGAGGCTTACGCCACGGCGTCGCGGAAGTCGCGGTAGGCCTGCTCGATCTCACCGGCTCGCGTACGTACCACTTTCGTCGCGGGACGGGTCGCCACCAACACCATGAGACGGTCGTACATCGCCTCCAACTCCACGAGGCCGCCCTGCCGTTCCAGCATTTCTCCGGCGTCCCGGTAGCCGCGCTCCGTGCTGGTCGGCCGCGCCTGGCCTGTCCGGTGGCAATAGGCAACCACGGTCAGCTAGGCGTGAGCCTCAACGCTGACCGAGAATGATCACGGCTCCGTGGGACAGCGGCGAGTCGTGCACCTCGAGGCTGGTCAGGCTGCCGTTCTCGGGGACGTCGAACACCAGCTTGCCGGCCACCTTCTCACCCGGGGCGAGCCGGCGCAGGAACGACTCGGTCCCCCGGTTGGCGTAGACGCCGGCCAGCTCGTCACCGGCATACTCGGCGCCGGACGCGTCGTACGCCTTCTGCCCGTGACCGACGAAGAACTTCGCGCCGTCGCCGATGTTGCGCACCGACATGCTGACCACGCAGTACCTGCCCGCCGCGGTGCGGGTGAGGCGCTCGGCGCCGACGGTCCGCCGGGTGCAGTCCACCCGCGAGACCACGAACTCGAGCTTGCCGTCGCGTACCGCGTCACCCAGGCCCGGCCCGGCCTTCGCGGGCGGGCGGGTGGTGGCGGTCGCGGCGGCCGGTCGCCGGCCGTACTGCTCGGCCGCGATCCCGGCCGCGAACAGCACGATCACGGCGATGACCGACCCCGCCACGGCGAGCGTCACCTTCAGCGGCGACACGCCCCGGGCGGCCCGGACGGGACGCGGCCGCCGGCGAAGATCACGCGACATCGGACCACTCCACGCGGTTCACACTCCTCACTGTCAGCTACCGCGTCATGCTGTACCAGTGATTCATCCTGATCAGTGACGCTCTTCGCCTGATCGGACAAGCCGGACGGTGGGTCCGGCAGTCCCAGGACGAGCAGGGCTCTGGCACCGCCGCACGGCGAGGACCACGATCAAAGACATCAAGACGATTCGGGTACGTCGTGAGCCCGCAACCTTCCCCGACCGCACCTCCAGGAGCACACCCATGCCACTCGCTCTCGTCACCGGCGCCTCCTCCGGAATCGGCAAGGCCTTCGCCGAACGCCTCGCCGCCGACGGTCACGACCTCGTGGTCGTCGGCCGTCGCAAGGACCGGCTGGAGGCGCTCGCCGCGTCCCTGCCGGACGTCGACGTCCAGGTCGTCGCGGCCGACCTCGCCACCGACGCCGGGGTCGCCGAGGTGGCCGCGATCGCGGCGAGCCGCCCGCTGGACATGCTGGTCAACAACGCTGGCGTCGCGCACTACATGCCGTTCGCCGAGCTGCCGGTCGAGAAGGCCGGCGAGCTCATGCACGTCAAGGTGACCGCTCCGACGCTGCTGAGCCGGGCGGCGGTGCCCGCCATGATCGGCCGCGGCGCGGGCACCATCGTGAACGTCGCGGGGATGCTGGCCTTCTCCGGCCCCGCCCCGGCCGCCCCGCCGGCCGGGCAGCGCGCGGTCTACGTGGGCACTCTCGCCTACACGGTCGCGATGGCGCAGACGCTGCGGGCCGAACTGGCCGGCACCGGCGTGACCGTCCACGTCGTCTGCCCCGGCATCGTGGCCACCGAGTTCCACGAGGTCCAGGGCATGGACCTGTCGGCGCTGCCCCGGATGACCGCTGACGACGTGGTCACCGCCGCCCTGGCCGGGATCGCGCTCGGCGAGACCGTCATCGCCCCCGGCGTGCACGACAGCGGGCTGCTCGACCGGGTCTTCGACGCGGACCTGGCGGCGTTCGGCAACCAGTCACCCCAGCTCGCCCCGCGCTACCGGGACCACCGCGCGCACTGATCCATCGTCCACAGACCCTCCCTGTAAGGTGCGTGACCGCGCATCAACCATCGACCACGGGGAGATTCACATCGTGTTGCACCGGCCGGTACGCCTACTGTTCGCCTTCGCCTTCATCGTCATGTGCTTCGGGCTCGGCCTGATCTTCGACGGGGACGTCGTCACGGGTCTCGCCGTCACGATCCCGGCGGCCGCCCTGACCGCCGGGATGGTGACCGTCTTCTTCCGCAACCGCAGCGACGTGTTCACCGACTGGCAGACCAGCCCGCTGCCGGGCCAGGTCCCGACCGCGCAGGACCAGCTCGGTGGCAAGCTGGCCGGGGCGTACAGTCTGCTGCCGTTCGCCGCGGCGGGCGCGCTGCTCTTCGCGGCCTGGACACACGGTCCCGACGGCACCGGCGCCCGGATCATCGTCATGCTCTTCGTCCTGGTCTTCGCCGGGGTTCCCGCGCTCCTCGGCTTCGGCCTGCTCAAGGCCGCCGTCATGTGGTACTACGGCAACCCGCTGGGCCGCGTCGGCGTGAAGCGGCTCAGCTGGTTCATCGCCATCCCGGCCGCCCTGATGGTGCTGGGCGGCCTGACCGACTCCGACTCGCACGCCTCGCTCGCGTGGAGCCTGCCGCTGCTCGTGGTGACCGGCGCCCTGATGTACCAGGCCCGCCTCTCCGAGACCGACCGGGCCACCCTGCTGACCATGCAGCAGGCGGAGCAGGCCCAGGTCAACGAGGTCTTCGAGCAGCTGGCGGCCGAGCGCGAGCGCCAGAGCCAGCAGCAGGGCCACCAGCAGCCCTGACCCACCCCGCACGGACGGGCCGGCGCCTCAGTGGTCGCCGGCCCTCTCCGTGCCGGCGCTGCGGAGCGGCGACCACCGGTGGTCTACGCCGAGCCGATCTCGAGGCGTCGCAGCCGGACCTCCCCGGCGAGCCTCTCCGGGTCGATCTCGGCGAGATGGTCACGGATGAGCAGGTGGACGAACCGGTATCCGAAGTCGGCGCTGATCAGCAGGCTGCGGTCCGCCGCGTACGCCAGGAAGGCACCGTTCCACGGATCAGGCCGGCGCAGGACCGCGGCGGCCGCCCGCGCCATGGGTATCTGCACCGCACGCGCCACCGCGTGGGCGACGGGGTATCCGAACAGGACACCGACGACCCAGCCCGTCAGCGCGGCGGCAGCCGACGGCCGCGGTGTGGCCGCGAGACCCGCGACCGCCACCGCGATCATCATCGTGACCAGGGCCTCGACCACCCTGATCGCGGCACCGGAAGCGAACTCCGACGGCGGACGCAGCGTGGTGTCGCAGACGATCAGGCACACCACCGCCACGACACAGAACAGCCCGATGACAGCGCTGCGGACCGCGACCTCGTCGACCCCGCTCGCCGCTGTCGTCATCGCCACCAAGAACAGCAGGCCGAAGACCGCCAGGATCAGCGCGATGTGCGGCCCGCCGAAGGTGAGCAGCAGAGCGATGTCGACAACGCTCACCAGCAGGACCAGGACGATCAGGGCAAGCACGGAGTCGAAACCCGTGCTCAGCGCGTCCACGCCCAGCACGATCACGGTCACCCCGGCGAGGACCACGGCCAGGAAACCCGACAGCCGGGCGAGCGCCGCGTCGCCGCCCGGCGTGCCCGGCCCGGGGCGTGCCGGGAACCGGAGGAGGACGCCGGCGCACACCACGATCATCACCGCGGCGGCGGTCACCCCGCCCAGCCGGCCGAGGACCGCGGCGCAAGCTGCCAGGCAGACCGCGAAGGGCAGCGGGACCAGCCACTGCCGCACCAGATCGCTGACCTCGGACGGCAGGACCGATCGGAGGTCCGTACGGCCGGGAAAGACGACCTGGATCCCGGATTCGCGCCGGCCGGCCAGCTCGGACAGCGTCTTCAACGTCTGCAGGGTCTGCACCGGCGGGGCGCCCTGCTGCGCGCGGGGACGGGCGAGCACCTCCACGATGTACGCGTCGAAGATGCGCCGCCGTTTCTCCTCCGGATCGGCGTGCAGGATGACCGCCTGCCAGTCCTGGCCCTGGTAGTGGGCGAGCATCATCACACTGAGCATCAGCGGCGTGGTGAGCAGCTCCCACAGCGCCTCGTCCTCGTCGAGCGTGGCGGCGATCTCCGCGAGCCGGGGTTTGGCCACGGCCAGGTACTCGAGGACCTGCTCGCGGGTGAGCGGGCGGACCAGCACGGCGCCCTGCAATCTCAGGCGCCGGGTCAGCTTCTCGTATTCGACCTCGCGGCTGCACACCGCGATCCGGGCGACTTGTGCGTCCCGCTGCATCTGGTTGATCTGATCCACGCAGGCCTCGCGGAGCCGGGCGGGAACCTCGTCGAGCCCGTCCAACAGCACCACGAAACGGTTCTCGCGGAGCCAGCGGCGGGACAGCCAGCGGTGGAAGCCGTAACGTTCTTCGAGTTCACCGAGGAGCCAGCTCCGCACGGTGCGTGTCTCCTCGTCGTCCCCGCGCCGGCGAAGGTTCCAGCGTGACGGCCGGGAGTTCACCCAGTCGGACAGGTCGAACAGCACCGGGATCGACGCCTCGCGGCGCGCACGTGCCCGGGTCAGCAACTGCTGGGCGAGATCGATGAGCTGGGTCGTCTTGCCCGCCCCGGGGGCGCCGAGGATCAGCATCGAGCCCGTCATCTCGTCGAACACCTCGACCACCCGCCGGGTCCCGGAGATCTCGTGTTCGGCGCCGCCGACGCGCCGCACGAGGTGAACGGGTTGCCGGACGGCATCCGGGCGTTCCTCCAGCATGATCCGGATGCGTTCGGAGAGCAGCCCTTCCTGGCGCTGCCGCAGGTACGTTTCCACCCGCCGGACGGCGAGGTCGAGGTTGTGCGGATGATTGGCGCCGAGCCAGACCCGGGTCTCGCCGGGCGCGGTCAGCCCGTCGACGGCCTGGAACACGATGATCAGGGCAAGACATCCGAGTGCCACCACGCGCAGCGCCGCGACATGCGTGGTCAGCCACGCCGGAGGGGCCGTGTTGACCGCATACGGAATGACCACCAGGCTGCCGACAGCGGCCAGAGTGATCTGCACGATCCGTAACACGGTTCGGCTCACGAGCCACATTGTGTCAGCCGGAGACGACCAGAGACATCGATGTCTCGGGTGACAGGGAGCGTCCGGCGGAGCCTCGCACTCCCGGACGCCGGACCGGCGCGCCGGCTCACCCGCGACACCGATCGCGTCGGGCGGTCCGGCGGGGCGATGGCAGGATCGCGGTGTGGATCTGGACAGAACAGCACCGGTGCCGTTGCCGGCGAGCCCGCCCGGTGACCTCGCCGGCGGCATCCGTGAGTGGATCACCTCGGCGCCGCTGCGGAGTCTCGTGGAGGCTTTCGGCGGCAGCCTGCCCGGCGGTGGCACCGCGGATGTGCTGGCCTGGCTGGATGACTTCTCCGGCGACCACTGGGATTTCCGGCGCGGCGGGCTCGAGCGTCACATGGTCGCCCCTCAGGATCTCGGTACGGCCCTGACCACCGTCGTCGAGCGCACCGCCACCGCTCTCGGCATGGTCGGCGCCCAGAAGCCGAGCGCGACCGGCTACACCCACCTGCTGGTTCTCGGCGGCCTCGGTGACACCTGCCTCCGACGCGCCGACTACGCCGCCCGGCTCTGGCGGTCCGGTGCCGCCGGCTCCCCCACGATCGCCGGGCTGGGCAGCTTCCGCGCGTTGCACGAGGTCGAGCTGGCCGATCCTCGATTGACCGGATGCGCGTACGAGGTGGACGCCATGCGGGCCGGCCTGCGTGACAGCTTCGGGCTGTCCGAGCCGGTCGAGCACCGTGGCACCACCGGCCCGGTCACGAACGAGTCCTGGTCGGTGACCAGCTTCGCGGCCGGGGACGGCACGCTCGTGCAGGCGATGGCGGCGCCGTCGGCCGAGCCGGGCGCGCGGCGGGCGGACACCTCGGACACGTACCGCTTCTGGGCGGGCGAGCACCACCCGGGCCCGGACGACTCGGTCCTGATCGTCACGTCACCGATCTACGTCCCGTTCCAGCACGCCGACGCGATCCGGCTGCTGACCCTGGAGTACGGCTGCGCTGTCGACACGGTCGGCTTCGACGCCGAGCAGATTTTCGGCCCGGAACGCTACCTGCAGGAGATCCGGTCGGCCCTCCGCTCGCTGCGCAAGCTGCACGACGCGTACACGCCGGTCGGCGAGCTGAAGAAGGCGGGCCCGCCGCGTCGATAGGCACCGGCCCGCGACGCGACGCACGCCCACAAGCCGGCTCAGGCGGGTGCGCGCACGTCGAGGACCTGCTTGAGGAAGACCAGGCCGTCGATCGCGCCGGGGTGGGCCGGGTCCAGGGGGAAGTAGGCGAAGTCCGTGGAGACGCGCGGGGTGGCTCCGCCGGCGAGCGTGGCCAGGCCCCGGGTGTCGATCAGGGCGTTGTCCCACGGGAGTCCGGACAGGATGCCCTCGACGGTGTCCGCGGGCGGGACATCGTCGCCGACAGTGCCGAACGCCGTGGCCAGGTAGGCGAAGCGGTTGCCGAGGCGGGCGGCGGTGATCGCGCCCGCGCTCCACATCCGCACCTCGTGGTCGCCGAGCGACATGACGCTCTCGGCACGCTGCAGGTGCAGGTTGTGGGTGAAGACCAGGGCCGGGCCGTGCGCGGCGACAGCCTGCAGGTTCGCGGCCATCATCGCGCCGCGCAGCCCGGACAGCCGGGAGATTCGTGCCGGGGACGTGTCGGCCATCCAGTGGTGATAGCGGAGCAGGCCGGTGGCGGTGCGGCCGTACAGCTCCGCCCGCTCGCGGTCCGCGGCGGTCAGCCGTGGCAGCTGGGTGTCGAGCAGGGCCAGCAGATCGTCGGCGATGACGCGCAGGCGCTGGGCGTCCGCGGACTGCCCGATCGACTGGTACGGGTCCATCACCGTGGCCGGGTTCGACCAGCGCTCGTCGGGGCCGAGCAGCGCGTCGAGGGTTTCCCGGGTGCAGCCCAGCGGCCCGTCGAGCAGGTCGTGCAGGGCGGTCAGCGCCTCCCGCGGGCTCGCCGCCCAGTATTCCAGCGGGCCGTCGAAGCCGAAGAACCGCAGCTTGTCCTCGTGCTCCTGGTTGTACTCGCGCATCCACCGCACGAGTTCGCGGTTGCCCGGCGCGCCACCGAAGTTGTGGCTGAAGCCGCTGCTCATGACCTCGTCGAGGTCGCCCGCGCCGGTCCTGACGTACTCGTCGACGATCATGCCGGACAGGCAGTCGCTCTCGACCGCCAGCGATCGGTAGCCCTCGTGCTCGACGAGGTGCCGGAAGATCTCGTTGCGCACGTCGCCCAGCTCGCCGACGAAGTGCCGCGCCTCGCCGAGGCCGAGCAGCCACGGCCGTACGGGAAGGGATTGCAGGAACGCCGAGATGCCCGCGCCGTCGAGTGGCCGCGCGATGTCCTTGATATCCATTTCCTCAACGGTACCGTTGAACACTCGGTGGAGGGTTGCCCGCCTGCGACCAGGTCTCCGGGCGGGCAACCCTCAAACGGCGGTGGTCACTTCGCGTCGGCGCGCGCCAGGCGGTTGTTGCGCCGGCCGTAGAGGAGATAGACCGCGAGCCCCAGCACCATCCAGGCGAGGAACCGCAGCCAGGTCTCCACCGACAGGTTGGTCATCAGGTAGAGGCAGGCGAGCGCGGAGAGCACCGGCACCACCGGGGACAACGGCACCCGGAACGGCCGTTCCAGCCGAGGCCGGGTCCGGCGCAGCACCGGCACCGCGACGGAGACGATGACGAACGCGAACAGCGTCCCGATGCTGACCAGGTTCGCCAGCGACGACAGCGGCACGAAACCGGCCAGCGCGGCGATGAACACTGTCGCCCCGATCGTCACCTTGAACGGGGTGCCCCAGCGCGGGTGCACCGCACCGACCGAGGTCGGTAGCAGTCCGTCCCGGGACATCGCGAACCCGATCCGGCCGATCGCGACGATGTCCACCAGGATCACGCTGGTCAGACCGGCGACCGCGGCGATCGACACGAGGGCCGACGCCCAGCCGGCGCCGACGGCGGAGAACGCCGACGCGATCGGCGCGCCCGGGTCGATGCTGCGGTAGTCGACCATGCCGACCACGACGAAGGACACCGCGACGTAGAGCACCGCGGAGACGGCGAGGGTGCCGAACAGTCCGAGCGGCAGGTCACGGCGGGGCCGGCGGGTCTCCTCACCGAGGTTGGCGACGGCCTCGAAACCCGTGTAGGCGAAGAACACCACCGCTGCCGCGGTCAGGACACCGGCGATGCCGTACGTCGACGGGGCGTAGCCGAAGAGCAGCTGCGTGAGCGGTTGGGTGAGCCCGGACTCCTGCTCGGGGCTCGGCTGTGCGGCCGGCACGAACGGGGTGAGGTTCGCGGCCTTGACGAAGAACAACCCGGCCACCACGACGAAAACGCAGATCGCGATCTTGACGGCGACCAGCACGTTCGTGACCCGCGAGGACTGGCGCACCCCGGTGGCGGCCACCACACCCAGCAGCAGGGTGATCACGACCGCGCCCACGTTGACCCTGCTGCCCTCCCCGAACAGCGCCGTGGGCAGGTCGAACAGCTCGGCCAGGTAACCGGACCAGCCGCGGGCCACGACCGCCGCGCCGAGGGCGAACTCGAGGACCAGGTCCCAGCCGATGATCCAGGCGAAGATCTCCCCCAGAGTCGCGTACGCGTACGTGTAGGCACTGCCGGCCGTCGGCACGCTGGAGGCGAGCTCGGCGTAGCAGAGCGCGGCCAGCAGACTGGCGACGCCCGCGATCACGAACGCGATGGTGACCGCCGGCCCGGCGTGGTCGCGCGCCTCGACACCGGTCAGCGTGAAGATCCCGGTGCCGATCACGATGCCGATCCCGAAGCCCATCAGGTCCAGCGGCCCGAGGCGCCGGCGCAGGGTGCGTTCGCCGCCCTCCTCGTCCCCCTGGGCGATGACATCCTCGATCGGTTTGGTCCGCATCATCGACACGGCGCGTCCTCTCCCCCTGCGGCGTCGCCGGCTCTCGCCCGCGGCGTCACCACTGTTCCTGCGGTGTCACCGCCTCCTCGCGGTGCGACCGGCGGATACCCGCGCCCCGCCGCACCCAATCCGGGGAATTCGATCACCGCCGGTACGGCGGGACGGGCCTGGTCACGGCGGCCCGGCGCGGATCGCATAGTTATAGTTCGCTCCCATGGTCACGCATCCTGATGAGCCGCACGACGAAACCGTGGCCGGTCGCCTGAACTGGTTGCGCGCCGGGGTCCTGGGCGCCAACGACGGCATCGTGTCCACCGCCGGCCTGGTCGTCGGGGTCGCCGGCGCGACCACCTCGGCCGGCCCGATCCTGACCGCCGGTCTCGCCGGCCTGGTCGCCGGCGCGGTGTCGATGGCCCTCGGGGAGTACGTGTCGGTCAGCAGCCAGCGCGACACGGAGAAGGCCCTGCTCGACAAGGAACGCCGGGAGCTGGCCGAGTTCCCGGAGCAGGAGCTGGACGAGCTGACCGAGCTCTACGAGGCGAAAGGGCTCAGCCCGCGGACCGCCCGGCAGGTGGCGCTGGAGCTGACCGCCAACGACGCGTTCGCCGCGCACGCCGACGTCGAGCTGCACCTGTCCCCCGACGAGCTGACCAGCCCGTGGCAGGCCGCCGGCGCGTCGGCGGTCGCCTTCACCACCGGTTCCCTGCTCCCCCTCGCGGCGATCCTGCTCCCACCGGCCGGCATCCGTGTCCCGGTCACGTTCCTCGTGGTCGTCGCCGCGCTGGCCGCCACCGGATACCTGAGCGCCCGTCTCGGCGGCGCCCGCCCGGGCCGCGCGGTGCTGCGCCTGGTCCTCGGCGGCGCGCTCGCGATGGCGGTGACCTTCGCCGTGGGCGCCCTGATCGGCACCGCCACCGGCTGACCGGTCGAGGTCGTCACGTCGGCGCGGGGCCCCAGCTGGTCACCACCGTGGTTGCCCACCGCCGACAACCACGGTCACGACCAGCTCGCAAGCGCGAGCCGCACCCCGGCCCGGCACCGCGAGCAGGACCGGCGCCCGCTCGCCGCGGGGAAAGCGCAGCGGCCGGCCACCGGGACTGGAACCCGGTGACCGGCCGCGCGGGACCGCTACCGGCTCAGCTCAGGCTGAACCGCTGGTTGGCCTGCCCGTTGCAGTCGTAGATCTGCACCTGCTGGCCGTTGCCGGTGCCCCAGACGTCCAGGCAGCGCCCGGACTGGACACCGGTGATCGTGCCGTTGCTGTTGACGTTCCACTGCTGGTTGGCCTGCCCGTTGCAGCTGTAGATCTGCACGGCCGAGCCGTTGCCGGAGCCGGCCGCGTCCAGGCACCGGTTGCCGTAGACGGTCAGCTGCCTGCTTGACGTGAGGGTCCACTGCTGGTTGGTCTGGCCGTTGCAGTCGTAGAGCTGGACCCGGGTGCCGTTGTTCTGCGAGGCGCTCGGCACGTCGATGCACCGGCCGGACTGGGCGCCGAGGAGCCGGTTGCCGTTGCCGGTCGGAACCGACGTCGACGGGGACGGCCCGCCGCTGCTGCCGCTGGGCGCCGGTGACGACGGGCCCGGGCCGGCGCTGTTGAGAGCGTTGAGGACCGAGGTGTACGCGGCCTTCTTGTTGCCGCCGCCGTCGAACAGCAGCGGGTTCTCGCTGGACCGCCACGAGTCGCTGTCACGCACGCCCCAGACGGTGATGCCGATGCACCGGGGAACGTTGAGGCAGGCCTGGGTCAGACCGGCGTACTGCGACGTCGAGGAGTTGGTGACGTCGACCTCGGTCAGGGCCACGTCCACCCCGAGCGCCGCGAAGTTCTGCAACGTGGTCTGGAAGTTGCCCGGCAGCGAGCTGCCCCCGGTGAAGTGGGTCTGCAGGCCGACGCAGTCGATCGGCACACCCCGGGACTTGAAGTCGCGGATCATGTTGTAGACGCCCTGCGTCTTGCCGTACGACCAGTTCTCGATGTTGTAGTCGTTGTAGCAGAGCTTCACCGACGGGTCGGCGGCGCGAGCCGTGCGGAACGCCACCTCGATCCAGTCGTTGCCGGTGCCCTGCAGGTTCGAGCCCCGCCGGCTGCCGTCCTCGTTGAAGGCCTCGTTGACCACGTCCCAGGCGGCCAGCTTGCCCTTGTAGTGGGCCATCACGCCGTTGATGTGGTCGATCATGGCCTGACGCAGGCTGCTGCCGCTGAGACCGCCCCACCAGCTGGGCTGCTGGGCGTGCCAGGCCAGGGTGTGCCCCCGGACCTTCAGGCCGCGCTGCGTGGCCCAGTTGTAGATCTGGTCGCCGGAGCTGAAGTTGAACTGACCGCGCTGGGGCTCGGTGGCGTCCGGCTTCATCTCGTTCTCGGCGGTGATCATGTTGAACTCGCGTGCGGCGATCGAGGAGTACGTCCCGTCGCCGAGGCGGCTCGCCGCGATCGCCGTGCCGAAGTAGCGGCCCGACTGGGCGGCCGCGGCACCCAGGGTGCTCGCGGCATTCGCGTCGGGGGTCGCCACCAGCACGGCCGCGAACGCCGCGACGGTGGCGACAGCGCCGGTGAACAGTGCCCGGCCGCGCAGCGACCGTCGTCGCGGTGAGCCGGTGGAGTGGACAGGGGATGTGGTTGCCACGAAGGCCTCCCTCCTCGGCTCCGCGCGAGGCCGCCAAGCATCACGCGCACGGTGGTGACAACGTGCGCGGACAAGGACGACGGTTGGGGCGCAGAGCCATCTAGTAAAGATGGGCTTCAATGGGGCCATGCTGGCACGGGTAACACTGTTGAAACAAGTGGTTCCGGAAACATTCCGGAAGTATCAGCGCGACCTCACTTTCCGGCCCCGCTCAAACAAACCCGTCTTGAACTGCACTTATACGAGCGTCGGCGGCACTTCGACCGTCGCGGCGCCGCTCCGGGAAAGACGCTTCGAATACAGCGCTTCGGAAGTTTCGGCGGAAACTCCGAGAATTGCACGCCCCCGACCATCGGGCCGGTTCACGGATAACAGAAACCGGAGAATCTGCCGTACGGCGAAATGAAATCGATTCATCCCTGACAATCCCGCACACCGGGGAAGTGGGCCCGTCGGCTGACCGGTACGTGCTAACCGGTGATCGGCTCCGCGGAGGAGCGGCGCCGCCGGCGCAGCCAGAGCCCCAGGCCGCCGGAGAGCAGCGCGACGCCACCCGCGACGGCCGCGGCGATCACCAGGCCGGAGAGCAGTCGATCGACGGAGGTCGCCGGCACGTCGGCCGGCCCGACCTCTCCGGCGGCCAGCACGTCGTCGGCGACGTCGACACCCTCGGTGCCGACGGTGCTCAGCTCGTGCTGGCCCGCGCCCGGCGCCAGTTCCAGCAGCCGGGCGGACGTCCCCGCGTACGCGACGGCGACCGGCCGGCCCGAGGGCCACCACCCCAGCACGCGTACGGCGGACGCGCCGTCGACCCGGTACTGCGGCCCCTGGACCGCCCCGGTGGCCACCGCCAGCGTCGTGATCGTCCAAGGCCGCTCCCCCGACACCACGAGCAATCCCTGCCCGTCGCGGGTCCACGCGCCCTTGCCGGCCAGCCGCGACCCGGCCGGCACCGGCACACTCACGCTCTTACCATCGGCGAGCGTCACGATGAAGATCATGTCCCGGGACTGGTAGGCGAGCCGCGTGCCGTCCGGCGCGAAGGCGGCCGTCCAGCCGTCCCGGATCGCGCCCTCGTCCAGCTCGGCGATCCGGGTGATCGAGCCGGTCCCGGTGTCGAGAAGAGCGAGCGTGGTGGCCCCGCCCGCGTAAGGTCCATCCTCCGGCGACACCCGGCTGGTCACGGCCAGCCGCGCACCGTCCGGCGACCAGGCCTGCGGCGCGAGCTCCCGGTTGCGCCAGGCCCCGGGATACGCCGTCCACCGCCCGGTCGCGACGTCGAGGATCCCGTCCCCGGACGCCAGGCGGCGCCCGTCCGGCGAGAGCACGGCGCCCAGCCCGGCCGGGTTCGTGCCGTTGACGAACACCCGGTAGCCGCCGGCCCCGATCACCGCGCCGAACCAGTCGGAGTCGTCGGCGAACCAGTCCTCACCGGTGAGCAGCATCGAGGCCGCGCCGACCGGGTGCTCCGCCTCGTCGGCGGCCCGGATGCCCGGCACGCCCACCGCCGCGGGCAGCCCCGCCGCCCGGGACCGCCCGGCGTCCGGCGGCGTGCCCGGATGCCACACGAAGAACCCGCCGAAGAAACCCGCGACCGCGAAGAAGAGGATCAGCACCGCCAGAATCGCGCTGACGATCGAGATCAGGGCCGGCCAGTTCGGTCGCCTGCGCGCCTCGGTCATTGTCGGTGGCCCCTCGTGTCGCTGTTGCGCTGTGGAGTGTGTCATGGCCGCGAACACGCCGGCCGGGCCCGTGACGGGCCCGGCCGGCGTGCGCCTACCCGCCTACTTGGTCATGTGCGAACACCATCCCCGGTCCTGCTTGCGCACGTACATGGGCAGGTGCTCGTCGTCGTGCACGATCTTCCACTTGCCCTTGTTGCACAGCAGGTCCGTGTCCTTGAAGCTGCACGGCGCCTTCCACGAGTGCTTGGCCGGCTTGAGCCGGCAGAAGTTCTGCCCGTTCGTGGTCGAGGGCTTGCCCCGGCTGTTGCGGTGGTGGGCGATCTCGCCCGGCTTGTCGGAGATCCAGTTGTTGGTCACCTTGCCGCAGATCTTGAAGATGCCCCACCCCGAGCATTCCCCTTCGCCGCTGGTGTCCCGGCAGCCGAGCGGATCGCCGCCGCAGTAGCCGTACCGGCTGACGCCGCCGCCGGGGATCGGGTCGTCCGCGGTGAACGAGCCGGTCGCCGGGTTGTAGACGCGGCTGCCCATCGAGACCAGCCCGCCCGGGTTGTCCGCGGCGTGCTGCCGCTCGCCCAGCCAGGCGTAGCGCACCGCGCCGGCCTGCGAGCTGTCCTCCAGCGTCCCGTACTCGTCGGTGAGTGTGAACGCCGAGACGGCGGTGTCGGCGCCGGCGACCGTGGCGACGAGATCGCCGTCGAGGTCGCTGAGCCGCCACGCGACGTCAGTGGTGGCGCCGACGGTCACGGTGCCGGCGATACCGGACAGGCCGGCGACCGGCATGGTCCGGTTGCCGTCGCCCTCGTCGGTCCACGCCGCGTCCCGCTGGCCGGCGGCGGTGTAGTGGTTGACGTGGGTGACGCCCTGCGGGTCGGTCCAGGACCGGACGCGCTCGTTGCCCGCGTCCAGCTCGTACGCGGTCGACGTGCCGTTCTGCGTGATCGACCGGATCCGGCCGTTCACGTAGTAGCCCAGGGTGACCGGCCCGGTCTCGGCCGTCTGGGTGTCCTCGGCCGGGATCGCGGTGGCGTTGCCGAGCACGTCGTACTGGTAACCGGCGTTGGTGATCCGGTCGGCCGTGTCGTACGTCCAGGTCCGGGCGGTGTCGGCGGTCGCCGTCTGGCAGCCGTCGTCCTGGCCGGGGGCGTACGTGGTCAGGCCGGTCCGGTCGCCGGCCGCGTTGAACCGGTACGTGCGGGTGGTGCACGTGCTGTGCTGGGTGTCCTGCACCGCGGTCAGCCGCGCGGCCGCGTCGTACGTGTACGCCTCGCCGCTGAACGGCGACACCGTGGCCGCCGGCTGCCCGTTGGAGCCGGCCGTCCGCGACTGCGAGTACAGCGTGCAGTCGCTCAGCCCGCAGCCCGGCTTGGTGTAGGTCACGCCGGTCTCGCCCACCGCGTCGTACGTGTGCGTGACGGTGATCCCGGTCGGCCACGTCTCCGTGACCACCCGGCCGTCCGGATCGTAGGTCGCGGTGAAGGTGCCGGCCCGCGAGTCCACCACCTGCGTCGGCAGCCCGCGCGCCTCACCGTTCTGGTCGAAGGTGTAGGTGCGGGTGCCCAGCGTGCCGCTCCGCGTCTGGATCCGGCCGAGCAGGTCGTAGCCGACCGTGGACGCGGCGCCGTCGGCGTCGAGGTAGGAGGAGTCCCGATCGAGTCCGTCGACGCCCACCGTGGTCCTCGCGAGCACGGTGTTGTCCGCCCCCACCGCCTGCACCTGCGCGATGTGGCCGGTCGCCGGGTCGAACACGCTGCGCGTGGTGGAGACCGGCTGGCCGGTCGAGCCGGTCACGGCGATCGTCGCGACCCGCTCGGCGCCGTCGTAGGTGGTGGTCGTGGTGCGCAGGACGCCCGCCGCGGTCCGCTCCGTGACCGTGGCCTCCTGGAGGTAGTAGTTGTAGGTGGCGACCGTCGCCGGCAGCGCCGGACCGGACGCGGGCTGGCCGGCCGGGTCGGTGCGGCAGACCAGGTTGGCCCACTCCGGACGCGAGTCGCACTCGGTGTGACCGGAGCCGGTGCCGGCCCGGTAGTACGTCGTCCGGGTGGTGTACGCGGTGGTGTCCGAGCCGCCGCCGCCCGGCCGGGTCAGCGAGGTGACCAGCCCGGCGTCGTCATAGCTGGTGCGCTCGACCAGGTTGAGGTGCGGCGCGGCGCCCGGGTCGGTGGTGACGGTGACGTCCTTGCGCAGGTCCCAGTCGTACGCCGTGGTCTTGGTGACCAGGTCGGCGTTGACCGTGGCGCCGTTCGCGTCCACGTACTGCGTCCCGGTCCGCTGGGTGGTGGTCAGCCCGCACGGGCACGGCGCTGCCGCGTTCTGGTCGGAGCTGGTCAGCACCACGGAGCGGCCGGTGACCACGGCGCCGTCGGCCAGCGTGACCTGGTGCGCCGGGCCGACCGTGCTGAGCTCGGTGAGCCCGTCGGCGGAGTACACGGTGACCGTGGACACCGCCTCGGCCAGCGCCGCCTCCTGCGCCGCCGTGTCCGACGACGACGCGGTGAGCGCCGCGGCCAGGTTCGCCGCGGTCAGCGAGCGGGTCTCGTTGCCGTACGCGTCGTACCAGGTGGCGGTCGTGTGACCGCCCGGCGTGACGGTGTCGACGACCCGGCCGTTGGCGTCCAGGTAGGTGACCGTCGCCCGGGTCCACGACGTGGGCAGGACGCCACCGGCCTGATTGCCGGCCGGGATCTGGCCCGGGTCGAAGATCGCGGTGGCGTACACCGGCGCCTCGGTCTGCCCCCATCGCAGCGTCTGCGCGGTGCTCAGCTGGTAGGGCGCGCCGGTCCCGGAGAGCGGCAGCCGGTAGACCACCGTGGTGGTGGCGGTGCCGGCGGTCAGCGCGGTGCGTGACGCCGAGGCGAGCCGCCCGGCACCGAGATCACCCGGGACGGTCGTGTACGCGAAGGTCCATGCCCGGGTGGCGTCCGGACCGGCCGAGGCCAGGGTGCCGTCGGCGTGGTACGTGTAGACGGTCTGCAGGTGGGTGGTCCCGTTGTCCAGCCGCGGGTCCCACTGCGCGGCCAGCCGGCCGCCGGCGTCGTACTGGTACGCCGACAGATCGACGGTCCGCATGGCCGAGGTGGCCGGGTCGAAGGCGGTGAACGACACCTTGCTCAGCCGGCCGGCGTAGTCGCCGCGTGCCGTCGCCGTGGCGGTGGTCGCCGTGGCGTACGTGAAGGTCAGCAGCCGGCAGCCGGCCGCCGGGGTCGTGCACGTCACCCCACCGGGCAGCGGCGCGAGGACCTTTGTCGGCCGGACCACGCCGACCCCGTCGACGGTTGCCGCCTCCCAGCTCATCGTCGTGCTTTGCGCCACGCCGGGCTGGTCGACCCGGGTCGGGGCGTATCGGCCGGCCACACCGGCCGCGGTGAAGGTGACCTTGACACCACCCCGGGTGCTCAGCACGTAGGTGTTGGTCGCCGCCGTGTAGGTGAGGCTCAGATCCTCCTCGCCGACCTGCGGGGTGAACGACGTGACGCCGCCCGCGGTCGCGGCCTGGGTGAAGCCCAGGATGCCGTCCTCGGTGCGGGTGACCTGCACCAGCGAGCCGCTGACGGTGAGCCCGCCGTAGAGCAGGCCGGTGGTGTCGACGACCGCGCTGGAGGTCCAGCCGGGGCCGAACATGTGGGTGTTGTCGAAGTCGCGCGCCGACCGGCTGTTGAACGTGCGCGACACCGACAACTGGGCGGCGTACGAGTCGATCGCCGCGTCCGCCTCGGTCACCTCGAGGTTGCCGGTGAGCAGGTTGACGTCGCCGGGGCCGACCTTGCCGGCCTCGGCGTCGGCCTGCGCCGGGTCGAAGACGAAGTGCGTCGGCGCCGAGTTGCTGCTGGTGCTGCCGGTGTAGACGGCGCGTACCTGCAGCGGGCCGGTCAGCGGCGCGCTGGTGTTCACGGCCTGCCCGCCCTGCGCGATGGTGGCGACCTGCGCCCCCGACAGGGCCGCGGTGTAGGCCTGCACGTCGGCGATGCCGCCCTTCCAGAATGCGGCGGGCGCCGCGTTCCAGATCGCGCTGCCGATCAGCAGCGGGCCGTTGCCGGCGATCGGGGTGGCGAACGTGGCGCCGCCCTGCAGCACGCCGTCGACGTAGAGCTGCATGCTGCTGGTCGTCTTGTCGAAGACCGCGGCCAGGTGGGTCCAGCTGTTCAGCCGGGGCTCGGCCAGCGAGTCCACGGTGTACGCCTGGGCCGGGTCGTCGACGTCCTGACCCCAGCGGATCAGCTCCCAGCGCTTCGCGTCCTTCTCGTACTGGATCGCGAACGATGCCTGCCGGGTGCCGGACTGGCTGAGCAGCACCCGGTGGTCGCTGGTGTCGGTGAGGTTCACCCAGGCCGACACGGTGAACGACCCGGTGGTGTCGATGACCGGCGCGTTCGTCCGGATGTAGCCGTCGGCGCCGTTGAGCACCGCCGAGCCGCCGTGGTCGCCGGACCAGGTGACGCCGCCGGAGGTGGTGGCGTCGTGCGCCTTGCCGGACGAGTCGGCCGCGGTGCTGCCGGAGGTCTCGTTGAGCCACCAGCGGCCGGTCAGCGAGGCCGGGCTGTTGGCGTTGGCGAGGGTCTGCCGGACGTTCCAGTTCAGCGCGGCGGACGTGCCGCCGGACATGGCGACCGGCCAGTTCACGGCGGTGCCGCCGGCGGCGGACCGGACGTCACCGGCCGGGACGTTCACCCACGCGTCGGTGTCGGCGCGACGCCACTGGAAGGTCGCGCCGGTCACCGACGGGGGCGCGGAGCCCTGCAACCGGGTGAGGCCGGCGCTGGTCGCGCCCTCGCTGGGCGAGAGCACGGCGGCGGCTCCGACCGAGAAGGCGTACGAGGTCAGCGGCGACTTGTTGCCGGCCCGGTCGACCGACTGCACGTAGAGCGTGTGCGGACCGGCGGTGGCCGGCGTGACCGGGACGTCGACGGCGGCGCCGAGGGCGGCTGCCGCCTTCGTGGTGGCCGGCGGGTTGGTGTCCAGGCCGTACACGTACGACTTGACGTCGGCGACGCCGACGGCCGACAACGTGAAGGTGCCCGCCGTGCCGGGGGCGCCGGACCAGGTGCCGGCCGGGTAGCTGGTGGAGCTGACCGCGGGCGCGGTGCCCGGCGCGGTCGTGTCGACGGTGAACTCGCAGAACGGCGACCACGCCGAGGTGGTGGTGCCGTCAGAGGTGTTGACCCGCCACGAGTAGGTGCCGTTCTCGGCGAACGCGCCGGCCGGGACCGTCGTCGACGCCGTGGCGCCGGAGGCGACGCTCACCGTCGCGCTGCCGATCTTGGCGGTGCCACCGGCCGGCCACCACTCGAAGGTCACCTTCTGCGCGGTGCCGTCGCTGTCCGAGGCGGCGGCCTTCAACGCCGGCGTCCGGCTGGCGAGGTACGGGCGGGACGTGCCCGTCGCGCACGAGGTCGCCGGGGTCGTGGAGCGCGTGCCGACCACCGGGATCGAGTTGTAGGTGACGGTGGCCTTGGGCACCTGCGCGTTGTCGGCGGCGTTGCGCGACCGGAACTGCTTGAACGCGCTGGTGCTGGTCTCGTCGGTCGCCCGGATGCCCATGTAGCCGCGGGTCGCGTTGGCCGTGGCGGCACGCTGGAAGAACGACGTCGCGGTGATCGACACCCAGCCGTCGCTGCAGCTCGAGCTGAAGCCCTTGGTCTGTGTGGAGGTGGCCTCCCTGGCCGACCAGGCCGGCTGGTTGGCCCACCGGGTGTCGGAGGTCGTCGCGCCGGTGCTCCAGATCTCCCACGAGGTGGCCGTGCAGGTCGTCGAGTACCAGTTGTAGAACTGGGCGGTCGCCGAGGTGATCTGCTTGCCGCGCAGCGCCGTGGTGTCCCAGGTGACGAACGAGCGGGTGCGCTTGCCGCCGGTGCCGCTCAGCAGGCCCAGCTGCAGATCGTTGGCGCCGCCGTGGTCGGCGCTGTCGCCGTCCTTGACGTACGTGTCGAAGGTCGTCGCGACGGCCAGCGCCGGGTCGATGGTGACCGGGAAGGTGGTGGCCGGGTCGTCGATCCAGGCCAGGTCGGGGGTGAGCGTGAGGTCGACGCCGGCGTGGCGGCCCGCCGCGGCGGGCCGCTTCCTGGCCGAGGACCGGACCACGGCCCGCCGCTGCGGCGTCTCGCCGTCGGCGGAGGTCGTGGCGTCCCACATCAGCGGGGTCGGCGCGGTGACGATCGTCCGGCCCTTGGCGTCGGCGAGCACGAGAGCGCCGGTGGCGTCGCGCTTCTGCGAGGCGACCGACGGGCCGGTGATCGGCAGCGAGAGCGAGGCGACCCGGCGGGCGGCGGCGCGGCTCTTGACGACGACGAACTGCTCGAAGCCGGTGCGGGTGGCCTCGACCACGAGGTCGACCTGCGGCAGCACCTCGGCGTATGTGGCCGTGTTGCCGGAAAGCTCGGGCTCCGGCAGCGCGCCGGCCCAGCCCATGGCGACCTGCCGGTCGCCCGCGCCGAGGGTGGCGAGCGCGCCCGAGGTGGCCGAGCGCCGACCGGTGATCCGCAGGCCCTCGGGGTGCGCGGCGGGGCTGATCGAGCCGTCCGTGGCGCGGTGCAGGGTCAGGTCGACCGGCACCCAGTCGTCGCCGCGGCGCACCCGCACCGGGGCGGTGTACGTGGTGAGCTCGATGCTGCCGCTGGGCAGCGCGACGAACTCCGACGTGGCGGTGGTCTTCCCGGTGATCGTGACCGGCTTGCCGGTGGTCCGGGCGGTGGCCAGGGCCGAGAGCTCGTCCGGCCGCTCGAGCTTCGCGCCGGCCGCGGGCGGCGCGGCGGCCGGGTCGGCCCGGGCGGCCGGCGGCAGCACGTTGTCGCTCATCACGACGGCCAGGGCGACCGCCAGGGCGGCGGCCAGGGCGCGGCCGGTGGCGGGGAAAAGGTGACCGGTCCTGCGGTGGACCGATCGATGACGCCAGTGGTGTGACATCGAGCTCCCCGTTTGTAGTTGTTAGCAGCACGGGGACTCTAGGTATCGATGGACGACTTGACAAGGCCCTACCGGAACGCCGTTCCAGCAGCTACTCTCCTCGGTCCTCGACAAGGCTCGTTCGATGCCGGGACGCACACCGGCCCGGTGCGCTCGCCGCCGAGCACACCGGGCCGATTCCCCATCGAATCAGGATTGTGGGCCGTTCGTCACCGCTGCAGGGTGAGCAGGCCGGGACGCCACGGCAGTTGGTCGTAGGGGCCGCCGGCGCTCGGGTTCTTGCCCTGGTAGAGCAACTGCAGGTGGCACGGGTCGACGGTCTTGGTCTGGTCGGGGTTGGTGCGGACCAGGTCACCGTGGCTGATGTCGTTGGTCCAGGTGGCGCCGCTGTTGGCCTTGCCCGCGAACGGGTTGCTCTCGGTGGCGGCCTGCGGGGTCCACGAGCCGTTGAGGCTGGTCGCGGTGAACGAACGGAAGTACCGGCCCTGGCTGCCGATCGCCTCGACGATCATCAGGTACTGGTTCTGACCCTGCACCTTGTACACCTCGACCGCTTCGAACAGATTGTTCGTCGTGTCGCTCATGATCGTGGTGTACGACGAGCCGAAGCTGCCCGGGAAGTTCCCGATCGGCATGCTCGCCCGGTAGATCTTGCCGTTGTCACCGGCGAAGAACAGGTACATGTTCGTACCGTCCGCGATCAGGGTCTGGTCGATCACGCCGGTGCCGGAGCCGGTGATCGAGCCGGTGAACAGGGTCTGCGGCGCGGACCAGCCGTTGGCGTTGGTCGGGTCGGTGGAGGTCTTGTAGCTGAACGCGGTCGGCCCCCACTGGTAGGCCAGGATCCAGATGTTCTTCGGCGCGAAGTAGAACAGCGTCGGCGCCACGGTGCCCTGGCTCATCCCGTTCTGGCTGGCCGAGCCCATCTCCGACCAGTCGTTGAACAGGCCGAAGTTCATCGAGCCGTAGCCCGAGCCGGAGACGTTCGACGCGTACACCAGATGCTTGCCGTTGTAGACGACGTTGGTGAAGTCCTTCAGCGACACCCAGCCCGACTTGGGCTGAGCCAGAGCACCGCTCGACGTCCAGCGGTAGCTGGACGGCAGCGTGCACGTGCCGCCCGGCGTCGAGGGCGAGGTGGACGGTGACGACGGTGACGGGCTGGACGGTGAGGGGCTGGACGGCGACGGGCCGACCCCTCCGGTGCAGGCGACCCCGTTCAGGCTGAAGCTCGCCGGCACGGGGTTGCTGCCGGTCCACGAGCCGTTGAAGCCGAACGACACCGTGCCGCCGGTCGCGACCGAGCCGTTGTAGCTCACGTTCTTGGCGGTGACCGCCGAGCCGCTCTGGGTGACCGTGGCGTTCCACGCCTGCGTCACCGTCTGGCCCGCGCCGTAGGCCCAGGTCAGGGTCCAGTTGGACAACGGGTCGCCAAGGTTGGTGACGGACACGTCGGCGTTGAACCCGCCCTGCCACTGCGAGGACACCGCGTAGTTCACCGAGCAGCCGGCCGCCGCGGCATCCGCGGGCATCGCCACCACCACCGCCGTCGAGGCGAGCAGCGCGGCACCGGCCGACACCAGGAGTCTCTTTCTCAACATCGTTTCTCCCTCGGACACATCAGGGAACGCGGGAAGGTCCCCGATGGGCCGGAAGGGGGCCGGCCCATCGGGGTGGATCAGTTACCGCTGCAACGTGAGGACACCGGGCCGGTACGGCAGCAGCCCGTAGTCGCCGCCGGAGCTCGGCGAGCGGCCCTGGTAGAGCAGCTGCAGGTGGCACGGGTCAATGGTCATCGTCTGGTCGGCGGTGGCCCGGATCAGCTCACCGTGGCTGATGTCGTTGGTCCAGGTGGCGCCGCTGTTGGCCTTGCCCGCGAACGGGTTGCTCTCGGTGGCGGCCTGCGGGGTCCACGAGCCGTTGAGGCTGGTCGCGGTGAACGAGCGGAAGTACCGGCCCTGGCTGCCGATCGCCTCGACGATCATCAGGTACTGGTTCTGACCCTGCACCTTGTAGACCTGCGGCGCCTCGAACAGGTTGTTCGTCGTGTCGCTCATGATCGTGGTGTAGGAGGAGCCGAAGTTGCCCGGGAAGTTCCCGATCGGCATGCTCGCCCGGTAAATCTTGCCGTTGTCACCGGCGAAGAACAGGTACATGTTCGTACCGTCGCCGATGATCGTCTGGTCGATCGGCCCGGTGCCGGACCCGGTGATGCTGCCGGTGAACAGCGGCTGCGCCGCGGACCAGCCGTTGGGGTTCGTCGGGTCGCTCGACGTCTTGTAGGAGAACGCCGTTCCGCCCCACTGGTAGGTCAGCACCCAGATGTTCTTCGGCGCGAAGTAGAACAGCGTCGGCGCCACGGTGCCCTGGTTCATCGCGTTCTGGCTGGCCGAGGCCATGTCGGACCAGTTGGTGAACGGGCTGAAGTTCATCGAGCCCCAGCTCGACCCGTTGTCGTGCGTGGTGGCGTAGACCAGGTGCTTGCCGTTGTAGGGCACGACCGTGAAGTCCTTGAGCGACGCCCAGCCCGACCGGGGCTGCGCCAGCGCGCCGGTCGACGACCAGCGGTAGGTCGACGGCAGCGTGCACGACCCGGACGGCGGCGGCGAGCTCGGGGTGCCCCCGCTGCCCACCTTCACCAGCTGCCACTGCTGGTTGGCGCCGTTCCAGTCGCTGTACTGCACGATGTTCGCGCCGTCGGCGGTCGACGCTCCCTGCACCTCGACGGCCTTGCCGCTGTTGCGGTTGATCAGCTGGATGTAGCCGTCGATGTCCTGGATGCTGAACTGCTGGTTGGTGGTGTTGTTGTCGGTCCACTGCACGATCGCGCCGCCGTCGGCCGTCGACAGGTTGTAGACGTCGAGGACCTTGCCGGAGTGCTTGGACTTGAGCCGGTAGAAGCCGCCGCCGGAGTCGACGAACTGCCACTGCTGCTGCGCCTGGTCGTTACGGGTCCACTGGGTGATCCGCGCGCCGTCGTTGGTGGCCAGGTTGTACAGGTCGAGGGCCTTGCCGCTGGTGCGGTTGACCAGGACGTACGAGGCGCTGGTGTCGATCGTCGCGGCGGACGCGGACGAGGCGGTGACGGCGACCCCACCGGCGGCGGCCAGGACGGCCATCGCGGCGAAGGCACTGCGCCACCATCGGCGGCGACCCACGGCCGGCACCGATGGCACCGTCCCGGATACGGGGGAACTACCCGTTGTCATGTCGTTCTCCTCGGGGGAAGGGATGGGGATGGCGCTGGTACCTCAGGGGGTCGTCAGGTCGAACCGGCTGACCGTGACCGCGCCACCCAGCGCCTGGGTGGCGTAGTTGAAGATGCCGAAGCGGTAGCCCATGAAGAACTGCCAGGCGTTGTTGAGGGTGAACGCCGGGCCGAGCGTGGTGAACGTGCTGCCGTTCGTGCTGTAGGAGAACGTCGCGGTCCGCCCGGAGCCGGGCCGGATGTCGGCGCTGACCCGCAGCCAGACCTTGCCGCCGCTCACGTTCGCGCCGGCGGCTTCCGTGCCGGTGCCGGTGGTGGCCCAGCTGGAGTTCATGGTCAGTCCGTTGGTCATCGACACCCGGGTGGTGCCGTTGTCCTTGCGGATGCCGATCCAGGCCGACGAGTCGCGCAGCATGGCCAGGCCGGTCCGGTCGCCGTTCGCCATCTGCGAGTAGTCCAGCTCGACGGTGGCGGTGGAGGTCGGCCCCTGGATCCGGTGGGTGAGCGTGTTGCGGGCGTTGTAGAGGTCGTTCGTCACCGTCGCGGTGGACAGCCGCAGCCCGTTGCCGACACTGAACCTGCTGGTGTCCGGGTTGTGGTTCCACTCCCAGCGCGGGCCGAGCGTGCTGCCGGTGAACGTGTCCGCGCCGATCATCGACTGGACGGTCTTCGAGGTGGTGATGTTCGGCTTCGGGTACGAGCTCCCCCACCGGCCGTTGACGGTGGTCAGCACCGGCCAGTCGCCGTTCCAGGTGATCGGGGCGAGCGTGGGCACCCGGCCGCCGGGGTAGGCGTCGGTGAACGCCATGTACCACCAGTCACCGTTCTGGGTCTGGACCAGGCCGCCCTGGTGCGGCACACCTCCCCCGGAGATCGGCCCGGGAAGGTCAAGAAGGACCTGCCTCTGCTCGTACGGACCCCAGGGGCTGGTCGAGCGCAGCACGTACTGGCCGTTGGCCGGGCGGGTCACCCAGATGTAGTAGTAGTTGCCCCGCTTGTACATCCGGGACCCCTCGAGGGTGCCGATGCTCGACGGCGTGGTGTAGACCGTCTGCGACCGCACCTGCGAGGTCAGATCCGGCGACAACTGCGCGACGCTGATCGTGCCGTTGCCGTACGCCACATAGGGGGTGTCGTTGTCGAACAGCAGCCCGGCGTCGTAGTAGCAGTTGTTGATCCGGGCCTTCTTCGACCACGTGCCGTCGACCGCCGACGCGGTGTAGACGTACGTGCGGTTGAACTCGGTGCAGCCCAGCCAGTAGTAGGTGCTGTTGCTGGGCCGGTAGTTGAACGCCGACGCCCAGATGCCCTTGACGTAGGCCCGCCCGCCGTTGAGGTCGTAGGCGTTCGAGTCGAAGTCCAGCCGCGGCACCGAGTGGCCCGCGTACTCCCAGTTGACCAGGTCGTACGAGCGAAGGATCGGCGCTCCCGGCGAGTAGTGCATGGTCGACGCCGAGTAGTAGTAGGCGTCCCCGACCCGGATGATGTCGCCGTCCGCGAAGTCCTGCCACACCACCGGGTTCGTGAAGGTCCCGGTGGACGGGGTGCCGCCGCCGAGCTTGACGAGCTGCCACTGCTGGTTGGCACCGTTCCAGTCGCTGTACTGCACGATGTTCGCGCCGTCGGCGGTCGACGCGCCCTGCACCTCGACGGCCTTGCCGCTGTTGCGGTTGATCAGCTGGATGTAGCCGTCGATGTCCTGGATGCTGAACTGCTGGTTGGCGGCGTTGTTGTCGGTCCACTGCACGATCGCGCCACCGTCGGCGGTCGAGTTGCCGGAGACGTCGAGGACCTTGCCGGAGTGCTTGGACCTGAGCCGGTAGAAGCCGCCGCCGGAGTCGACGAACTGCCACTGCTGCTGCGCCTGGTCGTTACGGGTCCACTGGGTGATCCGCGCGCCGTCGTTGGTGGCCAGGTTGTACAGGTCGAGCGCCTTGCCGCTGGTGCGGTTGACCAGCACGTACGAGGCGCTGGTGTCGATCGTCGCCGCAACGGCCGCGGAGGTGGCGGTGAGAACGAGCGCGGCGCTCAGGACGGCGGTCAGAGCTGCGGCGACCAGACGCCACGGCCGGCGGAGAATTGCAGGGTAGACCCTCATCGCCCACTCCTCGAATCGATGCATGAGGCCGTTATGGGAGCGCTCACATTCGTGATGCGATATTGCCAGACGGTTTCATGCGTTTCAATTCCTTAACCGTCCGACCAGCCCGGGAACCGCGCCATAACGGTTTCCGGGAAACTCCTTCACTCGGTGACGCGAAAGGAGATCGCGCCGTTTCTGTTATGGGCGCGGCGACGCCGTGGTCGGCTCAGCCGGCGAACGCCGGACGGACCAGAAAGGATCCGTCTGCACGGAATGCGGTGCTGCCGTCGAACTGGTCGACCCACAGCTCGTCGCCGCGGTGCCGCAGGAACCAACCGGGATAGTTCGACGATTCCAGGGTGATCGAGCCGGCGACCTGACCCGGCCCGGGGCAGAACGTGGCGTCGCCGCGGAACAGCTTCGACCCGTCGTCGGGATTGAGCCGCAACCGCCACGACGCGTGCCGCAGGTAACCGCCGTCGGTCGCGCGGAACGAGAAGCACTGCGGGTCGTTGAGCCCGGCCACCGCCCGGAAGCTGGCCTGCCGCCGGGCGGTCACCGTGTTCCCCGCTCCCACCTGGGTGAGCATGCCGTAGCTCCCGGCCGCCGTGACGAAGCGCCCGGTGGCGTTCGCCGCCTCCAGCGACACCGGCCCGGCGCGCAGGACACCGGGCTGCGCCGCGGAGGCCGGTGGGCTGGTGGTGGCAGGTGGGCTGGTGGTGGCCGCCGCACTCCCGGGGGTGCTCCGCGAGGCCGGGGCCGGCGTGGGCGTCGGCGCCGCGATCGAGCCCGGTCGCGGCGTCTGCGCGATCGTCGCCGGTCGTGGCGTCTCCGGGCCGGCCAGCCGCACCGCGCCGGCGGTGGCGCCGGCGATCAGTGTCGCCGCGGCGACCACGGCCACCACCGGATGAGCCGCGGCCAGCGGCGCCAGCTGTCCCAGCACCCCGGCCTTGCCGACGGCCGCGGCGGTGGACAACGCCGTCGCGGCGGCACCGCCGCCGCCCGCACTCTTGGCCAGCACCGTCGCGGTCAGCGCCACGGGCACCGGGAGCAGCGCCACGCTGGGCAGCAGCCGCTCGGTCGGTGCCAGGTCGCCGGCCGCCCGGGCACAGATCGGACAGTCCCGGACGTGCCGGGCCAGCCGCTTGCGCCACCGCGGGTCGGGGGTCCCGGTCCAGCCGGTCAGCTCGGCGTCCAGCCGCGGGCACCGGGGCCGGGCGTCCAGGGCCGCCTGGATCGCCCGGCTGAGCTCCAGCTGGGCGCGCATGCGCTGGATCCGGACGCCGGCGTGCACGGCCGTGATCCCGAGCGCCTCGGCGAGCTCGGCACGGGACAGCCGGCCGGCCACCTCCAGCCACCACAGCGACAGCAGCATCCGGTCGTCCGGGTCGAGCCAGCGGCCGGCCCGCTGCACCTGGCGGCGCTGGGCCGACAACTCCAGGCGCAGATCGGTGACGCCCTCGAAGCGGGCCCCGGCGTCCGGCATCTCCGGGGCGTCGTCGAGCGGCACGACCCGGGCGGCCTCCCGGTCCTGCCGGTGCTGATGCGTGCTGATCTGACGCAGCGCGATCGCCGCCAGCCAGGGACGGAAGCTGTCCGGCGAGCGCAGCGACCGCAGCTGCCGCAGCGCGCGCAGCATGATGTCCTGCGCGACGTCGTCGACGTCCGGGTCGCCGTCCAGCGCCTGCCGCACGATCGTGTAGACCATCGGCAGATGCACCGCGACCAGCTCGTCCAGCGCGTGACGGTCACCGGCCTGGGCTGCTCGCACCAGGCCGGGACCGCCAACCCGCGTCACTGCCATGCTTCTTGTCACCATCACCACGCGCAGGGCTGTTCCTGTGAACCGTGTCGATCCTGCCCTATCCCCGCGGCATCCGGCCGGGGTGGCACCGACAACCGTTCCGCTCGTTCTCCATCATCGCCTCGTCCACAGTTGGTTGGGAGCATTGGTGCAGGTCCAGAGCACGACCGCGGTGCCGTTGGCGGTGGCGTTGCCGGTGACGTCCAGGCACAGTCCCGATTGGGCGTTACGGATCGTGGAGCCCGACGTGAACGTCCATCGCTGGTTGGCCGCGCCGGTGCAGTCCCACAGCTGCGACTTGCTCCCGGCGACCGCACCGGTGGGCGAGTCCAGGCACTTGCCTCCCGACTGCAGGGTCTGGCCGTCGTAGGCCCAGCGCTGGTTCGTGCCGCCGCTGCAGTCCCAGATGATCGGCTGGACGCCGTTGGCGGTGCTGCCGTTCGGAACGTCCAGGCAGCGCCCGGACGCGGTGCCGACCAGCGCGGCGCCGGTGCCGGTGGCCGGGTCACCGATCGTTCCCGGGACCGACCGCAGCGCCGCGTACCAGGTGGCGGCCATCTTGTCGTAGCCACCGGCGGTGGGGTGGACGCCGTCGATCAGGTCGGCGGTGGTGAGCGCGGCGTGCATGTCGACGAGATGGAACCGGGAGCCCTTGCCGCTCACGATGCCGGGAAGGGTGGCGTTGAAGGTGCGGGCCGCGGCTTCCTGTCCGGAGTTGGCCAGCGGGATGAGGGTCGCCACGAAGACGTCGGCCGAGGGCGTGGCCGCCTTGATGTGATCGAGCAGGGTGGACAACCGGCCCGGGGCGCCGGCCACGTTGTAGTTCTGCAGGATGTCGTTCGTGCCGATGTGCAGCAGGATCGTGCGCGGGGTGGTGGTGCGCAGCCAGCCGCTGATGTTGGCGTCGATCTGGTCGATCCGCCAGCCGGGATGGCCCTCGTGGTCGTGGTCGCCGAGGGCGGCCGGCCCGTTGAACTGCGATCCGACCAGGTCCACCCGGTAACCCGCGGTCGCCATGCGTTGCCACAGGCCGATCCGGTATCCGCCGGGCACCTGCGTGCCCTCGGTGATGGAGTCGCCGAGCGGCATGACCCGGGTCCCGCCGTTGGATTCGGCACTGGCCGCGCCGGGCTCGGCCACGACACCGACGGCGGCCAGGGCGGTGGCGAGGACGGCTGCGAGCAACCACCGTCTTCTTCTGGGCATGGCGATACGCCTCCCTGACGAGCTGGTGGAACGGGGGATGGTCTGTTATCGCTCACACCGGGCTGGCGCCTGCTATGAGCGAGGAGCGGCTGGAAACGCACCGGGGATGGGAGCGCTAACAGCTTGCTGTGGAACATTGCCAGGATGTTTCGAGACATTCAAGAGGTCTTTTGTGGCTCGTCGGCCCGGCAGGGACCTCCGACTTCGCGGCGGACGCCCACATAACACTTCTGGCGAGACGAGTTTTCTGATGCCGCCGAATCGGCACACGGAAACCGTTATGGCGGCCCGCGCTCAATAGTCGCGTCTTGCCTTTCCGCGAAATGCGCTGGCAACATTGGCCAGCATCATTGGGAACGCTCCCATATGCCTTGCCCCCGAAAGGTCCCCCGCCATGCCACTGCTCAAGAGAAACCGCTTCCTGCTGCTGGCCTCGGCCGCCGCGGGTGTGGTCGTCGCGGCCAGTGTCGCCGTGATCGGCACCGCCGAGGCCGCCAGCACGCTGGGCGCGTCGGCCGCCCAGTCCGGGCGCTACTTCGGCGCGGCGATCGCCGCCGGCCGGCTCGGCGACGCCACCTACACCGGCATCCTGAATCGCGAGTTCAACTCGGTCACGCCCGAGAACGAGATGAAGTGGGACGCCACCGAACCGTCGCAGGGCCGGTTCACCTACACCAACGGCGACCGCATTCTGAACCAGGGCATCTCCATGGGCGCCAAGGTCCGCGGCCACGCCCTCCTCTGGTACCAGCAGGAGCCGGGCTGGGCGCAGTCGATGTCCGGCACCGCGCTGCGCAACGCCATGATGAACCACGTCACCCAGGTCGCCACCCACTACAAGGGCAAGATCTACGCCTGGGACGTGGTGAACGAGGCGTTCGCCGACGGCGGCAGCGGCGCCCGGCGGGACTCCAACCTGCAGCGCACCGGCAACGACTGGATCGAGGCCGCGTTCCGGGCCGCCCGGGCCGCCGACCCCGCCGCGAAGCTCTGCTACAACGACTACAACACCGACGGGGTCAACGCGAAGTCGACCGGCATCTACAACATGGTCCGCGACTTCAAGTCCCGCGGTGTGCCGATCGACTGCGTCGGCTTCCAGTCCCACCTGGGCACCGGCATCCCCGGCGACTACCAGGCCAACCTGCAGCGCTTCGCGGACCTGGGCGTCGACGTGCAGATCACCGAGCTCGACGTCGCGCAGGGCGGCAACCAGGCGAACATCTACGCGAGCGTGACCCGCGCCTGCCTGGCCGTGTCCCGGTGCACCGGCATCACGGTGTGGGGCATCCGCGACAGCGACTCGTGGCGCACCGGTGAGAACCCGCTGCTGTTCGACAACTCCGGCAACAAGAAGGCGGCGTACACCTCGGTGCTCAACGCCCTCAACGCCGGTGGCACCACCTCGCCCTCGCCGTCGTCGCCGTCCCCGTCGGCACCGTCCCCGAGTGCGAGCACCTCTCCGCAGCCCGGTGGCGCGTGCAGCGCGTCGGTGTCGCTCAACTCCTGGAACGGCGGGTTCGTCGCCACCATCAAGGTCACCGCGGGATCCGCGCCCGTCAACGGCTGGACCGTCAGCCTGTCACTGCCCTCGGGCAGCGCCGTGACCAGCACCTGGAGCGCCACCAACAGCGGCACCACCGGCAACGTCACCTTCCGCAACGTGAGCTACAACGGACAGCTCGCCGCCGGTGGCGTCACCGAGTTCGGCTTCCAGGGCACCGGCACCGGTCCCACCGCCACCCCGGCCTGCTCGGCCGCCTGATCCCCTCCCGTCGATCCGCTCCCGGCGCCGCCTGCCACGGCCGGCGCCGGGGAAAGGAACGTGCGATGTCCCGACGAAGTCTCGCGCCACTGACCGCGATCGCCGCCGCGCTGGCGCTGGCCACCGCGATGCTCACCGGTGTCCTCGGTGGCGTCGCCGCCGCGGCGCCGACCGCCGCGGCGGCCACCACCGCCGGGTGCGGCAAGGCCCCCACGCTGGCCAGCGGCACCCGCACCATCCGCAGCGCCAACCTGAACCGCAGCTACATCCTGCGCGTGCCGGACGGCTACGACCGGAACCGCCCGTACCGGCTGATCTTCGCTTTCCATTGGTTGAACGGCACCGCCGGCAACGTGTCGAGCGCGGGCTACTACGGGCTGCAGGGCCTCTCGGAGAACAGCGCGATCCTGGTCGCGCCGCAGGGCATCGACAACGGCTGGGCCAACACCGGCGGCCGCGACCTGACCCTCGTGGACGACCTGACCGCGCTGATCGAGGGTGACCTGTGCGTCGACACCTCGCAGCTGTTCGCGACCGGCTGGAGTTACGGCGGCGCTATGAGCTACGCCGTCGCGTGCGCCCGGCCCACCGTCTTCCGCGCGGTGGCGGTCATGTCCGGGGCCAACCTCAGCGGCTGCTCCGGAGGCACCCAGCCGGTCGCCTACCTGGGCATCCACGGCACCCACGACAGTGTTCTGGACATCTCGCTCGGGCGCGGGATCCGCGACACGTTCGTGCGCAACAACGGCTGCACCCCGCAGAATCCGCCCGAACCGGCCCGCGGCAGCCTGACGCACATCGTCACGTCCTACAGCGGGTGCCGCGCCGGCTATCCGGTGCGGTGGGCCGCGTTCGACGGTGACCACACGCCGGAACCCGTGGACGGCTCGACCGGCACGAGCGGCGCCCGCACCTGGGTCGGTGGCGAGATCTGGAGGTTCTTCTCGCAGCTGCCCAGCACGACGACCACCTCGCCGTCGGTCAGCCCGTCGGCCAGTTCCTCCGTCAGCCCGTCCGTCAGCCCGTCGGTCAGCCCGTCCACCAGCCCCAGCGGCCAGCCCGGCGCCTGCACCGCCGCGTACCGGGTGGTCAACAGCTGGCAGGACGGCTTCCAGGCCGAGGTCACCGTGACCAACACCGGAACGGCGGCCACGACCGGATGGCGGGTCAGCTGGGCAGTGCCGGCCGGCCAGTCCGTGAGCCAGGTCTGGAACGGCTCGCTGAGCAGCAGCGGCGGCACCGCCACGGTCACCAACGCCAACTACAACGGCTCGCTGGCGCCCGGCGCGGGCACCACCTTCGGCCTGCTCGCCAACGGCAACTCGGCGGCGACACCCACGCTCACCTGCGCTCTCGGCTGAGCCCACGCACCCGGGCGGTGTTTCGTGGTGCGCCGAGTGCGGCCGCACCACGAAACACGGCCCATGAAAGGACGACATGAAACGCTATCTCCGCGCGGCGCTGGTCGCCGCCCTGGTGCCGCTGATCGGGGTCGCGGTGCTACTGTTCGCCCGCCCCGCCGCGGCCGCCTCGCTGACCCAGGTGACCGGCTTCGGCGCCAACCCGACGAACCTCAAGATGTACGCCTACGTGCCCGACCGGGTGGCGGCGAGGCCCGCGCTGCTCCTGCTCGTGCACTACTGCGGTGGCTCGGCCGGGGCGATCGCCGGCGGCAACGGCAAGGACTACCTCAACGCCGCCGACCGGTACGGCTACGTCGTCGTGCTGCCCGAGGCGACCCGTACCGAGAAGTGCTTCGACGTATCCAGCCCGCAGGGGCTGCGCCGGAACGGCGGCAGCGACTCCACCGGGATCATGTCGATGGTCAGCTGGGCCCGCACGCGGTACAACGTGGACCCGGCCCGGATCGTGGTGAGCGGGTTCTCCTCCGGAGCCATGATGACCAACGTGCTCGCCGCTCAGTACCCGGACGTGTTCTCCGCGGCGTCGGCCTTCTCGGGGGTGCCGGCCGGCTGCTTCGCCACCACCAACGGCTCGCTCTGGAACAGCACCTGCTCCGGCGGCAACCTGATCAAGTCGGCTCAGCAGTGGGGCGACCAGGCCCGGGCGATGTATCCCGGATACACCGGTGGGTACCCGCGGATGCAGCTGTGGCACGGCACCACCGACACCACCCTCGCCTACCCGAACTTCGGCGAGGAGATCAAGCAGTGGACCAACCTGCACGGTCTCGGCCAGAGCCCGGCATTCACCGATCACCCGCAGTCGTCCTGGACCCGGACCCGGTACGGCTCGACGGGCACCCGGGCGACGATCGAGGGCATCAGCATCGCCGGGGTCGGGCACGCGCTGCCGATGGCGGGACAACTCGCGTACGCCATCTCCTTCCTCGGCCTGGACGGCACCAGCACGCCGTCGTCGCCGGCCTCACCGTCCACGCCGGTCTCACCCTCCACGCCGGTCTCACCCTCCACGCCGGTCTCACCGTCGGCACCCGTCTCGCCGTCCACGTCCCCGAGCGGCCCGGCGGGCACCGCCACGTGCACGGTGACCAGCTCGGTCAACGCCTGGAGCAACGGCCTGACCGTCAACCTCACCGTCACCAACACCGGCTCCAGCGCGATCAACGGCTGGTCGCTGGGGTTCACCCTGCCCGCCGGGCAGACGATCACTGGCGGCTGGAACGCCACGTTCACGCCGGCGACGGGCGCGGTGACCGCCAGGAACGAGTCCTACAACGCCACTATCGCGCCGGGTGCCGCGGTCACCGCCGGCTTCCAGGCCGGTCACTCCGGCAATGCCGGCGCGCCCAGCGGGTTCACCCTTAACGGCAGCGCCTGCGCATCGTCGTAACTTTCGGAAAAGGTTTCACCGCGACTTTCGGAGCTTCTTGAGCCGACGGTGAGACCCGAGCCAGGCCACGGATCAGAGCGGCTCCGAGCTGCCCTGATCCGTGGCTTCTGTCGTATCTGGACAGTGCCGGTATTTCCGTTTTGATTCCGGAAGTTGTTGACAGCCCCGGCATCGGCGGGTGACGATCGCGCCATGGTGGGCCGGGATGGCCGCCATCCTCGCCACCAGACGCCGCCGACTTCTCGCGCGTCATCTCTCAGCGGAGGTTCCGCACATGACGATCGTCAAGGCCACTTCCTCGACCGCCGGGGTCGCCGGGAGCGCCGACGGCGTGATCCACAATCCGGTGCTGCCGGGTTTCCATCCGGATCCGTCGATCCTGCGGGTCGGCGCCGACTACTACATCGCGACGTCCACCTTCGAGTGGTACCCAGGGGTGCGGCTGCACCACTCGACCGACCTGGTCCAGTGGGAGCCGCTCGGCGGGGCGCTGTCCGAGCGGCGGCTGCTCGACCTCACCGGCAGTGCCGACTCGTGCGGCGTCTGGGCGCCCAACCTGACCTACCACGACGGGCTGTTCCACCTGCTCTACGCCGACGTCGCCACGTTCGCCGGCGGTTACTGGGACCCGCAGAACTACCTGGTGACCGCTCCGGCCATCGACGGCCCCTGGTCGGATCCGGTGGTCCTGCACGGCCGCGGCTTCGACGCCTCGCTGTTCCACGACGAGGACGGCACGACGTGGATGCTGTCGATGCGCGCCGACTGGCGCCCCGGGCGCGACCGCTTCGCCGGCATCTCCATCCAGCGGTACGACCGTGACGAGCGGCGCCTGGTCGGCCCGGAGCGGGTCATCTTCGAGGGCACCGACGCCGGTCTCACCGAGGCGCCGAACATCTACCGCAAGGACGGCTGGTACTACCTGGTCACCGCGGAGGGCGGCACGAGCTGGACCCATCAGGTCACCGTCGCCCGGTCCCGGGACCTGTTCGGCGGGTACGAGGTGGACCCGGCCGGCCCGATGCTGACCTCGGCCGGGCACCCCGAGCTGGCCCTGCAGAAGGCGGGTCACGGCAGTCTCGTGCAGACCCCGGCCGGCGAGTGGTACCTGGCGCATCTGGCCGCCCGGCCGTACGCGCCCGGCGACCGTTGTGTCCTGGGCCGGGAGAGCGCCCTGCAGAAGGTGGAGTGGCCGGCCGACGGCTGGCCCCGCATCCTCGACGGCGTGCCGGCCGAGCAGGTGCCGGCTCCGGCCGGGGTGACGCTGACGCCGCCGCGGCTCTCCAGCGAGCAGTCCGAGGACGATCATTTCGACGCGCCGGTGCTCGGGCCCAACTGGTCGACCCTGCGCCGCCCCGCGACCCCGGACTGGATCGACCTGGCCGCCCGTCCCTCGCACCTGCGGATCCACGGCGGGCAGTCACCGATGAGCCGGCGCCGGCCGAGCCTGGTGGCCCGCCGGGTGACGGCGCAACGCTGCACCTTCGAGGCGACGCTCGACTTCCGTCCCGGCAGCTACCGTCAGCTGGCCGGGATCACCGCCTACTACAACACGCGCAACTGGTACTACCTGCACGTGACCGCCGACGACGACGGCGCGGCGGTGCTCGACGTGCTGTGCTGCGACAGCGGGCGGGTCAGCGTGGCGCCGGGCCTGCGGATCCCGCTCGGCGACGTCCGCCGGGTGGGGCTGCGTGCCCGCCTGGACGGCCCGGACCTGACCTTCGCCTGGACCGCCGGCCCGGACACCGGGGCGCCCTGGCAGGAGCTCGATCAGCGGTTCGACGCCACCACCCTGTCCGACGAGTACGCCGCGACGGTGGCCGACGGCGAGCCCCCGGTGTGGGGCTTCACCGGCGCCTTCGTCGGGCTCTGGGTGCAGGACCTGGGCGCCGAGGGCGGTTACGCCGACTTCGACCGGGCGGTTTACCACACGCGCTGACCCCGGTCACAGCGCGCCGGTCACAGCGCGCCGCTCACAGCCACCGCTCACAGCGCGCCGCTGACCGTGACGAACGAGTGGGCCGGCAGGTGCACCCGCAGTGTGCCGCCGGCCACCGTCACCCCGTCGTACGGCCGGGGCGCCACCACCGACGGCGACTGCGGCGTGTTGTGGTCCTGCAGCAGGCCGGCCGTGAGGATCGTCGCGTCGGTGGCCGTGACGGCGCCACCCCGCAGGTCGATCGCCACGTCGGCGGGGGCCGAGGCGTCCAGGTTCGACAGCGACACGAGCAGCCGGCCGTCCTTGCGGCTGGCGGACGCCGAGATCGTCGTCAGCGCCGCGTCGCCGACCGCGCGCGACGGCAGCGCGGTGCGGAAGTCGACGCGCAACGACGTCGCGTCCTGGTGATCGCGGTTCATCCGGAAGACGTGGTAGGTCGGGGTCAGCACCATGGCCTGCGAATCCGGATCGGTGAGGATCATGGCCTGCAGCACGTTCACGGTCTGCGCGATGTTGGCCATCACGAGCCGGCCGGCGTGCCGGTGGAAGACGTCGAAGTGCACGCTGGCCACCAGCGCGTCGCGCAGTGTGTTCTGCTGGTACAGGAAGCCCGGGTTGGTGCCGCGGGCCACGTCGAACCAGGTGCCCCACTCGTCCAGGACGAGACCGACGCTGCCGGTCGGGTCGTAGCAGTCCATCACCGCCGCGTGCCCGGCGAGCACCTCCTCGACCCGGGCCGCGGCCGCCATCGTCGTGTAGTACTCGCCGGTGTCGAAGACCGTGGCCGAGCCCTTCTCCTCCCAGGTCGGCCCGGTCACCGTGTAGTAGTGCACCGACAGGGCGTGGTAGGCAGTGCTGGAGATGTGCCGGCAGCCCAGGTGCCCGAGCTGCTTCATCAGCGTCTCGGTCCACGCGTAATCGGTGCCGTTGGCGCCCGCCGCGATCTTGTAGAGCCGGTTGTCGCCGTAGTCGCGGCAGTAGGTGCCGTACTGACGGGCCTGGTGCGCGTAATGCTCGGCGGACATGTTGCCGCCGCAGCCCCACGCCTCGTTGCCCAGGCCCCAGAACCGTACCCGCCACGGCTCGTCCCGGCCGTTCTCCCGGCGCAGCCGGGCCATCGGCGAGTCGCCGGCGCGGGTCAGGTACTCCACCCACTCGCTCATCTCCCGCACCGTGCCGGAGCCGACGTTGCCGCTGATGTACGGCTCGGCGCCGAGCATCTCGCACAGCGCCATGAACTCGTGGGTGCCGAAGTGGTTGTTCTCCTCCACCCCGCCCCAATGGGTGTTGACCATGACGGGCCGCCCGTCCCTGGGCCCGACGCCGTCGCGCCAGTGGTACTCGTCGGCGAAACACCCGCCGGGCCAGCGCAGGTTCGGGATGTTCAGGTCGCGCAGCGCCTCGACGACATCCAGCCGGATGCCGCCCACGTTCGGGAGGTCCGAGTCCTCGCCGACGTAGAAGCCGCCGTAGATGCACCGCCCGAGATGCTCGGCGAAGTGCCCGTAGACATGCCGGTTGATCCGTGGGCCGCCGAGGTCCACGTTGATGACGGCTTCGATGGTCACCGTTCGCCCTTCAGTCGCAGTGTCGTCTCCGCCCGGCCCGGCGCGGTGATCGTCAGCAGCGCCGCGCCGCCGTCACCGTCGTCGTAGAGCCGGTAGTCACCGAGGAAGCCGCGCACCTCGACCCGCCCGGCGCCGTCGGTCCGCAGTCTCGTGGGAGGCAGCCACCACTCCCCCTTCACCAGGTCCCGCAGCGCGTCGTACGCGGGTTTCGGGGTGCCGTCGGCGCGCACCAGGCCGGCCGGGGCGCCGAGCCAGGCGCCCTCGTCGGACAGCCCCCAGTAGGTGATCGCCTGCACCGAGGGATACGCGAGCAGCGTGCGGTAGTGCCGCACGATCTCGTCGGCCTGCCGTTCCTCGCCCTCCGGGGTGGACGGCCACGACGGAATCCGGTAGTCGTTCAAGTCCTCGATCTCCGGCGGCATCACGTGCCCGGAGACCAGGGTGGTCTCGGTCAGGTGCAGCGGCAGCCCGTAACGGGAGAACCGCTCCAGCACCGCGAGGGTCCGCTCCTCACCCCAGTAACCCTGGTGCATGTGGCTCTGCAGGCCGATCGCGTCGATCCGGACGCCCGCCTCGAGGACCCCCTCGATCAGGCACTCGTACGCCGTGGACATGTCGAAGTCGTTGAGCACCAGCGTCGCGGCGGGATCCGCGGCGCGCGCCTCCTCGAAGGCGAGCCGCACGGTGGCGATCCGGCCCCGCTCCCAGGCCAGCCGGGTGATCGCGTTGCGGTGCGGCTCGTTGCGGAACACCGGCATGATCACCGCTTCGTTGATCGTGTCCCACGTCCGCACCAGCCCCGCGAAGTCACCCACCTCGCGCCGGACCCGCGCACGGACGGTCGCCTCGATCTCGCCGATCGGTGCCTCCCGCAGCCAGTCGGGCGCCAGGGTGTGCCACACCAGCGGGTGGCCCTTGACCCGGCACCCACGCTCGGCGAACCATCTCGCGGCCCGGCGCAGCCGAGCGGTGTCCGGGCTGCCCGGCGCCGGCTCGAAGTCACTCCAGTAGAACGGCAGGGTCGCCGTGTTGAAGACCTCGAGAAACTGACCGGCGAGCCGTACGAGCCGGGCCCGCGCGACGCCCGCGGACCCGCTCGCAGCCGGGTCGCTCTCCGCGTCGGCCAGGGCTTCGTCGGCCAGGTCGACCAGGTCGAAGCCGATGTTGCCGAACGGGAACGCGTGGGATCGCTGCTCGGCGATGACGTCGCGGTGACTCAGCGGACGTCCGCCGGCGTCGAGCACGGTGACCACGACCTCGCCGGTCCGATGGCCGAGATGGACTGGTGACACGGCACAGCTCCCGCCGAGAAGAAGATTGACCGTCCGAAACTTTCGGGAAAAATCCCACAACTATCGCGTACGTCCCACAGCGCGCCACAGAGACGGCCGCCGCCCGTCCGACAGCGATCTTTCTACCGCTCAGCAGTCGGTTTCCTCAAGAGGATCACGCTGCGTATGACACCACCTCACCTGGAGCAAAGCATCTCGCTTCGATCAATATCTTGACATCTCTATGACCTGCTTCATAGTTTGAGCCATCTTCCGAAATAACTCCGAAACTTTCGCTCACGAAAGGTCGGCTTTTCATGACACCCAAGAGAACCCTTGCCGCGGTCGCCGTGCTGGCGCTGAGCACCCTGGGCCTGACCGCCTGCGGGGGCGGCGACGACGACAGCTCCAGCTCCGGCGGCAACGTCACGATGGAGCTGTGGCAGAACTCCACCACCGGCCCGGGCAAGGCGTTCTGGGAGAAGACGGTCGCCGACTTCCAGACCGCCCACCCGACCGTCAAGATCAAGATCCAGTCGATCCAGAACGAGGACCTGGACGGCAAGCTGCAGACCGCGCTCAACTCCGGCTCCGCGCCCGACATCTTCCTGCAGCGCGGTGGCGGGAAGATGGCCGCGATGGTCGAGGCGGGCCAGCTCAAGGACATCACCGGCGCCGTCAGTGCCGAGACCAAGCAGGCCGTGGGCGAGGCCGCTCTCAAGACCGGGCAGGTCGACGGCAAGGCGTACGCCGTCCCGGTCTCGATCCTGCCCGGGGGCCTCTGGTACAGCCAGGACCTGTTCCAGCAGGCCGGCGTCACCACGCCACCGGCCACCCTGGACGATCTGAACGCCGCGGTGACCAAGCTCAAGGCCAAGGGCACCCCGATCGCCCTCGGCGCCAAGGACGCGTGGCCGGCCGCCCACTGGTACTACTTCTTCGCGCTGCGCGCCTGCAGCCAGGCCACCCTCGACGCCGCCGCGAAGAGCAAGACCTTCGACGACCCGTGCTGGACCAAGGCCGGTGAGCAGCTCAAGGCGTTCGCCGACACCAAGCCGTTCAACGACGGCTTCCTGACCACCCCGGCGCAGCAGGGCGCCGGCAGCTCGGCCGGCCTGCTCGCCAACCACAAGGCGAGCATGGAACTGATGGGCGCCTGGGACCCGGGGGTCATCGCCTCCCTGACCAAGGACACCAAGCCCCTGCCCGACCTGGGCTTCTTCCCGTTCCCCGCGGTCGCCGGCGGCCAGGGCGACCCGGCCGCGGTGATGGGTGGCGCGGACGGTTACTCCTGCTCGGCCAAGGCGCCGAAGGAGTGCACCGACTTCCTGAACTACATCGTGACCAAGGACGTGCAGGAGGCGTTCTACAAGGCCTTCAACTCCCTCCCGGTGAACAAGCAGGCTCAGGGCGCCATCACCGAGCCGTACCTCAAGGCGGTTCTCGACGCCTATAACAAGGCGCCGTACGTCTCGCAGTGGCTGGACACCCTGTACGGCCAGAACGTCGGCAACGCGCTGAACGTCGGCGTGGTGAACCTGCTGGCCGGCCAGGGTGACGTGGCCGGGATCATCAAGGCCGTCAACGACGCGGCCAAGAAGGGCTGAGTGTGGCCGGCAGTCTCGTGATCGCCGATCACGTACGCGACGGGGGTGGCGTTCAGCCGCCACCCCCGGCACGTCCCCGGCGGCGTGGCATCGGCTGGGCGCAACGCCTGGAGATCCTGCTGCTGGCCGGGCCCGCGATCCTCATGTTCCTGGGTTTCGTGGTCGCCCCGATCCTGATCGCGGCGTACATCGGCCTCTACCGGTGGAAGGGTTTCGGGCTTCCCACCAACTTCGTGGGCTTCGACAACTACGTCACGATCCTGCAGGACAGCGCCTTCTGGGCCGCGCTCCGGCACAACGGCATTATCGTCGTCCTGTCGCTGATCTTCCAGGGTCCGATCGCTGTCGCGCTCGCGCTGCTGCTCAACCAGAAGATCCGCGGACGGTCGGTGATCCGTGTGCTGATCTTCGTCCCGTACGTGATCGCCGAGGTGATCGTCGGGACGGCCTGGGCGCTGCTGCTGCAGACCAACGGGGCGGTCAACGGCGTACTCAGATCAATCGGCTTGGATGGTCTGACGCAGGACTGGCTGGCGAATCCGAAACTCGCCATCTGGACCCTGATCATGATCCTGACCTGGAAGTACATCGGCTTCGCGGTGATCCTGTTCCTGGCCGGCATGCAGAACATCCCGGAGGAGCTGGCCGAGGCCGCCGCCGTCGACGGGGCCTCCTACTGGCAGACCCAGTGGCGGATCACGCTGCCGCTGCTCGGGCCGACCATCCGGATCTGGGGCTTCCTGTCGATCATCGGCGCTCTGCAGCTGTTCGACCTGGTCTACATCATCTGGGGCCAGTACGTCTCGTCGACCGCGGGCACCTCGACGATGGTGACCTACATGGTCAACGAGGGCCGCAACGCCGGCAACTACGGCTACGGCAACGCCGTCGCCGTCGTGCTCTTCGTCGTCTCGATGACCATCGCGCTGCTGTACCAGCGCTTCGTCCTGCGCCGGGACACCGAGGGCGCGCTCACCGGAGGGCGGTAGACATGGCCGGCAGGAATGACAACAGCTGGGGACACCCCGGCATCTACGCCGGCGCCCTGCTGCTGATCGGCGTCATGCTCGGGCCGGTCGTCTACATCATCATCGGCGGATTCCGCACCAACGCGCAGATCACCGTCGACCCGGCCGGCCTGCCGCACCCGTGGGAGTTCGGCAACTACACGAACGTGCTGAGCAGCAGCGGCTTCTGGCGCCAGGCCGGCAACTCGACGATCGTGGCGGTGGTCACCACCTTCGGGGTGGTCCTGCTGGGCGTGATGGCCAGTTACGTCCTGGCCCGCTACCGGTTCCGCGGCAGCGGAGCGATGTACGCGCTCTTCGCCGCCGGTCTGATGTTCCCGGTGACGGTCGCCATCACGCCGGTCTACATCCTGGTGAAGAGCCTGGGCATCGTGAACACCCTCCCGGGGGTGATCCTTCCGCAGATCGCCTTCGCGCTGCCCACGACGATCATCATCCTGGTCCCGTTCCTGCGGGCGATCCCCCGGGAGATCGAGGAGGCCGCGGCCATCGACCGCTGCAGCCGGCTCGGCTTCTTCTGGCGGATCGTCATCCCGCTGTCGGTGCCCGGGCTGGTCACCACCGGGATCCTGGCGTTCATCAACAGCTGGAACAGTTACCTGCTGCCGCTGTTCATCCTCAGCGAGCAGGACACCTTCACCCTGCCGCTCGGGGTGCAGGCATTCGCGTCGGAGTATTCGGTGGACACCGCGAAGGTGCTCGCGTTCACGTCGTTGTCGATGATCCCGGCGCTGGTGTTCTTCAGCCTCTTCGAACGCCGCATCGTGGGCGGGCTGACCGGCGCCGTCAAGGGGTGACACCCCGCCACCTCCCGCGCGACCTCCCTGCGCGCGGGCGGCCCCCGCGCGCGGACCGTCCCCGCGCGCGGGGCATCCCGGGCGTGCCGTCACCCCGTCTACGGCTGCACGCGCGCCCGGTCACCGGTGCCGATCGGCTCAGCCCGCTGGGCTCCATGCCGATCAAGAACGCGAGAGGAAAGTACGGCCTGGGAGGGGACATCGATGCCGGAACGCACCGAGAGCGCCCGGCAGGTCGCGGACCTCCTCCGTACCGCCCGGCAGTCCCTCGGCATGGAGCTGGCATTCCTCAGCCGGATGGAGGGCCCGGTCCAGCACCTCGAGGTCGTCGACTCCGTGCTGCCCATGCAGGACGGCATGACGCAGCCGCGCGCCACCTCGTTCTGCCAGGCGATCATGGACGGGGCACTGCCGCCGGTGATCCCGGACGTCACCCGCTTCCCGGCGGCGATGCGCCTGCCCGCCGCCGAGCAGGGCCTCCGCAGCTACCTGTCGGTGCCCGTCGAGCTGAGCGACGGCACCCTCTACGGCACGTTCTGCAGCGCGGGCCTGCAGGCCGACCCCCAGCTGGCCGACCGGGACCGGGCACTCATGCAGGTGCTGGCCCAAGCCGCGGCCGCCATCATCGAACCGGACGTCCGCAAGCAGCGGCGCAACGCCGAGATCGAGAGCCGGCTGCGGCCCGTGCTGGACCGGGGCGGCCCGGTGGTCCTGCTCCAGCCGATCGTCGAACTCGCCGGTGGGCGGCGGGTCGGCGCCGAGGCGCTCAGCCGCTTCCCGCGCGAATGGCAGCAACCGCCCGACGAGGTCTTCGCCGACGCCGACCTGATCGGCGAACGGGAGAACCTGGAACTGGCAGCACTGCACCGGGCCGCCGACCATCTGCCCGGCGTCAGCGGGTACATCGCCATGAACATCTCCCCCGCCACCCTCTGGTCTCCGGGCAGCGTGGACTTCCTGGCACGCCTGCCGCTCGAACGGATCGTGCTCGAGCTGTCGGAGCACGACCCGATCCATGACTACGACCGGCTCGCCACGGTGCTGGCACCCCTGCGCGCCCGCGGGATGCGACTGGCCATCGACGACGTCGGCGCCGGTTACTCCTCGCTCCGGCACATCGTGGCCACCGGCCCGGACGTCATCAAGCTCGACCGCAGCGTCGTCAGCGGGGTGGCCGGCGACGCGGTGCTCGCGGCGGTCGTGCACGCCCTGACCGACCTGGCCGCCGCGGTCGGCGCCACGGTGGTCGCCGAAGGCGTCGAGACCGCCGCGGACGCCGCGGCCCTCGCCGGCCTGGGCGTCCACCTGGGCCAGGGTTGGCTGTTCGACCGGGCGGTCGAGGCCGCCGAGCTGCGAGACGGGTACGCGCTCACGCCGGCCGGACGGTGAGCCACGGCCGCCATCAGGGGGCGGCCCAGCCCCGCGCTCACCCCGGCCGGACCGTGAGCCGCAGCCGCCATCAGCGGGCGGCCCGGCGCCGGAGCCCATGATCCGCGGCCGGACCCAAGGCGGCTACAACTCTAGGTTGACCAGGAAGCCCTCGAACGTCAGGTCGCCCCGATCCGGGGTGCCACGGTCGGCTTCCCCCAGTTCGGTGAGCACACCCGACCCCCGCGCCGTGCCGGTCTGCGGATCGGGCCTCCCGTGGACCGCCTGGATCCGGGCGACGGTCCCGTTCGTCGGCTCGATCACCATGCCGGTGTCGGCGTGGTGATACTGATACGCATCCACGCGGGCCGCCGTGTCCGGGCCCACGGCCTCTTCCAGCCACCGCTTGTCGATGTCGCGCCGGAGCTCCCACGTCACCCGGGAACCCAGCCGGAACGGCTCGCCACAACAGTTCCAGTCAGCTCGATCGATCCACACCGTGATTTCCACAGCGACAGTGTGCCCACGACATGGGCCGGATAGTCCGGCGGTCCGCAATCGACTTCGCCGGATCGGTACGCCGTTTTCCGGCGGCCCGTCGTGGTTCACGGCGGCCCGTCGTGGTCCATTCCCCCGGTCCACCGGCCCGGGCTCTCCGGCTCGTCGTCGGCCTCCTCCGCGCTGACCTCGGTCAGCTCGTGCTCCTCGGCGAAGTCGCCGGTGTCGTCGTCCGGATCACCGATGGGTTCCATACGCCTGCCCTCCTGGCTCGCGTGGTCTCGACTCGCGGTGCCGCTGTGCCACGGCTGTCCGCGCGGTGCCGCTGTGCCACGGCTACCCGAGCCCCACCCGAGCAAACCCGCGCCCCGCCCCGGGCGACCCGACTTCGGGGCACGCAGCGATCAACCCGTCAACACCTGTCACGAATCCGGGCGACCTGGTTCCGGCCCGCTGGGTGTCTCGATCCCCGCACCACCATCGTGGCCACTCAGCCGCCGTAGACCCTCATCGACCCGGCGACGGGGGACCGTCGTGCCCGACGAGAAGGACGGCCGGCAACGTGGCGAGAGTGGCAGGCATCTGACCGGCGTGCTCGCTGAACGCGATCAGCAAATAGGACGTCGCGGCCCGGCTGGCGCTCACGGTGGTTGTGCGGGCGGACAACCACGGTGGTGAACAGCCTGAAGTCCGCGCCGAGGTGCTTGCTCAGCTGGCAGGGCGGGCGGCCGGGCGAGAGCGGCGGGCGGAACCGTTCAGGGAGGACGGCGTGGACCGGCTCGGAGGCGCGACCTGGGTCCGGGTGCATGGGCGAGGGCTGCCGCCGCGCTGGGCGGGGCGGGCTGACGACGTACCCAGCTGATTTCTGATCTTCGATTCGGTTTCGGTGGGCGGCGGCCGGGAACTAGGGCCGCTGTGAAGCGCGGAGACCTGATCGACGGCCGTTATCGACTGGGCGAACGCCTCGGGCAGGGCGGCATGTCAGTGGTCTGGCGCGCTGACGACGAGAGTCTGGGGCGCGAGGTCGCGATCAAGGTGCTCTCCGCCGCGCTGGCCGGTGACCCGGCGCTGCGGCAGCGGATCCGCGCCGAGGCCCGGGCCGCCGCCGGGCTGTTGCATCCCGGTGTCGTGGCGGTCTTCGATTACGGCGAGTTGACCGAAGCGGGACGCGTCCTGTCGTACGTGGTCATGGAGCTGGTCGAGGGCCGGTCGATGGCCGACATGCTGACCGGCGAACCCCTGGCGTGGGAGTTGACCGTCCTGATCGGCGCCGAGGTGGCGGCTGCTCTCGCGGCGGCGCACCGGGCCGGGGTCGTGCACCGGGACGTGAAGCCGGGCAACGTCATGGTGACCGCCACCGGGATCAAACTGGTCGACTTCGGCATCTCGGCAACGGTGGGCGAGCTCGACGGGCAGGACGGCATGGTGCTCGGCACTCCCGCCTACCTGGCGCCGGAGCGGATCGCGGGTGGACCGGTGCGGCCCGCGACCGACGTCTACGCGCTCGGCCTGCTGCTCTACCGTGCGCTCGCCGGCCGGATGCCGTGGCAGGCGACGACGGTGACACAGATGCTGAAGGCGCACGTGTACGCGAGTCCCGCACCGCTGCCGCCCGTCGACGGCCTGCCCGCCGAGGTCGTCCGGCTGCTGAGCCGCTGCCTGGCCAAGAAGCCCGGGGAACGCCCCTCGTCGGCCGAGATCGCCCAGGTGCTGGGCGAGATCAGTGGCCAGCCGCGGTCCACCGTGCTGCGCGGCGCCGCCGGGCCGTCGCTGGCAGTGCCCCGGCTTCGCGACCGTCGTTCCCGCCCCGCCGTGGCGTCCCGGATCCGCGGTCGTCGTTCCCGGACGGTGCCGGCGCTCCGGCTGCGCGACCGTCGATCGCGGCCGGTGCTGGCCGGTGCCGCGGCGGCCACGTTGCTGGCGCTGGGCGCCTCCTGGTGGACCATGAGCGGCGGCACGTCCCCGGCCTCGCAGCCGGCGGCCGCCGCCCCGCCGCCGGGCACCTCCGCCACCAGCTCAGCACCGCCGACGACGACCTCGACGACGTCGACGTCCATGCAGGCGACGGTCGTCCGGCAGGTGGTGGACCACGGCGCCGCGCCGGCCGCGCCCGCGGCGAAGACGGCCCGCTCCGGCCCGGCCCCGAAGGCCTTGAAGCTTCCGAAGGTGAAACCGCCGAAGGCACTGAAGCCGCCGAAGCATCCCAAGCCACCGAAGCACCGGTGACACGCCTGACGGCGGGACTCCCCCCGGGTGGCGGAGTCCCGCGGTCAGCCGGGGATCAGGCCAGGCCGTTGTCCTTGAGGAACGCCTTGGCCACTGTCGCGCTGTCCTGCTTGTCCACCTGGATCTTCGCCAGGTAGGTGGTGAGGTTCTCGGTGGTCAGCTTCGCCGAGACGGCGTTGAGCGCGCCGGAGACCGCGTCGGTCTTCGCCTCGGTACGGATCAGCGGGATGACGTTCTGCGAGGTGTAGAGGTTCTTCGGGTCCTGCAGCACGACCAGCTTGTTGGTGGCGATGCCCGAGTCGGTGGAGAAGATGTTGCCGACGTCGATGTCGCCGTCGACCAGGGCCTTCATGGTGAGCGGGCCGCCGGCGTCGAGCGCCTTGAACTCCTTGAACTTCACGCCGTAGACCGATTCGAGGCCCTTGAGCCCCTGGTGGCGCTCCTGGAACTCGGGGCCGGCGCCGACCTTGAGCGTCGGTGCGGCGGCCTTGAGGTCCTCGATGCTGGTCAGCTTGTACTTGTCGGCCGTCGCCTTGGTGACGGTCAGGGTGTCCTTGTCCTCGGCGGCGGACTGCTCCAGCACCTCGGTGCCGGCCGGCAGGACCTTCTTGAGCGCGGCGAGCACGTCCGTCGGGCTGCTGATGTTCTCGGGCACGCCGCCGGTGGAGAGCGCGGCGAGCAGCGCGCCGTTGTACTCCGGCAGCAGGTCGATCGACTTGTCCTGCAGGGCCTTGAGGTAGAGCTCGCGGGCGCCGATGTTGAACTGCCGCTTGACCGTGACGCCCTTGGCCTCCAGCGCCTGCGAGTAGATCTCGGCCAGCAGCTCGCTCTCGGCGAAGTTGGCCGAGCCGACGGTGACCGCGGCCGCCGAACCGCTGCCCTTGGTGTCGCCGGCGAGCGGGTCGCTGTCAGCGCCGCACGCGGCCAGGGACAGGGCGAGGCCGATACCGGTGATGGCGGCGCCGATGGTACGTATGCGGAACATGGTCGACCTTCCGATGGGGGTTTTCTTCACGTGGTGGCACGGCGCGAACGGGGCTGCGCCCGTCCGCTGAGCCCGGGTGAGACGATCCACCGCTGCACGAGCGCGAGCAGCAGGTCGAGCAGCACGGCGAGGACGGCGACGACGATGGCGCCGGCCAGGACCCGGGAGTAGTCGTTGACGGCCAGGCCGTCGATCAGCAGGCGGCCCAGTCCGCTGAGCCCCACGGCGGCGGCCACCGTGGCGGTCGCAACCACTTGCAGGGCGGCGCTGCGGAAGCCGCTCATCAGCACCGGCAGCGCCATCGGCACCTCGACCTTGAACAACACCTGCCACGGGCGCATGCCCATGCCCTTCGCCGCGTCCACGACGCGATGATCGAGAGACCGCATTCCGGCGTACGCCGAGGTCAGGATCGGCGGGATGACGAGCACGGTCAACGCGATCAGCACCGGGGTCAGGCCCAGCCCGAGCAGGGTGACCATCAGCATCAGCAGGCCGAGGGTGGGCAGCGACCGGCCGGCGTTGCCGGAGTTGATCGCGATGAACGAGCCGCGCCCGGTGTGCCCGATCCAGAGACCGACCGGCAGCGCGATCACCGTGCCGATCAGCAGCGCCAGCGCGACGTACCCGAGGTGGGCCAGGATCAGCTGCGGGAAGCCGCCGGGCGCGCTGAGGTCCCAGTGCGCGGCGTCGAACAGATAGGACAGGTTCACGCCGTGCCACCCCCGCGCTGGAACCTCGCCCACGGGGTGACGGCCCGCTGGATGAGCACGATGATCAGGTCGGCCAGCCCGGCGAGCAGCACGGACAGGATGATGCCGATGATGATGGGCTCCAGGTAGAAGAGCTGGAAGCCGCGCGTGAACAGCTGGCCGAGCCCGCCGATGCCGATCAGCGCGCCGACGCTGACCAGGCTGATGTTGGAGACCGTGGCGACCCGCAGGCCGGCCAGGATGACCGGCAGCGCGACCGGCAGCTCGACGTCGAGCAGGCGGCGCGTCCGGCGGTATCCCATGGCGGTGGCGGACTGGGTGACGATCGGGTCGACAGCGCGCAGGCCGTCCGCGACCGTGCGGGACAGCAGCGCCACCGTGTAGATGGTCAGTGCCACGACGATGTTCGCCGGGGCCAGGATCTTGGTGCCGAGGATGACCGGCAGGAAGACGAAGAGGGCGAGCGACGGGATCGAGTAGAGCACGCCGCAGACGTTCACCAGGGGGTGGTAGAACCAGGGGAACCGCACCCCGAGGTAGCCGATCGGCAGGGACACGACGAAACCGATCAGGATGGGCAGCAGGGCGAGGTAGATGTGCTGCCGCAGCGCAGCCAGCACCACCTCATGGTTGTTACTCAGGTATTGGATCATGCTTCCTGCTCCGCCGCCCGCCGGTCGCGCCGAGTCGCCAGGAAGTCGACGAGGTCGTGGTGGCGGACCAGGCCGTCGGCAGTGCCGTCCGCGCCGACCCGGACCGCGACGCCGACCGGGGACATGATCGCCAGGTCGGTGACCATCCGCAGCGAGTCGGCCTTGGTGAAGACCCCGGCGGTCGGCTGGACCACGCCGCCGAGCCGCCAGCCGACCGGGCGCCCGGCCTCGTCGAGCACCAGCTCGGCGCCGCCGTCGGTGAGCGGGCTGACCGGCAGGTCGGCGGCGGTGTCGAAGGAGAGGCTGCGCAGACCGCGGTCACGACCGACGAACTCGGCCACGAAGTCATCGACCGGCTGTTCGAGCAGCTCCTGCGGCGTGCCGAACTGCGCCAGATGCCCGCCCTGCCGGAAGACCGCGACCCGGTCACCGAGCTTGATCGCCTCGTCGATGTCGTGGGTGACCATCGCGATGGTCTTGCCCAGGTCCTGCTGGAGCCGCAGGAACTCGCGGTGCAGGCCCTCGCGCACGACCGGGTCGACCGCGCTGAACGGCTCGTCCATCAGCATCACCGGCGGGTCGGCCGCCAGCGCGCGGGCCACGCCGACGCGCTGCTGCTGCCCACCGGAGAGCTGGGCCGGGTAGCGCCCGGCGAACTCGGCGGCCAGCCCGACGCGCTCCAGCAGCTCCAGGGCGGCCGCCCGGGCCTCGCGCCGGGTCTTGCCGAGCAGCAGGGGCACGGTGGCCACGTTGTCCAGCACGGTCTTGTGCGGGAAGAGCCCGGCGTGCTGGATCACATAGCCGATGCCGCGCCGCAGGAGCGCCTCGTCCTGCCCCGCGACATCCCGGCCGTCGATCAGGATCCGGCCCGAGGTGGGCTCGACCATCCGGTTGATCATGCGCAGCGAGGTGGTCTTGCCACACCCGGACGGCCCGACCAGAACCGTCATCTTCCCGGTGGGCAACTCCATCGAGAGGTGGTCCACCGCGGTGCTGCCGCCTGGGTAGATCTTGACGACGTCCTCAAATGTGATCATGGCGCTCCTGGCGGCGGCAGACGTTGTCATGAATACTGCTATTCATACTTGTTCAGTGGTGAATAACAAGTCAACGGGCACGTGAGACGTGTTACGGCTCGTTAACACGCGGGCTGGAGGGTACATGCAGACGGCCACCGGTGTGACCCTCGACGGCCGGAACCTGACGATCCCCGGTCTGCTCGCGATCGCCTCCGGACAGGCGGTGACCGAGGTCGGACCGGCCGCCCTGCGGCTCGTCGAGGCGCGGCACGCGCGGCTGCACGACGCCCGGGAGCGCGGCGCGGTCTACGGCGCGAACACGGGCGTGGGCGCGAACCGGCACGAGCACACCGGTGACGCCGGGGAGCACGGGTTGCGCCTGTTGCGCAGCCACTGTGCGGCCGTCGGGCCCGAGGAGGACGACGTGACGGCGCGCGCGGCCATGGCCGTACGGCTGAATCAGATCTTGTCCGGGGGTTCCGGGGTCTCCCGGCGGGTCGCCGAGGCGCTGGCCACGGCGCTGCGCGACGGCGCCGTGCCGAGTCTGCACCCGTGGGGCGCGATCGGCACTGCGGACCTGTCGGCGCTCGCCGAGCTCGGCCTGACCCTGGCCGGGGAACGTCCCTGGCGCTCCGGGAACGGGCCGGTGATCACCATCGACAGCACCGACGCGCTGCCGATGATCAGCTCCAGCGCGCTCACCGTCGCGACCGGAGTCATCGCGTTGTCGCAGGTGGACGAGCTGATCCGGGCCTCGGTGGTGGTGGCCGGGCTGTCGTTCCTGGCGCTGCGCGGCAACCCCGAGGCCTACCATCCGGCCGTCCACCGGGCCCGTGCGCATCCCGGGCAGGTGGAGGTCGCCGCGCAGCTCAGCGCCCTGGTGGCCGGGTGCGCGCCGCCGGTGCGCATCCAGGACCCGTTCGGGCTGCGCGTCGTGCCGCAGGTCACCGCGCCGGCCGTGCACGCGGCCCGCTCCCTGCACGACGTGCTCACCGCCGAGCTCAACGCCGCCGTGGAGAACCCGCTGGTCACCGACGACGGCGTGCTGCACCACGGCCAGTTCCACACCGCGACCCTGGCGGCCGGCCTGGACGCGGTGCGCAGCGCGTTCCTGCCGGTGCTGTCGCTGTCGTCGGCACGGGTAGGCCTGTTGATGCGCCCCGACATGACCGGCCTGCGCGCCTTCCTCGCCGACGGGCCGGCCGGCAGCTCCGGCCTGATGATCGGCGAGTACGTGGTCCAGGACGTCCTCACCGAGATCCGCGTCGGCATGCAGCCCACCGCGGCCGGCACCCTGACGATCTCGCTCGGCCTGGAGGAACACGCCAGCTTCGCCACCCAGGGCGCCCGCTCGCTGCGGCGGATGACCCGGCTCGCCCCGACCCTGCTCGCCGCCGAGCTGGTCGCTGCCGTCCGCGCGCTGCGGATGGCACCGGGCAGACTGCCGGAGGGCAGCGCCCGGGACGCCTTCGAGCTGGCCGCGAAGAACCTGGAACCCGGGTTCGACGACCGGCCGCTCGGCACCGACCTGGACAACGCCGTCACCGTGCTCCCGGCCCTCGCCGCGCTCCTCTGACCGCGCCCGGCAGGCACCACGCCGCACTCCTTCGACCCGGCTCACTCGAACGGCGGCAGCGGGCTGATCGCCGGCCCCTGCAGGACAGCGCCGTCGACGCCGAAACGGGAGCCGTGGCACGGGCACTCCCAGGCGGTCTCCGCGTCGTTGAAGTTGACGATGCACCCCAGGTGCGTGCACCGGGCCGAGCGGGTGTGCACCTCACCCGCCGCGTCCCGGTAGGCGGCGCACTGCTGCCCGCGGACCCGGACGATCGCGCCGTGGCCCGGGGCGATGTCGTCGATCGAGTCGACGTGCGAGGGCCGTACGCGATCGCCGACGAAATGCCCGGCGACCTCGGCCCCCAGCTTCAGCATCGAACCGGCCTCCCGGGTCAGGCCCAGCCGGCGCGGATCGTAGAGCCCGGCCCACTCCGGCGCGTCGCCGCTGATCAACGCGGCCAGCAGCTGACCGGAGAGCACGCCCGAGCTCATCCCCCAGCCGCCGAAGCCGGTGGCCACGTACACGTTCTCGACGCCCCGGTGGAAGCGCCCGATGAACGGCACCCCGTCGGTGGTGCTGTTGTCCTGAGTGGCCCAGCGGTAGACGATCCGCGCGTCCGGGAAGCGCTCCCGGGTCCAGTCGGAGAGACGCTGCCACTGCTCGGTGGCCTCACCCGCGCCCGGGGTGAAATGCTCGCCGGTGACGATGAGCAGGCGCTGCCCGTCCCCGTACGGCGCGGTCCGTACCGAGCGGGTGTTCAGATCCGGCGTGAGGTAGGCGCCTCCCGGGTCCTGCCCGGCCGGGATCACCGCGGCGACCACCAGCTCGCGGCGCGGTTGCAGGCGGGAGAAGAGCAGCGCGCGGTCGAAGATCGGGTAATGGGTGGCGATCACGACGTGCCGGGCCGTGACGGTGTGCCCGCCCTCGGTGGTGACCGTGCACGAATCGCCCTCGTCCAGGTCGGTGACCCGGCTGCGCTCGAAGATCGACCCGCCACGACGGACCAGGTCGTCAGCCAGGGCCAGCAGGTACTTGCGGGGGTGGAACTGGGCCTGGCCACCGACCCGGACCGCGCCGGCCACCGGGAACGGCAGCCCCGTCCCGGTGACGAAGGTGGCCGGCAGCCCGGCAGCGGCCGCCGCGTCCGCCTCGGCGCGCACCTTCTCCAGGGTGTCGCCCGACTCGGCCCAGGTGTACGCGGGCACCCGTTCCAGCTCGCAGTCGATCCCGAGGCGCGCCGTCACCTCCGCGACGCGCTCCACGGCGGCCTGCTGGCTCGTGGCGTACTGCCGCGCGCTCACCTGGTCGAAGGAGGTGCGCAACTTGTCGTAGACCAGGGTGTGCAGCACCGACAGCTTGGCGGTCGTGTACCCCGTGACGCCGGTGGCGATCCGGTCCGCCTCGAGCAGCGTCACCCGATGCCCGGCCTCGGTCAGCTCCCAGGCGGTGCACAGCCCCGCTATGCCCCCGCCGACCACGACCACGTCGGTGTCGGCATCACCGGACAGCCGCGGGTAGGCGGTCGGTGTGGTGGACTCGATCCAGTACGACTCTTGCGTGCCTGACAACATGGCCGCGCTCTACCCCCCGGTGATCGCGGCAAACCGCATGCCGCCGTGCACTCTCGTCCCGAGCGCTGATCAGGGCACCGCGGCGACGATCCCCGGGGTCGGAACAGGGCGTTCCCTGATGAATCTCGGGGATCGTCCAACCTAGATTTCTCCGGCATGTCGATCTTTTCACGAGCGGCGATCGCCGCCGGCCTGGCGGCCTCGATCGTGGCCGGTACGGCCGGAGCGGCCGCGGCGATGTCCGGTGGCGCCGCGGTCACCGACCCAACGACGGCGCCCTGGGTCGCGACCCTGGCCATGACCGGCGACGCGCCGCTGCTCCAGCGCGCCGGCTGCGGTGGAGCCCTCATCGCCCCCGACCGGGTCCTGACCGCGGCGCACTGTGTGGACGGCATCGACCCGAGCCGCACCGAGGTCCACGTCGGTGCCCGGGTGCTGTCGTCGGAACCGGGCCGCACCCGGGGGATCCGCGGCATCTCGGCACTTCCCGGGTACCGCATCCTGCCGTCACCGGTCGACCCGGCCCGGACGGACTTCTCCAGCGCCCGCCGCGACCTCGCCGTGGTCCTGCTGGACGCCCCGGTGACCGAGGTCGTGCCGCTGCGCATCGCCGTGCGCCGCCCGGCGGCCGGGACCGCCGTCGCGTTCTTCGCCCACGGCACGACCGGGATCGCCGGCCCGGACAGTTACCGCAACGACGTCCTGCACCGCGGCGACCTGACCGTCCTCGACGACGCCGCCTGCCGTGACGCCACACCCGCGACCGTGGACGGCGCCTCGGTCAGGTGTGCCGCCGACCCCGCGACGCCCCCGGTGACCGGCTGCTACCAGGACAGCGGCAGCCCGCTGGTGCAGACCGTCAACGGTGTCCCCCGGCTGACCGGCGTGTTCAGCTTCGGCGGCGAGACCGCCGGGAAGGAGTGCGGGCAGCCGTCACCGCTCTACTTCGCCGACCCCGTCGCGTTCCGGGCGTGGGCGCACCTGCCGGTCCTGCCGGCACAGCCCTACCCGTCGGCCGTCCCGCGGGTGAGCCTGACCGGTGACACCGCCCGGTGCACCGCGCCGGCCTGGGACCTGTCACGGGGTCTGCCGCCGTCCCGGATCACTTTCCAATGGGCGACCGTCACGGTGTACGGCCCGTTCGTCATTCCCACGCCGATCGAGGGCGCCACCTCGCGAACCCTGCGCCTCGGCCCCGGTCAGGCGGTCACGTCACTGGCCTGTCTGGTGACCGCGACGAACGCCGGCGGGGTCACGACTACGATGTCCGACACCCGGTGAGCCGGTCGTTCACCCTCCCGGCTGAGGACATCGCGTCGGCGCGGGCTGCCAGCTGGTCCTCACCGTGGTTGTCCGCCCCGATAACCACGGTGAGCGCCAGCCGGGCCGCGACGCGCTCAACTCGGCAGATCAAGGCGTCGACGCGTGAGAGGAACCGGCGTGACGCCTGCGGCAGTGAACGCGATGGGCTCGGGTCGCCGGCCTGTCGTACCCGTGCAAGGCTTTTGGCATGGCGACGTTCGTTCTGATCCACGGCGGCGGGGGCAGCGCCTGGGACTGGCATCTGGTGGTCCCTGAGCTGACCGCTCTCGGCCACGACGTGGTGGTGCCGGAACTGCCGATCGACGACCCCTCAGCGGGATTCGCCGAGTTCTGCGAGTCGGTCGTCGATGCGGTCGGTGACCGGCGTGAGCTCGTGGTCGTCGGGCACTCCTACGGCGCGTTCACCGCACCGCTGATCGCCGGCAAGCTCCCGGTACGGATGATCGTCCTGCTCACGCCGATGATCCCGCGGTCCGGCGAGAAGCCCGCGGACTGGTGGGGCAACACCGGCTACCACGGCGTCCCGGGGCTCGACGAGGAACAGCAGTTCTACAACGGCGTGCCGGCCGAGGTCGTCGCCGCCGCCGCGGAGCACAGCCGGGATCAGGTCAGCGCCGAAGGGGACCAGCCGTGGCCGCTGGACTGCTGGCCGGACGTGCCGACGAGGGTGCTCATCGCCCGCCAGGATCAGTTCTTCCTGCCCGGCTTCCAGCGCCGGGTGGCCGCCGACCGGCTCGGCGTCACTCCGGATGAGATCGACGGTGGCCATTGCGTGTCACTCAGTCACCCGCGGCAACTCGCCGATCGGCTGACCGCGTACCTGGTGCCATGAAGCCGGCCGCCCGACCTGCGACCACAGGTCGGGCGGTGTCGTCGAGACGCGAGGCTGGCTCAGTGGCACGGGTGGTCCGCCTCTAGAGTCGGCGCGTGCAATCCACGTCCACGGCTGACGCCGGCCTCGTTGCGGCTGTCCACGACGCGTTCGCCCGGTGCGGCGGGCCTCCGCCCCGGTTCGGAATGGGTGACCCGATCCGGTGGATCGACGCGCTGCTCGACGGCGGGCACGAGGAGCGGGCCTTCGTGGAGCTCCTCGACCTCCTGCACCGGGAACAGCTGGTAGAGGGATTCGACGGGCCGGCAACGAGGATCAAGGCCCGCGAGCGACGTCGTGCACTCGCCATCGCCATGCTCGCCAGCGCGCACGTCACCGAGCGGTACGGAAGTCCTTCGTCGCACCCGTATCTTGGCGTGGCGACAACAGTCGTGCGCCTGGCTGACGGCGATCAGCATCTCGAGGACGCCGCGCTGCGCAAGGTGCTGGAGCACTCGCCGGAGGCATGGCGGGAAACCCCGTACCGGGTCGGCGTGGTCGTCGCGGCCCTCGCGGAGGCGCACCGCGGCGAGCCGGCGTACCTCGACCACCTGGCCGGCCTGCTCGCCGGCGACGATCGGCGGCATCTCGCCTTCGCGGCGCCGCTGCTCGGCCCGCTCGGTCTCGACGAGACGCTGCGGCTGTGCGGCACGGTCGCCGACGAAGCCGGCGAGGCCCTGACCGCCGCGTACGCCGACGCCGGCCGCTTCGACGACGCCCTGGCCCTCGCCGTCACACTCGGCGCAGGCGCTCGGCAACCCGCGCTCCTACGACTGGCCGGGCCGGACCTGTCGGCCGCCCAGGGCAAGGCACTCGTCGCCGCCTACCGTAAGTGCCCCAAGGTGAGCCGGCAGCGTATCGACCAGCTGATCTATCGCGGCCGTCGGATCTGTCTGCTGCTCGCCCTCGACCGGGTCGACGAGGCGATGGCGGAGCTGGTCCAGCAGCCGGACTGCCACGGTACCGAGTACGGTCCCGCACAGCTGACCGTCAAGATCCTGCGCCGATTCGCGGACCGGCCGGCAGAAGCCACCCCGGCACGGCTGCGAACGCTGCTCGACGTGCTCGCCGGGGACCACGTCATCGCGCAGGAGTTGGACGACGTCGTCATCGACGCGGTGCGGCTGGTCCACCGCCTCGGCGACGCAGCGATACGCACGGAGTTGGCCACGACTGACGTACCACGGATGCGAGCCCGTCTGCGGCACTGGCAAGCGGCCGCCGACGTCGCGCTCGCCTGGGCGCGGGTGGATGCCGGCGACCATACGGCTGCCGATTCGCTGTTCGCCGCGCCGGCCGGCAGGTCCAACCGGGCGGTGCTGAGGTCCCTGCTCACGATGGCTCCCCGGACTCGCCTCGCGAGCCGCAACCCTGACCTGTTCTCCGATCTGCTCGCCGCGGCGTTCCGCACCGGGACGAGGATCCCGTACGAGGAATTCGGTGCGGACGAGATGCGGCTGGTGCCCGGCACGCTCGCCGCCGCGCCGCATCCGTTTCCCAGGTGGATGGGCTCGTGGGTTTCGGCGTACGCCGCCGGCACCGGTGACCGGACGTTGCTCGCCTTCGCGGTGGCGATCGCTCCGGACGCGCAGGCCGTGTGGTGGGTCGGGCGAGACGTCGCGGTGTTCCTGGCGCGCGCAGGCGAATTGGCCGGTGCCACCGAGATCGCGGAACTGTGCGAGCTCATCGTTACCAAGAGATAGCGCTCGATCGGAGCCGGCTCTACAGCGGGAAGGCGGTGCCGGTCAGCTCCTCGGAGAGGGTCCAGAGGCGACGGGCCAGTCCGGGATCACGGGCTGCCCGGGAGCGACCGGTGATCGTCGGGACGCCGCGGGCCTGCAGGAAGCCGCCGGGCGAGATGTAGGTGTCGCCGGGGAGGTCGGCGGTGGCCGCGTGAAGGGTCGTCCGCGCACCGCCCTCGTCGCTCTGGGACAGCGGGCGCAGCAGCGCGTTCATGATGCGGGTGGGCAGGTTGCCGCCGTGACCGAGCAGGTTGGTGGCGGCCAGGCCGGGGTTGGCGACGGTGGCGACGACGCCGGAGCCGGCCGCGGTGAGGCGGCGCTGCAGCTCGGCGGTGAACAGCATGTTGGCGAGCTTGGACTGCGCGTATCCGGGAAACGGCCGGTACGGACGCCGCTCCCAGTTGGGGTCGTCCAGGTCCAGCTTCCCGGCCTGGTGACCGCCGGCCGCGACCGTGACGACCCGCCCCCTGATCCGGGGAAGCAGCAGGTTCGTGAGGGCGAAATGCCCCAGGTGATTGATGCCGAACTGGAGTTCGAAGCCGTCCGCCGTACGACCCAGGGGCGGCATCATGACGCCCGCGTTGTTGATCAGCAGGTCGACGGGGTCGGTGAACGACTCGGTGAAGTCCCGCACCGAGGCCAGGTCGGCGAGGTCGAGCCGGCGCACCTCGGTCCGGCCGTTCATGGACGAGGCGGCCGCCCGGCCGCGGTCCAGGTCCCGGACGGCGAGCACGACGCGGACGCCCTGCCCGGCGAGGGAGCGCGCGGTGGCACGGCCGATGCCGCTGTTGGATCCGGTGACCACGGCGGTCCGACCGGCGAGAGGTTCTGTCATGCGTCGAGGCTCACCTGGCCGGGGGCCGGCAGCCAGTGCCCGCCGCAACGGTAGGAACGGCGTTACCAGGCAACTCCGCGACGCCGCGGCCATCATGGGGGGCATGTCCTCCGCGGAGAATGATCTGGGCGGTCTGCTGCGTGCCTGGCGTGACAGATGTGCTCCCGCCGACGTCGGCCTGACGGCGCACGGGCGGCGACGGGCCCGCGGGCTGCGCCGCGAGGAGTTGGCCGGCCTGGCCGGGGTGAGCGTCGACTACCTGGTGCGCCTGGAGCAGGGCCGGTCGCGGCGTCCCGGCCCGCCGATCGTGGCCGCGCTGGCCAGGGCCCTGCAACTGGACGAACAGGAGACCGCCGTTCTCCACCAGGCCGCCGGGCTTCCGGCGCCGTCGAGCCGTGCCGTGCCGGTGCACGTCCCGCCGGGCGTCCAGCGGCTCGTCACCCGGATGGCCGACTATCCGGTCGCCGTCTTCGCCGCGGACTGGACCCTGATCACCTGGAACGCGATGTGGAGCGCGCTGAGCGGTGACCCGGCCGGATGGCCGGCGGCCGGCCGCAACCTCATCCGGGCCACCTTCTGCCGGGCGCCGGGCGAGTCGGCCGCGCACGGCCCGGACGAGGATATCGAGCGCGCCCTTGTCGCCGACCTGCGTCAGGCCGTGACCTCGTACCCGGCCGACGAGCACCTCCGCTCCCTGGTCGCCGACGTCGCCGAGGCCAGTCCCCGGTTCCGTGAACTGTGGAACTCGGGCGTGGCAGGCCGGCACGCCAGCTCCCGGAAGGTCGTCCGGCACCGGCTGGTCGGTGAGCTCGTCCTGGACTGCGACGTCCTGACCGTGCCCGGCTCCGACCTGAGGATCATCGTCTACACCGCGGCGGCGGGCAGCCCGGACGCCGAGAGGCTCGAGTTCCTCCGGGTCAGCGCCGTGCACACGGTCACCACCGGCGTCAGCCGGCCGCACCGCGACGGATCGACTCCGCCCGCCGTACGCGATCAGGGGTGAACGGCAGGGCCGTGCCCGCGCCCACCCGGCGGCCCGGGATCTCGGCGTCGGCGTCCAGGCGTTTCGCGAGCGCCCGCAACCGGCGGTCGGCCGGCGGCACCGCGATCTCGAAACGGCCCTCCCGGGGTTCCCGCGCCGAGTCGCCGCCCCAGCGGAGCAACCCGTCGCATTGCGCGACGATGTCCCGCACCACGATCAGCTGGTACGGCAGCAGGCCGTCCCGGGCGCCGGCCGGGTACCACCCCGGACGGATGTCCAGGACGATGCCCGACGCGCCGGTGAGCAGATCCCCCGGGTGCAGCGCGTCGATCTCGTAGTGGAACCGGCGTGCCGCGTAGAGCAGGACCGTCGCCGCCGGCCCGGGAAGCAGCGCCACCGAGATGTCGGTGCCCTGCACTGCGAAGGTCCGCAGGGCTGGACTGGTGGCTGCCGGGGCAGCCTGAGCGGGGTCGGCCTGAGCCGGGGCCGGCAGGCCGGGCACGGCCAGCACCGCCCCCGCTCCCGCCGAGGCCAGCAGGGTACGTCGCCGCATCAGAATCCCTTCCGTCGCCGTAGTGACGTCTGCTCCGTCTCGGCCAGCGCGGCCAGCCGGTCGGCAAAACCGCGGCAGAACTGGCGCACCTGCTCGTCCACCGTCACCGGCCCGGCGACGAGGCCACGGAGCAGCAGGGACCGGGCCGAGGCCAGCACGGTGTCGCCGGTGTCGGTGAGCATGGTCTGCGCCGCGGTCGCCGCGGCGGTCACGTCGCCGCCGAACCGCCCGCGGTGGAACAGGTTGAACCGGATGCCACGATCGGCCGCCCGCAGGTGACCGCCCAGGGTGCCGCCCGCGCGCAACGCCTCGGCGGCGAGATGGGCGTCCACGTCGGCGACCAGACCGGCGAGGTCCAGGGCCGACCCGATGTCACCGCGGGCCAGCCGTGCCGCGCAGTAGTCGCGGGCCGGGGTGCCCGGCTCGGTGAACCGCCAGCCGCCGTAGAAGGCGATCAGGTCGCCGCCCCACCCGGCGACATCCCCGCGCACCGGGTCGCGCAGCCCGGCCAGCGCGGCCGCGCCGAAACGACTCACGTCGACGTCCACCCCGGCGACCGGATCCCGATAGGTGCGCACGCGAGGCAACCCGGTGCCGTCCACGTAGGCGACGAAAGCCGCGTCCGTGTCACCGCCGACCTTCCGGCTCCGCCAGTTGTCGTAACGGCCCGCGCGCAGGTACTCCAGGACCCGCTCGCCCGGATCGCCCTGGCCGTGGGCGACCGCGAGTTCGTGCAGCCGGTCGATCCAGTCGAGGTAGCCGTCGAGGGCCGTGGCGGGGGAACCGAAGGCCGACTCGCCCGGGTCGGCGCCCGTACGCCGGACGCATTTGTCGATCTCCAAGCCGCCGCCACCGGTGCCGATCCGGATGGTGGAGATCTGGTCGAAGGCCCAGTTGCCCGGCAACGGGTACGTCACGTTGCCGGTCCAGCCCGAGGTGATGCCGCTGACGAAGCTCCACCGCGGGAACGCCTCGGCGGCCAGCCGGCTGCAGACGTTGCGAGCGCCGTAGACGCCGTGCGCGTAACGACCGCCGCGCTGGCGCAGCCCGGCGTCGACGCCGAGGAAGTACGGGATGACCCGCTGCGTCACCTCGGTGTCCGTGGCGTCGTAGTCGACGGCGAAGTAGACGACAGCACCCGGGTCGAGATCGTGACCCAGTGCCGCGTCGTGAGCCGCGGAAGCGTCCGCGAAGCCCTGGGCCCAGGTGAAGTAGCTCGCCGAGTCCGCGTACGTCTGGAAGATCGGGAACAGGCTCAAGCCGTTGGCCGCCAGGACCGCCAGCTCCCCCGGCTTGATCTTCTTGTCGAAGTCGCTGCCCTCGACGTTGGTCAGATAACGGCCGATCGTGCGGTAACCGGCGGCCCGCAGCGTCTGCGCCCGGGCCGTGGTGATCTCGTCGACGGTGTCGGCCGCCGTGCCCGGGCGGGCCTGGTCACCGGTGCTGATCAGCAGCGACGCCCAGGTCGGGAAGTCGCCCTCGCCGTTCTCGGTGAGTTGGCAGAAAGCCTGGAAAGCGCGGGTGGCGGCGGCCAGCGGGGCGTCGAAGTCAGCGGTGAAGACGGACCCGGCCGGGTAGTGCGTGAGCGCTGCCGAGAACAGCCGCACCCAGGGCCCGGACGAGCCGGCCCGGATCAGCCCGGACGCCCGGACCGCGGCCTGGGTCAGGGGGCCGAAGTTGCCGTTCGCCTGCGCGTCGGTCAGGCCGCCCTCGTACTGCACGGCGAAGACGAGAGCCGTGAGGAACTGGCGCGAACGCAGACCGTCGCAGGCCAGCACGGAGAACGCCGACCGGTTCAGGTAGCGCCCGTTCAGCCACTGCTGGGCGGCACGCAGCGGCGCGGAGCCACCGGCCGCCAGGGTGTGACCGTCCCCGGAGAGCAGGGCCTTGCAGACCTTCGGGATGACGGTCCCGTCGATGCGCCCGGCGAGGCCCGCGTCGGTCATCAGAGCCGCCACCGCGCCGGCCGTCGCCGTCCCGAAGACACCGGTGAGAGGGATCGAGGCATAGCCTTTGCAGACCACACCACCCTGGACGATCCGCACCAGATTCTGGTTGGTCTCGCCGGGGCCGATCGGCCCGTGCGCCGTGAGCGCCGCCAGCGTGGCCGGGCCGAAGTTGTCGGCGAGCGCCGTTATCCCCACCTCGTGCTGCAACCCCCGGATCAGCGCGAACATGGTCTGCTGACCCGCGATGCCGTCCTCGGCGATCCGGGTGTAGCCCGGGACCGCGGCATAGGTCGCGTTGACCCATTGCTGCACTGCCAGCACACCGGCATCCATCAGCGTCTCGCCCCCATGACCGCGGATTTACGGAGATCACTGCACGGTCGGGCGAAACCATACCGGCTGACGCGAAATCGGTCACGCCCCCTCTCCACCGGCTCCCTCGGACATGCCGTCAGCCGAGTCTCCGGCCGCACCCCGGCGCGGGCCCGGCCAGCCGGGCGACGTCGGTCACCAGGGCCACGACCCGGCGGACGGCCGGCTGCGGGTTCACCAGCCGCAGTCACAGAAGCAGACCTGGTCGACGTCGACCACGATCACGGTCGTGTCCGGCCGGCCGACCCCGCGATGCACGGCTTGGCGTAGGTCGTCAGCGGTGGCCATGTCGAGTTCGCCATCGACGTACATACGAACGGCGCCGGTGTCCGCGCTGACGGTGATGGTCACCTTTTGCCGGAGCGGTGGACGTAGGCGTCGAGGCCGCCGAGTTCTTCGCTGGCGATGAACACCGATCGGACGTTGAGGATGGCCTCCTCGACGTGGGTGGTGCAGCCCCAGGCCGAATCGCCCCACGAGTCGGCGATCTTGATCTCGGCGGGTTCTGTGCAGTCGGTGGTGCCGCCGAGCTGGCAGTGCTCAGGGTGCGGCGTGGTGGCCTGTACGGCAGCCGCGGCTCGCATCTGGGCGGCGAGCTCGGCCGCGGCGGCGGCGCGTTGCTCGGCATCGTCGCGCAACTGGCGTTCCGCGCGTACCGCCTTGATGGTGGCCAGGCGCAGCTCCAGGTGCTGCGCGACCTGGTCGGCGAGATGGCCGAGCACGGTCGTCTGCGTCTCGGTCAACTCCCGGGGCATGGCGTCGATCGCGGTGACGGTGCCGAGGTGGTGCCCGTCGGCGGTGACGATCGGGGCGGCGGCGTAGAACCGCAGTCCCAGCTCGCCACGGACCAGAGGATGGTCGAGGGTGCGCGGGTCCGTGACCGCGTCGTTGACCACGTAGGAGCCTTCGGCGCAGAACGCCGACGCGCAGAGTCCCGGTTCGGTGCCGACCTGCGCGACGCCATCCAGGCCCTTGGCCGCGGCGAACCAGACCCGGTCGGCGTCGACGATGCTGACCGTGGCGATCGGCGTGCCGCACACCGCTGCGGCGGCCACCGCGATGGTGTCGAACTGGCCGTCGGCAGGGGCGTCCAGGATCTCGTAACGGCGCACCGCAGCCAGCCGGGCGGGGTCGGTGAGGGCGGTTCTGTCAGCGGTGATCGACACGGTGTAGTGCTCGCTTCTCATGGGGTGTTCAGGCCGGGGTTTCGTGCGCGGCCTTTGAGTATGCCCTTGCCCTTGGCGATAGCCATGCCTTCGCGGGTGCGCAGGCGCAGCAGGTCGACCTCGAACTCGGCGAAGGTGGCCAGGATGGTGAAGAATCCGGTTGACGTTGCCGTCGACCGGTCCTGAGCTGAACGAAAGGCTCAGCCCGGCGGTGACGCGGCGAGGCCGGGGCGAACCGGCTGATTCCGGGCAGCGGCCAAGGATCTCGCGGAGCTGTTCGGTGCCGCGGGAGGTGGCTCTAATAGCGATCCCGGCGTACCACATGCGCCTCGATCAGGTCGTGGAACGCCCGCACGGCCGGGCTCGGCGCGGGGCCGCCGAGGCTGACAGCGGCCAGGGTCCACGACGCGGCGGGCGGGTCCAGGTCGACCGTGGCGACGCGACGGCCGTCCTCGGCGGCCAGCGGCGGCACCAGGGCCAGGCCGATACCGGACTCGACGTAGCCCGGAATGGTGGTGATGTCGCTGACCTCGACGGCGATGGTGCGGGTGATGCCGGCCCGGCGGAAGTCGTGGTCGGTGCGGATGCGGTTGCAGAAACCGGGTGGAAGGTCGATGAACGGTTCGCCGGCCAATGCGGCCCGGCTCACCGTGGCCCGCTCGGCCAGCGGATGACCGGCCGGGACGAGCACGCGCGGCTGGAACTCGGCAATCACGTCCACGTGCAGGTCGGGCACGCTCACGGCCTGCAGGGCGACCAGCGCGACATCGAGTTCGCGGGCGCGCAGGTCGGCAAGGAGCCCGTCGCTGCCACCGGCAGCCATGCTCAGGCTCAGCCGCACGCCGGGGTGGCGGCTGCGGAAGTCGCTCGCCAACCCGGGCAGGTCGACGACAGTGAGGCTGGAGAGCGTGCCGACACGCAGCCTGCCGGTCAGCCCCTCGCGCAGACCGACGACCGCGGCGCGGGCCCGGTCGAGGGCGTCGAGTGCCCGGCGGGCCTCGGGCAGCAGCGCCTCGCCGGCCTCGGTGAGCGCGACCTTGCTGGTGCTGCGCTCGAACAGGGGCGCGCCGAGGTGCCGCTCGAGCGCCCGGATGCTCGCTGAGACCGTCGACTGGACGGCATGGGCGCGCTGGGCGGCGCGAGTGAAGTTGAGTTCCTCGGCGACGGCCACGAAGTACTGCAGTTGACGCTGTTCCACCCGCCGATGCTAATCGGTCAGGGCGATAAAGGGCATCGAGACTATTCGTTGGTAGCGAACGTCGCACCACGGCAGTCTTGGCGCGACATCCGATCCCGAACGAGGAGCTCGTCACCATGAAGGTCTTTCTGACCGGCGCCACCGGCCACATCGGCTCGGCGGTCCTGCCCGCCCTGATCTCCGCCGGCCACTCCGTCACGGCGCTGGTGCGATCGGAGGAGAAGGCGGCCGCCGTGCGCGCTGCCGGCGGCGAGGCCGTCGTCGGCGACATTCAAAACCTCGATCTCGTACGCCGTCTGGCCGCCGGCACCGAGGCAGTGATCGCCACCGCATCGCCGGGTGACGCGACCAGCAGCTCGGTCGAGACCGCGTTCGCCGAAGCCGTCCTCGACGGCTTGCGGCCGGGCGCCACCTTCCTGCGCACCGGCGGTGTCTGGGTGCACGGCTCCGCCCCGGACATCACCGAGACGACCCCGCGGAACGCGCCGGCTCTGGTGGCGTGGCGCGAGAAGCTGGACCTGCACGTCCTGGCCGCACCGGGGATCCGGTCGGTCCTCATCGAGCCGGGCACCGTCTACGGCAACGGCATCGGCATCCCCACCGTGGTGTTCGCGGGCGAGCAGGCCGGCGATCCGGCCGCGCTGCGCCTGGTCGGTCCCGGCACCCAGCACTGGACCAGCGTGCACGTCGACGACCTGGCGGAGCTGTACGTGGCAGCGCTCGAGCAGGCCGGGAGCGGCTCGGTGTTTCTCGGCGTGAGCGGCGACAACCCCACAGCCCGCGAGCTCGGCGAGGCCGCGTCGCGCCGCCTGGGCCTCGACGGCCGCGTGGTGCCCGAGGACGCCGCCGCGCTGGTCGAACGGCTCGGCGGTTTCGGCGAGGCCCTGCTGCTCGACCAGCAGGCCACCGGCGAGAAGGCGCGCCGTGAGCTCGGCTGGAAGCCGTCGCGCCGGTCGCTGCTCCAGGAGATCGCCGACGGCGCCTACGACCCGGCCTGACCGCGGCGGACCGCACCGCTCCCTAGGTGGCGTACGGCCCGAGCACCGGCATGTCGTCCACCCGGGACCCGGGCTGCCACGGCCAGCGCTGGTACCGGTCCGGCCACACGATCTGGATCGCCTCCATCGCGGGCTCGGCGCCGGCGTAGAACTGCGCGGCAACGGGCAGGTGGCGATCCGGCTCGGTCACCGCGACGAATCGGACGCGGTGCCCCTCGATGACATCGTCGGCGTACCGGCCCGCCACGCAGGTACGCCGGCCGGCGACGACCTCCCCGGCAACGGTGTGCAGGACCGGCTGCGCGATGTCCGGAGGCAGACCGAACATCACCAGCTCAGGATGCCCGTGACCGGTCAGGCCGACCGTGTACCAGCACGTCTCGAGAGGGGTCGGTTGTGGCACGAACGCGAGGTACACGCCGGAACGCTCGATGGCCTCGCCGATCCGGCGCAGTTCGGTGTCCCGGTGTCCGGCTGTCATCCGGCTCGCCCTCCGTCGTCGCCGGCCCCGGCATCGCTGCCGCACCGGGGCGTTGCTCGCCCGATACCCGCGACGCGTCCGCCCACACCCGGGCGCCCGCTTCCACGGCGGGTTCTCCGCGTGCCCCTGGCTGACCTCAGCCAGGGGCACGACGTCCCTACGGAAGGAGGGCGAGGTCCTCGGCGGTCAGCTCCAGCGAGTCGGCGGCGGCCGAGTCGGTGATGGTCTCCGGACGGCTCGAGCCGGGGATCGGGATCGACACCGGCGACTTGGCCAGGTGCCAGGCCAGGCAGACGCGCTGCGGGCTCACCCCGTACTTCTGTGCGACCTGGGCGAACGCGCCGCCCAGGGAACCGGCCGCGCTGATGCCGCCGAGCGGCGACCAGGGCAGGAACGCGATGCCCAGCTCGGTACAGAGCTCCAGCTCCGGTTCGGAGGACCGGAACTCCGGCGAGAACTGGTTCTGCACCGAGACGAGCCGTCCGCCCAGGATCTCCTGCGCCTCGCGGATCTGCTGCGGGTTCGCGTTGGAGATGCCGGCCATCCGGATCTTCCCGGCGTCGAGCAGGTCCCGGATCGCGCCGATCGAGTCGGCGTACGGCGTCTTCGGGTCCGGCCGGTGGAACTGGTAGAGACCGATGGCGTCGACGCCCAGCCGCTTCAGGGACTCCTCGCAGGCCCGCTTGAGGTAGTCGGGTGATCCGTCGAGGGTCCAGCTCCCGTCGCCCGGCCGCAGGTGACCGCCCTTGGTGGCGACCAGCACGCCGGACGTGTCCCCGCCGTAACCGGCCAGCGCCCGCGCGATCAGCGTCTCGTTGTGACCGACCTCGTCCGCCCCGATGTGGTACGCGTCCGCGGTGTCGATCAGGGTGATCCCGGCGTCCAGGGCGGCGTGAACGGTCCGGATCGACCGGGCCTCGTCCGGTCGACCCTCGATGGACATCGGCATGCCGCCGAGCCCGATCGCACTGACCCGCACGTCACCGATGGAACGACTCTGCATGATGGTTTCCTCCCGGAGATGTGGCGCTTTCCTCCTCTGGTATGCCCGATCCAGCGCCGTCGAACATCCCGCGGCCCGCTCGTGAGCAGTGACACGCCCGGGCCCGCCGCTCAGTCGCCCGGGACCGGGCGAGCCCGGTCGAGGGCAGCCAGGAAGCGGAAGAAGTGCGGGTCGAAACGGCCCGGATCAGCCGCCGCCAGCTCGTCGCGGGTCCACCAGCGGACCGCGTGGAACTCGCCCGTGTCCGGACGCAGGTTCTCGTCGCCGGTGCACGCCAGGACGTACCAGAGGCTGACGTCCGTGTGGCCGTGGTCCTGCCCGACCGTACGCGTGACGGTCAGGAAGATCGGCGACCGTGACAGGCCCGCATCGCCCAGACCGAGCTCTTCCTCGATCTCCCGCCGCGCGGTGTGCGCGGGGTCCTCGTCGATCTCGACGTGACCGCCTGGCGGCAGCCACAATCCGGCGTTGACATGGTCGACGAGCAGGATCCGCCCGTCCGCGGCGACCGGCACCACGTACGACACCAGGTGCTGGGATGGGGACGCGGGCTTGACCCGGCGGAACACGTCGTCCGTGCCGGCCAGCCAGGCCAGCGCCGACGCGCGATGGGCGGCGCCGAGCTCGTCGGCCGGGGAGAGGCGGGACACCAGGTCATGGACGACCGCAACGGACTCACGCATCCGGGAATGCTGTCACGAGCCCCGCGGACTCCGCGGGAAGCCACGGGGTGACCACGATGAGCGACCTGCCGGTTCGCGAGGTCAGGCCGTGAGGACGGGGCGGACCTCGACCCAGCCGTCGATGACCGGGATCATCCGGCCGATCCACACCGCGTGGTCCAGGTCCGACGCCTCCACCAGGAAGTAGCCGGCCAGGGTCTGATCGTTCCCGGCCAGCGACCCGCTGACCGGCACGTTGTCGCGGACGGACACCCCGTGGGAGGCCGGCCCCATCGCGTTGCCGGCGACGATTCGGGCTCCGGTCTCGGCGATCTGTCCCGGCAGGCGCAGGTGGGCTTCGAGAACCGTGGGCGGGGCGGCCGAGGCACTGGCCGGCGCCTCGCGCTCGTAGATCAGGATCATGAACTGCGGCAGAGGTGACTGTTGCTCCGTCGGATCCACTGCAACCCCCGTTGATTCGCCCCGACGGCCGACGGTAGCAGTGACCTCGGTAACCGGTGTCATCCGTTGACGCGAGGCTGGCCGTCTGGCATCTTCTAGGTTGTCTAGACGACCTGGAGGACCGATGATGGCGAAGACGCCACCGCTGTACATGCGCATCGAGCGGGAGTTGCGGGCGCGCCTGAGCCAGGCTCGTCCGGGCGATGCCGTGCCGGCCGAGTCGGCGCTGGCCGAGGAGTTCGGCGTGGCCCGGATGACGGTGCGGGCGGCGCTCAACGCCCTGGAGTCCGACGGTCTCGTCGAGCGGATCCAGGGGCGGGGCACGTTCGTGCGGCACCGCCCGGAACCGCGGGCCGCGGGAACGTTGATGAGCTTTCAGGACCAGGTGCGCGCCTGGGGCCGTGTCCCCTCCTCACGCCTGGTGGAGGGTGAGGTGCGAGCGGCCTCACCCGCGGAGGCGGCGGCTTTGCAACTGACCGCGGCGGCGCCCCGGGTGGTCTCCATCGTGCGGGTGCGGTTCGCCGACGACGTGCCCCTGGCGGTGGAGTATGCCTGCTTCCCGTCCCATCTGGAGGCCCTGCTCGATCTCGACCTGGAGGCCGGGTCACTGCATCGCGCCCTGCACGACAGGGGGTTACGTCCCACCCTGGGCTCCTCCCTGCTGACCGCCCAGCGTGCCGGCCGTGACGGCGAGCTGCTGCGCGTTCCGGCCGACGAGCCTCTGCTGGTGGAGACCCGGCTGATCGTCGACCAGCACTCGGCGCCCCTGGAGCACACCGTGAGCCGCTACGTCGGCGACCGCTACGACCTGCACGTCACCTTCGACGTGCAGCCGCCCCGAACGGGAGAGATCCGATGAACATCGCCAAGATGATCGACCACTCGCTGCTGCGCCCCGAGCTGACGACCGGCGACGTCCGGCACGGCTGCGAGATCGCCGCCCGCCGCCAGGTCGCGTCGGTCTGCGTCCGGCCCTCCGACGTCGCCCTGGCCACCGCCGCTCTCACGGGGACCGGCGTGCTCGTCGGAACGGTGGTCGGCTTCCCGCACGGTGACACGCTGACCTCGGTCAAGGCCGGCGAGGCGCGTCAGCTCGTCGAGGCGGGCGCCGACGAGATCGACATGGTGCTGCACATCGGACGGCTGCGCAGCGGCGACACCGCGTACGTTCACGACGACATCGCGGCCGTGGTCGCCGCCGCGGCGGGCCGTGTCGTCAAGGTGATCCTGGAGAACGCCTACCTGAGCGACGAGCAGAAGGTGGCCGGCTGCCGGCTCGCCGAGGAGGCCGGGGCGCACTTCGTCAAGACCAGCACGGGTTTCGCTCCCGGCGGCGCGACCCTGGCCGACATCCGTCTGATGCGGGCCGCGGTCTCGCCGCACGTCGAGGTGAAGGCGGCCGGCGGCGTCCGCAGCCTCGACACCCTGCTCGCTCTGCACGACGCCGGAGCCACCCGCTTCGGCGCGACGGCGACCGAGGCCATCCTCGACGATTTCGCGGCCCGGGCACGCGGCGAGAGCCCGGCCGCCGCGACGGCCACCGACGGCGGCGGTTACTGATCTTCGCCGATGGGGCGCAGCTCGTCGGCGTAGCTGACGGAGTTGCGGCGCAGGACGCCGTCGGCGCTGATCGAGTACTGCCCCATCCGCCAGAGCGGCGGCGAGTAGGCGTGCAGCGACACCGACCCGTCCACGGCGCCGCTCATCCGGTGGATGCGGTCGGGCCCGAAGGCGAACGTCCGCCCGGCCTCGACGACACGGGAGGCCGGGTCGCCGCCGATCCGCGGGGTCGCCTCGGTGACGGCGCCGCGGGTGACCGCGACCGCGCCCGACGACACGTCGTGGTCGTGCCAGCCGGTGTCGTCCCGCACGTTCCAGCACAGCACCCAGACGTCGATGTCCCCGTCGCGATAGAGCGACGCGTAGTGCCGCCCGCCCGTGTCGTGGCGGACCAGGTGCTGCCACAGGTGCGGGCGGGCGGCCAGCTCGGCCACCCAGAGCTGCAGTTCCTTGGGGGTGAGGACACGGCCGGGCAGCGCGGGCAGGGCCAGGGTGTCCGTCGTCATCGGGCGTCTCCTGTCAGCAGGTGGCGGGGGTTGGCGGTGAACATGGCATGGGTGAACGCCGCGCCGAGACCAGGATCGATCGATTCCGCGTACGGCCGGTCGGAGCCGTGCACGATCGGGTCGACGCCGACCACCCGGACCAGCGCGTCGATCGCCCGCGTGCCGTAGGACGAGGTCTCGTAGTAGACGTGCGGGTCGAGCGGCCCGAGCTCTCCCCCGCGCGCGGCGAGCCGCTCGTGGTGCAGCGGCGCGAGCCCGGCGAGCGCCACGAACGCGATCCGCAGCCGTGGGTGCGCACGCCGGCCGGCGATGTGCCAGGCCAGCCACGCCCGGTGCTGCTGCGCGACATACGGCACCATCGCGGGCCACCAGCCGGGCAGATCCGGCGCGCAGGCCGGCGCGGGCCCGGGATGCACCAGCACCGGCTTGCCCGCGAGTTCCGCCTCGGCCAGCAGCGGCCCCATCCGGGTGATGTCGTCCGGCTCGGACAGCGCCGTCGCGGGCAGTTGCAGGCCGGCGACCCGCTCCTCGCGCAGCACCTTGGCCAGGGCGGACGGGTCGGGGTCGGGAATGGCCGCGGCGGCCCAGATCCGGTAGGGGTCGGGCAGCTCGGCGGTGCTCTCGTGCCAGAGCGCCACGAGCTCGGCGCCGTCGTCGCCGGGCAGGTGCTCGATGCCCAGCGGGCTGGAGAGCGAGAGCAGCACCTGCGACCGGCCTTCGGCGATCTCGCGCTCGCGGCGCCGGGTGATGTCGTGCGCGGCGGGATCGACCGGGTAGGGCGCCTCGCCGGGCAGATGCAGCGTCCAATCCCGCAGGTACGGGTACGAGTCACGCCGCCGCAACGCCTCGACGAAGCGCGCGGGCCACAGGTGCTGGTGACAGTCGAACAGCATCCGGCGCCTCCCGTCTCCCGATGAGTGAAGCGCTTCACTCCACCCCGCTAGTGAAGCGCTTCACTCGCCGCGGCGCAACGTGATCTCGATGACCGGTATCGCCGTCGGTGCTACCCTCGCCCGATGCGAGAAGGCCCGACGCGGCAAGGCCACACGCAACCGGGCCAGACGCAACCAGGCCAGACGCCCGGGCATACCCAACCGTCACGGACCCAACCGGGGCAGACCCGGCGTACGCTGCAGGATCTCGCCACCGCCGCCGGCCTCTCCCTGGCCGCCACCTCGTACGCGCTGCGCGGCGTCCGTGGCTCCTCCGCCACCATCGAGCGGGTCCGCACGCTCGCCGCGGAGCTGGGTTACACGGTCGACCCGATCGCACGGGCGCTGGCCAGCGGCCGCACCGGATCGGTGGGGGTCAGCGGCTCGTTGCGTGATCTGTGGCAGCAGGACCTGTCGGTGATGCTGACCCGGGCGCTGCGCAGCCAGGGGCGGTACGCGACGATCGCCGACGCCGACGCCGACCCGGAGCAGGAACGCCTGATCGTCGAGCAGTTCGCCGCCCAGCGGGTCGACGGCGCGCTGGTCTCCCCTGTCGACCCGGCCGCCGACTACTGGCGACTGCTCGGCCCGGAGGTCCCGGTCGTCTCCATCGGTGACGCCCTGATCGCCCGGCCCGGCTCGGGCAGTGTGCTCTTCGACAACGACTACGGCGTACGCACCGCGCTGGCCCACCTGACCGAATTGGGTCACCGGCGGATCGGCCTGCTCGCCCCGTCGTTGCCCACCACGCCGGGCCGCCCGGCCGAGGTGCTCGCCAGCGAGGTCGCCGCCGGCCTGGGCATCGAGCTGATCGTGGTCGCCGCCCCGGCCGCCACGACCGAGGCCGTCACCGTGGTCGCCGCGATGCTCGCCGGCGCCGGCCGTCCGACCGCCGTCTTCTGCCTGACCGATTCGCTGGCGTTCGCGGTCTATCGGGCCGCCCGCGAGGCGGGCCTGCGCATTCCCGCCGACCTGTCGGTGGTCGGCTACGACGATCATCAGCTGGCGGTGCTGGTCGAGCCGGGCCTGACCACGATGGCCTGGGACGAGGACGCGATCGTGGAGGCGGCGGTCGCTCAGCTCGACGAGCCCGCGGACGCGCCGATGTTCCGCCCGGAGCTCATCGTGCGCCGCTCGACCAGCCCGATCGCAGCAGCTCGATGAGGGTGTCGAGGTCGCGTCCGAACGGCCGGTCCGCGGTCCCCGCCGGCAGGGTGCCGGGCGGGAGCAACCCACCGGGGCCGCCGGACAACAGCCGGGCCTGGTGCACCGCCAGCATCTCGCAGGCCAGGACCTCCCGCAGGCCGTCGATCGCCTCCCCCAGGCACTCGGCCGCCTCGAACCCAAAGCTCTGCACGTCCTCCTGACCACCCGAGGTCTCCATCGCCCCGGTCAGCGCCGGCATCGCGAACCGCCGCAGCCGATGCGCCACCCCGACGGCCCGTTTGTGCACCGCCACCATCCCGGCGTGCAGACCGGGCGCGTCGGACAGCTGTTTCGGCAGCCCGGTCACGGCCGGGTCCAGCAGCCGGTGCAGTCGCGCGGCGCCGACCTCGGCGAGGTGGACCAGTGCGGTGGTCAGCGCCCCGCAGGCCGCGGCGAGGTCGGTCCCGGCGAATCCCGCGGTGCCGTAGAACCGCCCGTCCAGCTGCGCCGGCGAGTCGGTCACCCCGATCAACGCCCGCTCGGCGGCCGCGTCCAGAGCCCCGGTCGCCCGGACGACCACGGCCAGCGCGGGCCCGGTCACCCGGAACGACACCGGCGCCTGCAACGCCCTGACCGGTCCGTCCCCGCGGGCGGCGAGAAGGGCGGCATTGACGGTACGGAGTTCGTCGTCGCCCGCCGCGAGCTCGGCCCGCAGCGGGTCAGCGCTGGCGCCGATCACCGCGTGGGCCGCGCCCGCCACCGTCACGACCTGGTCGGCCAGTGCCCGGACCGCCTGCGTGGCCAGCACCGCGAGCCCGGTCAGCCCGGGCACGCCCTCCAGGAACGCGACGCCCTCCTTGGCCCCGAAGGACCGCGGCCGCACCCCGGTCACGTCCACGGCGCGCCCCGCGGCGTCGAGCACCTGACCGGTTCCGATCAAGACAGCCCCGAGGTGCGCGAGCGGGATGATCTCCCCTGCCGCGCCGGCGCCACGCGCCGGGATCGCCGGAACCACGCCGCCGTTCAGCAGGTCGGCCAGATGCCCGCAGAGCTCCGGGGAGACGCCCGCCGCCGGGTGCAGCAGCGTCCGCAGGCGCACGGCCAGGACCGCTCGGGCCTGGTCGGGCCGCAACCAGGGCGCCGAGCCGACGGCACGCCCGGCCATCAGGGTGTCCTGGTGCCGCGCGCGAGCCTCGGCGTCCAGGCGGATCCCGGCGAGCGCGCCCATGCCGGTGTTGACGCCGTAGACCGGCTGGTCCCCGTCGAGCGCCGCCAGCGTCGCCGCGCGGCTCGCCGCCACCTCGGCCAGCAGCGCCGGTTCCAGCACGACTCGCTTCGCCTCGCGGGCGACGAGAACGATCTCGGTACGGCTGAGGTCCGCCGCCGTCCGCACCCGCAGCTCGCCGGTCATCGGTGGCGGAGCATCCGGCCGGCGTCGGCGGGCTCGCGGTCCTCATGAATCATCGCATCCACCATATCTCCTGTGTGTTTTAGAGTATTCACCAACGGGGACACGGAGAAGGAGATCGATGGCGCGCGACGGGGCCGCGGAATGGCTGCTGGACCTGGCCCGGGCGCACCGGCTCTCCCCGGCGCAGCGGCAGATCGTGCAGCGCATGCTCGGCCTCTTCCCCGACGTGGCCTTCCTGTCGACCATCGAGATCGCCGAGCGCGCCGGGGTCAGCCAGCCGACGGTCACCCGGCTCGCCGCGGCGCTCGGCTTCGCCGGGTTCGGTGAGTTCCGCGCCGCGCTGCGCGACGCCGTCCTCGCCGGCCTCCCGGAGCAGCGGTCCCCCGCCCGGCAGGAGGCGGGGGTCGCCGCGATCGACCAGGAGCGCACGAACCTGGAGAGCCTTAAACGGGTCGTCACCGGCGACCCGATGAGCCGGGCCGTGCGGCTGCTCGCCGGCGCCGGGCCGCTCGGCGTGATCGGCCTGCGAGCGTCGGCTGCCCTCGCGCAGTACTTCGGCTACTTCGCCCGTCGGGTGCTGCCCGCTGTCAGCGTCTGCACCGACGCCGGCACGGTCGACGACGCGGTGCTGCAACTGAGCCGGCGGGGCGCCGGCGCGCTGCTGTTCTTCGCCATGCCGCGGTACCCGGCCGGCACGGTTGCCGCGATCCGGCTGGCCCGCGGCCTCGGCATGGCCACCGTGGTGATCGCCGACAGCCCGCTCGTCCCGTTCGCCGGGGACGCCGACGTGCTGCTGGCCGCCCCGGTCGGCACCGGCCTGGTCTTCGACTCCCACGCGGCGGCGGTCACCCTGGCGATCAGCCTGCTCGACGCCGTCGCCAAGACCGACCCGCACCGCACGCAACAACGGCTTCAGGCCCACGAGGCGCTGGTCGACCGCTGGGTGCACGACCCCTGAGCCGCGGGTGGCCGGCACCCGGGCAGGCAGGGTGACCTCCGCCGCCTGCGTCCCGGCTGCTGGCTCCCAGTTGCTACCGTCGGCCATCCATCGACGGGTTACGACGCGTGTTGGAGGTCCGTTCTGATGCTGGGTGGATCGTGACGCTCTGGGATCCGGCCGCCATCCTGACCGTCGCCGGCGCCGCGCTGGTGACCGGGGGCATGGTGCAGGCCCTGGTGCTGTGGGGGGTGACCCGCATCGTGGACCGGGTCGAGAAGGATCTCGGGACCGCCACGGATCCGTTCTATCCGGCGGTCCTGCTCGCCTTCCAGAAACGCCGGCTTCCCGGCCGGCTCCTGGCCGCGGCGCAGGCACATCACCGTCGGCAGAGCAACCGGCCAGGCGCCGCGGTCCCCTCCGACCTGGTGAAGCGCGAGGTCATCGCCTGGATCAAGAAACGCATTCCCGGCTGGAGTCGCTGGGCGGGCCTCGGGTTCTGGAGACTCGCGGCGACGAGCGCGCTCTGCCTCTCCTTGGCCGGCCACGTCACCTTCGTGATCACGGTTCTCGCGAATATGTCCACCTGGGATCCCTCACCCGACTCCACCAATGGCTTCCTCGTTCTTGTCTTCTGCGCGGGATTCCAGGTGTTGATCGTTCCGCTGAGCTACCTCGCGCACAACACCGAGAAGCAGTGGGACGAGCGCCTGACCCGGCATTGCATCGGTATCGTCCACGCCGGGCTCGGCGACTCCTTCGACAGTTTCCTGACCGCCCAGCGCCTCAAGCTCCCGGCCGGTTTCCGCGTCGCCCCCGCAGAGGCCGACCGCAGCCGCGCCGCGCTCGACGACGTCACCGTCCCACCGGATTGAGCGGCCCCGGACGCTACCGGAAACTACGGAGCCGGCCGAGTTCCTGCGTGCAGCGGGTCAGTGCCACGTACAGCCCGTTCCAGCCGCGCGGCTCGGCGGCGATCCCGTCGGCGTCGATCAGCAGCGTCGCATCCCACTCCAGGCCCTTGGCCTGCGGCGCGGTCAGGACCGGAACCTCCGGCAGTACGGCCGTGAGCGCTGCCACCCGAGCCTCCGGAGCGACCACCCCGACCGTCCCGCCCGGCCAGCGTCCGCGCAGCTCGGCGACCGCCCGGACAGCGGCGTCGAGCACCTCGCCCGGCTCGACGACCCGCTCCCACGGGACGATCCCGGAGCTGCGGACCGCGCGCGGCGGACGGTTACGGCTGCCGGCTCTCGCCAGGACCGGGCCGGTGAGTTCCATGACCTCGCGCGGCGTGCGGTAACAAATGGTCAGCTCCGCGGCGGTCCACCGCTCACCCAGCGTCGACCGGACCGCCTCGGCCCACGTGGTGTGCCGGTGCGACGCCTCGGCCTGGTCGATGTCGCCGACCGCGGTGATCGACCGGGCCGGGCAGCGCCGCACCACCATGTGCCACTGCATCTCGGACAGTTCCTGCGCCTCGTCGACGACGACATGTCCGTACGTCCAATTCCTCTGCGCCTTTGCCCGATCGGCGACGAAATCGGCCTGCGATCGCGGCGATTCCGGTTCGCCGATCAACTCTGCGACGGCGTCGAGCAACGGAATGTCGGAGGGCGCCCACCCGGCGGGTTCCGCCGTGACGAGCGCGATCTCGGCCGCGGAAAGCTCCGGCGCGAATCGGCTCAGCAGAGCGCCGTCATGGAGAAACCGCGCCAGCGTCGCACCCGGATCCCCGACGGGCCACCACGCGTCCACGAACCGGGCGATGCTCGCATCCCCGGCGATCCGCTCCCGCAGCTCCTCGATCTCCTCCTCGGAGAGCAGCCCGTCGACATCGGAGGCGGACTCGTGGATTCCCGGGCCGGGCCGCACCCCCCTGTCGAAACGGGCGAGCAATTCCTCGAACCCCTCCTCCATCTCGTTCAGCAAAGCCTCGCGCTGCTCCGCGACCGCGTCCGCGAGCAATTGATGAAGCTGTTCGGCAAAGGCACGCCGGGCACGGTGACAATCCTTTCCCGGTACGGCGGAGGCCAGCGCCTGCCGCACGGTGGAAGCGTCGATGACGTAGAACTCGCCCTCCCAGCGCAACCGCAACTCCCGCGCCACCGGGAGCAGCGACGCCACGTACCCCTGCAGAGCCGGCTGCCAGAGCGCCCGCCCCTTGATCTCGGCGGCCGCGCGGCTCTCCGGCCGGGTCACGGCGACACCCGGCAGCAGCGTGTCGCAGGTCGCCGACACCACGGCGGTCTCGCCGAGCGCCGGCAGCACCTGCGCGATGTACTCCAGGAAGCGCGGCGACGGCCCGAGCACCAGAACCGCCTGGTCGGCCAGCTGCTGGTGGGTGAAGAGCAGGTAGGCGACCCGGTGCAGCGCGACCACGGTCTTGCCGGTGCCCGGGCCGCCCTGCACGATCAGCGGCCCGCTCGCCCCGGCACGGATGATCTCGTCCTGCTCGCGCTGCAGCGTCGCGATCGCCGTCGACATCCGCCCGGTGCGCCGCTCGCCGAGCGCTGCCAGCAGCGCCCCCTCGCCGGCCAGCTCACCGTCCACGGAACCGTCGAGCGGCTCGTCGTCGACACCGGTCACGACGGTGCCGCTGGTCCTGACGTGGCGGCGCCGGGCCTGCCCCTGCGGCTCCCGCGCCGTGGCGGTGTAGAACGGCCGCGCCGCCGGCGCCCGCCAGTCGATCACCAGCGGATCCGCGTCCTCCGCCTCGGCCCGCACCCCGGCGCGCCCGAGGTGCAGCACCGCCCCGTCGAGCCCGTCGAGCCGCCCGAAGATCAGCCCGTCGCCGGCCCGCCGCAACTCCTCGAACTGCCGCAACAGCCCACGCTGCCGCGCCTTCTCCAGCGCGTCGGTCGCCGCCACCTCCAGCTCGGCCCGCAGCTGCGCGAGCAGTTCCGCGCGCCGCGCCACTGCCGCATTCAAGAATTGCTGTTCCTCGGCAAGAGCCCGCATCAGTGTCCCCTCTCGTCGAGCGGCAACACTAATGGCGAATCAGCCGACACGCGCGTGACAAGCCCAACATTGCATTCCCGGCCGCAATGCCGTCTCCCTATTCCAGATTCATTCTTGACGGCCCGCCGTAAATGTGGCCTCGCGCATTCATACCGGCGCTGTTTGCGCCGAACCAGCACCCGGCGCAGCCGGCACCCGCGGCGCAGCCGGCACCCGCGGCGCAGCCGGCACCCGCGGCGCAGTCGGCACCCACATCGCGCTTCCCTCTCCGCGCTCGCTCGGCCTGAAGCCTCCATCGGTAGCGCTGCGGCGTGATCCGAGAACGTCGCGGCCCGGCTGGTGCTCGTCGTGGTGATGCCCTCATGTGCCGCGGACAACGCTCGCCTTCTCTCCGGTCTCCGTCACCGTGCGTGGATGGGGTGCTGGTCGTTGTGCCGACCACGGCTGCCGGGCGTAGCGGCGGGTGGATCGGGTAAGAGCGGACCCGTGAGATCGAGAACGCCGGATCCGGCGTGGCAACTGCGGGCCGCCGCCCTGGTGCGGGCAGGCTGGGGGTGCGCGCTCCTCGCCGTACCCCAGCGGGTTCTGCGAATCGGCGGCCGTGGAGCACCACCGGCCAGGGCGGTGACGGTCGCGAGGGTTCTCGGGGCGCGGCAGGTCGCGCAGGCGCTGGTGATCGCGGCACGGCCGTCGCCGCGGGTGGCGGGGCTGAGCGTGCTCGTCGACGCCGCGCATGCGAGCACCTGCGTCTGGCTGGCCGTCACGTCCGGCCGGTGGCGCCCGACAGCCACTGTCGACGCGCTCATCGCCGTCGGCCTCGCCGCCGCCGGGTGGCAGGCCCGGAAAGCCCGATGACACAGCTCGGCGGCAGGCGCGAAAGCCCGGTGACGCGCCTGGGCAGCGGAGCGGAACATCAGGTGACGCGCCTGGGCAGCGGGGCGGAGGGTCAGGTGAGGCGGCCGCCGTCGATGCGGGTGCCGACCTGTTTCACCTGGCGGGAGACCGGGCTGACCTCCAGCGTCTCCAGCCCGGGCAGCGCGCCGACCCGGTCGGTGGTGAACTCGAACAGGCCGTCGAGATCGCGGCAGTGCACGACCGCGTGCAGGTTGTGCGGACCTGACACGGCCGCCGCGAACGCCACCTCCGGCATCCCCGCGAGCGCCCGCCCGGCCGTCTTGAGCAACGCCGGATGCACCCGCATCGACAGGTTGGCGCGCGTCCGGTAACCGAGCGCTGCCGGCGCCACCTCCACGTCGAAGTAGAGAATCCCGGCCGCCAGCAGCGACTGCATGCGCCGCGACACCCGGCCCGGGGTGAGTCCGGCCGCGGCCGCGAGGTCGACCAGGCTGGCTCGCCCGTCCACGGCCAGGGCCGCGATCAGCGCATTGTCCGCATCGGTCAACGGCGCCGCCTGGCCCCGGGCGACGGGCCGCTCGGTGAACGGACTCTGCCCGGTGGAGCCCAGCGCCGACTCCTCCGCGGGGGTCAGCACCCCGGCCAGCGCCGCCCAGTAATGCCCGCGCCCGGCCACGAACTGCCGTAACTGCACGGACGCCTGGATGTCGAGCACTGCCGCCGCCCGGGGCAGTCGACGCCCGAGCAGGTCGTCGCGCTGCTCCTGGGTTCGCGACCGCACCGCACACAGAACCTCGGAACCGCTCAGCGCCACCCAGCTCACGTCCGAACGCTGTGCGAGCGCCTCCGCGATCGCTGTCACGCTGCCCGGCCGGCATCGCAGCCGTACCAGCCACTGGCTCTGCCCCAACGCCCCTGGATCGACCACGCCGACGACTCGGATGGCCCCGGTTTTGCACATCCGCCGATACCGCCGCGCGACGGTCAGCTCGGAAAGCCCCAGCACGCTCCCCACGGCCGCGAATCCGACCCGGGGATCAATCTGCAGCGCACGAAGGATTCGTACGTCTTCCGGATCCAGAACGATGGAATCCGCCGATTCAACGTCTTCCATGACGGCGATGCTACCTCGACCGGCATGACGACACCCGGCCCGCTCGATGCTTGGATCATGACTCTCATCGCCATCGAAGAACACTGGATCATGCCCGGGCTGACGTCCGCCCTCGACGGCAGGGACGAAAGCCTCGCCTTCAACGACCTCGGCGACCACCGGCGGCGACTCCAGGATCTGGGCGCCGGCCGGATCGCAGCGATGGATGCCCAGGGCATCGACCTGTCGGTGCTGGCGCTGACCCCACCGGGAACCCAGCCCCTGGACCCCGACTCCGCCGTACGGCTGAGCCGCGCCGCCAACGACCTGGCCGCGTCAGCCGTCGACGCGAACCCGGCCCGGTTCCGTGCGTTGTCGACGCTGCCGATGTCCGCGCCGGAAGCGGTGGCCGCCGAGCTGGAACGTGCCGCCGGTCTCGGGCATGTCGGCACGATGGTCTACGGCCGCAGCGGTGACCGGTTCCTCGACGACCCGGCCTACGACGACTTCTTCGCCACCGCGGCACGGCTCGGACAGCCGGTGTTCCTGCATCCGCAGCTGCCGTCGCCCGCGTTGCGTGACGCGTCGTACCGCGGCTTCGACCCGATCACCGACCTGGCGCTGGCCACGTTCGGCTGGGGCTGGCACCTCGACGCCGCGACGGCCGCGCTGCGCCTCATCGTGCGTGGCACCTTCGACCGGCACCCGGAGCTGCAGATCATTCTCGGTCACTGGGGCGAGATGCTGCTGTTCTGGCTCGACCGCGCCGACAGCCTGTCCCGGGTGGCCGGCCTGCCGCGGCTGGTCTCCGACTACGTCCGCTCGAACTTCCACATCACCACGTCCGGCATGCTGAACCCGGCGCTGCTGCGGCATGCGCTCTCGGTGACCACTCCGGACCGGCTGATCTTCTCGACCGACTACCCGTTCCAGAACCCGAGTCGCGACGACATCACCGCCTTCTTCAGCCACCTTCCCACCGAAAAGCAAAAGGCCGATTTCGCGTACGGCAATGCATGTGCCCTTCTCGGTATCGATCTTCAACCGGACGGGCTCACGGCAGCATGACCACTTTGCCGGCGGCCTGATCGGTTTCCATGTGGTGATGGGCCGCGGCGATGTCGTCCAGCGCGAAAGCACTGTCGACGATCGGCTTCACCAGGCCGGCCTCAACGGTGTCGACGACGCGCTGCAGAACGTCGGCGCGGCCCCTCATCGTGTCGCTGTGGAAGGCGGTGAGCCGCGTGCCGGACGGGATCATCGCGATCGGCTCGAAGTCCGTCAGCGCCCAGCCGCTCAGCGAACCGCTCACGCACACCGTGCCGCCGGGGCGGACCAGCCGCAACGAGTCGGGAATCGTGCGGGCTCCGACCAGGTCGAGCACGTGATCCGGCCCGTCCGGCCAGACCGTGTGCACTTCGGCATCCAGCAGTACGCGGGCGACTCCGGCCGCTTTCAGCACCTCGGATTTGCGCGCCTGCCGGCTCGTGGCCGCTACCTCCACGCCGTGTGCGGACGCGAGGGAAGCAGCCGCCAGGCCGACCGGCGGTGTTCCTGGTCTCCGGGCTCGTGCGGGAGGTGCTGCTCGCGCTCACCGCTCCCGCCGGCGAAACCGGGCACCACCCGGCCGCCGCTGAGCACCAGCGTGACCGGGCCGCCACTGCGCGGCTGCGCCGGGTGCTGGTCGACGAGTTGCGGGAGGCCCGCGAACAGCCGCTGCGGCTGCCGGAGCCGCGCGACGACCGGTTGCGGGCGGTCGCGCGACTGCTCCGCGCCGACCCCGCGAACAGCACCACCCTGGCGGCCATCGGACGAGAGATCGGGGCCAGTGGCCGTACGCTCAGCAGGCTTGTCCACGACGAGCTCGGCATGACGCTCCACGAATGGCGGACCCAGCTGCGGGTCTTTCACGCCCTTCTCCTGCTGGCCGACGGGCACGACGTGATCCGGGTCGCCGGTGCCTGCGGGTGGGCGAATCCGAGCGGCTTCATCGCGGCCTTCACCGGCATCGTCGGCACGACCCCGGGCCGTTACCGATCCACACGCCGCTGAACGCGGCGGCGTGACGTCCCGCGCCACGGCTCCGGAGGCCTCAGATCGCGCGGACCTCGGCGAGGCGCCTGACCGAGTGGTCGTCGTCCCAGCAGACGGCGGCCTCCCAGGCGGCTGACGCCTGGGCGGCGATGTCGTACGCACTGTCGTCGAGACCGGCGGCGTTGCCGGGCAGCACCAAGTCGAGGTCGGGGACGTCGACGTGCGACTCGTCCCAGTCGATCAACGCGACCCGGCTCGCGGTCACCCGAAGGTTGCGGGGATTGGGGTCACCGTGGACGACGCACGTCGGACGCCCGGCCAGCCGCGCCCACGCCGCCCGGCACCGGGCCACGCCCTCCGGCGGCATCGCGCCGAGGTCGATCCTCGTGCCGGTCCGCGCGTGCAAAAGGTCGGCCGACGATCGCCAGCCCGGCCGCTGCGGCCAGCCTCGCGTCAGCCGGTGCAGCTCACGAAGGATGCGGGCCACCCGACGCCAGTCGGCCGGCGTCTCCGGCGGCCCGCCCTCCACGTAGGTCATCACCACCAGACCGCCGGCGAACAACCGGCCGTCCGCGGTCGGGATCGGCACCGGGACGGTCAGGCCCTGGCGGTCGAGGTGGTGCAGGAGACCGGTCTCCCACGCGAGGTCGGCGTCGCTTCTCGTGCCGAGACGACCGACCGCGAGGCGCCCGCCGACCCGCACGCTCCACACGTCGTTGGCGACCCCACCGGAGAGCGATTCGATCCGGGTGACGTCGTCACCCCACTGCCCGAGCGCCTCCCACCCCACCGCCACACCCTACGAGGTGAACCCGGGTCAGCTCGTCCTTCAACCTTCGCCGTCTGCCCGGCGTCGCCGCCGAGCAGCTCACCACGTCCCCGGGGCAACTACGGTGAGTGCCGACGAACCAGTCCTGGCAGGCGGCGTCGATCGTCGGCCGCGCCTTCTCTGCGGCAGATGAGTACGCCGCGTCGGCGTGAGGTCCCGGCTGGTTCTCTTGGGCGTTATCCGACCCGGATAACGCCCAAGAGAACCAGCCGAGGGCTCGACGCTCGCTGCTGGCCGGACCACCCGCCTGCCCCGCGCGCCCGGCTGGCATTCACGGCTCTCGCACGCCGTTTCAGGACGCTGAATGCCCGGCCGGAACGCGACGCGCTCTCATCGGCACGAGCGTGCGCCGTGCCGACCCGATTGCGTGACTCGGCGTGACGGCGTCCACCTACGGGCGCGCACGCTCGGCGGCAGAAGAGGGCACTGGATCAGGCTCAGGTTCGCGTCGCACGCTGCGTTCATGAGCAGTGAAACCTTGGTGACTATGGCGAGCAGTGACTCGGACCCTGGACGAGATCGAAAGGCGGCAGGGTCAGTTCTTGATCTCGGTGCCGACCATTACTGGACGATCGGCCCGTGGGTTGCGTTGCGTTTCGAGGCCGGAGCGCCACAGCCCACCATCGGACAGCTTTTCGACGATGTCCCGTCCATGCAGGACATACTCGCCGATAGCGCGGCTTCGTCCGATTACCGACAAGGACATCGACGGGACGGCGTTCAAACACGCGAAGGCGGGCCCGGTGGAACCGGGCCCGCCTCGTTGCCTCACCTATTCGTGATCAGCGGCGCAGGGTCAGCAGTCCCGGCCGGTACGGCAGGATGCCGTAGTCACCGCTCGAGTTCGGGGCGCGGCCCTGGTACAGCAGCTGCAGGTTGCACGGGTCGATCGTGTTCGTCTGGTCCGCGCTGGTACGCAGCAGCTCACCGTGGCTGATGTCGTTGGTCCAGGTGGCACCGCTGTTGGCCTTGCCCGCGAACGGGTTGTTGTAGTCCACCGCGTTCGGCGTCCAGGTACCGCCCAGGCTGGTCGCCGTGAACGAGCGGAAGTAGCGCTCCCAGGAGGCGGTCCGGGCCTCGATGATCATCAGGTACTGGTTGCGGCCCTGCACCTTGTACACCTGCGGCGCCTCGAAGATTTTCTCCGAAGTGTCGCTCATGATCGTCGTGAAGTTCGAGCCGAAGCTGCCGGGGAAGTTGCCGATCGACATGATCTGGCGGTAGATCTTGCCGTTGTCGCCGGCGAAGAACAGGTACATGTTCTGGCTATCGCCGATGATGGTGTGGTCGATCGCGCCGGTGCCGGGGTCGGTGACCTTGGCGGTCGACAGGGTCTGCGGGGCGGACCAGCCGTTGGCGTTGGCCGGGTTGGTGGAGGTCCGGTAGGAGAACGCGGGGCCGCCCCACTGGTGGGCGAGGATCCAGATGTTCTTCGGCGCGAAGTAGAACAGCGACGGCGCGACGGCGCCCTGGTTCATGGTGTTCTGGCTGGCCGTGCCGAGCTGGTTCAGGTTGTCGACGAGACCGAAGTTCATCGAACCCCAGCCACCGGTGACGCTGCTGCTGTGCGTGGTGGCGTACACCAGTTGCTTGCCTTGGTAGGGGGCGATGGTGAAGTCCTTGAGCGACGCCCAGCCGGACTTCGGCTGCGCCAGCGGGCCGGTCGACGACCAGCGGTAGGACGTCGGCAGCGCGCAGGAGGCCGGCGGGTCCGACGGCGGCTGCGAGGACGGAACAACCGGCGGCTCCGACGATGGGGTGACCGGCGGGCTGCTGGTAGTCGGCTGCCCGGTGCACGCCACGCCGTTGAGGGCGAAGTCGGTCGGGACCGGGTTGCTGCCGGTCGACGAGCCGTTGAAGCCGAACGACACCTCGCCGTTCGTGCCGATCGAGCCGTTGTAGCTGACGTTCTTGGCCGTGACGGCGGAACCGCTCTGAGTCAGCGCGGTGTTCCACGACTCGGTCACCGTCTGCCCTGCACCGTACGTCCAGGTCAGAGACCAGCTGCTCAGCGCGTCGCCGAGGTTCTTGATCGACACGCTGGCGCCGAACCCGCCCTGCCACTGCGAGGACACGGCGTAGTTGACCGAACAGCCCGCCACGGCGGCACTGGCCGGCAGCGCCACCGCCAGCGTCGCCGATCCCAGCAGCACGGCGCCGGCCGAGACCACGGCGACATTCGTTCGTCTGGATCTGTTCACAGATTCTCTCCTGAGTGGGGGCGGCGGCTTTCGAGGTCGGCGAACCATCATTGTTAGCGCTAACAACCGTTGCCAACATGTTACGAGAGCGCCGCCGAACCCTCAATAAGAATCGCCCGCGACTAACGCGCATCGATTGATGTAACACTTTTCGGTCGCTGATTGAGCCATCGTGCAATGCGACGGGCGGACCTGAAACTGTCACGACGTGACTACTGTTCGATATGATCCGCGAGGCACCCGCCGTCAATCGAACATCGACGGCTGTCGTCCTCGTGAGCGCCGTTCCAGACTCTACGACGTCAGCGGGTTCCGCCACGCGACGTGCCGCTCACTCGGATCTCGTGCACCCGGGTTGGCCGTCCGGCGCCGCGAGGCCACAGCGCTGACGCGCGAGGTCTCATCCACCACTCCTCCCCGCTAATCTCGGCCGGCTCGGGCGGGTTGGCGTTGGCGTTGCCGAGGTAGCGCTCCGCCAGCCGGGCCGGCAGCGTCTTCGCAGGGTTATCGACCAGTTCCGCGGACCCGCGGATGTCGACGGAGTGGTAGGGGTTGGCGGGCCGGCGGGGCCCGGCCCGAGCGCGCCCAGCGGCAGATCAGTGCATCGGCAGGTGCTCACGGTCGTCCGCCCGATCACGGCCGTGCGGACCGGCTCAAGCGGCGGCGAAGCCGGTGCGCCAGGTGGGGTGTTCCGGGTGCCAGTCCAGCTTCGTGCGGGCCAGGGTGTTGTCGGCGCCGCGTTCCCACGGGGCCCGGCCGGGGGCGACCGGCGGGGTGGGTGCGCCGGCCGTCCGGGCGAAGACCGGCGCCCAGGTCCGGGCCGGGGCCGGCTCGTCGTCCACGATGTTGTAGGCGCCGGCCGGCCAGCCGAGAGCCGCGACCGCGGCCCGGGCGGCGTCCTCGACGTGCAGGAACGACGTGACCGCGTCGGTCGCCGTGAAGCCGCCCGACCGGAACAGCTCGCCGATCCGGTCGCCCGGGCGGTACCACGTGCCGGGGCCGTACAGGGCGCCGTAGCGCAGGATGACGTGCTCGTCGATCTCGGCGGCCTGCGTCTCGAGGGCGTGCACCCCGCCCACGGTCTGCGCGCGGGGCCCGGACGCGGCCAGGTCGAGCGGCGTCTCCTCGGCCGCGGGGACGTCGCCCGGCTGGTAGGCCCAGGCGATGGACTGGACGATCAGCCGTCGTACCCCAGCAGATGTCGTGGCGTCGACCAGGTGACGCGTGCCCTCGCGCCGGATCCGCGCGTTGTCGGCGAGGTTGTGGTCGCCGAGGGCGGTGAGCTGGTGGATGACGACGTCGGGCTCCGCTTCGCGCAGGGCAGTGGTCAGGGCGGGCCGGTCGTAGACGTCGACCTGGATGCCGGTCGCGCCCTGGGCGGTCAGCGCCCGCACGCCGGCCGAGCTGCGGGTCGTGCCCGTCACCTGGTGGCCGTCGCTGAGCAGCAGGGGCACGAGCAGGCGTCCGACCGCGCCGGTCGCCCCGGCAACAAAGATCCGCATGGGCTCACGCTAATCGGCGATCGGCTCGCTGGATGGGCCATTCTGCGGCCGATCGGATGGGCCAATCCGGATTCAGTACGCCGATCCGGCGCGGACCCCGGCCGCCACGGTCAGGGTGCCGGCCGCCGTGTCGATCGTCGCGCGGGTACCGAGCGGAACGGTCAGCTGACCGTTGCCGTGACCGACGCGCAGACCGCCCAGGACCGGCACACCCAGGCTCCCGAGACGATCCTGCACGGCCTGCACCGCCGTCCACTGGCCACTCGTCACCGGCGCGTTGGTGAACTGGCCGATGGCCACGCCGGCGATCCCGCGCAACGCGCCGCTGCGGATCAGGTGGGTGAGCATGCGGTCGTAGCTGTACGGCGACTCGTCGGTGTCCTCGAAGAGCAGGATCGCGCCACGCAGGGCGGGCAGATCGGCCGTACCCACACTCGTCTGAATCATGGTCAGGTTGCCGCCGAGCAGCGTCCCCGTCGCCACGCCCGGGACGGTGACCGCGGCGCTCGGCTCGGCCGGGTCGCTGGTCAGCACGATCGGATCGGTGGTCATGACGGCCCGGCGCAGCGACTCGATCTCGGCCGGGCCGGTGCGCGCGTCGTTCCAGTTCATCATCGGGCCGTAGAAACTGACCAGTCGCGCGGCCGTCCACAACCGGCCGCTGAGCACGGTCAGGTCGCTGAAGCCGACGACGACGCGCGGGTCCCGGCGGACCGCGGCCAGGTCGAGGCCGTCGATGATCCGCTGCGTGCCGTAGCCACCGCGGGCGGCGAAGACACCGCGCACGCCCGGATCCCGGAAGGCCGCGTTGAGGTCGGCGAGCCGGTCCTCGTCGGTGCCGGCGAGGTACCCGTACCGGTCGTAGAGGTGGGCGCCGGTCTCGACGACCAGGCCGAAGCTCTGCAGGATCTCGATGCCGCGGGCGACCCGGGTGTCGGGCACGCCGGCCGGAGCGACCACCCGCACCCGGTCACCGGCCCGCAGCGCCGGGGGCCGGACGACCTGCTTGCCGCCCGCCTGCGCCGGTGAACCCGACGCGGCGGCGGCGCCCGCGGTTGCCACAGCGATGAGCGTACGGCGAGAGATCGTCACTCGGCCGAGCGTGCCGCGACCGGGCGCCACCGTCAAGCCGATCGATCGGATCAGGCCGGTGATCCACTCGGCCGGGGGCTGTACATCCGCTTGCACTCCTCCACGTCGAGGCAGGTGAAGACGGGTTTCAACACGCCCGGCAGTTTGCTCACCGTGCCCTCGTCACGAATCTTGCGGATCGCGGCAACGTCGGTCTCCTTCACCTTGAAGCTCTCCGGCAGCGCCTCCGGCTCGACCCCGGCCACGAACGTCGGATCCGCCGAGAAGAGCTCGGTCATCCGCCGGTAGGCGTCGTCATGATTCTCGAAGCTGACCTCGGTGACCCCGGGCAGCGCCCGCAGCGCCGCCTCGACATCCTTGCGCTGCGCCTCGGTGGCGTCGTCGCGCAGGAACACGGTGAACTGGGCATTGTCGTCGAGGACCTTCTGCAGCTGCTCCTCCTTCGTGGGCTCGCCGTGGCCGAAGAGGCTGCAACCCGCCAGCCCGGCCACCACGAGCAGTACGGCAACGACGATCTTCAAAGTACGCACGAGCGGCGAGATTACCGTGCCGCGAGTTCCTCAACTCGCACGGGCGGACGACCGACATGTCTGCACGACTTCGGCATCCGACAGCAGGGTGCGGCGGGCCTGCCCGGCGCGGCGGGCCTGCCCGGCGCGGCGGGCGCCGCCGGGGCGACCGGAGAGGCCGGGCAGAAGGGGGCCACCGGCGAGCAGGGGCCCCGGGGACTCGGCTGGGACAACGGCCTGTGGCGCGACTTCGCGAGCAGCTCGGCCGCTGCCGACAGTCCGCTCTGGGCCGCTCCCGGCCTGCGCTCCAGTGTGGTGGCGCTGGGCCACGCCTACTGCGACAGGCTGAACAGCGGCAGCTCCCCGGACGAGATCATCAACTACGACGGTGAGGTGCCGGTCCCGATCCTGGAGGCGATCCGCGACGCCGCCATCACCAACGTCTGCCCCGCCTACGGCACCGGCACCTGACCCGCTTCGCCCGCGCCGTCGTCCGGCCGGCGCGGGCTCGAGCGGAATCAGTGCGGGTCGCGGGCTGATCGGTCGTACGCCGAATCGTCTTCCGAGGGTTTGATCTGGACCGCGGCCAGCAGGTGACGCACCGCTTCGGGGTCGCCCGTGGTGACGCTGCCGGGAACCGCGGGACCATGACCGAAAGCGGACAGCAGCGCGTCGGTCGTGGTGATCACGGTGACGTCCGGTGAGTCGAGTGGCTCTCTGATGATCTCGGCGCCGTCCGCGGTGAGGCGCACCCCGAAGGTTCCGGCCGGACCGTGGTCGCGCAACTCGATCCGCAGGGTCGCCGCGGGCCGTCCCGGTGCAGGGCGCGCGTAGGTCCGGATGGTCAGCATGGCGCTGTCAGCACTGACGAATCGCTGCTCGGGCGTTGCCGGAGCGGCCAGCGCCCAGGTGCCGAGCGCGAGCACGATCGGCTCCAGCTCGCGGCCCCAGGTGGTCAGCTCGTACACCCGGACACCGGCCGGCATCGGCAGCGCCCGGCGCACGATGACGCCCGCGCCGGTCAGCTCGCGCAGCCGGTCGGAGAGCGCGTTCGGGCTGGCGGACGGGAGCGCCTGCTGGAGATCGGTGAACCTTTTCGGACCGAGCAGCAGCTCGCGCACGACGAGCAGCGACCAGCGCTCCCCCACGATATCCAGGCCACGCGCGATGCCGCAGCCCTGCCGATAGCCCCGCTGTGCCGGCATGACACCTCCTCTTGCGGCAGCATACCAGTCACTATTAGCGTCATAGCATGATGCTTCCTCCGATCACCGACCGGCAGAGCTGGCAGCAGCGCATCGACGAGCTGCGACACCGCGAGAAGGCGCACACCAGGGAGGGCGACGCCATCGCGGCAGCCCGGCGGCGCCTGCCGATGGTCGAGGTCGACCCGGCGACCACGCTGACCGGCGCGAGCGGGCCGACTCCGCTGATCGACGTCTTCGAGGGCCGCAGTCAGCTCTTCGCGTCGTTCCACATGTGGCACACCGGCAGGCCGGCCGCCGAGCAGTGCGAGGGCTGCACGTTCTTCACCGGTCAGGTGCTGGAGCTGTCCTACCTGCACTCACGCGACGTCACGTTCGCGGTCTTCTGCCAGGGTCCCTACGAGGAGTCGTCGCGTTACCGGGACTTCATGGGGTGGCAGGCGCCCTGGTACTCGGTGCCCGCGGAGTCGCTCGGCGCGCTCGTGGCCGGGCGCGCGTTCGGGATGAAGGCGTGTTACCTGCGGGACGGCTCGCGGGTCTTCGAGACCTACTGGACGAGCGGCCGCGGCGTGGAGGCCATGGCGCCGTCCTACGGCGTGCTCGACATGACCGTCCACGGCAGGCAGGAGCAGTGGGAGGACGCGCCGGCCGGGTGGCCGCAACGGTTCCGCACCGACGGCGACCAGTTCCGCCTCGACGGCCGCCCGGCCGCCCAGTGGGCTCGCCTCGCCGCCGGCCGCGACGACGACCTCGGCACCACCGCCCTCACCGGCGACACCCACTGCTGCCACTGAGACCGCGAGCGCGGCCGCCCTCTGTCACCAGGGCACGGCCACGACCCGTACGTGCTTGTCGTCGGGCTGGTAATGGGAGATGAACAGCGAGGTCGACGTGCTCAGCTCCGGGTGGCCGATGAAGGCGTAACACCAGCTCGTGGTGGTGCTGGCGCAGCCGGGGAGAACGTTCTCGGCGCCGGCCGTCCACGGGCCGGTCGGCGCGGCGGCGGTCCAGACGCGGTAGTGCCCGGCGATCGTGGTCTGCTCGATCGCGACGTAGCCCCGGCCCGGGAAGACGTGCACGTCGATGCCGAACGGGCGCGCGCCCGGCAGCGCGGAGGCCGCGGTCGCCGGGTCGGCCGACCAGGTGGTGCCCGTCCAGTACCGATAGCTGGCGGCGTTGGACCATCCGGCACTCGCCGACCACGGGGTGCGCGCGAGCGCGACGGTTCCGGCGCCGCACGCGCCGAACGCCGACGAGGTGCACAGCGAGGTGAACAGGTAGAGGTAGCCGTCGGCGGCGAACGTCGGCGAGCCGAGCCGGCGCTGCCAGGCGAGCTCGCCGGTGGCGGGGCGCGGGAAGACCGTGGCCGGGCCGACGAGCTGGTTCGTCGCCGGGTCGTAGAACGTGACGCCGTAACTCTGCGTGGTCCACGCGTTGTTGTAGACACACACGTTGCTGTAGGTCAGGAACAGCAGCGACGAGCCGTTGCGGCCACTGATGGTCCGGTTCGGCCCGCGGGTAAGACCGGAGATCCAGGAGGCCGCGTACGACGAGGTGCCGCTCGCGCCGCAGGCGGTGGAGGTGCCGGGCAGCACGAGCCCGGCCGGAGTGGGCAGGAACGGCGCGGGTGCCCGGGTGCTCGGCACGGCCGGCGCGGCGGGCGGCGTCGGCAGCTCGCTCAGGGTGCTCGGCACCTGGCCCGCGGTGTAGGAGCCGACCGCAGCGGTGGAGCCGCCGATGAAGCCGATCACAGCGCCGGCCGGATTGTTGATCGCGGTGTCGCAGAACGTCCACAGCGCCTGACCGCTCGCCGACGGGAGCGCGGCGCTGTAACCGCAGTCGCGGCTGGCGGTGTTACCGCTGGCCGTCTCGTACCGGGAGATGACGCGCGCCGGCGGCGGCACGTCGGCCAACGCCGCCGCCGGCACGGTGAGGGCCGCCCCGGTGACGGCCAGGGTGACCAGAAGTCTGCTGATCCGCATGGTGCCTCCAAGCCAATCGATCCAACTTCATCGATGCTCAGAATTGCACGGCTCGGAGTCATAGGGAATTCAGCCGGGCAATCGCCTCCCCGGGAAGCTCGAGGTCGGCGGCGGCGACGTTCTCCCGCAGGTGAGCCACGGAGGACGTGCCCGGGATGAGCAGGATGTTCGGCGACCGCCGCAACAGCCAGGCAAGCGCCACCTGCTGCACCGACGCGCCGACCGAGCCGGCGACCTCGTCGAGCCCCTCGGACTGCACCGGCGTGAAACCACCGAGCGGGAAGAACGGCACATAGCCGATCCCCTCCGCGGCGAGCTCGTCGATCAGCGCGTCGTCGTCGCGCAGCACCACGTTGTACATGTTCTGCACGAAGACGACCGGTGCGATCTTCCGCGCCTCGGCGACCTGCTCGGCATTGACGTTCGACAGCCCCAGATGACGTACCAGCCCTTCGCGCCGCAGCTCAGCGAGCTCCCCGAACGCGTCGGCGATCGAACCCGGCCCCTCGGCGCGGAGGTTGGCGCCGTCGAGCGCGTCGAGGCCGAGGCGCTTCAGGTTGTCCTGCACCTGCTCTCGCAGGTTGTGCGATGACGGGACCCAGCTGCCGTCCGGCCCGCGGCGGAAGCCGAGCTTGGTGACGATACGAAGATCCGGCGCGTACGGATGCAGCGCCTCCCGGATGATCTCATTCGTCACGAACGGCCCGTAGTAGTCGCTGGTATCGATGTGAGTGATGCCCAGATCGACGGCTGCGCGCAGGACCCGGACGGCTTCCGCACGGTCCCGCGGTGGACCGAAGGCGTTCGGGCCGGCGAGCTGCATCGCGCCATAGCCCATCCGGGTCAGGACCAGGTCGTCGGCGAGGGTGATCGTGGTGTTCATGCCGCCGAGTCTGCCCGCGTACGAGCCGGTCGGGCAGAGAGCGTTCATCCTGGTACAGCCGGTACCAGGCAGGGACGGCGCCGGTGCAGGATGATGACGGGCATGGATCAGCTCGGCGTCGCCCTGCGCGCCTGGCGGGACCGGCTCGACCCGGCCACCGCCGGCCTCGCGCACCACTCCCCACGCCGCGTGCCCGGCCTGCGTCGCGAGGAACTGGCCGTGCTGGCCGGCATCTCCGCGGAGTATGTCGTGCGCCTCGAACAGGGCCGCGCTCCGATCCCCTCCGCGCAGGTCTGCTCGGCGCTGGCCCGCGCGCTGCGCCTCTCCGACTCCGAGCAGGCCCACCTGATGCGGCTCGCCGGCCACGCCACCGGCTCGGACCGGGTGCCCCGGGTCATCCCGGGCAGCCTCTACCGGATCATGGATCAGCTCGCCGGTCACCCACTCGCGGTCTACGACGCGGCCTGGCGGCTGCTGCACTGGAATCCGCTGTTCGCGGCCACCTTCGGCGACCCCACCGTGCGCGGTGCCGGTGCCCGCAACGCCCTGCTCATGCACTTCGAGGACGGCCTGTCCCGGGTCCGGCAGACCACCGAGGAACGCGCCGCGTTCGAGGAGTCGATGGTCAGCGACCTGCGCGCCGCCACCGGCCGCTACCCGCACGACCCGGAGCTCGCCGCACTGGTCACCCGGTTGAACCGCATCCACCGCTTCCGCGAGCTGTGGCAGCGCGGCGACGTGGCCGAGCACCAGGGTGCGCACAAGATCGTCGAGCATCCGGAGGTCGGGGACATCGCCCTGGACTGCGACGTGCTCACGACGCAGGGCTCCCATCTGCACCTGATCGTCTACACCCCGCGGGCGGGCACCGACGCCCGCGGCAAACTCGACCTGCTCGCCACCATCGGCACCCAGCAGATGTCCGCCCCGCGATGAGCCCCGGCCCGACGATGGCCCGCATCAACTGGGCCCCGGATGACACCTTTGGTCCCAGCGGGCACTCCGGCACACCCTCGTCACCGGTGGGCCGGAGAACGCCGACCGCGGCCTCCGCGCCCCCTAACCTGAGCACATGTCGTACGTCGCCACCCGTGACGGGCGCCGGGATCGCAGCGCCGCGCACCGGGCCCCAGCCGTTCCTGACAGGATCGACGATCTGCACGGCAGCAGTATCGGCGTGCTCGAAGTCCCCCACCACATGGCCTGCGGGCACGCCAGCCGCCGCCGGTACGACCTGGAGGATCCCGCGCAACTGCGGCACGCCTACGAACAGGTCCTGTGCGAGGCGGCCGGCTGCGGCGAGGTCGAGGACCTGATCAACCCGGCGATGCTCCGCCGGGTGTGGCGGGACCTGCACCTGCCGTCCCGGGTCCGTGATGCGTGGGAGACCCGGCACCCCGGCCTGCGCCGCACGGTCAACCGCACCTCGGACACCGAGACCAGCCGCGACCCGAGCTCCCGCCTGAGCGCCGGCCGCGGTTTCGCCCGTCGGCGCCGCACCGCCCCGGTCACCCGGACCACCAGCGTGCGCGCGAGCGCCGCCTGACAGGGCCGACTCGTCGGGGTGCTCCTCCCGATCCCGCGTTCCCAGAAGTCGCCGCGATAGCGTTCGAGGATGCTGTCCGGAGTCCTCGTCACGTCCGACCTGGTCGCGAGTTCGGATTTCCGCGCCCGGGTGGGCGCTGAGACACCGCTGGCGCTGGAGGTCTACTGCCGCCACCGGGTACAGGTCGGGGATCACGAGCCGGCGGGCGCCGACAGGGGCCCGGACGGCGAGTTCGTCCTCACCGGCGTCGCCGTTGCGGTCGATCCATCGTGCCCGCTCGGCGGCTGGGTCCTCGAGGTCGACGGCATTCCGTTCTACGTCGTCGAATCCTCCGCGGGACGCGGGGCGGGCGTCGTCCCTGGCGTCAACGACCGGCTTCCCGGCTCCGACCCGGAAAAGCCGGTCCCGGAGCAGGGCGCACGGGTGCGCGTTCGAGGCAGCGTCAGTGTCGCCGACGGCTACGTGGCGCACGATATCGGACAGGCGCTGGGCCGCGACATCGAACGACTCTGGCGGGTACGGCGCATCGCGCGGCTCCCCCGGCACGGACGCGGCGAGCCGCAGCAGGTGCCGGAGATCAGCTATCCCGGCGGGCACCACGACTATCTGCTGGACCTCGCCGCCCCGCCCGATGCCGCTCAGCTCGGCCGTTTTTGAGCGCGTCAGACGGATCGGGCAAGGAGCTACGAGTGCGAGGAGCCGCGCTGGTCACCTTCGTGACCGCAGTCGACGCTCGAGCGGTCAGGGCGTGGGCCCGCCGAAGGCGGGATCGTAGGGTGCACGGTCGGAGAGGCAGACGCTGCCCGGTGCCGGGGTGGTGAGCTCGACCAGGTAGTGACGCGTCGCGGCGGTGACACACGAGCTGGGGTCGGAGTTGGTCAGATGCCCATAGCCGTCGTGCACCAGCAGGACGGCGTTGCCGAGCAGGCGTTCGACGCGACGCGCGCCGACCAGCGGCGAGTTCGGGTCGTACTTGGTGTTGACCAGCAGGATCGGGTTGCTGGTCGCCGCGTTCCAGGGTCCGGTGTACCGGTGGGTGTCGCCGGCCGGCCAGGAGGCGCAGGCCGCTCCCATGCCCCAGCCCAGCGGTGCGCCGCCGATCCGGCTGATCTGGGTGAACCGGTGAATGACCTGCGGCCATCGGGCGGCGCGAACCTTGGCCGGGCTGTCGGCGCAGGTGATTGCCTGCCCGGGCTCCACCAGGCGGTGGAACTGCTCGCTGGCGGGGAAGGAGGCGGCGTCCTTGACAGCCGAGCCATCGCCGGCGATGGCGGTTTCCAGGGCGGCGGCGGCTTCCGGCCACAGGATGGGGTGGCCGAGGATGGCGAACTTCAGTGGTGCGAGCGCCTCCTGGTAGGACAGCGTTCCCGGTGGGGTGGCGTGCGGCGCGGGCAGCGGGGTGTGCCGGAGTCGCCGCAGCATCGCGTCGACGCGGGGAGCGACGGGTCCGTGACCGGCCAGGGCGCACCGATCCGGTCCGGCGGCCTGGCAGGTGGCGAGGAACTGCTCGAACGCCTTGTCGGTGCTGACGAGCGCGGCGGCGAGGGCGGTCTCGGTTCCGCCGGTGACGGCGACGGGGTCGGCGATGCCGTCGAGCGCCATGGCTCGTACCCGCCGGGGATACATGTTCGCGTAGACCTGGCCGATGAAGGTGCCGTACGACTCACCCAGGTACGACAGCTGTTCGTCGCCGACGAGATGGCGCAGGTGGTCGAGGTCGCGGGCGGTGTCCGCGGTGGAGATGTGCGTGAGGAGCTCACCGTTGGCGGCGCCGCAGCGGCGCGCGAACTCGGCGGTCGTCGCCAGGTAGGCCCGCTGTTCGGCGGCGGTCGTCGGGATCGGCTTGCCGGCCCAGAAGGCTTGTCGCTGTGCCGGGTCGCCGAAGCAGTCGACCCGGGCGGTGCCGCCGGCGCCGCGGACGTCCCAGCCGACGATGTCGAAGCGTCCGTCGGTGGCCGCGTCCAGCGCGTCACCGCGGGTGGTTGCCATCTCGACGCCCGAGTCACCCGGTCCGCCCGGGTTGACGAACAGGGAACCGATCCGCTGCTGCGGACGGCTCGCCAGGTGCCGCACCACCGGCAGGGTGATCGTCTGTCCGTGCGGGCGGCTCCAGTCCAGCGGCACCGTGACCTCGGCGCACTCCAGACGTGGACCGCAGCCGGTCCAGGTCGGGCCGCGCTCCGAGCCCGCCGCCGCGGGCGCGGACCAGCCGGTCATCGTCACCATCGTGATAACGGCCAGTCCGGCCGCTCCCCACTGTCGGATCGTCTTCATCGCCTCTGCTCCCGTATGTCAGCGCCGTCCGCGCCGGGCTCATTCGCCGGCCCGGGCTGCACATCGGGACGCGGTTCCGGCGTTCAGTACTCCCCTGCGGCGTACGGTTCCTGCCGGGCGGCAAACCGAGTCGCGACACTGATCGGGTTGGCATGGCGAAACCAGTTGTCGCCGGTGACGGCCCGCCCGTCGCCACGGGGAAGCCGCAGGCAGACCCTACGCGCCGCCAGGCATCGACACACTCCATTGTCCGGTGATCCGACAGTGGCATGACCCGCCGGGCGACCTCACCGCCGCCTCACCGGCGAGCCGACGGTGCAACCCGGGTGAAAGGCGCTTTTCGACCGTTCGGATGCTTGACGGGAACCCAGCCGATTCGTGGACGGCGGTGCCGGTTGTGAAGCTCCGGCCACAGAGCCGATCCGGCACTTGCCGGGAACAGGTACGTTGCTGATCCCTACCCGTCCGAGGATGGTTCATGTTGCGTCTGTCTCGGTCTGCCCTTCTGCTGACCACGGTGTCGTCGGCGGCCGGCCTGTTCGCCACGCCGAAGTGAGCATCCGGCGCATCAGTTCACGCAAGGTCGTCCTGACGGCCACGTTCCTCGCCCTGGCGGCCGGCGGTACCGCTGCCTGCGACAACGGCGCCGGTGAACAGTGGGAGCACACCGAGGAGCCGGCCTACGCCTACGACTCCGGCAGCGGCAGCGGCTCCGGCAGCGGCAGCGGCAGCGGCAGCGGCACGGTCGTCGAGGATCCGGTCGTCGAGGATTCCGTCACCGACGAGGATTCCCTCGATGAAGAGCCCGCCGACGAGGTGTTCTACTGCGCGGACGAAGAGGGAGAAATCGTCGACGAGGAATACTGCGACGACGACACCAGCCGGTATCTCATCTGGCACTCCACGTCCTACTCCCGCGGCCTCGGGCCGGGGGCTTACCTGGACGGCGGTGACTCCTTCTCACCCGGTGACACCGCGAGCCGGCGCGCGTTCAAGCTGCCGACCTCGGGGCCTGTCTCCAACGGCACCGTGAAGACCAACGTCGTGGGCCGCGGGAGCAGCGGTTCCACGGCCGGCGGCATCTCGTCGGGAGGCTGACCGGCCGCAACACCCATGCCTTTCGGTTCGTCCGTCAGGAATACTGCATGGGTCCCCTCGACAAGGAGTCGGATGCTGAGCCAGGCGAATCGGAGATTGCTGTCGGCGGCCGCGTTGCTGGCGTTTCTCATTGGAGGGTGCTCCAGCAAGCCGGAGTGGGGATCGGTGAATACCGCAGCCGGTGAGCGGCAACGGGTGCTTTGTGTCGGCACGGCTGGACCCGCAGTCGTCGTGGTGCACGGCATCGGCGACCATGCCGGCTCCTCGTCGTTCAGTGAGGTGCTCGCCGGACTGCCGGCGGACCGGCGAGTGTGTCGTTACGACCGGCCCGGCGCGGGAGACAGCCCAGAGCCGTCGCGACGTGGCCGAGACGCTGCGCAACTGGCGGAGGAATTGGACGGCGTGGTGCAGCAGGCTGATCCGGATCGGCCGGTTCTGCTTGTCGGGCACTCGTTCGGCAGCTACCCCGTATTGATCTACACCGCGCGGCACCGTGCTCGAGTGAGCGGTGTCATCCTGGTGGACGGCGTCGACCCTCAGTTCGGGCTGCTCGAGGCGCTCGGCGCCTCCTCCTGGACGGAAGTGCCCATGGCAGCCGAGCATTTGGATCTGCCGGCCGTGCAGGACCAGACCGTTTCCGCAGTGGCTCGCGGCAGTCACGAGTTCGCTGACCTGCCAATGACCGTGATCCGCCGGGAGAAGAACGTCACGCCGGCTTGGCTGGACGCCCAGAAGCGCCTCGCCGGGCTTTCCGCAAAGAGCCGGATCGTCGTCGCTACCGGCGCCGGTCATCAGGTGCCGGAGGACAATCCTTCGGTGGTGGCGGACGCAATAGCGAGCTTCGCCGGTTGAGTGACACACCTACGCCGGCATCGCGGAGCGCTCAGTACGAGTCGGCGACGTCGACGGTGACCGCCGACGTCGGCTGAGTGACGCAGGTCAGCACGAAGCCGGCCGCACGCTGCTCGGGGGTCAGGCAGTTCGGCGAGCTCATCGTGACGTCGCCGGCGCGCAGGCGCACCACGCACTCGCCGCAGTTGCCGACCGTGCAGGAGTACGGCATCGGCGCACCGGCCGCCAGCAGCGTCTCGCCGGGCGTGACCGTCACCGCCGCCACCTCGTGCCCGCCGTCCTCGACGGTCATGAGGTGCGGCCCGGTCCCCGCCACCGGAGCGACGACCGCGCTGGTGTAGCTCTCCTGGTGTATCCGATCATCCGGCACCCCGCGCTCGGCCAGCACGTCATGCACGGTTCGCATCACCGGGTCCGGCCCGCACAGCACGTACTGCGCCGCGGGTGAGGCGGCCACTTCGTCGAGCCAGGTCCGCACCGCCTCGGTGTCGAGCCGGCCGCGCTGCCCCGTCCAGGCCGGGCCCGGCCGGGTCAGCCGGTGCGTCACCGACAGCCCGGGCCGGGAGCGCTGGAGCCGGTCGAGTTCGTCCGCGAACAGGATGCTCGTCTCGTCCCGGTTCCCGTAGAGCAGGGCACCGTCGAGCCCGCTGCGGAGGATGCTCATCATCGGCGTGATCCCGCTGCCTGCCGCTACCATGACGACTTCGCCGGAGACGCGGAGGTTCCCGGACGGGCCACGCACGGAGAGCCGGTCGCCCACCCGCAACGTGTCATGGGCGTGCGTGGAGAAGACGCCGCCCTCGACCCGTTTGACTGTCACTTCCAGGCGGGTGGATCCGGGCGCGGACGAGGCCGAGCGCGGCTGCTCCCACAGCCGCGATCGGAGGATGCAGCGGGGGCAATGGACGTACGCCTCCTGAATCTCCACCTGGATCCGTGACCGGTCCTGCCCTGTCACAGAGCCGTTGAGGCGCAGGGTTTCGCCGACGCCCGGAAGGAGGAAGACGAACGACACCCCGCCGCTGATCGGTCCCGGTTCGTCGGCGGGCGCGGCCAGCGAGATGCGGCGCGGGGTGTGGACCCGGACGAACCCGGGTGTGCCGCCGACGAACGTGGCCCGGCGGTCCCCTCGCGCGTCCCGGTAGCCGAAGCCCGCGATCGGCGAGTGCGCGAGCACCGTGGCACCGCCGTCGTCGAGCCGGTCCCGCTGTTTCAGGTTGATCAGCGCGCCGGGCCGCCCGATGATCGCCTCGACCTGCCCGACCGCCGTCAACCGACGCAGGCGTGCCACGTATTCACTGGTCATGACTATATTGTGAGTAAAGTTTCAGCTTTTCGGTACTCGCTTTGAGGAGACCTCTCATGCCTCGCGGTGATCAACGCTCCGAGCCACGTCGCAGGCCCGTTCAGGTCCGCGCGGAACTCACCCGGGTACGGATCCTCGCCGCCGCTGCTCACGTTTTCAGCGAGTACGGCTACGCCGCCGGCACCACCAACCGCATCGCCGAGCAGGCGCGCGTCTCGATCGGCTCGCTCTACCAGTACTTCCCGAACAAGGACGCGATCCTCGCCGAACTGCTCCTGCAGCACATCGACGACAGCCGCCCGTTTCTGAACACCGCCGGGCTCACCCTGGAGGAGGCGATCCGGCGGTTCGTCCACCAGACCGTCAGCCAGCACCGCCTCGACCCGCGGTTGTTGCGCATGATGATCGAGGAGGCGCCCCTCTCCCCCGACCTCGTGGACAAGATTTCCCGGTACGACCGTAAGCGCGCCGCCGAGCTCCGAGAGTTGCTGCAGACCCACCCGGAGGCGCGCGTCGACGACCCGGACACCGCGATCCGGCTCGTCGTGACCACGGTGGAGCTGGTGACCCACACGCTGACGGCCGCCCCGGAGCCGGTCGATCCGCAGCGGCTGGAGAACGAGCTGGTCACCATGCTGACCCGTTACCTGACCGGGCCGGACAGCGTTCCGTGACTCTCTCCGGAGCCTTGCTCACGTGTCCGGAATTGAGGTGCCGCCGGCCCGTGGACAGAGAAGTGGCCGTGACTCCCGGGCGGGAGTCACGGCCACTGGTGGAGGCAGGGTCAGGCGGCGACGCCGACGGCGACCTGCTCCAGGGCGGTGTTCAGGATCTCGCGGACGTCCGAGACGATGTGGACCGTCAGCGCGGCCAGCACGTCCGCCGGGACGTCGTCGAGGTCGGGCTCGTTGCGCTGCGGCAGGTAGACCTCGGTCAGCCCGGCCCGCTGCGCCGCGAGCAGTTTCTGCTTCACGCCGCCGATCGGCAGGACCCGCCCGGTCAGCGACACCTCACCGGTCATCCCGACCTCGGCCCGCACGTTGCGCCCGAGCAGCAGGGACACCAGGGCGGTCGTCATCGTGACCCCGGCTGACGGGCCGTCCTTGGGCACGGCGCCCGCCGGCACGTGCAGGTGGATCGGGTGGTCCAGCTGCTCGGGCGAGATGCCGAGCTCACCGGCGTGCGCCCGGACGTAGGAGAGCGCGATCTGCGCGGACTCCTTCATCACATCGCCGAGCTGGCCGGTGACGGAGAGCCCGCCCTTGTCGCCGGGCAGCAGCGACGCCTCGATGTAGAGCACGTCGCCGCCCATGCCGGTGACGGCCAGGCCGGTGGCGACGCCCGGGACGGCGGTGCGCTCGGCGGACTCCGGGGTGAACCGGGGACGGCCGATCAGCTCCTTGAGGTCGGGCGCGTCGACAGTAGCGGGCAGCTCACCGAGCGCGGCCTTGCGGAACGCTTTCGCGAGGAGACGCTCCATCGACCGTACGCCGGCCTCGCGGGTGTAATTGGCGGCGATCTCGCGCAGAGCGTCCTCGGTGACCGTCACCTCGCCCTCGGCGAGCGCGGCCTTCTCCAGCTGGCGGGGCACGAGGAAGTCGCGGGCGATGGCGACCTTGTCGTTCTCGGTGTAGCCGTCGATCCCGATCAGCTCCATCCGGTCGAACAGCGCCTGCGGGATCGTCTCCAGGGTGTTGGCCGTGGCGATGAAGAGCACGTCGGACAGGTCGAGGTCCAGATCGAGGTAGTGGTCACGGAACGTGTGGTTCTGCGCCGGGTCCAGCACCTCCAGCAGGGCCGCCGCGGGGTCGCCGCGGTAGTCGCTGCCGATCTTGTCGACCTCGTCGAGCAGGACGACCGGGTTCATCGAGCCGGATTCCCGGATGGCTCGCACGATGCGACCGGGAAGAGCTCCCACGTACGTACGGCGGTGGCCGCGGATCTCCGCCTCGTCCCGCACGCCACCGAGGGCGACGCGGACGAACTTGCGGCCGAGGGTGCGCGCCACGGACTCGCCGAGCGAGGTCTTGCCGACTCCGGGCGGACCGGCCAGCAGGATGACCGCGCCGGAGCCACGCCCGCCGACGACGCTCAGTCCGCGGGACTCGCGGCGGGCACGCACGCCCAGGTACTCCACGATGCGGTCCTTGACCTCGTCGAGGCCGTGGTGGTCCGCGTCGAGCACCGCGCGGGCGGCGGCCAGGTCCGTGTTGTCAGTGGTGCGGACGCTCCACGGCAGGTCGAGCACGGTGTCGAGCCAGGTGCGGATCCAGCCGGCCTCGGGGTTCTGATCGCCGGCGCGCTCCAGTTTGTCGACCTCGCGCAGCGCCGACTCCCGTACGGCGTCGGGAAGTTCCGCGGCCTCCACCTTGGCCCGGTAGTCGTCGGTGCCGTCGGCCTCGCCCTCACCCAGTTCCTTGCGGATGGCTTTGAGCTGCTCGCGCAGCAGGTATTCGCGGTTGCGCTTCTCGACCGACTCGCGCACATCGGTCTCGATCTTGTCGCTGACCTCGGACTCGGCCAGGAAGTCGCCGGTCCACTCGATGAGCAGCCGCAGCCGCGCCTCGACGTCCGGGGTCTCCAGGAGTTCGCGTTTGCGGTCGTTCGACAGGTACGGCGCCCAGCCGGCGGTGTCGGCGAGGTCACCCGGGTCGTCGATGGCGCTGACCGAGTCGATGACCTGCCACGCCTCGCGACGCTGCAGCACCGAGACGACCAGCTTCTTGTATTCGGCGGCCAGCTCACGGACGTGCTCGCCGGGCTTGCCGGTCTCGACCGGCTCGGCCTCGACCCACAGCGCGGCGCCGGGGCCGGTCACGCCGCTGCCGATCCGGGCGCGCACGCCGGTCCGCAGCACGGCCGCGGACGCACCGCCGCGCAGTTTGCCGACCTGCTCGATACTGGCGACGACGCCGTACGAGGCGTAGCGGTCCTCGAGGCGCGGAGCGATCAGCAGCTCGGAGCCGGCCGCGGAACGGGCGGCGTCGACGGCCGCGCGGGCTTTCTCATCCAGCTCGACGGGCACGACCATGCCGGGGAGCAGCACGATGTCGTCGAGGAACAACACAGGGAGACGCTTGCTGGTCACCGGGTACCTCCGCAGAAGTTGAGTACATGCCGCTCAACCACGCGGATGTCGACGATCTTCCACCGTTCACTGTCGGCGAAATCTGAGCTTGCCGTTCAACCAGTTCGACGGCGTAGCGGAGGGGGCCGCGGACGGCTGGGGATGTAAGGGGACGAGCAGATTCATCGGCCGGCACGTCCGGTGTTCCCGGCCGGCCCGAGGCCGACCGGGAACACGCAGCGGCGAGCTCAGCAGCTGTAACGCCTCCAGCCGACCAGCAGCTGGGGTGTGTAGTTGTATTTGAGTTCGACGCACTGCTTGGCCCGGCGGGCCGCACGGAAGGTGTTGTAGACGCTGCCGACGTACACGCGCGCCATGCCTTTGCAAAGGCGCTTGTAGAGAGGATTGGGGATCAGGCCGCAGGCGTACTGGATGACCGCGGACGCGCCGGCCGAGAACACCCTGGCCGGGATGCGTTGGATTTCCCTCTTGCTGAACCGGACGTAGACGAACCGCCCGAAGGAGATGCTCGGGTCGGCGACCACCGGGTACGCGGTATGTGCGTCCGTGTCGACCGTCTGGACCAGACTGCTTCCAGCGACCCGGTAGTGGGTCTTGATCGCACTTCCCTTGGCGTCCTTGGCCCACGGCGCTTCGACGGTGCCGAGAACGGCGGTCCCGCGGCCGATCCTCTTGACGATCGTCACGGAGCCGTCCGCCGTCGCCGCGAGCTCGGTGCCGGCGGGAAGCGTCAACGGGAACCGGTATTCCTTCGGGGCCGAGGCGTTTGCCATGGTGACGAGGACCCGGGCGCCCTCGGTCATGGTCTGCACCGCGACGTCGGCGGCCCGCCCACGATCGGCATAGACGACGGTGCCCTTTGACGTCTGGACGCCGGCGGCCGCGCTCGCTGCCGCAGGCAGACCGATCTTGAGAGTTCCTGCAGCGCCGGTGATGCTGACGCCGTCACGAGCGTTCCTCGGGACCTGCACATCCGTCCGTTGGTCGCGGTACTCGATGATGGAGTTGCCGTTACCGGCAGCCGCGACGGCTTCGTCCGCGTGCCCCGCTGTCGCTGCCTGGAGCGTCTTTCCGATCTTCACTGCCCGGCTCGAGTCAGCGGTCGCCGGAGCGGCTCCGAGTCCTGTCAGGACGATCATCCCCATGGCAAGCGAGCCGAGTCGGGTCCATCGGTTGAGTTTCAACTTCTTCTCCTATCCGAGGAATTCGAGCGGCGGATCTTGAGAAGGCAGAAGCGATCGGGTGCCGCGATGGGGTCGCCGCAACTGCCGGGTGAACCGCCGTGGCACCGATCGTGGGCGCTCGAGACCGTCATTGACGAGGTGGAACTGTCCCTCGCCGGACGCTAGCTGTCCCCTGGCGACAGGTGAGCCGCCGGGCCCTCCCCGTCCGGCCGACCGTGAAGACCCACGTGTGCCGGATCATCATGCGGCTGGAGGTGCACGACCGTACGCAGGCGGTGGTCGTCGCCCACCAGAACAAGCTCGTCACCCCGGGGTCCGAGCCGCCGAAGCGTGGTTCTGACGGCTTCCGCTGACCAGGGCCCGCTGTCACGCCGGGATCGGTGATTGCGGTGGCGCGGCCAGCCAGTTCCTCGGCGCCGTGCCGAGGTGCTGGGAGAACACTCGCGAGAACGAGGACGCGTTGGCGTATCCCAGCTCGGCCGCGACCGTGGACACCGCGGCACCGGCGCGCAGACGCTCCTGGGCGATGGTGAGCCGCCAGTGAGTCAGGTATTGCCCCGGGCTCGAGCCGATGACCTCCCTGAAGTGGGCCGCGAAGGCGCTGCGGGACATGCGTGCTTCGCGGGCCATGCTGTCCAGCGTCCAGTCCGCTTCCGGCGCGTCGTGCAGCGCGACGAGTGCCGGAGCCAGGCGCGGATCGGCCAGCCCGGTCAGGATGCCCGAGGGGATGCCGAGCTCGCCGACGTGGTCGAGGATCCAGCGCAGCAGGTGGATGAGGACGACCTCGAACAGCCGGTCGGCGATGAGCCGTTGCCCGCAGCGGACATTGTCGACCTCGTCGAACAGGAACTGCAGGAGCGGCTCCAGCCCCTTGACGGCGTCGAGCGGGACGATGAGCACCGGCGGCAGGGTCAGCAGGAGCGGGTGCGTCGCACCTCCCTCGACATCGAGCGACGCGCACGCGAAGTCGGAGCCGTCGGCCGGCGCGTTGTGGAAGGCGTGTTCGAGGGGCCGTGGGTAGAAGATCAGGGTCGGCCGGTCGAGCTCGATCCGCTTCACCGCGCCGCCGGGCTCCCGATGGGTGACCGCCACCTCTCCGCGCCGCAGGATGTGCAGGAAGCCCCGGCCGGGCCGGGCCGCGAACGTCGTCACCCCGCAGAGCGGGCCGGCGTGGAACAGGCTGGTGTTGACCCGGAACCGCTGCAGCAGCGAGGTGAGGCGATCGGAGGATTCCACACCCGCCATCCTATGGACGATCCGCTACGAATCAAAGACTTTCTGATACGTATCGTCCGGCCACTCAGGGCAGGCTTGGTGCACAGCCCCGACAACGGGGTGGTCACCTCAGATAGGACCCAGTCATGACGAACGTGCCCCTGATCGACCGTGACTCCGCCACCGGCGACGTGAAGGAGCAGCTGGACCAGATCCACGCCGCCTTCGGTGCCGTACCCGCGATGTTCAAGGCAGTCGCGAACTCCCCTGCCGCGCTCAAGAGCATGTGGGGGTCGTTCGGCGCGTTCTCCGGCGGCACCCTCGGAGCAGCCCTGGGCGAGCAGATCGCCGTGGCGGTCGCGAACCGCAACTCGTGCGAGTACTGCCTGGCCGCGCACACCGCGCTCGGCAGGAAGGCGGGCCTGAGCCGCGAGGATCTCACCGCCGCGCAGACCGGGGAGTCCGGCGACGCCCGGACCGCCGCCCTGCTCGGCTTCGCCCTGAAGCTGGTCGACGAGCATGGCCAGGTCACGGCCGAGGACGTCGCGGCCGTCCGTGCACACGGCTGGAGTGACGAGCAGATCGTCGAGACGATCGCCCAGGTCGCCCTCAACCTGTTCACCAACTACGTCAATATCGCCCTCGGGGTGCCGGTCGACTTCCCCATCGTGGCGCTGCGCCGGGCAAGCTGACCCCAGGGTCCGGGTGGCCGGTGCGCATCGCGTTCCCGACGCGCACCGGCCACGTCCCCGCCCGCGAACTCAGCGCTCAACCGCGGCTCCTCGAGAGATGACGACCTCGGTAGGCTGCGCCGCATGGCGTACGTACCTGATCTTGGACTGCTTCTGACCGCCGGATATCGCGTCGAGCGTGATGAGATCACCTACGTCGTCGAGCCTCATGCGCTCGGGCCTGTTGTGCTGCCCACCGGCAAGGTCGTGGGGTGCGACCCGCTCGTACCGCAGGCCGTGCCGTTCGTTGACGAAGTAGCGCCGGGCCATTACCCCCTGCGGGCCTGGGTGGCGGTTCTGTTCGAGAACGGCTCGGAGTCACAACGCCGGACAGCAGCACTGCAACTGGTAGTTCTGGACGAGCCGGTCGCTGCTTGGACCATGGCACTGCTCCCGGGGCAGGAGGCCACGTCTCTGAGCGATGACACCTTCTTCGGCTACCCCGTGGACTCGGGCACCGGCACCCTCGCCGACCAGGTCGCGATCGAGACAACGGCCCAATGGGACTTCGACCAGATCGAAGACACGTTCATCCCTGCGCAGATTCCCCATGACCCGATCGAAGCCGTCATAGCCGCAGTCGTGGACGAACGCACGGCAGCGAATGTGTACGTCGTCGGCTCCGGATGGGGAGACGGCGCATACGCGACCTATGTCGGCAGGACCGAGGACGGGCGGATCGCCAGCTTCGTGACGGACTTTCGTGTCATCCCGCTCGATTAGGGCCTCCCCTTTGAACGTTGGCGGTGTAATCCGCGGGGCTCTGAGGCTGCTCCGGGCAGGCGCCGACACTCGGAAGTGCTCGTGCGGGCACTGTCGCCCACCGAAGCCCCCGGACCGGGCGAACCGCGCCGAGAAATCGTGCCGATGAAAGACTCAATCAGGCGTCGAAGAAAACTCGGCGGATCACGAGCACCAAGCGCCTTCCGACCCCAGCAAAGAGAACAAGAAATGGTTGCCCTGACCTGAACCCCAGCCCAGTGACTACGACAAACCCGGCGGCATCCCACCTTATCGAGTGCCACCTTGACCACCATCACACACCAGCCCACCAAAACAATAAAAAGCCCAGCCCGCCCACGGCCGGGCACAAGCTCAGGGCTGGCAGGCGCGGACCGCCCGGACACCTGTCGCGGCGATGCCGGCGTTTCACCGCACGCCCGGCCCGCCGACGAGGCAACAACCGGAGCCACGGCGCCCGGGACAGGATCCGCTGGCCGCGCCGGAACGGCAACCGTCGACGCCGCCTCCAGCCGCTGATCCTGCCCGGCGGTGACAGCCGCCCACGCCGCCGAAGCACCCCACCCCGACCGGACCAGCTTCCGCGCATGCCGCTGACGTAAACCCCAAGCACGATGCCGCTCATGTACACGCCGAAACTCCTCTGCCTCCGCGGAGTAATTGCGCGCCAGAGTCCGATCCCGCATTCCCGCGAGCTCGGTCCGACTGAACAACGACATCTGCGCCACCATCACATTATTCCAGCCCGGAAAATGCTGACACAAGCGTCGGCACGCGCCAAAACAATCTCCTCCGGGCGGCATCTAAATGGAAATGGCCACCACATTTCCATAATGGCCGAGCTGCCCTCGATCGCGAGCCGACCGACGAATCACAACGCCAACGTTCAAAGACGAGAAATTGGCATGTCGACACGCGCGGCATCCGCTGCTCCTGCCCGGCGTGCGCGCCAACCGTAAGGCAGCTGTCCTGGCGTGAGGAGGCAGCGAAGGGCCGGGACAGGCCGGCTGACGGCGCGGCGGGGCTACGACGTGCGGGGCAGCGGGGGCAGAGCCGGCCGGTCGAGCCAGGCGGTGAACAGGTCGTCGAGCGGCCGCGTCGTGAAGCGGGTCGCGTGCGCGCGGAACTCCTCGGTGGTCACCGTCGAGTGCCTGTGCTCGGCCACCCACGAGCGGACCAGGGCGAAGAACGCCGCATCCCCCATCCGGGCCCGCAGGGCGTGCAGGGTCAGCGCGCCGCGCTTGTAGACGAGCGGGTCGAACATCCGGTCCACCCCGGGGTCCGCGATGGCGATGTCCGCCGGCTGGGCGGAGGCCCAGGCGTGCCACTGGGCGGCGTGCGCTGCCGCCGACCGGCCGCCCGAGGCGCCTGACCACAACCATTCCGCGTACGTCGCGAAGCCCTCGTTCAGCCAGATGTGCCGCCAGCTGGCGACGGTCAGGCTGTTGCCGAACCACTGGTGGGCGAGCTCGTGCACGACGAGCCGTTCGTGGGTGCGCCGCCCGTCGACGTGGTTGCGCCCGAAGACGGCCATGCCCTGCGCCTCGATCGGGTCGTCCAGGTCGTCGTCGGTGATGACCACGACGTACTCGCGGAACGGGTACGGCCCGAACAAGTGCTCGAGCGCTGCCATGATCTCGCCGTGCCGGCCGAAGTCGTGCCGGAAGGCAGTGTGCACGCGGGGCGGGATCGCGGCGCGCTGGACGATCCGCCCGGGGGCCAGTTCCAGCAGTTCGTAGCGGCCGATCTGCACGCCCATCAGGTACGGCGCGGTCGGCTCGTTCCGCTCGTACACCCAGGTTGTCATGCCGGCCTCGCGGCGGCGGGTGACCAGGTCGCCGGTGACCACCACGGTGTACGGCGCCGCCGCGGTCACCGACACCAGGAATGTCGCCTTGTCGTCGGTCCGGTCGTTGCACGGGAACCACGACGGCGCCCCGTTCGGCTGGCTGGCCACCAGGGCGCCGTCGGTCAGCTCGTCCCAGCCGATGTCGCCCCAGCGTCCGCGGATCGGGGCGGGTTTGCCGCCGTACCGAATCTCGATCTTGAAGATCGTCCCGTAGGGGATGTTGCGTTCCGGGCGGATCCGCAGCTTGTCCGGCCGGTGGTCGAACTTCGCGGGCCGCCCGTCGATCCGGACCTCCTTGACCCGGGTGCGGCCGAGGTCGAGGGTCAGCCGGGACAGCGACTGGACGGCGCGGGCGGTGATGACCGCCTTGCCGTCCAGCCGGTTCGTCGGCACCCGGTAGTCGAGTTCCAGGTTGTAGTGCAGCACCCGGTAGCCACCGTTGCCATGCCCGGGAAGGTACGGATCGGTGGAGTGGTCGGTGCCCGGTGATGCGGCCGAGGTCATGACCGCCGGCGGGCCGTGGCGGGCCAGGCCGCGATCGGGTTGCCCAGCCACCGGCTGTCACCGGGCACCGCGTCGCCGCGCGTGACCAGCGAGCCGGGCCCGACCGTGCTGCCGCCGCCGATGCTCGCGCCGGGCAGCACGATCCCGTGCGGGCCGAGCGTCGCGCCCGCGCCCAGAGTCACCTCGTCCATGGCCATGATTCGATCATGGAACAGGTGGGTCTGGACAACGCAGCCCCGGTTCACCGTCGCGCCGGCGCCGAGACGCACCAGGTCGTACTCGGGAAGCCAGTACGTCTCCAGCCAGACGCCGCGGCCGACCTTCGCCCCGAGGGTCCGCATCCAGATGTTGAGCAGTGGCGTGCCGTTGGCGAACCGGAACAGCCACGGCGCGGCGAACGCCTCGACGAACGTGTCGGCGAGCTCGTTGCGCCAGACGAACGACGTCCACAGCGCGTGCTCGGTGACCCGGAACCGGCCCACCAGCAGCCACTTCGCGGCCGTGCCGAGCAGCGCGGCGGCGATCGCCGACGCCAGCAGGACCGGACCCGCGGCGAGCGCCGCCACCCAGCCGCCGAAGCTCTGCCAGATCGACGCGAGCGCGACCAGGACGCCGACCACCAGCGTGCCGGCGGCCATCACCGGGACGACCCGGCACAGCTCGATCAGGGCACGGGCGACCTTCAGCCGCAGCGGCGGCGCGTACGTCCGGTTCGCGTCGGCGGCCTCGACGGTGCGCCGCAGCGGCATCGGCGGGGCGCCCAGCCACGACGAGCCCTTCTTCGCCTTGCGCGGCGCCGACGAGAGCACCCCGACCAGGCCACGCTTGGGCACCGAACGGCCGGGCGCGGCCATCCCGGAGTTGCCGAGGAACGCCTGCTTGCCGATGCGGGCGGGGGCGATCCGCAGCCAGCCGTGGCTCAGCTCGTAGGTGCCGACCATGGTGTCGTCGGCCAGGAACGCGCCGTCGTCGACAGTCGTCATGGCCGGCAGCGCCAGCACTGTCGACGCTTCGACGTTGCGGCCCACCTTCGCGCCGAGCAGCCGCAGCCAGACCGGGGTGAACAGGCTGGAGTAGATCGGGAACAGCGCGACCCGGGCCATCCCCATGAGGCGCTCGGTGGTCCACACCTGCCAGGCGCGGCGGCCCTGGACCGGGTGGAAGCCCTCACGAAGGCCGATGCTGAGCATCCGGACGGCGACGAGCACGACCAGCGCGTACGTGATCAGGTAGCTGACCGCGGCGACCGGCGCGGCCAGCAGCGCCGCGCGCGCGGCCGGCTGCTCGCCGAGCGCCCAGCCGAGGATCGCGAGCGCGGGAAGCGCCGCCACGACCGGGACCAGGCCGAGCAGGTGGGCGGTCAGGCTGTACGCCCCGACCCAGAACTTCGCGCCGAACCGGTGCCGTGCCGGGCGCTGCGCCGGCCAGCCCTCGCCGTCCTTGGTCGCGACGGGCACGGCCGGGGAGCCCGCCCAGCGCTGACCGGCGGGAACAGCGCCGGTGACGGTCGAGCCGGCACCGATCCTCGCGTTCTTGCCGACGCGCGCGCCGGGCATCAGGGTGCTGCGGGAGCCGACCCGGGCGCCGGCACCGACCCGCACCATGCCGACCCGCACGACGTCCCCGTCGATCCAGTAGCCGGACAGGTCGACCTCGGGCTCGATCGCGACGCCCCGGCCGAGCTTGAGCAGCCCGGTCACCGGCGGCGCGGAGTGCAGGTCGACGTCGCGGCCGATCCGGGCACCGAGCGCCCGCGCGTACGTGATCATCCAGCCTGCCCCGGTGACCCCGTTCGCCCCGGTCAGCTCGGCGAGCCGCTCGGCCGCCCACAACCGCAGGTGCACGCCGCCGCCGCGGGGGTACTTGCCCGGGCCCACCCCGCGCAGCAGCAGCCGCGCGCCGGCGGCCGTGACCGCGATCCGCCCGGCCGGGCTGAACAGCACCAGCCAGCTCGCCGCGATCCACGACCAGGACACCTGCGGCGCCCACGGGGCCGGCGCGAGCATCGTGAGGATCTTGCCGAGCGCCGCGAGCACGGTCATCCAGCGCAGCCCGACCAGCGCGAGCATCGGCAGCATCAGCAGCGCCTGGACCAGCCCGGACCACAGCGGCGTGGGCCGCACCTCGCGATGGGTGGTCTCGCTCGCGCCGAGCGCCTCGACGGCCGCGGCCATCTGCGACAGGCGCGGGTTCTGGTAGATGTCGGCCACCGACATCTGCGGGTACGTCTCGCGGATCCAGGCGACCAGCTGCGCCGCGTTCAGGCTGCTGCCGCCGCTGCTGAAGAAGTCGGCGTCCCCGTCGGCCGGGCGCAGGCCCAGAATCTGCTCCCAGCCGCCGGCCAGCCAGTCCTGCGCCGCGGTCAGCTCGGCCGCGGTCGCGCCGTCCACGACGAGTGGCCAGGGCAGGGCCGCCCGGTCGACCTTTCCCGACGTACGCGTCGGAAGGTCCTCGATCACCGCGAGCAGCGGGACCAGCGCGGCCGGCAGCTGCTCCCGGATCTGCTGATTGGCGGCCGCCACGTCGAACTCGGCGCCGCCCTGCGGCACCAGGTAGCCGACCAGCAACTGGTTGCCGGCGGCGGTCTTCTTGATCGCGACGGCGGCGCCGGCGACCCCGGGCAGGGCCTGCAGCGCGGCGTCGATCTCGCCCAGCTCGATGCGCCGGCCGCCGAGCTTCACCTGCTCGTCGCCGCGACCCAGGAACAGCAGCCCCTCGGGCTCGGCGCGCACGATGTCACCACTGCGGTACGCCCGGGCCCAGCCCATCGACGGCAGCGGCGCGAACTTCTCGGCGTCCTTCGCGGCGTCGAGGTAGCGCGCGAGGCCGACGCCGCCGATGACCAGCTCGCCGCTCTCCCCCATCGCGACCGGCTCACCGTCCGCGCCGACCACGGCCAGCTCCCAGCCGGCCAGCGGCAGGCCGATGCGCACCGGACCCTCGCCGGTCAGCCGTGCGGCGGTCGCCACCACTGTCGCCTCGGTCGGCCCGTACGTGTTCCAGACCTCGCGCCCCTCGACGGCCAGGCGTTCCGCCAGCTCGGGCGGGCACGCCTCCCCGCCGAAGATCAGCAGCCGCACGTCCTCGAGGGCCTCGACCGGCCAGAGCGCGGCCAGCGTCGGCACGGTCGAGACCACCGTGATCCGCTGCTCGGCCAGCCACGGCCCCAGGTCGACGCCGCTGCGCACCAGCGAGCGGGCGGCCGGCACCAGGCACGCGCCGTGCCGCCAGGCCAGCCACATCTCCTCGCAGGAGGCGTCGAAGGCCACCGACAGCCCGGCCAGCACGCGATCGCCGGGCCCGAGCGGCTCGATGCCCTCGTCGACCAGGAACAACTGCGCCTCGGCGTCCACGAACGCGGCCGCCGAGCCGTGCGAGACCGCGACGCCCTTCGGGGTGCCGGTCGAGCCGGAGGTGAAGATGATCCACGCGTCGTCGGCCGCGCCGGGACGTCCGGACATTGCTTGCGGCGTACGGCGTGACGACACGCTCAGCCCGTCACCGAGGACCGCGCACACGCCCGCCTCGCCGAAGACCAGCTCGGCCCGCTCGTCCGGATCGTCGGCGTCGACCGGCACATACGCCGCGCCGGCCGCCAGCACCCCGAGGATCGCCAGGTAGAGCTCGGCCGTCCCGGAGGAGATCCGGATGCCCACCCGGTCGCCGGGCCCGACCCCGTGCCCGGCCAGCCTCGCCCGCAGCGTCTCCACCTCGCCGGCCAGCTCGCGGTAGGTGAGCGTCACGTCCCCGGCGTCGATCGCGGGAGCTCCGGGGTGCTCGCGCACCGTGTCGTCCAGGATGTCGACGAGGGTGCGGCGCATCGGCGCGGAGCGGGAGTGGAACACCGCCGGGGCCCCGGGCGACGCCGCGATCTCGGAAAGCTCGATCAGACGCAGGTCAGTGGTCACCGTCACCGGGCATGCTCCCTCTCCACCACAGGTCCGTCTCAGGCCAGGCACACGGCGCTGAGCTGCCCGGGGCAGCACTCCAAGCTACGCGAACGGCACGCCGAATGACGCCACCCGGCCGAATTGGTGTCCACCGACACAGCCGAACAGCCTGCTGCCCTTAGCCGTTTCATCCGGCCGTCGATGGCCGCGCGGTCACGAACGAGTCCCAGGCGGCCATCGCGCAGGTGATCGCTGTTCGCGCTGATCGCCGCCGGCGTGATCCGGCCCGCGAGCCCGGTCGTCCACGACCTGGCGGACGGCCCGAAGGTCCTCGCGGCGCTCGAAGCCCGGGCCACGGTCGGCAAGCTCGCGTTACGACCCTGAGTCAGCGACGCACGGAGGCGGTGAGACCGCCGCCCGACCGGTAGGCGAAGCAGACGATGTCGCGGTCCCTGCTCCAGGTCGCCGACGTGGGCGTCGCGTAGACGGTCTCGAGGTCGTCGGCCGGGGTGCCGGTGTAGGCCTGCAACCGGCGCGAGCATTCGGTCTTCGCCGTCTCGCCGACCGCCTCCTCACCCGGCCAGTCGCCCTTGGGCATGGTGTAGATGCCGATAACCTCGGCGTTGTGGGCGCTCGTGCACGGCGTCGCCGCCATGTCGCTGTCGAGGCCGATGAACCTGTTGAGGTTGGCGCAGTCGCCGGTGCGTACGTCGTCGAAGGAGATCGTCCGGTCACCGCGGACGTTGCCCGCGTCGTCGCGATCCGGATCGATGACGTGGGTGTAGACGACGCCACCCACGAACGCCAGGACGATGGCGGCACCGAACAGCATCTTGAAGGTTCCCCACGCGGTCCGCGGAGCGCGCAGTGACCGGATCGGCTCCCGGGGAGCCGAATCCGGCCAGGGCTGCCCGAACTGCGCGTCCGGGTGGGCCTGCTGCGCCGGGACGCCGGGCGACGGCGGTGCCGGAACCCCGTGTTGTTCATTCACGGCCGTCACAGTAGTGATCGCGCCAGGCCCCGATCAAACGAGCCATCGAACGAGCCGATCGAACGAGACGGTCAGCCGGAGAATGCCAAGGTGGCCCCGAGCGGCCCGGGATACGACCACGTCTACGCCATCGGTGACATTGCCGGCCAGCACCGGTACGGGCGTGCGGGCGGGCGGATCCGCCGCCGATCGGGTGGGCATTGATCCCGGATTGGCACATCCGTCATCACCGAGCACCGTGTATACCCGGTATTCTACTGGCCATGATATCGAGCATGGTGACGACGTGAGCGTTCGGCATGCGCTGTTGGCGCTGCTCAGCGAGGGCCCGAAGTATGGACTGCAGCTGCGCGAGGAGTTCGAGGCCCGCACCGGCGAGGTGTGGCCACTCAACGTCGGGCAGGTCTATCAGACGCTGCAGCGCCTGGAACGCGACGGCCTGGCCGAGTCCGGCGACGACGCCGAGCCGGGCCCGCAGAAGGGCTTCCGGATCACCGAGGCGGGCGCGGCGGAGCTGGCGGGATGGCTGCGCACACCGCCGGATCTCGGCTCGCCGCCGCGCGACGAGCTGATCATCAAGATTCTCGTGGCGGTCCGGCTGCCCGGGGTCGACGTGCACGAGGTGATCCAGGCGCACCGGCGGTATGTGGTGGAGCTGATGCAGCAGTGGACCCGCCTCAAGGAGGGCGACGCCGAGCACGACCTGAGCCTCGCGCTCGCGGTCGACGCCGAGCTGTTCCGGCTCGACGCGGTGGTGCGCTGGCTGGACACCGCCGACGGCCGCCTCAAGCGGGCTGCCCTCACACCGCCGCCGGTGCGGTCCACGCCCCAGCTCCGGCGTCGGACGGGGGCCCGGCGATGACCGGCGTCCTGGAGTTGCGCGAGGTGTCGAAGACCTACCGGGACGGCACCGACGACGTGCACGCCCTGCGCGAGGTCAGCATGAGCGTCGAGGCCGGGCGGATGGTCGCAGTGATGGGGCCCAGCGGCTCGGGCAAGAGCACGCTGCTGACCATCGCCGGCGCCCTCGAGACCCCGACCAGCGGCGAGGTCACGGTCGGCGGGCTGGCGTTCGCCGGGATGTCCCGCGACGACCGCAGCCGCCTGCGGCGACGGGCCATCGGGTACGTCTTCCAGGACTTCAACCTGTTGCCCGGTCTGACCGCGGCGGAGAACGTGGCGCTCCCCCTCGAACTCGACGGCCTGTCCGCCCGCAAGGCCCGCGTCTCCGCCGTGGCCGCGCTGCGCGAGCTGGACCTGACCGAGCGGGCCGGGCACTTCCCCGACCAGCTCTCCGGCGGCGAACGGCAGCGCGTCGCGATCGCCCGCGCCATCGTCGGCGACCGGCGGCTGCTGCTGGCCGACGAGCCGACCGGCGCCCTCGACACGGCCAACGGCGAGGCGGTCATGCGGTTGCTGCTCACCGCCTGCCGGCGCGGGCTGGCCGTGGTCGTGGTGACCCACGACGCGCAGCTTGCGTCCTGGGCGGACCGGGTGGTGTTCATCCGCGACGGCCGGATCGTCGACCACACCGGCGGCCGCCCCGACCCGGATTCGCTGCTGGCCGAGGAGCCGGCCGGATGAGCGCCCCGGCGCGGGACCGCCCGCTTTCGCTCGGCGCCGGCCACGGCGGGATGAGCGCCCGCCGAGCGGTGGTGCGCTGGCCACCACGGTCGGGCTGATCCGCAGTGAGACCGCCCGTGACCTGCGCACCCTGACCGCGGCCGGTGCCCGCCGACGGACCCGGCGAGCGCTGACCGCCTCCACTGCCGGGGCACTGGCCCTGGCCGGCGCGCTGCTCGGCGCGGCCGGCGCCTACCTGGCCCTGCTCGCCTGGCATCACCGCGACGCGCAATGGCTCACCCCGGTGCCGCTGACCAACCTGGCGGCGATCCTGGCCGGGCTACCACTCCTGGCCTACCTGGGCGCCTGGGTGCTGGCCGGACGCGAACCGGCAACCCTCGCGCGGCCGGCCCTCGAATGACTCCCACCTGCCCGCTGCCGGCCCGCACCGTCTGCCGCGGGCGGAAGAGCTGTGCGGTCGCGCCCGGGTGCGGTGGCGCGACCAGCCGGTGATGCCGCTGCTCGCCCCGGTCCGTGGCGCATCGATGCTGTTAGGTAGCGACGCCGGGTCGTTGAGCGCGGGCACGAGCAGGTTGGTGTGGATGCCCGCCAGCCCGTCCGGGCCGATCCGGCCCATCGCGTCGGTGACGCCGGCGCCGACGTCACCGCCCTGGGCGACATAGCGGTGACAACCGAGGCGGCGCACCCGGTCCGGAAGGTTGTCGAGGTTCGCGGAAGGCCGGGAATCGGCGGGCATCACCGTTGCGATGCTCCCCGGCCGGATCGGACGGGGAACATCGATCAGCCGCCGATCGGCGGAGACGGTCAGCCGGAGAAGGCGAAGCGGACCCAGCCGGGGCCCTGCGCGTGCAGGTAGAGCTGCCACTGGTCGCCGGGCCGCACCTGCGGGAGCAGCCGGTTCCAGGCGTAGTTGTCCTCGAGGTACACCCACGGGCCGCAGCGGTAGTTCCGCCCCGAACTGGTCTCCAGGCACGCCTTCGCGTGCGTGATGTAGTGGACCTCGGTCAGCTGCATCCAGATCGAGGTACAGCCGCTCGGCACGTAGTTCGGTGCGCCGGAATTCTGATGACTCTTGCCGATGTAGAGCCGGCCACCGTGGGAGGCCGCCTTGCACCGGGCATCGCCGGGACTGGCGGCGCTCGCCGATGATGGTGCCGTCAAAGCCATTCCGATCCCGGTCGTCGCGACAACCAATGCACCTGAAAAGAGTTTACGAATTCCCATTCCCTGCCACCCCTGACCGCCGGTGAAGTGCTGAATTCCTGCGGCTCAACCTACGGGTCATACGTGATCCATAGGCGGCCCGTCACCCATACGGATCACCGCCGCAACGCACATTTGACCGATCATCCGAGAACGCATTCCACCGACTCGTCGAGGTGAATTCACTCCGATTCACCGGGCTGTTTCCCCGGTTTCGCAGTAAAGTGTTCGAGCACATCTTGCGACTTCCGCGACGAATTCCCGGTCGTGGCCGCCATGGTGCGCCGGTCAGTCGATGACGCCGGGAGTTCGCCGCGAGACGTGGTGCGGCTGGCCGGCCGCCGGACCGGGTGGGGCCAGGCGGGCCGCGAGGAACTTCGGGGCCAGTTCGCGGTAGCTGTCGGTGAGCAGTTCGACGATCTCGGTCCAGTCGGTGTGGGCGCCGAGGACGGCCGCGGCCACGTTGTCGCCCCACGGCGCGCGGAAGTACGGGAAGCCGGCCACGGTCAGCCCGAGCAGGTCCTCGACCGGGACGCGGAACGTCATCACGATCGGTTCCGCGTCGTCGATCACGTGCTGGGCGTAGACCGGGAACCGCTGCACGTCGGGCGTGTAGACGTGCGCGACCGTCCGCGCCCGGATCCGCCAGCGGACACCGATCCAGGCCGGCTCCTCGTACGTCTCCGGCAACTGCCCGACGATCGGCCGCAGCCGGTCGAGGATCTCGGGTGGCACGTCTGCGGGGCTGGACATGGCGGCAACGTTGTCAGACGACCCAGCCGGGCGTCCATCCCGTCACGGCCGGCGGCGGGCCGAGATGGGCGCGCAACGCGGCCAGCCCCGGGTGCGGATTGTCCCGATGCCACAAGAGGAAGTGCGGGTAGACCGGCGTCGGATCCACGATCGGGATGCGGCGCAGACCGTGGCTCTCGGGCCACACCAGCCGGGTCTGCGCGCCGATGAACGTGGCCAGCGCCGGGGTGTCCGCGATCGTGTCGAGGAGCGCGTCGGAGCCGAAGTTCGGCCCGGTCGCCTCGATCGTCAGGCCGAACTCGGCGGCGAGGTCGTCGTAGTACGCGCCCCACTCGGTGCCGGGCTCGATGCCGGGCATCCAGAGCCGGTGCCCGGCGAGCCGCGCGAGGTTCACCGAGCGCGCCGCCGCCAGGGCGTGCGCCGGGCCGGTCAGCAGTTGCAACGGTTCGTCGAGGACACGTACCGCGCAGATCTCCTCGGGCAGCGGATGGCCGGGCATCGCCACGGCCCGGAAAGAGGCGTCGATCGCGCCGGAGCGCAGCGCCTCGACGGCCGCCGTGACGGTGAAGAGCTTGACCACGTCGAGCTCGGTCGCGGGGTGCGCGCGGTGGAAGTCGCGCATCAGCCCGGACGTGGCGAGCCGTGAGGCGATCACGTCGACCCGCAGTGGACGGCGGCCCGGCAGCACCGACGCGGCCGCCCGCTCGGCCGCTTTCAGCAGCTCACGGGCGTGCGGCAGGAACGCCTGCCCGTCGAGGGTCAGCTCGGCGCCGCGCGGCGTGCGGGTGAACAGCCGCACCCCGAGCTGGCGTTCGAGGGTGGCGACGCGCTTGGAGACGGCCTGCTGCGAGATCGTCAGCTCGGCGGCCACCTCCTGGAACTGACCGAGATCGGCGGCGGCCACGAAGGTGCGTACGGCATCGAGATCCACCTCCTCATACAACCACGAGTTGTGCACTGACGGCGATCCGGTTGTTTGATCCGCAGGCCAGCGGGTTGCTTGGATCCTCTCAGTCAACGAGGGGTGGATCAGTGGGACGGCAATTCCGGTGGATGTGGCTGGCGTTCACGGCGAGCACGCTGGGCACCTGGCTGGGGTTCGACGCGTTCCCGCTGATCGCGATCCTGGCGCTGCACGCGGGCCCGGCCGAGGTGTCCCTGCTGTCCGCCGCGGGACTCGCCGTCGGGGCGCTGATCGCCGTGCCGCTCGGGCCGTGGGTGGAGTTCCGCCGCAAACGGCCCGTGATGATCGCGATGGATCTGGTGCGGTTCGCCGCGCTGATCAGCATTCCCGTGACGTACGCGCTGAATTGTCTCTCGTTCTTGCAGCTCGTGATCGTGTCGGTGATCGCCGGCGCCGCTGACATCGCGTTCCGGGCGGCCAGTGGCTCGTTCCTGAAATCGCTGGTCGCGCCGCGGGATCTGCTGACCGCGAACGGGCGGTTCGAGGCGACGACGTGGACGGCGACCGTTCTGGGGCCGCCGTTGGGCAACGCCGCGATCGGCGTGCTGGGGCCGGTCATCACGGTGGCGGCCGACGCGGTCAGCTACCTGCTGTCGGCGGCCGGCATCGGCGCGATCGGCGGCCCGGAGCCACGCCCGGCCCGCACCGGCGGCACGCGAACCGGGATCGGCGGCTGGCGCTACCTCCTGGCGCATCCGGCGCTGCGGCCGCTGCTCTTCAACACGGTGCTGGTCAACGGCCTGATCCTGGCGACCGCGCCGCTGATGGCCGTCCTGATGCTCGGGCGGCTGGGGTTCCCGACCTGGCAGTACGGTCTCGCCTTCGGCCTCCCGTGCCTGGGCGGCCTGCTCGGCGCGCGACTCGCCCGGCGGATCGTCGGCCGTTTCGGCGAGCGCCGCACCCTGCTCGTCTCGGGGACGCTGCGCGCGTGCTGGTCGATCGGGCTGGCGTTCGTCGGTCCCGGTACCGGCGGGCTCGTGCTCGTCATCGCCGTCCAGTTCGGCCTGGTCACGTGCATGGGCGTGTTCAATCCGGTGTTCGCGACGTACCGCCTGGAGCAGACCGCGACGGATCGCGTCGCGCGCACGCTGACGGCGTGGTCGATCACCAGCAGCGCGACGATCGCCGCGATGACCGCCCTATGGGGCGTGCTCGCCGCCGTCACCAGCCCGCGCGCCGCGATCGCCCTGGCCGGCCTGCTCCTGCTCGCGACACCGCTGCTGCTTCCGCGGATCGATCAGAAGACGCTTTCGCCGTACGGCCATTGACCCGCTTGCGGTAGTCCGAAGGGAGCGCGTGCCGGCTCAGCCGACGGCGGCCATGGCGCGGTCGAGCAACTCGCGCCGCAGGGCAGCTGATGAGCTGCGATCCCGAGAAGTAATACATTACATGTCTTCTCCCCCGCTCGGCACCATGCACGGCGCCCAGGAGGGCTAACGAGCGCCCGCCGGGCCGGAGTACCTGGACAGCACTCGCCCGCCGCCGGTATACATCACATGTATCCGGCTCCGGCTCGACTTCTGCGGGGCCCGTCCACGGGAGACGACATGCCTCAGGCCGCCCGGGCTGCCCGCATCACGGCTCTGGAAGTTCTCGACGTCCGGTTCCCCACCTCCGAGCACCTCGACGGCTCCGACGCGATGAACCCGGAGCCGGACTACTCCGCCGCCTACGTCGTGCTGCGCACCGATGCGCCCGACGGCCTGGAGGGACATGCGCTGGCATTCACCACCGGGCGTGGCAACGATGTGCAGGCTGCCGCGATCTCCGCTCTCACGCCGTACGTCGTCGGCCGTGATCTGACCGAACTCTGCTCCGACCTCGGCGGCTTCGCCCGCGAGCTCGTGCACGACCCGCAGTTGCGCTGGCTCGGTCCGGAGAAAGGCGTGATCCACATGGCCACCGGCGCGGTCGTCAACGCCGCGTGGGACCTGGCCGCCAAGCGGGCCGGCAAGCCGGTGTGGCGGCTGCTGGCCGACATGTCACCGGAGGAGCTCGTCGCTCAGGTCGACTTCCGCTGGCTCAGCGACGCGCTCACCCCGCAGGAGGCGCTCACGCTGCTGCGACAGGCCGAGCCCGGGCGAGCCGACCGGCTCGCCGCACTGACCGCGAACGGCTATCCGGCTTATGCGACGACGCCCGGCTGGCTGGGTTACTCCGACGAGAAACTCGCCCGGCTGGCTCGGGAAGCAGTCGCCGACGGCTTCACCCAGATCAAGCTGAAGGTCGGCGCCTCACTCGACGACGACGTCCGGCGCCTGCGGGTGGCCCGCGCCGCCGTAGGGCCGGACGTTCGCATCGCCGTGGACGCCAATCAGCGATGGGACGTGGCCGAGGCCATCGACTGGATGCGCCGGCTCGCCCCGTACGAGCCTTACTGGATCGAGGAGCCCACCTCACCGGACGACATCCTGGGGCATGCCAGGGTGCGTGCCGCGGTGGCACCCATCAAGGTCGCCACCGGCGAACACGTGGCCAATCGGGTGGTCTTCAAACAGCTGCTGCAGGCGGGCGCGATCGACATCGTCCAGATCGACTCGGCGCGCGTCGGCGGTGTCAACGAGAACATCGCCATCCTGCTGCTGGCTGCGAAGTTCGAGGTTCCCGTCTGCCCGCATGCCGGTGGCGTCGGGCTCTGCGAGATGGTGCAACACCTGTCGATGTTCGACTACGTCGCGGTCTCCGGCACCGTGCGGGACCGGGTGATCGAGTACGTCGACCATCTGCATGAGCACTTCGTCGCCCCGGTGCGAGTCCGCAACGGTCGTTACCTGGCTCCGGCCGCACCCGGACTGAGCGCGCAGATGCACGCTGCGTCCCTGAAGGAGTACGCATACCCGGACGGGCCGGTCTGGATCGCTCGTGCCCGAGAATCTCGCCGACGCCCGCAGAGCGGTGACGTCCGCATCACGTGAAGGAGGACCCGTGCTCCGACGACAGATACCTGGCACCCCGGTGGCGCTGACCGAACTGGGCTTCGGCGGCTCGGTCATCGGCAATCTCTACCGGGTCACCTCGGAGCAGGAGGCATCCCGAGCGATCTCCACCGCCTGGGAGTGCGGTATCCGGTACTTCGACACCGCACCGCACTACGGTCTCGGCCTCTCCGAGCTCCGCGTCGGCGCCGCACTCGCCGGATACCCGCGTGCCGAGTACGTCGTCTCCTCCAAGGTGGGCCGCCTGCTGGTGGCGAACGAGCATCGCAGCGGCCGCGACAGCGAGGGCTTCGCCGTGCCGGACGACCTGCGCCGGCAGTGGGACTTCAGCCGGGACGGGGTCCTGCGCTCGATCGAGGCGACCCTGCTGCGTACCGGCCTCGACCGGCTCGACGTGGTGTACCTGCACGATCCGGACGAACACTGGCGACAGGCCGCCGACGAGGCCATGCCGGCCCTGGCCGACCTTCGCGATCAGGGGGTCGTCGGCGCCATCGGGGCCGGCATGAACCAGTCCGCGATGCTGGCCCGGTTCCTGCGGGAGACAGCCGCCGACGTCGTGATGCTCGCCGGTCGCTACACGCTGCTGGACCAGTCCGCGCTGCACGATGTGCTGCCGGCCGCCGTGCAGCACGGCAAGGGCGTCGTCGCTGCCGGGGTCTTCAACTCCGGTCTGCTGTCCACGCCGCGACCGGAGGCCGGTTCGAAGTACGACTACCAGGACGCGCCACCGCAGCTGGTGGCACGGGCGCGGGCCATCGCGGAGGTCTGTGAACGGCACGGCACCACGCTGCCGGCCGCGGCGATCTCATTCCCGCTCGCGCATCCGGCGGTCGTCAACGTCACCCTCGGCATGCGCAACCAGGAACAGGTCCGGGGCAACATCGCGTGGCACAGTTCGCGTGTCCCGCAGGCCCTGTGGGACGAGCTGCGCGCACGGGGTCTGATCAGCTCCGACGTGCCGGTGCCGGACGCGAGGGAGAAGTCACGTGTCACTGACCGATAAGGCCATCGCTCAGATCCGCGATCTCATCCAGTCCGGTGACCTGCCGCCGGGCTCGAAACTTCCCCCGGAGCAGGAGCTGGCAGCTCAACTGGGCCTGTCGCGCAGTCTCGCCAGGGAGGCTGTCAAGGCGCTGTCGGTGGCGCGGATCCTCGAGGTGCGACGCGGGGACGGCACCTACGTGACCAGCCTGCAGCCGGGCCTGCTGCTGGAGAGCTTCAGCGGTGCGGTGGAACTGCTCCAGGCACATCCCGGCGCGCTTCTGGAACTGCTCGAGGTGCGACGCCTGCTGGAGCCCGTGGCCGCGGCGCTGGCCGCGGTCCGGATCAGCGACGACCAGTTGGCCGAGCTGCACGGGCACCTCGACGCGATGCGCGACTCCCGGGACGACGTCGAGCTGCTCAACCGGCACGACGCGGCTTTCCATCACACGATCGTCGCGGCGACCGGCAACACCACGCTGACCGCCGTGCTCGACGCGATCTCCGGCCGTACCCTGCAGGCTCGGATCTGGCGGGGGATGCACGACAGCCAGTCCGCCGTGCGCACGCTCACCGAGCACGAGGCGATTCTCGGCGCCCTGTCACAGCGTGACGCGCCGTTGAGCCAGGCCGCCGCGCTGCTGCATGTCAGCAACACCGAGAAATGGCTGCGCGAGCACTTACGGACCGAGCAGCCCGCAGCCGGCTGAGGCGAGCGGCCCGCCGGATCCGTGGACGGCGGGCCGCCGGCGATCAGTCCTGCGCCTTGCCGGAGGTGATCCGGGACAGGATCAGCGCGATGAGGATGATGGCGCCGTTCAGCGCGCCGATCCACTGGGCCGGCACATTCGCCAGCGTCAGCACGTTCTGGATCAGGTAGAGCAGAAGGATGCCGGTGAACGCCCCGAACATCGTGCCCTTGCCACCGTTGAGGCTGACGCCGCCGATCACCGCGGCGGCGAACACCGTGAAGATGTAGCCGTTACCCTGCCCCGATGCCACCGACGCCAGCCGGCCGGACAGGAGCAGGCCACCTAGCGCGGCGAGGACACCGGCCACGACCAGGGCGATGGTCAGCACCCGTTCGACGCGCACGCCCGCCGCCCGGGCGGCGTCCGGATTGCCGCCGATGGCATACAGCGCGCGGCCGAAACGGGTGTAGCCCAGGACGACGATTCCGACGGCGAAGAGCACCAGACACAACCACACCGATACGGGCACCCCGAGCCATACGGTCGTACCGAGATACATCATCGACTCCGGGAGCCCGAAGAAGGTCTGCCCACCCGAGATGCCGGTGAGCAGGCCACGCAGCACGATCAGCATGCCGAGCGTCACGATGAAGCCGTTGAGTCCGAAGCGCACGATCAGCGCCGCGTTGGCGATCCCGGCCAGGGCCCCGACGGCCAGCACGATCGGCACCGCCCAGGCGCCGGAGAGCAGACCGAGCCCGTGACCGGCGCCCGCGGCGACGGTCAGCCACGCGGCGAGGCCGGGCGCCAGACCGAACGTCGACTCCAGCGACAGGTCCATCTTCCCCGCCACCAGCACGACGGTCTGCGCCAGCACCAGCAGCGCCACCTCGGACATCGTCTGCAAGATGTTGACCAGGTTGTCCCGGTTGAGGAAGACCGGGTTGACCAGCTGGCCGATGATCGCGATCACCACGATCGCCGGGACCAGGACGAGGTCGCGGAGCCGGGCGAACCGGATGCCGGACAGGCCACCCCGTGCTCCTCGCCGGTGCGGGGTGTCCTGCGGCGCGGGCGGGGCTGTTGCGGTCTCAGACATGCCGGCTCAGTCCTTCCATCGCGGCCACCAGATCGTGGTCGTGCCAGCCTCGTGGCAGTTCGGCGACGATGCGTCCCTGGAAGAGCACCAGTACGCGGTCACAGGGGCGCAGGTCGTCGAGCTCGTCGGAGGCGATGAGCACCGCGGTGCCGGCCCCGGCCGCCTCGTCGACCTTGTTCAACAGGAACTCCTTGGAGCGCACGTCCACTCCGGCCGTCGGATCGATCAGCACCAGGAGGCGGGGATCGCCGGCCAGAGCCCGAGCCATGACGACCTTCTGCTGGTTGCCCCCGGACAGCGCCCGCACCGGGACGTCCGGCCCGGACGTCTTGATCGCCAAGCTGTCGATCATCCGGCCGGCCTCGGCGTCGGTGCGGCGCCGGCTGATCAGACCGGCCCGGGTGAGCCGTCCGCCGATGGTCATGGTGGCGTTCGCCGCGATCGACATGTCCGGCACGAATCCCTGGCGGTGCCGATCCCGCGGGACGAAACCGATGCCCGCGGCCAGACCGGCGCCCACATCGCCGGGGCGCAGCACACCGCCGTCGACCGTGATGGTTCCCGAGGTGGCCCGGCGCAGACCGACGATCGTCTCGGCGGCCTCGATCCGCCCGCTGCCACCGGCGCCGGCCAGGCCGACCACCTCCCCCGGGCGTACGTCGAAACTGAGGTGGGCGAAGGTTCGCGCGGTGAGGTCTGCGACCCGCAGCAGCGGCACGGCGCCCGCGCCGGCGAGCGGGCGCTGGCGGGCGGTGATCAGCCCACCGGCCTCACCGGTCATGGCGGCGACCAGGTCGGCACGGGGCAACTCGGCGACGGGCTCCGTCAGCACCCAGCGGGCGTCCCGGAAGACGGTCACGGTGGTGCAGAGGTCGTAGACCTCCTGCAGGTGATGGCTGATGAACAAGAAGGTGACCCGCTGCGCCTGCAACTCACGGATCTTGCCGAACAGCCGGTCGATGGCGCCGGCGTCCAGCTGCGCCGTCGGCTCGTCGAGAATGATGAACCGGGCACCGAACGACAGGGCCCGGGCGATCTCCACGAACTGACGTTGCTCGACGGACAGGTCCCCGGCCGGCGCCCGGGGATCGACGTCGACGCCGTAGGCCTCCAGCAGGTCCCGCGCCCGGCGACGGACCACCGGCCAGTCCAGCAGACCGAGCCGGCCACGGTTCTGCCGGTTGAGGAACAGGTTCTCCGCGACCGACAACGACCCGATGATCGTCGATTTCTGGTAGACGCAGGCAACCTCGCGGCGCCACGCGTCCCGATCGGTGCTCCTGGGAGCCGGGCGACCGGCGAACCGCACCTGCCCGGCATCGGGTTGCTGGAGCCCGGTCAGGATCGACACCAGGGTCGACTTGCCGGCCCCGTTACGGCCGACGAGCGCGTGGGTCTCCCCCTCCGTGACGACCAGGCCGGCATCGTCGAGTGCCACGGTGGAGCCGTACCTCTTGCTGATGTGTGCAGCGTGCACCACGGCCGGGCGGTCAGGGACCCGTGCGGCGCGACTGAGCGGACCCGGCGTCGTGCCGGACTCCTCGTGGTCGTTCATGTCGGCGTGCACCCGCCTAACGGTCGGCTCAGCTGGGGCTGTTTCCCCACAGCGACTTGTCATCGGACTTGATGCTGGGAACGCCGTCGAACGTGGCTCCGTCCGCGGTCACCAGCGGCGCCTGCAACTGGTCCTCGAGGACTCCCGGGCGCACCTGGACGATCGTGCTGCTGTGGTCGGTCGGGCCGGGCTGGTAGGTCTTGCCCGCGATCGCGTCCTTCAGATACGACAACGCGTACTTGGCGTACAGATCGGCAGGCTGCGAGACGGTCGCGTCGATCTCGCCGGCGGCGATGCTCTTGAGCTCTTGCGGAATGCCGTCGTTGCTGACCACGAAGACGTGCCGGGGGTCGGTGGGCGGGACCAGCAGGTTGCGCTGCTTGAGCAACTGCAGGGTGCCGGCCAGGGCGAAGCTGGACTGCATGTAGACGCCCTTGATGTCGGGATGTTCGGTGAGCCGGGTCTGCAGTTTCTGCGATGCGACGGCGCCGTCCCAGTTGGTCGCCTCCCCGAACACCGTGATGCCGGGATAGTTGCTCTTCATGCACTGGTCGAACGCCTCGGTCCGGTCACGGCCGTTGATCGAGTCCAAGCCGCCCTCCAGCATGACCACCTTGCCGGCGCCCTTGAGTTTGGCGCCCAGGAGTTTGCACGCCTTCTCGCCGTAGGCGCGGTTGTCGGCTCGCACCACCATGAACACGTTGCCCGTGTCCGGCCGGGTGTCGATCGTCACGACCGGGATCTTCTTGGATTCCAGTTGCTGCAGCGTCGGTGCGATCGCGGCGGTGTCCTGCGGTGCCATAGAGACACCCTTGACGCCCTGGCTGATGAAGGTCTGCACGTTGGCGGCCAGCTTGGCGACGTCGTTCTGCGAGTTCGTGGTCTTGATCTCCACCCCGAGCTCGGCGGCGAACTGAGGGGTGTACTTGATGAAGGAGTTCCAGAAGTCGGTGTCCGAGCGGGGATAGTCGACGCCGACCACCAGCTTGCCGTCACCGGCGGATCCGTTTCCGCCACCGCTGTCGCCACATGCCGCGGTCAGTGAGGTGGTCAGCAACAAGGCGGCCCCGATCGGGCCGAGCCGAAGTCTCATGAGGTGCTCCGATCCGAGTAGCAAGGGGCGTACCGAGGGCAGAGTGGAGCAGATCCGGGACCGGCACACCGGGGTCGACCTCACCGGACATGGGATGTCTTTGTAGACCCGCGAGCTGACTCATGTCCAGAGACTCGGCCGAAATTGCCGTGTAATGCCGAGTTGATCGCAAGAGCCTTCACGGCGTACCCCGCTGCAAGGCGCTTTCGGGCCCGTATACATAGGATGTCTCGGTAAGCTCGGCTCGCCTCGCGACGTGGACAGCGGGGTCAGGTCGCGGGCGCGGCGGTGCTGGCACGGACCACCAGGCGGGTGGGGGTGTCCGGCTGGGACTGCGGCGATCGCCCGTCGATGACGTCCATCATCACCCGGGCGGTGTGCACACCGTAGGCCTGGATGTCGCGGGCGAGGGCGGTGAGCGCCGGCCGGACCAGGAAACACAACTGGGAGTCGTCGCCGGCGACGACCGACAGCTCGTCCGGCACGGCGACGTTCATCTCCTGGGCCACGTTGAGCGCCGCGGCGGCCATCACGTCGTTGTCGTACATGATCGCGGTCGGCCGGTCGCGCCGGGACAGCAGCGTGCGGGTGGCCCGTACGCCGGCCTCCCGGGTGAAATCGGTCTCGATGACCTGCGGTTCGGGCAGGCCGTGGGTGCGGGCGGCGGCCCGGAACGCGCCGATGCGCACCTGGGTGTGCTCCAGGGCGGGAAGCCCGGCGACCCGGGCGATCCGCCGGTGCCCGAGCGCCACGAGATAGTCGACCGCCGAGGTCACCGCGGCGGTGTCGTCGGTCCAGACCGAGGGCAGCCGGCTGTCGGCGCGGGGACCACCGACCAGGACGGCCGGGATCCCGAGTTCCTCGACGACCGGCAGGCGGCTGTCGGTGCGCCACAGGTCGGTGAGGACCATGCCGTCGACGCGGCGTTCCGCCCAGCACCGCCGCATCGCGTCGATCGCGGCGCGATGGTCGTCGACGAACTGCAACAGCAGGCCGATGCTGCGCCGGGACAACTCGCCCTCGAGCCCGGCGATGAACCGCATGAAGAACGGCTCGGCGCCGAGCGTGTCCGCCGGCCAGGCGATCACCAGGCCGACGCTGTGCGCCCGGGACCCGGAGAGTGATCGCGCGGCGACGCTGGGCCGCCAGCCGATCTGGTCGGCGATCGCGAGGATGTGCCGGCGGGTGGCGTCGGAGACGCCGGGGCGGCCGTTGAGCGCGTAGGAGACGGCACTGATCGAGACGCCGGCACGCGCCGCGATCTCCGCGATGGTCGGGCGTTTCACGGTTGCCCTTCCCCCTTAAGCGTTTAAGCACGGGCCCTGCCGATCAGGCTGCCACATATCATCGAACCATGTCGAACTCTTGACTTAAATGTTTCAGTTCGCCACCCTCCAACCAGGCGCCGACATCGATACGCCCCGATCGGCCACCCATCCCCGACGCAAGGAGAACCGATGAGACCTCGCTATGCCGCGCTCGCCGCGGCCGCGGCCGGGCTGCTGGCCGCGACCGGCCTGACCGGCATCATCACGCCGGCCGCCGCGGCCGCTGCCGGATGCTCGGTGACCTACACGGTGGCCGGCCAGTGGCAGGGCGGCTTCCAGGGCGCCGTCTCCTTCACCAACCTTGGCGACCCGCTCATCGCCTGGAAACTCGAGTTCGACCTGCCCGACGCCGGCCAGAAGATCAGCCAGGGCTGGAACGCCGACTGGGCGCAGTCGGGCCGGCACGTCACCGCGACCAGCACCAGCTGGAACGGGGCCGTGCCCACCAGCGGGACCGTGTCGTCGCTCGGCTTCCTCGGCACCTTCACCGGCGCCAACCCGAAGCCGGGCGCGTTCAGCATCAACGGCGTGCCGTGCACCGGCGGGGTCGCCACTCCGTCGGCCGGCCCGTCCACTTCCCCGTCGACGTCGCCGTCCACCTCCCCCTCGACCCCGCCGAGCAGCTCGCCGCCGGTCACCGGCCCGGCTCCGGCCCTGCACGTGTCCGGCAACAAGCTCGTGACCGCGGCCGGCAAGACGTACCGGCTGCTCGGCGTCAACCGCTCCAGCGGCGAGTTCGCCTGCGTACAGGGCAAGGGCATGTGGGACGGCGACCCGGCCGCGCAGGCCAACATCGACGCCATGAAGTCGTGGAACATCCACGCCGTACGGATCCCGCTCAACGAGGACTGCTGGCTCGGACTGTCCGGGTCACCCAGCGGGGCCGCGTACCAGCAGCAGGTGAAGGTCTTCGTCGACGCGCTGGTCGCCAACGGCATCACGCCGATCCTCGACCTGCACCGGACCCACGGGCAGTACACCGGCAACATCTCCGCCTGCTCCGACGTCAACGCCACCTGCCAGAAGCCGATGCCGAGCGCCGAGCACACCCCGCGGTTCTGGACCGGCGTGGCCACCACCTTCAAGGGCAACGACGCCGTCGTCTTCGACCTGTTCAACGAGCCGTACCCGGACGCCGCCAACAACTGGTCGGACATGGCCGCGGCCTGGCGCTGCCTGCGCGACGGCGGCACCTGCACCGGCATCACCTACGAGGTGGCCGGCATGCAGGACCTGCTCGACGCGGTCCGCGCCACCGGCGCCACGAACGTCGTCATGAGCGCCGGGCTGACCTGGACCAACGACCTGTCGCAGTGGCTGGCGTACAAGCCGGTGGACCCGACCGGCAACCTGATGGCGTCGTGGCACTCGTACAACTTCAACGCGTGCGTCACCACCGCCTGCTGGGACAGCCAGATCGGGGCGGTGGCCGCCCAGGTGCCGGTGCAGGCCGGCGAGATCGGCCAGGACACCTGCGGCCACGACTACATCGACCAGGTCATGGCCTGGGCGGACGCCCACGGTGTCGGATACACCGCGTGGACCTGGAATCCGTGGGGCGGCTGCGGCACCTCCGGCAACGTGCTGATCGAGGACTGGTCCGGCACGCCGACCAAGACGTTCGGCGAGGGATACCGGGCCCACCTGCTCACTGTCAACCCGTAGGACAGGGGCGGCCCGTTCCGCACGGAACGGGCCGCCGCCTGCCGCGAAGGGTCGTCTCCGGCGGGCCCGCCGCTGAAGGCCATATTCGACCTCACGCCCACTCATGACAGGCGTCGAGCCGGATGCCGTATCGGCCACGGTCGCGATGCGACAACAGATGGCGGCGCTTGCGCTTGCGCAGTCGCCTTGGTCGCCCCGCGGTCAGCCGGCCGCGGCGCCTGCCCGCGCCGTGCACCTGAATGGATGACAGCATCGCCGATCATCCATCCGGTGGTGGACGATCAGATCCGATTGTGTGCACCCGCGCGTGGTGGTAGTTCCCGATCAAGCGTCCCTACGATCAGGCGGCATCGGATCTGTCCGACTCCTTTGTGGCGGCTGAGGAGGAATGTGGTGCGGGACGAATCATCTGATCAAGGACCACGGATAGTCGCGGGCTGGGGTCCCGAGGTTCAGCGCGAGCACGAGGTCACCATCGAGATCCCGCGTTCGCGGGCGGCACCGGACACCGAGGTGGCCGAGGGCGAGGTCGTCGAGCCGACGCGGGTACGACCGCTGCCGGGCGGCGAGCCACCGGGCGACGAGCCGTGGCCCCGGCGCTTCGTGCTCTACGCCTCCGGTGTGGACCGGCGGATCCTGGCCCGGGCCGCCGTCGACGAGTCGGAATTCGTCGTTCAGGGAAGCCTGGTCGTACTGACGTCGATCGTCGCGGTCGTCGCGGCGCTGTCGGCGGCGGGAGTGCTGGTCGAGGGCCGGTTCGCGGTGACGCCGGTGACGGTGTTGATCGGGCTCGCCTGGGGTGTGCTGATCTTCTTCTTCGACCGGGCACTGGTGTCCGGGACACTGAACCCGTTCCACTTCAGCCGGGCCGACATCGGCGGCTTCAGCGATCCGCATCGCTTCACGAACTGGGCGCACGAGACGGCCGGCCGGGGTGCCGGCACGCGGATGGCCGAGGTGATCAAGGTTCTCTCGGTGGCGTCACTGCGCATCGCTCTCGCGCTCGCGACCAGTTTCATCATGGCCGACATGATCCTGCTGCTGATCTTCCAGGCAGAGGTGGGCGATCGGACGGAATACCTGCAGGAAAGGCTCCACCAGAAGCGGGTCGAGACGATCCAGCAGGATTACGTTCAGCGGGCGAAGGACCGGTCGGCCCGGCGGGAGCAGTTGACCGGCGCCGGCGATCCACAACTCGATCGGCTGGGCCGCGACCTGGATCAGTTGGAGAAGCGCCTGACCGATGCCCGCGCCGACCTGGTGAAACTCCAGGACGCCGCGGCCAAGGAGGAGGACGGTGTCGCACGCCGGTACCAGCTCTCCGACGGCACCGTCATCAGTACGACGGGCGGCGGCGGTAGCGGCCCGGCGACCAGGACCTTCGCCGATCAGGCCGCCACCCAGGAATCGCTGGTCTCGGACCTGACCGGGAAGGTCTCCGACGGAAGAGATGCACTCGGTGATCGGCGCGGGGCGATCCTCCGCGAGAACAAGCTCGCTCTGGAGGAACTCACCCGTCAGGACAACGCGGCTCCGGGTGGGCAACAGTCGGAGATCGACAAGGTGCCCGGCGTGAACGCGGCCGAGGCCGGGCTGCTGCTGCGCCGGGCCGCACTTACCGACCTCGAGCATGACACCGATCCCCAGACGCCGGAGCAGGACGCGATCCCGCCGTGCCGCGGTTTCTTCCGCTGGCTGTGCTCGCTGCGTAACTGGGTGGCGCCGCCGACACCGATGGGTCCCGAGGTGGTCGCGTTCCGGATCGTCTTCTTGGTGATCGAGATCTTCCCGATCACCTACAAGGTTTTCATGTCGCTGCGCCGGCGCCGACCGTACGACATGGTCAAGGCGTCGATGGAGGTGGAGGTCTACGCCACGGCGTTCGACCGGGCCGATCGCAGCCTGCACCAGGGAGCAGCGCAGGTGGTCACCCGGGTCAACGAACGCCGGGACTGGCGCGTCCGGGAACTGACCGATCATCCCGACACCGGCCGGCTGCTCGACATCGACGAGCAGCGCGAACGCGTTCTCACCGGCACCGCACAACCCGGCCTCGCCGATCTGAATTCGGCCGGCTCCGACGAGGAGACGGCCGGACGGGACCCGCGGCATTCCGCCGAAGGAGGAGGCCGGCACCGGCCCGGCAACGCGAATCTGCGGCGGCCGACCTTCAAGGTGGTGATGGTCGGCGGGCAAAGGGCCGGGAAGACGGCGCTGCTGGCGATGATGTACGAGGAACTGTCCCGTGACCGCGGCAACGCGCGAGGCTACCTGCTGCGCTGCCAGGACCCGGAGCAACAGGAGGAACTCGTGGCCAACGCGCGCCGGGTTGCCGAGGCCGGCGCGGTGTGGCCGCCGAAGACCGCGCTGGACGAGATCGAGGAGTACACGTTCACCTGCCGGATCAGCAACGAGCCGGTGCTGGACGTGCATTACTGGGACTACGCCGGTGACCTGTACGAGCAACCGTCTCGCGAGTCCCGTTCGCTGCGGCGCAAGCTGCATCGTGTCGTCAAGCAGGCGGACGCGTTGCTGCTGGCTGTCGACGGCGAGATCGTGCTGAAGGCCATGCTGGGCCGGGAAGCGTTCGGGGTCGACCCGGGGGACGCGGCGACCGTGCTGAAGCGGATGACCGAGAACCTCTTCTACGTGGGGAGCGACGACAGGGACCAGGTCGCTCACCTGCTCATCACCAAGTGGGACCTCTTCGAGTCACGCGGGATCCCGCTGACGGCCGTGCGCGACTTCCTGCTCGCCGAAATGGACATCCGCGAGCTGATCGCGCACCGGACGGTTCCGGTCCGGCTGATCCCGGTAGCCTCCACCGGCCACGAGGTCACCCCGGAGACACACACCGACGGCGTGATCACCATGGTCAAGCAGCGGGATCGGCCCCGTTCGCCGATCAATCTGAGTGTCCTGCTCACCGCCTTGCTTCCGGACCGGATCGAGGCGATCGTGAACGACATGAGCGACCGTACGTTCGCGCGCCGGATCAAACAGGCCAAGCGTGATCGCCGCAAGTTCTGGGGCGTGGCGTCACTCAGCTGGGTGCTCGGCTTCGCCGGCCGGTTCACGAAGATCGACATGGGCTTCTTCGCGTTCGAGAAGGAGGCCGCGAATCCGGAGAACGGTTGGGCGCTGGCCGCCTTCCAGCGCAAGGCACAGAGCTTGAAGGGTTCGGCAGGCCTGGTCAAGGAGCTGCAGGACATGCGCAAGAGAGCCGGCGACTCGGTACTCGCGCGGATCAACGTGGTGCACCTGCTCCGGAGGGACCTCGCCGCATTCGAGCGCCGCTACCCCGGCTCGACCCTGCCCTCCGGTGAACGACCTTGACCTCGGACCCCATGCCCCGCTCCGGCTGGCCGTTCCTGATCACCCCCGGGGTCTCCGCGCCGACCCGCACGGCGGTCGTCCCGGCGCCCGTCGCCCGCGCACCGGAGCTGCTGATCGACTGGACCCGGCAGGTCGCGCCGATCGACGGCGGCAACCGTGTCGCGCACCAGGTGCGTCTGCCCGGCCGCCGAACCGGTTGGGCGGCCCATCACAACATCGTCCCGGTCAGCGACGGCGTGGTCCGTGTCCTCGACCGTGAGCACCGGCGGACGATCCGGCTCAGCGGCCACACCGGACGCATCACCACCTGCGCTTTCTCCGCGGACGAGCAATGGCTGGTGACCGCCGGCTGGGACCGTTCGCTGCGGATCTGGTCGGTCGCCGACGGCAAGCTGCTGGCCACCCGCGGCGGTCACGAGGCCTGGGTCAGCGGCGTGGCCGTCAACCCCGCGAACAACACCATTCTGAGTACGTCGTGGGACGGCGGTGTCCGGGCCTTCCCGATCAGCCCGGACGACCGGCCGGCGGCGACCTGGACCATGTCGGCGCCACTGGTCACCGGATGTGCCGTCACCCCCGACGGGAGCCACCTGGTCAGTGCCGGGGCGGATCACCTGATCCGGGTCGTCGACCTCGGCCGCCCGGGCAGCGCCGCACGGCTCCTCGACGGTCACCACGACGAGATCACCACCTGCGTGATCTCGCCCGACGGGCAGCTGGTCGTCTCCGGCAGCCGCGACCGTACCCTGATGGTCCGGGTCTTGAGTACGGGCGAGCAACTGGCCCGGCTGCGCGGGCACCGGGATTGGGTGAGCTCAGCGGCGTTCACCGCGGACGGCCGCCGACTGGTGTCGGCGGGCTGGGACGGTCAGGTGCTGCGCTGGGACCTGGACCGCAAGGCCCTCGACAAGGTGCTGGTCGCGCACTCCGCGATCCTCACCGGCAGCGCCGTGGTGCCCCGGGACGACGCCGTCTGCACCACGGACGTGGACGGCACGCTGCGCTGGTGGGACGGGAACGACGGGCGGCCTCAGGGAGTGTACGAGATCGGCAAAGGCACCCCCGGGGGCTGCGTCGCCTCCCCCAGCGGCCGCTATGTCGCGATCCTGAGCCTCGACGACGGCCCCGACGACACGCACCCCGCCCGGGATCGGGCCGGGCGGCCGATCACCATGACCGAGGGCGTGCTCTACGTCGACCGCCCGGAACCGAAACCCTTGACTGATCTTGATCTCGCTCACCTGCACGCTGTCTCCCTGTCGGGTTTCGGGCGCTACAGCGCGACCGAGGGTTACGGCGGTGACGTCGCGGTCAGCGAGGAGCTCGAGATCCCGGGCTGGACCCGCCCGGCACCCAGGCCATGACACACGCCTCCTCCGCAGTCGCCACCATGCGCCTCGATCCGGCCTGATACTTCCCAGGCATCCCGACGTTGTCCAGGAGGGCACCCGTGAATCACACCCGACTCGGCCGTACCGGTCTCAAAGTCAGCCGGCTCGCCCTCGGCTGCATGAGTTACGGCAACCCGGTCACCGGCATGCACCGGTGGACGCTGGACGAGGACGCCGCGGCGCCGTTCTTCCAGCAGGCCGTCGAACTGGGCGTCACGTTCTGGGACACCGCGAACGTCTACCAGGGCGGCTCGTCCGAGGAGTTCGTCGGCCGGGCGATCAGGAGGTTCTCCCGGCGCGAGGACATCGTGCTCGCCACCAAGGTCAGCGGGAAGATGCACGAGGGCCCCGGCGGCAGCGGCCTCTCGCGCAAAGCGATCCTCGAGCAGGTGGACGGTTCGCTGCGGCGCCTGGGCACCGACTACATCGACGTCTATTACGTCCACCGCTTCGACCCCGAGACGCCGGTCGAGGAGACCATGGCAGCCCTCGATTCCCTCGTACGGGCCGGCAAGGTCCGCTACCGGAAT
>NZ_BOMH01000042.1 GCF_016862095.1 Actinoplanes cyaneus
CTAGGCGGCGTGCGCCGGCTCATGCCCGGGAGCGCGTGGTCAGCCGGCGTCGAGGGCGTGGAGCACCGGGGTCAGCGACGCCGGGTGGTGCAGGATGCCGAGGTGGCCGACGACGGCGGCGCAGGGAAGGACCACGGGGGTGGCGTGCGGCGCGGCGGTGAGGGACGCGGTGTAGGGCGTCACCATCTGGTCGTAACGGGTCACGATCGTGGTGAACCGGGTCGCCGGCGCCGCCGGGGCGGTGTGGATCGCGGTCAGGACCGCGGAGCCGGGGACCTGCTCGCGCCAGGTGGGGATCTTCGCGTCCAGCCAGCGGCGCAGGTTGCCGGGGAGCCGGTCCGGCCGGCGCAGCAGCCCGTGCAGGGTGGTCCCGCCGTACGTCGGCGCCAGCCCGACCAGGGTGCGCACGGCGCCGGCGGCCGGCTCGGCGGGCAGGCAGCGGACGAGATAGTGGGCGAGGACCGCGCCCCACGAGTGGCCGACGACGTCGACGCGGTCGCTGCCGGTGGACGTACGGACCGTGTCGACGAACGCGGCGAGCTCCAGCGCGTGCCGGTGCGTCGCGCTCGCCCCGGCCGCCGGGCGGGCGCGGCGCCAGTCGAACGGGTAGACGTCGCGCCCGTGGTTGGTGAGCAGCGGCGCGAGCGTGAACCAGTCGGACGAGGAACGCCCGTTCGTGCCGTGGACGAGAATCACCGGCACCGGCCCGGTGGCCGGTGAGCCGTCGCCGGGGTGGCGGGCGCCGGGCGGAAGCCCACGTGGATGCGCGGCGCGGTGACGCAGGGCCGCCCGCCGGCTGAAGTGCACGGGCAGTGGTCGGTCCATGTCGTGGATCTTAGGTCGGTGGGTGCTTTCCGGCTCCGGCGGCTATTCTCCGCTCCGATGACGAACGAGAACACGGCCAACAGCGCGCGAACCGGACCACCCGGGCAAAGCGGGACGCTGTCGCCGGAGCCACCGCGAAGTCAGGGGAGGGATGCCGCCGGGGTCACGCCGGCACGCCCCGTCGTTCCCGCACGTCCGGCCGGACCGGTCCGGCTGGCTGTGCTCGACGGGTTGCGACTGGTCGCGGCGCTGGCGGTGGCGGGGTTCCACCTCACCGCGGCGTGGCGGATCGACGGGGCCCGGGAGCCGGCGTACTTCCTGCCGCACCTGACCCACGTCACGATCTACGGCTTCCTCGGCGTCGAGCTGTTCTTCCTGATCAGCGGGTTCGTCATCGGCATGAGCAGCTGGAACCGCAGCCTGGGTGACTTCTTCACGTCCCGGGTCAGCCGGCTCTACCCGGCGTACTGGGCGTGCGTGCTGATCACCGCGGCGGTGGTCACGCTGGCGCCGATCGACGGCGGGGTGACGGTCACCGGCAAGCCCGGCATCCGCGAGATCGCGGCGAACCTGACCATGCTGCAGGAGCCGCTGGGCGTCCCGGCGGTCGACACCGTCTACTGGACGCTCTTCGTCGAGCTGCGCTTCTACCTGCTCTTCGCGGCGCTGGCGGCGTTCGGGCTGACGTACCGCCGGGTGGTCCTCTTCTGCGCGATCTGGATGACGGTCGCGGCGATCGGGCCGGCGCTGGGCAGCACGGCGATCACCGTGATCGCGATCCCGCAGTACGCGCCGTACTTCATCGCCGGGATCGCCGCGTTCCTGATCCACCGGTTCGGGCGCTCGGCGCTGCTGCTCGGCATCTACGGTTTCGCCTGGCTGCTCGGCGTCGAGCGGGTCAGCGACCGGGTGAGCGACATCGACCCCGGTTTCCACGTGCCGGTCTGGCCGGGCCTGCTGATCGTCACACTGTCCTTCGCGGCGGTGCTGGTGGTCGCGCTGGGCTGGACCGATCGGATCCGCTGGCGCGTTCTGACCGTGGCCGGCGCGCTCACGTACCCGTTCTACCTGCTGCACCAGCGGATCGGGTACACCTTGATCCGGCACGGCTACGAGGCGACGCGGCTGCCCGCCTGGGTGCTCGTGCTCGGCGCCGTCGTGCTGCTGCTCGGCCTGTCCTGGCTGGTCCATCGTCTGGTGGAGCGGCCGCTGGCCAAGCGGATCCGCACCAGCCTGCGGCACGCGCTCGCCGAGTTGCGCGCCGCCTCGGCGGCGGATGCCAAGGGCGTGACACTGCCGCGGCAGGCCCGGGAGGGGCGGTTGGTGCGATCCGCCCGGGGACGTGAGGAGAAATGATCAGATTCCTGGTACGTACGGAGGTGGAGCCGTGACCAGGCTCGAAGCCGACTGCACCCGATGCGCGGCGCTGTGCTGTGTCGCCCCGGCCTTCGCCAAGTCCTCCGACTTCGCCGTGAACAAGCCGGCCGGTCAGGCGTGCCGCAACCTGGGTGAGGACTTCCGCTGCACGATTCACGAGCAGTTGCCGCAGCGCGGGTTCCGTGGCTGCGTGGTGTTCGACTGTTTCGGCGCCGGCCAGCGGATCACCCAGGAGACGTTCGGCGGGCGCGACTGGCGGAGCGCCCCGGAGATCGCGGGCGCGATGTTCGCCGTCCTGCCGGTCGTGCGTCAACTGCACGAGCTGCTCTGGCTGCTCACCGAGGCGTTGCGGCTGGACGAGGCGAAAGCGCTGCACCCGAAGCTGCGGGCGGCGGCTGACGAGATCGACGCGGTGGCCGCGCGACCGGCCGCCGAGCTGCGGGGGCTCGACGTCGACACGTACCGGAAGAAGGCCGTGCCCCTGCTGCGCCGCGTCAGTGACCTGGCCCGGGCCGGAGCCGGTGGCCGCCGGCCCGACCACAGTGGCGCCCAGCTGATCGGCCGCCGGTTCCGCGGCGCCGACCTGCGCGGGGCCAGTTTCCGCGGCGCCCTGCTGATCGGGGCCGATCTGCGCGGCGCGGATCTGCGGCGGGCCGACTTCACCGGCGCTGACCTGCGTGGCGCCGATCTGCGGGGCGCCGATCTGACCGGGGCGCTGTTCCTCACCGCGGCGCAACTGCGCGCGGCAGTGACGGACGCCGCTTGAAGATCACCCGTTGCCGGGAGGTGAGCCGGGGCGATCGGCCCTAAGCTGGACCGATGCAGGATGTGTCCGGCGTGGTGTGGCTCCTGACCGTTCTCGGGATCATCGGGTTGTTGCTGTTCGACTTCTTCGTCCACGTCCGGCGGGCGCACGTGCCGCGCCTGCGTGAGGCCGCCCTGTGGACCGGGATCTACGTGTCGATCGCGATCCTGTTCGGGGCCGGGGTCTGGGTGTTCGGCGGGTCCACGATGGGCACCGAGTACTTCGCCGGATATGTCACCGAGGAGGCGCTCTCGGTCGACAACCTCTTCGTCTTCCTGCTGCTGCTCGGCAGCTTCAAGGTGCCCCGCGCCGACCAGCAGAAGGTGCTGCTCGTCGGGATCGCGGTGTCGCTCGTCGCGCGGACGGGGTTCATCCTGCTCGGCGCCGCGCTGATCAACTCGTTCGCCTGGATCTTCTACATCTTCGGGCTGATCCTGCTGGTCACGGCGGGCAACCTGGTGCGCGAGAAGGACCGGGACTCCGACGACGAGGCGCCGGAGAACGTGATGATCCGGCTCGCCCGGCGGGTGCTGCGCACGTCGGACACCTTCGACGGTGACAAGCTGGTCACCTACCGCGACGGCAAGCGGGTGCTGACCCCGATGCTGCTGGTCATGGTCGCGATCGGCGGCACCGACATCCTGTTCGCGCTGGACTCGATCCCGGCCATCTTCGGGCTCACGCAGAACGTCTACCTGGTCTTCACCGCGACCGCGTTCTCGCTGCTCGGCCTGCGCCAGCTGTACTTCCTGATCGACGGCCTGCTGGACCGCCTGGTGTACCTCTCCTACGGCCTGGCCGCGATCCTGGCGCTGATCGGCGTGAAGCTGATCCTGCACGCCCTGCACCAGAACAACGTGCCGTTCATCAACGAGGGCGAGCACATCGGCGTCACCGAGATCCCGACCGTCGCGTCGCTCGGGATCATCGTCGGGGTGCTGCTGGTGACCGTGGTGGCGTCCCTGCTCAGCCCGCGCGGCCGCGCCCGGACGTACGCGGCGGCCGCGCGCCGCCGGGCGAACGAGTTCCTCGAGATCGAGAAGGACCCGACCTACTGCGACGAGGTGTACCACCTGCTCCTGGAGGAGGAGCGAAACCTGCAGAGCCTGCCGGAGCGCCATCGCGAGCGCATCCGGCAGAGCGAGCTGGCCGACCTGCTGCGCCGCGCGCACCGGGTGCACGCCGAGCGGGTCGCGGCCGGCCACTGCTTCGTCCAGCCGGAGCCGTCAGCCGCGTGACCGCGAGCCTGCAGCCGGAGCCGGAGCCGCAGCCAGAGCCGGACAGCGGCGTGGCCGCGAGCCGCGGCCGGTCCGGTCAGCGGCGTGACTGCGGGTCGTCCGACCGGTTGAGATAGGCGGACAGGTTCGTCGTCTGGCCGCCGAACTCCTCGTCCTCCGACAGCAGGCTGGCCACCCGGGCGGCCAGGCTCGACGCCCGGGACGCCAGGTCCGGCTCGGTGTAACGGATGTCCTGCTCGGCGCGCATCGCCTGCTCGGCGCGGACGGCGTCGGCGGCGATCCCGGGCCGGTCGGCCTGCCCCCGGGAGCCGGAGGTGGGCAGCGACGACACCGGCACCGAGGAGACCGGGGCGGCCTCGTAGGCCGGCTCGGAGTACGACTGCTCCTGGAAGACCGACTCCCGGTACGCCGGCTCCTGCTGGTAGGCGGGCTCGGCGTACCCCGGCTCGGCGTACCCGGGCTCGTCGTAGACCGGGTCGGCCGGCTCCGGGGCCGGCACCGGGACCGAGCCGAGCAGCGTCACCGTCTGCCCCTCGCCGCCCTGGTAGTTGGTGAACTCCGGGCCGATCACCAGGCGCGCCAGCATCCGCGCGTGCGCGGGGGCCACCCCGATCTCGGTCTGGTTCTCCACCCGGAACCGGGCGATCGCCTGGCGCAGCACGTTCGCCAGCTTGTCGGCGTCGTTCACGGTCGCCAGGTCGCCGCCCGCGAACACCAGCGCCGGGAAACTGCCCTCCGGCCCGTTGCAGACCAGCTGGATCTGGGTGACGGTCGCGGTCCGGCCGATGTCCCGGTTCCCCGGCTGCACGCGCAGGTGTTGCGGCCACAGCCAGAAGAGCTCACCACTACTGAGCGTGTTCTCGTTCGCATGGGTGTAGCGGACCCGGCGGTCGGTCACCAGGACGTCGGTCTCCTCCGGCAGGGTCCATCGCGGTAGCGAGGAGGCCTCGTCGAAGGCATATTCGGCCACGGCGCAGCGGCCGCGCCAGAGCACCCGCTCGCCGCTGTCCAGCGGTCCGAGATCGGTGCCCGGTGCGGACAGGAAGTGCTGGTGGAACATGGTTGCCTTCCCCGTTCACGCCGCGGTCGGATAAACGCGGCCGAAACGATTACAGCGTTGTCCTACCGGTGTCGCCAGTCACCCGACGCGAATCACACCACAACTTCCGGATTCGACACCGGACGGTGATGACCGGTGAACCATCGGTCACTCCTTTGATCACTTTCGGTTACCGAACAGCCCGGCCGGTGGTGCGGGCGAAGCCACCGCCGAGGCGTCCGGGACCGGCGCCGCGCCGGCCGCGAACCGATCCAGGTCCGTCTCCACCCGCCCCGGGAACCAGTCCCCGGCGGCCCGGCGGGTGAGCTCGGCCACCGGAGGCGGGGTGCGCCCGGCGAGCACCACCAGATTGCCGAACCGGCGGCCGCGGAGCACCGCTGCGTCGGCCACCAGACACGCCTGCGGCAGAACCGCGCGGATCGTGGCGACCTGAGCGCGGGCATGCTTGAGCGGCGGGCCGTCGGCGATGTTCGCGACCAGCCAGCCGCCCGGGTCGAGCACGCGGGCGAGCTGCTCGGCGAACTCCAGCGACGCCAGGTGCGCGGGGGTGCGGGCGCCGGCGAAGACGTCGAGCACGATCACGTCGTACGCGCTGTCCCGCATGCTCTCCACGGCCTCGCGCGCATCGCCGACCCGGACCCGGATGTTCGCCCGCTCCGGCAGCGGAAGCTCCCGGCGGACCATCTCGACCAGCGGCCCGTCGATCTCCACGACCCGCTGGGCGGACCCGGGCCGGGTCGCGGCCAGGTAGCGCGGCAGGGTCAGCGCGCCACCGCCCAGGTGCAGCGCGCGCAGCGGCCGGCCCGGCTCGGCCACCAGGTCGATCGCCGCGGCCATCCGCCGGACGTACTCGAACTGCAGGTACGCCGGGTCGGCCAGGTCCACGTGTGACTGCGGCGCGTCGTCGAGCAGCAGTGTGAAAGCGGTGTCCCGATCCGGATCCGGGACCAGTTCCGCGACGCCCGAGGCGACGGTCTCACTACGCCGTCGCGACGCCCTGCGCTGTGCCATCCGGCAATTGTGCAGGGAGCGATTCGGTAGCACCGGGCAGGGAACGCGATGGCCGGCGCGAAAACTTCCGACGTTTGTCCCGTGACGGTTTTCGAGCAGACCCTGAATCGGCGTACGGCGATCGGCGGCGCGGCCGCGGCCGGCGCGGCGGCGGTACTTGCCACGGGTTCGCCCGCCCTCGCAGCCTCGCCCGCCGACCCCCGGTTCCGCACCGCGGTGGAGCCCGGCATCGTGATCGAGGAGGCCACCGGCGGGTTGCTGCCCGCCGACCCGCTGCTGCACCTGCTGCGCCGGGCGACCTTCGGGCCGAGCCCCGCCGCGATCGCGCAGATCCGCACGCTGGGCGCGAGCGCCTGGCTGGACCGGCAACTCAACCCGGGGAGCATCGACGACAGCGCGGCCGACGCGCTGATCGCCCGGCTGCCGCTGTGCGGCCTGAGCATCGGCGAGATCCGGGCCCGGGTCGCGGCCGGCCAGCTCAAGCAGTTCGACTGGAGCCCGATGTGGCAGCTGTCGTTCGCCGCGCCGGTCCGGGCGATCTGGAGCGAGCGCCAGCTGTTCGAGGTGATGTGCGACTTCTGGTCCAACCATCTCAACGTGACCTGCCCGTCCGGCGACGTCTGGGACAGCCGCACCGACTACGACCGCACCGTGATCCGCAAGTACGCCCTGGGCACGTTCGCGGAGATGCTCAAGGCGTCGGCGCGGCACCCGGCGATGCTCACGTACCTGGACAATCGGTACTCCACCCGGCTGGCGCCGAACGAGAACTACGGCCGCGAGCTGATGGAGCTGCACACGGTCGGGCTGGAGTACGCCGAACCGGACGTCAAGGACGCCGCGAGGCTGCTCACCGGACTGACCGTGGACAACACGACCGGGCAGTACCGGTACGACGCCGCGAACCACGTCACCGGCGCGGTGCGGATCCTCGGGTTCACGCACGCCAACGCGACCACGACCGGTGGCGAGGCGGCCGCCATGGCGTTCCTCGACCACCTGGCGATGCACCCGTCGACCGCGCGCCGGATCGTCACCAAGCTGTGCGTCCGCTTCGTCGCCGACGTGCCGCCGACCGGCCTGATCACCAAGCTCGTCAAGGTCTACCTGGACAACCGGTCGGCGATCGTGCCGGTGCTGCGGGCGCTGTTCACGTCGCAGGAGTTCGCCTCGTCGGTGGGCGCGAAGACGCGTACGCCGCTGGAGGATCTGGCGGCCACCGTGCGGATCCTCGGCTACGGGCCGCCGCCGAGCGGGACCAAGACGTACGAGAGCCTCTACTGGATGGCCCGCAACGCCGGTCACGCGCCGCTGCTCTGGGGGCCGCCGAACGGATACCCGGACGTCGCCGCGGCCTGGGCCTCGCCGTCCGGCCTGCTGGTGCGGTGGAACTTCCACCTGTCGATCGCGGCCGGGAACTGGCCTGCCGACCTGGTCCGACCGGCCGACCTGCTGACCGGGATGATCGGCGCGCGGCCGGCCACCTACGGCGCTCTGATCGACGCGACCGCCCGGCGGCTGCTCGGGGTCACGCTGGGCGGCGAGCAGACCGCGGCGCTGGCGAGCTTCTACGGCAAGACTCCGGCCTCGCCACTGAAATACAACGATCCCGCGGTTGGCTGGATGTACCCGTACCTGATGGCGATGCTGCTCAACGCCCCGAACTTTGCCCTGAGGTGATGACTGTGAACTGTGGTTGCGACGAAGCGCGCAAGGTCTCGCTGTCCCGGCGGCGGCTGCTCGCCGCGGGAGCGGCCGGGGCGTTCGCCGGGCTGGCCGGCTCGCAGCTCGACACCCAGCTGGCGTTCGCGGCCGACCCGGCGTACTCCGGGGACGTGCTGGTGCTGCTCTCGCTGCGCGGCGGGTTCGACGGGCTGTCCGCGGTCGTGCCGGCCGGCGACCCGGGGTACTACACCGCCCGGCCCGGGATCGGGGTGCCGAAGTCCCAGCTGATCGGCGGCGGGACGTTCTTCGGCCTGCACCCGGCGCTGGCGCCGCTGCTGCCGTACTGGACGTCGGGCAAGCTCGCCGCGGTGCAGGCGGTCGGGCAGCCGGCCCCGAACCGGTCGCACTTCTCCGCGATGGAGGAGCTGGAGCGGGCCGCCCCGGGGACCTCGCTGCGGACCGGCTGGCTGAGCCGGATGCTCGGCTCGCTCGGCGCTGACGACCCGTTCGACGCGATCGCGATGGGGACGGCTCGCCCGGCCCGGGTGCTCGACGGGCCCGCGCCGTACCTCGGTGTCACCTCGATCGACGGGCTCGCGCTGACCGGCGACGACGCGGCCAAGCCGCTCGCGGCGACGATGGCGGCGCTCTACAAGGGCGCGCCGGCGACCCTGGCGAAGACCGCGGGTCAGCTGACCGGCGCCCTGGACCGCGGCAAGGCGCTGCGGGCGGCCGGATACACCCCGGCGAACGGCGCGTCCTACCCGTCGACCGAGCTCGGGGCGGCGCTGCGCGACGTGGCCCGGATGATCAAGGCGGGCGCCGGGCTGATGACCGCGACCGTCGACTCCGGCGACTGGGACATGCACGAGAACCTGGGTGTCGCGCAACCCGGCCGGCGCATGCACGACCAGCTCGCCCAGCTGGCGTCCGCGATCGCGGCGTTCGCGACCGACCTGGGGCCGGACGGGCTGCGCCGGGTCACGCTGGTCACGATCAGCGAGTTCGGCCGGCGGGTGGCGCAGAACGGCTCCGGCGGGCTCGACCACGGGTACGGCAACGCGATGTTCCTGCTCGGCGGCGGGGTCCGCGGCGGCCAGGTCCACGGCACCTGGCCCGGCCTGGGCGCGGGTCAGCTGCGCGACGGCGATCTGGCGGTCACCACCGACTATCGCGCGGTGATCGGCGAGATCCTTCGCGCCCGCTGCGGCGTTCGGGACCTGGCCTCGGTCTTCCCCGGCGTTCCGGCGTCGTCGCTCGGTGTGGTGACCGCGCGCTGAAACCGGCCTTTCGGTCACGGTCGCCGCTTCACACTGTCACCGACATTTCTGACGTACGGAGGTGACGGTGACCAGCAACCTGTTGGCCGAACTCATCGGGGGCCAGCGGCGCCCGACCGGCCCGCCGCCCACCGGGCAGATGCCGGCGATCCTGCGCGCGGCCGAGCACCGGGCCGGCCCGCCGCTCAGGATCCGCCGGCACACCTCGGACGAGGGGCTGCCGTTCTGGCGGTGGGACTGCGAGAGCTGCGGCGAGTACGGCGGTGGCCGGCACCACCCGGACGCGGTCCTCCGGGCGACCCGGCACTGCCACGAGCATCCGGACCACCGGTCGTCGCTGCTGCCGCCGGCCAGTTGCCGGCAGCCCGACACGTACCTGCCGCTGCACCCGATGCTCTTCGCCGTCGACGACGAGCCCGGCCCCGAGCCCCTCGACATCTGACCACCACGACCGTGAGGCGCGCCGCAGGCACGAGTCACGCGCAGTCCACGTGCGGCCGGCCCGCGACGCGACCTGACGTGCCCGGAGTCCACGCCGGGTCCGCCCGGGGCCGGGCAAGCGTGACGCGCGCTGCGATCGCGATGAGCGCGGGGTCCGCGCGGGGCCGGGCATGCGCGGCGGTCACGGTCCCGGCTGGTTGTCATGGGCGTTATGAGGCACGAATAACGCCCATGACAACCAGCCGGAACCGGGGGCGCGCTGCTGCCGGGACCATCGGCGGCGTCGCGGACTCCGGGCGGTGGCACTGCGCGGGCCGCTCGAGGGCGTCGACGGGTCTGTTGCTCTGAGCGTGCCCACCCGCGGACGTCGCCCTGGAGGGCTTTGCGTTCTGGCCGCGCCAGCGGCCTGCGAAGCCCGGAAGGGTCCCCGCGGGAGCGACGATCCGGACCACAGCGAAGAGGGGACCGGAAGATCTTGAAGTTGATCTTCCGGTCCCCTCTTCTATGTCTGAGCCTGTCCGAGACGGATCAGGCGAGACGGATCAGGGCTGGGTGTCGCCGGCGCCGGTCCGCTTCTGGGCCTCGTCGACGCCGCGGTCCACCTGCGACGAGTACTTGTTCCCGGTCCGCTGGTCGACCTGGTCGCCGGCCTTGTCCAGACCCTGGTCGACCTGCTCGTCGTGCTTGTCCGCGAAGTCCTTGGCCTTGTCGAGGAAGCTCATCGTGGCGTCTCCTTCATTTGTGGCTCGATCACTTCTGACTCAACTGTCTCGGTGTTCCGCTTACCCAGAATCTCGGCAACCTTGCGGAAAAGTGGGTCGGCAACCACCTCGGTGAGGTCGGCGCGCAGCGGGATCCGCCAATTCGGGTACTCGTCGAAGGTGCCGGGCAGGTTCGGTTGCCGCCGTTCCAGCAGGACGTCGTAGAGCGACGCGGTGACCAGGCGGCACGGGGTGCGCGCGAGGAACTCGTGCATGGCGAGCACGACGTCGGCGGGCTCCTCCGAGTCGAGCAGGCCCTCGCCGCGCAGCAGCTCCAGCAGCGCTGTCTTGTCCGCCTTCCAGGTGGCCCACTCCTGCTCGACGGTGCCGGCCAGCTGGCCGAGCTCGGCGCGGACCTCGACCTGCTCGCCGGCGAGGAATCCGGCTGCGGTCGGCAGGTCGTGGGTGGAGATGCTGGCCAGGGCGTTGCGGCGGTACTCGGCGGAGGGGCGGAACTCGCCGGTGTCCCAGTCCCGGGTGAACCAGAGGACGGAGGAGCCGAGCATGTTCATCCGCTCCAGCGTGTCGGTCATCTCGGGCAGGACGGTGCCGAGGTCCTCGCCGATCACGACCGCGCCGGCCCGCTGCGCCTCGAGCGCCAGGATGCCGAGCATCGCCTCCGGGTCGTAGTGCACGTAGGTGCCCTGCGCCGGCCCCATGCCCGGCGGCACCCACCAGAGCCGCCACAGCCCGGCGACGTGGTCGACCCGCAGGCCGCCGGCGTGCCGGAAGATCCGGCGCAGCATGTCACGGTAGGGCGCGTATCCGGTTTTGATCAGCATGTCGGGGCGCCACGCGGCGAGCCCCCAGTCCTGGCCCAGCTGGTTGAACGCATCCGGCGGCGCGCCCGCCCGCACGCCGGCTGCCAGCGCGTCCTGCAGCAGCCAGCCGTCCGCGCCGCCCGGGTCGATGCCGACGGCCAGGTCGTGCACGATGCCGACCGGCATGCCGGCGGCCGCCTCGCGGGCCGCGTCGAGCTGCTGCTCGACCAGGCGCTGGACCCAGGCGTGGAAGGCGATCCGGTCGCTGCGGTAGGCCTGGACGGCGGGGGAGTCCGGATGCCGCAGCTCCTCGGGCCACTTCTGCCAGTCCGGGCCGTGCTGCTCGGCGAGCGCGCAGAACCGCGCGAAATCGATCAGCCCGGGGTCGTCGGCCTGGTCGGACGGCTCGGCGAGAGGCCAGAGAAGTTCCAGGGCGGCGAGCTTCGCCTCCCAGACGGCGGTGTAGTCGATCAACTCGCCCGCCGCCGGTCGCAGGGCATCGATCCGCTCCCGTACGGACCTGTCCGCGCGCTGGTACTCCCGGGTGTCCGAGATCCGCAGGTAGAGCGGGTTCGCGAACCGGCGGCTCGACGGCGAGTAGGGCGAGGCCGCGACCGGCGGCACCGGGGTGATCGCGTGCAGCGGGTTGAGCAGCACCAGCCCGGCGTCCCCGCTCTGCTCCACGAACGACCGCAGGTCACCGAGATCGCCCATGCCCCACGAGTCCGCCGAGTGCAGCGCGTAGAGCTGCAGCATCCAGCCCCACGTCTCCGGCGGCCGGGGCAGCTGGACGGGCACCACCACGACTGTCGTCCCGCCGAGCCGGTGCCAGCCCAGCGGCAGGTCCTCGAGCACGTCGACGGTCCGGGTCGTGCCGTCCTCCAGGACCAGCTCGGCCGGCGCGGGCAGCTGCCGGCTCTGGCCCTCGCGCAGCACGATGGTCCCGGGCAGGTCGTCGCTGGTCGTGACGCCGGCCAGTGCCGCGTCGATCGCCGCCGGTGTGCTCGCGTCGACGCCGAGCAGGCCCAGCACGCCGATCACCGACTCAGGCGCGACCTCGGTGTCGCGGCGCTGGAAGTTCTCGTACCGAGTGGCCACCCCGTGTGCCCTGGCCAACGCCTCGAGCTTCGCGTCCATGCTGTCCCTTCCCGTCTCCGGCCGCTGGAGTACCCGTGATCATCGGTGGCTACTCCGAGTCGCGGCCGTTGCTTACATCGGTCAGCATGGGGCACATGGGTGACATGGTGAAATGGTGGCCGCGGCTGACCGCGGCGCTGACCGGCGCAGTGCTGACCCTGGTGATCCCGGTGCACGCCTGGGCCGCGACGAACGGGGTGGACGACCTTGCGGTCGAGGCCGCCAAACGGCGTACGCGCAGCCGGGGTTTCGGCTTCTTCTTCCTTCCCGGCATCTGCTGCCTGCTCGTCGTGGGGGGTGTGGTGCTGGCAATAGTGTTGATTTCCCGCAAACGCAGGCGGCGCTGAGGAGATCCGTCCTAGTTTGGGAAGATGCGGACGCGTAGCAGGCGGTCGATGGCTCTGGGCGGCGGGATCGCCGCGATTCTGTGCATTCCACCCGCCGTCTCGGTCGCCGCGAACGCGTCCTCGGACGTGCTGCTGAGCATGGGCCGGCCCGCGCTCGCCTCGTCGACGCAGAGCGTTTCCTGGCTCGCGTCGTCGGCGGTGGACCGGGGCACCGGCACCCGCTGGGCCAGTGGCGCCGGGGTGGGCACCGAGTGGCTGCGCATCGACCTGGGCGCGGCGCAGGAGGTCACCCGGGTCCGGCTGCACTGGGCCACGGCGTATGCCAAGGGTTACCGGGTGCAGCTCTCCGACGACGGCGCCACCTGGCGGGACACGTTCCGGACGGCGTCCGGCAACGGCGGGGTCGACGACCTGCGCAACCTGAAGGGGCACGGGCGCTACCTGCGGGTGCTGGCCACCCAGCGGGCCAATCCGAGCGGCTACTCGCTGTGGGACGTGCGGGCGTACGGGCCGGGCCCGGCCGGCCGGCTCCCGGAGTCGGTCGCCGCCCCCGGCGCGGGGGTGCCACCGGTGGCCGGGGACCTGACCGGGCACACCAAGAAGGAGACCGCCCTGCAACTGGTCGCCAGCGCCGAGAACTCGACGCTGAACTGGCGCGGGGAGTACGGATACCTGGAGGACCTGGGCGACGGCCGTGGATACACCGGCGGGATCATCGGGTTCTGCTCCGGGACCGGCGACATGCTCGCGATGGTCACCGAGTACACCCGGCGCAAGCCGGACAACCCACTCGCCCGGTACCTTCCGGCGCTGCGCGCGGTGGACGGCACCGACTCGCACGCCGGGCTCGACCCGGGGTTCCCGGCCGCGTGGCGCATTGCCGCGAAGGACGGGATCTTCCAGAAGACGCAGCAGGACGCGCGGGACCGGATGTACTTCGCGCCCGCGGTGCGGCTCGCCGAGTCGGACGGGCTGCGGGCGCTGGGACAGTTCGCGTACTACGACGCGGCGGTGATGCACGGTGTCTCCGGGCTCCGGACCATCCGCGAGCGGGCGGTGCGGGCCCGGAAAACGCCGTCACAGGGCGGGGACGAGATCGCGTACCTGGGCGCCTTCCTGGACTCCCGGGACACCGAGATGAGGCGGGAGGCCGCGCACAGCGACACCACCCGGGTCGACACCGCTCAGCGAGTGTTCCTCACCGGCAGCAACCTCGACCTGGTGGCGCCGCTGTCCTGGAGCGTCTACGGCGACAAGTACTCGATCAAGCGCTGATCAGGCCCGAGCCCACTTCTGGTTCGCGGTGCCTGTGCAGTCCCACAACTGGAGCTGCGCGCCGTTGGCCGTGTTGTTGTCCTTGATGTCGACGCACTTGTTGGCCGACACGTTCACCAGGTCGCCCGCGCCCGACAGCGTGAACCGCTGCACCGGGTTGCCGTTGCAGGTCACCAGCTGGATCGGCGTGCCGTTGGTCAGCGCCCCACCGGCCGGGTCCATGCACTTGCCCAGCGCGCGGAACGTGCCGTCGCCGTTCGCCGTCCACTGCTGCGCGCCGGTGCCGTTGCAGTCGTACATCTGCAGGCGGGCGCCGTCCGAGGCGGTGCCGCCCGGGATGTCGATGCAGCGCCCGTTGAGGTTGCTCTTCAGCGCGTTCCCGGTGGCGGGCGGCGGGGTCGTCGAGCCGGTCGACGTGTTGACGTGCACGTAGTCGATCAGCATCTTGCTCTCGGCGGGCAGCCCCGCCGGGTTGCCCTGACCGAAGTTACCGCCGACGGCCAGGTTCAGGATGATGAAGAACGGGTGCTCATAGACCCAGTTCACGTTGCCCTTGGCGGCGCGCAGCGAGTCCGGGGTGGCCCGGAAGTACTCCTGGCCGTCCACGGTCCAGACGATCAGGTTCGGCGACCAGTCCACGGCGTAGTTGTGGAACGCCTGGTACCAGGGCGAGCCGGCGACGAGCTGACCGCCGTACGAGCTGCCGCCGGAGTAACCGGGCCCGTGCAGCGTGCCGAAGAGCCGGTTGGGGTCCCGGCCGACGATCTCCATGATGTCGATCTCGCCGTCGGTCGGCCAGTTGCCGCCGCCGAGCATCCAGAACGCGGGCCAGAGCCCGGAGCCGTTCGGCACCTGGATGCGGGCCTCGACGTGCCCGTACTGCTGGGTGAACTTGCCGGCGGTCTGGATCCGGCCGGACGTGAACTGGCAGGTGCCGTTCCAGCAGTCGTTGTGCCCGCCGCTGCCCTTGCGGGCCGTGATGACCAGGTGCCCCTGGCCGTCCATGGCGATGTTGCTCGTGCCGCTGGTGTAGTACTGCAGCTCCTGGTTGCCGAAGCCGCTGCCGCCGGTGTCGAAGTTCCACTTGGACGTGTCGACTCCGGTGCCGGCCGCGCCGTTGAAGTCCTCGTTCCAGACGACCGCCGCGTCGGCGTGGTCGTTGCGTGACGACATGAACAGCGATGACGCCAGGGTGGCCATCACCACCGCCGCGCCGAACATGACGCGTAACTTGCGCATGGGGGAACCTCCGGGGGAGAGGGTGCCGTTACTCCAAACAGTCTTTAGAGATGGACTGCCATGGGTCAATGGAGACGGGTTCCGGAACCCCGGATAACAGAGAACCGCTCAGAGTTTCTGGAAAAGAGCCGGCACCGGCCCCGGCTGCCACCCCGGGAGCGAGGTGTGCTGCTGCAGGACCCGGTAGTTCGCGCCCTTGTACGAGACGCGGTCGCCCACCTCGTACGTCGTGAACGCCTTCCACGCCGGCGCCGGCGGGGCGGTCACCGTGACCGTGACGGCGACCGAGTCGGCCACCAGCGCGTCCGAGTAACGGCCCCGGCCGGCCGGGCCGAGCTCCAGCTTGAACGGCTGCCCCGCGGTGTCCGGCGTCAGCCGCAGCACCTGCGTGCCGTCGACCGCCCAGACGAACGACGTCCGGGTCCAGTCGACGGTGTACGTGTGGAAGCCGCCGACGCTGGTGGTGCCGACGCCGAGCGCCTCGTACCGCCCGGAGATCGTGCCGCCGTTCGTGGTGCGCACGCCGAACAGGTTCCAGGCCGGGCCGGCGTCCCCGGCGCGCAGCACGGCGGTCGCCCGCCCGCTCGACTGACTGAAGCTCGCCACGGTGGTCAGCGACGAGTCGAGCACGAGGTGGCCCTCGCCGTCCTGCCAGGTGTCCCAGCCGTTGCCGGACCACTTCGCTGGGTCCGGCCCGGAGCCCCGGCCACCACCGAAGTCGTCGCTGAAGACCGTCTTGGTGACCGTCTCGGCGTGCGCGACGCCGGACATGGTCAGCCCGGAGACGACGACTGCGGCCGCCAGCAGCGACCGCAGCCACCGCGCACCGTGACGCACCGTTCCCACCCCTGCCTGAACCTGGCCTCGCACCCGGCCGAATGACGAGACCCGGTCTGGATCCGCGCACAGACTCTGCACGCCGAAGTGCGGTGAGGGCAAGACCGGCCGCGATCTGTTTACTGATCCCTTACGCGGGATTGCCCTGGCGCGGGGCGCGGACGGGCCGGGGTCACGCCGCGGCCCGTCACCGGACACGCCGTCAGTCGTAGTCGGGCGCCCGCGTCTCGTGCATCGCCAGCTCCTCGGCGCTCGCGCCACCGCCGGCCGCGCCCGCGTCCCACGCCACGCTGTCCGGCTCGTCGTCGAGGCCGGAGCCGCCGTCCGGCGCGACCAGCCGCCCGACGCGGGCCGGGTCGTCCTCGTCGAGCTGGCCGTCGTCGTAGAGCGAGACCGGCGAGTCCGGATCGGAGGTCGGGCTCTCACCCCACACGTCCCGGTCGAAGCGCTCCTGGCCGGAGTCGTCGACCGTCTCGTCGATCGGGTCACGACGCCGCGGGCTCTCGTCCTCGGCGCCGAAGTCCGGCTCCTCCTGGCGCAGCCGGCGGTCGAGCCCCTCGCCCTGGCGCTGCTCCTCCGCCGTGTCACCGAACCGGTTCGAACCGCCCGGGCCGACCCCGGCGAGCGCTGCCGGGTCCGCGCCGTCGGCCCATCGGCCGCTGTCCACCTCGTCGTTCGCGGTGGAGTCGTCGTCGGCGGTGTCCGGCAGGCCCGAGGCCTCCGGATCGCTCACCTCGGTGGGGTAGTCGTTGTCTCGCATGTGCGCAATCTACCCGCGCGCCGGGCAGGTCATTCGTTGATCGGTCACCGGTTCATCAGGGCCCAGACGACCTTGCCGCCGGGCAGCCCGAGCAGTCCCCACCGGGTCGCCACCGAGTCGATCAGAAGCAGACCCCTCCCGCCGTACGCCGTGGGAGCGACCGGCCCCGAGAAACGCGGCCGGGCCGGCGACTCGTCGCGCACCGCCACGCTCATCGTGGCACCGCGCCGGGCCAGCATCAGCCGCATCGGGGTCCGGGCGTGCGCCACCACGTTGTTGACCATCTCGGTGGCCACGATGCACGCGTCCCCGGCCAGCTCGGCCAGCTCCCAGCGCAGGCAGAGCTCGGTGATCAGCTCGCGGGCCCGCCGGGCGGCGCCGGCCGCGGGTTCCAGGTCCAGGTTCACCCGGGTCCCGGCGCCGGGCGGGCCGAGCGCGGCGTACGCAGCGTCCCGGTCGTCCGCGACCAGCCAGCCGGTGGGCTCCCAGCGCCGGTCGCCGTCCCCGCCGTAGAGCGCGAGGCGGGTGGCCGGCCAGTCCCGCGTCTCGTCGAACACCTCGCGCAGCGTGGCGAGCGCGGCGTCCTGCGGCACCCGGAGGCCGGCGACGTCGGCGACCAGCGCCTCCGGCTGGCCGGCCAGCACCTCGAGAAGGGTGGAGCGGACCGGCCCGGCGGTCTCGGCGTCGAGCACCCCGGTCAGCCGGACCAGGGGATGACTCCGGCCACGGTCCACCAGGTGACGAACCTCGCTCGGCATGATCGCTCCATTGTGCATAACACGTCCCCTCCGCGCATTTCGGCGATCGGCGGGCGGGGTCCGGCGCGAATGCGGACATTTGCCCACGACGGGCATGTAGGGCAAGTACCCCGTCCGGGTGCGGTCAACCCCGGGGCGTCAATGCGGTCAGCAGGCTCTCGTGCAGCAGGCCGTTGGTCGCGACCACCGACGACTGGTCCGCGCAGGTGCGCCCGTCCAGATCGGTGACCTTGCCACCGGCCTCCTGGATGATCGGGATCAGCGCCGCCATGTCCCAGAGCGACAGCTCCGGCTCGGCCATCGCGTCCAGCGCGCCCTCGGCCAGCAGCATGTAGCCGTAGAAGTCGCCGTAGGCGCGGCTGCGCCACACCCCGAGCAGCACGTCCAGCAGTTGCGGGAGCCGCCCGTTCTCCTGCCACCCGGTGAGGCTGGCGTAACAGACGCTGGCGTCGGTGAGCTTGCGGACCTGCGACACCTCGATCCGGCTCGCGGCGTGCTGGTGCCTTCCCGCGTACGCCCCCAGGCCGCGGCCCGCCCACCAGCGCCGCCCCAGCGCCGGGGCGGACACCAGCCCGACCACCGGGGTGTCGCCCTCCAGGAGCGCGATCAGCGTCGCCCAGATCGGGACGCCGCGCACGTAGTTCTTGGTGCCGTCGATCGGGTCGATCACCCAGTGCCGGGTGCCCGGGCCGGCGGCCGCCTCGGACCGGCCGAACTCCTCGCCCAGCACGCCGTCCCGCGGCCGCGCGCGGGCCAGGGTGGCACGGATCGCCTTCTCCACCGCGGTGTCCGCGTCGGACACCGGGGTCAGGTCGGGCTTGGCCTCGACCTTCAGGTCCAGCGAGCGGAACCGGGCCATCGCGATGGAGTCGGCCGAGTCGGCGAGGGTGTGGGCGAGAGCGAGATCGTCCGCATATCCAGCCATGGGTAGACCCTATAGAGACACCGCCGGCGCGGCGTCACGCGCTCAGGCCGGTCTCCGGCTGGTGATCCCGCGCATCCAGGTCGCCGGCCCTCGACGAGAGGAGCCTGCGGTACGAGTCCAGGCGCCGGCGGTCGGCGTGCCCCTGGGCCACCCACGCGTCGAGCGTGCAGTCCACGTCGGCGGCGGTGTGCCCGCAGTTCGGCTGATCGTCCAGGGTGCCCTCGACCAGGTCGGGGAACCCGTGCAGCAGGCTCTCGGCGCTGACGTGGGCCAGGCCGAAGCTCCGGATGCCGGGCGTGTCGATGATCCAGCCGGGGTCCTCGGGCGCCTTGCCCTTCTTCGGGGCGGGGCCGACCCGGGGCAGGCGCAGCGCCACCGCGCTCGTCGACGTGTGCCGCCCCTTGCCGACCGCGCTGACCACCCCGACCGCGCGCAAGGCGTCCGGCACCAGGCGGTTGACCAGCGTCGACTTGCCCACGCCGGAGTGGCCGACCATGACCGAGATCCGCCCGGCGAGCCGCTCGCGCAGCTCGGCCAGGTCGCTGCCGGGGCGCACCAGCACGTGCGGCAGGTCCAGCTCGGCGTAGTAGTCCAGCACCTTCTCCGGGCCCGCCAGGTCGGCCTTGGTGAGGCAGAGCAGCGGCTCGATGCCGGCGTCGTACGCCGCGACGAGGCACCGGTCGATGAACCCGGTGCGCGGCGGCGGGTCGGACAGCGCGCTCACGATCACCAGCTGATCCGCGTTCGCCACGACGACCCGTTCGAGGCGGCCCTCGGGGGTGGTGTCGTCGTCGTCGGCGGTGCGGCGCAGCACCGACGTGCGCTCGCCGATCCGCACGATCCGCGCCAGCGAGCCGGCGTCGCCGGAGACGTCCCCGACCAGCGCCACCCGATCGCCCACCACCACCGACTTGCGCCCGAGCTCGCGCGCCCGCATCGCGGTGATCACCTCGGGCTCGTCGCCGGTGTCCTCCTGGACACAGCCGTACCGCCCACGGTCCACGGTGATCACCAGCGCGTCCACCGCGTCGTCGTGCTTGGGGCGCGTGCGGGTGCGCGGGCGGGACGACCGCCCCGGCCGGACCCGGACGTCGTCCTCGTCGTACTCCCGCTTGCGCCCTGGCAGCTCCGGCTCCTCTGGCTCGTGGTCAGCTGTGCCCGGCTCAGCTCGTGCTCAGCTCGGATCAGCTCGTGGTCGCTAGTCCCGCCCAGAGTTCCGGGAACTCGGGCAGCGTCTTCGACGTACAACCTACGTCGGTGAGCTGAACGCCCGGGACGGAGAGTCCGATCACCGCGGCGGCGTGCGCCATCCGATGATCCGCGTACGTCTCGAAGGACGCGCCGTGCAGCGGCCCCGGCTCGATCCGCAATCCGTCCCGGAACTCGGTGATGCCCGCACCGGCCTTGGTCAGCTCGGCGGCGAGCGCGGCGATCCGGTCCGTCTCGTGGCCGCGGATGTGCTCGACCCCGCGCAGCTCGGACGGCCCGTCGGCGAGCACCGCCAGCGCGGCGAGCACCGGGGTCATCTCGCTCACCTCGGACAGGTCGGCGGTGATGCCGCGCAGGGTGCCGGTGCCGCGCACGGTCAGCCCCCGCTCCGAACGGGTGACCTCGGCGCCGAACGCGGTGAGCAACCCGGTCAGCTGCTCGACCGGCTGCCAGCTCCGCTCCGGCCAGCCCGCGAGCGTGACCTCGCCGCCGGTGACCATCGCGGCGGCGAAGAACGGCAGCGCGCCGGAGAGGTCCGGCTCGATCACCCAGGTGCGGCCGCTCAGCGGGCCCGGCTCGACCACCCACACGTCGGGCGTGCTCTCGTCGACCACGGCGCCGGCCGCGCGCAGCATGTGCGTGGTCATCCGCAGGTGCGGGGCGGACGGGACCGGCGGGCCCTCGTGCCGCAGGGTCAGGCCCTTGGCGAAGCGGGCCGCGGAGAGCAGCAGGCCGGAGACGAACTGGCTGGACCCGGACGCGTCGACGACCGCCTCGCCGCCCTCGACCAGCCCGCCGCCGTGCACGGTGAGCGGCAGCCCGCCGGTCGGCGACGCGTCCACCCGCACGCCGAGCGAGCGCAGCGTGTCGAGGATCGGGCCCATCGGGCGGTTGCGTGCGTGCGGGTCGCCGTCGAACTCCACGGTGCCCTCGGCCAGCGCGGCCACCGGCGGCAGGAAGCGCATGATCGTGCCGGCCAGACCCACGTCCACCCGGGCCGGGCCCCGCAGCGGGCCGGGCTCGACCACCCAGCGGTCGTCGGCCGAGGCGTCCACGGCGACGCCGAGCGCGCGCAGGCCCGCCGACATCAGCGTGGTGTCCCGCGCCCGCAGCGGCGCCTCGATCGTGGAGGGGCCGTCGGCCAGCGCGGCGAGGATCAGCGCGCGGGCCGTCATCGACTTGGAGCCGGGCAGCCGCACGGTGGCGGTGACCGGACCGGCGGCGGACGGGGCGAGCCAGGGACGGAGTTCAGCAGCCATGACCGCCATTCTGCCGGTGGGCCCCGACATTTCCGTCATCGCATTCCCGGCCCCCGGGACACCACCGCGCACCCGGCCTTTGCGCGCCGCCGGGCGCCCCCTGCCACCGTTTCCGGCGGCGTACGCTGCACCCCATGTGCGGGCGGTACGCGACGACGCGGAGCAACGCGGATCTCAGCCAGTTCTTCGAGGCGGTCGACGTGACCGCGGAGCTGCCGCCGAGCTGGAACGTCGCGCCCACCGACCCGGTGCCGCTGATCCGTGAGTCGGTCACGCACGCCGCCCGGGTGCTGGACACCGCGCGCTGGGGCCTGGTCCCGCCGTGGGCCGCCGACCTGCGGCAGGGCGCCCGGATGATCAACGCGCGCGCCGAGACGGTGGCCGGCTCGAAGGCCTTCGCGGCGTCCTTCGCGAAGCGCCGCTGCCTGATCCCGGCCGACGGCTGGTTCGAGTGGGTCCGCGACGGCAAGCAGAAGCAGGCCTACTACATGACCCCGGCCGACGGCTCCCCGCTGGCGCTCGCCGGGATCTGGTCGTCGTGGGGCAAGGAATCCGTGCTGACCTGCAGTGTCATCACCACCGCGGCGCTCGGTGACCTGGCCCGGGTGCACGACCGGATGCCGCTGATCCTGCCGCCCGGGCGATGGGCCGGCTGGCTGGCCGGTGGCGGGGACCCGGAGCCGTTGCTGCGCCCGCTCGACGCCACCGCATTGGCGTCGATCGAGATGCGCCCGGTCGGTCCGGCGGTGGGCAATGTCCGCAACAACGGTCCGGAGTTGCTGGCGCCTCCCGCGGAGGTAACGCTTTTCTGAACTCCGGGAGATCAACGAAGTTCTTTGTCGGAGTATGCGCGGATTCTGGATTTACAACTTTGTTTCAAGATAGATCACCCCCTTGTTCTGATCTTGTACGGTGCGGTACAAACCAGCGCCGGAGTGGTGACAGTCCGCAAGGTGCGGGATGACCGCCACAGCAGTTCCGGTCCCACGGGGGAGGTGGGCTGATGACACGAGCACGCATGCCGCGTCCGCACGAGGTGGCTATCGCGCGACGCGACCCGCGGTTGCTCGACGCAATTGCGCAACGCCGTACCGACGAGGCCTGGCGGACCCGGGGGGCCTGCCGGACCGTCGACCCGGAGACGTTCTTCCCGGCGCCCAACGAGCCGTCCGGCGGAGCTGTCGCACTCTGCGGCACCTGCCCGGTGCAGGGCCCGTGCCTGGCCTGGGCGCTGCAGGTGGGCGACTGTCACGGGGTCTGGGGCGGCACCACGCCCCGCGAGCGGCGAGCCATGCTGGTGGCCTGGCGGGAACGGGTCCAGCCCAACGGCGACGCGGTCGAGGACGACTCCACTGACGAGGCGGACCGCCGGTTCCTGACGCTGGAGCCGGTCAGCCGCTGATAGAAACGGAGCCTGTGACGAGCTCCGAGAAAACCGTCGACACCCCGCGCGGGCCGGCCCGGGTCCGGGTCACCGAGCCGGACGGCCCGCCGCGCAGCCAGCTCTTCCTCGGCCACGGCGCCGGGGGTGGCGTCGACGCGCCCGACCTGGTGGCGGTGCACGACGCCGCGGTCGCGGCCGGGGTGCGGGTCGTCCTGGTCACCCAGCCGTACCGGGTGGCCGGCCGACGGGCGCCCGCGCCGGCCGGCCAGCTCGACGAGGCGTGGACCGCTGTGGTGCGGGCCATGGCCGTACCGGAGAAGCCGTTGATCCTGGGCGGGCGGTCGAGCGGAGCCCGGGTCGCGTCGCGGACCGCTGCCACGCTGGGCGCCGCGGGGGTGCTGGCCCTGGCGTTCCCGCTGCACCCGCCCGGCAGGCCGGAGAAGACTCGGGCGGGTGAACTTCCGCAGGCGATCCCGACGCTGGTGCTCAACGGCGACCGGGACCCGTTCGGCGTGCCCGGACCCGCCGGATCCGTGGAGGTCGTCGTGCGTCCCGGGGCCGTGCACGATCTGCGGAAGGACTTGCCCGGCACTGTCCGGTTCGTGGTCGAGTGGCTTGCGCGACATGGCTGGGCGAAGGAATTCTGACGGTGGCAGCGGCGTTGCAGAACCCGGATGAACAGTCATCGGAAGGGGTTTGCGCAGTGCGTGCGGTAAAGCAGCACGAACGCCGGGAGACGACCCGGGTCCGGGAACTCCTGGGCTCCCCGGAATGGCCGGCCGTCGCGCCGGCGGCCCCCGCTACGCCGGTGAGCGTGAGCACACCGGTTTTCGAGAGCGTGACTGGGGCACTACCCGTATCCTCGGCGGGGCGGTCGAGGGGGGAGTCCAGGGTGGCCCAGAAAGAGCGTGTCGACGAGCGTCGCGAGCGCTTCGAGCGTGATGCGCTGCCGTTCGTCGATCAGTTGTATGCCGCCGGCCTGCGGATGACCCGCAACCCGGCCGACGCCGAGGACCTGGTGCAGGAGACCTTCCTCAAGGCGTTCTCCGCGTTCCACCAGTTCGAAGAGGGTACGAACCTCAAGGCCTGGCTGTACCGGATCCTGACGAACACGTACATCAACTCGTACCGGCGCAAGCAGCGGCAGCCCGTGCAGGCGCCCACCGAGGAGATCACCGACTGGCAGCTCGCCTCCAGTGAGTCGCACACCTCGCAGGGGCTTCGCTCGGCGGAGACCGAGGCGCTCGACCGTCTGCCGGACAGCGACATCAAGGAAGCGCTGCAGTCCCTGCCGGAGGATTTCCGGCTCGCCGTCTACCTCGCCGATGTCGAGGGTTTCTCGTACAAGGAGATCGCCGACATCATGGGCACGCCCATCGGCACCGTCATGTCCCGTCTGCACCGTGGCCGGCGCAACCTGCGCAACCTGCTCGAGGGGTACGCCGCCGACCGCGGCATCACCCGGGCCGCCACCGAGCCGCAGGAGGCATGAGCCGATGTCGAGCGCCGAGAGCGAACACGAGACCGACTGCAGCATCGTGCTCAGCGAGGTGTATCTCTACCTTGACCTGGAGTGCAGCGAGGACCGCCGGCACCTGATCCAGAGGCACCTCGACGAGTGCACGAGGTGCCTGCGTGAGTTCGGCATCGAGACCGAGGTGAAAGCCCTGGTCGGCCGATGCTGCGGGGATGAGCGGGCACCGTCCGAGCTGCGCGAGCGGCTCCGTCAGAAACTGGGACAGCTCGACGCTTCGTGACCTCATGCGAAAGGGCCGGCAGACGTGTGTCTGCCGGCCCTTTCGTCGTGATTCAGCTGTTGGGACGCTTACCGTGGTTCGCGCCGCTCTTCTTACGGGCCTTCTTCTTGCGAGCCTTCTTGGCCATAAAGGGCCTCCTTCCTCACGCTTGCTCAGTCGCCGATCGTAGTCGGCGCTTCTCGCGGCCCGGGACTCGCCCGCTCGAGATCCGTGATTTGATGACGTTCTCTGGAATGCGAGGAGGGATCGGAATGGCCGAAGAAGTCCGTGCCGAGATGGTGGCCAACGTGTGGAAGGTCGTGGCCGGGGTGGGCCAGGCCGTCGCCGAGGGCGACACGCTGGTGATCCTGGAGTCCATGAAGATGGAGATCCCGGTGATCGCCGAGTCCGACGGGACGGTCGATCAGCTGGCCGTGAACGAGGGCGACGTGGTCCAGGAGGGCGACCTGATCGCCGTCATCGGCTGATCCCTACTTCTTCAGCCAGCGCAGCAGGTAGGAGCGGCTGCGCTGGCGCGGGACGACCGGCACCCGCACCGTGGCCGCGGCCAGCTCGCGGGTGGGCCGGTCCAGCTCCGGCGTGGCCAGCGCCAGCTCGGCGACCGCCCGGGCGTGCGGCCCGCCGGCCGTCTCGGTGAACCGCCCGGCCACCACGGCCGCCACGTCCGCCCGCGCCGCCGGGTCCACCCAGGCGTAGGTGACCAGCGCGAACAGCGCCGCCTGGGTGACCCGGTCGACGTCGCCGTCGAGCAGCCCGAGCAGCAGGCGCCGGCGGCCGGAGTCCAGCCACGGCTCCTCCGTCCCGTGGTGCAGCAGCCCGAGGCAGGCCCAGATCTCCGCCGCCCCGCGCGGCTCGGCGCCGGCCACCGTGGGGTGGCCGAGCATGGCGAGCAGCTCCCAGGGCTCGACGAGCACCAGGCCGAGCGCGCGGTCGTACGCCGCGGGCGGGTGCGGCCACCGGTCCGACGCCACCCGCAGCAACCGGGCCACCGCGTCCCCCGAAGGCTCGGCGTTGACCGTCGCGCGGCCGGGCGGCAGCCGGGACAGGCCGGCCGGCGTGCCGCTGAGCCACGCCGTGTCGCGGCAGCACTCGTCCAGGTCGGTGTGCTCGTGGGTGTCGTCGGGGTGGTCGCGGGCGAAGTCGGCGAGCGCGATCAGGTGCGCCACGTCGCCGTCGGCGCGGAACCGCAGCCGGTGGGCGGTGTGCACCACGCAGTCGAAGCGCGGGTCCCGCTCCAGCGCGCGCTCCGTCCAGTTCAGCGCTTCCTCGAGCCGGCCCAGGTCGGCGAGGGTGGCGGCGACGTCGGCGTAGACCGACAGGTCGTCCGGGTCGTACATGACGGCACGGCGCAGCGCGGCGAGCGCCTCGGGGATCCGGCCGGCGCTGCGGAACGCGTACCCCAGCCAGATCTCGCCCAGCTTGGACGGGCGGGACCGGGCGCCCCGGGTCGCCCAGTCGATCGCGAGCCGTGCCTCGCCGAGCCGACGGGCCAGCGCCGACCCCGCGCCCAGCAGCATCGCGTGCTCGCCGTGGGCGTCGATGGTGTGCCGGACCACGGTCAGGTAGGGCCGCAGTGACGTGGCAGCGGCTCTCGGCGCCGGATCGCCCACCGCCGTGCAGAGCCGCATCAGCGTGCGGGCCAGCGCGTCCGGGTCGATCCGCCCGCCCAGCACCGGGTCGCTGACCCACGGGACGCCGGCCCAGTCGACGGCGGGGGTGTGCCCGCTGGCCGCGGCGAGCAGGGGCAGCGCGTCCTCCGGGCGCCCGGCCGCGGCGAGCAGGTGGGCGTGCGCGGCCACCCGGCCGGCCGGGGCGTGCGGCTCCAGCGGGAACAGGTCGAGCGCGCGGTCGGTGTCCGCCGCCAATCGGCTGAGCAGCTCGTGGATCTCCGGCAGGGTGGGTGCGTGGGGCAGCGCCCCGGCCAGGTGGCGGGCGGCCTGATCCATCTCGCCGCGGTCGAGTGCGGCACGGGCGAGGGCGAGGTCGTGCGGGACCTGGGGGTGGGCGTCCACGAGTGAAGACAGTACGGGCATCAGCACGATCTGTCAGGCCTCGCCTTTGCGCAGTAGTGCTCGAAAGGTTGACGTACTAAGCTTTTTCTTGCAAGACTGCGCATCGATTGCGCGGGAACTGCTCATCTCGGGAGGATGACGTGACAGAGCGAGGCCACGGGATGGCAGCGGACATTGCGGAACAGCCGGCGGGTTTCGCCCGCTTGCTGGAGGGTCCGCACGCGGACGCGATCGCCGGGGTCGCCGCCGAGATCGCGGCACGCCGGCCGCGGAACGTGGTGTTCGTCGGCCGCGGCACCTCCGACCACGCGGCGCTCTACGGGGCGTACCTCGCCGAGATCCGGCTGGGCCTGCCGGTGGCCAGCGCGTCGCCGAGCGCGATCACGCTCTACGGCGCTCGCCCCGACTTCACCGGCACGCTGGTCGTCGGAGTCAGCCAGAGCGGCGGCTCCCCCGACCTGACCGGTGTCCTCTCGGCCGCGCGGGAGACCGGCGCGCTCACCCTCGCCGTCACCAACAACCCGGAGTCGCCGCTGGCCAAGGCGGCCGAGCTGTCGGTGGACGTGGCGGCCGGGCACGAGCGGGCGGTCGCGGCGACCAAGTCGTACACGGCCGAGCTGCTCGCGCTGCTCCTGCTCGTCGAGGGCATCCGGGCCGGCGACGGGCGGCTGCCGGACGCCGAGCGGGCCGCGCTGGCCGAGCTGCCGGCGCTGGCCGAGTCGGTGCTCGCCGACCGGACCGCCGACGAGATCGCCCAGCGCTACCGGTTCGCGCCGCACATGGTCACGACCGGCCGGGGGTATGCGTATCCGACCGCTCGCGAGGCCGGGCTGAAGCTGATGGAGACGTCGTACGTGCCGACGCTCGCGTTCTCCGGCGCCGACCTGCTGCACGGCCCGCTCGCGATGACCGACACCGACGTCCCGGTGATCGCCGTGGTCGGTGACGGCCCGGGCGGGAAGGCGATGGGCGACGTGCTCACGCGGCTCGGGGAGCGCCGGGCGGACGTGCTGACCGTCGGTCCCCGGGGTCGACTGGTCGTCCCGGCCGTCGACGAGCGTTACAGCCCGTTGCTGGACATCCTGCCCCTGCAGCGGCTGGCGCTCGCGCTCGCGCTGGCCAAGGGTGAGGACCCGGACGCGCCACGCGGTCTCAAGAAGGTGACCAGCACGCTCTGACAGGAAACATCGGCGTGGCAGGCTTGGAGCCGTGTCCACCCTGCGCGATCTCGTCGAGGAACACACCAGCCTGGGTTCCGCCGACATCGACCACCTGCACCGGCTCGCCGGTGACTGGCAGCTGCTCTCCGACCTCTCCTTCGCCGACCTGCTCCTGTGGGTGCCGATCAAGGGGGACAAGCCACGTCAGTTCCTCTGCGTGGCGCAGGTGCGCCCGACCACGGCGCCGACGGCGTACCAGGACGACCAGGTGGGCAAGATCTTCGGTGGCCCCGAGGTGGCCCACCTGGACATCGCCTTCACCCAGGAGCGCATCTGGCGGGAGGGCGACCCGGTCTGGTACGGGGACACGCCCGCCCGCCACGAGGCGATCCCGGTGCGCCGCCGCGACGAGAACGACCACGAGGAGGGCTACAGCGAGGTGATCGCGGTGATCGGCCGCGACACCAACCTGAGCACCGCCCGCACGCCCAGCCAGCTGGAGCTGAACTACCTGACCACCGCCGACGACCTGGCCCAGATGGTCGCCGACGGCACGTTCCCGCCGGCCCGCCAGCCCGGCGAGATGACCACCTCGGCGCCCCGGGTCGGCGACGGCCTGATCCGGCTGGACGCCTCCGGCAAGGTCACCTATGCCAGCCCGAACGCTCAGTCGGCCTACCGCCGGCTCGGCTTCAACGCGCACCTGGTCGGCGAGGAGCTGGCCCACCTCTCCAGCCGGCTGGCCGCCGACCCGCTGGAGGGCAACGACGTCGCCGAGCGGATCCGGTCCGCGCTGCGCGGCGAGTTCCCGCCGCGGATGGAGTTCGACGCCCGCGGCGCCACCGTGCTGACCCGGTCGCTGCCGCTGCTCCCGGCCGGCGTGCCGATCGGCGGGCTGGTCCTCGTCCGGGACGTGACCGAGGTCCGCCGGCGGGACCGCGCGCTGATGACCAAGGACGCCACCATCCGCGAGATCCACCACCGGGTGAAGAACAACCTGCAGACCGTCGCCGCGCTGCTGCGCCTGCAGGCCCGCCGGGTGGACGCGCCGGAGGCCCGGATGGCGCTGGAGGAATCGGTGCGCCGGGTCGCCTCGATCGCGCTGGTCCACGAGACCCTGTCGATGTCCAGCGACGAGGCGGTCGAGTTCGACGGCATCGTCGACCGGGTCGCCACCGCCGCCACCGAGGTCGCCTCGACCAGTTTCCCGGTACGGATGAGGCGCGAGGGCACCTTCGGGATACTGCCCGCCGAGATCGCCACGTCGCTGGTCATGGTGCTGAACGAGCTCCTGATCAACGCGGTCGAGCACGGTTTCGGCACCCCCGAGGGCGACGACGAGGACGACGCCGTCGCGCCGGAGCAGGGCGCCGAGGTGGTCGTCTCCGCGCACAAGTTCCGCAAGCAGTTGCACGTCACGGTCGCCGACAACGGTCGCGGGCTGCCGGAGGGCTTCCGGCCGGACGCCGGCGGGCGGCTCGGGTTGCAGATCGTCCGCGCGCTGGCCACCGGCGAGCTGCGCGGGAGCATCGAGCTGCGCAACCGGGCCGGGGGCGGCACCGAGGCCGTGCTCGTGGTGCCGCTCGGCAAGCGCTGACCCGCACGCTTCCCGGCCGGTTCTCACCGTGGTCGTTCGTCCCTCGCAACCATGGTGAGAACCAGCCGAGAGAGTGGATCTCGATCGATGCGTCGGGCCGCTCTACCTGCGGTGTAACGTTTTCGTAACGGCAGTAAGAGAACTCCGCCAAGTGCCGCGGACCACACTCCCGAAATCTGGACCTCACTGGCCCACATTCGGTTTGCGTGAGAGGCTTACCGGCATGACCGCTGCTCTTGACCGCCGCTTCGTGGCCCGCCGCCACGTCGATTACGGCCGTGTCTTCAGCGCGATGTGTCCGGCTTCCTGACGCCGCCCCCCTTTATTTCGGGCGCGGACGACAAGCCGGCCCTCTCCCGACGCTGACGTCGCGGAGCCTCCTCAAGGCCGCGATTGTCCTCCGGTGCCCACGAAACCCGGAGGACCGCCGCCATGGCGCCCAGCAACACTCCCGCAACACCGGCCGCTCGCCCTCGTAAGGCGCGCGGCGAGGGTCAGTGGGCGCTCGGACACCGCGAGCCGCTCAACCCCAACGAGCGCAGCAAGAAGGACGACAACCCGCTCAACGTCCGGGCGCGCATCGAGAACATCTACGCCCACCGGGGCTTCGCCTCGATCGACCCGGCCGACCTGCGTGGCCGTTTCCGCTGGTGGGGGCTCTACACCCAGCGCAAGGCCGGGATCGACGGCGGCCGCACCGCGGTGCTGGAGCCCGAAGAGCTCGAGGACGAGTACTTCATGCTCCGCGTCCGCATCGACGGCGGCGCGCTGAACCTGGCCCAGTTGCGCACCATCGCGCAGATCTCCACCGAGTTCGCCCGCGACAGCGCGGACATCACCGACCGGCAGAACATCCAGCTCCACTGGGTGCGGGTCGAGGACGTGCCGGAGATCTGGCGCCGGCTCGAGGCGGTCGGCCTGCAGACCACCGAGGCGTGCGGTGACTGTCCCCGCGTCGTGCTCGGCAGCCCGGTCGCCGGCATCTCGACCGACGAGGTGATCGACGCGACCCCGGCGATCGACGAGATCATCAAGCGCTACATCGGCGACCCGGCGTACTCGAACCTGCCCCGCAAGTTCAAGACCGTCATCTCCTGGCTGCCCGACGGGCCGTACCTTGCGAACGACGTCTCCTTCGTCGGCTCGGTGCACCCGGACCACGGGCCCGGCTTCGACCTCTGGGTCGGCGGCGGCCTCTCCACCAACCCGCGGCTGGCCGAGCGCCTCGGCGTGTGGGTGCCGCTCGCCGAGATCCCGGACGTCTGGGAGGGCGTCGTCGCGATCTTCCGCGACTACGGGTACCGCCGGCTGCGTCACCGCGCCCGCCTGAAGTTCCTGCTCGCCGACTGGGGCGTGGAGAAGTTCCGCGAGGTCCTGGAGAAGGAGTACCTCGGTCGCGCGCTGATCGACGGTCCCGCCCCGGACCTGCCGGAGAAGCCGATCGACCACATCGGCGTGCACAAGCAGCGCGACGGCCGTAACTACGTCGGCGCGGCCCCGGTCGTGGGCCGGTCCTCCGGCAAGCAGCTCAGCGACCTGGCGGACCTCGCCGAGCGGCACGGGTCGGACCGGGTGCGGCTCACGGCGTACCAGAAACTGCTCGTCCTCGATGTTGCGGATGACCAGGTGGAGTCACTGATCACGGGACTGCGGGGGATCGGCCTGGAGGCGCGGCCCTCGGCATGGCGGCGCGGCACGATGGCCTGCACCGGCATCGAGTACTGCAAGCTCGCGATCGTCGAGACCAAGGCCCGCGGCGAGGAACTGGTCGCGCGGCTCGAGGAGCGGCTCAAGGACTTCGACGCGGACATCTCGGTGCACATCAACGGCTGCCCGAACGCCTGCGCCCGCACCCAGGTCGCCGACATCGGACTCAAGGGCCAGCTCGTTCTGAACGCGCACGGCGAGCAGGTCGAAGGCTTCCAGATCCACCTCGGCGGCGCGCTCGGCATGGCCAAGGGCGAGACCGCCGGCTTCGGCCGCAAGCTGCGCGGCCTCAAGGCCACGGCAGAAGAGCTCCCGGAGTACGTGGAACGCGTCGCTCGCCACTACCTGGACGGACGTTCCGACGGTGAGACGTTCGCCAACTGGGTGATGCGGGCCGAGGAAGGGCTCCTCAAATGAGCGACGCCCGATCCGCCCCGCTCTACTGCCCCTACTGCGGTGAAGAGGACCTCCGCCCCAACGAGTCCTCGCACGGCGCCTGGGAGTGCCACTCCTGCGCCCGAGTCTTCACGGTCAAGTTCAACGGGTTGTTGTCCAAGGGAGCCACGTCATGAGCATCCTCAACGCCACCGGCCTGGGCCTGATCAACCTGGGCGCTCCGAGCGCCCCCGCTGACCCCGCCCGCCGCACCCCTGACGAGCTGCGCGAGCTCGCCGTCCAGGCCGCACGGGACCTGGAGGGCAAGCCCGCCGAAGTGATCGCCAAGTGGGCGACCGACACCTTCGGCGCGCGGTTCTGTGTCACCAGCTCGATGGCCGACGCCGTGGTGGCGCACCTCTTCTCCCGCGTCGCGCCCGGCGTCGACGTGGTCTTCCTCGACACCGGCCTGCACTTCCCGGAGACCCTCAAGGTCCGGGACACGGTCGCCGCGACCATGGACGTCAACGTCCGCTCTATCCGCCCGCGGCTGACGGTCGGCCGGCAGGACGCGGAGTACGGGCCTCGCCTGTTCGCCCGCAGCCCCGACGAGTGCTGCTTCATGCGCAAGGTCGAGCCGCTGGAGCGGGCCCTCGCCGAATACGACTCGTGGGCCACCGGCCTGCGCCGCGACGAGTCGCCGACCCGCGCCAACACGCCGGTCGTCGCCTTCGACGCGAAGAAGGGCAAGGTCAAGGTCAACCCGATCGCGGCCTGGACCCAGGACGACGTCGACCGCTACATCAGCCGGTGGAACGTGCCGGTCAACGAGCTCTTCAAGAAGGGGTACGGGTCGATCGGCTGCTGGCCGTGCACCCGCCGCACCAAGGCCGGCGAGGACCCGCGCGCCGGCCGCTGGGCGATGTTCGAGAAGACCGAATGCGGTCTGCACGTCTGAGTCCGCCCCGCCCCGCCGTGGTCCTGGTGGCCCACGGCAGCCGGGACCCGCGGGCGGCCGCGTCGACCGAGGCGCTGGCCCGGGCGGTGCGGCAGGCGCGACCGGAGTGGCTGGTCCGGGCCACGTACCTGGATCACGCCGGGCCCCGGCCGCTGGACGTGCTGGCGGCGCTCGGGCGGCGCCGGGCGGTGCTGGTGCCGCTGCTGCTGACCGCCGCGTACCACGGAAAGGTGGATCTGCCGGCGGTCGTCTCCGCGGCCGCGGGACTACCGGTGGACGTGTCGCTGGCCGACGTGCTGGGGCCGCTGCCGCTTCGGACGGCCCCCCGGCTGCTGCTCGACGCTCTCGTGCGGCGGCTGCCCGCCCCGGAGACGTTCGACGCCGTGGTGCTCGCCTCGGCGGGAACACGCGACGCCGCCGCCCGGGGAACCGTGGAACATGCCGCGGCGGCGCTGGGAGCCCGTCTCGGAGTGCCGGCGGCGGTGTCGTACTCCTCGGGGGCCGGGCCGCGCGCCGGGGAAGCCGTCCGGGCGCTGCGGGACGGTGGGGCCCGGCGGGTCGCGGTGGCGGGATACTTCCTGGCGCCTGGATTGCTCTACGACCTGGCGGTGTCCTCGGGCCGGGAGGCCGGGGCGGTGGCGGTGGCTGAGCCGCTCGGGGATGCGCCGGAGTTGGTCGGCCTGATCAGTGCGCGGGTGGCGGCCGCCGGAGTGCGGGCGCTCGCCGCGGCCTGAAGGTGTTCGGGCGTCCTGAAGGGGTTCGGGCGGGCTGAAGCGCCCGGCGGGCTGAAGCGCCGCCGACATCCGGCTGGCCGGACTCGGCTGGTTCCCAGGGGTGCTTGAGGTGTGCGGAAAGGCCTTTGCCGTCCAGCCGGGCTCGGTGAGCTGGTGCTGAGGGTTGTTTCGTGGCGGGTAGGCAGCCGTGACGTCCAGCCGGGCTCGGTGCGCCGGCGGTCAGAGGTGCCTGCTGCGGGAGGAACTCTGACGGCCGGCCGGAATCGCGCGCTGACTCATAAGGACCCGGGGTCACGTGATGATCCGGCACAGAACGCGGCACAGGGCAGCCGACGGGTGCTCCATGGCGCAAAGGGGGAGAGACTGCGGGCGGTGGCAGGGTGCGCGGCGCAACGCGGAGGAGGCGGCGGCCGGCGGGCGGTCGGGGCCGGCTCACGGGCGCGGGCTCAAACCGTACCCCTCCAGCTGATTGGCTCTTGAGGGTTGGCGCAGGAGCAACACAACCCACCCACCCCACTGGGGGAAGGCCCCGCTGACCATTGTCGCGCGAAAGCCGGCCCCCGCGCCGACGGCCTGTGGACAACCCATCGCTGTGGACAACTTGCGGACGGCCTCATCGCCCCGCAGACCGCCGGAATCACCGGGCGGGCCGGTCGATGCCGCTCCGTCCACAACCGATCCGCAGAGCTGATCTCCGTCGATCAGTTACGCAAAGTGATGATCACTCTGCGCTACGCGACAATGGGAGCCGGCATCGGAGCATCCACAACGGAGTGTGCTGGAGTGGCGACGGAAACCGGTCGATCACCAATTTCGAGATCATTTCAGGAGTGCGGGCAAACGTACGGTGATCGAATTGACGCTCAGCGGAATGGGGACTGTGAGTAGGCGACCCGAAACAGCAAGACGCCCCGTGCCGTTACGGCCCGGGGCGCAAATGCTGTGCGGGGGATTGAATCAGGCAGTGGGGGCGGAGACCCGAAGGCCGCCGCGACGCTTGACCGCGCGCCGCTCGTCTTCGCTCATTCCGCCCCATACGCCGGCGTCCTGGCCGGACTCGAGTGCCCACTGGAGGCAAGACTCGGTCACAGGGCACCGCCGGCACACGGCCTTGGCCTGCTCGACCTGCAGGAGCGCGGGGCCGGACGTCCCGATCGGGAAGAACAGCTCCGGGTCCTCGTCGCGGCAGATCGCATCGTGACGCCAGTCCATGGCGGCAAACTCCTTGTTTCGGATGGGGTAATGAAAACAGTGCTGTTTACCTATATGCATGCGCCCGCAGTGCCGACGGGTTGTACCCGTACACTCACCGGAGCGTCAGCAAGCCTTTGTGTTTGGTAGCCGTTCTGCGCTTCTTGTTTAGGAACGCGCACAAGCCGCTACCGGTTACTTCTTATCGCTTGTGAATGCTTTCACGAACTCTCGCGATGTCAAGGGTAGCGCTGGAAGTTTCTTCCAGCGGGTGAGCTGCCTCACGCACCCTTATGTCCGGTTCTGCTGCTCTTGCCAGAGCCGGTTGACGAACGCTCCCATCAATGTAGTACGGTCTCGCCCACTTCGCCGACCTTTTGCCCGTGTTTCTGTAACGGATCGTGAGCACGTCCCGAAAGACGTACCCCGGAGTCAGCAGATCACACGTAGCGCTGATGGGACGGACACGAAGTGCACCTTCTGCCGCTCCCCGAGATAGTCCCCGTCCAGCTGGAACGCCTGGGGTCGGGACGCGATCACGGTGAACTCGGCAAGGTCGTGCAGACGAACTACTTGTTTACCGTGCGGATCACCGGATCGCCACGCGAGTTGTGTCACGGTCTTTGCTGTTGCGTAAACCTTGAGTTTGCGCAGGGCAAGCACGTCGAGCCCGAGATCGAAGGAAGCGTCCGGATTCGGGTCCACCGGACGGTCACCGGCGTACGTCCAAGGGGCCGTGTTCTGGATGATCACCGTGCCGAGCCCGGTCTGCGGCGGCTCACCCGGACGTTCCAGGGTCATCGGCGGATCGGACCGTTCGATCCCGGTGAAGAACTGACCGACGATCGACCGCATGTAGAGGCCCGGCGTCGAGGTGCGGCCGCGCAGCCGGGCCTGCTCCACCCGGCGGATCACCGCGGCGTCCAGTCCGAGGCCGGCCGTGAAGGTGAAGTAGCGATCGTCGGCGCGACCGAGACCGATCACCCGGTGGCGGCCGTCGCGCAGCCCGTCCAGGATCACGCTCGTCCCGTACACCCAGTTCTCGGGGAGGCCGAGTGCGCGGGCGAAGACGTTCGTCGAACCGCCGGGGACCACGGCCAGCGCCGGCAACCGGTACGCCGAGGGGCCGGTCAGCCCGGTGAGTGTGCCGGGCGCGGACATCAACCCGTTGACCGCCTCGTTGACGGTGCCGTCACCGCCGAGCGTGACCACCACGTCGATGCCACTCTCGGCCGCGTCCCGAGCCAGCGTGGTGGCGTGCCCGCGGCGCTCGGTGTAGCGCACGGTCAGGTCGACGGCGCTCTCGAGCGCGCGGACCAGAACGTCCCGGCTGCGCTCGGTGGTCGTCGTCGCACGAGGGTTGACCACCAGCAACGCACGCATGGGCGGCACCTTACCCGGCGGAACTCGATCAGGCTGTCGGTATGGTGCAGCCGTGACAGGTGAGAAATCCGTGACGTCGGCCTCGGCGTCCCTCGATTGGGCGGTCCGGCTGCTCTACCTGCAGAGCGTGGGCATGGCCGGGCTCACGGCGTACCTAATTGTCCTAGATCTGACCAGTTCCGCGGCGGACCTCGGCGTGGCAGTCTCCCTGACCGTGATGGCGGCCCTGGCCGCCGTGGTGATCTTCCTGGTCGCCCGCGCGCTGGGCCGACGGAAGGTCCGTGCCCGCGGCCCGGCCGTCGTGATCCAGCTCTTCCTGCTGGCCACCGGCGGTTTCCTGCTCCAGGTCGGGCCGGTCTGGCTGGGTGTCGTGCTGCTGGTCCTCGCCGCGATCACCGCTGTCCTGGTGCTTCTCCCGCGCAGCGGCCGAGCGTTGGGTGTCGATTAGCCGGTCCGTTGTGGCAGATCAGGGCCTAACCTGGACGGGTGACCGGCTCAACGGTGCGCCCGCCCGCATACCAGCAACTAGCGGACGATCTACGTGCGGAGATCACTTCGGGACGGCTGCAGCCTGGTGAAAGGTTGCCGCCCGAGCCGGAGCTGTGCGTCAAGATCGGCGTCAGCCGCAGCACGGTGCGTGAGGCGCTGCGCCTGCTCGCCAGCCAGCATCTGATCGTCACGACCCGCGGGGTGACCGGCGGGAGCTTCGTCGCGCACCCGGACGCCGGGCAGCTGGCCGACGGCCTCTCGACCGGGTTTGCGCTGCTCGCGCACTCGGCGGGGGTCGGTCTCGCCGATCTGCTGGAGTTGCGGCGCGCGCTCGAGGTGCCGGCGGCCGGCCTGGCGGCGGTCCGCCGCACGGACGCGCACCTCGCGGAGATGCGCGGGGCGCTGTTCGACCCGGCGATCGACGACTTCGACACGATGCTGTCGGCACACTCGGTGTTCCATCGGGTGCTCGCCAAGGCGACCGGGAATCCGCTGTTCGAGCTGGTGGGGCGGCCCCTCTACCAGGCCTCCTACGGGGAGGAAGTGGTCGCGCACCTCCCGGCGGAATACTGGTCGCGGATCGACGCGGACCACCGGGAGCTGCTGGATCATCTGGCGGCTCGCGACGCCGGCGCGGCACGACTGGCCGCGGCCCGGCACCTGGACTACATCGCGGTCGCCGCGGGCACGCAGACTGCCGGCACACCCACCGCCGGTACGCCGGCTACCGGCGAGACCCCGTGAGCAGTGCCACGGGCCGGGCGAGCAGTCAGAACTCCGTGAGCAGCGCTGACGCCCGGCTTCCGGGTGCGAAACGAGCGCTCAGTACTCCGTACGCCGAGTGAGCAGGCGAATCGTCGCGGACTGCCCGTTGGCCTCGGCGGAGGCGGACGTGGTGAGCGCGGTCAGCACCTTCCACGCGAAGGACGACTCGGAGGGCAGCCGCGCGCCGCGCACCGTGGAGACGGTGACCTCGACGGTCAGCGCGTCGTCGGTGACCGCGAAGCGGCACTCCAGCTCGGCGCCACGGGTCGCGATCGCCAGCAGCATCGCGCAGGCCTCGTCGACGGCGATGCGCAGATCCTCGATCTCGTCGAGGGCGAAGTGCAGGCGGGCCGCGAGACCGGCGGTGGCCGTCCGGAGCACGCCGAGGTAACCACCGTCGGCGGGAACCGTCAGGAGTACGACGTCGTCTCCGACTTCCGGCTCCGCGTGGGTCAGCTGAGTCATCCGCGACCTCCTCCTGTCGGTGGAGACTCTAATCGGTCACACCGAGTTACGGCAGAGGCCGGCAGCCCTTGCGGGCTGACCGGCCTCGATCGCGACTCAGGCCTGCTTGGTCTCCCAGAAGATCTTGGAGATCTCCTCGATCTTGGCAAGCAGCTGGTCAGCCACGGCGACGTCCACCGAGCCCTTGGCGCCGGACGCGCCGGCCAGCTTGGTGGCCTCGTTGAACAGCTGGTGCAGCTGCGGGTACTTCTCGAAGTGCGGGGCCTTGAAGTAGTCGGTCCACAGCACCCAGAGGTGGTGCTTGACCAGCTCGGCGCGCTGCTCCTTGATCAGGATGGCCCGGGTGCGGAACTCGGGGTCCGTGTTCGCCGCGTACTTCTCGGCGATGGCCTTGACCGACTCGGCCTCGATCCGGGCCTGGGCCGGGTCGTAGACGCCACACGGCAGGTCGCAGTGTGCGCTGACCACGGTGCTAGGCATGAGGAAACGCGGAAGTCGCATCAGGACTCCTCCATAGAGTTTGCGATGATCCGCCTTGACACTACCCCTTACATCCCTGGGCTAACGCAACGGAGGCTTGATGCCTTGAGGTGGCAATTACCACTGTTCGCCGTGCTGGTGAACGGCCCGTCCATGGTTCCGGCGCTGCGCCACGGGGACGCGCTCGTCGTCCGTCGCGGCGCGCCCGTAAGGAGCGGCGACATTGTCGTCGCGCGCTTCCGTTGCCGCCCGGACCTGCTGGTCGTTAAGCGAGCGATGCGGGAACAGGACGACGGCTGGTGGCTGGAGGGTGACAACGAGTTCGTCCAGGACGACTCACGGGCCTACGGGGTGGCAGATGTCATCGGGCGAGTGTTGTTTCGCTACTACCCCAGCCCAGGGCGGTTAAGTTAGTCTCCAGTATCCCCAGCGCACACCCGCGCTGCGGTCGCTTTCCCGGGTGACCCCCGCATCGCACCGCCTCCTGGCGCATACTCGCGACCAGTTTGTGCAGGTGCCACGTATCAATGTCGATGCTGTGTGGAGTTCACCGTGTCTTTCTTCAGTTTTGAGCTCGATCCTGCCCTCGCCGCCGACCCGGTCTTCGACCTGCACCGCCGGGGCAAGATGACGATGAGCGCGACCGTTCCCCTGGCCAGCCGGGACGACCTGTCCCTGGCGTACACCCCCGGTGTCGCCCGGGTCTGCGAGGCCATCGCCGAGGACGAGTCGCTCTACCCCGACTACACCTGGACCGCCAACACCGTCGCCGTCGTCACCGACGGCTCCGCGGTGCTGGGGCTGGGCAACATCGGGCCCAAGGCCGCGATGCCCGTCATGGAGGGCAAGTCGGTCCTGTTCAAGCAGTTCGGCGGGGTCGACTCGATCCCGCTCTGCCTGGACACGCAGGACGTCGAGGGCATCATCGCCGCGGTCAAGGCGATGGCGCCGTCGTTCGGCGGGATCAACCTGGAGGACATCAGCGCGCCGCGCTGCTTCGAGATCGAGCGCCGGCTCGACGCCGAGCTCGACATCCCGGTCTTCCACGACGACCAGCACGGCACCGCGGTCGTCACGCTCGCCGCTCTGCGCAACGCCGCCAAGCTGCTCGGCCGTGACTTCGCCGGTCTGCGTGTGGTCATCAGTGGCGCCGGTGCCGCGGGGGTCGCGATCACGAACACGCTGATCGCCGCCGGCGTCCAGGGCGCCAACGTGATCGTCGTCGACTCGCGCGGCATCATCCACGCCGACCGCGGCGACCTGTCCGGGGCCAAGGCCGGCCTGGGCGCGATCACCAACATCTCCGGCCGCACCGGCGGCATCGCTGAGGCCCTGATCGGCGCGGACGTCCTCGTCGGCGTCTCCGGCGGCACCATCGACGAGGAGGCGCTGGCCGGGATGGCGCCGGGCGCGATCATCTTCGCGCTGGCCAACCCGACGCCCGAGGTCCACCCGGCGGTCGCCCACAAGTACGCCGCGGTCGTCGCCACCGGCCGCAGCGACTTCCCGAACCAGATCAACAACGTCCTCGCGTTCCCGGGCATCTTCCGCGGTGCGCTGGACGTCCGGGCCACGACGATCACCGACGCCATGAAGGTCGCCGCGGCCGACGCCATCGCCGCGATCGTCACCGACGACCTGCGACCGGAAGCGATCGTGCCGTCACCCCTCGACCCTCGCGTCGCCCCGGCCGTCGCTGCCGCCGTCGCCGCCGCCGCGGTCCGCGACGGGGTGGCCCGGCGTACCCCGGCGCCTGCTCCGGCGCAGGCCCGCCAGCCGGTCTGACCTGCTGTTCCTGACGCGCCGCCCTGCTTTCCGGTAGGGCGGCGCGATCAAAATCAAGATCCTCATTGCCTATCTTCGCTGTGGTCCGGATCGTCGCTCCCGCGGGGACCCTTCCGGTCCGAGCAGGGCCGTGACCGGCCCTGAACGCTCGGCCCGCAAGGGCGGCCTCCGTGGTGGGGCACGGTCACCCCGGCAGTCAAAATCCGCGACATCGATCGACGTGCGGCGCTGCGAGCCGCCGGCGACTAGGGTCGGATCATGCGCGCCGCCTACGCCTCCTCGCTCCAGCCCGACGCGCCTCTGAGCGCCCTGACCGTCGGTGAGCTGCCGTTCGATCCGCCGGAGGGCTGGGTGCCGGTCGAGGTCCGGGCCAGCTCCCTCAACCAGCACGACGTCTGGTCGCTGCGCGGCGTGGGGCTGCCCGCCGACCGGCTCCCGATGATCCTCGGCTGCGACGCGGCCGGCGTGACCCCGGCCGGCGACCCGGTCCTGGTCTACCCGGTGATCCAGGACAAGGCCGACCCGCGGGGCTATTCGCTGTTCTCCGAGCGGTTCCCCGGCACGTTCGCCGAGCGCGTCGCCGCCCCGCGGGAGAACCTGCTCCCGATCCCGGACGGCGTGTCGTTCGCCGAGGCGGCGTGCCTGCCGACAGCGTGGCTCACGGCCTACCACATGCTGGTGACCCGTGGCCGCGCCGGCGACGCGGGCGCCGTCCTGGTCCAGGGCGCCGGCGGCGGAGTCGCCACCGCGGCGGTCGCCATCGGGGTCGCGCTTGGCAAGCGGGTCTACGCCACCAGCCGTGACCAGGCAAAGCGTGAGCGCGTCACGGAGCTGGGCGCGATCGCGGTGGAGCCCGGCGCGCGCCTTCCGGAACGCGTCGACGTGGTGATCGAGTCCGTCGGCGAGCCCACCTTCGACCACTCGATGAAGTGCGCCGCCCCCGGAGCCCGCATCGTCGTCTGCGGAGCCACCGCGGGTCACCTGGCTCGCGTCGACCTCCGCCGGGTCTTCGCCATGCAACTGGAGATCCTCGGCAGCAGCATGGGCACACCCGCCGAGCTCACCGAACTCCTCGACATGTGCGCCACCGGCAAGATCCACCCCGTGATCGACTCCACCTACGAGTTCGAGGCGATCCCGGAAGCCTTCGCCCGCCTCACCGCCCCGGACCTCTTCGGCAAGGTAGTCATCACCCACTGACCGCCGGCGTCTCCCAGCCCGCCGGCCCCTTCAAACCGACCGTGCCCAGCCCGTTCCCTCGCGCGCTGCCCGGCTGGCCCTGACCGTCGTCTCCGGCCCGTTCCACCAACCGTGAGTCCCAGCCGGCGGCCGTGCGCTGCCCGGCTGGCGCTGACGGTTGTTTCCGGCTGGTTTTACAACCGTGAGTGCCAGCTGGGGGCCGTGAGCGTCCGCTGGCGGGTGTGCGGTGCCCGGCTGGCGCTGAGGGCTGCTCTCCGGTCCGATCGAGCGCCGTGAGCGCCGGCCGGGGACGTGGCGGGCCGACGGCGTCGGCGGTCGCACCTGGGGTGCGTCGGGATGGGATGGGCTTGGCGGAAGCATGCGCTATTTGGCTAGGGTCGGGCGCATGTCTGACAACAGCGTCGACCCGAGCGGGAACACCGAGGCGTTCCAGGCGTTCAGCCGGGAGCCGGAGACCGCGGCACCGTCCAAGTTGCCCTACATCATCGGCGGCATCGTGGCCGCCGTGGTCGTGATCGCACTGATCGCCTGGCTCGCACTGTAGTTATCCGCGCATTGATCGACCCGGCCCGCTGCGGGGAGGCCAGCAGCGGGCCGGCGACGCAGCGGCTGAACGGCGCGGGCTAGAGGCCGAGCGCTCGCCGGGACTCGTTCGCGATCTCCAACTCCTCCTCGGTCGGAACCACGCAGACCGTGACCGGAGCACCGTCCGGCGAGATGACCAGGGCGTTCTCGCGGTTACGGACCGGGTCGACGGTGATGCCCAGCGGCTCCAGCCCGGAGAGAGCGGCCAGGCGCACGTCCGGCGCGTTCTCGCCCACGCCCGCAGTGAAGGTGATCGCGTCCACCCGGCCGAGGACGGCCAGGTAGGAGCCGATGTACTCCTTCAACCGCCGGATGTAGACGTCGAAGGCCAGCGTCGCGTCCGCGTCCCCGGCGGCCCGGCGTTCCAGCACCTCGCGCATGTCGTTGGCACCCGCGAGACCGGCCAGGCCGCCGTGCCGGGTCAGCGACTCCTCGATCTCGTCGAGCGGCAGCCCGCCGGCCCGGTGCAGGTGGAAGACGAGGCTCGGGTCGATGTCGCCGGAGCGGGTGCCCATCACCAGGCCGCTGAGCGGGGTCATGCCCATCGACGTGGCCTCGCACCGGCCGCCGCGCACGGCGCTGGCGCTGGCACCGTTGCCCAGGTGCAGCGTGATCACGTTGGCCTCGGCGAGCGGCTTGCCGAGGAGCCGGGCGGTCTCGCGGGAGACGTACGAGTGTGACGTCCCGTGGAATCCGTACCGCCGGAGCCCGAAGCGCCGCGCCAGGTCACGGTCGACCGCCCAGAGCACCCCCTCGGCCGGGATCGTCGCGTGGAACGCGGTGTCGAAGACGGCGACCTGCGGCACGTCCGGCAGCAGTTTGCGGGCCACCCGGATGCCGGTGAGCGAGCCGGGGTTGTGCAGCGGCGCGAGCGGGATCAGCTCCTCGACGGCGGCCACCACCTCGTCGGTGACGACGGTGGACTCGGTGAACCGCTCGCCGCCGTGCACGACCCGGTGTCCGACCGCGGCCAGGTCGCTCAGGTCGAGCCGGTCCATCAGGTCGCGCAGCGCCGTCAGGTGGTCGCCCGCGTCGCCGCCTGCCTCCCCGATCCGCTGGATCAGGCCCTTGGCCCGCACCTCGTCGCCGTCGAAGAGCCGGTAGCGCACCGACGAGGAGCCGCAGTTGAGCACCAGCACCCTGGTCATTTCGCCCCTGCCTGGATCGCCGTGATCGCCACGGTGTTGATGATGTCCTTGACCGTCGCGCCGCGGGACAGGTCGTTCACCGGCCGTCGCAGGCCCTGCATGACCGGGCCGACCGCGACCGCGTTCGCCGAGCGCTGGACGGCCTTGTACGTGTTGTTCCCGGTGTTCAGGTCAGGGAAGACGAACACCGTCGCCTGGCCCGCGACCGCGCTGCCGGGCAGTTTGGTGGCGGCCACGGCGGGGTCGATCGCCGCGTCGTACTGAATCGGGCCCTCGACCGGCAGGCCGGGGTGGCGTTCCCGGACGAGGGCGGTGGCGGCCGCGACCTTCTCCACGTCGGCGCCCGCGCCGGACTTGCCGGTCGAGTAGGAGAGCATCGCGACGCGCGGCTCGATGCCGAACGCGGCAGCGGTCCTCGCCGAGGAGAGCGCGATGTCGGCGAGCTGAGCGGCATCCGGGTCGGGGTTGACCGCGCAGTCGCCGTAGACCAGCACCCGGTCGGCCAGCAGCATGAAGAACACACTGGAGGCGACGGACACCTCGGGCACGGTCTTGATGATCTCGAACGCCGGCCGGATGGTCGCCGCCGTGGTGTGCACCGAGCCGGAGACCATGCCGTCCGCATAGCCCGAGGCGACCATCATCGTGCCGAAGTAGTTGACGTCGCGCACCACGTCATACGCCAGGTCGAGCGTCACGGCCCGGCCTTTGCGCAGCTCGGCGTAACGGGCCGCGAAATCGTCGCGCCACGGGCTGGTGGCCGGGTCGATCAGGCGCGCGTCGCCGATCTCCACCCCCAGCTCACGGGCGCGGCGGTGGATCTCGTCGGGGTCGCCGAGCAGGGTCAGGTCGGCAACGCCGCGGCGCAGCAGGGTCTCGGCGGCGCGCAGGATCCGTTCCTCGGCGCCCTCGGGCAGGACCAGGTGGCGGCGGTCGGCGCGGGCGCGGTCGATCAGGTCGTTCTCGAACATCAGCGGGGTGACCCGGGCGGACCGGGCGACGTCGAGGACCTTGGAGAGCTCGGCCGTGTCCACGTTCCCCTCGAAGACGCCGAGCGCGGCCTGCACCTTGCGCGGCGTGCTGAGCCGGGCCTGGACGCGGTCGGAGAGGGCGATGGTGTGGAAGCTGTCGCCCTTGGTGACCAGCATCGCGAGCCCGGTGTTGAGCCGCTCGACGACCTGGACGATCCGCGGGTCGGGTGGCTCGCCGAGGGTCAGCACGAGCCCGGCCAGGGTGACCGTGCCGGCGGCGTGCGCGGCGTGCGCGGCGACCAGCAGGTCGGCCCGGTCGCCGGGGGTGATCAGCAGCGCCCCGTCGGTCAGGTGCTCCAGGACGGTGGGGACGTGCGCGGCGCCGACGACGTAGTCGAGCACGTCACGACCGAGCGCGCCCGGGGTGCCGGAGAGCACTGTCGCGTCCAGCGCGTCGGCGACCTCGCCGACCGTGGGCGCCGCGATCGCCGCCACCTCGGGGATCGCCCAGAACGGGACCGGCAGATCCGGGGCGGGGCCACCGGCAGCGGCCGGCGGAACGCGGTTGGCGATCACCGCGGCGACCGTCGCGCCGAGGTCGCCCAGCGAGTGGTAGGCGCTGCGGACCGCCGCGGCAAGCGACTCGCCGGTGCGGCCGGCGCCACTCACCACCGGGATCACCACGCTGCCGAACTCGGTCGCCAGGCGGGCGTTGAAGGCCAGCTCGCGGGGCAGCCCGTCGCGGGCCTCGTCGCCGGACTCGGCGAAGTCGCTGCCGATGATCACGACGGAGGTGCTCAGCCGCTCGGCGGCCCGATAGCGCTCGACGATCCGGCCGATCAGCTCCTCCCGCCGGCCGTCGGCGATCAGCTCCGACGCCTCCGCCACCGTCACCCCGAACGAGTCGGCCAGGGGCACGGGCCCCTGATAACGCTCGCGGATCGTGGCCAGCAGATGATCACGATCGACCGCCGGGACCAGCGGCCGGAACACCGACACCCCGGCGACCTGCCGGGACAGCAGCTCGACGATCCCCAGGGCGACCGTGCCCTTACCGACACCCGGGCCCAAACCCGCTACATAGACACTGCGCGCCACGCCTTCAACCTACCGGCCCGGCCTGACCGCCGCCGGGCCGAAGGTCCCGCTTGTGGACAACTTCGGTCCCGGCTGGTTCTCATGGGCGTTATGAGGGACGGATAACGCCCATGAGAACCAGCCGGGACCTCGCGGCGCGCTGCGCCGGGACCAAGAGCAGCGTCGCGGGCCGGCTGCGGACGGGCGCGTGCTCACGCCGTACGCGCGAAGGGGGTTATTCGTCGTCCTCATCGTCGCGCGCCAGCCAGGTGGCGAAGCGCTCGATCGGCGTCTCGAACTCCGGGTTCATGTCGACGAAGGTGCGCAGCTGCTCGGCGAGCCACTCCAGCGTCACGGTTTCCTCGCCGCGCCGCTGAGCCAACTCCTCGATGCCTCGATCGGTGAAGTACATGCCCGGAATGTTAAGAGGGGGCGCCCCGCCGAAGCGGAGCACCCCCGGTGAAACTCAGCAGGTCACGGGCGCGGCAGCGACGCCTCGATCAGCGCCTGCTGCTCGGCCTCGTGCATCTTCGCCGAGCCGACCGCCGGAGCGGCCGCCGCCGGGCGGGAGATGCGCCGCAGCCGCACGCCCTCCAGGTGCTCGAGCAGGTTGAGCGCGACGAACGACCAGGCGCCCTGGTTGGCCGGCTCCTCCTGGACCCAGGCGAAGTCCTCGGCGTTCGGGTACTGCGCGAGGACGGCCTTGAGCTCCTCGACGGGCAGCGGGTAGATCTGCTCCATCCGGATGATCGCGGTGTCGGTGATGCCGCGGTCGGCCCGCGCCGAGAACAGGTCGTAGTAGACCTTGCCCGAGCAGAGCAGGACCCGCTTCACCGCGTTCGCGTCCAGCGCCTGGCCGCCGATCCCGGCGTCGCCGAGGACCGGCTGGAACGTGCCCTGGGTGAAGTCGGCGACCGACGACACCGCGAGCTTGTGCCGCAGCAGCGACTTCGGCGAGAAGACCACCAGCGGCTTGCGCTTGCTGGACAGGGCCTGGCGGCGCAGCAGGTGGAAGTAGTTCGCCGGGGTGGTCGGGTTCGCCACCCGCATGTTGTCCTGCGCGCACAGCTGCAGGAAGCGCTCCGGGCGGCCGGAGGAGTGGTCCGGGCCCTGGCCCTCCTGACCGTGCGGGAGGAGCAGCACCAGCGACGACCTCTGGCCCCACTTCACCTCGCCGGAGGAGAGGAACTCGTCGACGATCGACTGGGCGCCGTTGACGAAGTCACCGAACTGGGCCTCCCAGAGGACCAGCGCGTCCGGGTTCTCCACCGAGTACCCGTACTCGAAGCCCATCGCCGCGTACTCACTGAGCAGCGAGTCGTGGACGAAGAACCGCGCGTTGCCGGTGGTCAGCGTGGAGATCGGCAGGAAGTCCTTGCCGGTCTTCGAGTCGACGATCGAGGCGTGCCGCGAGGTGAACGTGCCCCGGCGCGAGTCCTGCCCGGCGAGCCGGACGGTGACGCCCTGGGCGAGCAGCGAGCCGAACGCGATCAGCTCACCGAAGCCCCAGTCGATGCCGCCGTCGGTGGACATCTTGGCGCGCCGGTCGAGCAGCTGCTGGACCCGCTTGTGCGCGGTGAAGCCCTCGGGCAGCTCGATGTGGGCCTGGCCGACCGCGCGGACCGCGTCGGCGTCGATCGCCGTCTGGACCTGCGGCTCCGGCTCCTCGGCGATGATGTGCGGCTTCGGCGGGCTGCCGGCCGCGTCCCGGGTGGCCTTGAAGACCTCCTCGAGGCGGGACTGGTAGTCGCGCAGCTGCTCCTCCGCGTCCTGCACGGTGATGTCGCCGCGGCCGATCAGCTCCTCGGTGTAGAGCTTGCGGACGCTGCGCTTGGTGTCGATGATCTGGTACATCCGCGGGTTGGTCATCGACGGGTCGTCGCCCTCGTTGTGACCGCGGCGGCGGTAGCAGATCATGTCGATCACGACGTCCTTGTTGAACGTCTGCCGGTACTCGAAGGCCAGCTTGGCGACCCGCACCACGGCCTCCGGGTCGTCCCCGTTGACGTGGAAGATCGGGGCCTCGACCATGCGGGCGACGTCGGTCGAGTACATCGAGGAGCGGCTGTACTCCGGGGCGGTGGTGAAGCCGACCTGGTTGTTCACGACCACGTGGACCGTGCCGCCGGTGCGGTAACCACGCAGCTGGGAGAGGTTCAGCGTCTCGGCGACCACGCCCTGGCCGGCGAACGCGGCGTCGCCGTGCACCAGCACCGGCAGCACCGTGTAGCCGTGCAGGCCCAGGTCGAGACGGTCCTGCTTGGCGCGGACGATGCCCTCCAGGACCGGGTCGACGGCCTCCAGGTGCGACGGGTTCGCGACCACGCTGACCGTGGTGGAGTGCTGCCCGTCCGGCGTCGTGTACTTGCCGGTCTGGCCCAGGTGGTACTTCACGTCGCCGGAGCCGTGCGCCGACTTCGGGTCCATCCACCCTTCGAACTCGTTGAAGAGCTTCTCGTACGGCTTACCGACGATGTTGGTGAGCACGTTCAGCCGGCCGCGGTGGGCCATGCCGATCACCATCTCGTCCAGCCCCGCCTCGGCGGAGGACTGCAGCACCGCGTCGAGCAGCGGGATCAGGGACTCGCCACCCTCCAGCGAGAAGCGCTTCTGACCCACATACTTCGTCTGCAGGAACGTCTCGAACGCCTCGGCGCGGTTGAGGCGCAGCAGGATCTGCTTCTGCTCCTCGGTGTCCGGCTTGGCGTACTTGACCTCGATGCGCTCCTGGACCCAGCGGCGCTCCTCCGGGTCCTGGATGTGCATGTACTCGATGCCGATGCGGCGGCAGTAGCTGTCGCGCAGGACCCCGAGCACGTCCCGCAGGCGCATCTTCTCCTTGCCGGCGAAGCCGCCGACAGGGAACGTCCGGTCCAGGTCCCACAGGGTCAGGCCGTGCTGGAGCACATCCAGGTCGGGGTGCTTGCGGATGGTGAACTCGAGCGGGTCGGTGTCGGCCATCAGGTGACCGCGCACCCGGTACGCGTGGATCAGCTCGATCACCCGCGCGGCCTTGTCGATCTGGCCCTCGGAGGTGCGCGCGACGTCGCGCACCCAGCGCACCGGCTCGTACGGAATGCGCAGCGACGTGAAGATCTCGTCGTAGAAGTCGCGCCCGCCGAGCAGCAGCTCGTGCATCACCTTGAGGAACTCGCCGGACTGCGCGCCCTGGATGACCCGGTGGTCGTAGGTGCTGGTCAGCGTGGTGACCTTGGAGACGCCGTGGTCGGTGAGCGTCTCGTCGCTCATGCCGGCGTAGGGCGCGGGGTATTCGAGCGAGCCGACACCGATGATCGCGGACTGCCCGTTCATCAGGCGCGGGATCGAGTGCACCGTGCCGATGCCGCCCGGGTTGGTGAGCGAGATCGTGGTGCCGTTGTAGTCGTCCATGGTCAGCTCGTTGCGGCGGGCGCGCCGGACGATGTCCTCGTACGCCTGCCAGAACTGCCGGAAGTCTAGTTGTTCACAGTTCTTGATGGATGGGACGACCAGCGTTCGCGAGCCGTCCTTCTTCGCCAGGTCGATCGCGATGCCGAGGTTGACGTGCTCCGGCTGCACCAGGGTGGGCTTGCCGTCGATCTCGGCGTAGGTGTTGTTCATCTCCGGGTGCGCGACGACCGCGCGGACCAGGGCCCAGCCGATCAGGTGCGTGAAGCTGACCTTGCCGCCCCGCCCGCGGGAGAGGTGGTTGTTGATCACGATCCGGTTGTCGATCATCAGCTTCGCCGGCACCGCGCGCACCGAGGTGGCGGTCGGGACCTGGAGCGAGGCCTCCATGTTCTGCACGATCTTGCCGGCCACGCCGCGCAGCACCGTGGTCTTGGCCCCCGCCGGGGCGGAGGTGGCGGCGGCCGGCTTGGCCACGGCCTTCTCCGCCGGGGCGGCCTTGGCGGGCTCGGGCTTCTTCGCCGGGGCCGGGGGCGTCACCGGCTTGGCGGGCGCCGTCGCGGCGGGCGCGTCGGTGCCGGCCTTGGCCGCGCTCTTGGTCGCGTTCGCCGCGGTCGCCTCGTCGGGCGTCACGATCGCACCGGGAGCGTTCGCCGGCTTGTAATCCGCGAAGAAGTCGTGCCAGGCGGGGTCGACGCTGGTCGGATCGGCCAGGTATCGCTGATACATCTCGTCGACGATCCACTCGTTGGGACCGAAATCCGCGAGTGGGTTGTCCTGCGAAGTCTGCTGCGTCGACACTGCCGCGTTCGCCTCTTTCACCGTTTTTGTCATCGCGTGACCAGTCCGGCCTGGCCCGACTCGTCACACGCGACGGGCTAGGATCCGGTACAAGGCTACGCCGTGCGCGAGCGCAGTCCGCCCGGACGTCCGCTCTGTGACCAACCGGCACTTGCGGACTTCGATCGCACGTGGTGGTTTTCTCATCCTGTCCTGATCCAGGTGGCCCGCGCAATCGCCAGCCGCCGCCCGTCCGGCCCGTGCACCGCCGAGTCGACGAGCGCCTTGCGGCCGGACAGGTCCGCGACCGCGCCGGTCACCACGCAGCGGGCCCCCGGCTCCGGCAGCCCCTCCACGGCGACCGCGATCCGCCCCAGGACGAACGTGCTGCCCTCGCGGATCGCGGCCCACCCACCCGGGCAGTCCAGCGCCGCCCACATCAACGGCACGCTCACCTCGGCCGGAACCGACCAGGGCGCGGCGGTACGGCCGTCGGGCAGCCGGCCGGGGAAGATCCGCAGACCGTCGTCGCGCGCGGGCCCGCAGACGAAACACGTGGGGAAGGGGTGATCGCTGAAGCCGGGATAGCCGCGGGACACGTCAGTGGCGACGTCCCAGCCGACCGGCTCGACGCCCGGGCCCGGGTCGCCGGAATCCAGAGTGGCGATCAAGCTTTCACCCGCGTACGCCGCATGGTCCCTGATCTGGATGTCGGTCTCGAGCGGTGGAGGCAGGCGCAGCGTCACCTGGGAGACGCCCGCGGCGGTCGCGAGGACACCCGCGCACCACCCGCCGTTTCCGGAGCCGGGAGGGCCGTTGAAGCGTGCCGGGATACGCATCCCCCGACGATCGCACAAGCCGTTCATCAACCGGACACGCATCGCCACCTGACGCGACACTCCATCGGCAGTTGTCACCCTTACACAGATCACATGGCAGTTCTGATGACAGCCGCCGCACCCACCGGGACCAGCGGCTACACGCTTCTCATCGCGGACGAGGCGACCCAGATCAAGGCCGCCCAGCGACTGCGCCACGACGTCTTCGCCGGCGAGCTCGGGGCGACCCTCACGACCGCGGCCGGCGGTCACGACGTGGACGAGTTCGACGAGTTCTGTGACCACCTGATCGTGCGTGACGACTCCACCGGCGAAGTCGTCGGCACGTACCGGATGCTCCCGCCGCGCGCCGCCGAACGGGCCGGCCGCCGGTACGCCGACGACGAGTTCGACCTGAGCGCCCTGCGCCCCCTGCGTGACCAGTTGGTGGAGATCGGGCGCTCCTGCGTGCACCCGGATCACCGGTCCGGCGCCGTGATGAATCTGATGTGGAGCGGCATCGCCCGCTACCTGCACCTGAACAACCTGCGCTGGCTCGGCGGCTGCGCCTCGGTGCCGCTCGCCGACGGCGGCGCGGTGGCGGCCGGGGTCCGCGAGCGGATCAACGGCAAGCACCTGGCCCCGCCCGCGCTGCGGGTCCGCCCGCGCAACCCGTGGACGCCCCCGGCGGGCCTGGTCGCCGACCCCAAGGTCGCGGTCCCGCCGCTGCTCAAGGGATATCTACGGGTGGGCAGCTGGATCTGCGGCGAACCGGCCTTCGACCCGGCCTTCGACTGCGCCGACTTCTACGTGCTCTTCTCGCTGGACCGGCTCGACCCGCGGTACCGCCGGCACTTCCTGGGGACGGACCTGTGACCACGCTCAGCACTCTCTGGCAGCCCGCCTCCGGCTGCGGCGACGCCTGCCGCCCCGGCGACGCGCCGCGTGCCCGGACCTGGACGGCCGGGTTCCGCCTCGCCGGGATGGCCCTGGTGATGCTGGCCGGTATCCCGGCCGTGGCGCTGCTGGGCGGCCCCGCCGTCCGCTGGCTGGCGCGCACGCTGCTCGCGGCCCTCGGGGTGAACCTGGTCCAGCGCGGCCCGGTGCCGCGACCCGGCAGCCTGCTGGTCGCCAACCACATCTCCTGGATCGACATCCTGGTGCTGATCGCGGTCTCGCCGGTCCGGCTGGTGGCCAAGCACGACGTGCGAGGCTGGCCCGGGATCGGCGCCACGGCCGGTCGCAGCGGCACCATCTTCATCGACCGGACCCGGCCGCGCGACCTGCCGGCGACGGTGGAGGAGGTGGCCGGGGCGCTGCGGTCCGGGCGCTCGGTCGCGGCCTTCCCGGAGGGCACCACGTTCTGCGGGGCCGAGCACGGGCGCTTCCGGCCCGCGCTGTTCCAGGCGGCGATCGACGCGGGCGCGCCGGTGGTGCCCACCTCGATCACCTACGACAGCACCGAGGCGGCGTTCATCGGCCGGGACACCCTGGTCGACTCGCTGCTGCGGGTGGCCCGGGTCCGGCGGCTGACGATCACGGTGATCACGGCGCCGGCGTTGCGGCCGATGCCGGGAGCGGATCGCAAGGCGCTGGCAAGGGCGGCCGAGCGCAGCATGGGTGGACACGGATACCGGTTGGCGGCATAAGGTCGTCCCGGTCCCGCCACCGGTCATTCTGGGCGTGACCTTCGGGTGAAGTACTCCTCACAGATAATTTTCAGCAAGCCTGCAGCAGGGGTGCAGCGGACGGGGAAAGAATGGCCGCATGGCCGCTCAGACCCAGCCCAAGCAGAGCGAGGCGAAGTTGCTCGTCGTCGAGGACGACGCGAACATCCTCGAGCTCCTTTCCGCAAGCCTGCGTTTCGCCGGGTTCGACGTCACCACAGCGACCAGCGGCAGCGCCGCGGTCAGCGCGGCCCGCAGTGCGGCGCCCGACCTGGTCGTGCTCGACGTCATGCTCCCCGACCTCGACGGTTTCGAGGTCATCCGGCTGATGCGCGAGGGCGGGCAGCGCACCCCGGTGGTCTTCCTGACCGCCCGCGACGGCACCGACGACAAGATCCGCGGCCTCACGCTGGGCGGCGACGACTATGTCACCAAGCCGTTCAGCCTGGAGGAGCTCACCGCCCGGATCCGCGCGGTCCTGCGCCGCACCACGGCCGGTGAGGAGCAGCCGTCCCGGCTGGTCTTCGCCGATCTGGAGCTCGACGAGGAGACCCACGAGGTCTATCGGGCGGGCAGCCGGGTGCAGCTCTCGCCGACCGAGTTCAAGCTCCTGCGCTACCTGATGCTGAACGCGAACCGGGTGCTCTCCAAGGCCCAGATCCTCGACCACGTCTGGAAGTACGACTTCCGCGGTGACGACAACATCGTCGAGTCGTACATCTCCTATCTGCGGCGGAAGGTGGACAACGTCCAGCCGCGCCTGATCCACACGCTGCGTGGCGTGGGCTACGTGCTGCGCAAACCAGCCGTCTAGGTCGCCGCGATGACTATCGCCGAGCGGGTGCGGGTCTCGCTTCCGTCGCAGGCCAACCTGCGCAAGGTCTCCCTCCGGACCAAACTGGTCGCGTCGGTGCTGGTGCTGGTGTTCGCGGCGCTCACCCTGATCAGCTCAGCCAGCACGATCGCTCTGCACACGTACCTCATCTCCCGGCTGGACAACCAGCTGAAGGAGCTCTCCGTCGACGCGATCGGCCTCACCCGCGAGGCGTCGGTGGTCCAGGTCTACATGCCGATGGACTACATGATCGCGTTCAGCTCGGTCAGCGGCGTCACCAAGCCCTATGCGAACAGCCGGATGGACCTGGAAAGCCTGCCCGTCCTGATCACCGGCGCGCAGCGGACGGCCGAGCTCAACGAGCAGACGTACACGACCCGGTCCTATGACCGGAAGTTCATGTGGCGCGTCCGGATCGACGTGCTGGACAACGGCACGGTGATGTCCGTGGGCGAGCGGATGACCGGCGTCGACGCGGTGATCGCCCGGCTGATCTGGGTGGACGTGCTGGTCGGCGTCGGCGTGCTGCTGGCCCTCGCGATCGTCGGCGCGGCGCTGGTCCGGCAGAGCCTGGTCCCGCTGCTGCAGATCGAGCGCACCGCCGGGCGGATCGCCGCCGGCGACTACAGCCAGCGGGTGCCCGACCCGGAGGTGGACGGCGGCGAGCCGACCACCGAGCTGGGCCGGCTCTCCACCGCGCTGAACTCGATGCTCGCCCAGATCGAGATGGCCTTCCACGCCCGGGCCGCCTCCGAGCAGCAGGCCAAGGCCGCCGCCGAGTCCGCCCAGCTCTCCGAGGGCCGCGCGGTCGCCTCGGAGGAGAAGATGCGGCAGTTCGTCGCGGACGCCTCGCACGAGTTGCGGACGCCGCTGACCACCATTCGTGGCTTCGCCGAGCTCTACCGGCAGGGCGCGGTCTCCGACCCGGACGCGGTGGCCCGGCTGGTGCGGCGCATCGAGGACGAGGCCGCCCGGATGGGCCTGCTCGTCGAGGACCTGTTGCTGCTCGCCCGGCTCGACCGCGAGCGCCCGCTGAACCTGGCGCCGGTGGAGCTGCCCGTCCTCGCCATGGACGCGGTGCAGGCCGCCCGCGCGACCGCACCGGACCGCACGATCGAGCTGGACATCCACGACGATCAGGAGCGCCTGGTGGCGTACGGGGATGATGCCCGTCTTCGCCAGGTGATCGGCAACCTGATGACGAACGCGCTGGTGCACACGCCGCCCGAGGCGACGGTGACGCTGCGGTTGCACGCCGGCGGGGAGAACGAGGCCGTGGTCGAGGTGTCGGACACCGGCCCGGGGCTCTCCGACGAGCAGCGGTCGCGGGTCTTCGAGCGCTTCTACCGGGCGGATGGCGCACGGACGAGGAACACTGATCGCGAGGCCACCGGGACCGGCCTGGGGCTGGCCATCGTGGCGGCCATCGTGCGATCCCACAACGGGTCGGTCGATGTCTTCAGCGAGCCTGGTCAGGGTGCCACGTTCCGGGTGACCTTGCCGACCGTGAATGTGGATAAAGGGTTCACAGAAAACATCCAGGACTAGCACAGTTCGGTACGAGTCGCACGGGGCAGAGTAAGGAACATGAACGAGAACGAGTCCAACCCGCGGCCCGCGGACGCCGTCGCTGACAACAGCACGGAGCGGGTGGAGTCTGAGCAGCCGACTGCGGTGCAGCCGCCGGCCGCCCCGCAGTACGCCGCTCACCAGTCCGCGGCTCCCACGCAGCCCCACAACCCGTGGGCACAGCAGGCCCCGCAGCAGCAGCCGGCGGCCGCTCCCCAGCCCCCGCAGGCGCCCCAGTCGCCCTGGCAGCAGCCGCAGGCACCGGTCTCCGCGACCCCCGCCTCCGCCACCCCGGCCTCCGCGACCCCCGCTTCCGGGACGCCCGCCTCCGCGGCCCCGGCCTCCGGCTACCCGCAGTACGGGCCGGCCGGCTATGCCCAGCCCGGTTACGGGCAGTATGGGCAGCAGCCCGGCTACCACCCCGGCTGGCAGCAGCCCGGCGCCACGCAGACCGCCGAGGGCGGCTGGCAGCACAACACCACGCCCGAGGGCGTCGTCCCGGTCTGGGCCCAGGGCCCCGGCAACGAGCCGCCGCGCAACGGCCGCGGCCGCAAGTTCATCCTGGCCGGCGCCGCCGCCGTGCTGATCGCGCTGCTCTCCGGCGGGGTCGGCGCCGTCACGGCGCTGGCGGTGCACGACGACGGCACCACCACCTCGGTGAAATCCGGCAACACCTCGGTCAGCCGGGTCGTCGACCGGTCGTCGCTGGCCCAGATCGCCTCGGCCGTGCAGGACAGCGTCGTCTCGATCACCACGCAGTCCGGTGAGGGCTCCGGCGTGGTCCTCAGCGCCGACGGCTACATCGTGACCAACAACCACGTGGTCGCGACCGCCGGCGGCGGCACCGTGAACATCATCTTCGCGGACGGCAAGAAGGCCACCGCGACCATCGTCGGCACCGACCCGAGGACCGACCTGGCCGTGGTCAAGGCGACCGGGGTCTCCGGCCTCAAGGCCGCCACCTTCGGCGACAGCTCGCAGATGCAGGTCGGCGACACCGTGCTCGCGCTGGGCAGCCCGCTCGGCCTGGAGGGCTCGGTCACCGCCGGCATCATCAGCGCGAAGGACCGCACGATCGAGTCCAGCAGCGAGGACGAGCAGCAGGGCCAGGGCAACGACCCGTTCGGCCAGTCCCAGCAGCAACAGCAGCAGTCGAGCGGCACCACGATGACCGGCCTGCTGCAGACCGACGCCCCGATCAACCCGGGCAACTCCGGCGGCGCGCTGGTGAACGTGAACGGCGAGGTGATCGGCATCAACTCGGCGATCGCCACCTCCGGCTCCGGCTCCGGCAACATCGGCCTGGGCTTCGCGATCCCCAGCAACAAGGCGAAGACCGTCGCCGAGGCCCTGATGTCCGGCAAGAAGGTCAGCCACCCGGCGCTCGGCGTCAGCGTCACCACCGCGGAGAACGGCGGGGCCCTGGTCAGCCAGGTCACGGCGAACAGCGCGGCCGGCAAGGCCGGGATCCAGCAGGGCGACGTGATCACCAAGGTCGACGGCAAGGACATCAGCGAGTCCGACGATCTGGTCGCCGCGGTCCAGGCGGGCGCGGTCGGGCAGAAGATGAACATCACCTTCACTCGCAACGGGGCGGAGAAGCAGGTCGACGTGACCCTGCTGGAGTCCCAGTAAGGCTTCCTCCTTTCGCTGCGGCGGGTGACGTGACCAGGGGTGGGCACGTCACCCGCCGCATTCCTGTTCTATGGCCGCTATTCAGGACCTTCACGACGAACGGGCAATTTTGTCGCCGAGGGCTCGCGTTTGGCAGGGGGACCTTCTAATCTCTGACCGCCACCGCGGCGGAGTGAGAGGCCCTGCAAGTTGACGTATGTCGAGACCCGGACCAACGTCTGGGAAGCACTGGCCGGCCGGGCCTCGGGCGCCGAGCCCGGCCCCGCCGACTCCGGCCTCTGGCACGCCGTCGCGGACCGGCTCGACCCGGCCCGCGCCCGTCCGGCGCTGCGCGGCGGTATCGAGGTCCGGCACCGCGCCACGGTGCGCGGCGGCCGGTATGTGATGCTCCGCTCGCCCGACGACGGCGGCCGCACCTGCTACCTCCGGCTCAGCCCGGAGGAGTACCAGCTGGCCCTGATGATGGACGGCTCCTGCACGGTGGCTCGCCTGGTCGCCGAGTTCGCCCGGATCGCCGGCCGGCTCGCCCCCGACCAGGTCCGCCGGGTCGTCGCCGACCTGGCCGGCAACCGGATGCTGGAGGACCTGCCCGGCGACGCGTTCCGGCCGCTGCGCGAGCTGAGCCCGGAGCCGTCGCCGAAGCAGTCCGCGCGCGGCCGCCGGGCGCTGTCGGTCCCGGTCGACGGCATGCTGACCGGTTTCTACAACAGCGTCGGCAAGCTGCTCTTCACCCGGCCCGCGGTCTGGCTCGGCACCCTGCTCTCGCTGGCCGGCGCGGTGCTGTTCGTGCTCAGCTGGCAGCACGGCAGCCACGCCCTCTTCCTCGCCGGCGACTCCTATCTGCTCGGCGCGCTCTCGCTGCTGCTGCTCAACCTGGTGGCGCTGGGCCTGCACGAGTTCGGTCACGCGCTGGCCGCGAAGCGGGTCGGCCGCGAGGTGCCGTCGGCCGGCGTGATGCTGCATTTCGGCCTGCCCACCATCTTCGTGGACACCAGCGACGTGTGGATGGCCGGCCGGCGCGCCCGGATGGCGGTCACCGCGGCCGGTCCGGCCACCGGCCTGGCCATGGCGGGGCTGTTCCAGCTGATCGGGCTGGCGCTGCCGGCCACCGGCGGCATCGCGTTCAAGCTGGCGTTCCTCTTCTACCTGCACACGTTCTTCAACCTGAGCCCGCTGCTGCCGCTGGACGGGCAGTACCTGCTGATGGACTGGCTGGAGATCCCGGACCTGCGGGCCCGCGGCCTGGCCTGGCTCGGCGGCCGGTGGCGCCGCCGTGGCCCGCGCTGGTCGGCGCTGGACCGGGAGGGCCGGCTGATCGCCCTCTACGGCCTGCTCGCCCTCTTCTGGCTGGCCACTGCCGTGGCGCTGGGTTACCGGCTGTGGACCGACCGGGTGTCCGGCCTGGTGCTCGGGCTGTGGTTCGAGGGCCTCGCGGCCCGGGTCCTGCTGGTCGTGATGGTTCTCGGCCTCCTCGCCCCGCCGCTCTACTTCCTGCTCGGCCGCTTCGGGACGGGCTGGCGCCGGTGGCGCCGCCGCGCCGCGGAACGCGACCAGGAGTCCGACATGCCGCACCGGCTGGCCGCCCTCTACGCCTCCGACCTGGGCGGCCTGCCCGAGCCGGCGCTGCAGTCGCTGGCCGCCCGGGCGACCTGGGAGCGTCCGCGCCTCGGCCGGCACCTGGTGCTGGCCGGCGCGCCGCAGGACGCGATCCACGTCGTGGTCGAGGGCGCCCTGCACGGCCGTCGCCCCGGCGATCCGGGCGGCACCATCCGGCACCACGCCGGCCCGGGCAGCGTGGTCGGCCTGGCCGCCGTGCTGACCGGCCGCAACGCCGCGCTGGACTGGCATGCCGCGGCCGGCGCCACGGTGCTCACGGTGCCCGCCTCCACGGTCGCCACGGTGGTCGGCCCGCTGCCCGGCCCGCCGCCGATGGAGCGGGCCGAGGCCGAGGCGCTGTTCGCCGACACCCCGGCGCTGGCCGGCCTGGAGGAGGACCAGCAGCTCGCGCTGATCGCCGCGGCGCACCCGGCCGATCTGGAGCCGGGCGCCCCGGTGATGCTGCACGGCCCGACGCACGCGGTCGTGGTCGAGTCCGGCGTGATCGCCATGCCGGACGGCGTCGAGCTGCGCCGCGGCACGCTGGTCGGCCCGGTCGGTGACGGCACCCCGGGCATGGTGGCGCAGACCCGCACCCCGGTCCGGCTCTGGGTCATCCCGGACGCGTCCGACCTGCCGCCGCTGATCGGGAACCAGGCCCGCCCCGGCGCGCCGATGCCGGCGCTGCGCCCGGGCACCCCGCTCGCGGTCCGGCCGGGCGCCGGCCATCCGCCGCTGGCGGTCCCGCCCGGCCCGCCGGACGCGGACGAGGAGTTCGACGTCGACCGCCACTTCGAGAAACGGATGTGGGCGTTCGTCTGCCTGCTGCTGGTCGTCGTGCTCGGCGGCCTGGCCCTTGATCTCAGCGCCGGCCCGGCCTGGGCCGAGATGCCCGGCGAGAAGGCGTTGCTGACGGTCGACAAGGGCAACGCCGCCGTGCAGAGCGGCGGCGCCAGGAGCACCCTGGCCGCCGGCGACCGGCGCTACGTGGCGACCGGCACGCAGGTCGAGGTGTCGAAGAAGGGTCGCGCCCGGCTGACCTTCCCGGGCGGCGGCGTGCTGCTGTTCTGCCCCGCGGCCCGGCTCACGCTGGACGCCGCCTCGGTGGCGAGCGGGCGGGCGGCGGCGCCGTCCGGCCGGGTGAGCCTCGCGTCCGGCCGGGTGCTGGCCGACACGACCGGCACGAGCGGGGCTTTCCGGCCGCTCGCCCTGACCGTCGCCCGATCGCAGGGTGACCTGGTGAGCACGGGCGGGGCGTGGTTCTGGGCCGAGCCCGAGGCCGTCTCGGTGGCCACCGGCACGGTGACCACCGGCGGGGTGGCGAGCAAGCCCGCCGGGGGCGAGCTGAGCTGTGCCGACGGCAGCAAGGTGCCGCAGCCGTCGACGACCGAGGGCGGCGAGCCGTCGGAGCAGCCGTTCCCGTCGGAGCCGGCCGCGCCGCCGGTCAGCGCCTCGCCGAGCGCCGCGGTGAGCTCGGGCAGCGCGAGCCCGTCCGCGTCCGCCTCCCCGTCGGCGAGCGCCAGCGCCTCCCCGACGCCGTCCCGGACCACTGTCCCGACCAGCCGGCCGACTCCGAGCAGGCCGGTGCCGAAGCCGACCAGCAAGCCGGTCACCCCGACGACGGGGACCACGACGTCACCGGCGTCGTCGCCGTCGACGGGCACGACGCCGTCGAGTTCTCCGTCCACGTCGTCGTCGGCCGAGGGGGCCACGACCGGTTAGGGTTACGGATGCTGTGCTGGTTCTGCGCCGAGGCGGCCCGGGCGACCTGCCGCTTCTGCGGGCGGGGCGTGTGTGTGGAACATGCGCGTTTCGGGCCGTACGTGCTGGAGATCAGTCGATCGGCGGTGCGGGATCGTGCCGAGGCCCTGGTGGTGGAGGATGCCGTGCAGTGCGGCGTCTGCCACCCCCGCCCGCAACCGGTCGCGATGCCCGAGCTCGACTAGCGGTTGACATACGGCGTGACCGCGTTCTCCAGCGCGGCCCGCAGCACCGATCGGGGCCGCGCCCCGACGATCGACGACGTCACCACCCCGCCGGAGAAGAACAGCAGCGTCGGCATGGCCAGCACCCGGTACTCGCGGGTGGCGACCGGGTTCTCGTCGGCGTCCAGCGTCCCGATGGTCAGCCGTCCGTCGAACTCGGGCGCCAGCTCGGCGAGCACGCGCGACATCGGCCCGCAGGGTGGGCACCACGTCGCCCAGAAGTCCACCACCACGGGCTGCCGGGCCTGCCGGACCAACTCGTCGAAGGTGGCGTCGGTGACGGTGATCAGAGTGTTCTCCGGCATGGGTTCTCCAATGCTTGGTCGAGCTGGTCGTGCAGTCGCCGCCGCACCTCGGTGAGCTGCCCGAGGTAGTCGTCCACCTCGGCGATCTTGCGGCGGAGCACCGCGACGGAGTCCGGGCAGACGTGCCCGGCGTTGTTGCCGGCCCGCAGGCACTCGACGAAGGGCCGGATGTCGTCCAGGCCGAACCCGGACGCCAGCAGGCTGCGGATCTCGTGCACCACCCGCAGCTCGCCGTCGTCGTACTGCCGGTAGCCGTTGGCGTCCCGGCGGGCGCGGACGAGTCCGTGCTCCTCGTAGTACCGCAGCGTGCGCGGGCTCGTCCCGGCCAGTTCCGCGAGCTCCCCGATCAGCATGCCGCCGACGGTACGGCTTGACACCGGCGTCAAGGCAAGGCCCGTGAAACGATGGGGCGCATGGTCGACGGTCCGGTGGCGTTCGTGCTCGGCGGTGGTGGTGTTCTCGGCGCGGTCGAGGTGGGCATGCTCCGGGCGTTGTTCCGGGCCGGGTTCCGGCCGGATCTGGTGGTCGGCACGTCGATCGGGGCGGTCAACGGCGCCCTGGTCGCGGCGGAGCCCGGTGAGGCGGTGACCGATCGGCTGGTCCGGTTGTGGGCGTCGCCCGAGGCGGCGGCGGTCTACGGCGATTCGATCGGCCGCCAGTTGCGCCGGTTCGCGGCGCGGACCCATCTGCACTCGCCGCTGCCGTTGCGCCGCCTGCTGGAGGGCGAGCTGGGGGAGACGGCCACGTTCGCCGACCTGAAGGTGCCGTTCCACTGCTGCGCGGCGAGCATCGAGCGGGCCGCCGAGCACTGGTTCGACAGCGGGCCGCTGGTCGACGCGGTGCTCGCCTCGTCGGCGGTGCCGGGGTTGCTGCCACCGATCGAGATCGAGGACGAGCATTTCGTGGACGGCGGGATCGTGAATTCGATCCCGATCAGTGAGGCGGTCCGGCTCGGTGCCAGACTGATCTTCGTGCTCCAGGTGGGCCGGATCGAGCGGCAGCTCAGCGTCCCCAGACGACCGTGGGAGGTGGCTCAGGTGGCGTTCGAGATCGCTCGCCGGCACCGCTTCGCGCGGGACCTGGCCACCCTGCCGGACGGGGTCCGGGTGCATGTCCTGCCCAGTGGTGGCGGTGAGTCCGGTGACGACTCCCCGTGGGCCTATCGGGACATGGCGCGGGTCGGCCGCCGCATCAGCCGGGCCTACACGGCGTCCCGGCGTTACCTGGCCGCCAACGTGAACCCGCTGCCGTGACTCTCCCGCCGATCTGGGTCCGCCGCCTGCTGATCGCCCCGGCCGTCGTGCTGCTCGCCGTGACGTTGCTCACCACCCTGCCGATCTGGCTGCTGCTCGCGCTCGCCGTGTCACCGCTGGTCCCGGGCCGGCTGCGGGTGCCCCGGCTGGTCTTCCTGCTGATCGTCTACGTGGTGTGGGACGCCGCGGCCCTGATCGTGCTGGTCGTGCTCTGGCTGGCGTCCGGCTGCGGCCGCTGGATCCGCTCCGCGTCGTTCCAGCGCGCGCACTACGTGGTGACCGGCTGGTTCCTGCGCACGCTGTTCTGGTTCGCCCGCTGGTCGCTGCACCTGGCGATCGACGTGGTCGGCACCGATCCGGACACCGCGCAGCCGGGCCGCCCGGAGATCGTGGTGAGCCGGCACGCCGGGCCGGGCGACTCGTTCACGCTGATCCACGCGCTGGTCAACTGGTTCGCCCGGGAGCCGCGGATCGTGCTGAAGGCCGCGCTGCAGTGGGATCCGGCCGTGGACGTGCTGCTCAACCGCTTGCCGAACCGTTTCATCTCCCCGGGGCGTACGGCGACCCGGACGTTGGAGGATCAGATCGGGGAGCTCGCCACCGGGCTCGACGACAACGACGCGTTCGTGATCTTCCCGGAGGGTGGCAACTTCACGCCCCGCCGCAAGGTCAAGGCGATCGCCCGGCTGCGCGCGAGCGGCCTGGACGAGATGGCCGTCAAGGCGGAGAACCTGCGCAACCTGCTGCCACCGAAGCCGGGCGGCCTGCTCGCCGCGATCGACGCCGCCCCGGACGCCGGGGTGATCTTCGTGGCGCACACCGGCCTCGACCGGATGGTCACGATCGGTGACCTGTGGCGTGAGCTGCCGATGGACAAGCGCCTGGTGATGCGTTTCTGGAGCGTCCCACCGGAGGAGGTGCCGGCCGATGAGCAGGAGCGGATCGACTGGCTCTACGCCTGGTGGGCCCGGATCGACGCGTGGATCGAGGAGAACAAGCCGGCGCCGCGGCCACTGTGGATCGACCGCGGCGCCGGCTGAAGCAGGCTTACTTACCGCCCAGTGCCTGGTAGACGTTGTCCGGCGCCTCGACGACCTGACCGGCCGGCGGCTTCTGCGCGGTCACCGTCTGGCCGTAGTCGCTGTACTTGACGACCAGCGGCTGCGCCTCCCGGTTGTCGACGGCCGGCAGCCGCAGCGTCAGCGTCTCCAGCCGGTCCTGCGGGTCGAGGGTCGCCTCGAACGGCACCTTCTGCGCGTCCGCGCCGTACCCGTCCACGGTCACCTTGCTGATCCCGGCCACGCCGGCGGCCTTGGTCAGGTCGAGCGTCCCGGAGTAGGAGCCCTCCCCGGCCGTGGTCACGTCGGTGGTCGACTTGAGCAGCTCGGCGGTGTTCGCCGGGTCGATCTGGCCGGGCTTGAGACCGATGTTCGCGCCGTCCGGGAGCCGGGCCATGTCGAGGTGCGTCCAGGTGTCGCCCTGCGTGACGCCGGGGATCTGCGCGTACAGGTCCTGGCCGGTCAGCAGCGTCTTGACCGTGATCGAGGTGTTGGCGCCCTTCGCGCTCACCTCCGCGTTGCCGGTGCCGTGCGGCGGGTCGAGGTTCGCGGTCAGCTGGAAGCCGCTGCCGCTCGTCATGGTCATCTTGAAGCTGTTGTTGCCGAGAGCGGCGGCGGCATCCGACAGCGCCTTGACCGCTGCCGGGTCGGCGCTGGTCGACGGGGCCGCCGCCGAGGCCGCCGGGGCGCTCGACGACGAGGCCGCCGGTGTCCCGTTCGCATTGCAGCCCGCCACCGCGAACGTGGCCGCGGCAACCGAGAGAGCGAGCCGTGAAGTCCGCATGGCTGTCCTTCCTCGTAAGAACCGTCGATCCTCGTAAAGACCGTCGATGCCAGAGGTTCCCGATCGTGGGAATCAGCAAACGGCCACCGAACGCCCGGTTCGCCGGACGGATCGTGGTCGGGGCATGATGAACCGGAGCTAAGCCAACTTGCTCAGACAGGGGGAGGACTCGTGAGATTCGAGGTCAGCAAGGTCCTCGACGCCATCGAGGCCCGGCTCACCACGGACCCGGCTCTCGCCCGGGCCGTGGTCGATCTGTCGGAGGTGGTGCGTTACGCCGACCTCGACGGCGGCCGCCCGGCCAGCCTGGTCCGGCTCGGCCTGCTGGTCGACGCCTTCGGCAGGTATGTCGCCGAGGAGAACGTGCCGGTCTACGTGATCGCCCCGCGCGGGCTGCTCTCCGACACCGACCTCACGTCCAACGAGCGCATGGTGGTGCGTCGCTGGGCCGACGACGGCAAGGTCGAGGTCGTGCCGCAGCTCGACGACCGGGTGCTGGAGGTGGCCGAGATGCTGGGCCTGCCGGTGCTCACCCGCGACCGGGAGGACCGTTTCCGCGCCACCCGTCCGTGGGTCGCCGAGCCGGGCCGGTTGCTGGCCCTGGTGTCGCAGCAGGGCGGTCCGGCGCTGGTGGCCCGGGTCGGCCGGGGCGAGGCGATTCCGCCGTCGCCGCGGTCACCGCTGGGTGAGCGGTTGCTCGCCCGCGTCTGGAAGTGCCCCGACTTCAACTGCACCACGTTCGGCACGGGCAGCGACTCGGACAGCCCGTTCGCCGACATGCGCGCCTTCACCAGCCCGGTGTCGCAGCCGCCGCCGGCGTTGCGGGCCGGCGTGCCGACCTGCCCGCGGCACGGCGAGCGCCTCGGGGACGCGGGCCCGCGCCCGGCCATCGAGGTGCTCTCGGTCCGCATCGACGGCGTGATCCGCCAGCGGTTCGCCGTCTCGGAGGATCAGCCGGTCGTGGTCGGCCGCGCGCCGGAGGGCAACGGCGGTGTCATGCTCGGCCAGTGGCTGAGCGCCGACGCGCGCAAGTGGATCAGCCGCGGTCACGTCCGGTTCGCCCTGCGCGCCGGGGAGATCACGGCGAAGGACATCAGCACGAACGGCACCGGCGTCCGCCCCGGCGGCTCACCCAGCGACGAGGACCGGATCACCCTGCACCGGGACGAGTCGCGCGTGCTCGCGCCGGACGACATCATCGAGCTCTACGCCGGCGTCCACGTCGGCCGCGCCAAGCTCTGGTCGAACGGCGGCGTCGTCCAGCCGCAGTCGGTCATGGCCGAGGCGCCGACGATGGCCATCCGCCCGGTCGGCCGGTAACGACCAGCACAGAAGATCAACGTCAAGATCTTCCTTGCCTCTCTCCGCGGGGGTACAGATCGTCG
>NZ_BOMH01000043.1 GCF_016862095.1 Actinoplanes cyaneus
GGCTGGTTCTCATGGGCGTTATTCGTGCCTCATAACGCCCATGAGAACCAGCCGGGACCGCGAGCCGCGCCGCGGCCCGGTCCCGCAGCGCGGCTCGCGCCTCGAACGGACGCGAGCTGGTCGGCGACTCACCGCAACTGCCGCCGCCCGGCTCCGCAGCGTGGCTCGCGCTGTGGAGGGAGCCGGGCTAGGGGGTCAGGACGGCGGCGAGCTGGGCGACTGCGTGGTCCAGCTCCTCCTCGGTGATCACCAGGGGCGGGGCGAGGCGGATCGTGGACCCGTGCGTGTCCTTGGCCAGGACACCCCGCTCGGCGAGCCGCTCGCACGCCTGCCGCCCGGTCATCAGCGCCGGGTCGATGTCCACCCCGGCCCACAGCCCACGGCAGCGGACCCCGACGAGCCCCTTGCCGATCAGCGCCGACAGACCGTCCTGCAGCCGCTGCCCGAGGCGGGCCGACCGCTCCTGGAACTCGCCGGTGCGCAGCAGCCCGACGACGGCGCTGCCGACCGCGCAGGCCAGCGCGTTGCCGCCGAACGTGGAGCCGTGCTCGCCGGGCTTGAGGACGCCGAGCACGTCACGGTTCGCCGCGACCGCGGAGACCGGCACGATCCCACCGCCGAGCGCCTTGCCCAGCACGTACATGTCAGGAATGACGTTCTCGTGCTCGATCGCGAACGTCTTCCCGGTCCGCCCGAGCCCGGACTGGATCTCGTCGGCGACGAGCAGCACGTTGTTCGCCGTGCAGGCCTCCCGGACCGCAGCGAAGTAGCCGGCCGGCGGGATCAGCACGCCGCCCTCGCCCTGGATCGGCTCGACCAGCACCGCGACGGTGTTCGGGGTGATCGCCGCGGCCAGCGCGGCGGCGTCGCCGTAGGGCACGACCACGAAGCCCGGCGTGTACGGCCCGAAGTCCGCCCGCGCCTCCGGATCCGTCGAGAAGCTGACGATCGTCGTCGTCCGCCCGTGGAAGTTGCCGTCCGCCACGATGATCTCGGCTTGCCCGTCGGGAACGCCCTTGACCTGGTAGCCCCACTTGCGGGCCACCTTGATCGCGGTCTCGACGGCCTCGGCGCCGGTGTTCATCGGCAGCACCAGGTCCTTGCCGCACAGCTCGGCGAGCCCGCCGCAGAACGCCGCGAACTGGTCGTGCACGAACGCGCGGCTGGTCAGGGTGAGCCGGTCGAGCTGGGCGTGCGCCGCCGCGATCAGCGCCGGGTGCCGGTGCCCGAAGTTCAGCGCGGAGTAACCGGCGAGCATGTCGAGGAACCGGCGGCCGTCGACGTCGGTGACCCAGGCGCCCTCGGCCTCGGCGACCACGACCGGCAGCGGGTGGTAGTTGTGCGCGGTCCAGCGCTCGGCGTCGGCCAGCGCTTCCGGCGTACGGAAATCGATGGTTGTCATGAATTCTGCTCCTCAGCCGTGCGCTCGGTGCGGTCGGTCATGGCCGGACCTCCAGCGTGCAGCACTTCGGGCCGCCACCGGCTTTGCGCAGCTCGGACACGTCGACCCCGATCGGGTGGTAGCCGCCCTTGCGCAGCGCCTCGGTCAGGTTCGTGGCCTGCACCGGCAGCACCACGGTGCGGCCGTCGCTGACCGCGTTGAGGCCCAGCACCTCGGCGTCCTCGGGCGTTGCGATGATCGCATTCGGGAAGAGCTGCCGGAGCACTGATTGCGAACCCGGAGAGAACGCCGACGGCAGGTACGCGATGTTGGTCTCGTCCAGCACGCAGAGCGCCGTGTCCAGGTGGTAGTACGACGGGTCCACGAGCTGCAGCGTGATCACCGGCCGGCGCAGGAACTCCTGCGTCTCGGCGTGCGACGCGTGCGAGGTGCGGAACCCGGTGCCGGCCAGCAGAACGTCCCCCGCGAGCAGGATGTCGCCCTCGCCCTCGTTGGTGTGCTTGGGCATCTCGACCTCGAAGCCCGCGCCACGGAACCAGTCCGCGTACGCCGGCGCCTCGTCGGCCCGCTCGGCATCCCGGAACTGCACGCCCAGCGCGCGGCCGTCGACGATCGTCCCGCCGTTCGCGGCGAAGACCATGTCGGGCAGGCCGGGCAGCGGGTCGATCAGGTCGACGGTGTGCCCGAGCTCCAGGAACGTCTGGCGCAGGGTCTCCCACTGGCGGACGGCGAGCGCGTTGTCGTACGGCGCCGTGGGGTCCATCCACGGGTTGATCCGGTAGGTGACGGCGAAATGGGTGGGCCGGCACATCAGATAGCGGCGCTTGGCGGTCATGCAGGCAACGCTAGGGGTGCGGGTCGTCCACGTACCCCGGCGTGATGTTGCGTGCTCCGGCGGATCATTGCGTGATCGCGGGGGAGGCCGTCGATTCGTTGTGTGGATACCACACAGGCGTCGGGGGCGGCATTCTCGTGCCACTCCCGACGCCTGTGCGGGTCGACCGGCGAACCGCCGGATCAGGCCCGGCGAACCGCCGGAGAATTCGGGGCGGGCCGACCAGAGGTCGTCCCGGTTCCGATAGAGCGTTCCGAGCAGCGCATCGCTGCCGGTAAATGTCAGGTACCCGTCAGAACCGGCTCGTAAACTGTGCGTCAAGCCACTCCCGCAGATCCGACGCCGGGTGCATGTCGGTGCCGAGCCAGCTGAGCTGCCCGTTCAGGGCGAGAATGCCGAGCACGATCGCGCCGATCGCGACGGCGATGCCGATCAGCGCGTCGCCCTTGCCGGCCACGTGCTGCTTACGGGTGGCGCTCAGCCCGGCCAGCGAGAGCAGCAGGCCCAGGCCGGCCACCCCGATGCCGTAACCGGCGAGCGGGCCGGAGAGCACCAGCGCGATCCCGGCGACGCTGAGGATCAGGCCGAGCGTGGCGAGCCCGCTGGTCCGCGGGCGCCGGGGACGGGCCGGCTCGGTCACCGGCCGGGCCGCGGGACGGTCCGCGCCGACCGGGCCGCCGACCGCGATCGGCTTGCGCTCGGCCTCGGTGGGCGGCGTGACCGTGCTGGTCCGCGGCTTGACGAGGGTCTGCGTGGTGCTCTCGTCGGTGCGCGTCCTGGTGATGTTCTGCGTGGTGGCGTCGTTGTCCCGGCGGGGCTGCACCGGAACCCGGGTCGTCTCGTCGGTATCGGTCGTGGCCGTACGCGAGAAGGTCGGCATCCTCACGTCAGCACCTCCTTCGAACGGTGGTTGTCTGACGTCGCTCTATACCCGGACCATCCGGAAACGACACGAGGAGCGCACCTTTCGTGCGCCCCTCGTGTGACAAGCCCTGGTCAGACCAGCGAAGACACCGCGTTCACGTCGGAGGCCCTGCTGATCACGTGGTCGACGAGCCCGTAGTCCTTCGCCTGCTGGGCGGTGAACCAGCGGTCGCGGTCGGAGTCCCGCTCGATCTCCTCCGGGGTGTGACCCGAGTGGAACGCGATCCGCTCGTTCATCACCTGCTTGATGTGCAGCATGCTCTCGGCCTGGATGGCGATGTCGGCCGCGGTGCCGCCGATGCCGCCGGAGAGCTGGTGCATCATCACCCGGGCGTGGGGCAGCGCATACCGCTTGCCGGGGGTGCCGGCGCAGAGCAGGAACTGGCCCATCGAGGCGGCCATGCCCATCGCGATCGTGGCCACGTCGTTCTTGATGTACTGCATGGTGTCGTACACCGCCATCCCGGCGCTGATCGAGCCACCGGGGGAGTTGATGTACAACGCGATGTCGCGCTCGGCGTCCTCCGAGGCCAGCAGCAGCATCTGCGCGCAGATGCGGTTGGTCACCTCGTCGTTCACCTCGCTGCCGAGGAAGATGATCCGCTCCCGGAGCAGACGCTCGAAGACCTGGTCGTCGAAGGACGCGCCGCCGCGCATGGTCGGTTCAACACTCATGGGTCAACCCTTTCGCATCCGCTCTTCTACGTCTCACACCTTCTCCCACTCAGCGTGTCGAAACCCAGCGATTCCCCTCAGGGCGAATCCGCTCACGGCAGAATGCGTGGTCCTGGTCACGCGCGATCGGCCGGTGCGCCCCGGGACGGATACTTTTGGCGGGTGCCGGAGGGACATACCATTCACCGCCTCGCCACCCGCCATCGCGAGCTGTTCGCCGGGCATCCGGTGGCCGTCTCCAGCCCGCAGGGCCGGTTCGCCAGTGGCGCCGCCCTGCTCGACGGGCGGCTGCTGCGCGACACCGAGGCGTATGGGAAGCACCTGCTGCACCACTACGAGGGCGACCGCACCCTGCACGTGCACCTGGGGCTCTACGGCAAGTTCACCGAGGGCGAGCCGCCGCTGCCCGACCCGGTCGGGCAGGTCCGGATGCGGATGCTGGGCCGCACTCACTGGCTCGACCTGCGCGGGCCGACCGCCTGTGAGGTGCTCGAGCCCCCGGCCGTCGAGGCGCTGCGCGGGCGGCTCGGCGCCGACCCGCTGCGCGACGACGCCGACCCCGCCCGGGCGTACCCGAGGATCAAATCCAGCACGAAGCCGCTCTTCGCCCTACTGCTCGACCAGTCCATCGTGGCCGGCTGCGGGCTGATCTACGCCAACGAGGTGCTGTTCCGGGCCGGCCTGTCACCGCTCACCCCGGGCACCGCGGTCAGCCGCGACCTGTGGACGGCGCTCTGGGACGACCTGCGCGCGCTGATGAAGGAGGGCGTGGCCCGCGGCCGGATCGACACCGTGCACACCCAGCACACGCCGGAGGCGATGAGCCGGGCGCCGCGGGTGGACCGGCACGGCGGCGAGGTCTATGTCTACCGCCGCACCGCCCAGCCGTGCCTGGTCTGCGGCACGCCGATCGCGATCGGCCCGCTGGCCGGCCGCAATCTCTACTGGTGCCCGACCTGTCAGTGCTGACCGGCTGTGCTTACCGGCGTTGCCTTCGGCTCGCGGGCATTGCGCCCTTGGCGGCCGATGTCGAGAGGCCCGAAAACGACCACGGCTTCGCCTAGCCGTTTTCGGGCCTCTCGACATCGGCGGGCGCAATGCGTTGGGGCTGGGGTTCGACCGGGCTTGGCCAGGGTGACGACGACGGCGGCGGGCGCGGGCTCAGCCTGGGTTGCCGCTGGGGGGTGTTGAAGGGGGCGTGGTGGGGGCGGCGGGCTCGGTCGGCGTGCTCGCGGACGGGGCCGGGGTGGGTGGGGTCGGCTCGGCTGAGGGCGGGGTGCGCGGAGTCTCGCCGGTGCCGGAGGGCACGCCCAGCTCGAAGCGCTGCTTGAGCCAGGGCACCAGTTCCTTGTACGCCGCGATCGTGTCCGGCTGGTTGAAGTCGTGCGACAGCACGATCGCGCCCGGGCGCACGCCCTTCTTCACCGAGGCGACGACGCGGTCGATGTGCTGCGCGTCGGTCTCCTTCTCAGTGTGCTCCCAGTCGCGCGGGTCGACCTCCCAGTAGAGCGAGGCCATCCCGGCGCCGTGCGCGACGGTCACGAGCCGGTCGGTGAAGTTGCCGCCCGGCGCCCGGAAGAACGGGATCGCCGCGTCCGGCACCGCGGCCCGGATCGCCGCGTTCGTCTTCGCCAGATCGGCCCGGATCTGCGCCGGCGTCTTCTTCGCGATCGTCAGGTCGTGGTTGAACGTGTGGTTGCAGAGCGTGTGACCGGCCGCGACGATCTGCCGCACCAGGTCCGGATGCCGCCTGGCCTGTTCGCCGACCAGGCAGAACGTCGCCTTCACCCCGGACTGCTGGAGGATGGCGAGGATCTTCGGGGTCTGCTCCGGGTCCGGCCCGTCGTCGAAGGTCAGCGCGACCTGCTGCCCGCCGGTGGTGAGCAGCGACTTGCCCGGCCCGGCGCCCAGCGGCACCGGCGTGACCGGGTCGGCGGGGGCCGGCTTGCTGGTGACGGTCGCCTCCGGCGTCGGCTTGGCGGTGCTCCCGGTGACCGGTTCGGCCTGCGGATCGCCCTGCCGCCCGGCGGCGTCGGCGGCCTTGTCGCGCTGCTCCGCGGCCTGGGCCGAGGCGGCCGCCTGCGCGGCGGCGGTCAGTGACCCCGGATCGGTCCGGCTCGGCTGCGACAGCGGCACCGCGGTGATCAGCAGACCGGCCACGACGAGCGTGCCGAGCACTGTCGTCGGCCGGTTCTTGGCCGCTTGCAGCCAGGTTTCCAGGGGGAGCGTGCCGGGGGCGCGGTGCGAGCCGGTGACGGGCCGCTTCCCGCGATCGCGATCGCGGCCGCGACCACGGGCGCGGGCTCGCGGTTCGCCCGAGGAGTGCCGCGCGCGTCGCGCCTGCTTCGATTCGGCAGAACGCACGGTGCTGTACGACCCGGTGTCGCCCGCGCGATGACGAGCGGCCCGCGTCGTGGTCGTGGCCGGCCCGGGAGCGTCCACAGCGGAACGCAGCGACGGCCCCAGGACTTCTGTGCGGGGCGTAACCCGCGACACGGTCTCCGAGCCGTCGGCGGAATCCGGCCGACGGTGCCGCCCACCCGTCGCGGCTACGTCGCCGGAGCTCGTCAATTGCGGCGAGATGTGCGGCGGCATTCGTCATGCCTACCGGTTCACAAGATCAGGCGCGATACCAGATCGGTCATCGCGCCGTCACTCATCGTCGTTTAGGCTGCTCACTCACCGTAAAGCTGTGTGCAATCTGTGTTGCTGATCAACTGAGATTCTCGTCGCTGACCGTCTCGCCACGGGTCGTCCGGGCCAGCCAGTCGACGACCCCGGCCACCGGCACCCCCTTGGCGAGCAGTGCCCGCTGCCGTGCCGCGCCCGTCCCACCGTCCCGCAGCCGGTCGCTCAGGACGGTCACCAGCTCCGCGTCGCCGTGCCGTTCCAGCTCCGGCCGCACGTAGTCGATCAGCTGCCGCAGCAGCCGCCAGGCCGGCCGTAGCTCCCGGCTCGCGATGTCCAGGCCGAGCCCCTCGAGCCCGTCCTTGGCGGCCCGCCAGTGCGCGGCCCTCAGCAGCGTGTGCGGCACGTCCGGCGCGTCGATCCCGTCGCGCACCTCGTTCAGCGCGGTCGAGACCAGCCCGCGGGCCAGCGCGGCGAGCAGCATCCCGTCGTCCAGGGTGGGCGTCACGTCGCCCATCCGGATCTCCACTGTCGGGTAGTTCGCGGACAGCCGCGCGTACCAGTAGAGCATTCCCTCGTCGAGCATCGCGCCGCTCGCCTCGAGATCCGCAATCAGCGTCAGATAATGATCATGCGATTGGAGGTACGGCGTGGGGCCCACCGTCGGCCAGCGCTCCCACATCATCGAGCGCCAACTGGCGTACCCGGTGTCGCGCCCACCGGACAGCGGTGAGTTCGCGGCCGCCGCCTGCAGCACGGGCAGCCAGGGACGCAGGTGATTCAGCACGCGTACGCCGGTCTCCGGATCCGGGATGCTCACGTGCACGTGCGTCCCGCAGAGGCCCTGACCGGGCGACAGATCGCCGAACCGTTCCCGCATCTGGTGGTAGCGCGGCTTGTCGACCAGGCGGGTGTTCGGCCCGGCGGCCGGCCCGCAACCGACCGCGAGCAGGCGTGACCCGGCACGTTCGGCGGCGTCGGCCAGGCCGGTCCGCAGCGTGGTCATCGCCTCGTAGAGTCCCAGCAGCTCGAGTTGCGGCGGGCTCGCCACCTCGATCTGGCTGCGTACGTACTCGTGCTGCACGCTGGCCCGTATCTCGTCGGGCACCTCGTCCAGCACCGCCTCCACGGTTTCCACCCCGCGGGGCTCCACCGCGTCGACGAGCAGGTACTCCTCCTCGATCCCCAGCGTCAGAAGGTCCCGTTTCTCGGCGCGTGCGGCCAGTCGCGGGTCGATAGTCGTCGTGCCCTCGGCAGCGGCTTCCATGGGCGAGCGATTACCCCTCGTGCACATTCGAGAAACCGCAGGTCACCAGCGTTTGCCGAGCGGGGCTAGGCTGACGGCCATGCTGCTTCTCGGGTGCTGGGCGCTGGCGGGCACCGCCGTGCTCGAGCCCGGCCTGAGCAGCGGGCCGCGCCTGGTTCTCGCGCTGGCCCTGGTCACCGCCGCGCTGCTGGTCGTCGCCGCGGTCGCCGTCCCCGTCCTGTTCGCGACCCTCGTTCCGGGCCTGCGGGCGTTCGCCCGCCGATCCCGCACGTCGTCCCCGCGCCTGCTCGACCCCGACGCCGCCGGTCGTCCGCGTCCCCGAGCCCCGACCGGGTGCCCCGCGGCCGCCTAGCAACCGCCACCTTCTCACCCACGGCTTCTGCTGCGCTGCCGCCTCGGTGTCCACTCCGCTTCCGGACCCTTGGGGTACGTCCATGTCTGTCACCGGTCTCTTCCACGCTGTCGTCGACGCCGCGCACACCGCCATCACCGGCCTCGCCACCCACCTCGAACCGCCGGCCGGAACCCTCGCGGCCGCCCTCGCGATCGTCGTTTTCACGCTGCTCGTCCGGGCGGCCCTGACCCCGCTCACCTACCTGCAGATCCGCACCGAACGCCGCCGGGCCGTCCTCGCCCCGGAGGTGGAGAAGCTCCGCAAGAAGCACAAGGACCCGGTGGAGCTGGCCACCGCCACGCTCGCGTTGCAGCGGGAGCACGGCATCGGGCCGTTCGCCGGGATCCTGCCCGCGCTGGTCCAGGCCCCGTTCTTCATGGTCATGTACCGGGTCGCGCTGGACCCGCCGCCCGGGGCGATCGCCGGAGTCCCGCTGACCGCGCACCTCTCCGCGGGCCTGCCCGTCTTCGCCGTCCTCCTCGCCATCTCCACGGCGCTCGCCTGGTGGTCCTCCCGCCGGGCCGTCACCCAGCTGAGCGCCGTCCCGCAGTCCGCAGATCCGCAGTCCGCCGACCCCAGCCAGCAGGCCGCCGCCGTGACCGCCAAGATGCTCAAGTACCTCCCGTGGCTCAGCGTCCTGGCCGTGGCCTGGCTCCCGCTGGCCGGAGCCCTCTACCTGGTCACGTCCTCGGCCTGGACCGCCGCCGAGCAGTTGGTCCGCCGCCGCCTGGTCCCCACCCCAACCCCCACCGCCCGCTGACCACACCGCCACCCCACACCCCACACGCCGCCCCCGACCGCCCACGGCCGGCGATCGGGCGGCCCGCCCGCCCGCGGCCCGCCCGTCCGCCCCTCTCGCCCCGGCCGCCCACGGCCCACCGAGCCCGCTCCTCGCCCCGGCTGCCCGCGGCCGGCGGCCCGCGTCCGGCAGCCCACCGCCCGCACCTCGCCGCCCGCGACTCCGCACCTCGCCGCTCGCCGGCCACACCCCGCGAGCGCCGCTTCGGTACCTCTCGCGACGCGGCTCGCCCTCCCGGCTGGTTCTCATGGGCGTTATGAGGCACGAATAACGCCCATGAGAACCAGCCGGGACCTGGCGACGCGCCGCGGCCCGGTGTCGAGCGCACGTGGCGTTCCGGGCACGGAAGGGTCCCCGCGGGAGCAGCGGAGAAGGACCACAGCGGTCGCGGGACCACAAGATCTTGAATCTGATCTTCATGAATATGAACGGGCATAGACATTCGTTGACAACTCGCTGAAACAAGCGTGAAACTTTTCTGAGAGAGCGCTCTCACACCTCCCCCTCGGAAAGGCGTTCCCCATGGCAGTTCCCCGCAGGCTCCTGGCTGTCGGCGCCGCGGCGCTGGCGATCGTGGCATCCGTGACATTCGTCAACACGGCAGAGGCGGCCGTGCCCCCACCGCCGGCCGGGATGTCGCTGGTGTTCAGCGACGACTTCACCGGCGCGGCAGGCACCGGGCTGAACCGCACGAACTGGCTGTACGACATCGGCACCAGCTACCCCGGCGGCGCTCCCAACTGGGGCACCGGCGAGGTCGAGACGATGACGGACTCGACCGCGAACGTCTACCAGGACGGCGCCGGCAACCTGGCGATCAAGCCGATCCGCAGCTCGTCGGGGCAGTGGACGTCCGGGCGGGTGGAGACGCAGCGGACCGATTTCGCGGCGCCGGCCGGTGGCCGGGTGCGGATCGAGGCGCGGCTGCAGCAACCGAATGTGAGCGGCGCGGCAGCGGCCGGTTACTGGCCGGCGTTCTGGGCGCTGGGTGACGCGGCGCGGCCGGTCGGCGCGACGAACTGGCCGGGCATCGGCGAGTGGGACATCATGGAGGACATCAACGGCCGGTCCTCGGTCTTCGCGGCGCTGCACTGCGGGACGAACCCGGGCGGCGTCTGCAACGAGACGACCGGGCTGGGCAGCGGCGAGCGGGCGTGTTCGGGTTGTCAGACCGGCTTCCACACCTACGCGATCGAGTTCGACCGCAGCACGTCGCCGGAGCAACTGCGGTGGTATCTGGACGGCAACAACTACTTCACCCTCAACTCGTCCCAGATCGACGCGACCACCTGGAACAACGCGACGCACCACGGCATGTTCGTGATCCTGAACGTGGCGATGGGCGGCGGCTTCCCGGCGGCGTTCGGGGGCGGGCCGACCGCGGAGACGCAGTCCGGCGTGCCGATGCTGGTCGACTACGTGGCGGTGTACCAGTCGTCGGGCGGCGGCCCGAGCACCCCGCCGAGCAGCTCGCCGCCGATCAGCACCCCGCCGAGCAGCACTCCGCCGGGCGGGACGCGCGACGCGTACGCGCAGATTCAGGCCGAGTCCCACAACGCGGCGAGCAACGTGACGGTGGAGACGTGCTCCGAGGGTGGTCAGGATGTCGGGAACCTCGGGAACGGTGACTGGCTGCAGTTCAACAATGTGAACTTCGGGACCGGCGGGGTGCGGGACTTCGTGGGCCGGGTCGCCTCGGGCGCGGCGGGCGGGGTGAGCGGCCTGGTCGAGGTGCGCGTCGACAGCCGGAGCAGCGCGCCGATCGGCAGCTTCGCGCTGAGCAACACCGGCGGCTGGCAGACCTGGACGTCGGTGCCGGGCAACGTGGCCAACGTGACCGGAAGCCACACGGTGTACCTGACCTTCACCAGTGGACAGCCGGCCGACTTCATCAATGTGAACTGGATTCAGTTCCGCAAGTAGCCAGGGATGTCGATGGGCCGTGCCTGCTGAACAGCGGGCCACGGCCCATCGTCGTGTCTGCGTAACGGATCGAGATTTAAAGATATTTAAGGTTCATACCCTCTTTACATTTACTGTTAACAGTCCTAAAGATTGAACCATCTCACCGGAGGCGCATGGAAGGACAGCTATGAGGCGCTCCCGATCGGTTCTTCTCGCGACGGTCACCGCGGTGGCCGCAGCCGGCACTGCCACCTGGTTCGCGGGCGACGCCTCGGCGGCGGCGGCCTGCGCCCCAGCGTGGAGCTCGACCGCGACCTACGTCAAGGACAACGTCGCTTCGCAGAGCGGCCACAACTACACCGCGAAGTGGTGGACGCAGAACGAGTCGCCGGCCACCCACAGTGGTCAGTGGGACGTCTGGATCGACAACGGGACGTGCGGCGGAGGAACCACGCCGACGAGCAGTCCCACCAGCAGCCCGACCGTGAGCCCGACGGTGAGCCCGACCGTGAGCACCGGCCCGACCACGCAGCCGACCGGGACGGGAAGCCTCCCGGCGCACTTCCTCACCGGTTACTGGCAGAACTTCGTGAACGGCGCGGCCCCGCTCAAGCTGGCCGCCGTCCCCGCCACGTACGACCTGATCGCGGTCGCCTTCGCCGACGCCACGTCGACCCCGGGCGCGGTGAGCTTCACCCTCGACAGCGGTCTGGCGAGCGCGGTCGGCGGCTACACCGACGCGCAGTTCAAGGCGGACATCGCCACGCTGCACGCGCGCGGCAAGAAGGTGATCATCTCGGTCGGCGGGGAGAAGGGCTCGGTTAGCGTCTCCAGCGACGCGGCGGCGACCGCCTTCGCGAACTCGGTCTGGTCGCTGATCCAGACCTACGGCTTCGACGGCGTCGACATCGACCTGGAGAACGGGCTCAACCCGACCTACATGGCGAGCGCGCTGCGGAGTCTGCGCAGCAAGGCCGGCGCGAACCTGATCATCACGATGGCGCCGCAGACCATCGACATGCAGAGCACCGGCTCCTCGTACTTCGCGCTCGCCCTGTCGATCAAGGACATCCTCACGGTCGTCCACACCCAGTTCTACAACTCGGGCGCGATGCTCGGCTGCGACCAGATGAACGCGTACAGCCAGGGCTCGGAGAACTTCCTGACCGCGCTCGCCTGCATCCAGACCCAGAACGGCCTGCGGCCCGACCAGGTCTCGCTCGGCCTGCCGGCCAGCACCAGCGCCGCGGGCGGCGGATACGTCGCGCCGTCGGTGGTCAACGCCGCCCTGGACTGCCTGGCCCGCGGCACGAACTGCGGAACGTTCAAGCCGCCGGCCACCTACCCGGGCATCCGTGGCGCGATGACCTGGTCGATCAATTGGGATGTCACCAACGGCAACAACTGGGCCAACACGATCGACCCGCACCTCTCCACCCTGCCCTGATCCCCCTCTCACCCCCACGGAGCACCCCCATGCGTACCAGCAGGAAGATCGCTCTCATCTCCGCGGTTCTCGCGGCCGGGACGGCCGCGGCCGTACTCCCGATGACGTTCGCCAGCGCGGCGACGGCCTGTGCCCCGGCCTGGTCGGCGTCCGCCACCTACGTGAAGGACAACGTCGCCTCGCAGAGCGGCCACAACTTCACCGCGAAGTGGTGGACCCAGAACGAGTCGCCGTCCACCCACAGCGGCCAGTGGGACGTCTGGATCGACAATGGCACCTGCGGCGGCGGCACCACCCCGCCGACCACCACCCCGCCGACCGGCCCGACCACCAACCCGCCGACCACCGGCACCAAGATGGCCTCGGCGCCGTACGTCTACCCGGGCTGGGGCAACCCGCCGGCGCCCGCGACGATCGTCAACGCCACCGGCATCAAGGCGTTCACGATGGCGTTCGTGCTGGCCAACGGCTGCAACCCGGTGTGGGACGGCGAGTCCGGCCTGACCGGTGGCGTGCACGCCAGCTACATCTCGCAGATCAAGGCGGCCGGCGCGGACGTCGTCCCGTCGATCGGCGGCTGGAGCGGTAACAAGCTCGGCCCGAACTGCGCGACCGCCGACGCCCTGGCCGGCGCGTACCAGAAGGTGATCAACGCCTTCGGTCTCAAGGCGATCGACATCGACATCGAGAACACCGACGAGTTCGAGAACACCGCGGTGCAGGACCGGATCCTGGGCGCCCTGAAGATCATCAAGGCGAACAACCCGTCGGTGAAGACCATCGTCACGTTCGGTACCTCGCCGACCGGCCCGAACTACTACGGCACCCGGCTCGTGCAGCAGGCCAAGGCGCTGGGCGCGAACATCGACATCTTCACCCAGATGCCGTTCGACTTCGGCGGCGGCGCCGACATGTACGCCTCCACCGTCGGCGCGACCGAGGGCCTGAAGAACCTGGTCAAGACCACCTTCGGCTACACCGACGCGCAGGCGTACTCGCACATCGGCATCTCCGGCATGAACGGCCTCTCCGACCAGCAGGAGGTCACCTCGGTCGACACCTGGACCCGGATCCGGGACTACGCCAAGAACAACGGCCTGGCCCGCTTCACCTTCTGGTCGGTCAACCGGGACCGTGGCTGCGCCGGCGGCGGCGTGGTCTCCGACTGCTCCGGCATCGCGCAGGCCGACTGGGCGTTCACCAAGGTCAGCGCGGGCTTCTGAGCTGACTTAGAGATCAACACCGGTTTTCCCGTACGGCATCAGGAAACGCGGTCGTCCACCCGGGCGGCCGCGTTCCGCCGTTTCCGCACCTTCTTGACGATCCACCAGCCGATGGCGCCGGCGAAGAACGCCCACATGGCGTAGTCGAACCAGTGGCTGTACTGCTCGACGTCCTGCCAGCGCGACCCCAGCGCGTATCCCGCGCCGACGAACAGGGCGTTCCAGACCCCGCTGCCGATCGCGGTGAACAGGGCGAACTGCCCGAGCGGCATCCGGTTGGCCCCGGCCGGGACGGAGACCAGGCTGCGGACCACCGGGGCGCACCGCCCGAACAGCACCGCGGCCTTCGCGTGCCGCTCGAACCAGCGATCCGCCTGGTTCAGGTCGTCGGCATCGACCAGGGGGATCCGGTCCAGCCAGCGGCGCAGCCGTTCCTCACCGAGGCCGCGGCCCAGCCAGTAGAGCAGCAGGGCGCCGACCAGCGCGCCCACCGTCGCGGCGGCCCAGACCAGGGTCAGGTTCACCCGGCCCTCGCTGGCCAGGAAACCGGCCATGGACAGCACGATTTCGCTGGGGATCGGCGGCACCAGGTTCTCCAGCGCCACGAGCAGGCCGACGCCCGCCTCACCGAGGGAGTCGATCACGGAGGCGACCCACCCGGCCAGCCCGGTCAATTCAGCCATTCATCCTCCGTACCCGATCTACCGCCGGGCAACCACTTCCGTATATACCGATGATCGGTATATTCTTCCCGCCGTGACAGACATGCCGATGCGGGAGCCGACGTTCCTGGTGCTCACCGCCCTGGCCGAGGAGCCCCGGCACGGATACGCGGTGATCGAGGACGTGGCCACGATGACCGGCGGGCGGGTCCGGCTGCGCGCCGGGACGCTCTACGCCGCGCTCGACCGCCTGCGCCTCGACGGCCTGATCGAGGTCGATCGCGAGGAGGTCGTCCAGTCCCGGCTGCGGCGCTACTACCGGCTCACGGGGGCCGGCGAGCAGAGCCTGGCCGCCGAGTCCGCCCGCCTGCGCCAGCAGGCCACCATTGCCGAGCGCCGCCTCAAGATCCGTCGGGCCGGCCTCGGGGGAGCCACCGCATGACCACCTTGGAGAAGACGTATCGCCGGCTGCTGCGGGTCTATCCCGCGGCCCACCGCGAGGTCTACCAGGAGGAGATGCTCGGCGTCCTGCTCGCCGGCTCGCCGCCGGGCCGGCGCCTCCCTCGCCCGGCCGATGCCCTCGACCTGCTCCGCGCCGGCCTCGCGGTCCGCTTCAGCAGAGAAGCAAGGGCCGATTGCAGTACGGCGTGGCGCGACGCCGCCGCGCTCAGCGCCCTCTTCGTGGCCCTGTTGATCGGCGGTTTCGCCGTGGCCACGGTCACCGAGGCGATCGCCGACCGGCTGCACCACGTCCCGACGACGCTCGGCGGTGCCGCGGGCCTGGCCGACCCGGCGTCACGCGCGGTGGCCTGGCTCGCGGTCGCGGCCGCCGCGCTGGCCGGGCGTTACCGTGCGGCGGCCGTGCTCTCCGGGGTCACGCTGCTGGTCGAGCTCGGCACCCTGACGTTCTGGGTGGGCCTGACCCCGTGGGCGGCGATGCGCCTGGCCTGGGTGCCGAGCATGGCGATCCTGGTGGCGGCCGCTTTCGCCACCGCGCGGACGGCCCGCCCGGCCCGGGTGCTGGCCGGCCGCCTCGGTCTCGGGATGCTGGCGGCCGCCGTGTCGGTCTCCCTGTTCGCCGCCTGGGCCGAACGGCTGCCGTTCCTGCAGGTCGACGATCTCTCGGTCTGGCTGCCACTGGCGCTGTTCGCCGGCGTGACGATCGGGCTCGAGCCGCCGGTGCGCCGTCGCGTGGCGCTGGTGTTCCCGGGGATGCTGCTGGCGCCGATCGTGCTGTTGCAGACCTGGGACTCGACAGTGCTGGCCGGCACGACCACCTGGGTGCCGGAGACGGTCACCGCGGGTGAGGTGGCGCTCACCCTGGCGCCGCTGGGGATCGTCGCGGTCGCCGCGGCCGGGTTCGCCCGACGTTTTGCGGCGGGGACGGGCGGACATGTAAAGGTGCATGAGTGACCGGTGGTACCAGCAGGCGGTCGTGTACTGCCTGGACATCGATACCTTCGCCGACTCGAACGGCGACGGCTGCGGGGACATCCCCGGACTGATCGGCCGTCTCGACTATCTGGCCCGGCTGGGTGTGACCTGCCTGTGGCTGAACCCGATCCACCCGTCGCCGGACCGCGACGACGGTTACGACGTGGCCGACTTCTACAACGTCGACCCGCGGTTCGGCAACCTCGGGGACTTCGCCGAGCTGCTGCACCAGGCCGGCAACCGGGGCATCAAGGTGATCATCGACCTGGTGGTCAACCACACCTCGGACAAGCACCCGTGGTTCGTCTCCGCCCGGTCGTCGCCCGATTCGCCGTACCGCGACTGGTATGTCTGGAGCGAGACCGAGCCGGCGGATCGCCACCAGGGCATGGTCTTCCCCGGCGAGCAGGCGGAGACCTGGAGTTACGACCGCACCGCCAAGCTCTGGTACTACCACCGCTTCTACAAGTTCCAGCCGGACCTCAACATCAAGAACCCCGAGGTGCGCGAGGAGATCAAGAAGATCTGCGCGTTCTGGCTGCAGCTGGGGGTGGCCGGGTTCCGGATGGACGCGGTGCCGTTCATCATCGAGGAGACCGACCCGGGCAACCCGGACGCGCCCAAGGACTTCGCGTTCCTCACCGAGCTGCGCTCGCACCTGCAGTGGCGCAAGAGCGACGCGGTGCTGCTCGCCGAGGCCAATGTGGAGCCCGCGCAGCTGGTCACCTACTTCGGCGACGAGGGCGGCTCGGGCAACCGGATCCACATGCTCTTCGACTTCATGCTGAACGCCAAGATGGTGCTCGCGCTGGCCCGGGAGGATCCGGAGCCGATCATCGACGCGCTGCGGGACACGCCGACGCTGCCGCCCGGCGGTCAGTGGGCGACGTTCCTGCGCAACCACGACGAGATCGACCTGTCGCGGCTCACCGCCGAGCAGCGCGCGGACGTCTTCGCGAGGTTCGGCCCCGACGAGGACATGCAGCTCTACGGCCGGGGCATCCGCCGGCGCCTGGCCCCCATGCTCGGCAACGATCGGCGGCGGATCGAACTGGCGTACGCGCTGCAGTTCAGTCTCCGCGGTACCCCGGTGCTGAGGTACGGCGAGGAGATCGGCATGGGCGACGACCTGAAGCTCGAGGGCCGCGACGCCATCCGCACCCCGATGCAGTGGTCCGGCATGCCCAACGGCGGGTTCTCCGGCGCGGAACCCGATCAGCTGGTCCGCCCGATGATCACGGACGGGGACTTCGGCTACGAGAAGGTCAACGTCACCCTGCAGCGCCATGACCGGACCTCGCTGCTCTCCTGGTTCGAGCGGATGATCCGCACGCTGCGCGAGGCGCCCGAGGTCGGCAGCGGCACCTGCTCGTACGTCGACGTGCCCGTGCCGAAGGGCCTGCTCGTGCACCGGGCTGAGGACGGCACCGGCACCATGCTGTTCCTGCACAACCTCGGCCCGGACGACGTGACCGTCGACCTGAGCAGCATCGGCGAGACCGCGGAGCTGCCCAACGACGTGCTCGCCGACTCCGAGTACCCGGACCCGGGCAAGCTCGCCGATCTTCCGGTGGCCGGATACGGATACCGGTGGATCCGCGTGCGCAGAACTGCCTGACCCGGATTAGAGTGCGGCAGGGAGCAGCGAAGATCACAACGGGAGGCCGCAGTGTCGCAGTCCGCATCGTCGAGGGTCGCCATCGTCACCGGAGCCGCCCGCGGCATCGGTGAGGCCATCGCACTCAAGCTCGCCGCTGACGGCCTCGCCGTGGCGGTCGTCGACCTCGACGAGGGCGCCTGTGCGAACACGGTCACCGCGATCCACGACGCCGGCGGCACCGCGGTCGCGATCGGCGCCGACGTGTCGAAGCCGGAACAGGTGACCGCCGCGGTGGAGCGGGTCGTGGCCGAGCTCGGCCCGCCCACTGTCCTGGTCAACAACGCCGGCGTGCTCCGCGACAACCTGCTCTTCAAGATGTCCGACGACGACTGGGACATCGTGATGAGCGTGCACCTGAAGGGCTCGTTCCTGTTCAGCCGCGCGGTGCAGAAGCACATGGTCGACGCGGGCTTCGGCCGGATCGTGAGCCTGTCGAGCACCTCGGCGCTGGGCAATCGCGGTCAGGCGAACTACGCGGCGGCCAAGGCCGGGCTGCAGGGCTTCACCAAGACGCTGGCCATCGAGCTCGGCAAGTTCGGCATCACCGCGAACGCGGTGGCCCCCGGATTCATCGTCACCGACATGACCCGGGCCACCGCGGCGCGGATGGGCGTCGACTTCGCCGACTTCGAGAAGGCGTCGATCGGTCAGATCCCGGTGGCCCGCGCGGGCCGTCCCGAGGATGTGGCGAACACCGTCTCGTTCCTGGCGAGCGAGGGCGCCGGATTCGTGTCCGGTCAGGTGATTTACGTGGCCGGTGGGCCGAGAGACTGATGCTGGCAACTTGCTGAGAGCGGCTACAAAGAAGTGATGAACCGACGCATGAGTTCCCGCAGCGTGTCGCTGACCAGCACATTCCTGCTGCTCGCCGCGGGCGGCGCGGCGGCTTGTGACAACGACCGCTATCACGACGAAGGCTTCTACTGCGCCGACGAGAACGGTGTGATCGTCGACGAGGACTACTGCGACGACACCCACCGCAGCGGCGCCTATTACGGCGGCGGTGGCGGGTATTACATCTACCACTCGCCGAGCTACCGCTCCGGTTACCGGGTCGGCGAGAAACTGCCCTCCGGCGGCAGCCGCTTCGCCTACAACGACTCGGCCTCCCGCAGCACGTACGGGCTGCCGTCGACCGGCCGGGTCGGCAACGGCACCGTCAAGACGGGCGTCGTCGGCAAGGGTGGCAGCGGCAGCAAGGGCTCCTCGGGCCACGGCTCCTCGGGTGGATGATCAGTAGATGCGACGCATTCCGTACGGTCCGGTCCGGGACGGCTGGCGGCTGACCAATTTCAGTCTCGGGCTGACCTACAACGACGACGTGCTGCCCGACGGGTCGATGTACTCGTACTGGCAGGAGGGGCCGTACTACGACTTCACCGCCGCCGAGATCGAGGAGCTCGAGGCGGCCACGGCGACGCTGTACGACATGTGCCTCGAGGCCGGCGACTGGATGGTCGAGCAGTGCCCACGGCGTACCGTCGAAGGCCGCAGGCAGGGTTTCATGTCCTCGATCTGCACGCCGGAGGCGTGTTTCCTGAGCCGCATCGGCATCCCGGAGTACACGCACGAGCAGATCATCCGGACCTGGTTCGACGGCGACGCGGAGACGTGGACGCACTACGACAAGGACCCGGACATGCGCACGCCGATGCAGACGCCGGACTTCTCGCCGAGCATCTACGGCCGCTTCGACCTGTGGTACCACGGCGCCGGCAGCACCCCCAAGCTGCTGGAGTTCAACGCGCAGACGCCGACGTCCCTGGTCGAGGCCGCGGTGATCCAGTGGCACTGGATGGACCAGACCGGGGTCACCCGGCACGAGTGGCGGCAGTGGAACTCCATCCACGACCGGCTGGTCGGCTGGGAAGCGACCCCGGGCGGCGAGCCGGCCGAGCCCGGCGCGTGGCGGCGCAACATCGCCAAGCTGCGCGAGGCCCGTCCGTGGCTCCCGGAAAAGCCCAAGATCTTCTTCGCGTACGAGACGTCGGACACTTCCGGCGAGGACCGGATGAACGTCGCCTACCTGATGGCCACGGCCGAGGAGGCCGGCTTCCCGGTCGAGTTGATCGCGATGAGCCAGATCGGCTGGGACGTTGCCGACGACCGGGTGGTCTTCGTGCCCGGGCCCGGCCGTGAGCACGAGGCACAGCCGATCGACGTGATCTTCATGCTCTACCCGTGGGAGTGGTTCTGGCACGACGAGGGCGGCAAGGCCTTCTTCCGGAACATGGCCGACCCCGCGAAACGCGGCACGGTGTGGATCGAGCCGCCCTACAAGGCCGCGCTGCTCGGCAACAAGGCGCTGCTCCCGGTGCTGTGGAAACTGTTCGGTTCCGACCCGGAGCGCGGCAAGTACCTGCTGCCGGCCTACTTCGCGGAGTCGTCCAAGGCGGCGCAGCTCACGTCGTACGCGAAGAAGCCGATCTGGGGTCGCGAGGGTGGCTCGGTGACCCTGGTCCGGGACGGGACCCCGATCGTCGACAACCCTTCGGAGTACGGGTCGGACGGGCGCTACATCGTGCAGGAACTCCGCGAGCTGCCGTCCTTCGACGGGCTGGAGGGCACGGTCCACCCGGTCATCGGCTCGTGGCTGATCGACGGCGAGCCGGCCGGCATGGGCATCCGTGAGGGCCTCGGCGTCGAAGGCCTTGTCACCAGGGACAACTGCAACTTCCTGCCCCACGCCATCGAGTCCGAGAACTGACCATCCCTGAGCACCAGCCGAGTTCCGTCGGCTGGTCCTCAAGGGTGTTTCCCACCTGTATTGCACCCCTGAGCGCCAGCCGCCCGGAGCAAGCTGGCGCTGACGGTTGTTTTCCGCACGTATTGCAACCCTGAGCGCCAGCCGCGCTGGGCGAGCTGGTGCTGACGGTTGTTTCCGGCACGTATTACAGCCCTGAGTACCAGTCGACCGCCCGCCTGCCGTGATGCCGCACCCGGGTCAGCGGACCGCGCCCACCCAGCGACCGCTCGCGGCGGCAGCACCGTGGTCAGGGCGGAGGTGGCCTGGCTAGCGAACCGTGCCCACTCAGCCACAGTTTGCGGCGGCAGCACCTTGGCCGCTTCTAGCCCCGCTCCGGCCGGCGACGCCAGATCCACCACAGCCCGATGAACGGCAGGATCAGCGGCACATACCCATACCCGCTCCCATACCGCGACCACACCGTGTCATCCGGGAAGGCGACCGCATCAGCAATGCTCAGGGTGCCCACGACCAGCACCCCGATCAACTCGATGCTGCAGCTCACCAGCGCAATGAGCCGCCCCCGGACCCCGCCCACCGCCAGGCCGACCGTAGCCGCGATGTAGACCAACCCGGCCAAGGCGGACAACACATACGCCAGCGGCGCCTCGCCGAAGTGGGTGCTGATCTGAACCAGCGCACGGGCACTCGCGGACAGCGCGAACGTGCCGTAGACAAGCAGCAGGACCCGCCCGAGACCGGTGCCGAGCGCGGCGTCGCGGGGCCGGGCGGAGGTGGTGGGTTCGTCAGGCACCGGTCACCGACGCGATCTGCTGCAGGCGCAGCACGAGGACGGGCAGGACGACGGCGCCGACGCCGAGGATGAGGCTGCCCCAGCGGGTGGGTTCCATCTTGGCCAGCCAGGCGGTGACCGGGGCGAAACAGATCGTGGTGATCAGGTAACCGCCGAACGTGGCGGTGTCGGATGGGCGGGGCCCGTCGAAGAGGCCGATCACGGCGACCACGACGAGGACCGCGACGAGGGCGCTGAGCCCGCCCATGGTCAGCAGGTCGAGGCGGCTGGGCGCGCGGTCGAGTGCGGAGCGCAGGAAATACCACGCCGCGAGGAGGAGAGCGACGACGATGGTCGCCACCGAGAGGGGACCGTTCACCCGGCACAGGTTACTGAGGTGACCCTGGGCTGGTAACTTCCGGCCCCTGGAGATCTTGCAGAGGAGAGTGGGCAAACAGTGCGCTTCGGATTGTTCGGTACTGGCCCGTGGGCGCACATGGTGCACTCCGAGGCCCTCGCGCGGCACCCGGAAGCCGAGTTCGCCGGTGTCTGGGGACGGAATCCGGCCAAGGCTCAGGAGTTGGCCGCCAAGCACGGGAGCCGCGCCTACGAGGACGTGGACGCGCTGCTCGCCGACGTGGATGCGGTCGCGATCGCGCTGCCGCCGGACGTTCAGGGGCCGATCGCGCTCCGGGCGGCCCGGGCCGGGCGGCATCTGATCCTGGACAAGCCGGTCTCACTGCGTACGGACGAGGCCTCGGAATTGGCCTCTGCCGTCGCGGAGCGTGACCTTGCGTCGGTGGTCTTCTTCACCCGGCGGTTCGTGCCGGAGACGGAGAAGTTCCTGGCCGAGGCGGTCGCGGCGGGCGGCTGGACCGAGGCGCGGGTCGACCACCTCGGTTCCATCTTCACGCCGGACAACCCGTTCGGCGCCTCGCCGTGGCGGCGTGAGCGTGGCGGCCTCTGGGATGTCGGGCCGCACGCCCTGTCGCTGGTGCTGCCGGTGCTCGGGCCGGTGACCGAGGTGACCGGGATGGCGGGCGAGCGGGACCTGACGGCGCTGGTGCTGCGCCACGAGGGTGGCGCGATCAGCAGGCTCACCCTTTCGGTGGACGCCCCGGCGGCGGCCGCGCGGCAGTCGGCCGAGTTCGCCGGCGAGGCCGGGGTGTGGCCGGTGCCGGCCGTCGAGTTCGACGCCGTGGACATGTTCGGGCGTGCGATCGATCAGCTGCTGGCAGCCGCCGCGGGTGGCCCGGCCTCCGCTGTCGACGTCCGGTTCGGCCGGCAGGTGACGGCGGTGCTGGGTGCCGCGGACGAGGCGATCGCGCAGGGCCGGACGGTCCGGCTCGCCTGAGCCGGACACACGTCCCATCCCTGCTGGGGAACGCTGTCCCGGCTAGGGAACGGTCCGCTCGATCGCGGCGGCGCCGTCGCGCTCGAGTTCGGCGCGCGCCCGCGCGACGTTCTCCGGCGTCGGGTCCTTGCCCTGGGCCACGGCCAGATCCTCGGGGTCCCAGGGCTGCTCGGCGCCGGTGCGCCAGACGGGCGGCGCGCTGTCCTCCGGCGTTGTCCGGATCGTGTTCATGGGTGTCCACCTCCGTGTGAAAGATCTGCCCGGAACCCATTCTGTACGCCGGGTGAGGGTAAGAAGGCCCGAACTGAGCGCTAACTGGACAGGACCTGCGCGTTACGGATGGACGCAAAGTAGTGGGCCGAATACATTTTCGCCTGTCATGTACGCCCGGGGCGGACCGTCCCGAGAGCCGGGCCCTGGCCCGGCGCGGCGTATGTGGGGTGAGGGGACTGGGACCGCATGGCCGACTGCACTGATCACGGTTTTGCAGGTGGGCACGGTAGTGCCGGTGGCGCCCGGGAGGGAACGCCGGAAGCAGGCGCGGCATGACCGGGCTCTGGGACGCGGAGCGGGACGCGGGCGAGGTGACGCGGGCGCTGAACGGCCTGGCTGCCCTGCTGGGCCGTGACGCGGAGGAGCCGCCGGACGCGGACACCCTGCGGATCATGCGGCAGCTCGTCGAGGCCGGCGCGTCGTCGGCCGGCCGGGTGCAGGGATATCTGCGGCAGTTGCGCGGCCCGGGGGACGGTGACGCGGTCGCGCTGGCGCCCGTGCTGGCCCCCTGGCGGGATTGGACGCCGTCGCACGGCCCCCTCTTCGGGGCACGTCGGGCGCCGGTGACGCGGTCGGCCCGCCGCGCCGGCGAGGTGCCTCAGCCCCGCCGGTGCGATCCGGGGGAGTGACTCTCAGCCGGGCCGGCGCAGGGTCTCCGACGGGGAGACGCCGAACCTCGCCCGGTACGCCGAGGCGAAGCGCCCCAGGTGGGCGAAGCCCCACCGGTTGGCGACCGCGGCCACCGTGACCAGGCTCGGGTCCGCTTCGCGCAGGGTGTCGTGCGCCCGATCCAGCCGGGTCTGCTGCAGGTACGCCATCGGTGTGCACCCGAGATGCCGCCGGAACCCCTCCTGCAGCGAGCGCACGCTCGTCCCCGCGATGCCGGCCAGGTCGGCCACGGTGAAGGCCCGGTCCGGCTCGTCGTTGACGGCGTCCAGCACCCGCCGCAGTGCCCGGGGCGGCCCGGCGCCGGCCGGCGTGGTCAGCTCGTCGTGGTAGCGGTGCGGCACGCTGAGCAGCAGCCCGCTCAGCACGCTGCTGCACAGCTGCTCGGCGATCATGGGCTGGTAGATGAGGCTGGTCTCGTGTTCCAGCTCGTCGTGGAGCAGCCGGATCAGCCGGCTCCAGCTGTGCGCCGGGCCGCCGGTCAGGTCGAACGCGGGTGGCAGGTCGATCGGTCCCTCGATCGGGTGACCGAGCAGCGACGCGAGTTCACTCTCCAGGGCCCACCGCTCGATCCGCACGTCGATCTCCGCAGACGGCGCCTCCGGCCGCAGGTAGACCGGATCGCCGGGCCGGAAGACGAGCGCGGTGGCCGGCCCGGCGGTGAGATCCCGTCCGTTGCGGCGGGCCAGCACGCGCCCGATGACCGGAAGGGTGACGTGGTACGCGTCCACCTCGGCCGCGATCAGCGTTACGCCTCCGGCGAACCTGAGATGACCCACCGTGAGCGGTCCGAGTTGGATCACCTCGACGTCGACCTTGGCGTCGGTGGTCTCGGGCGCTCCCAGGGACACCGGGTGGTAGAAACGATTCAGTACGTCACGGGCCTCGCGGACGCCGACGCTGTCGAAGTAGACGTTGTCCGGGGCCGGTGCGGAACCGGCTCCGGGGCCGGCGTCACCCATGCCGTCCGGTGCTCCATCGCATACGGTGAGTATTCGGCCAGTTTCAGTGGACAGTCAACGTGGTCGCCACGCAGTGACCGTTCCAGCACATTCCGGCCATATGAACTACTCTGGCGTTCCGCGCCTACGTGGCGTAACTTGCAGACCAGCGGATTGTTGTAGGAACGCGGGTTCGGCTGGGCATCTCCAGCGGCTGGGCGTCTCCAGTGAATGGGCGTCTCCCAGCGAACGCCGCGTGCGGATGACCTTTTCATCGGGGCGACCCCACCGTGTCCCGCGGCAAGTCGGTGTCGGACCTCCCGGCGCCAGAAGAGAGGGCAGCTGTGTATCTGCCGATCACGACCCGCCAGCTGGCCGACGGCACTGTCGAGATCGCCCCGAGCGGCGAAATCGATCTGGACAACGCGCACGTCATGCGGGACGCCGTGAACGACGTTCTGACGACCATGACTCCCAGCAGGATCTGCCTCGATCTTCAGCGCGTGATGCTGATCGACAGCATCGGGATCGGCATCCTGGTGGCGTGTTTCCACACCGCGGCCGCCAGCGGCATCAAGCTCGTGGTGAGTCATCCCAGTGCCACGGTCTACCGGCAGCTCTGGGTTTCCGGCCTGGTCGGCCTGCTCGGCTGCGCCGAGCCACCCTCGCCGCGCACCTCGGTGGGCCTGCGGCCCTCCTGAAAGCCCGCGCGCGTTCCCGCGGCCGTTTCACCCGGGTGGGTGGCGACGGCTGACCGATTCCGACATGAGAAAAGGCGCGGCCCCCGTGGGGTCGCGCCTTTTCCAGCTGCCGGTGCGGGCCGGAGCCTTGTCCGGCGGTCAGTGCAGGGCCGCGGTGGCCTGCTCCTGCGCCGCCCGCTCGTCGCCGGTGAGCGTCGAGAGCGGCTTCTCCTTGATGAACAGGACGGCGATCACCGCGAGGAACGCGATCGGGGCGCCGATCATGAAGAGGTGGGCGGTCGCCGTACCGTAGATGTCTTCGAAGATCGCGCGTGCCTCGGGCGGCAGGGTGGCCAGGTCAGGCACCTTCGCCGAGCCGCCGGAGCCGGCCGCGGCGCCGAACTTCTCGGTGGCCAGCGACGTGACCTTGGCGGCCAGGACGGCGCCGAGCGCGCTCACCCCGATCGAGCCGCCCATGCTGCGGAAGAACGTGAGCGCCGAAGTGGTGGCGCCCAGCTCGGTGGCGGGCACGTCGTTCTGCGCGGCCAGCACCAGGTTCTGCATGAGCATGCCGACGCCGATGCCGAGCACGGCCATGTAGACCGAGATCAGCGGCACCGAGGTGTCCGCGCCGATGGTGCTCAGCAGCAGCATCCCGCCGGTCATCACGACCGCGCCGGCGACCAGGAAGATCTTCCACCTGCCGAACTTGGTGATCAGCTGGCCGGCGACCGTCGAGGAGACCAGCAGGCCGAAGATCATCGGGAGGCTCATCAGGCCGGCCACCGTCGGCGACTTGCCCAGCGAGATCTGGAAGTACTGCGACAGGAACACCGTGCCGCCGAACATCGCGACGCCGACCAGCACGCTCGCGATGACCGTGAGGCTGACCGTGCGGTGCCGGAAGATCCCCAGCGGGATGATCGGCTCGGCGGCGCGGGACTCCACCCAGACCGCCAGCGCCAGCAGCACCAGGCCGCCGGCCACGAACGCGGCGCTCGTCCCGGAGATCCAGGCGAAGTGCTGCGGGCCGGCGAGCGTGGACCAGATCAGCAGCGTGCTGACCCCGGCCGTGATCAGCAGCGCGCCCAGCCAGTCGATCTTCACCTCGCGGCGGGTGACCGGCAGGTGCAGCGTCTTCTGCAGCATCAGGATCGCGGCGATCGAGAACGGCACGCCGATCAGGAAGCACCAGCGCCAGCCCAGCCACGACGTGTCCACCAGGACGCCGCCGATCAGCGGGCCGGCGATGGTGGCGACGCCGAAGACCGCGCCGAACATGCCGGAGTAACGCCCCAGCTCACGCGGCGGGATCATGGCGGCCATCACGATCATGGCGAGGGCCGACATGCCGCCCGCGCCGACGCCCTGGGCGATGCGGCTGACCAGCAGGATCTCCACGTTCGGGGCGAGGCCGGCGATCAGCGAGCCGACCACGAACAGGCCGAGCGAGAGCTGGATCAGCAGCTTCTTGCTGTAGAGGTCGGCCATCTTGCCCCAGAGCGGGACGGTGGCGGTCATCGCGAGCAGCTCGGTGGTGACGATCCAGGTGTAGACGGACTGGCTGCCGCCCAGCTCGGCGATGATCGTCGGCAGGGCGTTGGCGACCACGGTGGACGCCAGGATGCTGACGAACATGCCCAGCATCAGGCCGGACAGGGCCTGGACGACCTCGCGGTGGGTCATCCGGCCGCCCGCCTCGGCGGTGTCGGCGGGGACGGGGGTAGCGGTCATCGAATTCCTCGGTGCGGTGATGGGGGTGGGTCGGCCAGGCCGCCGGCGACCATGCCGAAAGCCTCGTGCACATGATCAGAAAGGCGCATTTCCGGTACGTCCGTAGCGCCGTTTTGTGCGTCTGCCGCCCATCGCATCAGGGCCACCCGGAGGGCGGCGCCCGTGACGGCGGCGAGCACCGGTGGATAGGGGTGACCCGGAGTGAGGCCCAGACGTTCCGCGATCGCGGCGGTCATCTCCTGCTCGGCGGTCGCGGCCGTGGCGGCCAGCCGGGGGAGCAGGTGCGGATTGTTCATGATCACGCGGAGCCGGAGCAGCCACAGCTCCCGATCGTCCTGGATCAGCCGGATCGCCGGGGCGAGGGCGGCCTCCACCGCGGCCAGCGCGGGGCCGGGCGGGGCGCCGATCAGCAGCTCCCGCGGGTCGGTGACGCCCTCCAGCGGGTCGCCGACGAGGGCGTCCTCCCTGGCCGGGAAGTAGTTGAAGAACGTCCGCGGGGAGACGCCGGCGGCCTCGCTGATCTCGTCCACCGTGACGCGATCGGCGCCGCGCTCGTCGGCGAGCCGGAGCGCGGCGCCGATCAGGGCGCGCCGGGTGAGCCGCCGCTTGTCGTCCCGGTTCATGCTCCGGAGGCTACCCACAACTTTGCAGACTCTGCAAAGTTTTAAAGCGTCCGGCTCAGGAACTCCACCGTTCGCCCCACCGCCCGGGTCACGTGCTCGTCCACGTCGTAGAGGTCGACGTGCCGGCTGGAGTCCAGCCACAGCGTCTCGTCCGCGTGCATCGCCTCGGCCAGCTCCGGCGAGCAGTACGCGTCCACCCGGCCGTGCACGATCAGGCTCGGCGGCAGCAACGGGCGCACGCCGAGCACGTCCAGCGTCATCAGGCTGTGCAGCGAGCCGCGGGTCACCCGGTTCTCCCAGCCCGGAGTGCCGATCCAGGCCGAGTAGTACGACCACGGCTCCTCGCCCGGCATCGCCGCCTCGCCGTCCAGGGCGACCGCCGGAAGCTCCTCGTCGTAGCGGTCGATCATGTCGATCAAGGCTTTCCGGTACGCCACGTGACCCATCCGCTCGGCGAACCAGGCCGGGCTGTTGTAGGCCCCGGCGATCCCGGCGACCGCCTTCACCCGGGGATCCGTGGCGGCGGCGCGCATCGCGTACCCGGCGCCCAGGCAGATCCCCACGAGCGCCCGGTCGTACCCGTCCAGCACGCCCACCGCCGCCCGCAGATCCGCCAGTTTGCCCTGGCTGTCCTCATGCCCACGGCGCCCCTCGCTGGCGCCGAAGCCGCGGTGGTCGAACGCCAGGGTGGTGATGCCGGCCGCGGTGAGGCGCTCCGCGTACTCCGCCACCACCTGTTCCTTCACGCCGCTGAACGGGCCGGTGAGCACTGCCGCACGATTGCCGGGAGCGGTGCGCAGCACCCCTTCGAGGCGAAGTCCGTCACTGAAGAACGTCACTGTCTCGGTCACGGTCCGACGCTAGGCTGCCTGCGTCGGGCTGGACAGAGGGCACTTCGGGGTGCCCATGGGGGTGGGGCGTGGACCTGGTCGTGCCGGACGTGCTGGAGGAGGACTGTGTCACGCGGCAGGCCCTGGAAAGGCTCGCGGTGAAGTGGCGGGTGCTGCTGATCTACGCGCTCGCCGACGGGCCGCAACGCCCCGCCCGCCTGCGTCGCCGGATCCCCGGGATCAGCCCGAAGATGCTCACCGAGACGCTGCGCGGGATGGAGACCGACGGCCTGGTCAGCCGCCGGGTGTACCAGGCCGACCCGCCGCAGCACGTCGAGTACGAGCTGACCGGGCTCGGTCGCACGCTGCGCGAGCCGCTCGCCGCGATCTGCGCCTGGGCCCGGGACAATCGGACTGTCAGTCGTTGAGCTGGGTGTGCTGGATCTCGGTCAGCGCGGCGGTCAGCCACACCCTGGGGTCGCGCCCGGCCAGCAGGTCGGTGAGCAGCAGCGCGGCGTTGCGGGCCAGCGCGGCCGGCTGCGGCGCCGGGATGCCGTCCTCGTCCAGCACGCCGAGCGCGCCGGCCAGCAGCCAGAGGACGACCTGCGGATGCGCGTCCGGGTGAGCGCGCACGCAGGAGGCGAGCGCGGTGCGGACGTCGTCGGCGGTGAGCCCGTCCGGATGTCCCTCCTCCAACAGCAGGCGGACCGTCGTCCCGAGGATCAGGCCGGCGTGCGCCGGGTCGAGAGCGGCCAGGTCGTTCACGGCGTCGTCCAGCGCCTCCGCCTCGCCCTTGCGGACGGCGTCGACGGCCGCGGTGACGGCCACCGCGACCGGGCGGGCCGGGGCCGGCAGATGGCGCCAGTTGTCGGTCACCACGTGACCCTATCCGGCGCCCGGATCGCTCTGGTCAAATGACGGGTCGGCTGACGCGACGGGAGGAGGCGCGATGACGAGCCTGGATGCGGTGACCGCCTGGGTGCGGCGTTACCGCCGCGCGTGGGAGTCGAACGAGCCGGACGACATCCGCGATCTGTTCGCTGACGACGCGGCGTACTTCACCGAGCCGTACTCACCGCCGTGGGTCGGCCGGGAGGCGATCGTGGCGGGCTGGCTCGCGCAGCGCGACGAACCGGGCACGACCACGTTCACCTGGCAGCCGGTGATCATCACCGAGGAGCTCGCGGTGATCGAGGGTCGCACCGTCTACCCCGACCGGGAGTACCGCAACATGTGGGTGCTGCGCCTCGACCACACCGGCCAGGCCCGCCAGTTCACCGAATGGTGGATGGAGGTGCCGCCGCCACCGGCAGGGTGAGCGCCGACCCGGCGATGTCCACGGTGTGCCGGGCGGCGGCGAGCCCGGCCCCGTCAGGGCCCCGGTTCCGGTCGAAGCGCGGGAACGCCCCGCCGGCGATCAGCAGCCGCAGCCGGTTCCCGGCGAGCAGCCGGTGGAAGCACGGATCCAGGGTCAGCGTCAGCCGCTGCGGCTCGCCGGCCGGCACCGACGCGTCCAGCCGGAGGTACTGGTCGGCGAAGTTGCGCGAACGGCCACGCGGATCTACGTCGCAGAGACGGACGAAGACATCCGCGTACGGGTTGTCCACCGCGACCGTGAGCGTGAGCTCCGGGCGCCCGATCACGTCGACCGCGGTCGGCAGCGGATCGGTGGTGAACGTCAGCACGTCCCGCCGCGCCTCCAGCGCCCGGTTGTCCCGCACGCCCATCGAGCCGGTCAGTGTCCGCCCACCCACCGACGGGGTCGGGTCGGCCGGGTCGTGGACGAACTCGGCGACGCCCTCCGGCCCGTCCGGCGCGGTCGTGGTCAGCCGCCGCCCGGCCCGCAGGTGGAACGTCGCCGGATCGGCGGGCGGTGGCCACGCGGGAAGCTCGTGCCAGGCGCGCTCGCCGGTCCGGTACGCCCGAACGGGTGATTTGCGGGCCGCGGGGCCGTTCGTCAGGTGCTGATCGAGCCAGGCGACGCTCTCCCGGGTCAGAACCCCGGCGCCCTGCATCCCGGCCTGCAGATGTGTCCACGGGCCGATGGTCAGCGCGACGTCGGCGCCACGGGCGCGCAGGGCCTCGTACTGCGCCATCGTCTGGTCGAGGAAAAGGTCCTGCCAGCCGCCGATCAGGAGCACCGGGATGTCCAGGCGGGCCAGGGCCGCGCCCGCGCGGTACGGCGTCCACCACGGGTCGTCGCCGTCCGGGTGCTCCAGCCACTCCCGGTACCAGGGGGCGCGCCCGAGCAGCACCGGCTCGGCCGCGTCGGCCAGTGGCAGCCCCTCCTGCGCGGGCCGCAGCCGGCGCTTCGCCGTGACCATGCTGAACAGTCGCCCGGCGAGCCCGTCCTCCTGGTGCGCGATCTGATAGCTCCAGCCGAGGAAGTCACCCAGCGTGAACGCGCCCGTCCCGAAGACCGCCTCCCGGAAGTCGTGCGGGCCGACGTAGAGCACCGCGGTGCGCAACTCCGGCGGCGGGTCCTGCAGCAGCGCCCACTGCGACCAGGCCAGGTAGGACGCCCCGAGGGTGGCCAGGTTCCCGTCGAACCACGGCTGCTCGCGCAGCCACGCGACGGTGTCCTGACCGTCCTCGGCCTCCTGCGACATCGGGCGGAACACGCCCTCCGAGCCGAAGGTCCCGCGCACGCTCTGTAACAGCACGTGGTAGCCGCGCGCCGCGAAAACGGTCCCGTTCATCACCGGATTGGGCAAGCTCCGCCCGTACGGCGTCCGGATGAGCACCGTCCCCTTCGGCGTGGCGGTGCCCGGGGCCAGGTGGTCGCCGAGCAGGCGCACCCCGTCCCGCATCGGCGTCCGCACCTGCTCCGACGTGTAGCCGTGCGAAGCGGGCGGGAGACCGAGGAACCGGCTCACCAGGGCATCGGCCGGGCGGGGGCGTCTCGAGGCTTTGTCCACGATCTCAGAAGATATCCACGCGCCGCGGAATATGAAAGATGAATGGCATTCGCAGGATGGCCGATGTGCGAATTCCCGAGCATTTCGGCAAACTGCGACGAGTGGACGAGGGACGCAAACTCGGAGGACGTTACCGACTGCACGACGAACTCGGCCGGGGCGGAATGGCCATCGTGTGGCGGGCCACCGACGAGGTGCTGAACCGGCCGGTCGCGGTGAAGGTGCTGGCCGGGCGATACGCCGGCGACGACCGGTTCCGCTCGCGCATCCTGCACGAGGCGCGCGCCGCGGCGACCCTGTCGCACCCCAACATCGCGCAGATCTACGACTTCGGCGAATCCGACGAGGACGGGACCCCTGTTCCGTACGTCGTCATGGAATTGATCAATGGGCCCACGTTGCAGCAGCGTGTGGCGGATGCGCCGATGCCGCCCCGGCGGGTTTTCCGGATCTGCGGTGAGGTGGCTGCGGCCCTCGCCGCCGCGCACGCCGACGGCCTGGTCCACCGGGACATCAAGCTGGCCAACGTGATGGTCACGCCGGCCGGGGCGAAGGTGGTGGACTTCGGCATCGCGGCGGCCGCCGGGCCGGCCGAGCCCGACGAAGGGCTGCTCGGGACGCCCGCCTACCTGGCGCCGGAACGGCTCACCGGCGGCGCGATCGAACCGGCGTCGGACGTGTACGCGCTGGGCGTGCTGCTGTACCGCCTGCTCGCCGACGAGTCGCCGTGGACGGTGGAGACGACGACCCAGATGCTGTCGGCGCACATGTACGCCGAGCCAGCGCCGCTGCCGGAGCTGCCCGGGGTGCCGGAGGCGGTGGCCGAGATGGTCGACCGCTGCCTGGCCAAGGAGCCGGCGGACCGGCCGGACGCGGCCGAGGTGTCGGCGATCCTGGGCGACGCGGCGGAGGCGGCCGTCCTGAAGCCCGCCACCGCCGGGGCGCCGCCCGTGGAGGGCCGGCATTCGTCGCCCCCCGCCGCGCCTGTGCCGGCCGGCGGCCCCTCGCCGGACGACCCGCCGTCCGGGGCGTTGCCGCTGAGTGGCACGCCGTCCGGCGAGTCGCCGATGGACGGCCGGGGTCCGGAGGGATTCCCGCCGGAGGACCTGAACGCTGCTGCCTCCTCGCTCGACGGCCGGCAGGCCGGGCCGGACGACCCGGAGTGGATCCCCGGATTCGAAGCGGGCGAGGCGGTGCTCCCGCCCACCCGGCTCGACGGCGAGACCGAGCTGATCGCGGGAGCCCGGCCGGGCCGGCCCCGGCACGACAACCGGCGGCTGCTGCTCGCCGGTACGGTGCTGGTCGCGCTGCTGCTCACCCTCCTCGGATGGTGGGCCACCCGGGCGGATGATCCTGACCCGGCGGCGGTCGGCGCCGTGCCGCCCGTGAGCCGGGCCGCGGTGCCGCCCGGCCGCCCGCGGTCGGCCGCCGCCACGCCGCCGAGCCCGAGCGGCACCCGGCACGACCGGAGCGCCGCCGCCGTGGCCAGCAACCTGCCGGCCAGCGCCGCCGTCTCGCCGGCGCCCGGCTCGGCCGAACCCTCCCCGGCGCCCGAGCCGAGCGCCGGCGAGAGCGCGCCGCCCACCTCGGCCGGCCCGGAGACCACCCGCCTGGTGTCGAGGGGCGGCGCTGTCAACGCCATCTGCGTCTCCGGGAACGTGCAGGTGCTGAGCTGGGAACCGGCCGACGGCTTCGTGGTGGAGGGAGCCGACCCGGGGCCGGGCCTGACCGCGTCGGTGGTCTTCGCGAACGGAATCAGCCGTTATCGCATGTCGATCACGTGTTTCGGGGGCAAGCCGTCCGCTGTGGTGCTGCCGCTCTAGAGCCTGCCCTTGCTGTCGCCCACCCCGTCACGGCAGGGCGCCGAGCCCGGCCAGGAGTTCCACTCTCTCCTCGCGATCGAGCGCCTGATAGATCGGCTCGTCCCGGCGGTCGGTCTCGTCGTCGATCGTTCGCCGCTCAGGACCGGCGGGCAGCGCCGTGATCTGGCCGACGGTCAGGCCGGCTGCCTGCCAGGCCGCGCGGTGCGCGTCCGCGCGGTGGTGCCGGAGCGCACCCAGACGGGTCGTGAGGCGCACCGCCGGGGACGCGTCCACCGGCTCGTACACCGGCGCGAGCGCCCGGAAGGCCGGCCCGCCGGTGGCCTGCCCGGCCTCCAGCAGGCGCCCGACCAGGTCGGCCAGACGGGGCAGCGCCGCCGGGCCGGGCAGCATGGCGTCCAGCGGCGGGCCGGGATCCCATCGCTGCGCCGCGGCTTCCCCGACGACCCGCTGCACCGCCATGGCGATGTCCCGGCCGAGGCCGGTGAGCCGCCAGGTCCCGTCGTCGTCCACCACCGCGATGCCCTGCTCGAGTTCCGCGGTCATGTCACCACCGCCGTAGACGGTTGCCGCGGCGAAGCCGTCCGCCGGCATCGGGCGAGCCAGCAGGCCGAAGTAGAAGCTGCTCTCGAACCCGGGGCGCAGGCCACGTTCGGCATAGAGGGCGCGGACCCGGTCACGGCTGCCCGACCTCACCCCGACGTAGACACGATCGACGACCGGCCGGATTCTCCGCGCGAAACTCATGACCGCTGAGGTTAGGCCTTTCCCGGGTGATCCGCGGGCAGCGCCTGGCCCGGCTGGCGTGCCGCGGCCAGCAGCGTCTCCGCCGCGGGTGTCAGCGAGTTCAGCAGCAACCGTCCCTCCCGGTGTGTCGCGACCAGCCCGGCGGCCCGCAGGATCCGCAGGTGCTGCGAGATCCCGCCGGGTGTGATGCCGGTCCGCCGGGCCAGCTCGGTCGTCGACAGCGCGGTGCCCAGCTCGGTCAGGATCCGGGCCCGGCCGGCGCCGAGCAGCGCCCTCAGTGCGTCCGGCAGCGGCGCCTGCTCCTCCTCCCACAGCGTGGCCACCCCGGCGGCGGGGTAGGCGAGCTGCGGCGTCCCCCACGACGAGACGGTGAGGACCGACGGCCAGGCGAAGACCGACGGGACCAGGACCAGGCCGCTGCCGTCGGGTACGTCCGGTGCGGTGCAGTGCCGCTGGTCGACCAGGAGCGTGCCGCCGGTCCAGCGGACCCGCTCGTGCAGATCGTTGAGGACCGCGGCGGCGCCCTCGGTGGCCAGGTGGTGGGCCCGGCGGCGGACGTCGGCGTCGAGCAGGGCCCGCATCCGGGGCCAGTCCGGTGCGATCGCCGTGTCCCAGTAGGCGGCGATCTCGTCGCAGAGCCGCGCGAGCCCGGTCGCCGGGTCCCGGAACAGGTCGAGGTCACGACCGCCGGGCATCAGCGCGAGGTGTTCGCGGACGACTTCCGGATCGGTCCGGCGCAGTGTGGCAAGTTCGGCCGGGAGGCCGGTGGCCGGGCCGCCGGGAGGTGGGGTCAGGAAGTCCGGCGCATAGCCCCCGGCGGGCGGGACCAGCCGGGCCAGCAGGCCACCGGGATCGGGCCGGTCGCGCAGGGCCCATGTCCGATGGACGGAGGAGACGCCCCGCAGGCTGGCCACCACCTCCCAGAGGCACGACACGGCGAACCTGATCCGGGTGGCGGCGTCGGGCGGGAGAGCGATCGCGACCATGCTTTTAGTGTGAGCTGAATACCTGTCGCCGGGCGAGGCGCCCGCGCAGACTTCCCGGCGTGACTGACTTTCGTTCCCTGCACCAGCCCGGTTCCCCGCTCGTCCTGGTCAACGCCTGGGACGCGGCGAGCGCCCGGATCGTCGCGGCGGCCGGGGCCGCTGCCGTCGCCACCACCAGCGCCGGGGTGGCGTGGAGCCTGGGCACCCCGGACGGTGACGTCCTGGGCCGTGAGCTCGCCGTGGCGGCCGCCCGCCGGGTCGTCGCCGCGGTGTCCGTGCCGGTCTCGGTGGATGTCGAGGCGGGGTACGGCGACCCGGCCCGCACTCTGCGCGAGATGGCCGCGGCCGGCGTGGCCGGCGTGAACCTGGAGGACGGCGCCCGCTCGATCGACGAGCAGGTCGCCCGGATCGCGGCGGCGCACGAGGCCGCGCCGGGCGTGTTCCTGAACGCGCGGATCGACACGCTGCTGTTCGGGCTCGGTGACGTGGCCGAGGCGATCACCCGGGCGCGGGCGTACCTGGAGGCCGGCGCGGACGGGATCTTCGTGCCGGGGGTGACCGACCCGGACGTCATCGGCGAACTGGTGGAGGCGATCCGGGGACCGGTGAACGTGATGGCCGGCCCGGGCGCGCCGCCGATCGGGGAGCTGGCGAAGCTCGGGGTGGCCCGCATCAGTCTGGGCTCGGCGGTGGCGCAGGCGGCGTACGGGCTGGTCGAGCGGGCCGCCCGGGAGACGTTCGGCGCCGGCACCTATCAGGAGTTGACCGGCGCGCTCGACTACGGCCGGTTGAATGCTCTCAGTAATGGTGTCGCCAACGATTAGTGAGCATTTCTTGACAGAATTCGCCGGGGTCGCACAAAGCTGATTCGCAGATTCCATTCCTAGGGTCGTGAGTGACCAATCGGAAGGAATCGGAAACGATGATTCGCACTCCTGTGATGTCCGCCGAGGAAGGCGTTCAGGTCTTTGTCGACACGACCGGGCGGCGCAAGCGCCTGCTGGCGGTCGCCGGCGTCCTCGTCGCCCTTTTCGCCGCTCTCTACATGGGCGTGGTCGGCGCGAGCGTGGTGCAGGCCTCCGACTCGGCGCTGACCGCGAGGGCGACGGTCTCGACGTCGGCGACCGTCGGCGCCTCCGCGACGGCGACCGCCACGGCCACCGCGGCGGCGAGTTCGGCGTCGGGCTAACCCGCGTAATCGTGGAACTGGTCGGTGAACTGATATGTGGTCTGCGATATGCCGCTGCAATTCGAGGCCACCGAGCCGTCGGTGCAGTTGCCGTTGTCCCGGTTCACCGACCAGAAACGGACGAATCCCAGGTCCTTGCCGGCGGCCCAGTCGAGCAGATAGGTCGCGTCGGCGGACTTCGTCGTCCCGCCGGAGTTGTTCACGCCGATCATCGGGGTGACGCCGAGCATCTCGTACAGTTCCGCGTCGGACTTCTCCGTCCAGATGCTGTCGAGATCGTCCTTGACCGCCTCGGCCGCCGTCGTCATCGCCCGGCCCCAGCCGCCGCCGGCCGCGTCGAAGTTCATCGTCATCGCGTTGACGGTCACCTCGGCGCCGGTGTCCTCGACGGCCTGCAGCAGCTCGATCCCGGGATCGGCGAGGCCCGCGGTGATGCCTTCCACCGGCAGGGTCACGGTGATCGCGGTGCCGCGGGCCTTCTGCAGCGCGGCCAGCGCCCCGGCGACCGTCTCCACGGTCACGGACTGCTCGATGTCGACGTCGAGGCGGTTGCTGCCGGCCGCGTCCAGAGCCGTCCCGTACGCCGTGACCAGCTGGTCCTGCGTGCAGGCGCTCTCCAGGTAGGTGCCGGTCGCCCCGCCGGTGGCGACGATCGCGCTGCCGCCGGCGGTGGTGATCTCGCCGATCGAGGCGGCCACCGTGCTGTCGCCGATCGCGGTCTTGCCACCCCACGTGGGCGTGCACGCGCCGGCGCTGTCGGCCAGCACGAACGCCAGCGTGAAGTCCGCCTGCCCGGTCTTGGCGGCCACGTCGGCGATGTCGAGGGAGCCGCTGACCACGTCGACGTAGGGCGCCGACCGCAGGGTCGCCGGGATGGTGGTCGCCGAGGCCGACGTGCTCGCCGGGGCGGTCGCGGAGGACGGCGCAGGGGTGGCCGTGCTCTTGTCGTCGTCGGAGGAGCAGCCGCTGACGGCCATCAGGAGAGCGGCGGCCGAGACGTACGCCAAGCGGTGTGAAGCCACCCGGCGACTATCCCACCGGCAAATGCCTCATGTGTGCGGAATTCCTGCCGATAAGACCCCTGCCGGCGCAGCGCAGCGCGGCGCGAGGGGGAGATCGGTGTCCGCCGAGACGTCGAAAGGGGTGCGCCGCCGGCGCGTCCGGGTGCCCGTGCCACGCCCGCGCTGGATCGTGCTGACCGTGGTGCTGGGCCTGTTCGCGTGCATCCTGCTGGTCAACGGGATCGTGCAGGGCGAGTTCGCCCAGGACGGCGCGGCCGCCTCGACGAGCGACACCGGCGAGGTGCCGAGCGAGGCGCTCACGGGTGGCCCGATCATCCAGACGGACGGCACCACGACGACCACGGTCACCGTGCCGGACAACCAGATCGTGCTGACCTTCGACGACGGGCCGTCACCGACGTACACGCCGGAGATCCTGGACGTGCTGGAGGAGTACGACGTCCCGGCCACCTTCTTCATGATCGGCTCGCAGATCGGTCAGTACCCGGGGCTGGTCGAGCGGGTGAAGGACGCCGGCCACGAGATCGGCATCCACACCTTCACGCATCCGGACATGTCCGGCAAGGGCGAGTGGCGGCGCGGCGTGGAGACGCAGGAGACCCAGTTCGCGCTGGCCGGGGCGGCCGGGGTGACCAGCCTGATCTTCCGGCCGCCGTACTCGTCGACGGTCGCCGCGCTGGACGACCGGACCTGGAACGTGATGGCCGACGTGGGTGAGCGCGGCTACCTCACGGTGGTGAACAACCTGGACAGCCGGGACTGGGAGTCGGCCGCGACGATGGCCGACATCGAGGACGCGGTCATGCCGGAGGACGACGCGGGCGCGATCCTGCTCTTCCACGACGGCGGCGGCAACCGGTCGAAGACCGCGACGGCGCTGAGGACCGTCATCCCGGCCCTGCAGAAGGAGGGCTACACGTTCACCACGGTCGCGGCGCTCACCGGCAACAGCACTGTCAATCCCGCGGCGAGCGCCGGGGACCGCGCGATCGGCACGGGGCTGGTCGGCGCGATCCGGCTGGCCAAGGGTGTGACGATCGGGTTCTCCTGGTTGCTGCTGGTGCTGGGGGTGCTCACCGTCGTACGCCTGATCCTGATGGTGATCCTGGGTCGTAGGCATGCCAACAGGTACCGCAGGAGCGCGGATCCGTGGGGTGGGGAGTACACCGAGCCGGTGACCGTGATCGTGCCGGCCTACAACGAGAAGGAGTGCATCGCCGACACCCTGAGGTCCCTGGTGGCGAGCACGCACCCGATCACGATCGTGGTGGTCGACGACGGGTCCGACGACGGGACCGCGGAGATCGCCGAGGCGCTCGGCCACCCGAACGTGGAGGTGGTCCGGCAGGCGAACGGCGGCAAGTCCAGCGCGCTGAACAACGGCATCGCGCACGCCAGGACCGAGGTTGTCGTGATGATGGACGGCGACACCGTGTTCGAGCCGGACACCGTCCGCCTGCTCGTCCAGCCGTTCGCGGACGCGGAGATCGGGGCGGTGGCCGGCAACGCCAAGGTCGCGAACCGCAACAGCATGGTGGCGATCTGGCAGCACATCGAGTACGTGGTCGGCTTCAGCATCGACCGCCGCGCCTACGACGTGATGCGCTGCATGGCGACCGTTCCCGGCGCGATCGGCGCGTTCCGCCGGGAGGCGCTGGCCCAGGTCAACGGCCTCAGCGACGACACCCTGGCCGAGGACACCGATCTGACCGTGGCGATCATCCGGGCAGGTTGGCGGGTCGTCTACGAGGAGCGGGCGCGCGCCTGGACCGAGGCACCGGCCTCGATGTCGCAGCTGTGGCGGCAGCGGTACCGGTGGAGCTACGGCACGATGCAGGCGATGTGGAAGCACCGCGGCGCCCTGTTCGAGAAGGGCCCGGGCGGGAGGTTCGGGCGGCGCGGGCTGCTCAACCTGGCGCTGTTCCAGACGCTGTTGCCGCTGCTCTCGCCGTTGATCGACGTGTTCCTGATCTACGGGCTGTTCTTCCTCGACCCGGTGGAGACCCTCGCCGCCTGGGTCGCGATGCTGGCGGTCCAGCTGTTCAGCACGTGGTACGCGTTCCGGCTCGACGGGGAGTCGCTGAAGCCGCTGTGGCGGGTGCCGCTCCAGCAGTTCGTCTACCGGCAGCTGATGTACCTGGTGCTGATCCAGTCGACGCTCGCCGCGCTCGGCGGGATCCGGCTGGGCTGGCAGAAGCTGCGGCGCACCGGCGGGCTCAACGCCCTGATGGGAACGCAGCGTTCCTGACCGGCCCGCCACGTCCGTGGACGCAGGCGCATTTGCGGATGACCCGGCAGGGAGCGTTGCGTAGAGTTTTGCGGTGACCGAAACGACATCCGTGCCCGACAAGCCCACACTCGACGGGATCGAGCGTAAGTGGCGCGAGGTATGGGCCGAGCGCGGCACCTACGCCTTCGACCGCTCGGCGCCCCGGTCGCGGGTCTTCTCCATCGACACGCCACCGCCGACCGTCAGCGGGTCGCTGCACGTGGGGCACGTGTTCTCGTACACGCACGCGGACGCCATCGCCCGCTACCGCCGGATGACCGGGCGCGAGGTGTTCTACCCGATGGGGTGGGACGACAACGGGCTGCCGACCGAGCGGCGGGTGCAGAACTACTACGGGGTGCAGTGCGACCCGTCCCTGCCGTACGACCCCGCGTTCGTGCCGCCGGACACCCCGCCGAGCCGGCCGCTGCCGATCTCCCGGCGCAACTTCGTCGAGCTGTGCCAGCGGCTGACCGCGATCGACGAGCAGGCGTACGAGGACCTGTGGCGCCAGCTGGGCCTGTCGGTCGACTGGTCGTTGCAGTACAGCACGATCAACGACGTCAGCCGGGCCGTGTCGCAGCGGGCGTTCCTGCGCAACCTGGCGCGTGGGGAGGCGTACCTCGCCGACGCCCCGACGCTGTGGGACGTCTCGTTCCGTACCGCCGTGGCGCAGGCCGAGTTGGAGGACCGGGAGCGGCAGGGCGCGTACTACCGGCTCGCCTTCGGGCTGGCCGGCGGCGGTTCCGTGCATATCGAGACGACCCGGCCCGAGCTGCTCCCGGCCTGCGTGGCGCTGGTCGCGCACCCGGACGACGAGCGGTACAAGAAACTGTTCGGCACGGTCGCGACCACGCCGGTCTTCGGCGTCGAGGTGCCGATCAGGGCGCACCCGCTGGCGCAGCCGGACAAGGGCTCGGGCATCGCGATGATCTGCACGTTCGGCGACCTCACCGACGTGATCTGGTGGCGGGAGCTGGACCTGCCGACCCGGCCGGTGATGGGCCGGGACGGGCGCCTGCTGCCGCAGCCTCCGGCCGGCGTGGACGCCGAGCCCTACGCGCGCCTGGCCGGGAAGACGGCCTTCTCCGCGAAGGAGGCGATGGTCGAGCTGCTGCGGGCGGCCGGCGCGCTGGACGGGGAGCCGCGACCGACGACGCAGCAGGTGAAGTTCTACGAGAAGGGCGACAAGCCCCTGGAGATCGTCACCACCCGGCAGTGGTACATCCGCAACGGCGGCCGCGACGCCGCCCTGCGCGCCGCCCTGATCGAGCGCGGCAAGGAGATGACCTGGTCACCAGGGTTCATGCGGGCCCGGTACGAGAACTGGGTGGACGGCCTGGCCGGGGACTGGATCATCAGCCGGCAGCGGTTCTTCGGCGTCCCGTTCCCGATCTGGTACCCGCTCGACCAGGCCGGCGAGCCCGACTACTCGTCCCCGATCGCGGCCACCTCGCTGCCGGTCGACCCGAGCAGCGACACCGCGCCCGGTTACACCGAGGACCAGCGGGATCAGCCGGGCGGCTTCACCGCGGACCCGGATGTCATGGACACCTGGGCCACCTCGTCGCTCACCCCGGAGATCGCCGGCCGGTGGGGCACCGACGACGACCTGTTCCAGCGGGTCTTCCCGATGGACCTGCGCCCGCAGGCCCACGAGATCATCCGGACCTGGCTGTTCGCCACGGTGCTGCGGGCCCACCAGGAGTTCGGCAGCCTGCCGTTCGGGACAGCGCTGCTCTCCGGCTGGATCCTCGACCCGGACCGCAAGAAGATGTCGAAGTCCAAGGGCAACACCGTCACCCCGATGGGCCTGCTCGAGGAGTTCGGCTCGGATGCGGTGCGCTACTGGGCGGTCAGCGGGCGGCCGGGCACCGACACGGCGTTCGACACCGGCCAGATGAAGGTCGGCCGCCGGCTCGCCATCAAGATCCTGAACGCGACCAAGTTCGTGCTCCGCTTCGACCTGCACGAGGGCGAGGTCACCGAGCCGCTGGACCGGGCCATGCTGGGCGACCTGGCCGCGGTGGCCGCCGACGCCACGAGGCATTTCGAGGCGTACGACTACGCCCGCGCCCTGGAGCGCACCGAGCAGTTCTTCTGGACGTTCTGCGACGACTACCTGGAGCTCGTCAAGGAACGCGCGTACGGCCCGGTGGAGGACCCCGCCACGCGTTCCGCGCACACCGCGCTGGCCGTCGCCCTGCGCACGCTGCTGCGCCTGTTCGCGCCGATGCTGCCGTTCGTCACCGAGGAGGCGTGGTCCTGGTGGCAGGAGGGCTCGGTGCACCGCGCGCCGTGGCCGTCCGCCGGCGAGTTCGCCACGGCGCTCGACCCAGAGCTGCCGGCCGGTCTGCTCACTCTGGCCGGCACGGTCCTCGGGCTGGTCCGCAAAGCGAAATCCGAGGCCAAGCAGTCCATGCGCAGCGAGGTCGCGCGCCTCGTCGTGCGCGGGCCGGAGGCAGCGTTCGCGCTGGTCAGCAGGGATGTGCTGGCAGCCGGCGTGATCCGCTCGGTGCAGACCGAGGCGGCGGACGGCCCGCTGACCGCCGAGATCGAACTGGCCTGATCGATCGGTCACAGCCCGGTTGTTTCCTGCCGGGCTGTGACGATTGATGTACGCTCCGCCCGTGTCCGAGGACAAGATCACCGGTCGTCCGTTCTACCGTTCCAAGGGCTTCGAGCTCCTGGTGCTCATCGTCGTGGGCGTGGTAGTCGCCGCCGGCGTGCGCACCTATCTGCTCCAGACCTTCTACATCCCGTCCGGGTCGATGGAGAACACCCTGCTCCTGAACGACAAGGTGCTGGTGAACAAACTCCTCTACCGATTCCGTGACCCGCACCGCGGCGAAGTGATCGTCTTCGAGCCGCCCGCCTCGTGGGGCGCCGGCCCGGGCGAGCAGGAGTACATCAAACGGATCGTCGGCACCCCCGGCGACCACGTGATCTGCTGCGACCCCCAGAACCGGATCACCGTCAACGGCCAGGCGCTGGACGAGGACTATCTCTACCCCGGCGACGCGCCCTCCGACGACAAGTTCGACGTGACCGTCCCGGCCGGCCGCCTCTGGGTGATGGGCGACCACCGCTCGGACTCCGCCGACTCCCGCGCGCACCTCGACTCCGACCAGGGCACCGTCCCGATCAGCCGGGTCGCGGGCCGGGCCTTCGCGATCTACTGGCCGGTGTCCCACTGGACGTCCCTCTCGGTCCCGAAGACCTTCGAAAGCGTCCCCAGCAAGTAGGGCGCATATCAGCGGCCGCTGGCCGCTGCCGTCCCCTTGCACCCGGCGGTCGCCGGCGCACACGTCGCCGAGATCCCGGGCATGTCGATCACCGTGCGGACGCCCGGCTCGCTCAGCCGGAAAGGCCGGTCTTCGCGGGCGGCCAGGTCAATGCCACCACCTTGCCCGTTCCGGCTTGATCCAGAATGGCGTACGGGTATGTGAACCGGCTTTTGGGCGACCCCCATTGGGTGTCTTGTAAAAGAGTTCAAGTGCCCTAGCCTATTTCTCGGCAGGGCGGTTTTCGTGACTCCGCCTGCCGGGCAGGTCGATCGGACGTCGCATGACCTGCTGCTACGGCGATCAATGCCCTGCATTCCACAGCGATCTCGTGGTCTCACCGGGCAACGCGCCGGTCGACGCCGCGTGCCGACGTGAAACCCGAACGAGTCATTCTCGCAATGGAGAAATCATGACACGCAGGCAATGGTGGCGGCCATTGGCCTTCCCGGTCGCGGCCGGCCTGGCCGTGGTCACCGGGGTCTTCCAGGCGGCCGCCGCGAGCGAGCCGAAGCGCCCGCTCGGCAACGACTGCTCGGGCGGGAACGTCGCGTTCACCTTCGACGACGGCCCGGGGCCGCACTCCCGGGCGATGCTGGACGAGCTGAACGCGCTGCGCGTCACGGCCACCTTCTTCGTGGTCGGCAAGAACGTCGCCGACGGCGGGGCCACGACGGCCGCGTTGCTGCGGGCGGAGGTCGCGGGCGGACATTCGGTGCAGAACCACACGTACGACCATGCTTCTGTCACCGGGGCGTCGACCGGGACGACGCCGCTCACCGACGATCAGATCAAGCGAGAGCTGAACCAGGCGTCCACCGCGATCGTCGCGGCCGGTGTGCCGAAGCCGACGCTGTACCGGCCGCCCTACGGAGACATCGACGCGCACGCCGACGCCCTGGCCCGGAGCCTCGGTTACCGGATCGTCATGCCGTGGGGTCTGCCCGGCGCGAACATCGTGGACCCCAGGGACTGGGCCGGCACCTCGACCGAGCAGATCGTGTCGGCTGTCGTCGACGGCTACACGGCCGACGGCACCACGTACAACGGCATCCGGGACGGGACCATCGTGCTCATGCACGACGGTCTCGGCCAGGAGACCCTCAACTCGATAGCGGCCCTGCAACCCATCGTCGACCACATGAACGCGCAGCACCTGTGCGCGACGACCGCGATCCGCGCCGACGCCACCGGCGGTGTGGTGCCGGCGCTGCCGCTGCCCGAGCCCGCCGCTGCCCTGAACCTGGTGCGCAATCCGTCACTGGAGCAGCGCCGCGGCACCGGCCTCACCGCCGAGCCGGTCTGTTTCCAGCACGCCGGCGCCGATCTCGCCGGAACCACCGCCCGGTGGTCCCGGATCGCCGGCGCTCACCGGGGTGTCGCCGCCGACCAGGTGACCGTCACCCGGTGGGCAAGCGGGGACCGGAAGCTCGTGCTCAGCCAGAACACCGCGGACAGCTCCTGCCTGGCGGTGGCCGAACCCGGAGTCCGGTACGGGACCTGGGTCTGGTTCAAGGGCAGTTGGCCGACGAGCGGCACCCACCCTGCGACGGTCTGCGTGATCACGTACTACCGCGAGATGACCGGGACCTGGCAGTACTGGGAGACCGGCACGTGCGTCGATCCGTCGAGCACCTGGAAGCTCGCCGGTTACGTGACCGGGCCGCTGCCCGCCGGCGCCGACGCGGTCAGCTTCGGACTCGCCCTGAACGGCACCGGGAGCCTGGTCACCGACGACTACTCCCTGGCCGCGCAGTAACCCACGACCATTCGGAAGGCCCCCGATGTTCCCCGGTGACACCTTTGCCACTGATGCTCCGACACGGATTCTGACCCGGCCGAGCCGGCTCGGGCAGCACGGACCGAGCGCGTTGTACGGCGGCTCGACCTCGACCGTCGACGGGAACCGGCCGGCGCAGGTCGTCGTGCTGATCCCCGCCCACAACGAGGAGTCCTCGATCGGCCCGACCGTGCAGGCGTTGCTCGCCCAGGAGCGGATGCCCGACCGGATCGTCGTGGTGGCCGACAACTGCACCGACGAGACCGTCGAGAAGGCGTCCGCCCTGCACAACCAGGTGCTGGTGGTCACCCGGACGATCAACAACCGCGACAAGAAGTGTGGTGGGCTGAACGCGGCGTGGCGCCGGTACGCGATGGACGCCGACATCGTCGTCTGCCTCGACGCCGACACCGTGCTCCCGCCGAACGCCATCGGAGACTGGGTGAAGGAGTTCGCCGAGGACCCGAAGCTGGCCGGATCGAGCAGCAAGTTCACCATGCGCGGTACGGCGTTCCTGGTCCGGTTGCAGCGGGCGGAGTTCGCCAAGTGGACGGACTCGTCGCTGCGCCGTGGCTGGACCTCGGTGCTGGCCGGCACCGCGTGCGCGATCCGCAACTCGGTGCTGCACGAGGTCACCCGGACCCACAAGCGGCACGGACCGTGGCTGCACGCCAGCCAGGTCGAGGACTTCGAACTGACCTACCGGATCCGTGAGATGGGGTACTACTGCCACGTGTCGCCCACCGTCCGGGCCTACACCGACGCCATGGTCACGGTCCGCGCGCTGTGGGGGCAGCGGATGAAGTGGCAGGTCGGAACGGTCGAGGACCTGCTGCGGTTCGGCTACAACAAGCACACCCGGCTCGACTGGCGGCAGCAGGCGGCGGGCCTGCTGGCGGCGGGCGTCCGGTTCGGCTGGATCTTCTTCACGGCGCTCTACGCCGCGCTGGGGATCCTGCATTTCGCGCCCGTCTGGTTCTTCGTGCCACTGCTGTTCATCGCCAACGACGTGAAGCAGGCACTGCGCATTCCGCACCGCGACCGCTGGGACATCATCCTCGCCGCCGTTCTGCTGCCGCAGGAGGCCTTCGCCTGGATGCGCGCCTGCTGGTTCGTGGCCGCGTGGGTGGAGGTGCTGCGAAGCCGGATCACCGGGCGCCGTAAAGACCGCTGGAGCATGCAGTACGCGGCCGAAGCGGCTGCGTAAGACCAACAGGAGATCACACGATGTACGGAAGCAGAATGGCCCTCGCCGGTGGCGGCACCATCCCGATCGCCGGGGCACTCGTCAACCTGCCGGCCTGGATCATGGCCGGCGTCACCCTCACCTTCGCTGTCGGAGCGCTCATCGGGCTCGTGCGCCCGGGCGGCAAGGCGAAGCCCTGAGCATCGCCGACCGTTGACGACAGCACCTCATCGGCTCGCCGTCGACGCGACTCCGGTCGCGCCGGCGGCGGGTCCGCCGTCGCCCTGGATGGTCCGGGCCGGCCTCGTCCTCGCCCTCGTGTTCACGCTCGCGGGCCTGGCCCTGGCCGGGGACCCGCGGTCCGCCTCCGGCTGCTCCACGATGGGAGGTCCGGCCCCGGCGGCCCGGAGCCCGATCGCCGTCGGCTGGTCGCGCCGCTGGGCGAGCACCGGATCCCGGCCCTGCTATGTGGTGCCGATCCCGGCTCGGGGGACCTGGCTGGTCACGGTCGGGGTCGGGAAGAGCACGGCGACAGCACTCACCCTGATGGCCGAGGGCGCCTCCGGCCCGGTCCGGCAGACCGCCGACCTGCACCACCTGCGCCGGGTGAGCATGACCGTGCCGGCCGCCGAGGGCAGCCTGAGAGTCGGCCTGGTGCCGGCGTCCGGCCTGATCACCGTCACCTCGGTGACGCTCACCCTGGTCCGGCGCGAGACCACCCCACTCCGGACGATCTTCGCCGACGACTTCGACGGCCGGTGGCTCGACGATGCCAAGTGGCGCCCGGAGACCGGCGACCACGGTTGGGGCAACCGGGAACTGCAGAACTACACCGCGTCGACGGCCAACCTCGCCGTCACCGCCGGTCGGCTGTCGATCACCGCCCGCCGCGGCCCCGCCTCCGGCTCGTTCACCTCGGGCCGCCTGAACAGCCGTTTCTCCGCCTCCTACGGCCACCTCGAGGCCCGCATCCGGACACCCGGCGGCGCCGGCCTGCTACCGGCGTTCTGGATGCTCGGAGCCGACGCTCCCCGGATCGGCTGGCCCCGCTGTGGCGAGATCGACATCATGGAGAGCCTCGGCCGCCGTGAGCCCTCCACCGTCCACGCCACCATCCACGGCCCCGACCGGGCCGGGCGCCCCTGGCAGCGGGAAGTCGCGATGGCTACTCCGCGACCCCCGTCGAGCGGCTTCCACCTCTACGCCCTCGACTGGTGGCCGGGCTCGGTCCAGATCTCCTTCGACGGCACGGCCTACGCCTCGTTCGCCCCCGAAGACCTGGCCCCGGGACACCCCTGGCTCTTCGACAAGCCGTACTATGTCCTGCTCAACGTCGCGGTCGGCGGCGACTGGCCCAAAGCTCCCAGCCCTGCCCTCCCGTTCCCGCAGACCATGCAGGTCGACTACCTCCACTGGCAGCACTGACCCTCCCGCCGCGCCTGATCTTTCAGCATCGACCTGGTGGTGCTGCCCGGGGACCAGGCGGAGGCCCGCATCAACGCCTGCTACGCGTTCTGCCGGGAGCAGGCTCTCGGCCGCCTGGAGGCTGTTGGCCGCCGGCGAGAGCGACGGTGGCACTGCCGCCGGATCTGGAAGGGTCGGACGCGGTGGCGATGATCTACGACGAGACGGACGGCCTCGGTTTCTATGCGGGTTCCACCTCGTCGACGAGGCGTTCGCCGACCCGGACCTGGTACGCCGCGACCCGTGGCGGGTGCTGATCAGCCGGTGTCAGACGCGGCGGACGGCATTGATGGTTTGGCTCAGCGTTCGCTCGAAGCGGGTGATCTCCGACTGGCTGATCCCGTTGCTGCGGGCGACGGACTCCCAGTCACTGGCGGCGTCCGCGACCTCGCGGAGAACGGCTCGTGCCTGGCTATCCGTCAGGGCGAAGCTTTCCGCGTACACGAGGAGGGCGTTGACCTCGTCGGCCGGATTGGTTGCGCCACCGATGCTGGTCACTCGCTGAGCCGATAGGTTCGGGTTGGGATTGATGTCGAAACCAGGGGCCAGGCTCCATCCTGAACCGTGGCGTAGGAAACCGTGGTTGCGGAGGTGGTCGTCGGTGTTGTGGAGAGCGACGGAGAACGCGATGCGTCGCCACAGTTGCCGGAGATCCTCGACGGCTGCGGAGCTGTGTTCCGGAATGGCTTCCGCGATCTCGGTGTAATCACGGGAGTCGCCGTCCTGAGCTTCCAGAAGAGTCATCGCGCTGATGTAACCGATGCGATGGGTGCCCTTCCGGTCGAAACGCTCGAGCAGAAGCACAGGGCTGCCGTCGATGCCGACCAACTGCCTCTTCGGTACCCGGATTCCGGCGGCCTCGCCGAGGTCAAGAGCAGTTTTCTCCCATGCGATGACACTCCAGTCGTCAGCATGGTGCGGAAACTTCGCAATCATGAGCCGGTGGTCGTCCCGGACCGAGGCTTTGGGCCGAGCCCCGCCGAGCGAACCGGTCCCTGCGTCCAAAAGTACCTTGATCGCTTCCAGGTTGTCCGGATCGTCACGTGTGACGGCGTTGGCGGCATGCAGCAGAGCGGGAAGGGCGATGAGCTTCGGTACATCGGGTGCCGGATGCTGGAATTCGCTCTCCGTATCGGTCTTGAAACGCAGAGCGCCCTGCCGGGTCTCGTCGCTCACCCCCAGTAGGTAGTCCCGGTCGTCGGGAGTGGGCGCGACCTGGCCCGCGGCGCCGGCTTCGCTGCGGAGGCGCCTGGTGATCAAGTTACGGCCCCAGCGGTCTGGAGCCGCATCGCTGAAGGCGCCGGGCAGGCCATTCGGCACAGGCCACGAGCCTGTCATGAGTGCAAGCGAGGGATCGACAGCGTAAGCGCCCGGCAAACCGAGGTAGTCGCGGTCGTAAGAGTACGTCGCGGTCAACCGGCCTCGACGAAGGTTGAAGTAGGCCGCTCCGGCGGAGCGCGTCTGGCCGTCGATTTCGACGTACGTGAGAACGCGGCTCACCGGCGCACACGCATCGGCAGGATTTCGTCCGCGCGTGCCCGGCCGAGGTCGGTTTCGTAAGGATCGGACGCTGTCACCAATGCCTCCAGTACGCCGAGGGCCCGGGCGACGCTCAGGAAGGCCAGCATGCTGACCCCAGGGTCGCCGGTCTCGACTCGACGGAGCGTGTTTCGTGAGATGCCGGCTCGTTCGGCCACCTGGACCGCAGTGAGCCCATGCAGCTTCCGCCAGACCACGAACTGCTCACCGATGCTCGCAGCGGCGGCGTTCACTCGTGAGGAAGGCCGCGGCATGGTCACCTCCGAGTCTTAAGGCTCACGATAGTGACCACTATACGACTTAAGGGGCAAGATCGCGACCATTAGGCTCTGGCTCGTCGTTCAGGTGCACTTCGTGGCAGTCGTCTCGGGTCTTCTGGAGAGGCCTCGTGAGCGTGGAAGAATTCCTTCGAGGCATCACCGTTGGCGTGCACGGCCCGGCGCTGTGTTCGGGGACGTCACGGAGGATGTGCGCGCCTGATCCGTCAGCCCCCGGATTCACCGCGTACACAGGATGTACGTGGACCTCGTCGGCCGGAAACCACGCCGTACCCGAAAGGGGTCCGAAGTGAAGGGTTGACCCGGAACCGATGTGCGTGGTCTCCGCGGAGGGCCCGATGGGGCTCCGGGGTGTCCCCGGCGTGGGGTCTGGGGCTCGGGCCCCAGGGCAGAAAGCACGATGGGCACCGTTCCGCGCTTTCCGCAGAAACAGGTGCCCAATCCCATCGTGCCCCCGGCAGGATTCGAACCTGCGCTTTCGCCTCCGGAGGGCGACGCTCTATCCCCTGAGCTACGGGGGCCCAGTGATTCGAAAGCCTAGCAGGCTCTCCGGAACCACCGCCAACCGGTCCCGGTCAGCTCGCCTGGGCCTGCTTGAGCAGGTCGTCGATCAGCTGGATCTCGCCCTGCTGGGCGGTGACCATGCTGGTGGCGATCCAGTCCACGTCCTTGTTCGACGACAGGTCTTCGGCTTCCTGGGCCATGTGGATGCCGCCGAGGTGGTGCGCCCGCATCAGCGTGAGGAACTGCACGTCCAGCTCTTTGCCGGTGGCTTTGCGCAGCGACGCGAGTTGTTCCGGGGTGGCCATGCCGGGCATCAGGCCGTTGACGACGGAGCCGGCCGCGTCGGGCATCCAGGCCATGGCGGGCTTGTCGCCGGTCGGGTCGAGGTCCCAGTCGCGCAGCCAGCCCTGCATGTAGCCGATCTGGGCCTGCTGGGTGGTGGCGATGTCGGCGGCCAGGGTGACGATGGCCGGGGTGTCCGAGTCGGCGTGGGCGATCATCGCCATCTCGACGGCCTGGGCGTGGTGCGTGGACATGTCGCGGAGGAAGCCGGCCTCGACCGAGTCCGTGCCCGGGGTCCGGAACCGGGGGACGACCAGGCCGATCGCGGCGCCGAGGACGATGCCGGCGAGCAGCAGGGCGACCGCGGCATACCCGAACCGGCGGCGGCTCGGGGCGGGTGCCTCCTCGGATGCCGGGGCGGCGTCCGAGGAGGTGACGTCCTGGGTCATCAACTGCCGCTGGTGCTTCCGGTGGTGGCGCTGTCCATGCTGGCGCCGTTGCTGGTGGCCGCGGTGATCGGGCCGGTGGTGGTGTTGCCGCTGGAGCAGGCCGCGCCGGGCTCCATCGACGCCTTGAGCCGGGCGGCCGCGATGAAGTCGTCGATCGCCTTGTCGTTCGCGTCGTCGGTCTTGTACTGGTAGCCCCAGACCTGGACGGAGACGTTCTTGTCGAGGCCGGCGAACGGGGACATGAACATGTAGTCCTTGCCCTCGACCTTCTTCTGCAGCACGGCCACCTGGTCGGCGGCGAGGCCCTGCTTGTACGTCACCCAGACCGCGCCGTGCTCGAGGCTGTGCACCGCGTGCTCGTTCGCGATCGGCGCGCTGTAGACGTCACCCATGCAGTTCTGCCAGGTGGGGTTGTGCGCGCCGCCGACGGGCGGGCTGGTCACGTAGGTGAGCGCGCCGTCCTTGTGGGTGCGGTCGTCGAGCGTCGCGTTCTTCTGCGCGCGGTAGTTGACGACGCCCTGGATGTCGGCCAGCTTGTCGGTCCAGTCGCGGGAGCCCTGGACGGAGGCGTACACCCCGTACCCGATGATGCCGACGGCGATCAGGACGACGGCGCCCGCCACGGCGATCGGGCCCCAGTTGCGGCTGCCGCTCACCTTGACCGGTGTGACCGGCTTACGGCCTTTCTTGCCGCCCTTTCCGGCGGTGGGCCGATTCGCCCCCGGCTTGCCGGTCGGCGGCTTACCCTGGCCGGTGGTCTTGCCGACCTTGACGGTGGACGGGACCCGTTCGGGCCCCGGCGTGCTCATGCTCATCGTGCCTCGTCGATTCGTCAAAAGGGGGAAGGGCGGGGCGCGGGTGGCCGCCGAACGCTGAAGTCTACCCCCGATAGCATGGCCGGGTGACTCCCGCCAACCTTGCTGACACCGTTCTCTCAGCTGCTCGTGCCGTATTCGAGACGCGCGGCCTCGATCTGGCCGCGCTGCCCGCGACGACCGCGGTGGAGCGCCCGCGCAATCCCGAGCACGGCGACTACGCCTCGACTCTCGCTCTGCAGCTGGGCAAGAAGGTCGGGGTGGCGCCGCGCGAGCTGGCCGCCGCCCTCGCCGAGGAGCTGGGCAGCCGGGACGGGATCAAGGCCGTGGAGATCGCCGGCCCGGGCTTCCTGAACATCCGGCTGGACGCCGCGGTGACCGGGACGATCGCGCGCACGGTCGTCGAGGCCGGCCCGGCGTACGGGCGGAACGAGCAGCTCGCCGGCGAGCGGATCAATCTGGAGTTCGTGTCGGCGAACCCGACCGGCCCGATCCACCTGGGGCACACCCGGTGGGCCGCGGTCGGTGACTCGCTGCGCCGCATCCTGGCCGCCGCCGGCGCCGAGGTGACCAGTGAGTACTACATCAACGACGCGGGCGCCCAGGTGGAGCGCTTCGCCCGGTCGTTGTACGCGGCGGCGAACGGACACCCCGCACCGGAGGACGGTTACGGCGGCGACTACATCGGCGAGATCGCCCAGCGGATCCTCAGCGACGATCCAGAATTGGCGGGTCAGCCGGCCGAGACCGCGCTGCCGGTCTTCTGGTCGCGGGGCTACGAGCTGATGCTGACCGAGATCCGGGAGAGCCTGCAGCGCTTCGGCGTGCACTTCGACGTCTGGTTCTCGGAGAAGACCCTGCACGACGGCGGCGCTGTCGAGCACGCCATCGAGGAGCTGCGCAAGCAGGGGCACATCTTCGAGGAGGGTGGCGCGATCTGGTTGCGTACCACCGACTTCACCGACGACAAGGACCGCGTGCTGATCCGGTCGAACGGGGAGAAGACGTACTTCGCCGCCGACGCGGCGTACTACATCAACAAGCGGGAGCGCGGCTTCGACCGCTGCGTCTACCTGCTCGGCGCGGACCACCACGGGTACATCGGCCGGCTCAAGGCGATCGCCGCGTGCGCCGGCGACGACCCGGAGAAGAACATCGAGATCCTGATCGGCCAGCTGGTGAACCTGGTCCGGGCCGGGCAGCCGGTGCGACTGTCCAAGCGGGCCGGCAACATCATCACGCTGGACGAGCTGCTCGAGGCGGTCGGCGCGGACGCCGCGCGGTACTCGCTGGCCCGGTCCTCCACCGACTCGATGCTGACCCTGGACATCGAGGAGATCACCAAGCACTCCAGCGACAACCCGGTCTTCTACGTGCAGTACGCGCACGCCCGGATCTGCTCGATCCTGCGCAACGCCGACGACAAGGGCATGAGCCGGGGCGACACCTACGACCCGGCCCTGCTCTCCCACGAGCGGGAGAACAACCTGCTCAAGACGCTCGGCCAGTTCCCGGCCGTGGTGGCCACCGCAGCCGAGCTGCGCGAACCGCACCGGATCGCGGTCTACCTGGAGGAGCGGGTGGCCACCGACTTCCACCGGTTCTTCGACGCCTGCCAGGTGGTGCCGAAGGGCGAGGACCCGGTCACCGACGTGAACGTGGCCCGGCGCTGGCTGGTCGAGGCCACCCGAACGGTGATCGCCAACGGTTTGGACCTGCTCGGGGTCTCCGCGCCGGAGAGGATGTAAGGCATGCGCGCACACGAGGCCGGGGCGCTGCACGGCGACCTCGGCAACCGCGGGCCGGCCTGGTTGCGTACCCCGGAGGACGTGAACGCCCTCGTGCCGGCACTTTGGCCGCGCACCGTGAGCCGCACCGACGCCGGGGCTCTGCAGGTGGGCGGGGTGAGCGTCGCCGAGCTGGCGGCGGATTACGGCACGCCCGCCTACCTGCTCGACGAGGACGACCTGCGGGCCCGATGCCGTGACTTCGCGTCCGCGTTCGGCGAGGCCGATGTCTACTACGCCGGCAAGTCGTTCCTGTGCAAGGCCGTGGTCCGGATCGTCGAGGAGGAGGGCCTCTTCCTCGACGTGTGCTCCGGCGGCGAGCTGGCGGTGGCACTGGCGGCCGGGTTCCCGCCCGAGCGGATGGGTTTCCACGGCAACAACAAGTCGCTCTCCGAGCTGCGCCGGGCGCTGGAGGCGGGGGTCGGCCGGATCATCGTCGACTCGTTCCAGGAGATCGCCCGGCTCTCCGAGCTGGCGCGCGAGCTGAACAAGCGCCCCGGCGTGCTGGTCCGGGTCACGGTCGGCGTCGAGGCGCACACCCACGAGTTCATCGCGACCGCGCACGAGGACCAGAAGTTCGGGTTCTCGCTGGCCGGCGGCGCGGCGTTCGCGGCCTGCGCGCAGATCCTCGACGAGAACGTGCTGGACCTGCGTGGCCTGCACTCGCACATCGGCTCGCAGATCTTCGACACCAGCGGGTTCGAGGTGGCCGCCCGGCGCATCGTGGAGCTGCAGGCGCAGGTCCGGGACGCGCGCGGGGTGGAGCTGCCGGAGCTCGACCTGGGCGGCGGGTTCGGCATCGCGTACACCACCCAGGACGATCCCGCCACGCCGGGCGACCTGGCCAAGCGCATCAACAAGATCGTCGAGTCGGAGTGCGAGCTGGCCTCGCTGCGGGTGCCGCACCTGTCGATCGAGCCGGGCCGGGCGATCGTCGGGCCGGCCGTCTTCACGCTCTACGAGGTGGGCACGGTCAAGGACGTCGACGGCATCCGGACGTACGTGAGTGTGGACGGCGGGATGAGCGACAACATCCGGACCGCCCTCTACGACGCGTCGTACTCGGCCACTCTGGCGAACCGGCGCTCCGGCGCGGAGGCGATGCTCGCCCGCGTAGTGGGAAAACATTGTGAGTCCGGGGACATCGTCGTGAAGGATGAATTCCTGCCCGCCGACGTGCAGCCCGGAGATCTTGTTGCCGTTCCGGGCACCGGTGCCTATTGCCGGAGCATGGCCAGCAACTACAACCACGTTCCTCGGCCGCCCGTCGTGGCGGTGCGCGACGGCGCGGCCCGCGTCATCGTGCGGCGCGAGACCGAGGACGACCTGCTTGCATTGGATGTTGGATGAGCCCAACGAGACCGGTCCGCCTCGCCCTGCTCGGCTGCGGCACCGTCGGTACCGAAGTCGTCCGGCTGCTGCACGAGCAGGCCGACGACCTGACCGCCCGGATCGGCGCCCCGCTGGAGATCGCCGGCATCGCCGTGCGCCGGCTCGGCCGCGACCGTGGTGATCTTCCGGTCGATCCGTCGCTGTTCACCACGGACGCGCTGGGCCTGATCAAGCGCGACGACGTGGACCTGGTGGTCGAGGTCGTCGGTGGCATCGAGTCGGCCCGGACGTGGCTGGTCGAGGGGCTGCGGGCCGGCAAGAGCGTGGTCACGGCGAACAAGGCGCTGCTCGCCGAGGACGGCGGCACCCTGCACGACGCCGCCGCCGAGGGCAACGCCGACCTGTACTACGAGGCGTCGGTGGCCGGCGCGATCCCGCTGCTGCGGCCGCTGCGCGAGTCGCTGCACGGGGACAGGGTCACCGCGGTGACCGGCATCGTGAACGGCACCACCAACTTCATCCTCTCCTCGATGGCCACGACCGGCGCCGGCTTCAACGAGGCCCTCGAGGAGGCCACCGAGCTGGGGTACGCGGAGGCCGACCCGACCGCCGACGTCGAGGGCTTCGACGCCGCCGCCAAGGCCGCGATCCTCGCCTCGCTGGCGTTCCACACCCGGGTGACCGCGGCGGACGTGTTCCGTGAGGGCATGACCGGCGTGACCGCCGGCGACATGGCCAGCGCGAAGGAGATGGGCTGCACGATCAAGCTGCTCTGCATCGCGCAGCGCCGGGACGACACCGTCTCCGTGCGGGTGCACCCGGCGATGATCCCGCTGAGCCACCCGCTGGCCGGCGTGGGCGACGCGTTCAACGCGGTGTTCGTGGAGACCGAGGCGGCCGGCCCGCTGATGTTCTACGGGCGGGGAGCGGGCGGGCGCCCGACGGCCAGCGCGGTGCTCGGCGACATCGTCGCGGCGGCCCGCAACAAGCTGTCCGGCACCCGGGCGCCCAGTGAGAGCAACTACGCCAAGCTGCGCGTACGCCCGATCGGCGAATCCCTCACGCGGTACCACATCAGCCTCGACGTGGCCGAGCGGCCGGGCGTCCTGGCGACCGTGGCCGGGGTCTTCGCCCAGCACGAGGTCTCGATCGCGACGGTCCGCCAGTCCGGCCGGGCGGATGACGCGAAATTGGTCATCGTGACCCACAGCGCTCCGGACGCCGCGCTGGCGGCTACCGTCGAGGAACTGGCGAGCCTGGACATCGTCCGCTCGATCGCCAGCGTGCTGCGCGTCGAGGGAGGGGCCGGCTAGTGCTCGACCATGTGGGCTTCCAGTGCTCGGATCTGGCCGCCAGTGCCGCGTTCTACGACGCGGCGCTCGCCCCGCTGGGGGTGGCCCGGCGGATGGATTTCCAGGTCGCGATCGGTTACGGCAGCGGTGATCACGCCGACTTCTGGATCGGGGTGCTGAGCGAGGGCGACGGTTTCCGCGAGTCGCACATCGCGTTCGCGGCAGACGACCGGGCCGCTGTCGACGCTTTCTTCGCGGCGGCGGTCGCGGCCGGCGCCGAGGTGCTGCACGAGCCGAAACTGCACCCCGAGTACCACGAGCACTACTACGGTGCGTTCGTCCGTGACCCGGACGGCAACAATGTCGAGGCCGTGAGCCACCGTCCTGAATAGTGGACATCCGGTCCCAGAGATCGGATGCGTGGGGCACGCTGTGCGCGGTTGCCCGGTCTGAAGCGAGGGAGTACGACCATGTGGCGGGGTTTGATCGAGGCGTACCGGGACCGGCTCCCGGTGACCGAGGCCACCCCGGTGGTCACGTTGCACGAGGGCAACACGCCGCTGGTGCCGGCGCCGGTGCTGTCCCAGCGGGTCGGAGCGGACGTCTACCTGAAGGTGGAGGGCGCCAACCCGACCGGTTCGTTCAAGGACCGGGGCATGACCATGGCGGTCTCCAAGGCCGTCGAGGAGGGCGCGAAGACGATCATCTGCGCGTCCACCGGCAACACCTCGGCGTCCGCGGCGGCGTATGCGGCCCGCGCCGGGATCGGCTGCGCGGTGCTGGTGCCGCAGGGCAAGATCGCGCTCGGCAAGCTCTCCCAGGCCCTGGTGCACGGCGCCAAGCTGCTGCAGGTCGAGGGCAACTTCGACGACTGCCTCGCGCTCGCTTCGAAGCTCTCGCAGGACTTCCCGGTCGCGCTGGTCAACTCGGTGAACATCTTCCGCCTGCACGGGCAGAAGACGGCGGCCTTCGAGATCGTCGAGGCGCTCGGCGACGCGCCGGACATCCACTGCCTCCCGGTCGGCAACGCCGGCAACATCTCGGCGTACTGGATGGGTTACCAGGAGGACAGGGAGGCCGGGAACAGCACGCGACTGCCGAAGATGTACGGCTTCCAGGCCTCCGGCGCCGCGCCGATCGTCAACGGCAAGGTGGTGGAGCAGCCGTCCACGATCGCCACCGCGATCCGCATCGGCAACCCGGCGAGCTGGACCAAGGCACTGGACGCCCGGGACTCCTCCGGCGGCCTGATCGACGCGGTGACCGATCGGGACATCCTCAACGCGTACCGGCTCCTCGCCCGTGAGGTCGGCGTCTTCGTCGAACTGGGCAGCGCGGCGAGCGTCGCCGGTCTGCTCCAGCAGGCGGCGGCCGGCGGGATCCCGGCCGGGGCGCGGGTGGTCTGCACGGTCACCGGGCACGGCCTGAAGGACCCGGAGTGGGCCATCTCGACAGCGCCCTCGCCGACCGTCATCGCCAACGACGCACTGGTCGCCGCGAAGGCGCTGGACCTGGCCTGAGACGCCGCAGCTACGGTCGCACCAGGGAACGCCGCCTAGCCGGGCGTCTCCGCGTCCGGCTTCCCGGCGATGCGCGTCGCCTCCCGCACGAGCAGGGCCGACGCCTGGGACACCACCGCGAGCTCTTCGGCTGTGAGACGGCTGAGGAGCTCGCGCTGTTTCGTCACTCCGGCGGTGATGATGCCGTCGATGAGTTCGTGGCCTGCTCTGGTGAGCCCGATCCGGCGGACCCGCCGGTCGTGCACATCTTCCGTGCGCGTGACCAGGTCCTGCACCACCAGCCGGTCGATCATGCCGCTCAGGGCGGCGGCGCCGACGCCGACCACGCGGGCCAGCTCGCCACCGGCCATCGTGCCGTGCCGGGCCAGCAACAAGAGTATTTTCAACTGCGACATCGTCAGGTGTGACGAGAAGAGCGGATCCGACCTGTCGTCCGCGAACAGGTGCTGCAGTTTGATCTGTGCACCCATGATCTCTGCGATGAGCTGCTCTTTCTCGCTCAGCGCCCGCTCCTTTTGTGACGTGTCGATGGCCGTGATGTGTCCGCCTGATGACGGAACCTATCAGCGGCACCCCATCGAAAACCATTTGTTCGCGTCAGGCAAACTATCAGTGTCGGACGAAATTATCTCGGGGGAGCGCCCATGTCAGCTCTGACACGGCTAAGCCTTGCCAACCGAGGTCTGGTCGCCCTGATCGCGATAGTGATCAGCGGCTTCGGCCTCTTTGCGATCCCGTCCTTGAAACAGCAACTGTTCCCGTCGATCGAGCTGCCCGCGGCGTTCGTCAGCGCGGTGCTGCCCGGCGCCTCGCCGGAGACGGTCGAGGAGCAGGTCACCAAGCCGATCGAGGACGCGGTCAAGGGCATCGACGGCATCGACTCGGTCACCTCGACCTCGCGGGAGAACGCGACGAGCGTCGTGGTCCTGTTCGAGTACGGGACTGACATCGAGTCCGCCGTCAACCAGGTCACCACCTCGATCAACCGGATCCAGTCGCAGCTGCCGGAGGATGTCGACCCGCAGGTCTTCGCCGGCGGCACCGACGACATCCCGGCGATCGTGCTGGCCGCCTCCGGCGGGTCGGACGAGAGTGACCTGCTCAACAAGCTCAACGAGACCGTCGTCCCGGAGCTGAACGGGATCACCGGGGTGCGCGACACCCAGGTCACCGGCGCCCGCGGCAAGCAGGTCGTGATCACGCCGAACCTGGCGAAGATGGGCGCGGCCGGGATCGCCCCGACGTCGCTGACCACGGTTCTGCAGGCCAACGGCGTGTCGATCCCGGCCGGCGCGGTCACCGACGGCAGCAAGTCGCTGACCGTGCAGGTGGGCACCCCGATCACCACGGTCGAGCAGTTGCGCGACGTGTACCTGACCGGCACCAGGAGCCCGGTGCGCCTCGGTGACGTCGCCACGGTGGAGAGCAAGCTGCCGGCCGCGGAGGCGTACACCCGCACCGACGGCAAGGACAGCCTCGGCATCGCGGTCACCGCGCGGCCGGACGGCAACCCCGTGGAGATCTCGCACCAGGTCCGCGACATGCTCGCCGACCTGGAGAAGGACTCCGGCGCCAAGCTGACCGTGATCACCGACCAGGCGCCGTTCGTCGAGCGCTCGATCAAGAGCCTGACCACCGAGGGCCTGCTCGGCCTGGTGATGGCGGTCGTGGTCATCCTGATCTTCCTGATGAGCGTCCGCTCGACGCTGGTCACCGCGGTCTCCATCCCACTCTCCGTGCTGGTCGCGCTGATCGCCCTCTGGGTCGGCGACTACACGCTGAACCTGCTCACCCTGGGCGCGCTGACGATCGCGGTGGGCCGGGTGGTGGACGACTCGATCGTCGTCCTCGAGAACATCAAACGACATCTGGAGTACGGCGAGGAGAAGATGCACGCCATCCTCGCCGCCGTTCGCGAGGTGTCCGGCGCGGTCACCGCCTCCACGCTCACCACGGTCGCCGTGTTCGCCCCGATCGCCCTGGTCGGTGGCCTGATCGGGCAGATCTTCTCGTCCTTCGCGATCACCGTGACGGTGGCCCTGCTGGCGTCGCTGTTCGTGGCGCTGACCGTGGTGCCGGTGCTGGCCTACTGGTTCCTGCGCCCGCCGAAGGGCAGCGCCGCCGAGGCCGAGGCGATCCGTAAGGCCGCCGAGGAGAAGGAACTGCGCAGCCCGCTGCAGCGCGGCTACCTGCCGGTGATCCGGTTCGCCACCACCCGCCGCTGGGCCACGGTGCTGATCGGCATCGCGGTGCTGATCGGCACGTTCGCGCTCTCCACCCGCCTGGAGACGAACTTCCTGGACGAGTCCGGCCAGGACAGCATCACCGTCACGCAGGAGCTGCCGGTCGGCACCAGCCTGGCGGCCACCGACGAGGCGGCCAAGAAGGTCGAGGCGATCATCGCGGGCCGCGACGACGTGACGACGTACCAGGTCACCGTCGGCGGCAACTCGGCGAACCCGTTCGCCGGGGGCGGCGGCGCTGGCACCGCGACCTTCAACGTGGCGCTGGACGAGGACGCCGACGCGGAGAAGATCTCCGACGAGCTGCGCGCCGAGTTCGGCAAGCTGACCGACGCCGGTGAGATCAAGATCGGTCAGGAGAGCTCCGGGCTGGGCAGCAGCCAGCTCTCGGTCGAGGTCACCGCCGCCGACAACGACGTGCTGGCGAGCGCGACCGACCAGGTCCGCACCGCGATGGCCGGGATCGGCGGGGTCGCCGACGTGGACACCACGCTGGCCGCCAGCGTGCCGCGGCTCGACGTGATCGTGGACCGCAAGGCCGCCGCGGCCGCCGGGCTCACCGAGGCGCAGATCGGCCAGACCGTGGCCGGCATGTTCCGCTCGGCGCCGGCCGGTCAGATCAGCATCGACGGGGCCAGCGAGGACGTGGTGATCTCGTTCGGCGCGGCGCCGGCCGACACCACCGCGCTCAAGGCGCTGCCGCTGACCACCCCCAAGGGCGTCGTGCCGCTCAGCTCGGTCGCCGAGGTCAAGCAGGTCAACGGCCCGGAGCAGGTGACCCGGACGGACGGCAACCGCACCGCGACGGTCACCGGCTCGGTCACCGGCTCCAACCTCAGCCAGGTCAACACGGACCTGACGAAGAAGCTGGACGCGCTCGACCTGCCGGCCGGCGCGTCGTACAAGGTGGGTGGCGTCAGCGCCGACCAGGCGGACGCGTTCAAGCAGCTCGGCCTCGCCGTGCTGGCCGCCATCGCGATCGTCTTCATCATCATGGTGGCGACGTTCCGCAGCATCGTGCAGCCGATCATCCTGCTGGTCTCCATCCCGTTCGCGGCGACCGGCGCGATCGGCCTGCTGCTGGCCACCGGCACCCCGCTCGGGGTGCCCGCCCTGATCGGCGTGCTGATGCTGGTCGGCATCGTGGTCACCAACGCGATCGTGCTGATGGACCTGATCAACCACTACCGGGCCGACGGCATGGGCGTGCAGCAGGCGGTGATCGAGGGCGGCCGGCACCGGCTGCGGCCGATCCTGATGACCGCCATCGCGACCATCTTCGCGCTCATCCCGATGGCGCTGGGCCTGACCGGCGAGGGTGGCTTCATCTCCCAGCCGCTGGCCATCGTGGTGATCGGTGGCCTGGTCAGCTCGACGCTGCTGACCCTGGTGCTGGTTCCGACGCTCTACACCATGGTGGAGACGCGCAAGGAGAAGCGCCGGGCCAAGCGGGAGGCGAAGCGGGCCCGCAAGGCCGGCCTGCCGGAGACCCCGGCCGCGCAGACCCCGGCGGCGCACACCCCAGGGCCCGAGGCGGCCGAGCCGGTCACCGTGCCGGACGACGCGCCGGCGCAGCCCGGCGGCAACGGCGCGCTGCGGGGCTACACCGACCAGTTCGAGGTCCTGAAGATGCCGAAGGGGCCGGAGAAGCCCTCCGAGAAGTAAGCGAGAAACAAGGAATCCGATGCCCGGCCCCACGGCCGGGCATCGGCCTTTTCTCCGGTACCACTAGATTCCGGTACGTGCCAGAAACGCTCACGGTCCTTACCCGTAATCGCGACTTCCGCCGGCTGTTCGCCGCTGAGCTGGTGGTCTTCGGAGCGGACTGGTTCGTCATGGTGCCGCTGCTGGTGCTGTTGCCGGAGCTGACCGGGCACGGCTTCTGGGGCGGTCTGGTGCTGGCCGTGGACACCGGGATCAACGCGCTGCTGCTGCCGTACACCGGGACGCTCGCCGACCGCCTGGACCGCCGGAAGATCCTGATCGGCGCTAACCTCGCCTCGTTCGCCGCGGTGCTGGTGCTCTTCGCGGTCCGGTCGGCGGCCACCGCGCCGCTCGCCCTGGTCGCGATCGGGGCGATGGCCGTCGCCAAGGCGTTCTACCAGCCGGCCAGCTCGGCCGCGCTGCCGAACGTGGTGGATCCGGCCGACCTGCCCGCCGCGAACGCGATCGCCGGCTCGGCGTGGGGCACCATGACAGTGCTCGGCGCGTCCCTCGGCGGCGTGGTGAGCAGCGCGTTCGGGCCGTACGCCAGTTTCTCGGTGACAGCGGCCTGCCTGCTGGCCGCCACCGTGATCACCTTCCTGGTCCGCCGCCCGCTGCAGGCGGAGCGCGCCGCCGGAGGCGAGCGTCCGCGCCCCGGGCACGCCCTCGTCGAGGCGCTGCGCTACATCCTGCACCGGCCGCGGATCACCGCGCTGGTCACCGTCAAGTCCGCGGTCGGCCTCGGCAACGGCGTGCTGACCGTGTTCCCGCTGATCGCCGTCGCACACGGCGCCGGTGGCCTCGGCGCAGGTCTGCTCTTCGCGGTCCGCGGCCTGGGCGCCCTGGTCGGCCCGTTCGTCATGCGGCCGGTGCTGGCCCGCCCGGCCTGGCTCTTCACCGGCTTGGCCCTCTCGATGAGCCTGTACGGCCTCGGCTACCTCGGTGTCGCCTTCGCCCCGTGGTTCCCGCTGGTGCTGCTGCTGGTCTTCGTCGCGCACTTCGCGGGCGGGACCAACTGGGTGCTCTCCAACTTCGCTCTGCAGGCCGAGGTGCCCGACCAGTTGCGCGGGCGGGTGTTCGCGACCGACATGATGCTGGCGACGCTGTCGATCGCGGTCAGCCAGCTCGGCGCCAGCGCTGTCGTCGACCACGTCGACATGTCCGTCGTGCTGGCCGGGTGTGGCCTGATCACGGTGCTCTACGCGATCGGGTGGTGGCTGGTCACGCGCCGGATGGCGGGATCGTCAGGGCGCGACGGTCACCCTGAGATGATCAAGCCCTAGCATGTGGCGATGGGCCTGACCTTCGTCACCGATCCGGTTTCCGTCAGCACCCCGGCGACCAGCGCGAATCTGGGCCCGGGCTTCGACGCGCTGGGTCTCGCGCTGACCCTGCACGACGATCTGACCGCGTGGGTGACCGACGCCGGCTTCTCCGTCGAGGTGAGCGGGCAGGGCGCCGGTGAGCTGCCGACCGGCGAGGAGCACCTGGTCGTGCGAGCCATGCTGCGCACCTTCGACGAGCTCGGTGAGCGCCCGCCCGGCCTGGCGGTGCGCTGCGTCAACCGGATCCCGCAGGCCCGCGGCCTGGGCAGCTCCTCGGCCGCGATCGTGGGCGGCGTGCAGCTGGCTCGCGGGCTGGTGCGGGGCGGGCTCGACCTGATCGACGACGAGGCCGCGTTGCGGATCGCCGCGAAGATCGAGGGGCACCCGGACAACGTGGCCCCGTGCCTGCTCGGCGGCTTCACCGTGGCGTGGACGGAGGGAACAGGCGCGCGTGCCGTGCGGTTGGACCCGGCCGAGGGCGTGCGTCCGACGGTGTTCGTCCCGGCCGAGCGTGGGTACACGGCGACCGCGCGCGCCGCCCTGCCGTCCGAGGTGCCGCACCGGGACGCCGCGTTCAACGCGGGCCGGTCCGCCCTGCTCACGCACGCTCTCACGAGTGATCCGTCGCTGCTGTTCCCGGCCACCGAGGACCGGCTGCACCAGGGTTACCGGGCCGCGGGCATGCCGGGCACCACGTCGCTGGTGGCGGCCCTGCGCTCGGTCGGCGTGGCCGCCGTGGTCAGTGGCGCGGGTCCGACAGTTCTGGCATTGACCGAGGTCCCGGGCGATTTCCACCCGGGCGCGGCCTGGCACGGCGAAGTGCTGGGCGTGGACGGCGCCGGTGCTGTTGTGAAAGGGGGTATGGTGGAACACGCCGAGCGGGGTCCTGTTGCCGCAGGTCGCAAGAGTTGATTACGCTCTAGACCTAGCACAGCCGCGAAGCAAGCGATCTCTGCGGTTCGGCGCACCCCCGAGATTTCTGGGCCGTCCAGGCTCGTCTCACTTCTCATCAAGGCATACGCCGGGCAGCAAGCCATAGATCGCTGCACTCGCCGAGACCTACCCGTCAAGGTATGACGGGCAGGGAAACCGTCGAGCTGCCGTGCAGTACGAAAACCCCGCGCCGCTGCTGCGAAGCGGGTTCCGAGGGCACCCGGCCCAGGCTGCAGTTCCGGGTTACCCCGGGTTTTTCCGACGGAAGGAATCCATTGAGCGACACCACCGACGTGACGTCGGGTGTTTCTGACGTCGCTGACGGCGCCGGCACCACCGCGACCGCCACGAAGCGCCGCCGAGGCGGCACCGGGCTGTCCGCGATGCTGCTGCCCGAGTTGCAGAGCCTCGCAGCCTCCCTGGGCATCTCCGGCACCGCCCGGATGCGCAAGGGCGAGCTGATCACCGCGATCTCCGAGCGGCAGAGCGGCGGCTCGCCCGCCGCCGAGCCGGCGCCGCGCCCGCGGAGCGAGGCCGTCGCCCCGGCCCAGCCGGCCCCGGTTCAGACCGCGCCGGCCCAGCAGGCTCCGGCCGAGACGCCGCAGACCGCAGCCGCCCCGGTCGAGACCACCCCGGCCCCCGAGGCCGCCCCGGCCGCGGAGCGCCCGTCCCGGCGCACCCGCGAGCGGGCCGCCCGGGAGACGACTCCCCGCGAGTCGGCGCCCCGGGAAACCGCGCCGCGCGAGCCGGCACCGCGTGAGACCGCCCCGGCGCAGGCCGAGGCCACCCCCGCCGTGACCGAGACCGCGTCCGCGCCGGCCGCCGACACGACCGAGCGCGTCGAGCGCCCGGAGCGTGGCGAGCGCAACCGTGACCGTCAGCGCAACCAGCGCGACGGCGAGCGGACCGACCGCGCCGAGCGGGGTGAGCGCACCGAGCGGACCGACCGTCCCGAGCGGGGCGAGCGCACCGACCGTGGCGAGCGCACCGACCGTGGCGAGCGTCCCGAGCGGGGCGAGCGTGCCGAGCGGAGTGACCGGCCGGAGCGCGGCGAGCGTTCCGAGCGCAACGACCGCAACGACCGCAACGACCGCGGGCAGCGCGACAACGACCGGTCCGGTGACCGGGGTCCCCGCGCCGACCAGGGGAACGACGACGACGACAACGACGGTGAGGGTGGCCGCCGGAGCCGTCGCAGCCGCTTCCGGGACCGTCGCCGTGGCCGTGACCGCGACGACAACCCCCGCGAGGACAACCGTCGTGACGGCGGTGGCCGTGAGCCGCACGTCGCCGACGACGAGGTGCTCGTCCCGGTCGCCGGCATCCTCGACGTGCTGGACAACTACGCGTTCGTCCGCACCACGGGCTACCTGTCCGGGCCGAACGACGTCTACGTCTCGATGTCACAGGTCAAGAAGTACGGGCTGCGCCGCGGTGACGCGGTCACCGGCGCGGTCCGCTCCGCCCCGCGCGACAGCGACGGGCAGCGGCGGGACAAGTACAACCCGCTGGTCCGCCTGGACACCATCAACGGGATGGAGCCCGACGAGGCCCGCCGGCGTCCCGAGTTCTACAAGCTGACGCCGCTCTACCCGCAGGAGCGCCTGCGGCTGGAGACCGAGCCGCACATCCTCACCACCCGCATCATCGACCTGGTGATGCCGATCGGTAAGGGCCAGCGCGCGCTCATCGTCTCCCCGCCGAAGGCCGGTAAGACGATGGTCCTGCAGGCCCTGGCCAACGCGATCACCCGCAACAACCCCGAGTGCCACCTGATGGTCGTGCTCGTGGACGAGCGGCCCGAAGAGGTCACCGACATGCAGCGCACGGTCAAGGGCGAGGTCATCGCGGCCACGTTCGACCGTCCGCCGCAGGACCACACCACGGTCGCCGAACTCGCCATCGAGCGGGCGAAGCGGCTGGTCGAGCTGGGCCACGACGTCGTCGTGCTGCTCGACTCGGTGACGCGGCTGGGCCGGTCGTACAACCTGGCCGCGCCGGCCTCCGGTCGCATCATGTCGGGTGGTATCGACTCGACGGCCCTCTACCCGCCGAAGCGCTTCCTCGGCGCCGCGCGCAACATCGAGAACGGTGGCTCGCTCACCATCCTCGCGACCGCGCTGGTCGAGACCGGGTCGATGATGGACACGGTCATCTTCGAGGAGTTCAAGGGCACCGGTAACGCCGAGCTCAAGCTCGACCGGAAGATCGCCGACAAGCGCGTCTTCCCGGCCGTGGACGTCTCCGCCTCCAGCACCCGTAAGGAAGAGATCCTGCTGGGCAAGGAGGAGCTGGCGATCATCCATAAGCTCCGCAAGGTGCTCAGCTCGCTGGAGTCCGGCGCCGCTCTGGACCTGTTGATGGACCGGCTCAAGCAGACCCGGACCAACATCGAGTTCCTGATGCAAATCGCCAAATCCACGCCTGGCGAGTAAAAGCCCAAAAACGACGAGCCCCACCCGATCGGGTGGGGCTCGTCGCGTTTATCGCACAGCTTGTCTGATTCGCCCCGTACGGGGTCGTGCGAACCTCCGGTATCCCCATCCCTCGATTCTCCGGAGGCCTTCGATGCTCGTGCCCGGCTACCGGGACAATCCGACCGAGCCCTGGGATCCGGACGCGCCCGCCGACCCCGCCGAGGCGGAGGACTTCCTGCGGCGGTGCTACACCGAGAACCCGCGACTCGGGCCGGTCGAGCCACGGCTGGCGATCGTGCGCGCGCAGATCGCGGCCACCGGCACGTACGTGCACACGCCCGACGAGCTGACCCACGGCGCCCGGATGGCGTGGCGCAACGCGAGCCGCTGCATCGGCCGGCTCTACTGGCGCAGCCTGCTCGTGCTCGACCGCCGCCGGGCCCGGACCGCCGACGAGATCTACTCCCTGCTCGTGCAGCACCTGCTGACCGCGGGGAACGGACAGATCCGGCCGGTGATCAGCGTCTTCGCGCCGGCTGTGCCCGGCCAGCCGTACGCGCGGGTCTGGAATGAGCAGTTGATCCGCTACGCCGGTTACCGTGCCGAGGACGGCGCGACCGTCGGCGACCCGAGGCTGCGGGAGTTCACCACAGCCATGAGCGCGTTCGGCTGGCGAGGCAAGGGCGAGGCCTTCGACGTGTTGCCGCTGGTCATCGAGACGCCGGCGGACGGGATCCGCCTCTACGAGCTGCCCGAGCGCGCCATCCGCGAGGTTCCGATCACCCACCCCGAGCACCAGTGGTTCACCGAGCTCGGCCTGCGCTGGCACGCTGTCCCGGCGATCTCCAACATGCGGCTCACCGTCGGCGGCGTGCACTACCCACTCGCCCCGTTCAACGGCTGGTACCTCGGCACCGAGATCGGCGCGCGCAACCTCGCCGACACCGACCGTTACGATCTGCTGCCCGTCATCGCCGCGCGCCTCGGCCTCGACACCACCCGCGAGTCGTCCCTCTGGCGCGACCGCGCCCTGCTCGAACTCAACCTCGCCGTCCTGCACAGCTTCGAACAGGCCGGCGTCAAGATGAGCGACCATCACACCGAGTCACGGCGCTTCCTCACCCACCTCGACAACGAGACGAAAGCCGGCCGCCGGGTCCCGGCCGACTGGACCTGGATCGTCCCCCCGATGTCCGGCGGCATCACCCCGGTCTTCCACCGCTACTACGACGAGTTGGACCTGCGCCCGGCCTTCTACCTCGACGCCGACGCCGCGACACTGGCCAGCGAAGGTATGCGCCGCTGCCCCCACCGCAACTGAAGATCTAATTCTTCATTGCCTGCCTCCGCCGGGGTACAGACCGTCGCTCCCGCGGGGACCCTTCCGATCCGAGCAGGGCCGTGGCCGGCCCAGAACACTCAGACCGCAAGGGCGGCCTCCGCGGGTGGGCACGGTCACAAGAACCCCGCGAGCCGGTCCGGGGTCCGGGCTGCGGCCGCGCCCACGGTCCCGGCTGGTGCTCATGGGCGTTATGAGGGACGAATAACGCCCATGAGCACCAGCCGGAAAGCGGGACTCGCGGGCCTGCCGGGACCGGCGGCGGGCGTCGCGCGGGGCTGCCACGGTGCGATGCCCGCGACGTGCGGGGGCCGGTGGCGAACGGGCTGCCACAGCGCGGTGCTCACGACGTACGGGAAAGTGAAGTTGATCTGTGGGTCAGGCGAACTCGTTGACGGGGAAATCGTCGCGGTGACGCCAGGCGGCCTCGGTGCGGACGTGGTCGGGGCGGACCCACTTGAGCACCTTGAGCGGGAACTCGGCGGCCGGGATGCGACCGGCCGCGCGGACCACGAAACCCTCGGACGTCTCGTCGTCGCGCTGCGCGGCCCAGGCGGCACGGGCCTCGGAGAGGCTGCCGCCGCGGTAGAGGACCGGGACGACCGGCAGCTCCAGCCGGCGCGCCCAGTCGACGGTGTCGTCCCAGCCGAGCAGCGTGTCCGTCTCGTCCCAGATGCCGAAGACCAGGAAGACGCCCGGCAGGTCGGTGTAGGCGACGCTGCGGCGGGCCCACATGGACTCGCCGCAGACCCGCCAGTCGTCCGGGATCTTGTACGCCGTCATCGCCCACAGCGCCTTCGCCGGCCGGTCCCACGGGTGGGTGCCGGAGTCGACCGAGCGGGCGTACATGGCGTCGCGGGTGAAGGTGAGGTTCCCGCCGTCCATCTTCTCGGTCACCACGAGCTCACCGTCCAGCCAGGACAGATCCGTCTGGATCCGGTCGTCGCCGGAAGCGCCCGGGGAATCGGGCAGATGGAACGTACGCGGATACTTCCGCACCTCAGAAGTCTCCCTCCGCGACCTGGAACACGGTCAGGCCGAGTGCACGCCACATACGTACCACCTGCTGACGGTCGTCGAACACCCCGACGACCCGCCAGCGGTGGCGAATCTCACGATCGAAGATCTCGCGTTTGACCACCGAGTCCTTACGGCTGTCGCCCTCGGGCCGCATGAACAGCCCGGTGTACGGCACGTCGACGAACAGGTCCAGCCACGCCTCGGTCTCCGCCCGGCACACCTCGTCGCGCCCGGTGCAGAAGACGATCGCGTGACCGGCCGCGTGCATCGCCCGGACCGCGGCGATCACCGACGGGTTCGGCTCGTCCTCGCCGACGCGGCTCCAGTCGTACGGGCTGCGGCCGGCCATCAGCGCGACCGTCCCGTCGATGTCCACGAGCACGACCGGCGGCAGTTCCGGATCCGGGTCGTAGATCACCCCGGGGCCGCCCGCGTCGGCGAACGGCACCGGCAGCGGCAGGTTGCGCCCGGCCAGGAACCGCTCGTGCATCCTGCGGATCGGGCCCTCGCCGACCCGCTCGTCCTCCGGCCGCCCGGCGTCCCGCCGGAGGCATTCCGCCAGCGGGACGTCGGTGAAGTCGTGCACCTCGAAGGACGCGCCGTACCGGACGGCCATCTCGGCCCATTCCCGTACGGTCCGGGACCGCAGGTTGGTGTCGTCGACGATCACGCTCGCCCGGGCGCGCAGCAGCGCCTCCACGGCGGCCCGCTGCGCGTGCGTGACCTGCGCTTCGGCCCACTGCGTGAACAGGCGCTGCCCGTGCAGCATCCGCCGCAGGTCGTCCCGGTTCACCCGGACCACCCCGGGCTGCAGCTTGCGGGCGAACGTGGTCTTCCCGGAGGCGGGCAGGCCCCGGGTGATCAGCAGTCGTGTCATTCCTCGGCTCCTTGCGCGGGCGGCCGGTCCGCTGACGGACGGACCCGCTGCCACAGGCCAGGACGGTAGTCGTGACCGTCCAGGCGCTGGAACAACTCACCCCGGTGCGAGCTGCGCACCGCGGCGAGCGCGAACTCCTTGCGGCCCCAGCCCGCGGGCAGGCCGCCGACCAGTGCGGTGTAGGCCGCTTCGACCTCGGCGGCGCGCGCCTCGACCTCGGCGGTCAACTCCGCGGCGATGCCGCGCGCCCAGACGTGGAACTCGTCCGGGAGCGGCTCCAGCAGCACGTCCAGGGTGCCGCCGGTGGCCAGGATCTCCCAGACGGTACGCGGGGTGAGTCCGGTCACCAGCCGGTGGAGGCGTACGTAGTCCGCGTACTTGATCTTCACCCGCTCGTCGGTCCTGGTGAAGTGCACGACCAGCCCCTCCCGCCCGTCGCGCGGGGGAGCGGCGAGCGCCTCGGCCAGCGTCGCGTACCCGAACGTCTCGACCACCGGCCCCGGCCAGTCAGGCACCGCCTCCGGCCCGTGCGAGCGGCCGGTAGCGATCTCCACCGCACCGAGCAGTACCAGGTCGTCCAGCCCCCGGTAGTCCACGACGATGCGGTTCTCCGGGTAGACGATCTCCACCAGCACGGTCAGACCGGCCGGCGGCACGAACGACGCGTACCGCGTGCGCAGCAGCTCCGTGGCGTGAATCGCCTGGTCGGAGGCGAACGACCCACGCGTGGCGACAGCCCAGCCGGTCCCGTCGTGGTAGACGATGCCGAGGCTCCCGTCGACCTTGTCGGTCACGGTGACCGCCGCGCCGGGATCGAGCGCCGGCGCCTGCGACTCGGAATGGTTGAAGAACTTCTCGTACGCGCGAGCCGTTATCCGTCCCGATGCGTCCACGATGAGGCCGCGGCAGGTGAGCGTCACCTGGTTCCAAGCGCCCGAGTACTGGCAGGCTTCGGTGTAGTTGTAGATGGTGAACGGCAAGGTCGGATGACGCTGCGTCCGAACCAGCCCGTTGTCGACCGCCTCGGCCAACTTGACCGGATCGAGGACGTCGTGGAGCAGCGTCATGACAGGTTCCTTCGTGAGCGGGAATTACCGGAGGGGCGCCCACGTTACGAAGACCGAAACCAGTTGCACCTCCTGATTTCCGGCAGCTACCGGGGATCTGGCAGACTGGTACATCGGCCAGTAAGGGTTCCGGTTCCCGTCCTCATTCATCACAGGACGACCCGGCGACCCGCATCATCGAGAGGGACCGAGAAGACATGAAGAGCGGCATTCACCCGGAGTACACGACCACCGAGGTCATCTGCTCCTGCGGCAGCACCTTCAGCACCCGCAGCACCGCCAAGGGCGGCGAGATCCGCGTCGAGACCTGCAGCGCCTGCCACCCGTTCTACACCGGCAAGCAGCGCGTCCTCGACACCGCGGGCCGGGTCGCGAAGTTCCAGGCGAAGTACGCCAAGGTCAACGCCGCGAAGAAGAAGTAACTGCTTCAACGGCGCCCGTCCCGGATTCCGGGGCGGGCGCCGTTCGTATGTGGTCCGCCGGCCGGCAACGCGTGGGAAGAGATTCGATGAGCAACGACCGTTTGAACATGCTTCTCGCCGAGTACGCGGACCTCGAGAAGCGGATGGAGGACCCGTCCATCCACGCCGACCAGGCGCTGGTCCGCCGGGTCGGCCGGCGCTTCGCCGAGCTGGCGCCGATCTACACGGCCAACGCGGAGCTGGAGGCGGCCCGCGAGGACCTGACCGCGGCCAGGGAGCTGGCGGCCGAGGACCCGGCGTTCGCGGCCGAGGCCGAGGCGGTCGCCGCGACGATCCCGGGGCTGGAGGAGAAGCTCGGCGAGATGCTCATGCCGCGTGACCCCAGCGACGCCAAGGACGTGATCATCGAGATCAAGGCGGGCGAGGGCGGCCAGGAGTCGGCGCTGTTCGCCGGCGATCTGCTGCGCATGTACACCCGGTACGCGGAGCGCCACGGCTGGGTGGTCGAGGTGATCGACTCGCAGGAGTCGGACCTCGGCGGCGTCAAGGACATCTCGGTGGCGGTGAAGACGAAGGGCCTGCCGCAGGGCGGGCACGGCGTCTGGTCCCGGATGAAGTGGGAGGGCGGCGTGCACCGGGTGCAGCGCGTCCCGGTCACCGAGTCGCAGGGCCGGATCCACACCTCGGCGGCCGGCGTGCTGGTGCTGCCCGAGGCGGAGGACGTCGACGTCCAGATCGAGCCCGGTGACCTGCGCATCGACGTGTACCGCTCGTCCGGCCCGGGCGGCCAGTCGGTCAACACCACCGACTCGGCCGTGCGGATCACGCACCTGCCCACCGGGACCGTGGTGAGCTGCCAGAACGAGAAGAGCCAGCTGCAGAACAAGGAGTCGGCGATGCGTATCCTGCGCTCCCGGCTGCTCGCGCAGGCCCAGGAGGCGGCGGACGCGGCGGCCGGCGACGCGCGGAAGGCGCAGGTCCGCACGGTGGATCGGTCCGAGCGCGTACGCACCTACAACTTCCCGCAGAACCGCATCACCGACCACCGGATCGGCTACACGGCGTACAACCTGGATCTGGTCCTCGGCGGTGAGCTGGACGGCGTGCTCGACGCGCTGGCCGCGGCGGACCGCGAGGCGCGCCTGGCCGGGGACACGGAGCTGAGCCGCCAGCGCTGAGGACGCGCCGGGGTCACCGGCCCAGGTCGGTGACGCCCAGCCGGCCGGCGCCGGTGCACAGCAGATGCCGCCGGTGGACCTGGCAGGTGTCCGATCGGCCGGGGACCGCGCCGATCAGGGTGATCCGGCCGGTCTCCGGGTCCCACACGGAGATCGTCACGCGGTAGGGCGCGGTCTTCGTGTCGCCGAGCGCCAGCAGGCGCCCGTCGTCGAGGGACAGCACCCGGACGTCGCGCGGCGTGTCGCTGATCACCCGGCCGGTCGTCGCGTCGACCACCGACTGCGGGGCGCTCAGTTCGCGGTTGCGGGAGAGCAGCACCCGGCCGCCGGACAGCTCGGCGGCGTCGCCGCTGGGCAGTTTCCAGCGTCGCGCGCCGGTGGCCGGGTCGACACCGCTGGTCAGGTGGGTGTCGGTGACGCACAGCACCGGCCCGCAGTCCTGCACGGCGACCTCGCCGCTGATCGGGAAGCGCCACAGCTCGGCCAGGGTGTCGGTCGCGTAGGCGATCACGGCGCCGTCCGGCGTCCCGGTCAGGATGTCGTAGAACTGCCCGCGCAGCACCTGCGGCCCCCAGCCCTCCGCGCCGGGCCGCGGGGTGCCCCGGCGGGTGGCGAGCGGAACGCCGTCGGACCAGCCCAGCGTGGTCAGCTCCCCGGTCGTGCTCTTGACGACGATCCGGGCGGTCTCCCGCGGCTCGTCGGGCACGACCACGATGTCGCTGGCGGGAATCGGACGGTCCCACAACCGGCCGGCGTCGGCGGCCCGGACCAGGTGCAACGTGGTGATCCGGCCCCGGTCGTCGCGGTCGCCGAGCAGCACCTCGCCCGCGGTGGCGGCCAACTCGTCGCCCGGACGAGCCCACAGGACCTCCCCGGTACGCGCGTCCAGCGCCCGGGTGTCGGACCCGAAGTAGGTCGTCGCGCCGCCGTCCTCGACGGTGCGGATCTTCGCCGGGGTGTAGAGCTGGTTGCTGTCCGGATCCGGGTTGAGCCACGAGGTGAGCGACGGGTCCTTGACGGCCCAGCGCACCTGCCCGGTGGCCAGGTCGAACGAGGTCGACTCCGGCACGGTTTCCGGATCGCCGTGAGCGACCAGGACGCTGTCGCCGAAGGCGTACGGCCAGGTGTCCAGCCCGATCTCGGCGGACCACGCCTCGGTGACCGCGGGCGGGGCCGGGCGCCCGGAGCCGTTGAGGGCGAGCGCGCAGATCACCGCCAGGGCGGCCGCGAGCAGCCGGACGACGCCGAGGCGGGGCAGCGGGCGCGGAGGCGCGAGTGGCTCCTCCGGGAAATCCGGCGCGCTGACGTCGCCCAGATCGATGATGGCCATGGTGACGCCGATCCTATGCGGCGCTCGTAGTGGGGGCCGCAGCCCCGGCCGCACCACGCGACGCCGCACAGGCGCCCGCGTCACGAGGTCAGTGCGGTCACCACGAGATCACCGGGACGGCGGCAGAGCAGGAAACGGCCGCCGCCGGAGCACGGGCCGACGGCCGGTGACACGACCGTGCCGATCGGGACGATGCGCCCGCCCGCCGGGTCGATCCGGCTGACCACGCTGCGGTCCGGGTCGGTGGCGCTGGCCCGGATCAGGGTCCGCGGGCCGTCGGGACCGCCGGCCGGCGTCGGCCATCCGGGGCTGGGCCGGCCGAGCAGCCGGCCGGTCGCCGCGTCCATCAGGGCGTGCTCGGGCTCATCGGCGGTGCTGTACGCGAGCAGGCGGCCGGGACCGGCCACGTCGACGCCGGCCCAGCCGCTCGACGACCAGCGTGGCTCGCCGGTCGCGGCGTCGAGGCCGGACAGCTCGGCGCCGCTGGACAGGCAGACGACCGGGCCGCACTCGGTCACGTACGCGCCGCGCAGCGTCCGCCGGCTCCAGAGCTCGGCCAGGTCATCCAGCCGGTACGCCGTGATCGTCGCCCCGCGCGGATCGGCCCGCGTCACGAGGAGCCGCTCACCGGAGACCATGGTGGTGCTGTTCACCCAGTCCTGGCTCGCCTCGATCCGGCGGCTCGCCAGCGGCGTCCCGTCGTCATGGCGGTACGTCGTGACCTCGCCCGCCGTGGTGGTGACGATCCGCCCCGGGCTGGTCTGCACGTCCAGCGCGCGGGTCAGCGGCCGGGTCCAGCGGAGCACGCCGTCGCTCGCGCCGACCAGCCGCATCGCGTGCAGCTCGCCGTGCGCGTCCCGGTCGGCGAGCAGCACGGCGCCGGCGGTGGAGTCGAACACCTCGCCGGGCGCGCGCCACCGGTCGGCGCCGGTGGCCGCGTCCAGCACGATCAGCTCGGTGGGGTACGCCATCGCCCCGGACGGGAAGCCCGGCGCGGTGACGAACTCGGGCGGGCCGCCGAGCAGCACCATGCCGTCGGTGACCCGCATCGACGTCAGGTCGCTGTAGGGCAGGGGCAGGTCGCGGCGCCACCGGACGGCACCGGTGGCCAGGTCGTAAGCGGTCAGTCCGCTCCGCCGTACGAGATAGACCGTGTCCGCCGTCAGCGCGAAACTGTCCCGCTCGGTCAGGCCGGTCGTCCACAGCTGCCGCACCTGCGGAACCGGGGGACCGCCCGAGGCGGCGAGCGCGAACAGGCAGATCAACGCGATGAGCACGGGCCGGCGCCGTAACCGCGCCGGTGGCCGGGACGACGGTGGATCGGCGGCCGGTGAGCTGAGGTCACCCAGCTCGATCACGGACATCTCAGGTCGGTTTCCGGCTCGCCGCCGCCGCGGCCAGGGCGGCGCTGAGCCCGCGGCCGTTCGCGCCCACCTCGGACCAGCCGGCGGCCAGCCCGATCGGTGTGCCGGGGACCAGGACCTGCCAGTTCTCCGCCGCGGCGGCGGCGCTGATCCGGCGGGACACCTCGGCTGCGTGGTGCGGGCCGGCGCCCGGCAGGACCAGGACGAACTCGTCGCCGGCGAACCGGGCCGCGAAGTCGCCACGGCGCATCACCCGGGCCAGCACGCCGGCGATCCGCTGCAGGACCAGGTCACCGCAGTGCCGGCCGTGCCGCATGTTGACGGTGGTGAAGCCGACGATGTCGCAGACCCCGACCGCGGCCCGCTCGCCACGGGCCAGCAGCCCGTCCACGTAGTGCTCCAGCTGGCGGCGGTTGGGCAGGCCGGTCAGCGGGTCGGTGAGCGTCTCGTCGCCGTAACGGTGCGGGTCGCGTTGCGTCTCCTGAGCGTCCAGCCGGGCTGCCACGCCGTCCAGATACCCGTCCCGGAGCTGGTCGATGCGCTGGGCGGCGAGGCGGAACGCGTACCGGTCGGCGGCGTGCGCGGCGGCGTGATCACCGGCGCTGGCGTAACAGATGCTGCGTAACCGGGCGGGCTCCGGGGCGCCGAGCACCTCGGCGGAGACCGGGATCGCCTCCAGCATGGTGAGCGCCCGCTCCGGCTTGCCGGCCGCGATGGTCAGGCACACCGAGCCGAGATGCCGCAGGTCACGGGTGCGGGCGCTGTCCCCGCCGCCGGTCAGCCAGGTAGCGGCGCCGTCCTCGGTGGGCTCGCCCAGCGCGGCGCGGCGGGCCAGCGCGTAGCCGTAGACCGCGCGGCTCCCCGGCCGCAGTTGATCGGTGGCCACGTACCGCGAGAGCTCGGCGTCGATGTCGCGAAGGACGCGCAGGCAGCCATCGGTGTCGCCCCAGTGGTCGAGCGAGACCGCGTTGCGCAGCCGGATGCCGGGGGCGGCGAACACCTCCGGGGCCAGGCCGGCGCTCGCGCCCACCTCCCGAGCCTGCTCGATCGCGGTCAGCGCCTGCCCGTGGAAGCCCAGGTAGGAATAGGCCATCGCGAGGTCGTGCCAGCCCCAGGCGGTCTCCTGGTCGTGCTCGGGCACGGCGGCCAGCGCCCGGGAGGCCTGCACCAGGTGCGTCACCCCACGGTCCAGATTGCTCTGCAGGTGGGCGCCGAGCGCGGCGAACGCGTGCATCTGACCGCGCAGGTAAGGATCCGGCACCTCGCGCACGGCCTCGGCGGCGGCGGACATCGCGGCGGCCAGCTCGGCGACCCGGCCCAGGTTGATCAGGGCGCCGAAACGCTGGATCAGGGCATACGCCCGGGTGGTGGGATCGGCGCTGGTGGCCAGCACCGCGTCCAGGATCGGCAGGGCCTGTGCCGAGCGGCCGTTCTGCTGCAGGTCACCGGCCCGGCGCAGGTCTTCGACATGTTCCGCGAGCTGGTCCAACCAACCCACCAGGCGCCTCCCAGGGCATCGGCGCGGCGCTGGGCGACCCGGCCGATCCCCGGCGTGCGCGACGTCTCATGATTATGCCGTGACACCGCCTGACGAACACCCCCGCCGGATCCGTCTGGCACCCGAGCTCGCATCGGCGGCCGCCGAACTCTCCGCGGCCGGGGTGTCCTCGCCACGGGTCGACGCCGAGTTGCTGGCCGCGCACGTCCTGCAGGTGTCACGGGGGCGGCTGATGCTGATCGACGCCGTGCGCGAGGAGGAAGCCGTACGCCTGCGGGAGCTCGTCGCCGATCGGGCGCGACGCATCCCGTTGCAGCACCTGCTCGGCACCGCCGCGTTCCGCCATGTGGACCTCGCGGTCGGCGACGGCGTCTTCGTCCCGCGCCCGGAGACCGAGCTGCTGGCCGGCTGGGGCATCGAACGGGTCGTGCCCGGGGCGACAGTGGTCGACCTGTGCAGCGGCAGCGGGGCGATCGCGGTGGCGGTCGCCGACGAGTCGCCGGCCGGCCGGGTGATCGCGGTGGAGCGCTCGCCGCGGGCTCTGCCGTGGCTGCGGCGCAACGCTCGCCGGTACGCCGAAATCGAGGTTGTCGACGGTGATGTGACCGATCCTGATCTGCTGTCCGAACTGCACGGTCAGGTGGATGTGCTGCTCTGCAACCCGCCCTACGTCCCGGATGGCACCCCGGTCCCGCCCGAGGTGTCCGATCACGACCCTGCCATGGCGGTGTTCGGCGGGGCCGACGGACTGAGCGTGATCCGGCCGGTGATCGCGCTCGCCGCCGTCCTTCTCGGCAAGGGTGGATGGGTCGGCATCGAGCACGACGACGTGCACGGGACGGCGGTCCCCGCGTTGCTCCGGGCGGACGGCCGGTTCACCGAGGTGACAGCCCATGACGATCTGACCGGCCGCCCGCGATACGCGACCGCCCGCCGGGTGTGAGGGCATGGCAGACTGCACGTCGTGATGCTCTACGACTGCGCTGCCATCGCCGATCGTGATCGCGGCATCGCCGCGGCCGTCGAGGCGGCCAAGAGCGGTGAGCTCGTGGTCATGCCCACCGACACGGTCTACGGGATCGGCGCGGACGCGTTCACCGCGCACGCGATCACCCAGTTGCACCACGCCCGCGGGTCGGACCGGCGCCAGCCGCCACCCGTGCTGGTCGGCTCCCGCCACACGCTGGACGGGCTGGTCTACTCGCTGCCCCGGGCCGCGCGGGATCTGGCCGACGCGTTCTGGCCGGGCGCGCTCACCATCCTCGTGGAGCACTCCCCGAGTCTGCAGTGGGACCTGGGCGACACCGGCGGCGTGGTGGCGGTGCGGATGCCACTGCACCCGGTCGCCCTCGAGGTGCTGCGCGAGGTCGGCCCGATGGCGGTGACCACGGCGAACAAGGTCGGCTCACCGTCGCCGCTGACCGCCGAGGAGGCCCGCGAGCAGCTGGAGTACTCGGTGCGGGTCTACCTGGAGGCCGGCCCCGCCGTGGATCCGTGGCCCAGCACCGTGGTCGACGTGACCGGCGACGTGCCCCGCGTGCTGCGCGTCGGCTCGATCCCCACGGAGAAGCTGCGCGACGTGGTGCCCGACATCGTCGAGGGCGAGGCCTGAGGTGGCGCCGTTCACCGTCCTGCACGTCTGTATGGGCAACATCTGCCGTTCCCCGATGGCCGAGCGCCTGCTCGCCCGGGCGGTCCGGGACCGTTCCGGCAGCGACGACCAGCTCGTCCGCAGCGTCAGCGCCGGCACCGGCGGCTGGCACGAGGGCGAGGAGATGAACCCGCCGGCCGCCCGCCAGGTCCGCGCCCGGCGCGGCTCGGCGGACGGGTTCGCGGCCCGCAAGCTGCGCGGCGACTTCATCGACGAGGCCGACCTGATCCTCACCGCGACCGCCGATCAGTACGACTACGTGGTCGCCCTGCGCCCCGACGCGGCCGCCCGCACCTTCGTCCTCGGCGAGTTCGGCCGGCTGCTCCACGGCGTGGACAAGGCGGCGCTCCCGCCGGCCGAGGCGAAACCCGCCGCCGTGCACGAGCGCGGCGCGGCGATCGTGGCGGCCGCGCACCGGCTGCGCGGCGCCGAGACGCCACTGCTCACCGACGACCTGGACGACCCGTGGGGCCGCGGCGACCAGACGTTCCAGCGGGTCGGCGACGAGATCGAGGACACCACCGTCCCGTTCGCCACGTTGTTACTCCCGTGAGCAACCGTGCCGTCCCGCCCGACGCTGTCGTCCCGCCCGACGCTGTCGTCCTGCCGGGCGCTGTCGTCCCGCCGGACGCCGAAGGCCTGCGCCGGGCGGTCCAGATCCTGCGCGCCGACTCGGTCGTCGCGTTCCCCACCGAGACCGTCTACGGCCTCGGCGCCAACGCCTTCTCCAAGCAGGCGATCAGCGAGATCTACCGCCTGAAGAACCGCCCCAGCTGGAACCCGCTGATCGTGCACGTCGCCACCGTCGAAGCCGCCCGCGACCTGGCCGCCGAGTGGCCCGAGACCGCCGACCGGCTCGCCGGAGCCTTCTGGCCCGGCCCGCTGACACTGGTCGTGCGGCGTGCGCCGCACCTGACCGGGGCCGGCGCCGACAACGACACCATCGCGATCCGGATCCCCGCGCACCCGGTGGCGTTGCGCCTGCTGGAAGCGTCCGGCCTGCCCCTCGCCGCGCCCAGCGCCAACCGCTCCGAGTCGATCTCCCCGACCACCGCCGAGCACGTCGTGCGCAGCCTGCCGGACGTGCCGCTGGTGCTCGACGGCGGCCCGTGCTCCTGGGGCATCGAATCGACGGTTCTCGACCTGACCACGCCGGTGCCGACCCTGCTGCGCCCCGGGGCGCTGCCACTGCGCGCGCTGCGGGACGTGACCGGCACGATCGCGCTGCGCGACGCCGAGACCGTCGACGGAACAGCCCGGCCGTCACCCGGAATGAGTCGCCGGCACTACGCGCCGCGCGCCAAGACCCTGCTCCTACGGGACCTGAGCGATGCGGACCGGTCCGGCCTGCCGGCGCCTGCGGCGATCCTTACGTACGAGGGGGCGCCGTCACCGCCGTACGGCGAGATGGTCGAAGTCCTCTCCGGGGACCCGCGTGAGTATGCGGCGGACCTGTATGCGGCGCTGCATCGCCTGGACGACGCCGGCGCCGGCAGCATCCTGATCCAGGAGCCGCCGCGGTCGGAGGATTGGCTTGCTGTTCGGGACCGGCTCTTCCGCGCTGCCGCCTGATCGGGGTTCCAGGCGTCCGGCTGGCGTTCAGTGCTGTTTCCCGACCTTGATCACACCCCTGAGTGCCAGCCGCGTGGGCTCGGCTGGTGGTGAGGGTTGTGTCCGCGCTGGGATACGACCGTGAGTGCCAGCCGCGTGGGCTCGGCTGGTGGTGAGGGTTGTTTCCCCGCTCGGATACGACCCTGAGCGCCAGCCGGCGACCGCGACCGGCGGCAGCCACCGGAACCCGGCGCCCCCGTGGCCTGGCGAGCCACCTGGACCAAGCCGGGACCGCGAGCGGCGTCAACAACCGTGACCCGGCGGCCACGTTGCCTGGCAAGCCACCTCGACCACGCCGAGACCATGACCGGCGTCGAGGATTGTGACCCGGCGCCCACATGGGGTCGGCAGCCTCCAACCCCGGACGCCCCCCGGATGATCATGAAGCAGGGGCCTGGCCAGCACCAATACGGCTGCTATCACATCATCCACCCGCCGCGAGACTTATCCACACCAGCGAGCCGTCCACAGCCCACCCGCACGATCTTGTGATTCCGAACGACAATTCGGCTCGAGGAGGTGGCCCCCCAAGGGGAGGGTGGGCTGACGGCTGGGGCTGGGTGGGCTGACGGCTGGGGAGTTGGTCGAGGTGGTCAGGTGATCATTCTTCGGCGCCGCGGGCGATGTTGCGCGCCATCCCGTTGAAGACGATGCCGTGGAAGGGCCAGACGGAGGCCCAGTAGAGGTGCCCCGCCAATCCCCGCGGAAGAAACACGGCCCGCTGGCGGTAGACCGAGCGCCCGTCCCCGTCCGCCTCAGCGCACATCTCCAGCCAGGCGCGGCCGGGCACCCGCATCTCGGCGCGCAACCGCAGCAGCGAGCCGGGCACGATCTCTTCGACCCGCCACCAGTCGAGCGCTTCGCCGACCCGCAGCCGGTCCTTGTCGCGGCGGCCCCGGCGCAGTCCGACGCCGCCGACCATGCGGTCGAGCCAGCCGCGGACGGACCAGGCGAGCGGGAACGAGTACCAGCCGTTCTCGCCGCCGACGCCTTCGATGACCCGCCACAGCCGCTCGGCGGGGGCGTGCACTTCGCGCTTGCGCTCGTCGGTGTAGATGCTGCCGCCGGACCAGGCCGGGTCGCTGGGCAGCGGTTCGGCGGAGGCGTCCCGGCCGGAGGCGCTGGACCAGCGGGTTTCGACGTTCGCGTCCCGGATCCGGCCGAGGGCGAGGCGCACCGACTCGTCGAAGCCGAGGGGCGCGGGGCCGGGCAGCAGCTCGGCCAGGTCGTTCTCGCGGGCGACGGCCTCGTGGACGAGGCTCGCGACCAGCGGGCGGGCGATCGCGTTCGGCACCGGGGTGACCAGGCCGACCCAGTGCGCGGAGAGCCACGGGCTGAGCACCCGGGTCGGCACGATGATCCGGCGGGGGAGTCCGGCGACCCGGGCGTAGTGGCGCATCATCTCGGCGTACGTCAGGACGTCCGCGCCGCCGATGTCGAAGCCGCGGTGCACCTCCGGTGGCAGCGCGGCGGCGTCGATGAGGTAGCGGAGCACGTCGCGGACCGCGATCGGCTGGATCCGGTTGTCCACCCAGCGGGGGCAGACCATGGCCGGCAGCCGTTCGGTGAGGTAGCGGAGCATCTCGAACGACGCCGACCCGGAACCGATGATCACGGGGGCGCGCAGTACCGCGGTGGGCACGCCGCTGGCCAGCAGGATCCTGGCGACCTCGGCGCGGGACCGCAGGTGCGGTGAGGGCCGGTCGCCGGGCGGCGGCTCGGGGCCGCCCAGGTAGATGATCCGGCGGACCCCGGCGGCCCGGGCCGCGGCGGCGAAGTTGGCGGCCGCCTCCCGGTCGCGGCGTTCGAAGTCGTGCTGGCCGAGCGAGTGCATCAGGAAGTACGCCACCTCGATGCCCTCGAAGGCGGCCGGCAGCGTGGCAGGGTCGCCGAGGTCGGCTTCGGCGATCTCCACCTGGTCGGCCCAGGGGACGTCGCGCAGCCGGGCCGCGCTGCGGGAGAGGCAGCGCACCTGATGACCGGACTCGACCAGTCTCGGCGCCAGTCGCCCGCCGATGTACCCGGTTGCTCCTGTGACAAGACAACGCATGCTCTGTTCCCCCGCGGCGGAAAATCCGACTGACCCGATTACTGAAGACTGTGCCCATAATCGAGGCACTTCAGCCATATGCTCGTTCCAGGCCGCGTTCACCGAGCTCGGGGGAGGCCCAGGTGAGCACCTTCTGGGGACCGGACTTCGCCGCGCTCGAGCGCGACGACCCGGAGATCGCCGACGTGCTCCTCGACGAGCTGACCCGGCAGCGGGACACGCTGAACCTGATCGCCGGGGAGAGCTTCACCTCTCCGGCCGTGCTGGCCGCGCTCGGCTCGACGCTGGCGAACAAGTATGCCGAGGGTTATCCGGGCAACCGCTATTACGGCGGGTGTGCCCAGGCGGACCGGGCCGAGGAGCTGGCGGTCGCGCGGGCGAAGGAGCTGTTCGGCGCGGAGCACGCCAACGTGCAGCCGCATTCCGGGGCGTCGGCGAACCTCGCGGCGTACGCGGCGCTGGCCGAGCCCGGCGACCCGGTGCTGGCCATGGGCCTGCCGCACGGCGGGCACCTGACCCATGGGAGCCGGGCGAACTTCTCCGGGAAGTGGTTCCATCCGATCTCGTACCGGGTGGACCCGCTCACCGAGCTGATCGATTACGACGAGGTACGTGATCTTGCGCTCGCGCACCGGCCGAAACTGATCATCTGTGGGGCGACGTCGTACCCCCGCTTGATCGATTTTGCCCGGTTCCGGGAGATCGCCGACGAGGTCGGCGCCTACCTGCTGGTCGACGCGGCGCACTTCATCGGGCTGGTGGCCGGGCGGGCGATCCCGTCCCCGGTGCCCTGGGCCGACGTGGTCACCTGCACCACCCACAAGGCGTTGCGCGGGCCCCGGGGCGGCATGATCCTCTGCCGTACGGAGCTGGCGCAGCGCGTCGACAAGGCGGTCTTCCCGTTCGCGCAGGGCGGCCCGATGATGCACGCGGTCGCGGCCAAGGCGGTGGCCCTGCGCGAGGCGGGCTCACCGGAGTTCCGGGGGTACGCTTCGCAGACCGTGCGCAACGCATCCGCGCTCGCCTCCTGGCTGACCGCTGAGGGGATGCGCCCGGTGACCGGTGGCACCGACACCCATCTCGCCGTGCTCGACCTGCGCGAGCTGGGCGTCAGCGGCCGGGAGGCGGAGGCGCGCTGTGCCGCCGCCGGGATCGCGCTGAACAAGAACGCCATTCCGTACGATCCCGAGCGTCCCGCTGTGGCGTCCGGGATCCGGGTCGGCGCGCCGAGTGTCACCTCGCAGGGTATGCGGGAGACCGAGATGCGCCGGGTAGCGGAGCTGATCGGCGTGGCGGTGCGGTGCGATCCGGAGACGGCCGACGGGGTGTCCCGGCTGGCCGCAGTCGGCGAGGAGGTGACCGGCCTGGTGCGGCGCTTCCCGTTCTACGTTGACCAGGAGGTCATGGCATGAGCGGATCGGACGCGGCCCCCGTGGCGGCGACTCCGGGCGCCTTCGGGGAGATCCCGGGCGCACCGGAGAAGGACTTCGATCCTCCGCTGCCCGATCTGCCGCCCCTGCCGAAGGACCCGCGCTGGAAGGTCGAGCACCTCGGCTTCCTCACCGCGGTCTCGTTCGCGCTGCTGCTCTGCGCGGCCTCGGTCGGTTTCCTGGTCAGCGGGCCGACCGCCGCGTTCGCCGCGGCCGCCGGCGTGATGATCGTCCTGGTGAGCCACACGTTGACGACCTTGGTGGTGGCCTGGGCCGACACCGTGCGCCCGGCTCTGGTGATGCCGCTGGGGATGTTGACGTATGTCGTCAAATATTCTTTGCTGGGAATTATCCTGGCGGTTGGTGTCTCGTCCGATTGGTCGGGAAAGAAGGCGCTCGGCCTCGGGGTCGTCGCGGGGGTGGTGGTCTGGACGGGTGTGCAGGCCTGGTGGGTGACGCGCCGGACGCTCCGGCAGTGATCCGACACCTGGGCGACGTCCCTGCTCAGTGGAGGTTTGGCTGCTCGACTGCCACGAACCGGTGATGTGTCCCGCCGTGCCGTGTTCCGTTTTGGCGTGACAGGAGTACCGTGTCCTTCCAGTTGCGAGACCCCTGACGCCTGGACAACTACGGTTGTGCGGGGGGTCCCGCTCATCCTTGTATTTCCGGCTGATATCGTTCGGGCCGTCATGACCGGCCAAGAACCCCCCCACGACAACCGCGGTGACGAAGGCCCTCCCCCGCCCGATACAGGTGCGGGCATGACGGCGGTCACCTACCTCATCGCGGGCATGTTGGTGTGGGGCGGGATCGGCTGGCTGGTCGACCACTACGTCGGCACCCCGGGCATCTTCACCGGCATCGGCTCGGTGCTCGGTATCGGCCTTGGTGTGTACCTCATCGTGCGCCGTCTCGGCGCCTGACAGGAAAGGGCCCTGGTGATCGCTCAGTCGGTGGTCCTCGCGGCGGAGTTCCCGCCCAGCGTCGAGGACTTCTACCTGCCCAGCATCCTGCCGTGGGGCGCCCACGACAATTACTGGTTCACCAAGATCACGTTCCTGGTGTGGGTGGCGGTCGCGGCGATTATCATCTTCTTCCTGGTCTCGTACCGGAAGCCGGAACTCGTCCCGACCAAGAGGCAGTGGATCGCCGAGAGCATCTACGGCTTCGTGCGCAACAACATCGCGGTCGAGATGATCGGCCCGAAGGGTGTGGCCTTTGCGCCGTACCTGACGACGCTGTTCATGTTCGTCATTCTGAACAACTTCTGGGGCATCGTGCCGTTCGTGCAGCTCTCGCCGAACTCGCACATCGCATTCCCGGCAGTGCTCGCGGTCATCAGTTACGTGATGTTCATCTATGTCGGCATCCGGAAGCACGGCTTCTTCAAGTACTTCAAGAATGCTCTGATCCCGCCGGCGCCGGGGTTCATCCTGCCGCTGCTGATCCCGATCGAGTTCTTCTCGAACTTCCTGGTCCGGCCGTTCTCGCTGGCCGTTCGTCTGTTCGCCAACATGTTCGCCGGCCACATCCTGCTGCTGGTGTTCACGCTCGGTGGATTCGCGATGATCAGCGCTAATCCGCTGCTCGCCCCGGTGTCGGTCCTGTCCTGGGCGCTGAGCATCGCGCTGACCTTCCTCGAGTTCCTGGTGATCTGTCTCCAGGCATACGTCTTCACGGTGCTGACCGCGAGCTACGTCCAGGGCGCGCTCGCCGACGAGCACTGATTTTGCTCCACCTGTTTCGAGTCACACCCCGTTTGTCGTCCCGCGTGGCAGTCACGCGAGATACCAGGAGGAACTGAGAAATGCCACTCGCCGAAGTTGTTGGTAGCACCGCCGCCATCGGTTACGGCCTCGCCGCGATCGGCCCCGGCATCGGTGTTGGTCTGGTCTTCTCTGCTTACATCCAGTCCACCGCTCGTCAGCCGGAGTCGTCCCGCCTGACCCTGCCGTACGTCTGGATCGGTTTCGCCGTGGTCGAGGCGCTTGCCCTGCTGGGCATCGCGTTCGGCTTCGTCTGGGCCAAGTAAGTAACTCCCTCAGCCTCGTTGGGAGGTCTCAATGCTCACACTTCTGGCTGCTGAGGCCGCTGAAGAAGGCCACAACCCGATCATTCCCGCCTGGGAAGAGATCGTGGTCGGGTCGGTCGCCTTCGCGGTGCTCTGCTTCGTCCTGATGAAGTTCGTCTTCCCGCAGATGGAGAAGACGTTCCGCGCCCGCGTGGACGCGATCGAGGGCGGTATCAAGCGTGCCGAGGCCGCCCAGGCGGAGGCGAACGAGCTGCTCGAGCAGTACCGTGCGCAGCTCGCCGAGGCCCGGACCGAGGCCGCTCGCATCCGCGACGAGGCCCGGGCTGATGCCGAGGGCATCCGGCAGGACGTGCTCGCCAAGGCTCGCGAGGAGTCGGACCGCATCATCGCGGCCGGCAACGAGCAGCTCGCGACGCAGCGTCAGTCGATCGTCCGGGAGCTCCGTGCCGAGGTCGGCACGCTCGCGGTCGACCTGGCCGGCAAGATCGTCGGTGAGGCGCTGGCCGACGAGGCCCGCACCCGCGGCACCGTCGAGCGTTTCATCGCTGACCTCGACACCGCCGGCACGGCGGGCGGGCGCTGATGGCGTCCGGCGTCACCAATCAGGCCTACGGCGACGCGGCGGAGCGGCTTCACGCCGGCACCGCCGCGTCGACGGACGCGCAGCTGGTCACGGTCGCCGACGAGATTCTGTCGGTGGCCGGCCTGCTGCGGGGCCAGCCCCGGCTGCGCCGGGCGCTGACCGACCCGTCGCGGCCGGGCGACGACCGCTCGGACCTGTTCCGCTCGCTGCTGGCCGGCAAGGCCACCGCGGTGACCGTCGACGCGCTGGCCACACTCGTGGCCGGCCGGTTCTCCAAGCCCAGTGACCTGCTGGACGCGACGGAGCGACTGGGTGTCGACACCATGCTCGCCTCGGCGCAGAAGCAGGGCGTGCTGGCGGAGGTCGAGGACGAACTCTTCCGGTTCTCGCAGATCGTCTCCGGTACGCCGCAGCTCGCCGCCACGCTCAGTGACATCGGCGCTCCGGTCGCACCCCGGGCTAAACTTGTCGGGGATCTTCTCGACGGCAAGGCACAGGCGGTGACGGTCCGGCTCGTCCAGGTCGCGCTCGTGGGTTTCGGCGGCCGTGGTTTCGAGGCCTCGCTGAACCGGCTGGTCGAGGCGACCGCCGCTCGGCGCGACCGCGAGGTGGCGTATGTGACGGTTGCGAAGCCGCTCGGCGACGCCGAGGAGACCGCGCTGGCCGCCAAGCTGGCCGCGATCTACGGCCGTCAGGTCTCGCTGAAGGTGGACGTGAATCCCGCGATCATCGGCGGTGTCAGCGTCCGCGTCGGCTCCGATCTCTACGACGGCACGATCCTGCGCCGGTTGAACGCCGCGAAGCAGGCGTTCGCTAAATAGTCCTTTCCCCTCGATCTCCTGATCGAGAAGCCCCTCGGTGGCGGCGACGTCCCGAGCTAGACAGAGAAGGCAGAGGATGGCCGAGCTGACCATCTCCTCGGACGAGATCCGGGGGGCGCTAGAGCGCTACGTCTCGTCCTATTCGCCCGAGGTCTCCCGCGAGGAGGTCGGCATCGTCTCCGATGCGGGCGACGGTATCGCGCACGTCGAGGGCCTGCCCTCGACGATGGCGAACGAACTGCTGGAGTTCGCCGACGGCACGCTGGGCGTCGCCCTGAACCTCGACGTCCGCGACATCGGCGCCGTGATCCTGGGCGACTACGCGAAGATCGAGGAGGGCCAGCCGGTCAAGCGCACCGGCCGCGTCCTCTCGGTGCCGGTGGGCGACGCCTTCCTGGGTCGCGTCGTCGACGCCCTGGGCAACCCGATCGACGACCGTGGCGAGATCGCGAACGAGGGTTTCCGCGAGCTCGAGCTGCAGGCGCCGAACGTGATGGCGCGTCAGCCGGTGAAGCAGCCGCTGCAGACCGGCATCAAGGCGATCGACGCCATGACGCCGATCGGCCGTGGCCAGCGCCAGCTGATCATCGGCGACCGCAAGACCGGTAAGACCACGGTCGCGCTCGACACGATCATCAACCAGAAGGCGAACTGGGAGTCCGGCGACCCGGCCAAGCAGGTTCGCTGCATCTACGTCGCCATCGGCCAGAAGGCCTCGACGATCGCCAGCATCCGCGGCGTCCTCGAGGCGCAGGGCGCCCTGGAGTACACGACGATCGTCGCGGCTCCGGCGTCCGACCCGGCCGGCTTCAAGTACATCGCGCCGTACACCGGCTCGTCCATCGGACAGCACTGGATGTACAACGGCAAGCACGTCCTGATCGTCTTCGACGACCTGACGAAGCAGGCCGAGGCGTACCGTGCCGTTTCGCTGCTGCTGCGCCGCCCGCCGGGCCGTGAGGCCTACCCGGGTGACGTCTTCTACTTGCACTCCCGCCTGCTGGAGCGCTGCGCCAAGCTCTCCGACGAGCTGGGTGGCGGCTCGATGACCGGTCTGCCGATCATCGAGACGAAGGCCAACGACATCTCGGCCTACATCCCGACCAACGTCATCTCGATCACCGACGGCCAGATCTTCCTGGAGTCCGACCTGTTCGCCTCGGGTGTCCGCCCGGCGATCAACGTCGGTACCTCGGTGTCCCGGGTAGGCGGCTCGGCGCAGGTCAAGGCGATGCGTTCGGTCTCCGGCCGGCTCCGGCTCGACCTGGCCCAGTTCCGTGAGCTGGAGGCCTTCTCGGCCTTCGCCTCCGACCTGGACCGGGCGTCGCGTGCGCAGCTGGAGAAGGGCATCCGCCTGGTCGAGCTGCTCAAGCAGCCGCAGTACTCGCCGTACTCGACGGTCGACCAGGTCATCACGATCTGGTCCGGCACCACCGGGCAGCTCGACGACATCGCCGTCGGTGACGTGCGCCGCTTCGAGCAGGAATTCCTGCAGTGGTTCAAGCAGCACAACAGCGACGTCTACACCGCGATCGAGTCGACGAACCTGCTGAGCGACGACAACATCGAGAGCTTGAAGGCCGGTGTCGTCGAGTTCAAGAAGGTCTTCCAGGGCAGCGCGACCGGCGAAAGCGGTAACTAAGCATGGCTGCCGGTCAGGTACAGGCGCTGCGTCGGCGCATCCGCACCGTCAAGTCGACCAAGAAGATCACCAAGGCGCAGGAACTCGTCGCCACCAGCCGGATCGCGAAGGCCCAGGAACGGGTCGCCGCCTCCCGGCCGTACTCGGAGGCGATCACCAAGGTGCTCGGCGCGCTGGCGTCGAACGCCTCGGTGGACAACCCGCTGCTGGTCGCGCGTGAGCGCGTCCGGCGGGCGGGCGTCCTGCTGATCACCAGTGACCGGGGCCTGGCCGGCGCCTACAACGCCAACGCCATCCGGACCGCCGAGCAGCTGATCGCTCAGCTGAAGTCGGAGGGCAAGGAAGTGGCGCTGTACGTGGTGGGCCGTAAGGGCGTCGGCTACTACCGGTTCCGCGGGCGGGACATCGCCGCCAGCTGGACGGGTTTCTCCGAGCGTCCGTCGTTCGCCGACGCCAAGAAGGTCGGCGACGCCCTGATCGAGGCGTTCGCGGCGGGTTCGGAGACCGAGGGCACCTTCGGTCCCGACGGCATCCCGGGCGTGGACGAGCTGCACCTGGTGAGCACCGAGTTCAAGTCCCTGATGACCCAGCACGCGCAGGCGAAGCCGCTCGCGCCGGTCCAGGTCGAGGGACAGGACGAGGAGCCCGAGGGGCTGCGCCCGGCTTACGAGTTCGAGCCGGACGCCGACGAGCTGCTCGACGCGTTGCTGCCGAAGTACCTCAACACGCGGATCTACGCGGCGTTGCTGGACTCGGCGGCGAGCGAGTCGGCCTCCCGGCGACGGGCGATGAAGAGTGCGTCGGACAACGCCGACGACCTCCTCAAGCGGTACACGCGCGAGATGAACTCCGCGCGGCAGGCTGCGATCACCCAGGAAATCAGTGAGATCGTCGGCGGCGCCAACGCGCTGGCCGCGGCGGGAAGTGATGTGTGATGACTGCTGTTGCTGAGCCCACCAAGGCGGAGACCGCTGTCGGCCGTGTCGTCCGGGTCATCGGCCCGGTCGTCGACGTCGAGTTTCCCCGTGACGCCATGCCCCCGATCTTCAACGCGCTGCACGTCGAGGTCACCCTCTCCGAGGGCACCAAGACGCTGACGCTGGAGGTCGCCCAGCACCTGGGTGACAACCTGCTCCGCGCGATCTCGATGCAGCCGACGGACGGTCTGGTCCGCGGCAAGGAGGTCGTCAACACCGGCGCGCCCATCTCGGTGCCGGTCGGCGACGTGACCAAGGGCCACGTGTTCAACGCCCTCGGCGAGGTGCTCAACGTCGACCCGTCGACGCTGGACATCCAGGAGCGCTGGTCGATCCACCGCAAGCCCCCGGCGTTCGCGGACCTCGAGCCGAAGACCGAGATGCTGGAGACCGGCATCAAGGTGCTCGACCTGCTCGCGCCGTACGTGCGCGGTGGCAAGATCGGCCTGTTCGGCGGCGCGGGCGTCGGCAAGACCGTTCTGATCCAGGAGATGATCATCCGGGTCGCCCGTAACTTCGGTGGCACCTCGGTGTTCGCCGGCGTCGGCGAGCGCACCCGTGAGGGCAACGACCTCATCCTGGAGATGGACGAGGGTGGCGTTCTGGACAAGACCGCGCTGGTCTTCGGCCAGATGGACGAGCCGCCGGGCACCCGTCTGCGGGTCGCCCTGACCGCGCTCACCATGGCGGAGTACTTCCGGGACGTCCAGAACCAGGAGGTGCTGCTCTTCATCGACAACATCTTCCGGTTCACCCAGGCCGGTTCTGAGGTCTCCACCCTGCTCGGGCGTATGCCGTCGGCCGTGGGTTACCAGCCCACCCTGGCGGACGAGATGGGTGAGCTGCAGGAGCGGATCACGTCGGTCCGTGGCAAGGCGATCACCTCGCTGCAGGCGATCTACGTGCCCGCCGACGACTACACCGACCCGGCGCCGGCCACCACCTTCGCCCACCTGGACGCGACCACCAACCTCGAGCGGTCGATCTCCGACAAGGGCATCTACCCCGCCGTGGACCCGCTGGCCTCCAGCTCGCGGATCCTGGCCCCGGAGTTCGTCGGCGCCGAGCACTACGCGGTCGCCCGTGAGGTCCAGCGGATCCTCCAGAAGTACAAGGACCTGCAGGACATCATCGCCATCCTCGGTATGGACGAGCTCTCCGAGGAGGACAAGGTCACGGTCGCCCGGGCCCGTCGCATCGAGCGGTTCCTGTCGCAGAACACCTACGCGGCGGAGCAGTTCACCGGCGTTCCCGGCTCGACGGTCCCGCTGAAGGAGACCATCGAGGCATTCAAGAAGATCTCCGAGGGTGAGTACGACAACTACCCGGAGCAGGCCTTCTTCATGTGCGGCGGTCTCGAGGACCTGGAGAAGAACGCGCACGAGCTGATGAAGGGCTGATCCCAGCCGTTCGCCACTTGCGACGAACAGGAAGCCGTGCCGGTGTCCACCGGCACGGCTTCTCGTTGTTCCGGGGGTGAATCGCGGGGGGAACGGCTCGACTGAGGGTTGGGGATCATCGGGTGGCTGAGTCTGCGAAACGCCGTGCGCCGCTGTGGGCGCGATTGTCCGGGGTCCTCGGCGCCGTGCTGATGGTGACCAGCGGCGGGGTGCTGGTCACCGGCTCGAGCCTGATCACGCGGTACACCGGGTCGATCGACGCGGACGGCAGCCTGATCGGCGGGCCGGCGTCGGGCGCGGCCCGGAACACCCCGGCCGACATCCGCGGGCCGCTCGACATCCTGCTGGCCGGGATCGACCCACGCGACGATCGCACCGCGCCGCGCTCCGACTCGATCATCGTGGCGCACCTTCCGGCGGGCATGGATCAGGTCTACCTGTTCTCCGTCCCGCGGGACCTCTACGTGGACATCCCGGCCTTCGCACCGACCGGGTTCGGCGGCGGCCGGTCGAAGATCAACGCCGCCATGTCGTACGGGAGCCCGGTCGGTGACGGCAGGCACGACGTGAAGCAGGGCTTCCAGTTGCTCGCCAGGACGGTCACGCAACTGACCGGCATCGAGGCCTTCGACGCCGGGGCGATCATCAACTTCGGCGGCTTCAAGGACATCGTCGAGGCGGTGGGCGGCGTGACCATGCGGATCGACATGCGGGTGAGGTCCGAACACCTCCGGCCCGACGGCACCCCGCGCCACCGGCGGGCGTCGTGCGCCGGCAAATCCTGCGCGCACCCGTACATCGGGCCGCAGAAGACGTACCAGCCGGGGACCTACCACCTGCGGGCCTGGGAGGCGCTGGACTACGTGCGGCAGCGTTACGGGCTGCCGAACAGCGACTACGACCGGCAGCGGCACCAGCAGCAGTTCATCAAGGCGATGGCCGCGAAGGTGATGAGCAAGGGCGTGATCAGCAATCCGGCCAGGCTGACGAAGGTCCTGGGCTCGGCCGGCGACGCGCTCACCTTCGACGGCAACGGGCACAGCGTGCTCGACTGGGGCCTGGCGCTGAAGGGCCTGAACACCGACAACATGGTCTCGATCAAGTTGTCCGGGGGCGGGCTCTACGAGGGCGGGAGATACCTGGGAGAGAAGCTGGCTCCGGGGTCGGAGGAGTTCTTCGCAGCGGTCCGGCAGGACAAGATCCAGGAGTTTCTGCTGGCCCACCCGGAATTCGTGAACAAGAACGCCTAACCCCGGGCGAACGGCCGGGGCGGGCGCCGATTAGACTTTCACCCATTCGGTTCGCAGCGTCAGAGGGAGACAGCGTGGCCAACCAGCTTCACGTCGAGGTCGTCGCCGTCGAGGAGAAGGTCTGGGTCGGTGAGGCCGAGATGCTCGTCGCGCGCACCACCGAGGGTGAGATCGGTGTGCTGCCGGGCCACTCTCCGCTGCTCGGCCTGCTCAAGGAGCCGTCCCAGGTCCGGGTGAAACTCGCCGGTGGCGAGCAGCTGACCTACGACGTCGCGGGGGGCTTCCTCTCGATCGACGCGAACGGTGTCACGGTGCTCGCCGAGAGCGCCACGCCGGCCACTCCCGAGCAGCACTGACGCCGCCGATGCGGGTTCTGGAAGTCTTCGGAATCTGCGTCGTCGCGCTGCTCGCACTTCTCTTCGCCATCTTCTTCCGCCGCCGCCTGCTCATGCTGGGCGGCGGCACCATCCGATTGCAGGTCCGCACCAGCACGATGGTGCCGGGCCGCGGGTGGTCGCCCGGGCTGGGCCAGTTCGTCGGTGACGAGCTCCGCTTCCACAAGATGTTCAGCCTGGCGGTCCGTCCCAAGCGGGTGCTCGACCGGCGGCTCCTGACGATTGCCGAGCGGCGGCTGCCGACCGGGCCGGAGCGGCTGACCATGCCCGGTCACTGGGTGGTGCTGCGCTGCGCGACGGGTGACACCGAGCTGGAGATCGCCATGGCCGAGACCACGGTGACCGGCTTCCTCTCCTGGCTCGAGGCCGGCCCGCCGCGGGATCCGGGCAGCGTCCCGGGTCGTTCGATCTTCGGCCCGCGCCGGCTGGAGAGCTGAGCCGCACCAGTTCGTGAGCTGAGCTGCGTCAGGTCGTGAGCTGATCCGCGGCTCACTCCGCCGGTGCGCGTCGCCCTCGTGCGCGAGCCGCACCACCTGTTCGGGATTGGCCGTCGCACGTGACCGCACGGCCGCCTAGCGTCGGGGTCATGCGGATTCGAATCGTCGACGCCTTCACCGACCGCCCCTTCGCCGGGAACCCGGCCGGCGTCCTGATCCTCGACGGGGACACGTTCCCGGCCGACGACTGGATGCAGCGGATCGCCGTCGAGGTCAACCACTCCGAGACCGCCTTCCTGCACCGCCTGCCCGCCGGCGGCGACGCGGACTGGGCGCTGCGCTGGTTCACCCCGGCGGCCGAGGTCGCCCTCTGCGGCCACGCCACTCTCGCCAGCGCGCACGTGCTGCACCGGGCCGGCCTGATCTCCGGCCGCGTCCGGTTCCGGACCGTCCGCAGTGGCATCCTCACCGCGGAGGTGGGCGAGGACGGGCTGATCACGCTCGACTTCCCGGCCTCGCCGCTGAGCCCGCTCGACGTGGACCCGGCGCTGGTCGTGGCCCTGGGCACCGACGTGGTGGCCACCCACTGGACCGGGCCGATCACCGACGACGTGCTGGTCGAGGCCGCGGACGAGAAGACGGTCCGCGGGCTGACCCCGGACCTGGGCGCGCTCGCCGAGCTGACCCGGCGCGGCGTGCTCGTCACCGCCGCGGCCGGTGACCCGGCGGCCGGATACGACTTCGTCTCCCGGTTCTTCGCCCCGGCGGTCGGGGTGGCCGAGGATCCGGTGACCGGTTCCGCCCACACCGCGCTGACGCCCTTCTGGACCGCGCGGCTGGGCCGGAACGAACTGACGGGATATCAGGCGTCGGCCCGCGGGGGCCTGGTCAAGGTCGCCCTCCGGGGTGACCGCACCCTGCTCGGCGGTTACGCGGTCACCACGATCGACGGAGAGCTCCAGGTCCCTCCCGGGTAGGCGCGGCGGTCAGCGGGACCCGCCGGGCACCCACTTCACGTCGCCGTCCGGGTTCGCCACCCGGGACAGGATGAAGAGCAGGTCGGAGAGCCGGTTCAGGTACTTCGCCGGGAGCACGGGCGTGCGCTCCGGGTCGGCCTCGATCAGCGCCCACGCCGACCGCTCGGCCCGCCGCGCGACGGTCCGCGCGACGTGCAGCAGCGCCGCCCCCGGGGTGCCACCCGGCAGGATGAAACTGTCCAGCGCGGCCAGGCGCTCGTTGAACTCGTCGCACCAGCCCTCGAGACGGGTCACATACTCCTCGGTGATCCGCAGCGGCGGGTACGGCGGGTTCTCGTCGAGCGGGTTCCCGAGATCCGCCCCGAGGTCGAAGAGGTCGTTCTGGATGCGGCCCAGCACCGCCCGTACGTCATCGGGAAGTGAACCGAGAGCCAGAGCGACGCCCAGAGCCGCGTTGCATTCGTCGGCGTCGGCGTAGGCCGCGATGCGGGGATCGGTCTTCGCCGCCACCTCGTTGTTGACCAGGCGGGTCTGCCCGGCGTCGCCGGTCCGGGTGTAGATACGGGTGAGATGAACAGCCATGCAGCCACCCTATGCAGTCGCGGTGGGATCCGGACCATACGATGGCCCGCGTGGATGTGATCAGGGTCAAGGGCGGGGCTCCGCTCACCGGTGACGTCGCGGTCGGTGGCGCGAAGAACTCGGCGCTCAAGCTGATGGCGGTCGCGCTGCTCGGCGAGGGCCGCAGCGTGGTCTCCAACGTCCCGCGGATCACCGACATCGCGATCATGGCCGAGGTGCTGCGCCGGCTGGGCTGCGACGTCGTGCTGGACGGCACCGAGGCGATCATCGACGTGCCGCTGGAGCCGGGCGCCGAGGCGGATTACGACCTGGTCCGGCGGCTGCGCGCGTCGATCTGCGTGCTCGGGCCGCTGCTGGCCCGCCGCGGTTACGTGCGGGTGGCGCTCCCCGGCGGCGACATGATCGGCTCCCGGGGCCTGGACATGCACGTCTCCGGCCTGGCCCGGATGGGCGCGGAGATCTCCAACGAGCACGGCTTCGTGATCGCCTCGGCGCCGGCCGGTCTGCGCGGCTCCAAGATCTGGCTGGACTTCCCGAGCGTCGGCGCCACCGAGAACCTGCTGATGGCGGCCGTCCTGGCCAAGGGGATCACGGAGATCGACAACGCCGCCCGCGAGCCGGAGATCGTCGACATCTGCGAGATGCTCACGGCGATGGGCGCGCGGATCGAGGGCGCCGGCACGTCGACGCTGATCATCGAGGGGGTGGACGGGCCGCTCAAGCCGGTGCGGCACACCACGATCGGTGACCGGATCGTCGGTGGCACCTGGGCGTACGGTGCCGCGATGACCCGTGGTGACGTCACGATCCACGGCGTACGTCCCGAGTTCCTCGACATCGCGCTGGACAAGCTGGTGTCGGCGGGCGCGACGATCGAGCCGGGCGACAACCGGTTCCGGGTGCGGATGACCGAGCGGCCCAAGCACGTCGACATCGTCACCCTGCCGTACCCGGGTTTCGCCACCGACCTGCTGCCGATGGCGATCGGTCTCGCCTCGGTGGCCGAGGGCCCGTCGCTGATCACCGAGAACATCTTCGACGGCCGGTTCATGTTCGTGAACGAGATGGTCCGGCTCGGCGCGGACATCCGCACCGACGGTCACCACGCTGTCGTCAACGGGCGGGACAGGTTGTCCGGCGCCCCGGTGCGGGCCACCGACATCCGGGCCGGGGCGGGCCTGGTCATCGCCGGGCTGTGCGCGGACGGGGTGACCGAGGTCGGCGAGGTGCACCACATCGATCGGGGCTACCCGGACTTCGTCGCCGACCTGGCGCGCCTGGGTGTCGAGGTGGAGCGGACCGACGTGCCGGAGCCGACCTTCGACTTCTAGGTTCTCGGCAGGGCACCGTCTAGGAGGAGCCGACCAGGCGTCGCGCCTCCTCCACCTCCTCGGCGAAGACCAGCACGCAGACCCGCCCGTCCCGGCGGATCGCGCTCGTGGCACGGATGCCGGCGGACGAGAGCAACCGCCGGATCTCGTCGGCGACCTCCGGCTCGTCGGTGACCGCGGCCGGCGACAGGAGCCCGTAGTCCTCCTGCTCGCCTCGCTCCCCGAAGATCGCGAGGCCGTCCGCGTAACCGTCGACGGGGCCGGTGGGTTGCAGGCCCATGCGCCAGAAGACGGCGCCCAGAAAGCCGACCAGACCGACGGCGATCAATGGTCCGATGAGGTACCAGCCGTCGCTCGTGGCCATGCGCACAGTCTGGCACCGCACTGAGCGGGTTTTTGGCGAATTGCCCCGAACGGGAACATCGAAGTCCGCACCGGGGGCCTAAGTTTCCGTTAAGTAACCCCGCTACACTGTGGCCCCATCTGACAAAGGAGTGAGCATGGCGGGTCGTCTCGCGGTCATCGGGTCCGGACTGATGGGCTCCGGCATCGCACAGGTGTCGGCGCAGGCCGGGTGGCAGGTCACGATGCGGGACGTCGACGACGCCTCGCTCAAGCGCGGTCTCGGCGCGATCCGCGACTCGCTGGCCCGGTTCGCCGCCAAGGGCAAGATCGCCGAGGGGGACGTCGAGGCGACCCTGCAGCGGATCACCCCGACCACCGACCTGGACGCGGTGGCCGAGGCCGACGTCGTCGTCGAGGCGATCTTCGAGAAGGTCGAGGCGAAGCACGACGTCTTCAAGCAGCTCGACAAGATCTGCAAGGCCGGCGCGATCCTCGGCACGAACACGTCGGCCATCCCGATCACCCAGATCGCCGCGATCACCTCGCGGCCCGAGTCGGTGGTCGGCATCCACTTCTTCTCGCCCGTCCCGATGATGAAGCTGGTCGAGCTCGTCCGCGGCTACCAGACGTCGGACGAGACCGTCGCCGCGGCACGCAACTTCGCCGAGGAGGTCGGCAAGACCTGCGTCGAGGTCAAGCGCGACGTCGCCGGCTTCGTCTCCAACCGGCTCTTCTCGGCGCTGCTCGTCGAGGCGATCAAGCTCGTCGAGTCCGGCGTCGTCTCCGCCGCCGACCTGGACACGGTCATGAAGCTGGGCTTCGGGCACGCCATGGGCCCGCTCGCCACTGTCGACCTGACCGGTCTCGACGTCATGCTCAACGCCGCGGGGAACATCTACCGCGACACCCAGGACGAGAAGTTCTTCCCGCCGGAGCTGCTGCAGCGCATGGTCACCGCCGGCGACCTCGGCCGCAAGACCGGCAAGGGCTTCTACAGCTACTGACCGCTCCCGATCATCTTGAGTGCCCCGGCCCGCTGCCGGGGCTCTCGTTTTTCACGACCCTGATCCGGTACGCCGTGAGCCCGGTCCCGTGGCACCCCACGCCAGCTCGCCGCCGCTCGAGCCCGCCGCGCGCCTCCCGCTTCCCGGCTGGTTGTCATGGGCGTTATTCGTGCCTCATAACGCCCATGAGGACCAGCTGGCACCTGGACGCGCGCTGCGGGCGTGAGCGCGCGCGGGGCTGGCGTGAGCGAGCGGGGCTGGCGTGGGCGCGACCGGTGTGAGCGCGCGATCCTGCCGGCGTGAGCGCGTGCGGGTCTGGCGTGGGCGCTGCGGGCGTGAGCGCGGGCGGCGCGGGCTGTCCGGCTGGTTCTGGTGGGCGTTATGAGGCACGAATAACGCCCACCAGAACCAGCCCGGTGCGGGAGCGCGCCGCCGGCCCCGGCACGGCGGAGGTCGCGCGGGAGCGTCACGGGACCGGGCTCACGACGTACGCGCGAAGGGTCACCGGGTGGCGAAGGAGAGCGAGAGGAAGGTGGCCGCGACCATCCCGCCCAGCAGCGTGAGACCGATCCCGCCGACGTCGAGGCGGGCGTGCAGGCGCCGGTGGGCGAGGTACGCCGCGGCCGGAACGCCGGCGGACGGCGCGATGATGAACGTGAGCCACCCGATGCCGCGGATCAGCAGGCCCCCGAACACGGCCGTGTGACCGAAAGTGACCAGCCCCGCCGCGACCAGGCCGGCCAGGGTCGACGCGAGCGCGCCGATCAGCGGGAGCAGCGCGAGGGCCCAGCGTGGCAGGAGGCGACGGCCACCGGGCCGGACCCGGTCGTCGATCCGATCGGCGGCGCGGGCCAGCAGCGCGCGCGGCGACTGCCGGCCGTGTCCGGTCACGACCAGCTCGTCGGAGGTGGGCCCGCGTTGCAGCGCGACCCGTGGCAACGCCTCGATCGGCGCGGGGTCGGGCATCTCGCCCAGCGCCCGCATCCGCAGCCCGCGGGCGCGCCGCAGCTGGTCCCAGAGCCGCGCGGCCTCCCGGTCCACGTCGAGGACCTGCGCGGCGGCGGCACCGGCCCAGCGGTCCGCGGCGAGCGCGTCGTTCTCCGCGCGGGCCAGCTCACCGGCGGCCCGGGCGGCATTGTCCTGGTAGGCCTGTTCCGCGTCGTCGAGCTCGGCGTCGCGCCGCCGGGTCACCTCGGCCAGGGCGCTCACCATCAACTGGTAGTCGCGGGAGGGTGGCTGCCGGTCACGTGTGGTCACTGTTCACCTCGTACGGGATGATGATCTCGGGTGTGCGGTGCACCGAGCGATCGAAGAACAACGCTCGCCGGGGCCGCGGATACCAGACCGGACCCCCGGGCCGGGGGTGGAGCGGGGCCAGGTCGGCGCCCTGCACGTCGAGCGCCACCCACGCGCCGATGGTGTCGAACCGGGCGCCGATGCCGCCCAGGTCGTCGCGCAGCCGCGGCACGGAACGCCACCAGCCGAGCACGTGGGTCCGCTGCTCCGGCCCGTCGGACAACAGCTTCTTGAGGCCGGGATCCCGGGCGGCGTCCAGGGCGAAGCCGATGACGTAGTGCGGGACGTCGCGAGGACCCAGGTCGAAGCGGACGTCCCCGGCGTCGTACCAGTCCGCCGACGGCAGCTCGGCGAAGAGCCGGGCGGCGGCCGGTCCCGCCGCGGCGTCCAGGCACAGCACGCTGAAGTGCGCCGGTCCCTGCGCGGCCAGGCTCAACGCCGCGGCCGAGAGGACATCACAGGCTTCCCCGGTACGGGTTCCGAGCACCGCGAGATTGCGCCCCGGCATCCGTCCGAGCCGCAGCCGGGCGGGCTGGGCGGCCACGTCGATGCGCTCGCCGAGGACCGCGCCGGGGGAGGACCCGACCTCGTCGACGGTGGACGGCAGCCGTCCGGACGGGCGCAGCGACTCCGGCAGCCGGGGCACCGCGTCGCCGTCGAAGAGCCGGGGTGGCTCGCAGCCGGCCGGCCGGTCCCGCCACAGCCGGCGCTGCACCCCGCGCCACACGTTCCGGTCGCCGGCGTCGGGCAGGCGCACGATCCGGTTCGCCCCGGACATCCCGGACTCGGTGTTGACCACCGCGTGAAAGCGCGGGATGACCGCGGCGGCCAGGTTGTCGTCGGCGAGGATCCGGCGCGCCTTGGGGAGGGCGATCCGGAGGGTGAACTGCGCGATCAGCCCGGCGCGACCCCACAGGGCCTGGATGCCGGCCACGTCCTGGGAGGCCAGGATCAGGTGGATGCCCTGGGAGCGGCCCCGCCGGGCGAGGTCCTCGAGCAGCGTGACGGCCTCGTCGGCGACCGCGTCCCGCCCGTCCAGCAGCACCTGGAACTCGTCGATCACCGCGACGATCCGCGGCCAGTGCCCGCCCGGGTCCTCGGCGCGCAGCTCGGCGAGCTTGCCGGCGTCGTAGCGTTTCGCCGCCTGCGCCCGCAGCCGCAGCTCCTCGCCGAGGTGCCGGAGCATGGCCAGGCCGAACTCGCGGTCGCCGTTGACGTTGATGCCGGCCAGCCGCACCTGCGGGAGCCAGCCGGGGTCGCGCGGGCCGGGGACGTAGCGGGCGAAGGACACGCCCTCCTTGAAGTCCAGCAGGTAGAGCGCCAGCTCCTCGGGGCCGTACCGGGTGGCCAGCGAGCCGAGCCAGGTGTAGATCAGGTTGGTCTTGCCGGAGCCGGACGGCCCGCCGATCAGCGCGTGCGGCGGGTCGTCGCCGAGCGGCACCTCGACCAGCGAGCCGTCGGTGCTGTCGCCGATCGGCGCGACCAGGCCGTGGATCGAGGACTCCGACCAGTACTCGGCCGGCTCGAGGTCGGCGAGCCGGGCCGGGTCCGGGCCGGCCTGCAGCCGCTCGGCGGTGGTCCGGCAGAACGCGGCGATCCGCTCCGGCGGGGGCGGCGGGTCGAGCTTGATCTCCAGCGTGCCGAGCGAGTCACAGGTGGCGGTCTGGTCGCGGACCACGATCCGCTCGACGGTCGGGTCGTCCTCCAGCGCCAGCCCGCGCACGACCAGGTGCACCCCGCAGGCCACCCCGGTACGCACGATCCGGTCCAGCTGCGCCCGCTGAGCGGTCGTCATCTCCACCGAGGTGGCCCGGTCGGCGAGCAGCACGACCAGCTTCCACGGCTCGGGCCGGGGGCCGGGGCGGGCGGCGGCCAGCTCGGCGATCGACGGGTACTGCCCGCCCAGCGACTCGTTGACCCGGCAGATGTGGTCGGCCAGGTCGTCGAGGAGCGACCCGAGCCCGCCCGGCCCGACGAACGTCGGGTTCAGCGGCGCGAACGGCGCGAGCGTCCCGCCCAGGTTCTCCGGGTCGTAGACGGTCAGGTGCACGTCGGCGGCCCGGATGCTGCCCAGCGCCCGCAGCAGCACCCCGGTGATCAGGTCGTCGACCTGCGGGGACGGCCCGGAGACGTGCAGGTGCACGGCGTCCAGCAGGGGGATCAGCGCCGGCAGCGCGGCGGTCTCCTCGAACGTGATCGAACCGATCCGCAGCAGGCCGGGGCGGGTGCCCGGGTCCGGCTCGCTCGGCGACCACAGCCGCCAGGGGGCGCCGGCCGCGCCGGTGGCGCTGGAGGTGGCCAGGCCGCGCAGGTGCCCGGCGAGCCGGGTGGCCTCGCTCTGGAAGCGCCGCTGCACGTCGTTGCGGGCGGCCTCGCGGGCGGCGGTGAGCTGGCTCAGGCAGGTGGCGTACGCGTCCCGGACCAGGCGGCGCCGGTTCTGTGCCTCGCCCCGGGCCGACTCGGCGGCGGCCAGCAACGCCCGCGCGGAGCCGCGGGCCTCGGCAAGTTCCTGCCGGACCACGGCGACCAGCGCGTTGCGGTTACTGACCACGCGACCCCCCGGAATCCATGTGGGGGGATTTTAGCGATTTTCCACCATTATGACGGATTAGACGTTGCGTGTCGGGATCTGTCGCTCGAAAAGGCCTCTGCCCACAGGCGGCCTGCCACGACCATCGCGGCCTCCCGATGCCACTGCCGCATGGTGTCGCGCGGAACGTTGCGCCGGAACCAGTCGACGGCCATCCGCGCCTCCCGGCTCAACCCGTCCAGCCGCTGCCGGCGCGAGTACGGATTGAGCCCGAGCACCCCGCAGAACTGCAGCGTGCTGTAGTACCGCCAGTCCTCGGTGGTGCCGAACGGGCCGGCCGGCCGCAACCCCGACACCGCCTCGCGCAGCACCGCCCGCAACTCCCGGGCCCGGGCCCGCGGCTGGTCGTCGCCACGGCCCGCGACCCGGCGCGCCACCATCGGCAGATCGGTCAGCGGGCTGCGCGACAGCCGGTTCAGATCGTTGAAGTCGTCCAGCGCCCGCCGCGTCAGCCGCAGGAACTCCGGCTCGCCCACCTCGGCCAGCCGGCGGCGCTCCCGCAGGCGCAGCAGCGCGTCCGCGTTCAGGAACAGGGTGGCCCGCTCGTGGCGCAGCCGGGTCTCACCGGCCAGCGCGATCCCGTCGATCAGCCGGCTCAGCCGCCCGGTCAGGCCGGCCGCGGTCGCCACCACCGCCAGCGGGACGAACTGCAGCGTGGTCACCAAGTCGTTGCCACGGATCTCGTAGAGGGTGAGCACGGCCGGGGCGCCGAGGAGCACCAGCACGCCGAGCGCGGCGACCAGCGAGCGCCGCAGGTCCGGCCGGAGCCGCTCGCCGGCGGCCATGGCGTGCGCGACCGCGATCAGATAGCCGAAGACCAGCAGGTCGAGCCCGTTCGCGGCGAGCGCCGGAGCCGGGCCGCCGGTGTCGAGCGGGACCAGGACGAGGGCGAGGCTCGCGGCGTACAGCGCGGCGATGAGACTCAGCGCGAGCGGCAGACTCCGCGGAACCACCTGGTCATGGCTTCTCCAGAGCAGGATCAGCGCGCCGACCAACGGGGTGAGCACGACCAGCTTCCCGGCGCCGGGAAGCGCCACCACCATCAGCTGGAAGCTGACCCCGAGCACCACGGCGCCGATGTCGATCGGGCGGCGCTCCGGCGGCGTCAGCGGCAGGAGCGCGACCACGCTCCCGGCCCAGGCCAGGGCCGGGAGGCAGATCAGGATCTCCGCTGTCCGGGAGCCGGGCGCCGTGGTCCAGGCGGCCACCGCGAACGCGTACGCCACCAGGCCTGCGCTCGCCCAGCGCAACGCCGGCCGCCCCGGATCACGGCCGATCAGATACCCGGCGAGCCACCAGGTGAGGGTGAAGGCGGGGACGGCGATCGCGAGCACCCGCAGAGTCAACCAAACAGTCGACGCGTTTCGACACCCGCCGGCTTCGCCTCCTTGCGGCGCCGGCGGCGCTGGAAGACCCAGACCGAGGCCCAGACCAGCAGAACCAGCCCGACGAGAACCAGAATCGGAAGAAGAATCGCCAGCACGGAGAGGAGCACACTGCTGATGTCCTCGACCGTGCTCGCCACCGGGGCCCCGAAACCGGCGGTGGTGACATTGACCACCGGGCGGGACGCGGCTTTCACCCCGTGGACACAGAGGGCGATCAGCGTCCCGGTCACGACCGGGACCCACTGGTGCGAGCTGAAGAACGTGCCCGGGTCGGAGACGGTCACCGTCTGCGAGGCGGAGCCGGCGCCGAACACCAGGCCACCGGCGGTCGGCCGGACGAAGGTCTGGACCACGTCGTTGACATGGTCGACCACCGGCACCTTGTCGGCCACCACCTCGATCGCCAGCAGGACGGCCAGGATCAGGATGGTCCAGCCGTTGGTGACCCAGGACCAGCTCTGCGGCAGGTCGATGGCATCGGTGTAACGGGCCAGCAGCGCCATGGTCAGCAGGGGGATGTAGGCATTCAGTCCGGCGGATGCCGCGAGACCGGTGCCGGTCAATGCTTCTAACACGAAGTCAGCATGGCACCGGCGTGCGACATTTTCGTTCCGGGCCGTCGGATAGTGTCGTCCGGTGCGTCTGGTCATCGCGAAATGCTCCGTCGACTACGTCGGACGGCTCTCCGCTCATCTTCCGCTCGCCACCCGGCTGCTCATGGTGAAAGCCGACGGCTCGGTGTCGATCCACGCCGACGACCGTGCCTACAAGCCGCTGAACTGGATGAGCCCGCCCTGCAAGCTGCAGGAGGCGCCGGGCGTGTGGAAGGTGGTGAACAAGGCCGGCGAGGAGCTGCGGATCACTCTCGAGGAGATCTTCCAGGATTACTCGTACGAGTTGGGAGTGGACCCCGGCCTGGTCAAGGACGGTGTCGAGGCACATCTGCAGGAGTTGCTCGCGGAGCACCCGGAGACCTTCGGCGAGGGGTACACCCTGGTCCGCCGCGAGTTCATGACCGCGATCGGCCCGGTCGACCTGCTCCTGAAGGACGCGACCGGCGCCTCGGTCGCCGTCGAGGTCAAACGCCGCGGCGAGATCGACGGCGTCGAGCAGCTCACCCGCTACCTCGAACTGATGAATCGCGACCCGCTGCTGTCCCCGGTCAAGGGCGTGTTCGCGGCCCAGGAGATCAAGCCGCAGGCGCGCGTGCTCGCCACCGACCGCGGCATCCGCTGCGTGGTCGTCGACTACGACAAGCTCCGCGGCATGGAGCGCGACGAGCTCACCCTCTTCTAGGACCTCCGCGGCGCCGGCCGCGAGCCGCTCAGATCACGGCGGCGAGCTGGTCGGCGACACGCTGTGCGGCCTCCCGCCCGGCGCGCTGCTTGATCAGGCCCTCCTTGGCCACCCCGCGAAGGTGGACGGTGGTCGAGGCCGGCCCGGCCGCGGCGAGCGTCGCCGTGACGACGGCCGGGTTGAGGCCCATCGCGCCGGCGGCGACCATGGTGCGCAACGGCCCGGCCGGAACGCCGAGCAACGCCCGCACCAGCGCCTCGGCCTCGGCTGCGGACAACGGCAAGGTCACCTCGGTCTCGAAGACGTCGGCCGGCAGCAGCTTGGCGGCCAGCCGGGCGCCCCAGCCGCTGCCGTGGCCGGCCGTCGCGCCGACCTGGCCCAAGCCGTGGACGAGCAGCGCGTTCTCCTCCGGAGTCGGTTCCGGTGCCATGGCAGGCTCCCTGAGGTGGTCGGGTCAGGACTGAAGCTCGACGCGTTCGGGGTCGGTGGTGCCGGCCAGGTAGGCGCGGGCGCCGATCAGGGCCAGCGCCGTCTGGAAGAGCAGCAACGTCCACGTCAGCGCGGTGCCCTGACTGATCGCGATCAGCGCCGGGATGCCCAGGATCAGGGCGTCCGGGCCGGCGAACGCGTAGACCAGCGGACCGGTCGAGACGGTCCCCATCGGGGTGTCCAGCGGCAGCAGGTCGTTGCGGACGAAACCGGCCCGGGCCCGGCGAACCGCGGCCAGCCCGCCCACCACGCCGACCGGGACGCTGAGCAGCGGCCACGGGCCGGCCGGCAGGTCACCGGCGAGCTGCATCAGGAGCAGCGCGATCAGGGACCAGGCGAAGGCCAGCGCGCCGGGGATCCACAGCCGCTGCAGGAGGGCCTGCCGGGAGCTGATCGCGAGCAGGCGCAGCAGGACCGGGTTCCCGGCGTCGGTGTTGACGGTCCTGGTCGTGGTGCCGCCGGCGATCATCGCGCCGGCCAGGACCGCGAGCGCGGCGGCCCACGGCGGCGCGGCGGTGAGCAGCAGCGGGATCGGGGTGGCCGCCAGCAGCCACAGGAGCCGGGGGAGCCGGCGGCGCACCATCAGGAAGTCCTGGCCGGTCAGGACGGGGAGCCGGGCCGGCGGGCGGGCGCTGGTCAGCCGCCGGCTGGTCCAGTAACGCCGGGCCACCATGTCGGTGACGAACGAGGGCTCCATCCCGAACGCGGTGTCGAAGATGGTGCCGGTGGTCTTCGCGGCCTCCAGGATGCGGTCGTCCGGGGTGCGGGCCAGATCCCGTACGACCAGAGCAGTCCCGGCACCGACGGCGACCGCGAGGGCCAGGACCACGCTGAGCAGAGCGGACCGGGACGGCCACCCGTCGATCGCGGGCGGGTCGCCGATCGCAAGGTTGTCGACGACCAGCAGGATCAGGCCGGCGGCCGCGACCAGGGTCGCCAGCCGATCGGTGACCGTGGCCCAGACGCGCACCCGCTGCGCGACGACGGCGACCAGCAGCAGCCCGGCCCCGAGCAGCGTCCCGGCGGCGATCAGCGGCCCGGCGAGAGCGTGCGGGGCGGCGTGCCCGGCGATCGCGGTGGCGATCAGCGCGGCGACGGACGCGGCCGCCAGCGCGGCCAGCCGCAGTGACGGCAGCAGCAGACGGCGACGGCTGACCGGGGCGGTGAGCAGGAAGTACGCCGCGGGCCGCCCCAGCGTGACCGGCCCGACCGCCCGCATCGTCCGGAGCAGGAAACCGGCGCCGAGCAGGCTCAGCGCGAGGGCCGGCAGCGCGCCGAGGTCGGGCCTGGACGGCCAGAAGATCTTGGCGAGCTGCTCGTGCGTCATCGCGCCGACCACCGCGATCAGCAGCGCCGCGACGTAGAGGTTGCCCAGCGTCGCGGCGCGTTCCCGGTGGGACACCTGGCGCTGGTGGATCCAGCGGCGGACCGGCCGCAGCGGCACGATGACGGTCACGGGACCAGGGACTCCATCGTCGTGAGCTCCGCGCCGGAGGCCACCGAGAACTTGTCGTCGTGGCTGGCCATCAGCAGCGACCCGCCGCCCGCCAGGTAGTCCACCAGCATCGCGGCGACCGAGGCCCGGCCCTCCGGGTCGAGGCGCTGCTCCGGCTCGTCGAGGATGAGCAGCGAACTGGGCCGGATCAGGGCCAGCGCCAGCGTGAGCCGCTGCTTCTGCCCCGACGAGAGCGACGGCGGGATCGCGTCGGCGTGCCCGGTCAGCCCGAACCGGTCGAGCGCCTCGTCGACGCCGGCCTCGTCCGGGTCCTGCCCGTGCGCGCGGCAGATCAGCTCGGCGTGCTCGCGGGTGGTCAGCCCCGGGTACCAGGTCGGCGGCTCGACGGTGGTGACGACAGCGGCCCAGAACTCGGGACTCGAGCCGGGGTTCGCGCCGAAGACCCGGATCCGGCCGTCGTCCGGGCGCTGCAGGCCGCTGACACAGCGCAGCAGGGTGGACTTGCCGATGCCGTTCTCCCCGGTCACACAGACGCCGGTGCCGGCCGGGACGGTCAGCGCCACCCCGGCCAGGACCGGGACGGAGCCGTAGCTCACCGAGAGATCGCTTACCTCAACCGCGGGGTGGTCAGCCACCCGCACAGCCTACGGTTTACGGCCGTACAGCAACCGCAGGGCCTTGACGATCTGCTTCACCTGGGCCGGCGTGCGCTCGAAGGTCATCGCGGGGAGCAGGGACTTCGCCCGGCGTACCGTGATCGCCTTGGCCCGGGCGAACTCGCGCAGCCCGTCCTCGCCGTGGATGCGCCCGAACCCGGACTCGCCCACCCCACCGAACGGCAGGTTGCCCATCCCGACGAACGTCAGGGTCCCGTTGACGGCGACCATGCCGGAGCGCAGCCGCCGCGCGATGCGGATCGCGTTCTTCTTGCCGAAGACCGAGCCACCCAGGCCGTACGGCGAATCGTTGGCCTTCTGGATGGCCTCGTCGGCGTCGCGGACCCTGGTGATCGTCAGCGTCGGCCCAAACGTCTCCTCACGGATCTCCGACGAGTCCTCCGGGACGTCGACCAGCACCGTCGGCGCGACGTAGGGAGCCTGCACCGCCCCGGCGCCGCCCAGCACCGCACGACCGCCCTTGGCCAGCGCGTCCTCGATGTGGTCGCGGATGATGTCGAGCTGCTTCGGCATGGTGATCGGGCCGATCTCCTCGCCCGTGCGCAGCTTGCCGGCCTTCTCCACGACGGCCTCGACGAACCGGTCGTAGACCGGCTCGACCGCGTAGACCCGCTCGATCCCGATGCAGGTCTGACCGGCATTGGTCATCGCGCCCCAGACCGCGGCCTCGGCCGCCGCGCGCACGTCCGCGTCGGCGTCCACGATCAGCGCGTCCTTGCCGCCGGCCTCGATCACGACGGGCACCAGGTTCTCCGCGCAGGCGGCCATCACCTTCTTGCCGGTCGCGGTCGAGCCGGTGAAGCTCACCTTGCCCACCCCGGAACGGCACAGCGCGCCGCCGACGTCACCGAGCCCGTGCACCGCCTGCAGCACCGGCTGCTCCGGGACGACCTGGGCGAACGAGTCGACGAGCCACTGACCGACGACCGGCGTGTACTCACTGGGCTTGAAGACGACAGCGTTGCCGGCCGCCAGCGCGCCCGAGATCGGGCCGATCGGGGTGACGATCGGATAGTTCCACGGGCCTATCACGCCGACCACGCCGAACGGCTGGTACTCCAGGTGACCGACGTGCTCGGCGAGCAGCAGGCGGGTGCGCATCCGGCGCGGGCCGAGCACCCGCTTGGCGTGCCGGGCGGCCCAGTCCAGGTGCTCGACGGCGGCGGTCACCTCGATGATCCCGTCGTTGATCGGCTTGCCGGTCTCCAGCTTGGTGAGCTCGGCCAGCTCCTCGATCCGCTCGACGAGCAGGGTGCGCCAGCGCAACAGCCGCGTCTTGCGGCCCTCCCAGCCCAGGCCCTGCCACCAGGCGGCGGCCACCTTGGCGCGCTCGACGGCGGCGACCACCGCTTTCTCGTCGGCGGCCGGCACGCGACCGGCCTCCGCGCCGCTCGCCGGATTCGTGGAGATCAGCTGGCCGTCCTCGATCACGGGCAGGCCGGGAACGTGAGTCGCCGTCATGCCGGGAGTCTAGGCCGAATGTTACCGATGAGTCACTACGTACTCTTAACCTTGTGAGCCCCCGCCGTAACCGCCCCCGCCGGCCCCCGGCCGAAGAGCCGGACCGGGACCGTCCCGGCATCACCGAGCAGCGCGTCCAGCAATGGCGGGACGGCGAGTGGATGGTGCGCAACATCTTCGGGGCCGCGGCCGTGAAGACGTACCTGTGCCCGGGCTGCATGCAGGACATCCGGCCCGGCGTCGCGCACGTCGTGGCGTGGCCGGCCGACGACCTCGGCGACGGCGCGGACCGGCGGCACTGGCACACCGGCTGCTGGCGAGCCCGGGACCGCCGCGGCCCGGGAGTGGAGCGCTCGCGCAACGCCCCCCGCTATGGGTGAAACTCGTCCTATGAGCAACCACATCCGTGCCAACTCGATCCTGCCCGCCAAGCGCGAGGACATCGAGCTGCACACCGCCGACGGCGTCACCCTCGTCGGCGAGCTTGCCGTGCCGCTGGACCGCGCGCCGGTGGCGACCCTCGTCTGCCTGCACCCGCTGCCCACCCACGGCGGGATGATGGACAGCCACGTCTTCCGCAAGGCAGCCTGGCGGCTCCCCGCCCTGGCCGGGCTCGCCGTGCTGCGCTTCAACACCCGCGGCACCAGCAGCGTCCGCGGCACCAGCGGCGGCACGTTCGCCTCCGGCGTCGACGAGCGGTTCGACGTCGCCGCCGCCATCGAGTACGCGGAGTTCGCCGACCTGCCGCACCTCTGGCTCGTCGGCTGGTCCTTCGGCACCGACCTCACCCTGATGTACGGGCTGGAGCCCGCGGTCGCCGGCGCGGTCCTGATCTCCCCGCCGCTGCGCTTCTCCCAGCCGTCGCACCTGGCCGCGTGGGCCGCCGACGGGAAACCGCTGACCGCACTCATCCCCGAGTTCGACGACTACCTGCGCCCCGAGGAGGCCGCCTCCCGGTTCGCCGCGATCCCGCAGGCCGAGGTCGTCCCGATGCCCGGCGCCAAGCACCTCTGGGTCGGCGACGCGGAGAAGGTGCTCGATGAGATCGTGAAGCGGGTCGCGCCGTCGGTGCCGACGCCGCTGCCGCGCACGTGGGACGGCCCGATGGAGACCGGCGACATGAACGCCTACGCGGATCGCACGGTGGCCGCCTTCGCCGACGTCGACGTGCCCAAACCCCTCAAGGACTGATTGCCCGTACGCCCGCGAGCCCGTAGCCACACCAGGCCCGGCCGCGACCCACGGTCCCGGCTGGCTCTCAGGGGTGCTTCAAGCGCGCGAAACACCCCTGAGAGCCAGCCACTAGGCGGCAGCAGCGGACGGTGCCGCGCCGCGCGGGAGTCGGGGTTGCGCGAGGGACTGCGTCCCCGCGCCGCGAGGCCGTGCCGCGCGGGAGTCCGGCGTCGCGCGAGGGACTGCGTCCCCGCGCCGCGAGGCCGTGGCCACACCGGGCCGTGGCGCGCCGCCCTGTCCCGGCTGGTTCTCATGGGCGTTATGAGGCACGAATAACGCCCATGAGAACCAGCCGGAACCGTGAGTCGCGGCAAGGCCGGGGGTGGCCACGGCCTCGCGTGTGCACGGGCGGGACTTGGCGCGTCGCCTGCGGACGGGCAGTCCCATCGTCGTACGGGAAGATGGGGTTGATCTATCTCTGATCCATGCTGGGGACCATGACCTCGCGCATGAGCAGCTGGATGGCGGCGACCATCGGGATCGCGACGAGGGCGCCCACCACGCCGAAGAGGGCCACGCCGAGCAGTGCCGCCACGACCGCCGCCACGTCGCTGACCTTGACCGAGCGGCGCATCACGCCGGGGTAGATCAGGTAGTTCTCGATCTGCTGGTAGACGATGAAGAACACGATGCAGACGATGCCGTCGGTGGGGGACGAGGCGAACCCGACGAGGCTGACGACGACAGCGCCGATCGTGGCGCCGATCTGCGGGATCAGGTCGCAGACGGCGACGACCACCGCCAGCGCGAACGGGTACGGCAGGCCGAGCAGCATCGCCGCCACGAACGTGCTCAGGCCGGCCAGCACCGCGATCGAGATGGCCCCGACCATGTACGCGCCGACCTTGGTCAGGATCTCGTCGGTGAGCAGCCGCACCCGATCGCGCCGAGTGGAGGGGACCAGCGAGTAGCCGGCCTTCTTGATCCGCTCGAAGGACGCCATGAAGTAGATCGTCAGCACCAGGACCGTCAGGACGTTGAAGATCGTCCCGAAGATCAGCTTGGCGCCGCCGACCACCCCGCCCAGCGCGTTGCCGATCGTGCCGGCGTTCACCGCGCTCTGCACCTTGTTCACGATGTCGTAGCGCTGGACCAGCTCGTTGACGGTCTCGCTGCGGCGCAGGTTCTCGATCGTGCCGGGCGCGTTGTTGACCAGCTCGGTGGTCTGCGTCACCAGCGGCGGGATCAGCGCGACGATGCCGCCCGCCAGCAGCGCCACCACCAGCAGCGCCACGATCGCGACGGCCACCCCGCGGGGCAGACCCCAGCGGTGCAGCCGGACCACCGCGGGGTTCAGGCCGATCGCCAGGAACAGCGCGATGAAGATCAGCACCAGGATCGAGGCGGCGTTCCGGACACCCAGGAACAGCGCGTACGCCACCAGGACGCCCAGCCCGAACATGAAGCCGAACAGGAATGGGCTGCGCCGGTTCAGTGGCTGGCCGGGAGCGCCGAACCGGCCCTTGTGCACCTCGGGCGTCCCGTCCGGCTCGGGCTTCCGGTCCGGCTCGGGTGGCGCCGGCTCAGGCTCGGCGGCCGATGCCTGCGCGGGCTCGGATGACATGCGGGACCTCCACAGCGGAACGTGAAGACCCGGACGTTATCGCTGTGCCGCGACGACCGCCAGCCGCTGTCACTCCGCGTCGGCAGGCACCCGGCTCGCCTGCGGCACCGTCACCTTGGCCGAGGCGGTCACCTTGGCGGGCTGGGCCGGCTTCTCGTTCAACTCGACCGCGGCGTGGCCGGTGGCCTTGCCCGGCTCGACCGCGGCATGACCGGTGGCCTTGGCCGGTTCGACCGCGGCATGACCGGTGGCCTTGGCCGGCTCGGGTTCCGGCTCCGGCTCGGGCTCCTCCGGGGAGGCGGCGGCGGCCAGCACCGCGGCGGCGGCCAGCTCGGCCACCCGCTTGGCCTCCCGCTGCACCTGGGCCCGCACCTCGGCGGCGTGCCGCTCGGCGGCCTCACCGGCCCGCTTCGCCTCCTCCACCCGCTTGAGCTCGGCCTCCAGCCGCGAGGTCGTCTCGGCCAGCTCCCGCTCGACGCGCTCGGTCTCCTTCTCCGCGGCCAGGGCCTGCTCCTGCGCGGTGGTCAGGCGCTGCCCGGCGGCGACGATCTCGGCCTGGGCGGTTTCCAGGTCGCGGCCGGCCTGGGCGATCTTCTCCTGCTGGGCGGTGAGCTCCTTGCGGGTGGCGGTGGCCTGCTCGTCGGAGCGGCGCAGCACCTCCTCCGCGTACTTGTCGGCCTCGCTGCGCAGGTCGGCGCACTGCTTCTCGACACCGGCGCGCATCTGCCCGAGCTCCTCGATCACCGCATGCCGGCGCAGCGCCAGCTCGTGCTCGACGGCCGCCTTCAGGTCGGCCTGCTCGCGCTCCGCGTCCGCCCGCCGGGTGGTGATCTCCTGGTTCGTCTTCTCGCGCAGCGCCTTGAGCTCCTGCTCGGCCTGCAACCGGGTGGACTGCACGTAACCGTCCACCTCGGCGCGGGCCCGCTGGGCCTCCTGCGCGGCCTTGTCGCCCAGGTGCTGTGCCTCGGCGCGGGCGCGGGCCAGCAGCGCCTCGCTCTCGGTGCGGATCTGCTCGGCGGTCTGCCGGGCGGTGGCGACCGCCTTCTCGGCCGCCGCGCGCTTGGCGGCGTCCGCCTTCTCCTCCTCGGCGCGGCGGGCGGCCAGCGCGACCTCGAAGTCGCGGACCGCGTCGTGCGCGTGCGCCTCGGCCTCGGCCCGGATGCGTTCCGCCTCGGCGAGCCGGCCGGCGATGTCGTCGGTGGCCGAGGCCTTGATCACCTCGGCCTGCTCCTCGGCGAGCGCGAGGATCTGCTCGACCCGGGGACCGAGGTGCCGGAAGGAGACCTCGCCGCTCATGCCGTTGTTCCGCCGAGCCGCGGTGATCTCTTGCTGGAGCCGCTCGATCTGCGCGGCCATCGCCTGGATCTGCGAATACGCCTGCTCGCGCTCGGCGGCCAGCGCGGCGATCTCGTTCTCGGCACGGGCGACGTATCTCTCGACCTGCTTCCGCTCGTAACCTCGCAGAGCGGTCTCGAAGCTCGGCTCGGTGGCCGAGTCTCCGCCAAGGCCGAAGATTTCACCGCCGTGCGACATGCTTTCCATCCTCACATACGCCTAGTCCTGCGGCATGTCGTTACACACCGGCTTGAGCGGGACTATGCGGGTAGTTGCGAATTGTCCGACCGGGTGCCGTGCGGAACCCAGGCTACGCGCCAAAACGAGTCAGGCCGTGCCGGAGAAACTCCGGTACGGCCTGCGTCACAAAAGCCGCCGACCGGTCCCACCGTTGCGCACTCCCGGGGAGTACGCAAGCGGGGAGACCGGGACGGAATCGTTACGAATTCGTCTTCGCGGCCACCGGCTCGTCGTCCGACTCGGCCTCGGCCTGCGCGGCCGGCTGGGCGGGCTCAGGGGCCTCGGCCTGCTTCGGAGCGGCGGCGGCGGCCACCGCGGCGGCGGCCGGAGCGCCACCCACACCGGGCACCAGCCCGGAGAGGCCGGACAGCATCTGACCCAACTGGTTGGTCACCGCGTCCTTCTGGCGGGTGAGGTCCTCGACCTCGCGGCGGGCGGCCTGGGTGGTCAGCTCGGCCTCGGTGCGGGCCTCGCTCAGCAGACGGTTGGCCTCGGAGCGCGCCTCCGAGACGGTCTTCTCGGCGAGGGCGCGGGCCTTCTCCACGGCCTCGGCGGCGCTGCGCTCGGACTCGATGCGGCGGCTCTCGGCGCGCTGCTCGATCTCCTTCGCGCGATCCTCCGCGGCGCGGGCCCGCTCCTCACCCTCGGACACCATCTTCTGGGTGGCCTGGAGCTGGGCGGCGTGCCGCTGCGACTCCTCGGTCTCGGCCTTCTCCCGGCGCTCGGCGATCTCCAGCGCGAGGGCCTGCAGGTCCTTGTCGCGCTTGTCACGGGCGTCGGCGAGCATCTTGGTGGCCTCGGCGCGCTTCTCCTCGGCCTCGCGGCCGGCCTTCGCCCGGGCCTGGGTGATCTCCCGCTCGGCGGTCGCGCGCAGCGAGGAGACCTCGCGCTCGACCGTCGACTTGAGCTCGGCGACCTCGTGCGCGGTGACCGTGCGCAGCTGCTTGGTCTCACGGTCCGCGTCCGACCGGAGGGTGTCGGCCTCGCGCCGGGCCTGGACCCGGGTCTCCGCGGCCTCCCGCTCGGCGTGGGTGCGCACCTGGCCGGCCTCGCGCTCGGCGGTCGCCTTCATGGCGGCGGCCTCGGCGCGGGCCTTGTCGGTGATCTCCCGTGCCTCGAGGCGCGCGGCGGAGAGGATGCCCTCACTCTCCCGCTTGGCCTCGCTGCGGTGGTCGTTGGCCTGCTCCTCGGCGAGCCGGAGGATCTGCTCGACCCGGGTGCCCAGCCCGGAGAGCGTCGGACGGTTGTTCTCCTCCAGCAACTTGTTGCTGTCGGCGAGTTTCTGCTCCAGCACGTTCAGTCGCTGCTCGGCCTGACGGAGCCGGCGCTGGGCGTCGTTCATCCGCTGCTCGGCCTCGCCGCGGGCCTGATAGGCCTGGTTCAGCGCGGCCAGCAGCCGGCCGATGTGGCCGTCGACCTGCTGCCGGTCGTAACCACGCAGGACGACAGTGAAGTCGTGCTGGGTATTCGCGGTTTCGAAGAAGTCAACGTGCTGATCCTGCTGCTGGGGCATTGCGCCATCCTGGCGAGAAGGGGGCGGACATGCAAGGGCGAACTGTCCCTGGAACCCCAATGTAGATCAGCTTTGAGCTGGTGCGCGGGCGGGTGCGGGGCCGTTCGGGGGACGACCGTCACTCACCGGGGTGTCCCGCCTCGCCCCGTCGCTAGCTGCTGACTCGGGGCTCCGGGTGATCGGCACCCGGCCGATGGGGTCGTCGGACCTGCTCAATGGCACCGATCCTGCCAGCCGGCCGGGCTCACGTCAGGCCGATTCACCCGCCGGGGGTACGGCCCTGGCCGGCTCGACGAGCTCGACCAGCACCCCGCCGGCGTCCTTGGGGTGGACGAAGTTGATCCTCGACCCGGCCGTGCCCCGTTTCGGCTCGTCGTAGAGCAGCCGCATGCCGCGGGCTCGCAGGGTGGTCGCGGCGGCCTCCACGTCGGCCACCGTGTAGGCGAGTTGTTGCAGGCCGGGGCCGTTGCGGTCGAGGAACCGGGCGATCGCCGAGCTGGGCCCGGCCGGGGCGAGCAGCTGGATCCGCGGCCCGGCGCCGTCGCCGACAGCGAGCATCGCCTCCCGTACCCCCTGTTCGTCATTGGTCTCTTGATGCACACACCGCAAACCGAACTTTTCCTGATAAAAGTCGATCGCCTCGTCGAGGTCGGCGACCGCGATGCCGACGTGGTCGATCCGTAGCAGGTCGAGGCCGGCGAGTGTGACATTCTCGGAACGGCCGGTACTCGATGTGTGCTCAGTCATGCCATTAGTCTCTGACCTGACTCATCGTTAAGTCCCGGCCGGGTGATCCACCCCACCCGTCGCCGTCGCAGATCGGACGTGACAGTGACCAGCTCCGTGATCATCAGTGGCGCCCGCACCCCGATGGGGCGGTTGCTCGGCAACCTCAAGCACCTGAGCGGCACCGCCCTCGGTGCGCACGCCATCGCCGCCGCCCTGGAGCGCGGCGGCGTCGCCCCCGACCAGGTGCAGTATGTGGTGATGGGCCAGGTCCTGCAGGCCGGCGCCGGGCAGATCACGGCCCGTCAGGCGGCGGTCGGGGCCGGCATCCCGATGACCGTGCCCGCGCTCACCGTCAACAAGGTGTGTCTCTCCGGGCTCGACGCGATCGCGCTGGCCGACCAGCTCATCCGGGCCGGCGAGTTCGACATCGTGGTCGCCGGGGGCATGGAGTCCATGACCAACGCCCCGCACCTGCTGATGGACCAGCGCCGGGGCACCAAGTTCGGCGACACCGTGGTCAAGGACCACATGGCGCTCGACGGGCTGACCGACCCGTGGGCCGGCATCTCGATGGGCGCCTCCACAGAGGAGGCCGGCGCCCGGCTGGACATCAGCCGCGCCGAGCAGGACGCGTTCGCCGCGCTCAGCCACCAGCGGGCCGCCGCCGCGCAGCGCGAGGGCCGGTTCGCCGAGGAGATCGCGCCGCTGCCGTCCGGCGACCGGAAGAACCCGGGCCCGATCGACACCGACGAGGGCGTCCGGCCGGACACCACCGCCGAGTCGCTGGCCAAGCTGCGCCCGGCGTTCAGCCCGGAGGGCACGATCACCGCTGCCAGCTCCTCGCCGATCTCCGACGGCGCCGCCGCGGTCGTGGTGATGAGCCGGGCCAAGGCCGAGGAGCTCGGGCTCACCTGGATCGCCGAGATCGTCTCCCACGGCAACGTGGCCGGGCCCGACAGCTCGCTGCAGTCCCAGCCGGCCAACGCCATCCGGCACGCCCTGCAGAAGGCCCGGCTCACCGTCGACGACCTCGACCTGATCGAGATCAACGAGGCGTTCGCGCAGGTCGCCATCCAGTCGATGCGCGAGCTGAAGGTCGACGAGAGCAAGGTCAACGTGAACGGCGGGGCGATCGCTCTCGGTCACCCGATCGGGATGTCCGGCGCCCGGCTGGTGCTCACCCTGGCGCTGGAGCTCAAGCGCCGTGGCGGCGGCACCGGCGCGGCCAGCCTGTGCGGCGGCGGTGGTCAGGGTGACGCGCTGATCATCAAGGTGCCCGCGTGACCGCTGGTTCCTACTGTTCCCGCGGAGCCTCGTCATGAGTCGTTCCCGTGATGTGCCCTCCCTCGTCGCCAAGGCGCGGGAGGGTGATCCCCGATCGGTGGCCCGGCTGATCAGCCTGGTGGAGAACGGCGACCCGGCGCTGCCCGAGGTCGCCGCCACGATGGCCCCCTACGCCGGCCGCGCCCAGGTCGTCGGCCTCACCGGCGCGCCCGGCGTCGGCAAGTCGACCACCACGAACGAGCTGGTCAAGGCGCTGCGGCAGGCCGGTCACCGGGTCGGCGTGCTGGCCGTGGACCCGTCCAGCCCGTTCACCGGCGGCGCAATCCTCGGCGACCGGGTCCGCATGCAGGAGCACACCGCGGACCGGGGCGTCTACATCCGCTCGATGTCCAGCCGCGGTCAGCTCGGCGGGCTCTCCGCCGCCACCCCGCAGGCCGTCCGGGTGCTCGAGGGCGCCGGCTGCGACGTGGTGCTGGTCGAGACGGTCGGCGTCGGGCAGGCCGAGGTGGAGATCGCCTCGCTGGCCGACACCACCCTCGTGCTGCTGGCGCCCGGGATGGGCGACGCCATCCAGGCGGTCAAGGCCGGCGTGCTGGAGATCGCCGACGTCTTCGTGATCAACAAGGCGGACCGGCCGGGAGCGGACAACACGTACCGCGACATCCAGGGGATGCTCGCGCTCGGCGAACGGGCCGCCGGGGACTGGCGGCCGCAGGTGGTCCGGGCCGTCGCGGTCAAGGGCGAGGGCGTGGACGACGTGGTCGCCGCGATCGAGAAGCACCGCTCCTGGATGACCGAGAGCGGCGCGCTGCGGATCCGGCAGGAGCGGCGGGCGGCGGCGGAGATCTCCGCGCTGGCGCTGGGCACGCTCCGGGCCAGGATCGGCGACCTCTCCGGGGGTACGGCGCTGGCCTCGCTCGCGGCGCAGGTGGCGGACGGCGCGATCGATCCGTACGCGGCGGCGGACGAGTTGCTCGCGAGTCTCTGAAGGGCCGCTGCAGCCGGAGTCTGGTGGCCGAGCGCTACTCGCGAGATCAACTTAAGCTGAGTGGCGCTGGCTTGCGTCCGGCTGGCGCTCAGTGTTGTTTCCGGCTCGGGATACAACCGTGAAGGCCAGCCGCGTGCGTTCGGCTGGTGCTGAGGGTTGTTTCCGGCTCGGGATACAACCGTGAGCGCCAGCCGGGCGCGGTTCAATGCCGTTCGGCCTGAGTTGATCGTGGCCTTGGCCCACGAGTGTGCGGCGGAGACCGCCAGGCCGCGCTCGATGGCCAGCGCTCCGCGTTACGAACCACTCGTCTAGCACATCGGCGGGGCGTTCGGGCGTTGTCCACAGCGGCGGGTTGTCCACAGGGCGCTCCGCCAAGATCCGCCCGGCGCGCGACAATGGCCGTGGGATCGCCCCCCGGTGGAGGGTGGGGGCTGCTCAGTCGCTGAACTGGGTGAGAGTCGCCTCGATCAGGGCCCGGTCCCAGGTCAGCGCACCGCTCGCCAGGTCGTCCACCACACCCCTCAGCCACCCCAGCTCGGCCCGCAGCATCGCCGCGCGGTATTCGTCCTCGATCAGGAACACCCGTGGCAGCCCTGGCGGCGCCTGCCCGTCGATCGCCGCGATGCGTTCCTCGACCGCTGAGATCCTGCGTCCGAGCAGTTCACGGCTCTGTTCCGGGCCGAGCATGGACAGGAATGCGAGCGCGACGGGGAACTCGGGGAATTCCCGGGCGGGCGCCGGCACCATCTCCAGCAGCCATCGCCGCAGGGTGGCCGAGCCCTCTTCGGTGATCTCGTAGACGGTCCGTTCCGGCCGTCCGGCTTCCCGCGTGGTTTCGCCGGGCCGGGCCAGTCCTTCTCTGACGAGGCGGTCGAGTGCCTGGTAGACGCTGTTGCGCTGGGCCACGTTGACCAGTTGGTCCTGGCCGCGCTCCTTGATCACCTGCTGCATCCGGTACGGGTGCATCGGCGCCTCCATCAGCAGTGCCAGCAGCAGCATCGCGAGTGGGGAGCGCTTCATGCCAAGGAGCGTACGGCCCCTTGACGTACCTTAGTCATTGTATGGATAGTCATGGCATGACTAAAACAGCTGCCGTGATCGGTGGTGGCGTCGCCGGCACCGCCGCGGCCATCGCCCTGCAGAGCGCCGGGTTCGACCCGGTGATCCACGAGCGCCACGAGCGCGGCGTCGCCGACGAGCGTGGCGCGTTCCTCACCGTCGCGGTGAACGGGCTGAACGCGTTGCGCTCGCTCGGCCTCGACCCGGCGACAGTGCTGGCCGAGGGTTTCCCGACGCCGACCATGGAGCTTTACGGCCGGGCCGGGCAGCGGCTCGTCGCGCTGCCCCTCGGCGGGCCCGGCCCGGACGGGACGGTCACCACGACGATCCGCCGGTCGCACCTCTACGCGGCACTGCGCGCCGAGGCCGAGGCGCGCGGCATCTCGATCGTCCATGGCGCGGCGCTGGCCAGGGCGGTCACCGGGCGGGACGCGGTCGAGGCGGAGTTCGCCGACGGGCGGCGCGTGCGGGCGGACCTGCTCGTCGGGGCGGACGGGCTCCGATCCCGTACGCGCCGATCCCTTGATCCTTCCGCGCCGGCGCCGCACTATCTCGGACTGCTGAACGCCGGAGGGTTCACCGCCGGCCCGGTGGACGGCCCGCCACCCGGGGTGATGCGGATGTCCTTCGGGAGGCGGGCGTTCTTCGGCTGGGCGGCCGCGCCCGACGGCAGCGTCTGGTGGTTCGCGAACCCGCCCGCCGAGCGGCCGATCGACGCGCGCTCGTTCACGCCGGAATCCTGGAAGGCCCACCTGCTCGACCTCTTCGACGGGGAGCCGGCCGCCGCGATCATCCGGGCCAGCGACGAGATCGTCGGCCCGTGGAGCACCGAGGATCTCGGGCCGGTCCGGGTCTGGCGCGACGACCGGATCGTGCTGGTCGGCGACGCCGCGCACGCGCTCGCGCCGACCTCGGGGCAGGGCGCGTCGCAGGCTCTGGAGGACGCGGTCGTCCTCGGCCACAGCCTCCGGCAGAACCCGGAGATCACGAGCGGATTGCGGGCGTACGAGGCAACGCGCCGCCCCCGCGTCGAGAAGGTCGCCGCCTACGGCCGCCGCGGCAACAGCGGCAAGGTGCTGGGTCCCGTCGGCGCGGCCATCCGCGACGCCCTGATGCCGGCGATGTTCCGCCTGCTCATGCGCAAGGGTGACCCGCAGGCGTGGATCCTGGACCACCGCCTCCCCCCGCTCCCGGCCTGACACCCCACCCGCCGTCGTCTCCCCTTAGTAATCGTTCAGTTCTGCCTCTAGGATGGGCCGCATGGACGCAGCCGACATCGACGCCGGGCGCGAGCGCTGGCAGCGCCGCTACGACGCGGCCCGCAAGCGGGACGCCGACTTCACGACGCTTTCCGGGAACCAGGTGGATCCGGTCTACGGGCCGCCGGCCGGCACTCCGTATCCGGGGTTCGAGCGGATCGGCTGGCCGGGCGAGTTCCCGTACACCAGGGGTCTCTATCCGACCGGCTATCGGGGCCGGACCTGGACCATCCGGCAGTTCGCGGGGTTCGGCAACGCCCGGCAGACCAACGAGCGCTACAAGATGATCCTGGCCGCCGGTGGTGGCGGGCTCAGTGTCGCCTTCGACATGCCGACCCTGATGGGCCGCGACTCGGACGACGCGCACGCGCTCGGTGAGGTCGGCCACTGCGGGGTGGCGATCGACTCGGCCGCCGACATGGACGTGCTGTTCGACGGCATCCCGCTGCAGGACGTGACGACCAGCATGACGATCTCCGGGCCGGCCGTGCCGATCTTCGTGATGTACCTGGTGGCCGCCGAGCGGCAGGGCGCCGACCTCAGCAAGCTCGACGGCACGCTGCAGACCGACATCTTCAAGGAGTACATCGCGCAGAAGGAGTGGCTCTTCGCGCCCGAGCCGCACCTGCGCCTGATCGGCGACCTCATGGAGTACTGCGCCGCCGAGATCCCGAAGTACAAGCCGTTGTCGGTCAGCGGCTACCACATCCGCGAGGCCGGGGCGACCGCCGCGCAGGAGTTGGCGTACACGCTGGCCGACGGCTTCGGCTACGTGGAGCTCGGCCTGTCCCGCGGGCTCGACGTCAACCACTTCGCGCCCGGCCTCAGCTTCTTCTTCGACTCGCACCTCGACTTCTTCGAGGAGATCGCGAAGTTCCGCGCGGCCCGGCGCATCTGGGCCCGGCACCTGCGCGACGACTACGGCGCGACCAGCGAGAAAGCGCTGTGGCTGAAGTTCCACACGCAGACCGCCGGTGTCTCGCTCACCGCCCAGCAGCCGGTGAACAACGTGGTGCGTACGGCCGTGGAGGCGCTCGCCGCGGTCCTGGGCGGGACGAACTCGCTGCACACCAACGCCCTCGACGAGACGCTCGCGCTGCCCACCGACGAGTCCGCCGAGATCGCGCTGCGTACCCAGCAGGTGCTGATGGAGGAGACGGGCGTCATCAACGTGGCCGACCCGCTCGGCGGCTCGTGGTACGTGGAGGCACTCACCGACCGCATCGAGGCCGAGGCCGAGGAGATCTTCGAGCGGATCCGCGGGCTCGGTCACGACGGCAGCATCACCGCGGGCATCCTGCGCGGCATCGAGGACGGCTGGTTCACGGCGCACATCGCCGAGGCGGCCTTCGTCTACCAGCAGGCGCTGGAGAAGAACGAGAAGCGGATCGTCGGCGTCAACGCGCACACCGGAACGGTCGCCAAGGAGCTGGAGATCCTCCGGGTCTCGCACGAGGTCGAGGTCGAGCAGAAACGTGCGCTGAAGGCCCGGAAACAGGACCGCGATCCGGTACGTGTGAAGGCCGCGCTCGACGAGCTGGTCGCCGTCTCCCGCACGTCGCGGAACATGATCCCGGCCATGCTCGAAGCGGCTCGCGCCGAGGCGACGCTGGGCGAGATCTGCGATGCCCTGCGAGGCGAGTGGGGGGTGTACCGGGAGCCCGCCCGCTTCTGAGGTGGGCCCCGGCGAACCGGGACGGAAAGCGGCAGGTGGGGACGGGCCGGGCGGGCGTGTTGTGACGTCGGATATCGCCCGCCCGGCGGCGGCGCGAACACGCCCGGCTGCGTGCGAGACTAGGTAACCATGAGCGACCCACGGACCACTCCGTCGATCTTCACCCGCGGCGCGGTCGATCTCAGCGCGCTGCGTAACCCGGCGCCGGCCAAGCCCGCCGCGCCGAGCCGTCCCGCCGCCACCGAGGACGAGCCGGCCGGCGCCGTCCCCGGTGCCCTGCCGGGGCTGAGCCCGGAGACCATCATCGACGTCACCGAGGCCAACTTCCAGAGCACCGTGCTGGAGCGGTCGCTCACCACCCCGGTGATCCTCGACTTCTGGGCCGACTGGTGCGGGCCGTGCAAGCAACTCTCGCCGATCCTGGAGAAACTGGCCGTCGAGGGCCAGGGCGCCTGGGTGCTCGGCAAGGTCGACGTGGACGCGAACCCCCGGCTCGCGCAGGTCTTCCGGGTGCAGGGCATCCCGATGGTCCTCGCGGTGATCGGCGGCCAGCCCGTCGAGGGGTTCACCGGCGTGCTTCCCGAGGTCCAGGTCAAGCAGTACATCGACGCGGTGCTCAAGGCCGCCGGGGTCAGCACCGGCACCCCCGCGCCGGAGGACCCGCGGCTCGACGCCGCCGACGACGCGCTGATGGTCGGCGACCTGGAGGCGGCCGAGGCGGCGTACCGGAAGATCCTGGCCGAGTCACCGGCCGACGCGGCCGCCGAGGCGGGTCTCGCGCAGGTCGAGCTCTACCGGCGGATCGGCGGGCAGGACCCGCAGTCCGTGCTGGCCCGGGCCGCGGCCGACCCCGACGACATCGAGGCCCAGCGGCTCGCCGCCGACATCGAGGTGCTCAGCGGTCAGGCAGCCGACGCTTATGCGCGGCTCGTCGCTCTGGTCAAGCGGACCAGCGGAGAGGATCGTGAGGCCGTGCGCAGGCACCTGCTGTCGCTGTTCTCCGTCGCCGGGCCGGACGACCCGGCGGTGGCCGGCGCCCGCAGAGCACTGGCCAGCGCACTGTTCTAGACCGACAATTCGAGAAAGCGGGAGGGCGTCGTGCGACGCATCGCCGTTCTGGACGCGCCGTCCAATCTCGGCCTGCGCCCGCCGACGCCCACGTCGGTGCCGGGCTGCGCCAAGGCGCCCGGCGCCCTCCGCGACCACGGCCTGCTGACCAAGCTCGCCGCCCGGGACGCGGGCTGCCTCACCCCGCCGCGCTACGACCCGGGCGACTGGCGGCCCGGTGACGGGGTCGCGCACGCCGCCGAGATCGCCGCCTACTCCCGGGCGCTCGCCGACCGGATCGGCGCGATCATCGACGGCGGCGAGTTCCCGGTGGTGCTCGGCGGGGACTGCTCCATCCTGATCGGCTCCGGGCTGGCCATGCACCGGCTCGGCGAGGCGGTCGGCGGGCGGATCGGGCTGGTCTTCGTCGACGGGCACTCCGACTTCCGGCACCCGGGCAACGCCTCCTACGTGGGCGCCGCCGCCGGGGAGGACCTGGCGCTGGTCACCGGCCGCGGCCAGGCGAACCTGGCGGCCATCGAGAGCCGCCGGCCGTACTTTCGCGACGTCGACGTGGTGGTGCTCGGCATCCGCGCGCAGGACGAGTACCGGCTGGACCTGCAGGCCGCCGGGATAGTGACCAGGCCGGTCCCGATGCTCCGCGTGGAAGGGGCGGCCCGCAGCGCCCAGTGGGCCCGCGACCAGCTGGTCGACTGCGCGGGGTACTGGGTGCACGTCGACGTGGACGTCCTCGACCCGGCCGTGATGCCGGCGGTGGACGCGCCCGACCCCGGTGGCATCGCATTCCCGGAGCTGGAGTTGCTGCTCACCGGCCTGGTCGAGTCGCCGCACTGCCTCGGGGTCGAGATCACCGTCTTCGACCCGGACTACGACCCGGACGGGCGCTACGCCGCGGAGATCACGTCGGCGGTGGTGAGCGGGCTGGCCCCGGTCCGGACGGTCACGCCCCGGCCCGACCTGGTCGCCGCCCGCCGCGACCTCGCCACCGGCCCCGGCCGCGCCACCCGGGCCGCACCCGCCGCGCGACACGCCGCGCCCGATCCGGTGGATCACGCCCCGGCTCCTGTGCCGGATGTCGCCCCCGACCCCGTCGGCACCGTGTCGCCTGACGTTCCGGATGTCGCGCCTGCTGGGCCCGATGTCGCGCTCGACTCCAGCGGTGCCGTCTCGCCTGCTGTGCCGGATGTCGCGCCTGACCCGGTGGGTGACGCCGCTCCGGTTGCCGCTGTCGTCGCCGTTGTCCCAGATGCCGCCGAGGTGGCCACGCCGAACGGGCTGGTGACAACCCCCGTTCCGGAAACGCCACCGGCCGCGGCGGCTTCACCCGGTGTCACCGGCGAAGATCCGGTCGTCCTGCCGGAGGAGGCGGAGCCGTTCGCCGCGGCAGCCGATCGCGAAGCCGAGGTCGTCCCTGGTTCGGAACCTGCCGACGCGACCACCGACGACACCGACCCGGCGTACGCGATCATCTCGGACACCGACCCGGCGGAGGCCGTCGTCAGTGATGCGGATCCCGCGGACGTGATCGCTGAGGGCGCCGATCCCGGGGCCGCCATCAGCGACGACGGTGACCCCGGAATCGTGGTCGCGGAAGACGTGGAGGCGGATCCCGCGGTTGTTCCCGAGGTTGTTCCCGAGGACGCCGGTCCTGCACCGGTTGCCGAGGGCGATGACGACGGTGCCGGGGTGGAGTCGCCCGACGAGGTGAACGCGGAAACGTCCGCCGGCCCCTCGACCGCACCGGAGGAACAGCCGGTCGCGGTTTCCCCCGAGGTGCGGTTGCTGTCGAGACCGCTGGGATCCGCGCCGCTGCTGGACTCCGAGCCGCTGCCGGCCACCCGCCCGGGGATGCTGCGGCCCCGGCCACCCGCCGACCCGCCGGCCGCCGGCGCGTTCACCTCGCACACGCCCCAGTTCGGGAAGTTCCCCCCGGGCGCCGCCTGACACCGCGACAGCAGCGTGCCGGGCCCGCGGACATGCGCGGCCCCGGCACGCGGGTCGAGGGGTTACTTGTCGAGGGTGGTGAGGAAGCTCTTGACGATCGGGACGGCCGCGGCCGAGCCGGCTCCGCCCTTCTGGACCATCACGGCGAAGGCGATGTCGTCCTGGTAGCCGATGAACCAGGAGTGCGTGTCGTCGGAGCCGTCAGCGAACTCGGCGGTGCCGGTCTTGCCGTACACCGGTTTGCCCGGGACGCTCTTCAGCGCCGTCCCGGTGCCACCGGTGACCACCTCGCGCATCATCGGCCGCAGCGCCTCCACGGCCTTCGCGTCGAGCGTCGCGGGCGTGCCGGCCGCTGCCGGGGCCGGGTCGAGGACGAGCTTCGGCGGCTGGAATCCGCCCTTGGCCACCGCCGCCGTGGCGGCCGCCATCGCGATCGGGCTGACCGCGGTGCTGCCCTGCCCGAAGGTGGCGGCGGCCAGCTCGGTCGGGGTCGCGCCGTCGGAGACCTTGCCGGTGAACGCGTCGATGCCGATGTTCCAGTTCCCGCCGATGCCGAGCGCGCTGGACGCGTTCTTCAGCCCGTCGGCGCCCAGTTTCGGCGCGAGCCCCACGAACGCGGTGTTGCAGGACTTCGCGAAGTCGACGTGGAAGGGGACCTTGCCGAGCACCTCGCCGGCCGAGTTCTTGAACTCGCGGCCCTCGACGGTCGCGGTCTTCGGGCATTCCACGGCGGTGTCCGCCGTGACGGCGCCGGACTGCAACAACCCATAGGCAGAGATCATCTTGTACGTCGACCCGGGCGGGACCTGCCCGGTCAGCGCCGTGTTCACGCCGCCGGCGTCCGGCCCGTTGGCGACCGCCAGCACCGAGCCGTCGCTGATCCGGATGGCGACCATGGAGCTGGGCAGCTTCTGGGCGCTGATCGCCGCGTCGGCCGCGTTCTGCGTGGCGGTGTCGATACTGATCTTGATGTCTTTGCCGTCGACCGGCTTGGACGTGAAGATCGGCTTGTCGGTGGTGGTCTCGTCGGCGGCTTCCGCGGAGGCCACGACGGACAGGCCCGAGGTGCCCCGGAGCTCCTTGTCGTACTTCTCCTGCAGGCCGCCGTGCCCGACCTGGTCACCGGTGGTCAGCTCGGCGGGACGCTTGTCCAGGTCGTCCTTGGTGGCCGGGTCGACGGTGCCGAGCAGGGCGCGGGCGAAGACGCGGGTGGGGGCGAGCTGGCGGGTCTCCTCCCGGAAGACGGTGCCCGGCAACGGCCGTACCTCATCGCGGATCTTGTCGTAATCGGCGCGGCGGAGCGTGACCAGATCCAGGAACGCTCCGGGGTCGGCCTTGTCGACGCGCGCTTTCAGGGCGGCGGCGTCCAGGTCGACCTGGACCTTCTTGAACGCCGTGGTCAGCGACTTGGAGAGCGACGTGAGGTCTTTGATCTTCTCGGGGCTGACCCCGATGACGACGACCTTCTGCGGGCCGACCAGGGCCTTGCCGCCGGCGTCCAGGATCGTGCCGCGCTGCGCGGCGACCCGCCGGAGCCGGAACTTCTCGCCCTGCTCGAGGTCGGCCTGAAGCACCGCCGGCTCCCAGATGACCTGCCAGCCGTCGCCGCTGCGCTTGGTCATCCGGACGCTGGACTTGTACTCCCAGATCACGCTGCCGGGCAGGGTCCACTTCACGTTGATCGGGGTGGTCGCGATGTCGCCGGACTCGACCGGGTCGCCGGCCACCGAGACGTCGAGCGGCTGGTCCTTGAGGTCGCCGTAGAAGTCCTTGATGCCGGTGAGCACGTCGGCCGCGGCGATCTTGCCACCCTCTGCCGTGACGAAGCCCACTTTGCTCAGGTCGCCGTTCTTCCAGCCGTTCAGGAAGTCGACGACGGTGTCTTGTGGCTCGTCCCCGGAGCATCCGGCCAGACCGCTCGTGACCAGCACGAGCAGGGTCGTCAATCCGATTGAGGCGCGGCGCATGAGGTTTCCCCCTGTGGGTACGTCTTGCTGGGCTGATCGCACGGTAGCCGCCGAACCCGGGTTCGTGCCGCCCCGCACCGTGCGAAATCTCGCATATCAGCCCACCTGTCGGGCTGGCACACCCTGGGTGTGAAGCAGTCGCGCCCGGTCGTTCTAGGCTGTGCCCGACACGTTCGAACCCACAGTGTCGTGGGTGAGGGGAGCGCCGGACATGCCTGTCGCGGACGAGGCAGCGACCGATTCTGATCAGACCATCCCTGATTCGCCGGGGACCCGTCCCGGGTTGGCCCTCACCGGGCGGCTCGGTGCGTCGAGCGAAGACGGAGAGCTCGAGGAGCCGCTCCCGAACGCCGAGCGACTCGTCGCTCAGGCGGTGGAGCGAGCGGGTGAGGATCACAGCACCGCGTCGCTGGTGGCCCGGTTCTGGCGGTTCGCGCCGGACGAGGAGCTGGTGGGCTACACACCGGAGGAGATGTTCTCCGCCGCTGTCGAGCACCGTGAGCTGGCCCGCAACCGGCTGCCCGGCGAGCTGAAGCTGGACCTCACCGAGCCGCAGGGCTCGCAGGCGCACACCGTGCTGCAGATCGTCACCGACGACATGCCGTTCCTGGTCGACTCGGTGATCGCGCTGCTCACGGCGCACAACCTGCAGGTCTACCTGATGGTGCACCCGCTGATCGTGGTCCGCCGGGAGCCGCTGGGCGCGCTCAGCGAGCTGGAGGCCGAGGTCGAGCCGGACGACGCCATCGAGGGCGACCTGGTCGAGAGCTGGATCCGCATCGAGATCGACCCGGTCCGCCGCGCCGACGCCCGGGACCAGCTGCTCAATGAGGTCCGGCGGGTGCTCACCGACGTGCGCGAGGCCGTCGAGGACTGGCCGCGGATGCGCCAGCGCGCCCTGGTCATCTCCGACGAGCTGGCGGCCGCCCGCGGCTCCGAGCGCCGGCTGCCGGTCCCGGAGAAGGACGTCACCGACTCGATCGAGCTGCTCAAGTGGCTCGCGAACGACCATTTCACGTTCCTGGGCTACCGGGAGTACCGGCTGGACGACGACGGGGTCCTGCACACGGTGCACGGGACCGGCCTGGGCATCCTGCGCGGCGACAGCCGGCCGCGGCGGCTCGACAGCATGGCGCCCGAGGCGTACCGGCGGGCCATGGAGCGGCGCCTGCTGGTGATCACCAAGGCGAACTCGCGGGCCACCGTGCACCGCTCCGCCTACCTGGACTACATCAGCGTCAAGTCGTTCGACGCCGACGGCAACGTGGCCGGGGAGCGGCGCTTCCTGGGCCTGTTCTCCAGCTCGGCGTACCGGACCAGCGTCCGCGAGCTGCCGGTGGTCAAGCGCAAGGTCACCGAGGTGATGGACCGCTCCGGCCTGTCGCCGCGCGGCCACTCCGGCAAGGACCTGCTGCAGATCCTGGAGACGTACCCGCGGGACGAGCTCTTCCAGATCAAGACCGACGACCTGTACGAGGCGGTCGTCGGCGTGCTCCGGATGGCCGGCCGCCGCCAGCTGCGCCTGTTCCTGCGCCGCGACGGTTACGGCCGGTTCATCTCGTGCCTGATCTACCTGCCGCGGGACCGGTTCACCACCGGCAACCGGCTGCGCATGCAGGAGATCCTGCTGCGCGAGCTGAACGGGGTCGGCGTCGACTACACCACCCGTGTCACCGAGCGGATGCTGGCCCGGGTGCACTTCATCGTGCGTACCGACCCGGCCGCGCCGCCCGGCAACCTCGACCCGAACCTGCTGGCCGAGCTGCTCGCCGACGCCACCCGGATGTGGGACGACGACTTCAGCCTCGTGCTCGAACGCAAACTGGGTGACGAGCCGGCGAAGGACCTGTTCGCGCGGTACGCGCACGCCTACCCGGAGAGCTACAAGAACGGGCACACGCCGTACGAGGGAATGCAGGATCTCGCCAAGCTGGAACTGCTCGAAGAGCCGGGGCAGCTGGAGATGCACCTCTACCGACGGCGCAAGCTCGGCGCGCACGGGGCGCCCGAACCCGACGACCACGACATCCGGTTCAAGGTCTACCGGTTCGGCGAGCCGATGATGCTCTCCGCGGTGCTGCCCGTGCTGCACTCGCTCGGGGTGCAGGTCAGCGACGAGCGGCCGTACGAGATCCGCCGTGCGGACGGGCTCGTCTACCTGTACGACTTCGGGCTGACCCCGCCCAAGGTGCACCGCGACCTGTCCGAGGTGCGGCCGCAGGTGGAGAACGCGTTCGCGGCCACCTGGCGGGGCGAGGCCGAGGTGGACGGGTTCAACGAGCTCGTCCTGCGTGCCGGGCTCACCTGGCGGCAGGTGGTGGTGCTCCGCGCGTACGCGAAGTATCTGCGCCAGGCCGGCAACGTCTTCTCCCAGCGGTACGTGGAGTCGACCTTCATCGCGTACCCGGACATCGCGCGACTGCTCCTGGAGCTCTTCGAGGTCCGGTTCTCCCCGGCGCTGCCGATCGGCGAGTCCGAACGGGGCCGGCGCTCGAGCGAGGTCGCCGGGCGGATCACCGAGCTGCTCGACCAGGTGGAGAGCCTGGACCAGGACCGGATCCTGCGCTCCTACCTGACGCTGATCGAGGCGACGCTGCGGACCAGCTTCTTCCAGCGCGGGGCGGACGGGCGGCCCAAGTCGTACGTCGCCTTCAAGCTGAACCCGGAGGCGATCCCGGACCTGCCGCAGCCCCGCCCCAAGTACGAGATCTTCGTCTACTCCCCGCGCTTCGAGGGCGTGCACCTGCGCTTCGGCGCCGTCGCACGTGGCGGCCTGCGCTGGTCGGACCGCCGGGAGGACTTCCGTACCGAAGTGCTCGGCCTGGTCAAGGCGCAGATGGTGAAGAACTCGGTGATCGTGCCGGTCGGCGCCAAGGGCGGCTTCGTGCTCAAGCAGAAGCCGGGCGACCGGGACGAGGCCGTCGAGTGCTACAAGCGTTTCGTCACCGCGCTGATGGACGTCACCGACAACATCCTCAGCGGCAAGATCGTGCCGCCGCGGGACGTCGTGCGGCATGACGGCGACGATCCGTACCTGGTGGTCGCCGCGGACAAGGGCACCGCGACGTTCAGCGACATCGCCAACGAGATCTCGGTCGGCAAGGACTTCTGGCTCGGCGACGCGTTCGCCAGCGGCGGCTCCGCCGGTTACGACCACAAGAAGATGGGGATCACCGCCCGCGGCGCGTGGGAGTCGGTCAAGAAGCACTTCCGCGACCTGGGCACCGACTGCCAGAGCGAGGACTTCACAGTGGTCGGCGTCGGCGACATGTCCGGCGACGTCTTCGGCAACGGCATGCTGCTCTCCGAGCACATCCGGCTGGTCGCGGCGTTCGACCACCGGCACATCTTCCTCGACCCGTCGCCGGACGCGGCGGTCTCCTTCGCCGAGCGCCGCCGCCTCTTCGACCTGCCCCGCTCGTCCTGGGCGGACTACGACGCGTCGCTGATCTCGAAGGGCGGCGGGGTCTACCCGCGCAGCGCCAAGTCCATCCCGGTCACCCCGGAGGTGCGGGCGGTCCTCGGCCTGGCCGAGACGGCCGCCGCGGTAAGCCCGCCGGAGCTGATGCGCGCCATCCTCAAGGCGCCGGTGGATCTGCTGTTCAACGGCGGCATCGGTACGTACGTGAAGGCGGTCTCCGAGTCGCACGCCGACGTCGGCGACAAGGGGAACGACGCGATCCGGGTCAACGGATCCGAACTGCGGGTGAAGGTCGTCGGTGAGGGCGGCAACCTCGGGCTGACCCAGCGCGGGCGGATCGAGTTCGCCAGGTCGGGCGGGGTGCCCGGCCCCAACGGCAGAGCTTCCGGCGGCCGGATCTTCACCGACTTCATCGACAACTCGGCCGGGGTCGACTGCTCCGACCACGAGGTCAACATCAAGATCCTGCTCGGCGGCGCGGTCGCGGACGGGGAGCTGACCATGCCGGAGCGCGACGAGTTGCTCGCGGCGATGACCGACGAGGTCGGCGCGCTGGTGCTCCGGGACAACTACGAGCAGGCGATGGCGCTGGGCAACGCCCGGGCGCAGGCCCACTCGCTGCTGCCGGTGCACCGGCGGATGCTGATCGCCCTCGAACAGCGCGGTGAGCTGAACCGGGAGCTGGAAGCGCTGCCGACGGACAAGGAACTGGCTCTGCGCCACGAGAACGGCGAGGGGCTCTCGGCGCCGGAGTTCGCCGTGCTGCTGGCCTACGTCAAGATCAGCCTGGAGCGCGAGGTGCTCGCCGACGAGCTGGTCGACGAGGCGTGGACCAGCGACGTGCTGCACCGCTACTTCCCGACGCCACTGCGCGAGCGGTACGCCGTCCGGATGACCGGCCACCGGCTGCGCCGCGAGATCATCTCCACCTCGCTGGTCAACGAGGTGGTCAACCGGGGTGGCACGTCGTTCGTCTTCCGCGCCATGGAGGAGAGCGGCGCGTCGGCGGCCGACGTCATTCGCGCGTACGTCGTGATCCGCGACGTCTACGGCCTGCGCGACATCTGGGCCGCTGCCGAGTCGCTGGACAACAAGGTGCCGACGTCCGCGCAGACGCTGGCGTTCCTGGAGACCCGGCGGCTGCTCGACCGGGCCGTCCGCTGGCTCGTCAGCACCCGCCGTTCGCCGATCGACGTGGCCGGCGAGATCGCCAAGCTCCGTCCCGGCGTCACCACCCTGCTGCCCCAGCTTCCCCAGGTGATCGTCGGCGCCGAACGCCGCGCCTTCGAGGAACGCGTGGCGACCCTGGCCGGCAAGGACATGCCGGACGACCTGGCCGACAAGGTGGCCCGGGTGTTCTACGGCTTCGGTCTGCTGGACATCCTGGAGACGGCCACGGCCATCGACCGGGACGTCACCGAGGTGGCCCAGGTCTACTTCGTGCTCTCCGAGCGCTTCGGCGTGGACGCGCTGCTGTCGCACATCTCCCGCCTCCCGCGCGGGGACCGCTGGCAGACGCTCGCCCGGATGGCCCTGCGCTACGACCTGTACGCGGCCCTGGCCGCCCTGACCGCCGAGGTGCTGCAGTCGACCTCGGAGTCTGCGGCCCCGGAGGACCGGGTCTCCGAGTGGGAGCAGGTGAACGCGGCCTCCATCGCCCGGGCCTCCAACGCGATGGGCGACGTGGACGAGTCCCCGGCCGACCTGGCGGCGCTGTCGGTGCTGCTCCGCCAGATCCGCACGCTGGTCAAGACTTCCTCGGCCGGCTGAGGTCCGCTTCGGCTCGCCGGGCACACGCTCACCCCGTGCCCGGCGGGCCGCCGTCCGCCATGCGCTTCCCCCCGTCCGCCATGCGCTTCACCCCGCGTGTCACGCGCTCA
>NZ_BOMH01000044.1 GCF_016862095.1 Actinoplanes cyaneus
CCCCCCCCGTGTCGTGTGCACCCCTCCCGCCCGTCACGCGCATCGCCGCGCCCGTTCCGCGCCTTGCCACGCGCTCACCCCGCGCCCGCCACGCGCTCGGCGGCGCGGCGCGCTCGGCGGGCCGACGCCTGCCCACGGGCTGACCCCGCGCCGAGGTGGGCCCACGCTCGCTGACGCGGCGGCCGGCCGTGCCCAGGCGGGACCCGGGCCCCGGAATGGCCGGGCACGCTCGGCTCAGCATCGCCACCGTCAGTCGGCGGGCCAGGCGGGCAGCTCTGAGGTTCCCCTGACGGCGCCCGCCACCAGGGCCGCGATCTCCCGGCCGCGGATCAGGCGGGGACGGTGGGAGAGGGCGTCCGCCAGGCGCTCCGCGGTGGTGAGCCTCCGGATGCAGGCCGAGGTGATCCAGCGCTGCGCCTCACGCGCGCCGGCCGAGGTGGAGGCCAGGTCCAGGACGGTGTCCTCGACCCGGGTCTGTGGTGGCCGCCGGCGGGGATCCCGGCGGGCCGGGGCGTGCCGGGAACGGTGGATGACGATGGCGGGATGCGGGCGGACCCTGCGGTTCTCCGGGATCAACACGTGGACGGCGCCGGGGACGGGCTCGGCCAGGCCGGTCTCCTCGGCCGCGGACCGATGACAGAGCATGGCGCCGCGGCCCGAGTAGAGGACCGCCGCCCAGCGCATCGCGGCCGGTGGCGGGAGCCCGGCGAACGTCGCGTAGATCCCGGGCATCAGCCGCTGCCAGTGACCTGACCGGATGAGCTCGTGCAGGTCGGTGGGGGACATCCCGTTCTGAAGCGCCTGCGGGCGGGTCACCACTCCGCGCTGGCGCCGGCTGATCGCGTCCAGTTCAGTCATGGCACGCACTGTGCCGTCCGCGGGGAGCCCGTGCGCCGAAGCCTGTGGACAGACGAACAGTGTGGACAACTCCGGGACCGGAATCCGCGGGTCACGACACCATGGGCCACGCGGCGCCGTGACGGCCGTCCGCAAGAAGTGAGGGGATACCGGTGGGTTCGCGGCGGTCAGCCGCAAGAGTGAATGCGGGCGTGGTGCGGGACCCGATCGCGGAACGCAAGAAGAGAGCCGTGACTTGCGAAGAGCCGTGGCTCGAATGCTGGTGAGCCGGGCTCGGCGGGGGACTGCTCCCGAAGCCCCGCCGTGCCCGGCTCACCTGATGCGTCGCGGGCGCACATTTCCCGATGGCGTATCCCGCGACGGCTCCCCAGATCCACCTGCGGGCATGACGCTACGTGAGGCCCGCTGTCGGGCGGAAGTGCTGAACGTATGCTCTGGCCGTTCGTATGAGCTGATTTATCCGTAGCTTGTCAGCTTTTTCGGATATCTGTCACGCAGCGTGATCAGAGATCGCCATAACGTTCGGTGACCGGCAGGGGAGTGCAGGTGAAGCGCCGATCCGCCCGGCGTGCCGAGAGACCCGGCGTGCCGGCCGACTCAGGCGCGCGGCAGTCCCAGGGCGTCAGCGGCCACCCGAGCGCTGGCCAGGCTCGCGCCGTGGGTCACCAGGAACGCCCGCACCCCGTCCGGCCTCCAGGCCGACGGCCACCCCATCTCGACGACGACGGTCGGCCATGCCGCGGCCAGCTTCTCGGCGAGGGCCCGGCTCACGGCTGCCTGGTGGACCCGGCGCCCGACCAGCACGATCGGCCGTTCCGCCGCGCGTCCGATCAACTCGTCAGCGGTGACTTCCGCGGCGACGACGTCGATTTGCTCGATTCTGCCGAGGAACGGACGCAGACCCCACGGGATCTTGCCCTCCGCGATCGAGTGCCCGGTCACGAGTTGCACCACCAGCGGATCACTCAGCGCCGCCGGGTCTCCCTCGACGGTGAGCGCCCGTCGCGCCGCGAGGATGCCGAGTTCGGCGGCGGGACGAGGGTCGCCGGGGGTGGTGGCGGGGCCGCGGGTGACGCGCTCGCGGGCCGCCCACCCCGCGAGCTCCGTGGTGCGCCTGGCCGCCTGCTCGAGACGTACGCGGGCAAGTCGTCCCTCGGTCACCGCGAGGGCGACCTCGTCAGCGACCGCGAGCACCAGCTCCTGATCCACCAGGGCGCCGATGCAGAGCAGGTCCGCGCCCGCGGCCAGGGCCGCCACCGCCGCCTGCGGGATGCCGCCGGCCGCGCCCGCCGCCCCGCGCATCTCCAGCGCGTCGGTGACGATCACGCCCTTGAAGCCGTACTCCGACCGCAGGAGATCCTCGAGCGCGGCCCGGCTGAAGGTCGCCGGCCCGTCACCGGTCAGGGCCGGTACGCGGATGTGCGCGCTCATCACCGCCAGCGCTCCGGCGGAGACGGCCGCCGCGAACGGGGGCAGGTCGCGTTCCCGGAGCACCGCGAGCGGCTCGTCGATGGTGGGAAGTTCCAGGTGGGAGTCGGTGACGGTGGCGCCGTGGCCGGGGAAGTGCTTGGCGCACGCGGCCACGCCGGCCGACTGGAGGCCCTCGATCGCGGCCGCGCTGTGCCGCGCCACCAGCGCCGGGTCCGCGCCGAACGAGCGGGTTCCGATGATCGGGTTCTCGGCGGCGGTGTTCACGTCGACGGTGGGCGCCAGGTCCACATTGACGCCGGCCGCGGCCAGGTCGCGGCCCATGGCGGCGTACACCTGGCGGGTGAGCTCGACGTCGTCGACCGCTCCGAGGGCGGCATTGCCGGGGTACGGGCTGCCGGCGCGATGACCCAGCCGGGTGACGTCGCCGCCCTCCTCGTCGATGGCGACGAGCACGTCCGACCGCACGGATCGCAGCCGGGCGGTGAGCTGCGCCAGTGACTCGGTGGAGGCGACGTTCGTTCCGAACAGGGTGAAGCCGGCCAGCCCGTCGGCGAGCAGGTCCAGCGCCCAGTCCGGCGCGGACGGTCCGGGGAAGGCGGCGAGCAGGGTGCGCAGGGCGAGCCGGCGGAGTCCGGGGTCGACGGTCATGGTGTCCTTCCGGTGACGTTGCTCTGGCCACCGGAGGCCGCGAGCTGCCATGATCGCTCGGAGTCGATAGCCACCGTACGGACGGGCACGATTGCCGACCGTTACGCTGCGGCTGCACTCCGAGCGCCCGCCACTGTAACAGGAAACAATCTTTATCATTAGGGGTACGACCATGGCCGCCACCCGCCTTCCGGGCACCCCCCGGTTGCTGCGCGCCCTCAACGACCGCGCGGCGCTCGATCTGCTCCTCTCCCGAGGGCCGCTGACCCGGGCCCAGCTCGGCGAGATGACCGGTCTCAGCAAGGTCACCGCCTCGCAGCTGGTCGAGCGGCTGGAGGAGCGCGGCCTGGTCCGGCGGGTCGGCGAGCAGGCCGGTGGCCGCGGGCCCAACGCGCAGCTCTACGCGGTCACCCCGACCAGCGCGCACGTGATCGGCGTCGACGTCGGGCCGGACTCGGTGATCGCCGCCTGCGCCGACATCACCGGCGCCGTGATCGGCCGCTCCGAGCTGAGCACCAAGGACACCGACGACCCGGTCGGGGTCGTGCACCAGGCGGTGGTCCAGGCCGCGAGCGACGCCGGGACCGACATCACCTCGGTACGCCGGGTCGTGCTCGGCACCCCCGGCCTGGTCGACCCGCAGTCCGGCGAGATCTCCTTCGCCTGGGACCTGCCGCGCTGGCACCGGGGCCTGCTGGCCGACCTGCGGCGTGACCTGAGCACCCCGGTCGTCTTCGGCAACGACGTGAACCTCGCCGCCGTGGCCGAGTCGAGCAGCGGCGCGGCCACCGGCGTGTCCGACTTCGCGCTGGTCTGGATCGGTCGTGGCGTCGGTCTGGCCAGCGTCATCGCCGGCCGGTTGCACCAGGGCGCGACCGGCGCCGCGGGCGAGATCGGCTACCTGCCGGTCGGCGGCGCGGAGGTGCCGCACAACGCGTCGAAGCGCGGCGTGAAGGGCGCGTTCCAGACCCTGGCCGCGGCCGAGGCGGTCAAGGCGATCGGCAAGCAGCACGGGTTCAAGGGCGCCGAGGCCGCGGACGTGGTCAGCGCCGCGGTCGCCGCCGGGGAGTCCGGCGAGCCGGTGCTCGACGAGCTGGCCCGCCGCCTGGCGCTCGGTGTCGCAGCGACCTGTCTGGTGCTGGATCCGCCGCTGGTGGTGCTGGCCGGTGAGGTGGGCCGGGCCGGCGGGCCGGCGCTGGCCGACCGGGTGGAGCGCGAGGTGGCAGCGATAACGCTGGTCTCGCCGAAGGTCGTGGTGACCGGGGTGGCCTCCGATCCGGTGCTGCACGGCGCCCTGCACACCGCGCTGGACGCCGTCCGCGACGAGGTCTTCGGCTCCACCACCGGCTGACGCCCGCGGCTCCGGCTGGTTCCCACGGTGGTTGTCCGAGACGGACAACCACCGTGGGAACCAGCCGGAAGAGGGACCGCGGCGCTGCCGGGACCACCGGCCCGGTCACGAACTGCACGAACGGCGACCCGGGAACCGGCCGGACACCGGCACGCCGCCGAATCGGCGGCTCGTGCACATGGTTGGATGGACGGCGTGCCGGAAGCTGCCGTAACCGTTCCGCCCGACGAGGACACCGTCATCGCGTTCGACCGCGTCACCGTGGTCCGCAGCGGAAATCACCTGATCAACAGTCTGTCCTGGCAGGTCGAGCTGGACGAGCGATGGGTGGTGCTGGGGCCGAACGGCGCCGGCAAGACCACCCTGCTCAACATCGCGTCCGGCCGTCTGCACCCGACCCGCGGCGAGGCGTGGGTGCTGGGTGATCGGCTGGGCCGGGTCGACGTCAACGAGCTGCGCACCCGGGTCGGGATCACCACCGGCCGGCTCGCCGACCGGATCCCGCCGGAAGAGAAGGTGCTCGACGTCGTGGTCACCGCCGCCTGGTCGGTCGTCGGCCGCTGGCGGGAGGAGTATGACCCGCAGGACGTCGAGCGTGCCAAGCAGCTGCTCACCCAGCTGGGCATGAGCGCGTTCGCGGACCGTGAGTTCGGCACCCTCTCCGAGGGCGAGCGCAAGCGCACCCAGATCGCCCGCGCGCTGATGACCGACCCCGAGCTGATGCTGCTCGACGAGCCGACCGCCGGCCTCGACCTGGGCGGCCGGGAAACGCTGATCGGGCACCTGACCGAGCTGGCGCTGGACCCGGACGCCCCGGCCATGGTGCTGGTCACGCACCACGTCGAGGAGATCCCGCCGGGCTTCACCCACGCGCTGCTGCTGCGCGAGGGCAGCGTCGTCGCGGCCGGCCTGCTCGGCGAGGTGATGACCGCGGAGAACCTGACGAAGACGTTCGGCCTGCCGCTGGTCGTCGACCGGTTCGGCGATCGGTACACCGCGCGGGCAGCCTGAGATGACCAAGCGGGTCGCGGTCGTCGGCAGCGCCAACATGGACCTGGTCGGGCTCGCCGAGCACCTGCCCCGGCCGGGTGAGACCGTGCTCGGCGACGACTTCGTGATGACGCCGGGCGGCAAGGGCGCGAACCAGGCGATCGCGGCCGCCCGGGCCGGCGGGACGACCACGTTCCTGGGGGCGATCGGGTCGGACTCGTTCGGGGTCACGCTGGGCTCGCGCCTCGCGGCGACCGGGGTGGACACGACCCATGTGCGGACCAGCTACGGCTCGTCCGGCGTCGCGGTGATCATGGTGGACCGCGCGGGGGAGAACTCGATCCTGGTCAGCCCGGGCGCCAACCGGACGTTCCTGGGCCTGACCGACGACGAGCGCGCCTGCGTGGCCGAGGCCGACGTGCTGCTCTGCCAGCAGGAGATCCCGCTGGCCACCGTCGCCGAGGCGCTCGCCGCCGGCCGTGCCGCCGGGACCCGCACGATCCTGAACGCGGCGCCCGCCCGTGAGCTGCCGCCCGGCCTGCTCGACCAGGTCGACCTGCTGGTCGTGAACGAGACCGAGGCGCGGGCGATCACCGGTGGCTCGGCGCCCGACCTGGCACCGCTTCTCGCGCTGGTGCCACGGGTGGTGCTGACGCTCAGCGGCAACGGCTCGCGATATGCCGACCGGGACGGGCAGGACGTGCACGTGCCGGCGTTCCGGGTCGAGGTGGCCGACACCACGGCCGCGGGCGACGCGTTCTGCGGCGCGCTCGCCGTGGCCTGGGCCGAGGGCCGTCCGATGGTCGATGCCGTGCGCTGGGCGAACGCGGCCGGCGCGGCCTCGGTCCGCAAGATCGGCGCCAGCAATGCCCTGCCGGAGCGCGCCGAGATCGAGGCGATCTTCGCGGGCTGAGCCCCGGTCTGCCGGGCCGGGCGGGTCGAGGGTCTGCCGGGCCTGGTGGAGGGGCAGCCGAGTCGGCTCAGGTCTGCCGGGCGGTGCTCAGGAACCGGGTGACCTCGGCCCGCAGCACCTCTGCCAGCTGGGACAACCCCGTCGTGCCGGCCGCGCCGCCGTCGACCGCGACCGCGATCCCGTCGATCAGGTGGTTGATCTCGCGGAAGCTGGCGCTCACGGCCTCCAGGACGCCGACCGCGTCCGCCGCCGCGTGCTGGACCGTGTTGACCTGGCCCATGATCTCCTCGCTGGATGAGCTGGTCTCGTTCGCGAGCTCCTTCACCTCGTTCGCGACCACGGCGAAGCCGCGCCCCGCCTCGCCGGCCCGGGCCGCCTCGATCGTCGCGTTCAGCGCCAGCAGGCGGGTCTGCGAGGCCACCTGGTTGATCAGGTCGACCGCGTGCCGGATCTCCTCGGACGCGCTGCGCAGCGAGGTGACAGTGCCCATGCCGCGCTCGGCGTCGGTGACCGCGCCGCGGGCGAACCGGGCCAGGTCGTTCGCGGACGCGCCCATCTGGGTCGCTGCGGTCGCCACCTGCTCGGAGACGGTCAGCACCGCCGACTCCAGCTCGTCGGCGAGCTGCAACCGGGCCCGGTCGGCGGCCGCGATCCGGTCGGCGTTGCGGGACATCGCGGTCACCGACGCGTTGATCTGCTCGGCCGAGAGCTTGAACGTGCCCTGCAGCCCGGTCGTCAAGAACCGGCGGTGGAAGCGTCCCTCGGCGGCCGCGGCGGAGGCGGCGCCGGCCTCCCTGGCGAACGCGTCGATCCGGTCCAGCAGCCCGTTCACCGCGCTGCGGGCGGTCAGCGCGGTCTCCGAGTCACCGATCGGTCCCAGTCGCGCCTCGAAGTCGCCGGCGGTCATCCGGTGGCAGGTGTCGGCGATGGCGGCCAGGGCGGACTCGTCCCGCGCCGGCTCCACCTTCCTCATCGGCGCGAGTCGTTCGTCAGCGACCAGACCAGCTCGTCGTAGTCCATGCCGCGTTCGGCCAGGGTGTCCCGCAGCGCCTGGTGACCGGCGGCCACCGCGTCCGGGGTGTGGCTCTGCCGGGCCTCGGCGGCGCGGATGCTCGCGTAGAGGTCGCTCACCGCGGCGATCGCGGCGGGCGTGGGGCGGCGGCGGTTCGAGTGATAGCCGACGACTCGACCGGCGGCGTCGTACGAGGGCGTCACGTGGGCGAGGACCCAGTAGTGCGCTCCGTCGGCGGCGAGATTCAGGACGTACGCGAAGATCTCCTTCTGCTCCTCGAGGGTGTCCCAGAGCAGCTTGAACACGGCGCGGGGCATGTCCGGATGCCGGATGACACTGTGCGGCTGCCCGACCGCCTCCCGCTCCGGGATCGCGGAGATCCGCAGGAACACGTCGTTCGCGTAGGTGATCACGCCACGCGGATCGGTCTTCGTCACGATCATCTCGTGATCGCCGAAGGTCCGTTCGATCCCGGTCGGCCGTGTCCGCGTCGCTCTCATGATGTCTCGATGGTGCCGGTTCCGCTCCGGCTTGTGAGAGGAATCAGCGAGAAATCCGCAAGCCCCAGGCGATCAGCGGAATCTGCAACGGCAGCCGCCCGAGAGCGATCGCGCGTTTCGCCGGGGACGCGTGCCGCCAATCCCACGCCATCTTCACGTTGGCCGGGAAGACCGCCGCGAACAGGGCCGCGGCGGCCAGGCCGCCGGCCTTTCTGGTCCGGGGATGCGCGATGCTCGCGGCCACCGCCAATTCGCAGAGCCCGCTGAGGTACGTCCATTGCCGAGCCGTCCCCGGCAACCCGCCCGGGACGATCGCGTCGAACGGTTTCGGTGCCACGAAATGCAGCACCCCCGTCGTGGCGAGCAGCGCCGCCAGCCCCGCCGCATCCTTTTCCATCGGCGTATCTTCCCCCGGCGCGTCCCTCATCGGCGCATCGCGGGTTCCATCGCTCGTTGCAGGGCGCGGTAGATCCGGCCGAAGCGCTGCGCGTTCGTCGTGCGCAGCAGCAGCACGTCGCCGCCACGGACCCGGCCCCAGATCTCGATCGTGCGGCTGCCGGCGTCGTAGGAACGGTCCACCCGCTCCAGCAGCAGATCGGCGACCGGCACCACGGCCAGCCCGACCAGCACGCCACCGATCACCATGGCGATCGTGTGCGTGACCGTCATGTGCGTCAGCAGCGCGATGCCGATCGCCAGCGCGCCGATCACCAGCGGCATCAGGATGGCCACGCCCAGCGCGCCGCGCTTGACGATCACCGACCAGGAGCGGCTGCCCCTGGTGTGCCACACCTGGAGCAGCTCGGGCAGGCGGAACTCACGCCCGTTCATGCGGATGCCGGACGAGGTGATCAGCACGTCCGGATCCCGGTAGTACGTGGTCATCTCTCCTCCCAGGGGACCCAATCTAACCGTTACCCGTCGTAGGCTGGCGGCCAAACGGCTACCAGCGGAGGTCGGCGTGAGTGAGTTCGTACGGCTGGAGATCGCGGACGGGATCGGCACGATCCGGCTCGAACGGCCGCCGATGAACGCGCTGAACACGCAGGTCCAGGAGGAGTTGCGGGCGGCCGCCACGGCCGCGGCCGGCGACCCCGAGGTGCGCGCCGTCGTGGTCTGGGGCGGGGAGAAGGTGTTTGCCGCCGGCGCCGACATCACCGAGTTCACGACAGTCAGCTATCAGCACATGGTCGCCCGGGCCACGGCGCTCTCCGGGGCCTTCGACGCGGTCGCGCGGATCCCCAAGCCGGTGGTCGCCGCGGTCACCGGGTTCGCCCTGGGCGGCGGCTGCGAGCTGGCGCTGGCCTGCGACTGGCGGGTCGTGGCCGAGGACGCGAAGCTCGGCCAGCCGGAGATCAAGCTCGGCATCATCCCGGGCGCCGGTGGCACGCAGCGGCTCGCCCGGCTGATCGGCCCGGCCCGTGCCAAGGAGCTGATCTTCTCCGGCCGGATGGTCGAGGCCGACGAGGCGCTGCGGATCGGGCTGGCCGACCGGGTGGTCCCGGCCGACCGGGTGCACGCCACGGCGGTCGAGATGGTCCGCCCCTACGTGACCGGTCCGGCCCTCGCGCTGCGTGCCGCCAAACAGGCCGTCGACGCGGGCCTGAGCATGGACCTCGCGGCCGGCCTCGCGCTGGAGTCGCACCTGTTCGCGGGGCTGTTCGCCACCGACGATCGGGTGGAGGGAACCACCGCTTTCGTCGAGAAGCGCAAGCCGAAGTTCACCGGACAGTAGTCGCACCCTCTACCCGTCACAGGCACCGCCTAGACTGCGCACATGTCCATCGACCAGGGTGGTCCGAAGTACGCCCTCGGCATCGACTTCGGCACCTCGAACACCGTCGCCGTCGCGCGGTGGCCGGACGGGCGGGCCCGGCCGATCCTGGTCGACGGCTCACCGTTGCTGCCGTCCGCGGTCTACGCCGACGCCGGGGGCAACCTGCTGGTCGGCCGGGACGCCGTGCACAGCGCCCGGCTCGAGCCGGCCCGTTTCGAGCCGAACCCGAAGCGCCGCGTCGACGACGGCCTGGTGTTGCTCGGCGAGCAGGAGTTCGACGTCGTCGACCTGATCGCCGGGGTGCTCGCCAGGGTGGTCGAGGAATGGCATCGCGCGGTCGGGCCGTACCGGCCGGAGACCACGCTCACCTGCCCCGCGACCTGGGGCTCCACCCGGCGGACCCTGCTCGCTGAAGCGGCCGCCCGCGCCGGGCTGTCCGGTCCCCGGCTGGTCGCCGAGCCGGTCGCCGCCGCGACGTATTTCGCCGAGGTGCTCGGCCGGGACGTGCCGATCGGCTCGGTGCTGATGGTGCACGACTTCGGGGCCGGCACGTTCGACGCCAGCCTCGTCGCGCGGACCGCCACCGGCTTCGAGGTGCTCGCCGTCGACGGGCGCGACGACCTGGGCGGCCTGGACGTGGATGCGGCACTCGTCGAGCACCTGCGCACCGACGGGTGGGAACGCCTGCTGGAGCCGACCACGGTCGAGGAGCGCCGGGCCCGCCGCCAGCTCTGGGACGACGTGCGGATCGCCAAGGAGCGGCTGTCCCGCGCCCAGTCGGCGGACTTCGTGGTGCCGCTGCTCGACGCCGAGGTGCACCTCACCCGCGACGAGTTGGAGGAGGTCGCCCGCCCGGTGCTGGAGCAGACCGTCCGGATCACGCGGAACCTGCTGAAGTTCGCCGACCTGCCCGACGGCCGGCTGGCCGGGGTGTTCCTGGTCGGTGGCGCCAGCCGGATCCCGCTGATGGCGACCCTGCTGCACCGCGAACTGGGCGAGCCGCCGGTCGTGATCGAGCAGCCCGAGCTGGTCGTGGCCGAGGGCAGCGTCCTGGCCGAGGCGGCGCTGCTGACCTCCGAGCCGGCCGCGCCCGGGCCGACCGGGCAGATGCGGCTGCCCTCGCAGAGCATGCCGGAGGACGCGCCCTACCAGGAGCCGGTTCCCGACGACCCGCCCGTCGCGACGGAGCCGGTCGCGCAACGGTCGATCCCGGAAGCGGCCGGGGCGACCGAGGACGCGCCGCTGGGTGACTCCTTCCCAGAGCCGGTCGACTCGTTCTCCGAGCCGACCGGGGAGCCCCCGGTTCCCGTCGTCCCGCTGCCGACCCGCAAACCGGGGGCGGCCGTCGCCCCGTCCCAGGTCCAGGTGAAGCGGGTCCCGGCCAAGCCGGCGGCGTCGGTGGACAACCGGGAGACCGAGATCCGGCCCGAGCTGGTCGTCCCGCCGCACATGCGGCCGCCGGTCGACCCGTGGCCCGACGCGGACCCGCCGCACTGGCGGCCGGACCCGGACGCGACGATGCCGACCAGCCCGCCCCCGCACGAGGGCCGGACGCCGTCGCCGTCGCAGCAGAGCACCATGCCGAAGAAGGCGAAGCCGGCCCCGCCGCGGCCGACCCGCCCGGTGGTGGCGCAGTCCCGGCCGGTCACGCAGTCCGCGCCCGCCTCGGGGCGGGCCGTGGTCGCGCCGCCGCGCCCGGCGCCGCAGGCGGAGAAGAAGCGCAAGCCGGCCAAGCAGCGGCCGGCTCCCCGGCGCCGGAACCCGTTCCTGCGCTTCCTGCAGGTGCTGCTCAGCCTGCTGACGATGATCTGCGTTCCGCTGGCCGCGCTGATCCTGGCGTACGGCTACGGCAACGGCGAGCCCTGGCAACAGGACGCTGTCGACGTTTTCACCGACATCGCGAAGTTGCTGAACCTGCAGGGGTGAAACGCCCGGGATGTGCCCATGATCACTGCCAGGACGGTGTGAGAAACGACATCTCGGGCCGGAGCGGCGACGACCTCGACCGCTCGTCGGCGGCGGCGGGCCGGGCCGGCCCCTATCCCCGATCCTCGTCCCTGGCCTGAGGCTTGTCGTCGCGGGCCTGCGGCTTGTCGTCAGCCGGGCGGACCTCGTCGGCCGGGCGCAGAACCGGCGGTTTGTCGTCGGGTCGCAGGCGTGGCGGGGCCGGCGGTTTGTCGTCGGGGCGCGGGCGTGGCGGGGCCGGTGGCTCGTCGTGCCGGCGCAGCTCATGCTCCAGCTGGGCCAGCAGCTCACGGTCGCGGCGGGACTGCTCGGTGTCCATCGAGCGCAGGAAGTCCGGGTCGTCGTCGGGCGACGACGGTCGCGGGGCCGGTCGCCGGGCGCTGCCGTCGGCGGGACGGCCCCACAGGAAATACGCGATCGGCCCGGCCAGCGGGACGAGCACCACGACCAGGACCCACAGTGCCCGCGGCAGAGCACGCACCCGCTCCGCGGACAGGGACCCGATGAGCGCCAGGATCAGCAGCACGAGCGCGACCGCGGCCAAGACGATGAACAACCGGACCATGGGGCAATGATGCCCCTCCTCCGGCCGCCCGGCGACGATCAGAGCATGACAACCAGTCCGCCGATGACGGCGAAGCCCGCGGTGATCAGCGCGTAGGCGCGGATCGTGCCGGCCGCCGGCCGCGGCGGGCGGATCCGCAGGCCCGGCGCGCGGCGGAGGGCGAGCCCGGCCAGCGCCGCCCAGCCGCCCATCGCGGCGGCGGCGACCAGCCACTGCGCGGGGCCGGCGCCGGGGTGGAAGGCGGGCCGGGCGGCGAGCAGCGCCACGGCGGCCGCGGACATCCCGGTGCGGCGCCAGGCCAGCCGGGTGCGTTCCGGGGAGGCGCCGGGGTCACGCGTACGGTCCGGAAAGGCGCCGGCGTCGCGCGTGCGCTCCGGGACGGCGCCGGGGTCACGCGTGCCTTCCGGGACGGAGCCCGGGTCGCGGGTCACGTGACGATCCGGTGGACCACCGTGACGACGAGGACCAGGGCGCCGAGCGCGACGACGATCGCCAAGAACGCCGGGAAGCGTGAGCGGGGAAGGTCACGCCCGAGCCGCATCGCCCGCTCGGACCGTGCCCAGTGATCGACAGCACGCAGCGCGACGACCCCGCCGAGGACCAGCAGGGCGATCGCGATGATCTCGCGCAGCCGGGCGATCGGCAGCGGCGGCAGGAACTGTGCGCAGGCCAGTCCACCGGCGATCAGCGCCAGGCCGGTGCGGATCCAGGCCAGGAACGTCCGCTCGTTGGCCAGGGAGAACCGATAGTCCGGAGTCGTGCCCTCGGAATGGGCGCTCTCCGGGTCGAACCACTGGATCAGGCCACCGAACACCCGCCGATTATCGACCTGTTCGGTCAAGAAGGCGGGTGCCACAGATTGCGTACTTCGTCACTCACACACGCTTCCCGTGGACGTCCGCAGCTGCACCAGGGAGAGTCGGGACCGGACCGGCCATGGGACTGCGGCTCCGCCTTGTTCGCGTGTGCGGGAAGATGAGAGCCGGGCAGGTTCACCGCGTCCAGAAGTGTTGCGTTTAGACCGCTCATGTCATGACACCTCCTCCTGGCGATGCTAGTGAGGTGGGTCACTCTGGGTGGTTGGCAACAGCAAAGCTACTGGCGGGTAACCTTGCCGACATGGTTTGGGTCAGGCATGGCGCGGCCAGGCGATGCCGACCGGCGGACCGGCTCGACCGCAACGGTGCGTTCAATACAGGAGGGTCAATAGCGCGATGAATATCGTCGTATTGGTGAAGCAGGTGCCCGACTCCGGTGCCGAGCGCACCCTGAGCGCGAGCGACAACACCGTCGAGCGTGGCTCGGCGAGCAACGTCATCAACGAGATGGACGAGTACGCCATCGAGGAGGCGTTGAAGATCAAGGAGGCGCACGGCGGCGAGGTGACCGTGCTGACGGTCGGCCCGTCCGGCGCGACCGACTCGATCCGCAAGGCGCTCTCCATGGGCCCCGACAAGGCCGTCCACGTCGCGGACGACGCCCTGCACGGCTCGTGCGCGGTGGCCACCTCCAAGGTGCTCGCCGCCGCCCTGGGGCAGCTGAACGCCGACCTGATCCTCTGTGGCGCCGAGTCCACCGACGGCCGCGTGCAGGTCGTCCCGCACATGCTGGCCGAGCGCCTGGGCGTGGCGGCGCTGACCGGCGCGCGCAAGCTCACGGTGGACGGTTCGCAGCTGACCATCGAGCGGCAGACCGACGAGGGCTACGAGGTGGTCACCGCCTCGACGCCGGCCATCGTCAGCGTCTGGGACACCATCAACGAGCCTCGGTACCCGTCCTTCAAGGGCATCATGGCCGCCAAGAAGAAGCCGCTGCAGAGCCTGTCCCTGGGTGACCTGGGTGTGGCGGGCGACGAGGTCGGCTTCGCCGGCGCGACCAGCCAGGTGCTGGAGTGGTCGAAGCGTCCGGCCCGCTCCGGCGGCGCGAAGGTCATCGACGAGGGCACCGGCGGCGAGCAGCTCGTCGCGTACCTCGCCACCGAGAAGTTCGTCTGAGAAGGGGTCTCGTCATGGCTGAAGTACTCGTTGTCGTCGAGGCCGGCGTCAAGAAGGTCACGCTCGAGATGCTCACGATCGCTCGTGGGCTCGGCGAGGTGTCCGCTGTCGTGTTCGGCGAGGCCGACCAGGCCAAGCTCGCCGAGTTCGGCGCCGCGAAGATCTACACCGCGTCCGGTGCGGACGTGCTGGACCACGGCGCCGCTCCCAAGGCGACCGCCGTGGCCGAGCTGGTGAAGCGGGTGTCCCCGGCCGCCGTGCTGCTGGCCTCCACCCAGGAGGGCAAGGAGATCGCCGGCCGGCTCGCGGTCAAGCTGGACAACGGCCTGCTGACCGACGCGGTCGACGTCGCGGCGGACGGCACGGCCACCCAGGTGGTCTTCGCCGGCTCCACGATCGTCAAGTCGAAGGTCACGAAGGGCCTGCCGATCGTGACCATCCGTCCGAACTCGACCACTCCGGTCGCGTCCGCGGCCACCCCGGCGGTCGAGGAGCTGACGGTCGCCGTCAGCGACTCCGACAAGCTGACCACGGTCGTCGAGCGCGTTGCCGAGCAGAAGGGCTCCCGCCCCGAGCTCACCGAGGCCGGCATCGTCGTCTCCGGCGGTCGCGGCGTGGGCAACGCCGACAACTTCAAGCTGGTCGAGGAGCTGGCCGACCTGCTCGGCGGCGCCGTCGGCGCGTCGCGTGCGGCCGTCGACTCGGGTTACTACCCGCACCAGTTCCAGGTCGGCCAGACCGGCAAGACGGTGTCCCCGCAGCTCTACGTGGCTCTGGGCATCTCCGGCGCGATCCAGCACCGGGCCGGCATGCAGACGTCGAAGACGATCGTGGCGGTCAACAAGGACGCCGAGGCGCCGATCTTCGAGCTCGCCGACTTCGGTGTGGTCGGCGACCTGTTCAAGGTCGTCCCGCAGGCGGCCGACGAGATCCGCAAGCGGAAGTAACACTCGCTTCTGGTCACGGCCCGGCGGTTCTCCGCCGGGCCGTTTCGTTCTGCGTCGGTACGACATTCCCGGCGCCCGTCCCCAGGCGACACGACCAAGCCCCGTCCGTGTCCGCGCGACCTCCGCCCGAGCCCGGGCAGCCGCGCGCGTCGCGCTTGCCGGGCTGGTTCTCACGGTGGTTGTTCGGGACGAACAACCACCGTGAGAACCAGCGAGAACCGTGACCGGCGCCGCGACCGTGAGTGCCGCCTGCCCCGGACGTCCGCGAGCACGGCATCGGGCCACGGCAGCGACGCGGGTCGCGCTTGTCCGGCTGGTTCTCATGGGTGTTATTCGGGACGAATAACACCCATGAGAACCAGCCGGGAGGGGGCGCGCCGTCGCTGCCGTGCCCACCGGATCGGTCGCGGGCTCCGGCGGGCGGGGCCTTTCGGCGGGCTCGGGTCGTCGACGGGTCTGCTGCCCTGACCGGGACCAGCCACGGACGTCGCCCTGGAGGGCTGAGCGTTCTGGGCGCCCCGCGCCCTGCTCGGCCCGGAAGGGTCCCCGCGGGAGCGACGATCTGGACCACAGCTGAGGCAGGCAATGAAGATCTTGATGTTGATCTTCTGGCTTGGATCTCGAGGTTGGGATTCAGGCTTCGACGCGGTCGCGGCGGAAGGGGCGTTCGAGCTCGGCCGGGTGATCGGGAATGCGGGGCAGGACGGCGAAGGTTGCTTCGAGAAACAGGTTCTAGAGTGGGAAAAATGGCCTACCTCGATCATGCGGCTACCACGCCGATGCTCCCCGAAGCGCTGGACGCCTACGCGGCCGCCGCGCGGGAGATCGGCAATCCGTCGTCCCTGCACGCGGCCGGGCGCGGCGCTCGAAGGCTGGTCGAGGAGTCGCGGGAGCGGATCGCCGCGGTGATCGGCGCGCGACCGTCCGAGGTGATCTTCACGGGCGGCGGGACCGAGGCCGACAATCTGGCCACCAAGGGGATCTTCTGGGCGCGACGTGACGAGGATCCCACGCGGCTGCGGGTCGTGGCGTCGTCGGTCGAGCACCACGCGGTGCTGGACGCGGTCGACTGGCTGGGCCGGCACGAGGGCGCGGAGGTGACCCACCTGCCGGTGGACGACGCCGGGCGGGTCGACCCGGAGGAGTTCGCCGGCCTGGTGCGCGCGCACGGGGAACAGATCGCGGTGGTCAGCGTGCAGTGGGCGAACAACGAGGTCGGCACGGTGCAGCCGATCCCGGAGCTGGCCGCGCTGGCGAGCGCGGCGGGCATCCCGTTCCACACCGACGCGGTGCAGGCGGTCGGGCAGGTGCCGGTGGACTTCGCGGAGAGCGGCGTGGCGGCCCTCACCCTGACCGGGCACAAGCTGGGCGGGCCGGTCGGCGTCGGCGCGCTGGTGCTGGGGCGTGACGTGAGCTGCACGCCGCTGCTGCACGGTGGCGGCCAGGAGCGCGACGTGCGGTCCGGGACGCTGGACACCCCCGGGGTGGTGGCGTTCGCGGTGGCGGTCGAGACGTCGGTGCGCGCGCGGCTGGAGTATGCGGACCGCGTCACCGCCCTGCGTGACGAGCTGGTCCGGCGGGTGCTCGCCACGGTCCCGGACGCGATCTACAACGGTGACCCGGAGCGACGGCTGCCCGGCAACGCGCACTTCTCCTTCCCCGGCTGCGAGGGAGACGCGTTGCTGCTGCTCCTGGACGCGCAGGGGATCTACTGCTCGACCGGGTCGGCCTGCTCGGCCGGGGTCGCGCAGCCCAGCCACGTGCTGCTGGCGATGGGCGCCGACGATGCGCGGGCGCGGTCGTCGCTGCGGTTCTCGCTGGGGCACGACAGCACCGAGGCGGACCTGGACGCGCTGCTGGCGGCGCTGCCCGGAGCGGTGGAGCGGGCCCGCCGCGCCGGGGCGTGGAAGACGCCCCGATAAGCCCGGCGACCGCTCGCCGGAGACCCGGATAGGCTTTGGGGCATGCGAGTTCTTGCGGCAATGTCCGGCGGTGTCGACTCCGCGGTCGCCGCGGCCCGCGCCAAGGAGGCCGGCCACGACGTGACCGGGGTGCACCTGGCGCTGGCGCGCAATCCACAGACGTACCGGACCGGCGCGCGCGGCTGCTGCACGCTGGAGGACTCGCGGGACGCCCGGCGCGCCGCCGACGTGATCGGCATCCCGTTCTACGTGTGGGACATGGCCGATGAGTTCCACGCGAGCGTCGTCGACGACTTCGTCGAGGAGTATGCGGCCGGCCGCACGCCGAACCCGTGCCTGCGCTGCAACGAGAAGATCAAGTTCGAGGCGGTGCTCGACCGGGCGGTGGCCCTCGGCTTCGACGCGGTCGTCACCGGGCACCACGCGCGGCTCGGGGCCGACGGCCTGCTGCGGCGCAGCGTCGACCTGGCGAAGGACCAGTCCTACGTGCTGGCCGTGCTGACCCGCGAGCAGCTCGACCGGGCGATGTTCCCGCTGGGCGACTGGACGAAGGACCGGGTGCGGGCGGAGGCCGCCGCGCGGGGGCTGGCGGTCGCGGACAAGCCCGACTCGCACGACATCTGCTTCATCGCGGACGGTGACACCCGCGGGTTCCTGGAGGGGCGGCTCGGGTCCGCGCCCGGTGACATCGTCGACGGGCGCAGCGGGGAGAAGCTGGGCACCCACAACGGCGCCTACGGGTACACGATCGGCCAGCGCAAGGGGCTCAACCTGCGGGTTCCCGCCGCCGACGGCCGCCCGAGGTACGTGCTGTCGATCACCCCGGTGACCAACACGGTGACCGTGGGGCCGCGGGAGGATCTCGAGGTCGACACCGTGACGGCGACCCGGCCGATCTGGCACGAGGCGTCCGGCGACGTCCGGTGCGAGGTCCAGCTGCGGGCGCACGGTGACGTGGTCCCGGCGTCGGTGACCGTCTCCGAGGGCAATCTGACCGCGCGGCTGGAGACTCCCGCGCGCGGCATCGCCGCCGGTCAGGCCATCGTCGCCTACCGGCCCGACCCCGGGGGCGACATCGTGCTCGGCTCGGCGACGATCACCGCAGGCACCCGGGAGTCGGCCCATGCCTGACTTCCCCTGGCCGGCCGGGTCGGCCACCGGGATCGGCTCGCTGCCCGGCACCGACGCCGCCGAGGCGCAACGCATCGTCCTCGGCGAGCTGCCGGATCTGCCGCACCTTCCCGAGCTGCCCGAGCGGGGCCCGGGAGCAGACCTCATCGGCCGTGGCGCCGGGTTCCTGGTCGACCTGCCGGTGCAGCTCTACGCCGGGCGCTGGCAGATCACCGGCCACCCCGGGAAAGACCTGCGGCGCACCGCCGACCTGCTGGAACGGGACCTGGATCAGCTCACCGAGCAGGCCGACGGGTTCACCGGGACCGTGAAGATCCAGGCGGCCGGGCCGTGGACCCTGGCGGCCTCGCTCGACCTGCCGATCGGCGGGCGGATGCTGCGTGACCCCGGGGCGGTCCGCGACCTGACCGACTCGCTCGCCGAGGGGCTCCGGCGACACGTCGCCGACGTGCGCAAACGGGTGCCCGGCGCGACAGTGCTGCTGCAGCTGGACGAGCCGTCGCTGCCGGCCGTGCTGGCCGGGCACGTGCCGACCGAGAGCGGGCTCAGCGCTTACCGGGCCGTGGACGGGCCGGATGCCGCGACCCGGCTGCGGACCGTGGTCGAGGCCCTCGACGCGCCCGTCGTCGTGCACTGCTGCGCGCCGGACCTGCCCTGGCAGGTGATCCGGGACTCCCGGGTCGCCGCGGCCGCCTTCGACCTGTCGCTGCTCAAGGATCTCGATCCGGTCGGCGAGGCGATCGAGGCCGGGCTCGGGCTGTTCGTGGGCGCGGCTCCGACGCGGCCGGTGGCCGGGGCGAAACCGGAGTCGAAGCTGATCGCCGAGCGGGTGCGCAAACTGTGGAGCCGGCTCGGTTTCCCGGCCGCGGGGCTGCCGCGGCAGGTGGTCGTCACGCCCGCCTGCGGGCTGGCCGGGGCCTCCGCGCCGTATGTGCGGGCGCTGCTCGAGGCGTGTCGCGAGGCCGGTCGGCGGATCTCCGAGGTGTGAGCCCGGAAATTGTCGGTGGTGGCGACTACCGTGCCTCGTAGATCGCCGAGACACGGAGGTAGTGGTGACGTCACCGAGTTCCGAGGCCAGCGCCCGTCACGCTGAGCTCGCCGAGGAGATCCGCGGCCATCAATACCACTATTACGTGCTCGACGCGCCGACCATCTCCGACGGCGAGTTCGACCTGCTGCTGCGCGAGCTGGAGGCGCTGGAGACCGAGTTCCCCGAGCTGCGGACGCCCGATTCGCCGACGCAGAACGTGGGCGGCACGTTCTCGACGGACTTCACCACGGTGCCGCACCTCGAGCGGATGATGTCGCTGGACAACGTCTTCAGCCTCGACGAGCTCGACGCCTGGGCCGAGAAGACGGTCCGTGACGCCGGCGGCCCGGTCCAGTTCCTGTGCGAGCTGAAGGTCGACGGTCTGGCCATCAACCTGCTCTACGAGAAGGGCAAGCTGGTCCGCGGCCTGACCCGGGGCGACGGGCGCAGCGGTGAGGACGTGACGCCCAACGTGCGCACGATCCGCGAGATCCCGGAACGGCTGACCGGCGACGACGTGCCCGCCCTGATCGAGGTGCGCGGCGAGATCTACTTCCCGGGCGACGCGTTCGCCGATCTGAACGCGTCGCTGGTGGAGCAGGGCAAGGCCCCGTTCGCCAATCCGCGCAACGCCGCGGCCGGCAGCCTCCGGCAGAAGGATCCGCGGGTCACGGCGTCGCGCGGCCTGCGGATGGTGGTGCACGGCATCGGCGCCCGCGAGGGGTTCAGCCCCGCGTCGCAGTCGCATGCGTATGACGCTCTGAAGGCGTGGGGGCTGCCCACCAGCACGCGGTGGAAGCTGGTCGACGACATGGCCGCTGTCCGTGAGTTCATCGAGTTCTACGGCGAGCACCGGCACGACGTCGAGCACGAGATCGACGGTGTCGTGGTCAAGGTGGACTCGGTCGGCATCCAGGGGCGGCTCGGTTCGACGAGCCGGGCGCCGCGCTGGGCGATCGCCTTCAAGTACCCGCCGGAGGAGGTGACCACCAAGCTCCTCGACATCGCGGTGAACGTGGGCCGGACAGGGCGCGTCACGCCGTACGCGATCGTGGAGAAGGTGAAGGTCGCCGGCTCCGAGGTGTCCCAGGCGACTCTGCACAACGCGCAGGAGGTGGCCCGCAAGGGCGTGCTGATCGGCGACACCGTGGTGCTGCGCAAGGCCGGTGACGTGATCCCGGAGATCCTCGGCCCGGTGATCGATCTGCGCCCGGCCGACGCGCGGGCGTTCGTGATGCCGGTCGAGTGCCCGTCGTGCGGGACGCCGCTGGCGCCGGCCAAGGAGGGCGACGTCGACATCCGCTGCCCCAACAGTGAGGCCTGCCCGGCCCAGCTGCTGCAGCGGCTCGCGACGCTGGCCAGCCGGGACGTGCTCGACATCGAGGTGCTGGGGGAGAAATCGGCCAAGGCGCTGCTCGACTCCGGGGTGCTGCACAACGAGGGTGACCTGTTCACGCTGACCGAGGAGGACCTGCTGCGGGTCCCGTTCTTCGTCAACAAGAGCGGGAAGCTCAGCACCAACGCCGGGAAGATGCTGGCCTCGCTGGAGGAGACGAAGTCACGACCGTTCGCGCGGGTGCTGGTGGCACTCTCGATCCGGCACGTGGGGCCGACGGCGGCCGAGGCGCTGGCCCGGGAGTACGGGTCGATGGAGGCGCTGGAGGCCGAGCTTACGCGCACGGCCGCTGATCCGGAGGCGGTGGCGGCCAGTGCGGAGGCCGCCGCGCTGGCGGAAGCGGCCGGGGGAGCCCCGGAGCAGCTTCCGGAGGGCTCGGAGGTCCCGGCGGGTTCGGAGGCTTCTGATGGCGGGGCCGCTGCCGACCCCGATGCTGTGGCTGACTCCGGTGGCCCGGATGGCGCGATCGACGCGGATGCTGCCGTCGACTCGGGCGCCGCGGCCGTGGCCGTCGAGACGGCCAGGCGGAAGGCGAAGGCGGTCGATCCGATCGCGGCCGTCGACGGGGTGGGGCCGATCATCGCGGACAGCCTTCGCGAGTGGTTCACCGTGCCGTGGCACCGGGAGATCGTGCGCAAGTGGCAGGCGGCCGGCGTCCGGATGGCCGACGAGCAGGTGGTGACCGGGCCGCGGCCGCTGGACGGGCTGACCGTGGTGGTGACCGGGACCCTCTCCGGATTCACGAGGGACCAGGCGGCCGAGGCGATCACGTCGCGGGGCGGCAAGGTGAGCGGTTCGGTGTCGAAGAAGACCGGCTTCGTGGTGGTCGGGGAGAATCCCGGCAGCAAGTACGACAAGGCGCTCGGCCTGAAGGTGCCGGTGCTGGACGAGGCGGGTTTCGGTGTGCTGCTCGCCGACGGCCCCGACGCCGCCCGCGCGATCGCCGAGATCACGCCGGCAGGCTGACGGAGACCCGCGCGGGATGCGGGTCGGCGCGTGGCGCGGGCTGCGGGTCGGCGTGCTGCGCGTGGCGTGCGATGCGGTGGGCGTGCTGCGCGTGGCGTGCGGTGCGGTGGGCGTGCTGCGCGTGGCGTGCGGGACGCGAGGTTGCGCTTCGGCAGGGGCCTCGGCGCGCGTTGCGGGTTCGGCTGGTTCTCATGGGCGTTATTCGGGACGAATAACGCCCATGAGAACCAGCCGGGAGGGCGAGTCGCGCCGCTGGCTCGACCCGTCGGCGAGCTCGCGGGACGGTCACGGCGGGAGCCGTCCGTGGCCGGTCGGCGGCCATGATGTCGCCGTGACGCGGAGCTTCCCGGCGGGGTTCCGTCCCGCGAGGCGGCCGCGATGTCGCCGTGACGTGAGGTTTCCGGGCGGGGTTCCGCCCCGCGCGGTGGTTGGGGTTCGGGGTGAGCGTGCCCCGCCACGGAGGCCGCCCTGGAGGGCTTTGCGTTCTGGCCGGCCACGGCCTTGCACAGCCCGCAAGGGTCCCCGCGGGAGCTGCGCAGAATGACCACAGCGGAGATCGGACATGAAGATTTTGATCGTCGTGGGGTAAGGCTTACGGGTGAAATGCGGCTTTGGCGGCGTGTGCAAACTGAATAACAGCTAAGTGCATAAGCGGCAAATGCCACATGTGGATCTATCGTGTAAGTGATCGAGGTCCCGTCGTGGAGGTCGCATGGATGCCGTTCGTCCCCGTTCGGCTGCCTCCGGCCCGCGGCTGCGTCGCGCCCTCGTCGTCACCACGGGTCTGACCGCCGCTACCGACCTGGCGCTCTGGGCGACCGCCGCGGGCACGTTCCGGGCGCTGCCCGCCGCCTACTGGATCATGGCGGCGCTGGCGGTGGTGGCCGACGCGCGACCGCATCCGCTGCCCGGGCGGCGGGTGAGCCGGGTCGTCCTGCCGTCCAGCTGCTTCACCTTCGCCATCGCGCTGGCCTGGGGGTTCGTGCCGGCGCTCGCGGTGCAACTCGTCGCCGTGACGGTCGCCGGGATCCGGATGCGCCACGCCGTGCCGCGGACGATCCACCTCGCGCTCCAGCACGCCGCCGGGCTCGCCGCGGCCTCCACCGTGGCCGGGCTCGTGTCGTGGCGGATCGGGCCGCGGCCGGACCTCGGCGACGCCGCGCTGACCTGCGCCGCGGCGGCCGCGTGGATCGCCGCGCGGTATGCGGTGGCGGCCGTGGTGCGGCGGTGCACCGCGGAACGGCGTACCCGCCATCGCCGCCGCGCCCCCGCGGACCTGCTGGCCACCGCCGCGCTCCTGCTGCTCGCCCCGATGCTGCTGCTCGCCGCGCAGGTCGGCCCCGCACTGCTGCCGCTGACGCTGCTCGCGCTGCACGCCGTGCACCGGATGGTCCGCTGGGCCGGGGAGTCCGAGCGCGCCGCCCGCGTCGACCCGCTGACCGGCTTGCCGAACCGGCGCGCGCTGCAGTCCACGATGTCCGAACGCGGCCCGGACCGGCAGCGCGCGCTGATCCTGCTCGACCTGGACCGGTTCCGGATCGTCAACGACGCGCTCGGGCACGGCGCGGGGGATCGGCTGCTGGCACGGGTCGCCGACCGGCTCACCGCCGCCGTTCCCCGACACGACCTGGTGGTACGTCTCGGCGGCGATGAGTTCGCGGTCCTCGCGACCCGGGTCGAGGGCGCCGCGTCGGCCCGCCGGATCGCCGAGCACCTGACCGAGGCGCTGAGCCGGCCGTTCCCGATGGACGGCACCCCGGTCGAGCTGACCGCGTCGATCGGGATCGCGCTGCAGTCCGGCCGGCGCGACGGCGCGACGCTGCTGCGCGAGGCGGAGACCGCGATGTACGAGGCGAAGCAGCACGGTGACCAGGTCGCGGTGCACGGCCCGGACGCGCCGCACGCCTCGCCGGACCGGCTGGCCCTGCTCGCGGACCTGCGTGCCGCGCTGCGCCGGGACCCGCCCGGCGACGGGATAGTGCTCTTCTACCAGCCGCAGATCGCGATCGCGACCGGCGAGGTGGTCGGCGTCGAGGCGCTGCTGCGCTGGCGGCACCCGGAGCGCGGCCTGGTCGGCCCGGAGGAACTGCTCCGGGTGGCCGAGCCGACGCCGGTGATGCGGCTGCTCACCGCGTACGTGCTGGAGGAGGTCGTCGCGCAGCTCGCCCGGTGGCGCTTCGCCGGGATGCCGCTGCGCGCCGCGGTCAACGTCAGCGCCCGTGACCTGCACGCCGGGGACATCGCCGACCGGGTCGGTGTGCTGCTGTGCGACCACGAGGTCCCGGCCGACCTGCTGCAACTGGAGATCACCGAGAGCGCGCTGATGACCGACCCGCACCGGGTGCTGGACACCATCACCCGGCTCGACCGGATGGGCGTGGCGATCTCCCTGGACGACTTCGGCACCGGGTTCTCCTCGCTGCAGCACCTGCGCCGGCTCCCGCTGACCGAGGTGAAGATCGACCGCTCGTTCGTGCTGGGGATGGCGAACGACAGCGGGGACGCGGCGATCGTGCGCTCGGTGATCGGGCTGGCCGACTCGCTCGGGCTGCGCGCGGTCGCCGAGGGCGTCGAGGACGAGGTGACCTGGCGGCTGCTCGCGGCGGCCGGCTGCCATGCCGCGCAGGGCTGGTTCCACGCCCGGCCGATGCCCGCGGCCGAGCTGGCGGAGTGGCTTTCGCGCTACCGGCCGATCCGGCCCGGGGTTCGTCGCGGGCCGTGGATCCCGGCGAAATAGACTCCTCGAAAAGGCATGCATTACGTCAAGTGATTGAGGGGGCAGGATGGCCGCCATCTCCCGCGAAGAGGTAGCGCACCTGGCGCGCCTGTCGCGGCTCGCCGTGACCGAAGAGGAACTGGATCGATTCGCGGGTCAGCTCGACGTGATCCTGCAGTCGGTCGCCCGGGTCGGTGAGGTGGCCGCGGAGGACATCCCGCCGACCTCGCACTCGGTCCCGCTGACCAACGTGTACCGCGAGGACGTTCCCACGCCGAGCCTGACGCAGGACGCCGCCCTCTCCGGCGCGCCCGACGCGTACGAGGGCCGGTTCCGGGTGCCGCGCATCCTGGACGAGGAGGAATGACCGTGAGCGACCTGACCCGTCTCAGCGCGGCTGCTCTCAGTGAGCTGATCACCACCAAGGAGGTCTCCGCCGTCGAGGTGGCGACCGCCCACCTGGACCGGATCTCCGCGGTGGACGAGCGCGTCCACGCGTTCCTGCACGTCGACCGCGAGGGTGCGCTCGACGCCGCCCGCCGGGTGGACGCGGGCGAGATCACCGGCCCGCTCGCCGGGGTGCCGATCGCCGTCAAGGACGTGGTGACCACCAAGGGGGTGCCGACCACGGCCGCCTCCAAGATCCTCGAGGGCTGGAAGCCGCCGTACGACGCGACGATCGTCGAGCGTCTCAAGGCCGCGGGCATGCCGATCCTGGGCAAGACCAACATGGACGAGTTCGCGATGGGCTCGTCGACGGAGTATTCGGCGTACGGGCCGACGAACAACCCGTGGGACCTCGGCCGGATCCCGGGCGGCTCCGGCGGCGGCTCGGCGGCGGCGCTCGCGGCGTACGAGGCGCCGCTCGCGATCGGCACCGACACCGGCGGCTCGATCCGGCAGCCGGGCGCCGTCACCGGCACGGTCGGGGCGAAGCCGACCTACGGCGGGACGTCCCGCTACGGCCTGATCGCGTTCTCGTCCTCGCTCGACACGCCCGGCCCCTGCGCCCGGACGGTCGAGGACACGGCGCTGCTGCACGCGGTCATCGCCGGCCACGACCCGCGCGACTCGACCTCGATCGCGCAGCCGGTGCCGGACGTGGTCGCCGCCGCCCGCCTGGGCCTGCAGGGCGACCTGACCGGGGTCAAGCTCGGCCTGGTCAAGGAGTTCGCCGGCGACGGCTCCGAGCCGGGCGTGCAGGCCGCGTTCCGGGAGTCGCTGGACGCGCTGGTCAAGCTCGGCGCCGAGATCGTCGAGGTCTCCTGCCCGCACTTCCAGTACGCGCTGCCGGCCTACTACCTGATCGCCCCGAGCGAGTGCTCGTCGAACCTGGCCCGCTTCGACGGCGTGCGCTACGGACTGCGCTCCGGCGACGACGGCTCGCGCTCGCTCGAGGAGGTCATGTCACTGACCCGCGACGAAGGCTTCGGCCCCGAGGTCAAACGACGGATCATCCTCGGTACGTACGCGTTGTCGAGCGGTTACTACGACGCGTACTACGGCCAGGCGCAGAAGGTCCGGACCCTGATCACGCGCGACTTCCAGGCCGCGTTCGAGAAGGTGGACGTGCTCGTCTCGCCGACCACGCCGTTCGTGGCGTTCCCGTTCGGGTCGCGCACGTCGGATCCGTACCAGATGTACCTGGCGGACCTCTTCACGATCCCGACGAACCTGTACGGCGGACCGGCCATCTCGGTGCCGTGCGGTCTCTCCGAGGGGCTGCCGGTCGGCTTCCAGATCATGGCCCCGACCATGGCCGACGACCGGATGTACCGGGTCGCCGGCGCGCTGGAGTCCGCCGTGGGCACCTTCACCCCGCCGGCCCTCTGACAACTGAACGCTGATCCTCTCCGGCCGCCGTCGGTTGACTCGCCGGCGGCCGGAGGGGAATGCGGGCCGGGCTACGGCCGTACCGCAAACGGCTTTGATCTGGGTTCACTCCGGGGTGGTCGGGGAGTCGAGCCAGGCGTTGATCAGCTTGCTGTGGTCCTCGCCGGTGTGGGCGGTGACGAAGGCGATGAAAGCCGCCCGGTCCTGATTGGTGTACCGGTGGCCGGCGACCCAGGCGCGCATCAGGGACCAGAAACGGTCATCGCCGAGAGCGTCGTTCAGCTCCTTGAGCATGGCCGCGCCGCACTGGTAGACGTTGCTCCCGGCGAAGTCGGCCGGTGACGGCTTGCCGGGCGGCCCCAGCTCCCGGCGCAGGCGGGCGTCATAGGAGCGGAGCACCTGCTCCAGCGTGGCGTCGTCGTAGCCGCGCTTCTTCTGCTGGTACTTGTACTCCAGGTACTGCGCGAACCCCTCGTTGAGCCACAGATCGGCCCAGGTCGTCGGGGTGACTGCGTCGCCGAACCACTGGTGGGCGTACTCGTGCAGCAGCGTGTCCTCGTACCGCTTCTGTTCCAGGACGGACCAGGACAACGGCCGGCCCATGCTCACCAGCTGCTGCGTCTCCATGGCCGAGACCGAGCCGTTGACCACGGCGCCGGCGGTCTCGAACGGGTACGGCCCGAGCAGCGATTCCAGCCAGGTCAGCAGCTCCGGGGACTTGCGCAGCACCGGCAGCAGCTTGTCGTCGGCGCCCGGCACGACCCAGTAGGTGAGCGGCAGCCCGTGCGGCCCGGTGTCCCGCACCGGTGTGTAGTGGTCGATCGCGAGCGTGACCAGGTAGGCCGGCATCGGCGCGGCGGAGTCGTTGGTGACCGCCGTCCAGCCCGGTGGCACGGTGACCGTGATGTCGTAGAGCGCCTTGTCCGAGATCAGCTCGTTCGCCGGGTACCACGTCATCGCGCCCCACGGCTCCTGCATCGTCCACGCGCCACCGTTCGCGGCCGGGCGCAGGCCGACGCCCTCCTTCGCGTCACCGCGTCGCGAGGGACGAGAGATCTGCTCCGGTACGCCGTGATAGCCGACCGCGAGCGTGACCGGCTGATCGGGGACGAGCGTGGCGGGCACGGTGAGCTTCCCGTTCCGCACGGTTCCGGTGGCCGGCCTGCCGTCGACGGTCACGGTGTCGACGGTCAGGCCGGTGAAGTCCAGGCTGATCTCGGTGGCCGGGACGACCGGGCGGATGCGGGCCACGGCCGTACCGGAAAGCAGCTTCTGATCGGGTTTCCAGTCGAGCCGCAGGGTGTGGTGGAGGACGTCGAGGCCCGGATTGCCGTGCTCGGGATAGAGCATGTCGGCGACCGGGCCGGACCGGCCGGGGTCCGGCGCCGCGGGAGAGGGGGCCGGTGGAGGTGGCGCCGGCTGCGAGGTGCAGCCGGCGCACAGCAACAGGACGACCAGTGCGGGCCATCGACGCATATGCGCACGCTAGCCCGCGTGGACAAGCCCTACTTCGGGGTGGTCGGGGAGTCGAGCCAGGTGTTGATCAGCTTGCTGTAGTCCTTGCCGGTGTTCTGCTTCACGAACGCGATGAACGCCGCCCGGTCCTGGCTGGTGTTCTTGTGCTCGGCGACCCACGCCTTCAGCAGCGCGAAGAACTTGGTGTCGCCGAGCGCGTCGTTCAGTTCCTTGAGCATTGTCGCGCCGCAGATGTAGACGTTGCTCTCGGCGAACTCGGCGGCATCCGGCTTGCCGGGCGGGCCGACCTTCTTACGCAGCTCGGCGTCGCGCTTGCGGAGGAACGTCTCCAGCGCGGCGTCGCTGAACTTGTGGACCTTCTGCTCGTAGAGGAACTGCAGGTACTGCGCGAAGCCCTCGTTGAGCCACAGGTCGGTCCAGGTGCTCGGGGTGACCGTGTCGCCGAACCACTGGTGGGCGTACTCGTGGACCAGGGTCTCCTCGAAGTAGTCCTGGGCCTCCTTGTCCCACTTCCCGGTCGGGCGGCCCATGCTGATCATCTGCTGGGTCTCCATGGCCGAGATCGAGCCGTTGACCAGGGCGCCGCCGGTCTCGAACGGGTAGGGCCCGAGCCGCTCCTCCAGCCAGCTCAGCAGCTGCGGTGACTTCTTCAGCACGGGCAGGAGCTTGTCGTCGGTCTTCGGCACGACGAAGTAGGTGAGCTTCACCCCGTGCGGTCCGGCCTGCTCGACCTTCTTGTACTTGTCCACGGCGAGCGTCGTCAGATAAGCCGCCGTGGGTACGGCCGAGGTGTACCGGTAGGTGTTGCCCTCCACCGGGCCCGGGGTGCCGTTGGCCGCGGCCATCCAGCCCTCCGGCACGGTGACCGCGATGTCGTACAGGGCCTTGTCGGAGACCAGCTCGTTGGCCGGGTACCAGGTCATCGCGCCCCACGGCTCCTGCATGGTCCACGCGCCGCCGTTCTTGGCCGGGCGCAGGCCGTTGCCCTCCTTGGCGTCGCCGCGGTGCGACGGGAACGCGACCTGCTTAGGCGTGCCGTGGTAGTCGACCACCAGCGTGACCGGCCGGTCGGCGACCAGCTCGGCGGGCACGGTGAGCTTCTCCTTGGCCAGGGTGCCGGTGGTCGCCTTGTCGTCGACGGTCACCTTGTCGACGGACAGGGTCGCGAAGTCCAGCTTGATCTCGGAGGCCGCGGCGGTCGGGCGGATGCGCAGCGTGGCCGTGCCGGTGAGGATCTTCTTGGCGGGATCCCAGTCGAGCTTCAAGTCGTACTGCAGGACGTCGAGCCCGGCATTGCCGTGCTCGGGGTAGAGCTTGTCGGCCACCAGCGTGGACTTGCCGGCCTGCCAGGCCGTGTAGTCGACGGCGGGGGCGGCCGGGGCGGCGCTCGACGGTGCCGCCGTAGGTGTTACCGAGGGACTGTCTGTGCAGCTCGCACACAGGACCGTCGCGGCCAGGGCCACGCCGGTGAGAGATCGACGCATGGGCGGGAGGTTATCGTGAGGATCGTTTTCTGTGGGGGTCAGTTTCCCGTCGCCGGGAAACCCGGCGACGTGGCGTCATACCGGACGACTAGGCTGGACGTCTGTCCGTTACCCGATGCCGCAGTGAGCCGGAGCCGAAGCACATGACGACCATCGCGCTGCCGTCCTACGACGACGCCCTCAGCCGTTACGAGCCGGTCATCGGCCTGGAGACGCACGTCGAGCTGGGCACGCAGACCAAGATGTTCTGCGGCTGCAAGACCGAGTTCGGCGCCGAGCCGAACACCCAGGTCTGCCCGGTCTGTCTCGCCCTGCCCGGCGCCCTGCCGGTGATGAACCGGGCCGCCATCGAGGCGACGATCCGGATCGGTCTGGCGCTGAACTGTGACATCGCCGCCTGGTGCCGGATGGCCCGGAAGAACTACTTCTACCCGGACATGCCGAAGAACTTCCAGACCTCGCAGTACGACGAGCCGCTCTGCGTGGACGGGTATGTCGACGTCACGGTCGACGGCAAGGAGTACCGGGTCGAGATCGAGCGCGTGCACATCGAGGAGGACACCGGCAAGACCCTGCACGTCGGCGGGGCCACCGGTCGCATCCACGGCGCCACCGAGTCGCTCGTCGACTACAACCGGGCCGGCATCCCGCTCGTCGAGATCGTCACCAAGCCGGTTCCCGGTCTCGGCGGGCAGGCTCCCGAGATCGCCAAGGCCTACGTCGCCGAGCTGCGCGACATCATCCGCTCGCTGGGCGTCTCCGACGTGCGGATGGAGCAGGGCTCGATGCGCTGCGACGTCAACACCTCGCTGAACAAGCCGGGCGAGGAGTGGGGCACGCGCACCGAGACGAAGAACGTGAACTCGCTGCGCTCGGTCGAGCGCGCGGTCCGTTCCGAGATCATCCGGCAGGCCGGCCTGCTCGACGAGGGCGTCCGGATCTTCCAGGAGACCCGCCACTTCCAGGAGACGACCGGCGACACCCGGCCGGGCCGCTCCAAGGAGACCGCGACCGACTACCGCTACTTCCCCGAGCCCGACCTGGTCCCGATCGCTCCGGACCCGGCCTGGGTCGAGGAGCTGCGCGCCTCCCAGCCGGAGAAGCCCAGCGTCAAGCGGGCCCGCCTGCGCGAGGACTGGGGCATCTCCGAGGTCGAGATGCAGTCGGCGGTCAACGCCGGCGCGATCGAGCTGATCGAGGAGACCATCGCCGCGGGCGCCCCCGCGGCCGGTGCCCGCAAGTGGTGGCTGGGCGAGCTGGCCCGCCGCTCCAACGAGTTGGGCGTCGAGCTCTCCGAGGTCGGCGCGACCCCGGCCCAGGTCGCCGAGCTGCAGAAACTGGTCGACGACGGCAAGCTCAACGACAAGCTGGCCCGCCAGGTCCTCGAGGGCGTGGTGTCCGGCGAGGGCTCGCCGTCGGAGGTGATGGCCGCCCGCGGCCTCGGGGTGGTGTCGGACACCGGCGCACTGCAGACCGCTGTCGACGAGGCCATCGCCGCGAACCCGGACATCGCCGCGAAGATCCGGGACGGCAAGGTGGCGGCGGCGGGCGCGCTGGTCGGCGCGGTCATGAAGACCACGCGAGGCCAGGCGGACGCCAAGACCGTCCGCGACCTGATCCTGTCCCGGCTCGGCGCTTCCTGACTTCCGCGGTACGTCGTCCCGCCCGGCCCGCCGCACGGCGAGCCGGGCGGCGTCGTTCCGGGCGGCGGTGAGGATCGATTAGAGTCGGGCGGCGCCTGCCCGATCGCATCGATCACGGGGAATTCGAGATGACCGACGCCACGCCGCCCAGCAGCGGCGAACCCGACCCCACACCGGCCGCGGCCTGGCCGTTGCCCTCCGGGGCGCCGGCGCTGCTCCCGGCACCCGCGGTCGGCGAGGCGGCGACGCTGCCGGTGCCTTACGGTGCGCCGTCCCCGGCCGGTGGCCCGGACCAGACGCACTGGGAGGCCGAGGGGGAGCCGCCACTGGTCGCAGCGGCCCACGTGGCCGTCCACGAGCTGCGGTTCGCCGACGCGATCCGGCTGCTGGAGGAGTTCCTCGGGGAGCACCCGGACGACTCCCGGGCCTGGCACCGGCTGGCCGGCGCGCAGGTCGGGCTCCGGCAGTACCACCTGGGGCTGACCTATGCCGAGCGGGCCGTCGCGCTGAAGCCGGAGTCCTCGGCGGCGCACTACATCCACGGCCTCGCCCTGTTCTACCTGGGGCGGACGGCCGAGGCCCAGCGGTCCGCGGCCCGGTCGATCGAGCTGGATCCCGGTATCGCCGACGGGCATGCGCTGCTCGCCCAGTCGCTGGCTAGCCTGGGCCGGACCGAGCCGGCCCTGGCCGCGGCCCGGGCCGCGCTGGTCCTAGCTCCGGGTCACGCGGGCGCTCTGGACGTCATCTCCCGGAGCTCGTCGTCGGCGGCTCGATGGATGCCGCTCGTCACCGCGGGCACGCTTCCGGCCGGGCTGCTGCTGGGCGTTCTGGCGCTGACGCTGACGGGTGCGCCCGGCGCCAGGACCTACGGCGGGTTCGCCGTGGTTGCGCTGCTCCCGGCGTTCGCGGCGATCATCCGGTACGCCGTCGGCGGCCGCCTCCGGACACCGGCCCAGCCGCTGCCGCGGCCGGCTTTCGTGGTGACGCCGATCCTGTCCACGGCCTACGTGGCGATCGCCGTCGTGCTCGCCGGAACCCGGCCGGCCGGCGTGCTCTTCACCCTGCTGGTGGCCGCACTCCTCAGCACCTTCGCCGCCGCGGCCGTCTACCGGGCGACGTTCCCCGCCGGCCGCCCAGCCGCCGCGGATGCGCCCTCGTTCGCGCCACCGGTCACCCCACCCGCCGGCTCATCCCCGACGGACTCCTGACGGGCGCTGCTGGGCGTCAGCGACTCGGCTGGACGGCCGGGCTGCCTGACAGGACCGGCGCGGGTGTCGGGGCCACCGGCGGGTTCTTGTCGTCGAGGCCGACCACGTTGCGCTGCATCTCGACGTTGGACTGGCCGGTGCCGCCGAGCTCGATGTCGTCGTACGCCTTCAGGTCGTGGTTCTCGTCGAAGTAGAGCACCGACAACGACAGCGGCGTCGGCTCCTCGTTCTCCAGCCCGCGCAGGCCGGCGCCGCCGGTCGAGCCCTCGATCATCAGGCGGGTCGGCATCGGCGCCTGCGCCGCGGCGGACGCGGACGGTGCCGGTGAGGGCGACGCCGAGGCGGACGGGTCGGGAGCCGGCGGCACGGGGGCCGGCAGCATCTGCACCGAGCGCTGGTGCCGGTGCCCGGACAGCACCAGCGGCACCACCCCGGAGAGCGGCTGCGCCATCGCCGGGTCGTGGACCAGCGCGATGTCCACCTTCTGACCGGAGTTGCGGATCGTCGTGGCCAGGCGTTCCCCGGAGGCGGTGAGGATCTCGTCGCCGGAGGTGTCCCCGGCCTTGTTCGTCTCGCTCTTGTCCGGGGTGAACTGCGGGTCGCCGATGCCGGCGATGGTCAGGCCGTTCTGCAGGATGATCTTGTCGTCGAGGACGATCGCGTTGCGCTGCTTGGAGACCGCGGTCTGGATCGCCACCGAGTCGTGGTTGCCACGAACGTAGATGTAGGGCACGTCCAGCGACGGGATCGACGACACGTACGACGTCTCCGCGCTGCTGCCCCAGTCGACCATGTCCCCGGTGTCGATCACCGCGTCGATGTCGAACGTCTGCACGACGGTCCGGATCAGGCCCCACGACGACGGGTTCAGATGCAGGTCGGAGACGTGCAACAGGCGCGTGGTGTTGCCGGCCGGCTCGTAGACCGGCAGCGCCGACACGGTGGTGTAGATCCGGCTGACGTTGCTGACGATCTGCTGGAGCTGCTCGGAGTACCGCCCGTAGTTGTCCGCGATCCGCCGCGCGTCACCGACCACGGCCGGGGCGTTGACCAGCAGACCCTCGTAGCGCGGCTCGCTGATCGCGGTCGGCCGGACGGTGGCGGCGGCCAGCCCGATACTGCCCGCCGCGGCGATCAGCGCGGTCAGCCCGGCCGCCGCGGTGCGCCGCACGTTGCGGAAGATCAGCGCGGCTGCCAGGACCGCGCTGAGGACCGCCAGCCCGACAGTGCGCAGGGCCAGCCGGCTCACCCCGGTGACGACCTCGTCGACCGCCCGGTCGCCGGCCGAGCTGATCGCGGCCGGGTTGTCGATCAGCTCCTCAGTCCGGTTCTGGTCGAGCGAGCCGAGCGCCACCTTCAGGTGCAGCGTGCCGCGGTGACTGTCCAGGTGCAGTGAGCCGAGCGGCGGGATGTCCACCTCGGTGCCGCCGACCACGGTGGGGCGCAGCGACATCTCCGCCTTGAACGGGCCCACGTTGATCTCGGTGTGCGCGAACAGCATCACGCCGATCACCGCGGCCGTGATGCTGACCAGGCCGACAGCCGCGGCGACGCGGGTGTTGCGGAACCAGCGGTGCTTCCACACCCGTACGGAGAAGTCGGCAGTTGATCTCACACGCCGGCGCCAGGCTGCCATGGGCTCACTCATCGGGGCCAAACCTGCCCGGCCGGGCTCGCCGTGAAACAGTCATGGGCGTCTCATCAACTGCGGCCCGCGCCGCCGTCGGAGAAGACGAGCCGGATCAGGCGGTCGTCCTCCGGGTCCGGCTCGCCGGCGTCCTCCTGGTTCGACGTGCTGACCCAGAGTGAACCGTCCGGCGCGGCGACCAGGGCACGCAACCGACCGAACTTGTCGGTGAGCAACTCCTGCGGGGTGCCCAGCACGGTGCCGTTGCCGGTCACGTTGAGCAGGTAGAGCCGCTTGCCGAGCAGGCAGGCGGTGGCGACCGTCGTCTCGAACGAGGCGACCCCGCCACACGACGACTCGGCGGCCGGCCAGGCCACGAGCGGGTCGGCGAGCCCGGCGTCGCCCGCCTTGCCGTCGGCCTTGGGCCAGCCGTAATCCTTGCCCTTGAGCACCACGTTCAGCTCGGAGAACTTGGGCTGAGAATTCTCCGTGGCGAACATGCGCTTCGTCTTGTCCCAGGTCAGCCCCTGTACGTTGCGATGACCGGAGGACCAGACCAGCGAGGTCTTCACCGGGTTGCCCGGGGCCGGCTTGCCGTCCGTGGTCATCCGGAGGATCTTGCCGCCCAGACTTTTCGGATCCTGCGCCTGCGTGCCGGTGGCGGTGCCGTCACCGGTGCCGGCGTAAAGGAAGCCATCCGGGCCGAAGGCGAGCGCGCCGCCGTTCTCCTGGGCGGAACGCGGGATGCCGGTGAGGATCGGCTCCAGGGTCTCGCCGAGGACCAGCTTGCCGATCCGGTTGTCGGAGGCGGTCGAGTAGTAGACGAAGACCGTCTTGTCCGACGCATACTTCGGGGAGACCGCGATGCCGAGCAGGCCGCCGTCACCGGAGGGGCGCACCTCGGCGAGGCGGGCCGCCTCGGCGACCTTCAACCCGTCCGCGTCGGATTCCGGCCCGACCTTCAGGATCCGCGCGGTGTCGCGCTCGGTGACCAGGGCCGACCCGTCCGGCAGGAAGGCGATGCCCCACGGCACCTCGAGGCCCTTGGCCAGCACGGTGACCGCGATCTCCTGCTCGTCGCCGGCCCCGGCGCTCGCGGTGGCGGCGATCGACGGGCCGGGCAGGTTGGGCGCGCTGCCGGCCTGATCAGGCCCCGGCGGCCCGAAGCTGCAGCCCGCGGTCAGCCCCAGCACGACGGTGAGAGTCGCGACCGCGGCACGGCTCCGGCGGTAACGCACGGCTGAACCACCCCCTAGCTTCGTCGCCGATCAGGGTAACCACGGCGTCTGACAGTCCCCTTGGAAGACAGCCCCTTGGAAGACAGCCTTTTGGAAGCGGTCACTGCTCCACGGCGGCGTCGGCCGGGTAGTTGTCCACCGCGGCCAGCACCAGCGGCAGGTTGTCCCGGGTGACGCCGGTCAGCCGGATCACGTTCCCGTTGTCCAGCAGCGCGGAGACCCGGCCCCGCTCGTCGGGCGCCAGCTCGGTGATCCGGCTCCACGGCACTTGGGTGCCGCCGATCAGGGCACGCACCCGCACCTCGTCGGAGAACACGTCGGTGCCGGCCCGCCAGGACCAGATGAACGCGACGAGCGGGATCAACAGCACCGGCAGCCATGCCCGGGAGACACCGGCCAGCGGCATCGCGCCGACGAACGCGATCCCGGAGGCCACCAGGGCGGTGCCGGACTTGCGTACGCGGAGAAGGGGGCGGCGTCTGCTCACGTCCCCATCTTCCCACCCGGTTGTCCACAGCCCCGGTTGACCCTCGAGGCGTCCATGGTCGACGATCCGTCGCAGGGGCCGCCCGTAACCGGAACCGGGGATTCCTCGTTGTCCGGGTGCAACGACCTCCTGCTCCACCCCGTCCGTCGGGGGCCGACCCCCCGGCGCCAACGCAGAGGACCTGTCGTGGCCGTGCCGCCCCTCGCGCCGGCCCGGCCCAGCAACACCGGCCGGGCCGTCCTGCTCGCCGTCTCCGCGACGGCCGCCCTGATGCTGCTCGCCGGCGCCGCCGGCCTGCTGCCGGGCGCGGTCGCGCTCGCACTGGGCGCCGGCGCCGCCGCGCTCTGCGCCTCGGCGTACCTGGTGCGTTCCGCCCTCGACATCCACCACACCGACGGCACCTTCGTGGCCTGCCGCGGCGCCGGCTTCGTCGGGATGGGCGCGCTGGCCACCGCCGTCACCGCGCTGGTGCCGTGGTGGTCCCCGCCCGGCGAGGTGCTCTGGCTGACCGCCGGCCTGGGCACGGCGGCAGGGTGTTACGTGCTCGGCGCCTCGCTGCTGCCCGGCGCGGCGCGCAACTGGCCGATCCGGTTGCGGCGCGGCTTCGACGGGCTGTGCCTCGGCATCAGTGTGGGCTTCGCGGCCTATCTGATCCCGCCGGACGGGCAGCCGCACCGAGCCGCGCTGCCGGCGGTGCTGATCGCCGCGGGCGGCGTCTCGATCGTCGCCGTGGTGGTGCTGCGAGCGCGGCCGCGGCCGGTGCCGGCGGTCTGGTGCGCGGACGGGGCCGGGCTCGTGCTCGCCTCGCTCGCGGCGCTGGCCGAGGTGCTGGCGCTCGGCGTGAGCGGCCCGGCCGTGCCGCTGCTCGGGCTGCCGATGGTGGCCGGCCTGGCCGCGGCGGCCGGTGGCGGCTCCCGCCGGGGCCTGCCGGTCCCGCCCGCCGCGCCGGTCAACCCGGACCGTTACCTGGCGAGCTATCCGCTGCTGGCGGTCCCGGCCGCGGTCGGCGTGGTCGCCGCCGTGTGGCACCTGCTGACCTCGCCCGGCTTCGACACCGAGGGCGTCGTCTTCGCGGTGATCATGATCAGTGTCCTGGTCATGCGGGAGCTGCTGGTGGTCCGCGACATCCGGCTGTACGCGGGGCGGCTGCGCGTCACCGAGGCGCACTTCCGCTCGCTGGTCGCCGGGGCCACCGACCTCACTCTGGTGCTCGACGAGCGGCTCACCGTCCGCTGGCAGTCCCCGGCCGCGGCCCGCCTGTTCGGCCTGCGTGACGATCAGGTGCTGGGCCGGGCGTTCGGCGAGATGATCCACCCCGAGGACGCCGGCGACGCGCTCGCGGTGATCCGCTCGGTGCTCGCCGGTGAGCACGAGGGCGGCCCGCCGGTGCTGGTCAGTGCCAGGCTGCGGGACGGCGCGAGGCTCTGGCGCGACACCGAGTCGACGATCTCCGACCAGCGCGCGGTGCCCGAGGTGGCGGCGCTCGTGGTGCACGTGCGGGACGTCGGCGAGCGCCGTCACCTGGAGCGCACCCTGCACCGCCTGGCGTACCTCGACCAGCTCACCGGCCTGGCCAACCGGCAGGCGCTCATGCGTGACCTGCTCGCCTTCCGCCGCCGCCCCGGGCCGCCCGGCACCCTGCTCGTGATCGACCTGCACGGGCTGGCCGAGGCCAACGACGCGCACGGCCGTGAGGTGGGCGACGCGGTGCTGACCGAGATGGCGCGCCGGCTGCGGTCGCTGACCGGCCCCGACGACGTGCCGGCCCGCCTGGGCGGCGACGAGTTCGCGGTGCTCACGCCGCAGTCGGCCGTTCCGGCGTACGCGCTGGCCACCCGCATCGTGGCGGCCCTCGCCGAGCCGTTCCAGCTGCCCGGGGCGCAGGTCCGCCTGCACACCAGCGTCGGCCTGGCCGAGCTGGCCGGCGCCACCAGGCCGGACGAGGTGCTGCGCCACGCCGACCTGGCCCGCCAGCGCGCCCATCAGCTGGGCCGGGACGCCGTCGAGTGGTACGACCCGGATGTCGAGCTGCTGCTCCAGCGCCGGATGGAGCTGGAACGTCAGCTGCCCGGCGCGGCCGGCCGCGGTGAGCTGGATCTGGTCTTCCAGCCGGTGGCCGCCCTGCGCGACGGCCGCCCGGCCGGCGTCGAGGCGCTGCTGCGCTGGCGGCACCCCGGCCTCGGCACGATCCTGCCGGAGGAGTTCCTGCCGATCGCCGCGGCGCAGAGCATCATCGCCGAGCTCAACGACTGGGCCCTCGACGAGGCCTGCCGCCACCTGCGGAACTGGGCCGGCGACGACGGCGAGTTCTGGGTGTCGGTGAACGTCGGCCCGCGCGAGCTGCTCACCGCCCGCTTCCCGGAACAGGTCGCCGGCACCCTGCGGCGCTACGGCGTCGCCCCGGACAGACTGGTCGTCGAGGTCGCCGAGACGTGGATCGCCGAGGACCTGCCGGCGATCGTCGCCGCCCTCTCCGGCCTGCGCAAACTCGGTGTCCGCGCGGCCCTCGACGACTTCGGCTCCAGCCAGAGCTCACTGGCGAACCTGCGCCGCCTCCCGGTCGACATGCTCAAACTCACCGCGGCGCTGGCCCAGCAGGAGTCCGAGGCGGCGACGATGGAGGTCGTCGTCGGCCTGTCCCGCCGGATCGGCCTCGACCTGGTCGCGAAGGGCCTGGAGACGCCGGAGAGCATCGAGCGCGCGCTGGCCGCCGGATGCCGTTACGGCCAGGGCATCGCCGTCGCCCACCCGGCCCCCGCCGAGCGCATCGAGGCCTACCTCGAAAGCCACAGAGCAGACCGAAACCCCTGATTCAGTACGAAGCTGTCGGCGCTCGTTCTCAGGCGACACGACCAAGCCCCGTGGATGCCCTCGCGACGCCGCCGCTGGTCCCTCCCCAGCCGCGCCTCACCCACCCGGCTGGTTCTCATGGGCGTTATCCGGGACGGATAACGCCCATGAGAACCAGCCGGAACCCCGCGCCCGGCCGCCGGCCCAGCCCGCAGCGAGCGTCGCACTTTCGCGGCATGGGGCGCGCTCCCGCAGTGCGCTCTCGCGGTGTGCGTCGCGGTTTCGCGGCGTGCTCCCGTGGCGTGCGTCGCGCTTCAATTGCGCGGCGGCGCGGTGCTTCCCCGGGGCGTGAGGTGCGCGGTCTGGGCTTTGACGTTGCCGACCTTCTTGCCGTCGACCGCGTTGAGCAACTCCCGCGCGGCCTGCGCGCCATAGCCGGAGACGTCGCGGCTCAGCGCGGTCAGTGGCGGGTGCACCAGGCTGCACAGCGGCGAGTCGTCCCAGGCCACGATCGACAGGTCGCCCGGCACGGACAGGCCCATCTCCTGCGCGACGGCGAGCCCGGCGACCGCCATCACGTCGTTGTCGTAGATGATCGCGGTCGGCCGGTCACCGCCGATCAGCAGGCGCCGGGTGGCCCGGCTGCCCTCCTCGCCGGTGTAGTCGGCGGGCACGGTGACCGCGTCGTGCAGGCCGAGCGACGTGCACACCTCGTTGAACGCTTTCGTCCGGACCTGGGTGTGCAGCAGGTCGGGAACACCGCTGACCCGGGCGATCCTCGAGTGGCCGAGCGCCACGAGGTAGCGCACCGCCTCGGTGATCGCGCCGCCGTCGTCGGACCAGATCTGGGTGACCGGGCTGGGCTCGCCGGAGCCGCCGATCACCACGGCCGGCAGTTGGAGCTGCTGCAGGACGGGGATGCGGATGTCGTTCTGCCGCAGGTCGGTGACGATCACGCCGTCGATGCGGCGCTCGCCCCACCAGCGGCGGTAGACCTCGACCTCCTGCTCGGGGCTGGCCACCACCTGCAGGGTCAGTGCGTACGACTGCGCGCCGAGCTCGGCCTCGAAACCGCTGATCAGGCCCATGAACCAGGGCTCGATGCCGAGGATGCGGGCGGGGCGGCAGAGGGTGAGGCCGACGGCGCGGGCGCGAGCGCCGGAGAGGGCGCGGGCGGCGCTGTTCGCGTTGAAGCCGATCTCCTGCGCGATGGCGAGGATCCGTTTGCGGGTCGCCTCGGAGACTCCGGGCTGACCGTTCAGCGCGTAGGAGACGGCGCCCTTGGACACACCGGCACGGCGGGCGATGTCGGCGATCGTGGGCCGTTTCACGCAGTCCCCTCTGTCGCGACTTTGCCGGTGAGCATATCGGGCGTGGGTCCGGCGTAACCCCAGCGGCACCCGCAGTGTACTTGACCGGTTAAGTCACCGGGAGATCAAACGTGCACCGGAGAAGCGCTCGATACGGACGCCGGGGGCGGACCGGGTCACGCGGTTCATCGATCACGGCGACTAGCCTGCGGCCATGGCACTGCGACCCGACGAATTCCACGAGCACGCGCTCGCTGCGACCGACGACGACCGGCGGCTGCCGCTGGCACGGATGACGATGTGGGACATCAGCCCGTTCGAGCCGGACGGGCTCCGGGTCACCCCGCTGCGCCCGCCGGTCCTGCCGGAGCCGCCGCGCCACGGCGAGAACGGTGCGGACTGCGACGCCTGTGGCATGCGTGACGAGGGCATCTGGCTCGACGACCACTGGCGGCTGATCCGGATCGCCGAGCGCGGGGTGCCGCTGGTCCTGATGCTGCTCCCGCGTGACCACCACGATCTGGCCGACCTGCCCGACGCGCTCGCCGCCGAGCTGGGCGTGCTCACCAAGCACCTCACCGGGCACGTGCAGGCGCTGCCGCACGTCGCGCGGGCGCACGTCTACCGGTTCGGCGACGGGGGCGCGCACCTGCACCTGTGGTTCTTCGCGCGTCCCGAGGGCCAGGGTCAGTTCTGGGGCTCGTGGCTGCCGGTCTGGGACGATCTGCTCCCGGTCTACCCGGAGGACGTGGCCGCGGCGGACGCGGCGACGGTCGCCGAAGCGCTGGTCGCCTCCTACGGTGGCCGTCGCAACGCACCCGCCTGACGCGCCGGGGCGGCTCACGGCCGTACGCGGGAAAGAGAATGCCGGCCAGGGCATGAAGTCCTGGCCGGCATCGTCGCGGTGGCTCCTACTCCGGGACGCGGCGGTAGGCGCCGTCGCTGGCGCTGGTGGCCATCGAGGCGTAGGCGCGCAGAGCGGCGGAGACCGGACGCTGGCGGTCGGCCGGCGTGTACGGCTTCGGCCGCCGCTCCTGCTCGTGCCGGCGCTGGGCCAGCACGTCGTCGTGGACGTTGAGCGTGATGCTGCGGCCCGGGATGTCGATGGTGATCTCGTCACCGGTCTCAACCAGGGCGATCAGGCCGCCGCCGGCCGCCTCGGGGGAGACGTGGCCGATCGACAGGCCGCTGGTGCCGCCGGAGAACCGCCCGTCGGTGATCAGCGCGCACGCCTTGCCGAGGCCGCGGCCCTTCAGGAACGAGGTGGGGTAGAGCATCTCCTGCATGCCCGGCCCACCCTTCGGCCCCTCGTAGCGGATGACCACGACGTCGCCCTCGACGACCTCCTTGCCGAGGATGCCGGTGACCGCGTCGTCCTGCGACTCGTAGACCCGCGCGGGACCGGTGAACTTCCAGATCGACTCGTCGACGCCGGCGGTCTTGACGACGCAGCCGTCGGGCGCGAGGTTGCCGAAGAGGATCGCGAGGCCGCCGTCGACCGTGTACGCGTGCTCGAACGACCGGATGCAGCCGCTCTCGCTGTCGGTGTCGAGCTTGGCCCAGCGGTTCTGGGTGGAGAACGCCTGGGTCGTCCGCACGCCGCCGGGCGCCGCGTGGAACAGCTCCAGCGCCTGCTCGCTAGGCGAATCACCCCGAATGTCCCACTTGTCCAGCCAGGACTCCAAGGACGGCGAGTGCACCGAGCGGACGTCCGTGCGAAGCGCGCCGCCGCGGTGCAGCTCACCCAGCAGGGCCGGGATGCCACCGGCGCGGTGCACGTCCTCCATGTGGTACTTCGGGCTGTTCGGCGCGACCTTGCTCAGGCACGGCACCCGGCGCGAGATCGCGTCGATGTCCGACACGCTGAAGTCGAGCCCGGCCTCGCGGGCCGCGGCCAGCAGGTGCAGCACCGTGTTGGTGGAGCCGCCCATCGCGACGTCCAGGGCGACAGCGTTCTCGAACGCGCTCAGGTTCGCGATCGAGCGCGGCAGCACCGACTCGTCGTTCTTCTCGTAGTAGTCCTTGGCGATCTCGACGATCAGCCGCCCGGCCTCCTCGAAGAGCGCCTTGCGGGACGCGTGCGTGGCCAGCGTCGAGCCGTTGCCCGGCAGCGACAGCCCGATCGCCTCGGTGAGGCAGTTCATCGAGTTGGCGGTGAACATGCCGGAGCACGAGCCGCAGGTCGGGCAGGCCGACCGCTCGATCGTGTCGAGCTGCTCGTCGGTGACGTTGTCGTTGGCCGCCGCGCTCATGGCGTCGACCAGGTCCAGCTTCTCGTGGACGATGCCCTCGATGGCGACCGTCTTGCCGGCCTCCATCGGGCCGCCGGAGACGAAGACCGTCGGGATGTTCAGCCGCAGTGCGGCGATCAGCATGCCCGGGGTGATCTTGTCGCAGTTGGAGATGCAGACCAGGGCGTCGGCACAGTGCGCGTTCACCATGTATTCGACGGCGTCGGCGATCAGCTCGCGGCTGGGCAGCGAGTAGAGCATGCCGCCGTGGCCCATCGCGATGCCGTCGTCGACCGCGATCGTGTTGAACTCGCGCCCGATCCCGCCGGCCTCGAAGATCGCGTCGGCGACCAGACCGCCCATGTCCTTGAGGTGCACATGCCCCGGTACGAACTGGGTGTAGCTGTTGGCGATGGCGACGATCGGCTTGCCGAAGTCGTTGTCGGTCATGCCGGTGGCGCGCCACAGGGCGCGCGCGCCGGCCATGGTGCGACCGTGGGTCGAAGTCCGGGAGCGCAGCTCAGGCATTTCCCCATAGTGCCACCGGCCAGGGCGTCGATCGCCAGTGACGTCCACAGCGCGGGACGCCTTCCTGGGCGGGGAGCCTTCCGGTATCGATGAAGATCCGGCAGAGTGTGTGCGTGCACTCACCGTCCGGTATGGAGCTGGCGGGGCTGGCCGGCCTGCTCGCCGCGGTCCCGGCGGTCGCGCTGCTGGGGCGCTCGGGTCGCCGGCACACCGGCGCGGCCCGCCGGGCACATCTGCTGCTCGCCGCCGGTGGGGCGCTGGTCACCGCGGCCGCCCTGGCCGGCCTGGCCACCGTGTTGCTCACCGAGCACCACCACCAGGACCACGACGCCGTGTCCGGCAGCCGGACGCTCGCCACGCTGATGGCGATCGGGATGGCGTCCGGCACTCTCACCCTGCTGGCCGGCACGATCGCGCTGCCCGGCGCCGCCCGCGGGCCGGCCGCCGCGCTGCGCAACGTGCTGGACGGGCTGGTCATCGCGGCGTCGGTGTGGTTCGTCGGCTGGGTGCTGGTGGCGCGCCCCACCCGGCTGCTCGGCGAGGCCACGCCGTACCAGTGCGCCGCCGTGATCCTCCCGGCCGTGCTGGCCGTGGTCGCGCTGGGCCTGACCGGCGTGCTGGCACTGCACGCGCACCGGCCGCGGCGGCACACCGTGCGGATCGGCCTGGGGGTGAGCCTCACCGCGATCGCCTCGGCCGGGGTGACCAGCGGCATCTGCCGGCGGGCCGACGAGCTGGTGCTGACCTCGGTGCTGCTGCTCAGTGCCGGGCTGATCCTGGTGGCGTGGGCGGTGCGGGCCGCCGACCGCCCGGTCCGCGCGACCGGCGACGTGCTGGAGCGCGGCGGGGCGTACGCGGTGGTCCCGATGCTCTTCGTCGTCGCCGCGCTCGGCTATCACCTGGCCCGCGGCGGCACCCTCGACGCGTACGGGTATTTCGGGATCAGCGTGGAGGGCCTCGCCCTGGTCGCCCGGCAGTTCCTGGCCCTGGACGACGTCCGGCGCTACACGGTGCAGCTGCGGCAACGGGAGAAGCACTTCCGTGACCTGGCGCACACCGACCCGCTGACCGGCCTGGCCAACCGCCGTGGCCTGCAACTGGCGCTGAAGGAGAAGGATCCGCCGACCGCCCTGATCGGCATCGACATGGACGGCTTCAAGACCGTCAACGACCTGCGCGGGCACGACGTGGGCGACGCGGTGCTGGCCGAGGTCGGCGCCCGCCTGGCACGCAACCTGCTGGACGGCGACGTGGCGGCCCGGCTGGGCGGTGACGAGTTCGCGGTCCTGATGCACGGTGACGCGGACGAGGCGGTGCTCGCGGCGCACCGGCTGCTCGCCGTGCTGGGCGAGCCCTACGAGGTGGACGGCGGCCAGATCTACCTCTCCGCCAGCGTCGGCGTGGCCTCCACCGGCGAGCTGCTGCACGACGCGGACCTGGCGCTGCGGTACGCCAAGCAGCGCGGCAAGAACCGGGTCGAGCGGTACCAGGCCGGTTACGACGAGTTGCTGCGCCGCCGGGGCACGCTGACCGGCGAGCTGCGCCACGCGATCGACCGCGACCAGCTGCGCCTGGTGTTCCAGCCGGTGGTGGCCCTGCCGTCGATGCGGCCGGTGGGCGCCGAGGCGCTGCTCCGCTGGACCCACCCGGACCTGGGGCCGGTCCGGCCGGACGAGTTCATCCCGGTCGCCGAGGAGTCCGGCCTGATCAACCGCATCGGCGCCTGGGTGCTGGAGAACGCGTGCCGCCAGCTCGCCGACTGGCTGGCCGCCGGTCACGACATCTGGATGTCGGTGAACCTGTCGCCCAAGGAGCTGCACAACGCCGACTACGCCGCGCAGGTCGCCGACATCCTGGCCGAGCTGGGGGTCCCGCCGCAGCGGCTGGTGCTGGAGGTGACCGAGCACGCGGTCGCCACCGACATGGAGGAGCTGGTGCGGCGGCTCGCCGAGTTGCGCGAGACCGGGGTGCGGATCGCGCTGGACGACTTCGGCGCCGGCTATTCGTCGCTGACCCAGCTGCGCACTCTTCCGGTGGACATTCTCAAGATCGATCACGCGCTGGTGGCCGAGCCGGAGTCCCGCACCGGCACCGCCGCGCCGCTGGTCGACGTGGTGGTCCGGCTGGGTCACCGGCTCGGGCTGGAGGTGCTCGCCGAGGGGATCGGCACGCCGGCCCAGCGCGAGGTGGTCGAGGAGGCCGGTTGCCGGCTCGGCCAGGGCTCGCTCTTCGGCTGGGGCGTGCCCGCGGAGCACTTCCAATCACGCCTCGAATCGTTGCGCCCGGTGGGCCCGCGACCACTCCCGGCCGCACGCACGGGCCCGCCGGCGAACGCGCCGGCCCGCAGTCAGGTGGTGCGACTCGGTCCCGGAATGCGGCAGCTCAGAGCGTTGCTGCCGACCGATCCGGAGTTCACGCCGCCGGCCGTTGATCAAAATGTGGGATCAGTTGACTCAGGCCGTGAGATGGGGCAAGGTTAGCCGCATGTGCTTCGCGTCCCGAGTACTTATCTGAGCGCACCACTCCTCACCGAGGAGGGTGCGCTAGGTCCCGTGCATTCGCACGTGGGCCTTTTTTGTTGCTCGAGTGTCGGACGCCAAACCGAAAAGGTCTGAACTGTCATGACTAGACCCACGCCTGAATCGCTAGCTCATCGAGCCACTCCGGCCACCGTCGCGGCGGCCGTGAACACCGCTCCGGTCTCGACCGCCCCGGTAGCCACCACGGGCGCCGGCGCGCTCGTCCGGTCGCTTGAGGCGCTCGGCGTGGAGGTCGTGTTCGGCATTCCGGGCGGGACGATCCTGCCGGCGTACGACCCGCTGTTCGACTCCACGGTCCGGCACATCCTGGTCCGCCACGAGCAGGGCGCGGGGCACGCCGCGACCGGGTATGCCCAGGCCACCGGCAAGGTCGGGGTGTGCATGGCGACCAGTGGCCCGGGTGCGACGAACCTGGTCACCGCGATCGCCGACGCGTACATGGACTCGGTCCCGATCGTCGCGATCACCGGCCAGGTGTCGCGGGCGGCGATCGGCACGGACGCCTTCCAGGAGGCGGACATCCAGGGCATCACCCTGCCGATCACCAAGCACAACTTCCTCGTGCAGACGCCCGAGGAGCTGCCGCGGATCATGGCGGAGGCGTTCCACCTGGCGGCCACCGGGCGGCCCGGCCCGGTCCTGGTCGACATCCCCAAGGACGTGCAGCAGGCGCAGACCACGTTCGCCTGGCCGCCGACCCTGGACCTGCCGGGTTACCGCCCGACCCTGCACCCGCACGGCAAGCAGATCCGCGAGGCGGCCCGGCTGATCGCCGCGGCCAAGCGCCCGGTGCTGTACGTGGGCGGCGGCGTGCTGAAGGCCGGCGCCACCGACGGGCTGCGCAAGCTGGCCGAGCTGACCGGCATGCCGGTGGTCACCACGCTGATGGCGCTCGGCGCGTTCCCCGACTCGCACCCGCAGCACCTGGGCATGCCCGGTATGCACGGCACCGTCCCGGCGGTCTACGCGCTGCAGAAGGCGGACCTGCTGGTGACGCTCGGCGCGCGGTTCGACGACCGGGTCACCGGCCAGCTGGACTCGTTCGCGCCGGACGCGAAGATCGTGCACGCCGACATCGACCCGGCCGAGATCGGCAAGAACCGGCACGCGGACGTCCCGATCGTCGGCGACGCCCGGCACGTGATCGACGAGCTGATCGCCGCGGTCTCGGCCACCTCCGGCGGGGTCGAGCAGTACCCGGCCTGGTGGACCACGCTCAACGACCTGCGCGAGCGGTACCCGCTGGGCTACGAGGAGCCGACCGACGGCACCCTCGCCCCGCAGTACGTGATCGAGCGGATCGGTGAGCTGGTCGGCCCGGACGCGATCTACTGCGCCGGGGTCGGGCAGCACCAGATGTGGGCCTCGCAGTTCATCAAGTACGAGAAGCCGGGCACCTGGCTCAACTCCGGCGGCGCCGGGACCATGGGCTACGCGGTTCCGGCCGCGATGGGCGCCAAGGTCGGCCGGCCGGACACCCAGGTCTGGGCGATCGACGGCGACGGCTGCTTCCAGATGACCAACCAGGAGCTGGCCACCTGCGCGCTGGAGGGCATCCCGGTCAAGATCGCCGTGATCAACAACGGCAACCTGGGCATGGTCCGCCAGTGGCAGACCCTGTTCTACGACGGGCGCTACTCCAACACCGAGCTGGGCACGCACAAGCACCGGATCCCGGACTTCGTGAAGCTGGCCGAGGCGCTGGGCTGCATCGGCCTGCGCTGCGAGTCGAAGGACGACGTCGACAAGGTCATCAAGCAGGCCATGGAGATCAACGACGCGCCGGTGGTCATCGACTTCACGGTCGGCAAGGACGCCATGGTGTGGCCGATGGTCGCGGCCGGCACCAGCAACGACGAGATCATGTTCGCCCGGGACGTGCGCCCGACCTTCGAAGAGGACGACCTGTGACCACCAAACACACGCTGTCCGTGCTGGTCGAGAACAAGCCCGGCGTGCTCGCCCGGGTGAGCGGCCTGTTCTCCCGGCGCAGCTTCAACATCGACTCCCTGGCGGTCGGCGAGACGGAGAACCCGGACGTCAGCCGCATCACGATCGTGGTGGACGCCGAGTCGTCCCCGCTGGAGCAGGTCACCAAGCAGCTCAACAAGCTGGTGAACGTGCTGAAGATCGTGGAGCTGGACCCGGCGCAGTCGGTCCAGCGTGAGCTCCTGCTGGTCAAGGTGCGTGCTGACCGGGCGCAGCGTGGCCAGGTGCTGGAGACCGTCGAGCTGTTCCGGGCGCGGGTGATCGACGTCGCTCCGGACACCCTGACGATCGAGGCCACCGGTAATCCCGACAAACTGGATGCGTTGCTGCGCGACCTCGAGCCGTACGGCATCAAGGAGATGGTCCAGTCGGGTCTCGTGGCGATCGGCCGCGGCTCCCGCTCCATCACCACGGGCCCCGCGCTCCGTGCCGCCTAGATTTCCCCGAACACAGAGAAGAAGGATTTCATGACCGCCGAAGTGTTTTACGACGACGACGCTGACCTGTCGATCATCCAGGGCAAGAAGGTCGCCGTCATCGGCTACGGCAGCCAGGGCCACGCCCACTCGCTGTCGCTGCGTGACTCGGGCGTCGAGGTCGTGGTCGGTCTGCAGGAGGGTTCCAAGAGCCGTCCGAAGGCCGAGGAGCAGGGCCTGACCGTGAAGACCCCGGCCGAGGCGTCCGCCTGGGCCGACGTGATCATGGTGCTCGCGCCGGACACCGCGCAGCGCAAGATCTACGCCGAGTCGATCGCCCCGAGCCTGTCCGCGGGCAAGGCGCTGTTCTTCGGCCACGGCCTGAACATCCGCTTCGAGCTGATCAAGCCGCCGGCCGACGTGACCGTCGCGATGGTCGCCCCGAAGGGCCCGGGCCACCTGGTGCGCCGGCAGTACGTGGACGGCAAGGGCGTGCCCGCGCTGATCGCCGTCGAGCAGGACCCGGACGGCAACGGCCAGGCGCTCGCCCTGTCGTACGCGAAGGCGATCGGTGGCACCCGCGCCGGCGTCATCAAGACGACGTTCAAGGAGGAGACCGAGACCGACCTGTTCGGCGAGCAGGCCGTGCTCTGCGGCGGCACCGCGGCCCTGGTCCAGACCGGTTTCGAGGTGCTCACCGAGGCGGGTTACGCCCCGGAGATCGCCTACTTCGAGTGCCTGCACGAGCTGAAGCTGATCGTCGACCTGATGTACGAGGGCGGCATCTCCCGGATGCGGTACAGCGTCTCGGACACCGCCGAGTTCGGCGACTACGTCTCCGGCCCGCGCGTGATCAACGCGGAGACCAAGCAGGAGATGAAGCGCATCCTCTCCGACATCCAGACCGGCGAGTTCACCCGCCGCCTGATCGCCGACGACGAGGCCGGCGGCCCCGAGCTCAAGAAGTACCGTGAGCAGGGCGCCGAGCACCCGATCGAGGTCACCGGCAAGAAGCTGCGCGGCATGATGAGCTGGGTCGACCGCCCCATCACCGAAACCGCCTGATCTCGCGAAGAAAGCGCCCGGCCGATCGTGGCCGGGCGCTTTTGCATACCCAGATTCTTATATACGCCGGCCCAGCGGGGCCCAGGCCGCATGCTCCCGCGCGGGCCGGGGCCGGTGATCTGGCCGCTGGCGCGTCCAAAGCGATCACCGGCCCCTTCACTGTCCGCTGTTGGTTCCGGAAACCCTCGATTCCGTGAGTGAACTGAACCGCCGTCGCCGACGCTCCGTACCATTTGTGTCCGTCAATGTGACGAACCTGGATGGAGGGTCCATGACTTCTGTCGTCCTGGTAACCGAGGAGTTGGCGCCCGCCGCGATCGAGGTGCTCACCACGGACTTCGACGTCCGTACGGTGGACGGCACGGACCGGCCCGCGCTGCTGAACGCCCTGAACGAGGCCGAGGCGGTGATCGTCCGGAGCGCCACCCGGATCGACGCCGAGGCCCTGGAGTCCGCACCACACCTGCGCGTCGTGGCGCGGGCCGGGGTGGGGCTCGACAACGTCGACATCCCCGCCGCCACCGCCCGCGGGGTGCTAGTGGTCAACGCGCCCACCAGCAACATCATCTCGGCCGCGGAGCAGGCGGTGGCGCTGCTGCTGACCACGGCACGGCACACCGCCAGCGCCAGCGCGGCACTCAAGGCCGGGAAGTGGCGGCGCTCGGCGTACACCGGTGTCGAAGTGCACGGCAAGACCGTCGGTGTGGTCGGTCTGGGCCGGATCGGGGTGCTGGTGGCCCAGCGGATGGCCGCCTTCGGGACCGAGGTGATCGCGTACGACCCGTACGTGCAGCCGGCCCGCGCCGCGCAACTCGGCGTCCGGCTGGTCACCCTGGACGACCTCGTCCGGGAGAGTGACTTCATCTCGGTGCACCTGCCCCGCACGCCGGAGACGATCGGCCTGATCGGCGAGAAGGAGCTGGCAACCGTCAAGCCGGGGGTACGGATCGTGAACGCGGCTCGCGGCGGCCTGGTCGACGAACGCGCGCTGGCCGAGGCGATCGCCGACGGCCGGGTCGCGGGCGCCGGACTGGACGTGTTCGAGACCGAGCCGCTGACCTCGTCACCGCTGTTCGCCTTCGACACCGTGACGGTCACCCCGCACCTGGGCGCGTCGACGGTCGAGGCGCAGGACAAGGCCGGCCTCGCCGTGGCGCGCAGCGTGCGGCTGGCGCTGCGCGGCGAGTTCGTGCCCGAGGCGGTGAACGTGCGCGCCGGCGGGGCGGTGGACGAGGACGTACGGCCACTGCTGCCGTTGGCGGAGAAGCTCGGGCGGGTGTTCACCGCGGTCGCCGGTGGGGTCGCCGCCCGGATCACCGTCGAGGTGCGCGGCGAGGTCGCCACCCACGACGTCGGCGTGCTCGGCCTGGCCACCACGAAAGGCCTCTTCACCTCCGTCGTGGAGGAGCGGGTCACCTACGTGAACGCGCCGGCGCTGGCCGCCGGGCGGGGCGTCGCGGTGGAGCTGGCGACGTCGGAGGACGCCGGCGAGCACGCGAGCCTCATCGTGGTCCGGGGCGCGCTCGCCGACGGGCGCACGTTCGCGGTGGCCGGGGCCGGGGGGAAACTCGTCGAGGTCGACGGGTTCGAGCTGGACCTGCCTGCCGACGGGGTGCTGCTGTTCTTCCGCTACCGGGACCGGCCGGGCGTGGTCGGGCGGATCGGCACGATGCTGGGCCTGGCCGGGGTGAACATCGCGGCCATGCAGGTGGCCCGGCGCGCGGCCGGCGGGGAGGCGCTGATGACGCTGACCGTGGACGGTTCGGTCGACCCCGAGCTGCTGGCCGGCGTCGCCCGCGACATCGGCTCGTCCCTGTCGTCCGCCGTGGACCTGCGCGCCGACTGAGTGCGCCGATCCGCTCGTCCGCGGTGGACCCGCGCTCACCACGGGACCCGTTCTGTTCGCCTGCCGCCGGTCCGGCTCAGCCGGGCCGGCGGAGCTCCACCGCCGTACCGTAATCATCCTGGGGATTTTCTTCTTGGCGGTTTTCCCCGGATCGGGTCAGCGGCCGCTCCGGACCGGCGGCGGGTACACCGTGCCGTCCTGAAGATCCAGAAGGTCCAGGTTCAGCTCGGCGGCCAGCCGCTCGATCGTCTCCAGCACCGCATCCGGGCAGTTCTCGTCCAGCCGCATCTGGATGTGGTCCGCCGCGGCGTGCAGCGGCGAGCTGGCCCAGGGCGATCCGGGGGCCGTCGCGCGCGGCCCACGATCCGGATAACTGCTGGTCAGGGCATCATAGAAGGCGACAACGCGCGGGTCGGCCGGGCGTTGCGGGTGTACGCCCTCGGCGCACCGAGCATTGGCGGCGCGCACCTGGTCCGGGGCCGCCGCGGGGTCCATCGCCCACACCACTAGGTCGAAACTCACCGGCGCATGGTGCCATCAGAGGGGCTCCGGTCGCCGAACCCGTGGGCCGACACGCGGGGATGCGTCTTGCGCGTCTTTAGTCCGCATCGCTAGCGTTGGTCCCGGCCGCACGTCCTTGGGTGGACTCGTCTTCGGGTGACGGAGTCTGTCGCGGGTCGCGCGGTCAAGAATTCGGCGGGACCGAGCCACGCGTACTCGTCGCAGCAGCCCCCGTGATCGTTTGCCGCGATCCGGGGGCTGTTCGTTTCCCGAGTGGTTCAGATTCTGAGACCGCCGTTCCGGCTTTCGGGAAGCCGCGTTACGGTGTGTGGTGTTCATCCGGACGGGGCAGGGGAGTCGAATCGTGAGCGTGGCGCGGATCGCGGTGGTGGCCGGCGACGGCATCGGAACCGAGGTGACCGCGCAGGCGCGCAAGGTGATCGACGCGGTTCTGCCCGGTGCCGACTACAACGAGTACGACCTGGGCGCCCGCCTCTACAACCGCACCGGCGAGGTCCTGCCCGCGTCGGTCCAGACCGAGCTGGCCGGCCACGACGCGATCCTGCTGGGCGCGATCGGCGACCCGAGTGTCCCGCCGGGCGTCCTGGAGCGCGGCCTGCTGCTGAAGCTCCGGTTCGACTTCGATCAGTATGTGAACCTGCGCCCCTCCAAGCTCTGGCCCGGCACCACCAGCCCGCTCGCCGGGGTGAAGCCCGGTGAGATCGACATGGTCGTGGTCCGGGAGGGCACCGAGGGCCTCTACGTCGGCGCCGGCGGCGTCCTGCACAAGGACACCCCCGCCGAGATCGCCACCGAGGAGAGCCTGAACACCCGGCACGGCGTCGAGCGGGTCATCCGGGACGCGTTCGACCGCGCCCAGCGCCGCGACCGCAAGCACGTGACCCTGGTCCACAAGACCAACGTGCTCACCCACGCCGGCAACCTGTGGTCCCGCACGTTCGCCGCGGTCGCCGCCGAGTTCCCCGGCGTCACCACGGAATACCAGCACATCGACGCGGCCAGCATGTTCATGGTCAGCAACCCGCAGCGCTTCGACGTGGTCGTCACCGACAACCTGTTCGGCGACATCCTCACCGACATCGCCGCCGCCGTCACCGGTGGCATCGGCATGGCCGCCAGCGGCTCGGTCAACCCGGAGCGCAAGTTCCCGTCGACGTTCGAGCCGGTGCACGGCTCCGCGCCGGACATCGCCGGCCAGGGCATCGCCGACCCGGCCGCGGCCATCCTCTCCGCGGCGCTGCTGCTGGAGCACCTGGGCCGGCACGCCGAGGCCGCGCGAGTAACCGAGGCGGTCGCGGCCGAGGTCGCGTCCCGCACGCCGGGCGCGCCGCTGCGTACCGCCGAGGTCGGCGACCGGGTCGCCGCAGCCGTCTGACCCACGGCCACGTCACCGGTGTGATCGGCTACCGTCCGGTAGCCCCCTGAGCGGAGCATCGGTTCGTCTCGCGAAGCCTCGCGGTCGTTGTTTTAACGACCGTTCGGGGTAGATTCATGGGCGCACCACGGGTGCCCCTCGCATGCTTATTCTCCGCAGAAAGCAGGTCCCTTTGCCATGAGCGGTGGTGACAGCCTCGACTTCGAGATCCGCCCGAATCCGGCTCCCGTAACGGACGCCGAGCGTGCCGCGCTGCTGGCCAACCCCGGGTTCGGCAGGGTCTTCACGGACCACATGGTCACCGTGCGCTACGCCGACGGTAAGGGGTGGTATGAGCCCCGCGTCGAGGCCCGCGCACCGATCCCGATGGATCCGGCCAGCGCCGTGCTGCACTACGCGCAGGAGATCTTCGAGGGCCTGAAGGCGTACACGCTGCCCGACGGCGGCGTCGCGATGTTCCGCCCGGAGGCGAACGCCGCCCGGTTCGCCCAGTCCGCCCAGCGGATGGCGATGCCGGCGCTGCCCGAGGAGATCTTCCTCAAGTCGCTGCACGAGATCATCTCGATCGACCGGCAATGGATCCCCGGGGGCGAGGACGGCAGCCTCTACCTGCGGCCGTTCGCCTACGCCAGCGAGGTCTTCCTCGGCGTGCGCCCGTCCCTGGAATACCTCTACCTGGTCATCGCGTCCCCGGTCGGGCCGTACTTCTCCGGCGGCGTCAAGCCGGTCTCGGTCTGGGTCACTCCGGACTACACCCGCGCGGCCCCCGGTGGCACCGGCGCGGCCAAGTGCGGCGGCAACTACGCGGCCGGCCTCTCCGCCCAGGCCGAGGCCATCGAGCACGGCTGTGACCAGGTCGTCTACCTCGACGCGGTGGAGCGCAAGTACATCGACGAGCTCGGCGGCATGAACGTCTTCCTCGTCCTCGACGACGGCTCCCTGGTCACCCCGCCGCTGACCGGCACGATCCTGCCCGGCATCACCCGCGACTCGGTGATCAAGCTGGCCGAGCGGGCCGGTCGCCGCGTCGAGGAACGCGCGATCAGCCTGCAGGAGTGGCGCGACGGTGCCGCCTCCGGTCGCGTCCGCGAGGCGTTCGCCTGCGGCACCGCCGCGGTGATCACCCCGATCGGCACGATCAAGAGCCTCGACGGCGACTTCACCGTCGCCGACGGCGGCCCCGGCGAGGTCACGATGGGCCTCCGCAAGGAGCTCGTCGACATCCAGCGCGGCCGCGCCGAGGACACGTTCGGCTGGGTCCACCGGGTCTTCTGACGCCGCTGCACCGCCCACCGCAACCGCCGATCAGCGGTTGCGGTGGGCTTTTCGCTTTCTGCCACCTCCACTCCCGCTCCGTCCCATCTCCCGGTACGGCCGTCGAACGCCCCGATCGCGCCTGTGGCGCGCATGACATCGTGTCGCGCGACTAGTTTTCGGGCGACAAGTTGGCTAGCGTCAATGACATGCCCACGCAGCTGCACGAAACTCTCATCGAGATGTTCCGGGATCGGCCGGCATTCGCTGCGGACCTACTCGATCAGACATTGCGAATACCGGTGCCGGACTTCGACGAGGCGCGCCTGTCCTCCGCCGATCTGAACGATGTCGCGCCCACCGAGTACCGAGCCGACGCGGTCGTCACCCTCACCCAGGCGGGCGCTGCCGTGCTCGCGGTCATCATCGAGGTCCAGCTCGGCGTCGACCGCCGTAAACGCCTTTCCTGGCCGGCCTACATAGCCACTCTGTATGCCCGGCTGGCCTGTCCGGTCGCGTTGCTGGTGGTCTGCCCGCTCCGGGTCGTCGCCAAGTGGGCGGCGGCACCGATCGCCATCGGCCCACCCGGATCGATCGCGATCCCGATGGCGCTCGGTCCCGAACAGGTGCCGGTCATCACCGATGCCGGCCAGGCTCGCCGCCAGCCCGAGCTGGCAGTGTTGTCCACCCTCGCCCACCCGAACCATCCGGATCAGAACGCACTGTTCGAGGCTCTGTTCGCCGGGCTCGACGCCCTCAATCCCGACCGTGCCGCTCTATACACTGACCTCATGCTTGTGGCGCTGCCGATGGCGGCCCGGAAGTCCCTGGAGGAGTTCATGGCTACCGCAAGTCGCACCTACCAGAGCGAATTCGCCCGTCGTTACTTCTCCGCAGGGGAGGCCAAGGGCGAGGCCAAAGGCGAGGCGAAGGGCAAAGCCGAGGCGGTCCTCACCATCCTGGAAACCCGGGGAATCGACCTGTCGGAGGCGGCCCGGGCGGAGATCATCGCCTGCACCGATTCGGACCGGTTGACCGGCTGGATCCAGCAGGCCCTGACGGCTCAGACGCTGGACGACATGGAGATCTGGTAACACCCCGGACGACCGGTCTCATGGACGGTGCCGCCACCCATGAGACCGGGTCCCGCCCGGCGAGGCGCCGAGCCGGACGGTCGGTGGCCGGTCAGTCCTCCAGCAGGTGGCGGCGCATCGCGGTGAGCTCGGCGTCGGTGAGGCCGAGCTCGCGGACGTAGTCCTCGACCGAGCCGTGCAGGGCACGCAGGTCGTCGAGGAACAGCAGCATCGCGGCGGGCGGTGAGTCGAACATGTGCTCGTTACCCCGTACCGCATCGGGGTCGGTCTTCAGCAGGTAATCCGTGAGGCGTGCCATCGCGCCGGTGGTGAGCGCGTAATCCGCGGCGATGTTCTCGTCCGAGACCCCGAGCAGTGACAACGTCAGCGCGCAGATCGTGCCGGTCCGGTCCTTGCCGGCCATGCAGTGCACGACCACCGGCGCGGCGTCCGGGTCGGCGATCAGGCGCAGCGACTCCAGGATGCCCTCGCGCCCGTCCTCGGCGAAGTTCAGGTACCTGTCGGCGAGCCAGCGCTCGTGGACCGTCCCCTCGGGGTGCGCGATCTCGTCCCAGTCGACGTGCTTGATGACCAGGTTGCGGTAGTCGAGCCCGTAGCGCTCGGGGACGCGGCCGAACTTCTCGATCTCGAACGGGCGTCGCAGGTCGATGACCGTCCGGACGCCCAGGGCCGTGAAGGCGGCGGTGTCGGCCTCGTCGATCCGGTGCAGCGAGTCGGCCCGGAAGAGCCGCCGCCATCGCACCGTCCGCCCGTCGAGGCCGGTGTAACCACCGACGTCGCGGAAGTTGTAGGTCGCGGAGAAGCCGAGGTTTCGCGAGTACTGTTCAGCAACCACCCGCCCAACCTATCTTCCGGGGTCGATTGCTCGACCCCGGAGGTCGGCTGTCTCAGAGGCGGTCGCCGTCGGGGGACCAGACCACGCCGCGCGGGGCGACCACGTCGGTGCCCGGTGGCATCTCGATCCCGCGATCCAACTCGTCGTACTTCGGTCCTACCTCAGGATGGAGCCCGTCATGATCAGCGGACATGACCTGGTCCTGGTCGTCGCGGGCGACGCCGGCCCGGTGGTGCGGGGTTTCCTCGACGGCTGGGCTGCCCGATGGCCGCAGATGCGGGTCGCTGCCGGAGCGGAGGCCGTGAACGGTTTCGGCTCCTGGCCCGAGCGGGCGGCTCAGGTGCCGGCGGGCACCGGTGAGGTGCTGGTCGCCCGCGACACCGCGATGGAGTCGGGGTGGGACGACCGGGGATACGCGCCGGACCGTCGGGGCGAGGGGCCGTTCGCCCTGTATTACCGGCCGCTCACCCGGCTCACCACCGAGGTGATGGCGCACCAGGATCCGTACGAGCGCACTGGTTTCCGGTTCGATCCCTACCCGATGGTGCTGGCCGGGCCGGGCATGTCGTTGCTCACCCTGGTGGCGCCGGAGCCCGACGGGGATTTCACGAAGGCTTTGCTGGCGGCGCTGGTGAGCAGCGTTCCGGGACCGCCCCTGGGCGACGCGCGATGAGGAACGGCCGGGCCGGCTGACCGCCGGCCCGGCCGCCGCGCCGTCCCAGGTTGTGGGTTTTTCCGTCTCACGGTGTGTGTGCGTGGCATGCTACGAACCGTGACCCACCTCGTGCTGATTATTCGCACCTAGCGCGCCGGCTGACGACTTCGCCGACGCGCAGACCTCCCGCATCCGCGGGGGGTCTTTTTGTTGTGGTGTGGGTGACCGACTGAAAGGACCTCCCCGATGAACTACCAGGTGTTCGACACGACGCTGCGCGACGGCGGGCAGCGCGAGGGAATCAGCTACACGGTCGCCGACAAACTCGCCGTCGCGCGGCTGCTCGACGAGTTCGGCGTCGGCTTCATCGAGGGTGGCTGGCCGGGCGCCATGCCCAAGGACACCGAGTTCTTCGAACGGGCGAAGACCGAGCTGGAATTGAAGAACGCGGTCCTGGTGGCGTTCGGCGCGACCCGCAAGGCCGGTGTCGACGTGACCGCCGACGCGCAGGTCAAAGCGCTGCTGGACGCCGGGACGCCGGTGGTCTGCGTGGTGGCCAAGTCGGATGTCCGGCATGTGGAGCGGGCGCTGCGCACCACGCCGGAGGAGAACCTGGCGATGGTCCGGGACACCGTCGAGCACCTGGTCGCCAACGGGCGCCGCGCGTTCGTGGACTGTGAGCACTTCTTCGACGGCTTCCGCTTCGACCCGGAGTACACCGCGTCCGTGGTGCGCACCGCGATCGACGCCGGCGCCGAGCGCGTGGTCATGTGCGACACCAACGGCGGCATGCTCCCCTCGATGATCACGAAGGCGGTCACCGAGGTCGTCGAGCGGGCCGGGGTGAGCGCCGACCGGCTCGGCATCCACTGTCAGAACGACACCGCCTGCGCGGTCGCGAACACGATCGCCGCGGTCGAGGCCGGGGTGAAGCACTTCCAGTGCACCGCGAACGGATACGGCGAGCGCCCCGGCAACGCCGACCTGTTCGCCGTGGTCAGCAACCTGCAACTCAAGCTCGGGCTGAAGGTCCTACCGGACGGATGCCTGGAGAAGGCGACGCGGGTCTCGACCGCGCTCGCCGAGATCGCCAACATCGCCCCCGACACCCACCAGGCCTATGTCGGGGCCGCGGCGTTCGCCCACAAGGCGGGCCTGCACGCGAGCGCGATCAAGGTGGATCCGCTGCTCTACAACCACGTCGACCCGTCGGTTGTCGGCAACGACATGCGGATCCTGGTGACCGAGATGGCCGGCCGGGCCAGCATCGAGCTCAAGAGCCGTGAGCTCGGCATCGACCTGGCCGGCCATCCGGAAACGCTCTCCACCGTCACCCAGCGGGTGAAGGACCTGGAGGCGGTCGGCTGGTCCTTCGAGGCCGCTGACGCCTCGTTCGAGCTGCTGGTCCGCGGCGAGCTCCCGGGCGACGACGTCAGCACGCCGTTCACCCTGGAGTCGTACCGGGTGCTCGTCGAGCACCGCGAGGACGGCAAGGTGATCTCCGAGGCGACGGTGAAGGTGCGGGTGAAGGGCGAGCGCGTGATCGCGACCGCCGAGGGCAACGGCCCGGTCAACGCGCTCGACGAGGCGTTGCGCACCGCGCTCTCCAACCACTACCCGGCACTGAAGTCGTTCGAGCTGACCGATTTCAAGGTACGGATCCTGGAAGGCACCCACGGCACCAACGCGATCACCCGCGTCCTGCTGGACACGGGCGATCACCAGCGCGAATGGACCACTGTCGGCGTGCACGAGAACATCGTCGAGGCGAGCTGGACCGCCCTGGTCGACGCCCTGACCTACGGCCTGGCCAAGAGCTGAGCGGAGCGGGCGGCGGCGACCGCGCTGATCAGTGCGATCGCCTCCGCCCCCGGCATCGGATCCAACTGCCGACCGTCGCGCAGCCGCAGCGAGACGAGGCCTTCCTCCCGGGCGCCGATCACCGCGATGTAGGGAACCTTCCGAAGCGCGGCCTCCCGGATGCGTGCGCCCAGCGAGCCGTCGTGGTGCACCGAGACCCGCAGGCCCGCGGCGATCGCCTCGTCGGCGAACGACGACGGCACCAACGGCAGGACGGCGAGCTGGACGGGGGCGTACCAGACCGGGAACGCCCCGCCGTGCTCCTCGATGAGCTGCCCGAACAGCCGCTCCATCGAACCGGCGAGACTGCGGTGCACCATCACCGGGCGGGCCTTCGCGCCGGACGCGTCGACGTAGGACAGGTCGAACCGCTCCGGCTGGTGGAAGTCGATCTGGACGGTGGCGATGGTCCATTCCCGCCCGGCCGCGTCGACGACCTGCACGTCGATCTTCGGGCCGTAGAACGCGGCTTCTCCGGCTTTCACGTCGTACGCCATCGCCGCGTCGGAAAGCGCGCCCCGCAGCAACGCCTCCGATTGGGCCCAGTTCGCGTCGTCGCCGCCGTATTTCTTGCCCGGCCCGCGCAGCGAGAGCTGACAGCTCGCCGGCCGGAGGCCGAGCGCCGCGTGCGATTCCCGCATCAGTCGCAGCACGCCGGCCACCTCCTGCGCGGCCTGCGCGGGTGCGCAGAAGATGTGCGAGTCGTTCAGCGCTATCGACCGGACCCGGGAAAGACCGCCGAGCACGCCGGAGCGCTCCTGGCGATACATCTGCCCCAATTCCGCGATTCTCAAGGGCATTTCCCGGTACGACCGTTGCCGCGCCTTGAAGATCAGCGCGTGATGGGGGCACAGGCTCGGTCGCAGCATCAGTTCGTCCTCACCGACCGGCATCGGCGGGAACATGTCGCCGGCGAAGTTCGCCAGGTGCCCGGAGCGCTCGTACATCGCACGTCTGCCCAGCGCCGGGGAGTAGACGTGCTGATAGCCGTTGCGCCGTTCCAGCTCGTAGAGATACGACTCGATCTCACGACGCGCGGCGGCGCCGGCCGGCAGCCAGAACGGCAGCCCGGCGCCGATCATCGGGTCGGAATCGAAGAGGTCCAGCTCGCGGCCGAGTTTACGGTGGTCGATCATGACGGGTCTCCTTCTCGGGGAAGGGCAACCCGCACGAAAAGGCCTCGGGCAGGTTGCCCGAGGCCGATTCGTCAGCGCGATTCGACGCCGGGTGGTCCCGGCGTGGTCGTGATCGCGTCGAAAAGCATGGCGCTGAGACTAGGCGGAAGGAGCCGGCCGCTCCAACCAGTTTTCCACGGTGATCTGGAACAGATAATGGTCCTGCCACTCACCGGCGATCTTCAGGTAGCGCGGCGCCATGCCGAACCTCTCGAAACCGTTCTTGAGCAGCACCCGCTGCGACCGTTCGTTGTGCAGCAGCGTGCCCGCCTCGACCCGGTGCAGGTCGTAGCCGGTGAACGCGAGACGCAGCACCTGCGCCACCGCCTGTGAGGCGACACCCTTCCCCGCGTGCGACGAGGACACCCAGTAACCGAGGCTCGACGACTGGAACGGGCCGCGGACCAGGTTGTTCAGGTTGACCCGCCCGGCGAGCTCACCGTCGGCCAGGATCACGTGCGGCAGCGAACTGCTCCCGCGCAGCACGTCGGCGACGATCCTGCGCTGGCCGTCCTCGGTGTAGAAGCTGTCGTCGCGGATCGGATCCCACGGCGCCAGGTACTCCCGGTTCGCGGCCAGGACCCGGGCCAACTCCGGCACGTCGTCCAGGGTCAGGGGCCGGATGGCGACGCTCATGACGCCGCCGGGAGGGTCAGCTCGGCGACCACCGAGCGGTGGTCTGAGTCCTTCACCCCGTGCACTGACACGTCTCGTACCCCGATCTGCTCGTCAACCAGAACATGATCGATGATGACCGGTGGGATCAGGTCCCCGTCGTACGGCCCCCAGGTGCCGATCCAGCCCTTGCCGACGGTGTCGGCCGCGTCCCGGTAACCGTGCGCGATCAGCTCCCGTAACGCCCCGTGGTCGAGGGTCGCGTTGAAGTCGCCGAGCAGGATCCGCCGCGGGTTGTCGCCGTCCGACCGGGGCTCGTTCGCCAGGTCGGTCCGCCAGGCGCCGAACGCCTCCGGCGCGGCCGGCGCGAGCGGGTGCACCGACTCGACGACGACCGCCGCGGCGCCGGGCGGCCGGATCGTCCCGAAGGTCTGCATGAACTGACCGCCGTTGCGACGCGAACCCGGGTCGGCCAGCGGAAACCGTGAGTACAGCCCCGAGCCGGTGGCGCCCGGCTCGGCGGCCAGCTCGTGATGGGGCAGCAGCTCGCCGAGCCCGGCCGCGGCCAGCCTGGCCTCCGCCTTCGGCGAGAACTCCTGCAACGCCAGCACGGCGACGTCGTGCTCCCGCACCAGCCGGACGATCTCGTTCGTGTCCGCGCCCCCGAGCAGCAGATTCGCGGTCATGACGCGCAGCGCGACGCCCTTGCCGGGCCCCCGGTCCAGATCGGGCAGCGCGCGCGGCACGACACACGCCGCCAGCACCGCGACCACCAGGGCCGCCACCACCCCCGCTGCCCACCTGCGACAGATCAGGGCGAGAAGGGCAGGAATCAAGGACCCGATGGCCACGTACGGCGTGAAAGCCATCAACTGGATCAAGCGCCCCGGTTCCCAGCCACTCAGCCGGAACACCGTCCACGCCAGTCCCGGCACGAGCAGCAGCCAGAGCAGAACCGTGACGCCGTTACGGCGACCCGGGCGCGTCTCGACAACGGGCGCGTCAGTGATCGTCATGGCCGCGACCCTAGTTGATCGCGGCCATGACGCCTGCTCACACCGCCGATTCGGTCAGGTCGCCGAACTCGGCCAGCTCCGCCCGGATCTTCTCGCCGTCGCCCTCGACGACCAGCGTCAACCCGTCCACCGCGAGGTGCCGCCGCGCGGCCTCGGACACCGTCTCGACGGTCGCCTCCAGATACTCCCGGCGCAGCGTCTCGTAGTAGTCGTCCGGCAGCCCGTGCACGACCAGGCTCGCCAGCGCCCCGGCGATCGCGCCCGGCGTCTGCATCTCCACCGACAGCTGACCGGCCCGCCAGGATCGCGCCACCGCCAGCTCCTCCTCGGTGACCCCCTCCTGCTGGGTGCGTCGGATCTCGCCGAGCGTGTCCTTGATCGCGGCCCCGGTCACCGCCGTCTGCACGCCGGCGGCCACCTCGAAGCGGCCAGCCCGGCGGGTCATCGCGTAGGAGCCGCGAATCCCGTACGTGTAGCCCTTGACCTCACGGATCAGATGGTTCAGCCGGGACGTGAACGCCCCGCCGAGCACCGTCGCCGCCAGCGTCATCGGCACGTAGTCGGGCGTGGCCCGCTCCGGCGCCCGATGCCCGAGCCGCAGCGTCGACTGCACCGAGCCCGGCCGGTCGACCAGGATCACGTGCGGTTTCGCCGGGATCGCCAGGCCGAGCGGAGCGGCCGGCGACAGCGCCTGCCCGGCGGTGCCGGCGAACGCGGCCTCGGCCAGCTCGGACAGGTCCAGCCCGTCCAGGTCACCGGCGACCAGCAGCACCCCCGGCCGTAGCATCCACTCCTGGTGGAACGCGACCACGTCGTCCACGGTCACCGCCGCCACCGACGCCGGATCGCCGTGCAGCGGCTTGCGGTACCGCCCCTCGGTGGCGAACAGGTCACCGCGCAGCGCCGCGTCCGCCCGCGGGCCGGGCTGTGCCCAGTCCATCCGCAGCGCGGTCACCTCGTCGTCGCGGACCCGGATCACATCCTCCGGATCCAGTTTCGGCGTGCGGGCGGCCTCGGCGGCCAGCCGGACCGCGCCGGCCAGCCGCGGGGCGGGGGCGGAGACGCCGATCCGGAACGCGTCCCAGTCGACGGACGGCGAGAGCTCGGCGCCGAGACCTTCCAGAGCCAGCGCGTACGCCGCGGAATCCCTCTTCCTCGTGCCCTCCTCCAGCGATTTCGCGAGGACGGTCGCGGTGCCCTCACGGCCCTCGGTCTCGCGGGCGGCACTCGCGTCGAGCAGCAGCACCGCCGTGGCCAGGACCTGACCGGGCAGGTGCGCGGCGATGACCGTGCCGCCGTGCGCGGTGACGCGGCGCAGCGCCGGGAACACGTACGGCCGGGCGGTGCCGGCCTCGGGGCGCGTCGTGATGAGCGTCATGCGGTGGGGCCTTCCTCGGGCAGGTACGTCAACGTGACGCGGGAGTTGCGCTGCAGCGTCCGGGTGGCCGCCTCGGTGACGTCGTCGGCGGTCACCGCCTGCCACGCCGGAAGCCGGTAACCGGCGGTCGCCGGGTCACCGAACTGCGTCGTGTAACGCCCCAGCGTGTCCGCCCGGCCGCCGACCGTGGAGACCTGCCGCCACCAGCTCGTGGTCAGCAGCGCCTTCGCCCGGTTCAGCTCCTCGTCCGTCACCGGCTCGTCGATCAGGCTCTGCACCACCTCGTCGAGGCCGGCCTCCAGCGTCGCCACGTCCACGCCGTCCTTCGCGGTGGCCGTGATGATCAGCGGGGCCGGGGCGTGCGCCAGGTCCACCCCGTACGACCCGATGTAATCCGGCTGGGCGATCCGCTTGCCGTCGGCCAGGCGCTGGTAGAGCCGGCTGCCGCGGCCACTGCCCAGCACCGTCGCGAGCACGGTGATCGCGTCGTAGCCGGCCGTCCCGAACGGGTACGTCCGGTGGGACAGATAGATCCGCGGGGCGGGAACGGCGGCCGTCACGGTCTCCCGCACCGGCTCGGTGGCCGGGCCGGCGAGATGCCCGTCCGGCGCCGGGGGAATGCCGGGCACCGGCTCGATCGCCCCGAAATACTTCTCCGCCAGCGCGAACACCTCGGCCGGCGACGCATCCCCGGTGACCGTGAGCACGCAGTTGTTCGGCGCGTAGTACTGCTGGTGGAACGCCTTGAACGTGTCCAGCGCGGCGCCGTTCAGATCCTCCATCGAGCCGATCGTGGAGTGGTGATACGGATGGCCCTGCGGGTAGAGCAGCGGAAGAAGACGCAACCAGGCATCCCCGTACGGCACGTTGTCGTACCGCTGGCGGCGCTCGTTCTTCACCACCTCGCGCTGGTTGTCCAGCGTCTCCTGGGTCAGCGCCGGGACCAGGCCGCCCATCCGGTCCGCCTCCAGCCAGAGCGCGAGCTCCAGGTGCTCCGACGGCATGGACTCGAAGTAGTTCGTCCGGTCCGGGTTCGTCGTGGCGTTCAGCGAACCGCCGTTGCCCTGCACCAGCCTCATGTGCTCGGTCTTCTTCACGTGCTGCGAGCCCTCGAACATCAGATGCTCGAAGAGATGCGCGAAGCCGGTCTGACCGGGCGGTTCGTGCCGGGAGCCGACGTCATACCAGAGATTGACGCAGACGACCGGGGCGGTCCGGTCCTCGCTGACGACGACACGCAGGCCGTTCGCCAGCCGCGTGGTTTCGATGGGCCACGGATACCCGGTCGTGGCGACCGGTGCGGTTGGGGACGTCACCCGACCCATCATGCCCTGTGACGCCGTGCTTCGGCCCGGCTGCACGCGCCCGTTCGCTAAGGGCGTTCCCACGAGTCGATCTTTAACCGGATGGCGGCCGGCCGGTCCGGATGCCATGCTGGGCGGCGTGCTTGAGGACGTACGGGTGAACGACCGCCTGACCATCCCGGCGGCGGAGCTCTCGTGGCGTTTCTCCCGCTCCGGTGGCCCGGGCGGCCAGGGCGTGAACACCACCGACTCCCGGGTCGAGCTCTCCTGGGACCTGCTCGGCTCCGAGCTGCTGCCGGTGTCCCTGCGGGAGCGTGCCGTCGAGCGTCTCGGTGCGCGCCTGGTCTCCGGCGTGCTCACCGTCACCGCCTCCGAGCACCGTTCCCAGCTGCGCAATCGTGAGGCCGCGGTCGCCCGCCTCAGCTCCCTGGTCGCCTCCGCGATCGCCGCCCCGCCGCGGGCCCGGCGTGCGACCCGGCCGACGAAGGGCTCGGTCGAGCGCCGGATCACCGCGAAGAAGCAGCGCGGCGAGACCAAGCGCAACCGCCGCAACTTCCCCAGCGACTAGCCGTCGCCCCCGGACATCTCCGGGCCCCGCCAGCGGTCTGTTCCGAAACCGAAGATCAACCCCGACCGGCCCGACCCGCGACGTCCGCCGGCGGCCGGGCGTGTGTCCGGGGCTCGGTGCCGGCTGATGGTGCTGGGCGCGGCGGGGGTACGCGAGCAGTGCGCCGGGTCGGGCTCCAGCCGCGACCCGCGGTCCCGGCTGGTTCTCATGGACGTTATGAGGCACGAATAACGTCCATGAGAACCAGCCGGAGGGGCGGGTCGCGTGGCGGCCGGGACCCACGGCGGGCGTCGCGCATGGCTGCCGGGGGCGTGACCTGGAGGCGGCTGCCGGCGGACCGCCGGACGTGGTCGAGCCGGCGACCGGAGGCCGCCGGCTCACGACGTACGGGAAAGTGGTTTGATCTGGCGTTTCTGGGTTGAATCGGTCAACGGTGGTTGAAAGGGGCGACTGCTTCGCGGTTGCGGGCGGCGCCCTCGGGCCCGAGCAGCGCCTCGCAGACGCGGATCAGGCGGCTGCGCAGGCCGGCGGCACGGCGGGCCAGCTCGCGCTGACGGCCCACGTACTCCGCCTTGCCCTCCGGGGTCTCGATCTTCACGGGCGGGTGCCCGTAGGACTCGAGATCGTACGGACTGGCCTGCATGTCGAGCAGGCGGATCTCGCCGGCCAGGGCGAAGCAGTCGAGCGCGAGCGCGCCGGGGACGGCGGGACCCAGTTTCTGCGCCCACTTGTGCACATCCATCGCGGCGTGCAGGCAGCCCGGCTGATCCAGGTCGACCTGGGTCGCCCGGGTGGGCTGCAACCTGTTCAGCCCGACGGCCTCCGGCGTGAAGAAGCGGAACGCGTCGAAGTGCGTGCACCGGATGGTGTGCTGCTCGACGACCTTGTCGGTCTCGGACTGGCCGAGGCGCAGCGGCAGCGGGTGCCGGTGCTCCGGGTCGCGGTAGACCATGGCCCATTCGTGCAGGCCGAAGCAGCCGGAGAAGACCGGGCGCGACGCCGTCGCGGTGAGCAACCCGTGGATGTAGCGCACGCTCTCGCCGCGGGCGTGCATGAACGCGTCCTCGTCGAGGGCGACGATGCCGTCCTCGTGGGTCGCGTAGAACTTCCAGGCGGCGTGCTCGGCCAGGCCGTCCGGCGCCGCGGACAGGCCGGCGCCGACCCCCGGGTGCCAGCGGCGCAGCATCGCCGGGCGGGTGCCGTAGTAGTCGTAGAGGAAATCCTCGATGGCGTGTTTCTCACCCGTCGCCCGGCGGGCACGGTGGCCCGCGGTCATCTGGTCGGCGCGCTCGGCGTGCGCCCGGGCGAGGGGTATCCAGGTGACCGAGGGCAGCGTGGTGGTGAGTGCCCTCACCTGCTTGATCCCCATCGCACCAATGTATCTAGCCGAAGCGATCAACACGATCACCGTTAGGCGCTAATGAGGTCCGCCACGGTGTGTTCTTTCTGCTCGACCGGGGCGCTATTCCCGTCTTCATCGGATATGGGACGTTTTCGGAGCGCCGGCGGCCAGCCGAGCCCGGGGGCGCCGGGCAGCGCGAACCCCAGCCGAGGGCCGAGCCCCAGCGTCAGGACGAAGACAGAAGCCATACGGAGCAATGTAGTACACCTACTACAAGTTTGATAGCTTGATGGACATGATGGAGGCGGTAGTGCGAGGCGCCGGCGCGGAGCCACTGGTCGCCGAGCCGGTCATCGAGGTTCGTGACCTGCGGATGCGATACGGGCCGAAAGAGGTTCTGAACGGCATCGGCTTCTCGGCGCGTCCCGGCGAGGTGCTCGCGCTCCTCGGGCCGAACGGCGCGGGCAAGACCACGACGATCGAGATCCTGGAAGGGTTCCGCCGACGCTCGGCCGGGCACGTGCGGGTGCTCGGCACCGACCCGGAGCACGGCGGCGAGCGCTGGCGGGCCCGGCTCGGCGTGGTCCTGCAGTCCTGGCGCGACCACGGCAAGTGGCAGGTGCGCGAGCTGCTGGAGCACGTCGGCCTGCACTACCTGCCGTTCCGCACCGAGCAGATCGTCCGGCCCTGGCCGGTCGACGAGCTGCTCGACGCGGTCGGCCTGACCGGCGCCGGGCGCACCCGGGTGAGCAAGCTCTCCGGCGGCCAGCGCCGCCGGCTGGACGTGGCGATCGGCATCGTCGGCCGCCCCGAGCTGCTCTTCCTCGACGAGCCGACGGTCGGTTTCGACCCGGCGGCCCGGCGTGACTTCCACGACCTGATCCACGAGCTGACCGACATGGCCGACACCACGGTGCTGCTCACCACGCACGACCTCGACGAGGCGGAGAAACTCGCCGACCGGATCCTGATCCTGGCCGGCGGGCGGATCATCGCGAGCGGCTCGGCGGACGAGCTGTCCCGCCGGGTCGCCGGTGAGTCGGAGATCCGCTGGACGCGCGACGGGCAGCGCTTCGTGCACTCCACGGCGGATGCCACGGCGTATGTGCGGGAGCTCTTCCGGCAGTACGGCGAGGCCATCGGCGACCTGGAGGTGCGCCGGTCCAGTCTGGAGGAGACCTACATGAAGCTGGTGCACGAAGCGGAGGCGAGCCGATGACGCCGATCGTGATGGGGCTGCGGCGCGGCTGGATAGAGATCCGGCACACCCTGACGAACAGCGTCGACCTCTGGTCGTACCTGTTCCCGGCGATCCTGCTGCTGGCCACTGTCGCCTTCATGCGCAACTCGACGGTGCCCGGCACCTCGTTCTCGCTCGGCTCCCGGACCCTGCCCGGGGTTTTCGGCATGGGCATCGCGATGGGCGGCCTGATGACCACCTCGCAGCAGTTGATCATGGACCGGGAGGACGGCACGCTGCTGCGCGCCAAGGCCGTCCCGAGCGGGATGGCCAGCTATCTGACCGGCAAGGTGGTGCTGGTCGGCGGGATGACGCTGATCGGCTTCCTGATCCAGTTGATCCCCGGGCTGTTCCTGGTGGACGGCCTGTCGGTGGACGTCGGCGGCTGGCTCACCCTGCTCTGGCTGCTCCCGGTCGCCTTCGTGGCGACGCTGCCGCTGGGCGCGGCGGTCGGCTCGCTCTTCGACGACCCGCGCAACATGGCGCTGGTGACCCTGCCGATCTTCGGGGCGATCGCGATCTCCGGCATCTTCTACCCGATCACCGGCTTCCCCGGCTGGCTGCAGGGCCTGGGGCAGGTCTTCCCGATGTACTGGCTAGGGTTGGGCATGCGCTCGGTCTTCCTGCCCGATTCCCTGGCCGCGGTGGAGATCGGGCACTCCTGGCGGCATCTGGAGACGTTCGGCGTGCTGGCCGGCTGGGCGGTCCTCGGGCTGGTGCTGGCCCCGATCCTGCTGCGGCGGATGGCCGCGCGGGAGTCCGGTTCGGCCGTCGAGGCACGACGGGAGCGGGCGTTGTCCCGAGTGGGGCGCTGATGGCGAGCGAGATCACGTACAACCGGATCGCGATGCTGCGCGCCGAGCGCGGCATCTCGCGGCGGCAGCTGGCCGACGCGCTGGGGGTGCACTACCAGACCGTGGGCTACCTGGAGCGGGGCGAGTTCAGCCCCAGCCTCCACCTGGCGCTGCGCATCTGTCAGTACTTCGAGGTGCCGGTCGAGGTGGTGTTCGCGCTCGAGCCGTTCCCGCGGCTCGGTGCGGCGACTCACCCGGCGTAGATTTCAGGGGAGTCCGTCTTCAGAGGGGATTACCCGTGCGCTTCGCCCGCTTTGTTCATGCCAAGGGAGTGTCCTTCGGCGTCGTCGAGGGTGACGGCGCCTCCGGCCTCACGGTGGCCGAGATCAGCAGCCTGCCGTTCGAGACGGTGGTTCGCACCGGGCAGCGCTGGGCGCTTCCGGACGTGCGCCTGCTCGCGCCGATCTTCTCCAGCAAGGTGATCGGGGTCGGCCGCAACTACGCCGAGCACGCCGCCGAGATGGGCAACGAGGTGCCCAAGGAACCGCTGATCTTCATCAAGCCGTCCACCTCGGTGATCGGGCCGAACGACGCGATCCGCATCCCGTCGGTGACCACCCAGGTCGAGGAGGAGGCCGAGCTCGCCGTGGTGATCGGTGCCTCGGGCGCCCGCCGCGTCGACCGTGCCGGCGCCGAGAAGGCGATCTTCGGCTACACCTGCGCCAACGACGTCACCGCCCGTGACCTGCAGCGCAAGGATCCGCAGTGGACCCGGGCCAAGGGCTTCGACTCGTTCTGCCCGCTCGGGCCGTGGATCGAGACCGAGCTCGACGTCAGCGACCTGGAGGTGCGGTGCGAGGTCGGCCGCAACCCGGAGAACATGGAGGTCCGGCAGATCGGGCGGACCAAGGACATGGTCTTCGACATCCCGAGCCTGGTCTCCTACGTGTCGCACGTGATGACGCTGCTGCCCGGCGACGTGATCCTGACCGGCACGCCGGCCGGCGTCAGCAAGATCGAGCCCGGCGACACCGTGTCGGTGAGCGTGCAGGGAATCGGTGAGTTGCGCAACACCGTCGTGGCGCTGGACTGACCTGCTCCTCGTGGCCCGGCGATCTCGCGCCGGGCCACCCACCCCCCCCCAGGAGGCGAGCGGCATGAAGATCCTGGTCACCGGTGCCACCGGCAACGTCGGCCGGCTAGTCGTCGACGAGTTGCTCGCGCTGGGCGCCACCGATGTGCGGGCGTTCACCGTCGACCCGGTCAGGGCCGCGCTGCCCGCCGGGGTCGAGGTGGCTCGCGGGCATTTCGGGCGGCTCTCGTCCGTGGCCGACGCCCTGACGGACGTCGAGAAGCTCTATCTGGCTCCGCATCCCGCCTCGGCCTCCGCGGTGGCCGAGCTTGCCGCCGATTCAGGCGTACGGCACATCGTCGACATGTCCGGGCCCAAAGGCGCCCACTGGCAGGCCGTCGAGGACGGGGTCGAGGCGTCCGGCGTTCCCTTCACCCACCTGGAGCCGGGCGAGTTCACGTCGAACGGGCTGCTCTGGGCGGCGCAGATCCGAGCCGGTGACGTGGTGCGCGACGCGTACCCCGAGGTGGTGAACGCGCCGATCGCCCAGGAGGACATCGCTGCCGTCGCCGCCCGGGTGCTGCTCTCCGACCTGCACGCCGGGAAGTCGTACGTGCTGACCGGTCCCGTCGCGCTCTCCCGGCGGGCGAAGGTCGAGGAGATCGGGGCGGCGCTCGGGCGCTCGCTGATCTACCGGGAGCTGAGCGGTGACGCCGCCCGTGACCACTTCAGGGCCGTCATGGGCGAGGCGGCCGGTGACTGGTACCTGGACGGGCTGGCGCAGTCGGCCGGCTATCCGCAGCAGGCCACATCGACGGTGAACGAGCTGCTCGGGCGGCCCGCGATGAGCTACCGAGAGTGGGCGAGTCGTCACGCAGACCAGTTTCGGTAACCCGATTTGGCGGGGGGAGGGGGGTCGGGTAAAGTTCTCAACGGCGCGGCAAGCCGGGCCAAATGGGGTATGGGGTAATTGGCAGCCCGACTGATTCTGGTTCAGTTAGTCTAGGTTCGAGTCCTGGTACCCCAGCGGTGTCAACCTGCTGGTTTGGTTGGCTTCGCTGGAGCGCTTCGGCGCACACGGCAGTTCTGGTCCCGTCGTCTAGCGGCCTAGGACGCCGCCCTCTCAAGGCGGTAGCGAGGGTTCGAATCCCTTCGGGACTACATTTTGGGGTAAAGGCCCGCATCCGAGTGGATGCGGGCCTTTCCGCTTTCCCGGCATGCCGTCCGGCCCGCTCCGCTTCTGCGGCGCGCTCGCTCCGCTTTCCCAGCGTGCCGGACGGGCCCGCTCCGGTTCCGCGGCGCGCTCGTTCCGCCCGGCTGGCGTTCGCTGTCGTGCAGTCGCCTTGATCACAGCCATGAGCGCCAGCTCGCCCTGCTCGTCGGTGGGGATTGCTGGGCGGCTTGTTCCCAGCCGTGCGTGTCGGCTCCGGGTTGTTCAGCTGGCGCTGGTGGTTGTCCCACGGGCCGTTTGCGGCCGTGAGTGCCAGCTTTGTGTCTCCGGCTGGTGCTGGTGGTTGTTACGCGGGCTGTTTGCAGCCGTGAGTGCCAGCTTTGTGTCCTCGGCTGGTGCTGGCGGTTGTTACGCGGCTCGTTTGCGGCCGGGAGCGCCGGCTTGACGGTCTCGGCTGGGCCGGCGGTTTCTTCCCTGGGTGGGGTCGGTCGGGGGTTCCGGTGCCGGCTGCGGGCGGGTGCCGGGGTGGCGTTGTGGGAGTGGTCACGGGGGATGGTGGGGGCGGCCCACCGATTCGAGCATTCGGCAAAGGGGCTGATAGAGTTCAGCGCGCCGCTCCGGAGAGCGGTGAACGAAAGAGTTCTTGGTCCCGTCGTCTAGCGGCCTAGGACGCCGCCCTCTCAAGGCGGTAGCGAGGGTTCGAATCCCTTCGGGACTACCACGAGCTGTGGCCCGCACCGTGATCGGTGCGGGCCAGAGTCTTTTCCGGCCACGGTCTTTTCCGGCCACGGTCTTTTCCGGCCACGAACTCTGCCCGCAGCAGAGTTCTGCCGGCGGAACGGCCCGGCGTTGGGACACTGCGACGATGACCGATATCGCAGTCAGTCGGGTGGACTTCGGGTACTTCGTGCGACCCGCGGAGGAGACCGGAACCGGGACGGCCCGCGTCGAGCCCGTTCTCGGCTATCTGATCGATCATCCCGGCGGCGCGATCCTGGTGGACACGGGGATGGGACAGGCGCCCGGTGTCGACGATCACTATCGGCCACGGCGGGTCGCCTTGGGCGAGGCTCTCGCGGCGACCGGGACGAGACTCGATCAGATTCGGTACGTCGTCAACTGTCACCTGCATTTCGACCACTGCGGCGGCAACGCGGACCTGGCCGGTGTCCCGGTCTTCGCCCAGCGCTCCGAGCTGGCACTGGCCCGGACGTCGGAGGAGTACCTGGCGTCGCTGGTCGACCATCCCGGGGCGGTCCTGCAGGAGCTCGACGGCGAGGCGGAGATCGCGCCGGGGGTGCTGGTCGTGCCCACCCCCGGTCACACCGCCGGCCACCAGTCCGTCGTCGTGGTCACCGGCGACGGGACGGTGATCATCGCCGGTCAGAGTCACGATCACGCGACAGCGTTCACCGGTGACGTCCTGGGCCGCCGCGCCGGGGTCGGGCTACCCCCGCCCTGGCTGGACAGGCTGCTCGCCCTCGACCCGCGCCGGGTTCTGTTCGCCCACGACAACGCCGTCTGGACTCCCTGACCAGGCCGGAGACGCACCCGCCCGACGGCTGCGCGAGCAACCACCGGGCGGGCGCTACGGAAGGCTCGTTCGAGAACCGGCCGGCTCCGGGCGAACCAGAGGCCGGGCGAACCGGAGGGCTGGCGAACCAGAGGCAGGGCGAACCAGAGGGCTGGGGGATCAGGGCCCCGGAGTCAGGGGGCGGGGGATCAGAGGCCGGAGAGGCGCTGACCGGCACGGACGACAGCCATCGCGTGCCGCTCACCGGGCCGGCGCCCGAGTCGCTCGATCGGACCGCTTATCGAGATGGACGCGATGACCCGGCCCGTCCGGTCGCGGATCGGCGCGGAGACGCTGGCCACCCCGGGCTCGCGCTCGGCGACACTCTGCGCCCAGCCGCGCCGCCGGACCTCGGCGAGGGTGCGGCCGGTGAACTTGCAGCGTGGCAGGAGTGGCATCACGGCCTCGGGGGGCTCCCACGCGAGCAGGATCTGTGCGGCCGAGCCGGCGACCATCGGGAGGACCGAGCCGACCGGCACGGTGTCGCGCAGGCCACTGGCGCGCTCGGCGGCGGCGACGCAGATCCGCTCGTCGGCGCGGCGCAGGTAGAGCTGCGCCGACTCGCCCGTCGCGTCCCGCAATGCGGAAAGCAGGGGCTCCGCGGCGGTCAGCAGGACGTCGGGGGCGGCGTTCGCCAGCTCGCCCAGACGGGGGCCCGGACGCCACCTTCCCTGCGTGTCCCGGACCAGCATCCGATGGATCTCCAGGGCCTGTGCCAGGCGATGTGCGGTCGCCCGGGGAAGTTTGGTGCGCTCGACCAACTCGGCCAGGCTCGCGCCGTCGACACATGCGGCGAGAATGACAACCGCCTTGTCGAGAACGCCTACGCCGCTCATACTGTGTCCCACAAGCCGAAACATACATTCCAGAATTTAGGATGTCCAGATGGTGGGAGTCACTCCCCGGAGCGGGAAACCCAGGACCCTGGCCGAGAAGGTCTGGGATGACCACGTGGTGCGCACGGCCGAGGGCGAGCCGGACCTGCTCTTCATCGACCTGCACCTGCTGCACGAGGTCACCAGCCCGCAGGCGTTCGACGGTCTGCGGATGGCCGGCCGGCCCGTTCGACGGACCGACCTCACGCTCGCGACGGAGGACCACAACACCCCGACCGGGTACGCGGATCCGTCGTTCAACACCCGTCGTGGCGATCTCCTGACGATCACCGACACCGTCTCGCGCACCCAGATCGAGACGCTGCGCAAGAACTGTGCCGAGTTCGGCGTGCAGATCCGCCCGCTCGGCGACGTGAACCAGGGCATCGTGCACGTCATCGGCCCGCAGCTGGGCCTGACCCAGCCTGGCACCACGATCGTCTGCGGCGACTCGCACACCGCGACCCACGGCGCGTTCGGCGCGCTGGCCTTCGGCATCGGCACCAGTGAGGTCGAGCACGTGCTCGCCACCCAGACGCTGCCGCAGTCGAAGCCGAAGACGATGGCCGTCACGGTCGTCGGCGACCTGCGCCCGGGCGTGAGCGCGAAGGACCTGATCCTGGCGCTGATCACGCAGACCGGCACCGGCGGCGGCAACGGCCACATCGTGGAGTACCGCGGCGAGGCGATCCGCAAGCTCTCCATGGAGGGCCGGATGACGATCTGCAACATGTCGATCGAGTGGGGCGCCAAGGCCGGCATGATCGCGCCGGACGAGACCACCTTCGCGTACCTGAAGGGTCGCCCGCACGCCCCGCAGGGCGCCGACTGGGACGCCGCCGTGGAGTACTGGCAGACCCTGCGCACCGACGACGACGCGGAGTACGACACCGAGATCATCCTCGACGCCGCCGCGATCAGCCCGTTCATCACCTGGGGCACCAACCCGGGCCAGGGCGCCGCGCTGGACAGCGTCGTGCCGAGCCCCGAGGACTTCCTGGACGAGCAGGAGCGCGGCGCCGCCGAGCGCGCGCTGGCGTACATGGACCTGACCCCGGGCACGCCGTTCCGCGACGTCCCCGTCGACGTGGTCTTCGTCGGCTCCTGCACCAACGGCCGGCTGGAGGACCTGCGGGCCGCGGCCGACGTGATCCGCGGCCACAAGGTCGCCGACGGCGTCCGGATGATGATCGTCCCCGGGTCGTACGTCGTGCGGGAGCAGGCCGAGGCCGAGGGCCTGGACAAGATCTTCACCGACGCCGGGGCGGAGTGGCGGTTCGCCGGCTGCTCGATGTGTCTCGGCATGAACCCGGACACGCTGAGCCCCGGGCAGCGCGCGGCGTCCACCTCCAACCGCAACTTCGAGGGCCGGCAGGGCAAGGGTGGCCGCACCCACCTGGTCTCGCCGCAGGTCGCCGCCGCCACCGCCGTGGTCGGCAAGCTGGCCGCCCCCGCCGACCTCTGAGCCGAGGACAAGACTCATGGACAAGTTCGTCACCCACAGCGGCAAGGTCATGCCGCTGCGCCGTTCCGATGTGGACACCGACCAGATCATCCCGGCGGTCTACCTGAAGCGGGTCACCCGCACCGGCTTCGAGGACGGCCTCTTCAGCGCCTGGCGCGAGGACCCGGGCTTCGTGCTGCACAACCCGGCCCACGCCGGCGCCACCATCCTGGTGTCGGGGCCGAACTTCGGCACCGGCTCGTCGCGCCAGCACGCCGTCTGGGCGCTGCGCGACTGGGGTTTCAAGGTGGTGATCGCGGCCCGCTTCGGTGACATCTTCCGGGGCAACGCGCTCAAGGAGGGTCTGCTCCCGGTCCAGCTCGACCAGAAGATCGTGGAAAGCCTCTGGGATCTGGCCGAGAGCGAGCCGGAAAAGCAGATCACGGTCGACCTGGCCGAGCGGGTGGTGCGTGTCGACGACGCGGCATACCCGTTCCCGATCGACGATTTCAGTCGCTGGCGTCTCATGGAGGGCCTCGACGACATCGGACTGACGTTGCGCCACGAGGACGCGATTAGCGCGTACGAGAAGAGCCGTCCGTCTTTCAAGCCGGTCGTCGTTCTTTAACTCGCGACTGAATTCGCCCCCGTCGGTGTCGCCGATGGGGGCGAATTTCGTTGGGACACAACGGATTTTTGCCACGAATGTTTGTGTCTCCAGGTCAGAGGGCATACGGTGCGCGCAGAATGGCCTGCGACGGGCCAGTTCTCACGTCCGGGAGGAAACCGTGAACAAGGCCGAGCTCATTGAGGCGCTCGCCGTCAAGCTGGGCGACAGGAAGACGGCGACCACTGCGCTGGACGCGTTCATCAGTGAGGTGCAGAACGCCGTCGCCAAGGGTGACAAGGTTGCCATCACCGGCTTCGGATCCTGGGAGAAGCGGACGCGTAATGCGCGCACCGCACGGAATCCGCGAACCGGTGAACCAGTGAAGGTGAAGAAGACGTCGGTCGCCGCATTCCGGCCCGGCAACACCTTCCGGGAACTGGTCGCCAGTGGAAAGCCGGCCAAGGCCGCGACGGCGAAGAAGACCGCCACCGCGTCCCGGACGGCAGCCGCCCCGGCCAAGACGGCCACCACCGCGCGCAAGACCACTGCCACCAAGACGGCCGGGGCCACCAAGGCGGCTGCTGCCACCAAGACGACCGGGGCCACGAAGTCGGCTGCCGCCACCAAGGCGGCGGGGGCCACGAAGACGGCCGCGGCCACCAAGACGACCGCGCCCGCGAAGACGGCGGTGAAGAAGACCGCCACGGCCACCAAGGCCGCGCCGGCCAAGAGCACCGCGAAGAAGACGGCCACGAGCGCGCCGGCCGCCAAGAAGACCACCGCCACGGCGGCGAAGAAGACCGCCACGGCGACGAAGGCCGCGGCCACCAAGCCCGCTGCCACCAAAGCCACGGCCACGAAGAAGACTGCCACGACGGCGAAGAAGACCACGGCTCGCAAGACCGTGTCGCCGGCCGCGGCACCCGCTCGCGCGAAGAGCGCGACGACCGCGCGGGCGGCGTCCACCCGCAAGGCGCGCTGACCCTTCACGAATCGGGAGAAAGGCGTCCACCCGTACGGGGGACGCCTTTCTTGTTCGTGGCAGGTGTTCCCGCCGCCGGGCCTACGGTCCGGGGCATGGGACACCGACCGAGGGGTCTTCTCGCCCGGGCCGGCCTCGCCGCCGGCCTGTTCGCCGTGGCGATCGTGCCCGGGTGGACGCTCGGCGACCTGGCGGAGCAGGCGACCGGCCGGCCCGTGCTGGACTGGCTGGTCACCTGCGGCTGGTCCGGCCTGGCGGTGTCCGGTCTGGCCCCGTGGTCGTCCTATCGCGTGCGGGACGGGCTGGCCGGGGCGATCCCGCTCTACGGATGGTACCTGGCCGGGGTGCTCAGCTGGCGGGTCGCGCTGCTGCCCCATCGGGACTGGGAGCCGCGCCGCGACGAGCTGTGGCGGGCCCGCTGGCTCACCGGTGACCTGATCGGACTCTGGCGGGCCGATCAGGTCACCAGCGGGAAGCCCCTAGCAGGGTCTCGCCGGACCAGGTGAGCAGCCACCCCTCGCCCTTGCGGGTCCGGTAGTCGTCCACCTCCGGATCCCCCTTCAGCGACGCCAGCAGTGACGGCATGATCTTGCCCTGGCTGCAGATCACGACCCGGCCCGCTGTCCGCACCTCGGCCAGCCGGGCGCGCGCCGCGGCCAGCTTCCCCGGCAGCGCCTCCGGCGTCTCCGGCTCGGCGAACGCGTTGTCCACCACCACCGGCAGCCGGGTCGCCCGGGCCAGCGGCTGCAGCGTCTGCGTGCAGCGCAACGGGGTGGCGGCGATCAGCCGGTGCGGCCGGAACGTGGCGAGCCGCTCGACGACCCGCTCCGACTGCTCGGACCCCTTCGCGCTGATCGGGCGCAGATTGTCCGGCCCGGACCAGGTCTTCCGCTCGCCGGCGTGGGCGTGCCGGACCAGGGCCACCACCGACGTCACCGGTGGCAGCGCGGCCACCACGTCGAGCAGCACCCGCTCGTCGGCATGGGTGAGCCGCAGCGCGGCCTCCGGCAGCGGCAGCCAGTCCAGCTTGTCGACCTCGTCGGTGTCCTGGATCGGGCCGGTGTCCGCGGCGCGCATCAGCCAGTAGCGCACGGTCTTCGGCCGGCCGTCGGGCAACCGGTAGGAGACGTCCGGCAGGCCGAACTCCGGGATGCCGGCGACACCGGTCTCCTCGGCGACCTCCCGGACCGCGGCGGCCAGTTCCGGCTCGTCACCGGCGACGTGACCCTTGGGAAGACTCCAGTCGTCGTACCGCGGGCGGTGCACCAGGCAGACCTCGGGAACGCCGCCCGCGCCGGGGCGGTAGAGGACACCGCCCGCGGCACGCACCGATTCGGCCATCAGCTCTTCTTGCCGATGACGCGGCGCAGCAGCGCCTCCTGCAGGTGCTGCGGCCGGCCCGGAGTGCCGACGTTGCGGTGCCAGATGCCCTCGCCGTCCAGGTCCCAGCCCTCGGTGCCCTCGGCCATCGACAGCTCCAGGACGTAGCGCATCTCCTCGCGCGCCGACGGCAGGGTCACCTTGACCAGCGCCTCCACCCGGCGGTCCAGGTTGCGGTGCATGAGGTCGGCCGAGCCCATCCAGTACTCCGCGTCGTCACCGGCGCCGAACCGGAAGATCCGCGAGTGCTCCAGGAACCGGCCGACGATCGAGCGGACCCGGATGTTGTCCGACAGGCCGGGCACGCCGGGGCGCACCGCGCACATCCCGCGGATGATCAGGTCGACCTTCACGCCGTCCTGCGAGGCACGGTAGAGCGCGTCCGTCGTCTCCTCGTCGACCAGCGAGTTCACCTTGAACTGGACCAGCGCCTCGCCACCCGAGCGGGCGATCTTGGCCTGCTCCTCGAGACGCTCCAGCAGGCCCTTGCGGACCCCGTGCGGGGCGACGAGCAAGCGGCGGAACGTCGTCTGCCGGCTGTACCCCGTGAGCACGTTGAACAGGTCCGTGACGTCCGCCCCGACCTCCGGATCGGCGGTGAGCATGCCGAAATCCTCGTACAGCCGGGCGGTCTTGGGGTGGTAGTTGCCGGTGCCGATGTGGCAGTACCGCCGGATCTGGTTGCCCTCCTGCCGTACCACCAAGGCGGTTTTGCAGTGGGTCTTCAGGCCGACCAGGCCGTAGACGACGTGGCAGCCGGCCCGCTCCAGGGTGCGCGCCCAGGCGATGTTGGCCACCTCGTCGAAACGCGCCTTCACCTCGACCAGCACCACCACCTGCTTGCCGGCCGCGGCCGCGTCGACCAGCGCGTCGACGATCGGCGAGTCACCCGAGGTCCGGTACAGCGTCTGCTTGATGGCCAGCACGTTCGGGTCCGCCGCGGCCTGCTCGATGAAGCGCTGCACGCTGGTGGAGAACGAGTGGTACGGGTGGTGGACCAGGATGTCCGACTCACGCAGCCGGTTGAACACGCTGCGCGGGACCTCGCCGTCGGCCAGCTGCGGATGGGTCGCCGGGACGAAAGGGCGGTCCTTCAGATCATCGCGGTCGCACTCGCCGAAGACCTGCCACAGCGCCGACAGGTCGAGCAGACCGGGCACCCGCAGCACGTCGTGGCTGTCCATGTCCAGCTCGCGGACCAGCAGGTCGAGCACGTGATCGCTGATCGAGGCGGCCACCTCGAGGCGCACCGGCGGGCCGAACCGGCGCTGCGCCAGCTCCCGCTCCAGGGCCTGCAGCAGATCCTCGTCGCGGTCCTCGTCGACCTCCAGCTCGGCGTTGCGCGTCACCCGGAACGCGTGCACCTCCAGGATCTGCATGCCGGGGAAGAGCTGGTCGAGGTGGTTGGCGATGAGCTCCTCGATGGGCAGGAACCGCACGCCACGGCTGTCGTTCTGCACCGTCACGAACCGCGGCACGTTGTTCGGCACCTTGATCCGGGCGAACAACTCCGGGTTGTCCCCGTCCGGATAGCGCAGGGCAACGGCCAGATTCAAGGACCTGCTCGAGATGTACGGGAACGGGTGCGCCGGATCCACGGCCAGTGGCGTGAGAACCGGGAACACCTGCTCGCGGAAGAACGTGCGCAGCCGCCCCTGCTCGGGCGCGTCCAGCTCCCGCCAGCTGACCAGCTCGATGCCCTCCGCCGCGAGTTTCGGCCGGACCTCGTCGGCGAAGCAGGCGGCGTGCCGGGTGACCAGGTCGGCGGTACGTGCGGTGATCATCTCGATCTGATGGCGCAGCGAGGAGCGGTCACCGCCGCGGACCGGCAGACCGGCGCTCAACCGGCGCTTGAGCCCGGCGACCCGCACCATGAAGAACTCGTCGAGATTGCTGGCGAAGATGGCGAGGAACTTCGCCCGCTCCAGCAACGGCGTGCCCGGGTCCTCGGCGAGCGCCAGCACCCGCGCGTTGAAGTCCAGCCAGGACAGTTCCCGGTTCAGGAAACGGTCGTCGGGCAGGAAGTACTCGTCCTCGTCGTTGCCCGCCTCCGACGCGGGCCCGACCGGAATGTCCGTCACCTCGGTGCTGTCCACCGTCACCTCCACCTGTTCCGCCTCTTGTTGATCAAGCTGAACCGGTTCAATCACCGCAACGGCGTCCGCGGGGCCGGGGCGGGGGAGAAAGCGGCCGTTCGGGCCACGCCGGCGGTTCTCGGGGGTCCGGGGCGGGTTCATGCGTTCATTCTTGCCGCTGTGAGCGGAACGTGAAACGAACTACCGGATGATCAACTCAGGCTATTCCTGGAATTGCCACCCGGCGCACCTGCCCGTCCGGTTCCGCCTCGATCGAGACCCGCTGGCCCAGTCTCAGCAGGCGCAAGCCGGATCGGGCGAACGCCTGCGCCCCGAAGACCAGCTCAGAGCCGTCGTCGAGGAGCAGCGTGCCGCTGTGGGTGCCGGCGTCGAAGGTGGCGATGGTGCCCTGCATGGGCCTGACGCTACCCGGCGCAGGCGGCCGATGTGCACGCCTGGCTGAGGCCGAGATCACGTAACAGTGACCGGGTCCGCACCCCGGCACCCAGCCCGAGCACCGTCTCCAGGTCGGCGGCCGTGTCCACGTCCTGCCGCAGGCCCAGCCAGTCACCGGTCAGCGGGCTCGCGCCGGAGGCCCGGTGCGCCGCCGCCGAGCCGGGGCCGAAACGCGGATCCAGCGGCACCCGTGGCGGCACCGCGAGCAGCACGGTGCCGGTGCCGGCCGCGTCCGGCACGAAGGCGCGCCCGGTCGCCGCGCGCAGCGCAGCGTCCAGATCAGCCGGCCGCAGCGCCGGCAGGTCACCGGTCAGGACCGCGCGATGCGTGGACAGGCCGGCGACCTCGTCCGCGCCGAACCGCAGGGCGGCGTTCAGCCCGGCGCCGGGATCCGGGGCGACCTTCGCACCGACCTCCCGCACCGCCTCGGCCACCACAGGGTCGTCGGTGACGACGATCAACTCGGCGACGGTGGTGGCGCTCAACACAGCCGTGGCCGTGTCGCGCACCATCGCGAGCACCAGCTCCGGGTGTCGCTGCCCGGGCACAGCGCCCCGCAGGCGGCTCTTCGCCGCGCTCAGCTCCTTGACCGGGATCACCGTCATCCACTTCCGTCCTGCCACCCCGCAAGTTTGCACGAGTTAACCGGCAATACCCCTGCCTGGTACGCCGGGCTGGGAAGGGGCATGATTTCGTCGCAGGTGAAGGGCGACGTGGTCGCCGACGGCGAGGGACGGGGGATGCCGTGGCTCAGCGCGGGCTCACATTCTGGCAGCGCTTCGCGGTGATGCTGGTGGTTCCCACCATGACCGTCTGGACGAAACGGACCTGGCTCCACCGGGAGAAGCTTCCGCGCTCCAGTGGGGTGATCCTCGTCCCGAACCACGTGTCGCACTTCGACCCGCTGGTCGTGGCGCACTACGTCTACAAGTCCGGCCGCTGGCCCCGCTTCCTCGGCAAAGCCAGCCTGTGGCGGGTGCCGATCGTCGGGTCGTTACTGGTCAAGACCTTCCAGGTCCCGGTCGAACGCGGCAGTGTGGAGGCGGTGAAGTCGTTGGAGGCGCTCGTCGCCGCGCTCGCCGAGGGCGGCGCCGTGGTGATCTACCCCGAAGGCACCACCACCCGCGAGCCCGACCTGTGGCCGATGCGCGGCAAGACCGGCGCGGCCCGGCTCGCCCTGCTGACCGGCGCCCCGGTGGTGCCGATCGCGAACTGGGGCGCCCAGCAGGTCTTCGACCCGCGTACCAACAAGCTGAAGTTGACCCGGGCACACGTGACGGTCACCACCGGCGACCCGATCGACCTCAGCCGCTGGGCCGGCCTCGAACCGTCCCGCCCGGTGCTGGAGGAGATGACCGAGAAGATCATGCTCGGCATCCGCGACCTGCTCGGCACGATCCGCGACGGCGAGCCGCCGGCGCTCTACGTACGGCCCGCGCGCCGGGTCACGAACTCGGAGGACGCGTCATGAAGGCCGCCGTCATCGGATCGGGAGCCTGGGGCACGGCGTTCGCCAAAGTGCTCGGCGACGCCGGCTCGGAGGTGACCATGTGGGCGCGCCGCGAGACGGTCGCCGCCGAGATTCGCGACCGGCACGGCAACGAGGGCTCGCTGCCCGGCATCCGCCTGTCGAAACGGATCACCGCGACGACCGACCTGGCCGAGGCCGTCGACGGCGCCGAGCTGATCGCGATCGCGGTCCCCTCCCAGACGCTGCGCGGCAACCTGGCCGACTGGGCCGGCTTCTTCCCGGCGGACGCGACCGTCGCCTCGCTGATGAAAGGCATCGAGCTCGGCACGCTGAAGCGGATGAGCGAGGTGATCGTGGAGACCGCCGGTGTCGCGCCGGAGCGGGTCGTGGTCGTGTCCGGCCCGAACCTCGCCCCCGAGATCGCCGCCGAGCAGCCCACCGCGACCGTTGTCGCCTGCACCGACGAGGACCGCGCCCGCCAGGTCCAGCACGCGCTGGCCACGCCGTACTTCCGGCCCTACACCAGCGACGACGTGCTCGGCTGCGAGCTGGGCGGCGCGGTCAAGAACGTGATCGCCCTGGCCTACGGCATGGCGTCGGCGATCGGCCTCGGCGACAACACCAAGGCGTCGCTGATCACCCGCGGCCTGGCCGAGACGTCCCGCCTCGGTGTGGCACTCGGCGCCGACCCGCTCACCTTCGCCGGTCTCGCCGGGCTCGGCGACCTGGTCGCGTCCTGCTCGTCCCGGCTGTCACGGAACCGGACCTTCGGCGAGCACCTCGGCCGCGGCGAGAGCCTGGAACAGGCGCAGACCGCCACCCGGCAGACCGCCGAGGGCGTGAAGAGCTGCCTGTCCATCCGCGACCTGGCCCGCGCGCACGCCGTCGAGATGCCGATCGTCGAACAGGTCGAGAAGGTGTGCCACGAGGGCGCCGACCCGCGCGTGGCCGTGAAACTGCTGATGACCCGAGAGATGAAACCCGAATCATGACGTACGCCGACGGCACCCGATCCGTTCACGCCGGCCTCCCGGAACCGCAGGTGGGACAGCCGTTCCTGCCCGGCCCGGTGTTCGCCGCGCCGTACCACCTGGACCCGGTGACCGGGCCCGGCGACCACGGTTACGCCCGCACCGAGCAGCCCACCCGCGAAGCCCTCGAAGCCGCCATCGGCGAACTGGAAGGCGGCTCCGCGCTCGCCTTCGCCAGCGGCCAGGCAGCCATCACAGCCATGCTGCTGTCCCTGGTCAAAACCGGCGACACGGTCGCACTCCCCGGCGACGGCTACTTCCCGGTACGGGCGTTCGCGCGCGGCGCCCTCGCCGACCTGGGCGTGGCCGGCGTGCTGATGCCGACCGCCGGGCCGTACCCGGACCTCACCGGACTGCGCCTGGTGCTGCTGGAGACCCCGGCCAACCCCGGCCTGGACGTCGCCGACATCGCCGCCCTGGCCGAGGCCGCACACGCCGCCGGAGCGCTGCTGGCCGTCGACAACACCGCCGCCACGCCGCTCGGGCAGAACCCGCTCGCCCTCGGGGCCGACCTGGTCGTCGCGTCCGGCACCAAGGCGCTGACCGGCCACTCCGACCTGCTCCTGGGATACGTCGCGGCCCGCGACCCCGCGCTGCTGGAAAAGGTCGAGACCTGGCGGAAACTGACCGGCGGGGTGCCCGGCGCGTTCGACTGCTGGCTCGCACACCGCTCGATCGCGACCATGGACCTGCGACTCGCCCGGCAGAGCCAGAACGCCGCCGCCGTCGCCGAACTGCTGGCCGGGCGCCCCGACGTGACCGGGGTGCGGTGGCCGGGGCTCAAGACCGATCCCTCGTACGCGATCGCCAGTAAGCAGATGCGCCGCATCCCCGGGATCGTCTCGTTCGACCTGGGCAGCGCCGACCGGGTCGCCCGATTCCTGGAAGCGGCGAAACTGGTGTTCGCCGCCACCTCGTTCGGCGGGGTGCACACGACAGCCGACCGGCGCGCGCAGTTCGGGGACGACACGGCACCCGGATTCGTGCGGTTCTCCTGCGGCATCGAGGACACCGACGACCTGGTCGCGGACGTGACACAGGCGCTGGACGCCTCTGCATGACCGCCTGGAACAGCTTCAGCGGGGACGAGGTCGCGGCGCTGACCCAGGGCGAGAGCTTCTTCCTGTCCCCGGGCGAGCGGCACTGCCCCGGGTGCGGCGAGCGGAGTCTGCGGGCCTACTTCACCAGCCCGGCGAACGCGCGCCGCCCCACCCTGGTCAGCTACGTCTGGTGCAGCGGGTGCGGCAAGTTCGTCGGGACACGGGCCAAGCATCCTGAAGGTTTGGTTCTCTCCGACCCACTGGCGGCGCTGCCTGCCGAGGAACGCCGCGAGCTCGAGCGCAGCCTGAACGGGTTTCTTGCCCACCTGGACCACCTGTGGGATGCCGGGGTCCTACCACAGACCTTCGCCGCGTAGTCGTTCTCCACAGTGCGCGGTTGTCCACAGGGCTCCGGCCCGTCCCTGGTCTTCGCGGGGACAATGGTTGGTGGGCGGCCTGCCCCCGGTTGGGGTGGGGCCTGCTTGCCGCAAGATTGTTGATCTGGTGTCCTCGCGGGCCGTCTGTCGAGCCGATCGTTCGGGCGGGGCGCTGGACGGAGGAAGCCCACGCGCGGCTGGTGGTCAGGGTTGTTTCCGGGCGGCTTTCCGACCGTCAGTGCCAGCTGGCTGGGCGCGGCTGGTGTTCAGGGTTGTTTCCGGGTGGCTTTCCGACCGTCAGTGCCA
>NZ_BOMH01000045.1 GCF_016862095.1 Actinoplanes cyaneus
CGTACCCGATGCCGGAGAGAATGTCTAGTCCGTACAACCCAGATTTTCTCGGCGGTCGCGGCCAGGGAGAGCCGGGCGCTCGCCCTCGCGAGGTGCGGGCCTCAGGAGACCCCGCCGGCCACCTCCGCGACCGGCCGGACGGCGGCCGTCCCGGAGAGGTGCCGGCGGGCGTAGTCGCGGACCAGGTCAGGGCGATCCACCGGGCAGATCAGGCCGACGTGACCGTCCGGCCGTACCAGCAGAAGGTGTGCCGGATCGCCGAGCGCCCGGGCCGCCTCCCGCCCGGCGGCGGCGATCGGGGCGAAGCAGACCGGCGCCGGGCACGCCGCCAACGCCAGGCGCAGGGCGTTCGCCTGCTCGGTGCCGGCGTAGCGGACGTGGTGCAGCAGTGTCCAGCGGTCGTAACCGAGCAGGCTGTGCGATCGCACCGGGCGGCCGGAGGAGATGACCTGGACCGCGGGCAGGCGGTCACCGGCACGGATCCCGCCGGGCAGGCCCCGGCGGAAGCCGGGCTCCGCGGAGAGCGGGCTGCGGCGGTGGTGGCGGCCGAAGTCGCTCATCATCCACTCGACGCGGCGCTGCATCGCCGACGACGCCAGGGTGGCCCGCAGCAGCAGGCCGCGCAGCCGGTGGGCGATCGGCGGCAGCATCATCTCCATGGGACTGGTGCGCATGTCGCGGATGACGCCGGCGGCCAGCGTGCGCTGCTCCACGTCGTACGAGTCGAGGATGTCGTCCGCGGCCTGGCCCCGATGGACGGCCGCGAGTTTCCAGCAGAGGTTGTAGGCGCCGAGCATCCCGACGTTCATGCCGTGACCGCCGAGCGGCGCCCAGGTGTGCGCGGCGTCGCCGGCCAGCAGCACCCGGCCGGACCGCAGCCGGTCGGCGATGCGGTCGGCGAACCGGGCGCGGGACAGCCACACCGGCTCGGTCAGCACCATGTCCAGATCCGGGATCCCGGCGGCGCCGGCGACCAGGTCGCGCAGCTCCGGCAGGGTCGGCGGGTGCGTCTCCGGCGGCTGGGAGTCGTCGCGGACACAGAAGATCCGATAGCCGCAGCCGGGGGTCGGGAAGGCGATCACCGAGCGGTACGGCGCCAGGAAGAAGTAGCCGTTGCCGGGCTTGTCGGTCAGGGACCACGACGGGATCACGTTGCCCTGGACCACCTGCATGTTGCGCCGCTCGGCGCCCGGGAAGCCGACGCCGAGCAGCCGGCGGACCGTGCTGCGGATGCCGTCGCAGCCGACCGCCCAGGCCGCCTCGACCCGCTCCGGCGGCTCCCCCTGGCGTTGCACGGTGACCCCTACGCGATGCTCGTCCTGCTCGAGATCGATCACCCTGGTGCGCCAGTCGACGGTCACGCCGAGACCGGCCAGCTCCTCGGTGAGCAGCCGTTCGATGTGGTGCTGCTCGATCGTCATGGCACACGGGTAGTCGCTGCTCAGGCGGCCGGTGGTGAACGTGCCGAGGCGGCGGCCGGACGAGTAGATCGTGCTGCTCTCCATCTCGTACGCGTGCTGCCGGATCGTCTCTCCGACACCGAGCGCGCCCAGGGCCTCGCCGGCGCGCGGGAAGATCACGTCGGCTCGTGGCTCGCGGTTCGTGCCGGGGGCGCGGTCGACGACGCGTACCCGCATCCCGAGCCGGCGCAGCGCGATCGCCGTGGTGAGTCCGATCGGGCCGGCCCCGACGACGAGCACCTCCAGGTCCGTACGCATCGCTCAGCCCTCCACCGCGGCCGGATACGCCTCGATGACGCTGAGCGGCGCGGTCGCCTCCACAGTGCCGCCGTACCGCAGACCGGCCTGGGCGAGCAGCTCCTTGTGCTCGGCGAGGGTGCGCTCGCGGCCGCCGTAGACGATCATCATGGCGACGTCGAGGACCTTGCTCGGGTGGAAGTCGTCGCCGGGCGGCACCACGGCTTCGATCAGCAGCAGGCGGCTCTCCGGCCCCATCGCGGCCCGGCAGTTGCGCAGCAGGGTGAGCGCGTCCGCGTCGGGCCAGTTGTGCAGCACGCCCTTGAGCACGTAGAGGTCACCACCGGCGGGAACCTCGCTGAGGAAGTCACCGCCGACGACGGCGCACCGGTCGGCCAGCCCGGCCGCCTCGATCCGCTCGCGCGCCACGCCGGCCACCTCCGGCAGGTCGAAGACCACGCCCCGGGCCTCCGGATAGCGCTGCAGGAGCACGGTCAGCAGGCTGCCGTCGCCACCGCCGACGTCCACGATCCGCCCGATGCCGCCGAAGTCGTAGCCGGCCGCCAGGGCGGTGCCCATCACTCGGCTGTGCTCGGCCATCGCGGCATGGAAGATCTCGCCGTGCTCCGGGTTGCTGGCGAGGTGTTCGAAGATCGGTTCGCCGTAGACCGCGGAGAACGCCGGGTCCGGCCCGCGCAGGCTGCGCCCGGCTCCGTCGTACACCGGATTGAGCATGGTCTGGAAACGGACCCACCAGTGCAGCGATTGTGGATGGTCGGCGCTGAGCCGCCGTCCCATCTCGGTCAGCGCGAACGAGCCGGGCGCCGGCTCGGTGCAGACGCCGACGCCTGCCAGCGCGCGTAACAGGCGGTGCAGCCCCTGCGCGTGGGCTCCGGTCGCCTGGGCGAGGTCGTCGGCGGTGCGTGGTCCGTCGGCCAGCCGGTCCGCCAGTTCGAATTCGACGGCGAGTTGCAGCAGGCGTGCCGCGCCGAGCCCCTCGGCCATCCGCAGCAGGGTCAGGGTCGTGTCGTGCTCGGGAGCGAGCTGTCGAGTCGTCATCGTGTCATCTCCGTGTGCTTCGGGAAGGGTGGACGAGCAGCCGGGAAGGACCGTGGAAGACCAGATCCTCGGCGTACGGCACGGGGTCCTCGGCCAGGCGCAGCCGCGGCAGCCGCCGCAGCAGGGCGGTCAGCGCGATCTCCGCCTCCAGACGGGCGAGCTGGGCGCCGAGGCAGTAGTGGGCGCCCAGCCCGAACCCGGCGTGCCGCAGCGGGGTGCGGTGGATGTCGAGCCGGTCCGGGTCGGTGAAGCGGGCCGGGTCGCGATCGGCCGAGCCCAGCACGAGAACCACCCCGCTGCCGGCCGCGACGTGCCGGCCACCGATCCGCACGTCCTGCTGGGCGCGCCGGCGGACCAGCTGGACCGGGCCGTCGTACCGGACCAGCTCCTCGACGGCCTGGGGCATGAGCCGCGGCTCGGCGCTCAGCTCGGCCCGGACCTCCGGGTGGCGCTGCAACGCGAGGACCGACTTGGCGATCAGGTTGGTGGTGGTCTCGTGCCCGGCGGTGAGCAGGTGGACGGCCGTCGGCACGTCGAGGTGGCCGGCCTCGATCGCGAAGAACGCCGACAGCTCCCGGGCGGCCCGCTCCGCCGCGGGGTACCCGTCGCCGTGATGTGAGCTGTTCGCCTGCTGCAGGGCGACAGCGCGCTCGCGCAGCCATCGGTGCTCGCCGGCCGGCACCTCCAGCACGTCGGCGATCACCCGGATCGGCAGCGGCGCCGCGAAGTCCGCGACCAGGTCGGCGACGGGCCGGTCGGCCAGGCCGGCGAGCAGCTCGTCGACCAGCTCCTCGATCCGCGGGCGCAGGGCGGCGACCCGTGCCGGGGTGAACAGGCCGGCCACCCGCGAGCGTGCCGCGGTGTGCTCGGGCGGGTCCAGGAAGACCAGCCAGTTAGCGACGACGTGGTGCAGCGTCGCGTACTGCGGCGGGATCGGGACGGCCGAGCCGCCGCCGGGCGGGCACCGGCCGAAGCGCCGGTCGGTCAGGACCGCGTTCACCTCGTCCCAGCCGTAGGCCCACCAGGTGTCGCCGGCCTGTCGCACGGGTGCGGCCTCGCGGAGCCGCCGGTAATCGGGGTACGGGTCAGCGACGGTGATCGTCATGGCCGGTCCCGCCCGAAGTACGCGGCGTAGTGCGCGAACATCTCGGTGACCCGCGCGGGTGCGGCGGCGACCTTGCCGGAGCCCGCGGCGAGGTGCTCGAACCGCAGCGCGATCGAGCGCCGGGCGACATCCGGCCGCGGGACGAACCGCGGTTCGGTCTCCAGCTCGAAGGACGGGCCGGCGCTGGTGCCGGGCCGCCCGGCCGGCATGGTGACCAGCACCTCGGCGAGCGGGCTCATCATGCCGGTCATCACGTCGATGGCCGCGTTCATCAGCCGGGAGCGGCGCAGGCTGGTGTCCGGGTCCTGGGCGAAGTGCTGCACCATCAGCTGCATCATCATGAAGTAGGAGCGGTTGAAGAGCTCCAGCACGGCGATCGACTCCGGCTCGGTGACCGGCTCGGTGTTCAGGTTGCCGGGGAACAGCGTCGGGTTGCGGGCCAGCGGATACGCGGGGCACCACAGCTCCCGCCCCGGGACGCGGTCGCTGAGCAGCAGGTCGGCCAGGCCGAGGAAGATCTCGTAGTGCGAGCCGTCGGTGTCCGCGGTGATCCGGCCGCCCTCGCCCTGCTCGGTCACCACGTCGATGGCGAACAGGGCGCCGGCCAGGTCGTCGACGTGGAGCTGGTAATCGGGGTGCACCGCGTTGATCGACTCGCGCAGGAACAGGTGGTGCTCGCCGCCGCCCCGGCCACGCCGGATCAGGAACAGGTCGGGCACGCGGTGCAGCCCCTCCCGGATGTCGTCGTAGAGCTCCGGAATAGTGTGGTATCGATGCTGGCCACGGCCGGGCCGCACGTCGGGCGTTCCGGTCAGCGGCGAGACCGCGCCGCCGGGGCGCTCGATCGCGATGAACCGCTGGACGCTGCCGAGGGCCAGGGGCTCCAGCGCGAAGTCCAGCGCGACCGGCAGGGTGTCGTTCAGCGTGCCGAACGAGAACGACGGGACGTGGAAGCCCTCACCCATCGCCATGATGATGTTGTTGATCGCCAGGAAGTGGATCATCTCCTCGCGGGCGACCTCGATCAGCCTGCCGCGTATCCCGCCGTCCCGGGTGTGGCCGCCGTCGCCGCAGGCCAGCCGCGCCTGCTCCGGCGTCCACAGCCCGCGGCGGACGAACTCGCCGGCCGCGGCGTGGGTGGGCACAGAGTAGGCCGCGTACAGGTATTGCAGCATGACCGCCAGTTCCAGGGTCACCGCCTGGCGCAGCGCGGTGAGCAGCTGCCCGCGCGTGGTGATCGGCAACCCGGTCGCGGCCTGCCCGCCGCTGACCGGCCGCGGGACCGGCATGGCGGACTGCTCGTTGCGCAGATACGTCAGCAGCAGGCCCGCCTTGGCCGCGGACATGTCCCGGGTCGGCGGCATCGACCAGGTGCGCGAGCGGTTGTCCGGGTCGGACATCTGCCAGAGCAGGCGGGCGTAGGTGGCCACCTTGCAGCGGTCGGCCAGGCTGAACACCTCGGCGCTCATGAACGAGTAGAGGAACTCGTAGTCGGCGAACACCTCGCGGTACAACAGGTCGAACGTGACGTCCTGGTCCGGGACGCCGGCCAGGTGCCAGTCGTCGGGCAGCACCCGGACGTCCAGGTAGCCCGGTCCGCTCCCGGCCGCTTCCAGCTCCAGATGCCCGGCCCCGGCGTGCGCACCCCGGACGGTCAGCCGGGCCTCGCCCCGCTCGTCGGTGCTCACCTCGCACCCGGCGATGAACTCGCCGCCGGCACGCACCTGCACGAGGTCGGTCTCGCCACGCTGCGCGGCCGGATCCAGCGGGCGCGAGCGCGGATTGAGCACCTGCCGCACGCGGATGCCGTCGACCGGCGCCGGACACCCGCGGACGTAGGACCGGATCGCGACGGTCACCGCGTGGTCGTCGCCGCGCCGCCGGTCGGGATGGTCGACGAACAGGCAGGCGTCGTCGCTCTGCACGATCACCGTCTCCTCGGCGACCAGCGTCCGCCCGGCCGTGTCCACCAGGCACAACGCGTCACCGGCGGGGGCGTCCGGCCGCAGGTTCGGCACGGTCACGATGCCGCTGCGCAGATCGAAGCCCGGATTCGCGTACGACGTACGGGGTATCCGCGCGATCACCTCGCCACCGCGCGCCGTCCGCAGTTCCAGGTCACCGAGGTCGAGCCGCACGCCGTCGGCCACCGGCACCGCGGTGATCATGTTGAGCGTGACGTGATCCGGCTCGATCGCGACCGTGAGCTCGTGCAGCGGCGCCGGCGCGCCCACCGGCCCGGGCGCCGCCGGTCTCGCCGGCACGGCCCACCCGGCGGCCCGCGGGGTCAGCAGCCGCCCGGCCGGCCAGGTGCGCATCTCGGCGTGGTGCCACGGCGCGACAGTTCCCCACACCGCCCAGCTGTTCGGGGCGTCCGGCGCGACCGGCTCGGCCATCGTGGCGAGCGCGAACTGCACGACCAGGCCGTCCCGGGCGGCGTCGCGCAGCCGGGCGACCGACGGGGACTCCGGCGAGGCCGGCAGCCAGCGCAGCCCCTCGTCGCCGGCCACCACGAACTGGTGCACGGTCGAGCGGGCCAACTCGGTAGCCAGCGGATGCCCGCCCAGCCCCCGTAGGTAGTCGAAATGGTGCCAGCGCGGCGGCTGGAAGCCGGACACCGCACCCGTGAGCAGGTAGCCGTCCTCGTAGGAACGCTCGCCGCGGCCGAGGCCGAACTGCCCCACCATGATCGTGGTGGTCCAGCGCGAGGTCGGGTCCAGGTCGAAGACCCGGGCCCGGTTCGCGGTGGTGGCCAGGTACTCGTTGTAGTGGCCCCACATGTCGACCCGCCGCCCGATCACCGGATCCGCCCGGCCGGGGCGCTCCGGCGTCTCGGCCGCGACCACCTCGGCGTCGATCCAGAAGTGACCGCTGCCGCCGAACTGGTAGCCGGTCGCGCCGCGGCGCTCCAGCCAGGCGTGATGCTCTGCCGGCGGCCGCTCGGGCGGGACCGGGCCCGCGTCGTCGAGCGCCCGGTTGGTGGCCAGGTCGATCAGTCCGCTGCGCGGGCCGGTGGGCAGCTTGGTGAGGGCCGTGCCCCGGAAGTGCAGCCGCGGCAGTTCCAGGACGCTCATCGGGCCGTCCGCCGCTCGGCGGCGGCCGCGTGCCGGACGGTGCTCATCCGGGCACCTTCGCGTAGACCGGCAGCACGTCCGGGACGTCGGCGTGGACCGGATCCGGCTCGGGGTCGGCCAGACCGGCCGGCATGCGCATGACCATCCGGCTCACCGCGTCGAACGCCGACTCGATCGCCCCGTCGATCCAGGCCGGGCGGGACGAGCAGTGCTCGCCGGCGAAGTAGATCCGGCCCTCCGGCTCCTGGGCGCGCCGGCGCTGCTCGTCGGCCACCGCCGGGTCCAGCCCCCACTGCACCGAGCAGCCACCGCCGCTCCACGGCAGCTGGCCCCAGGCGAGGCTGCGGGCGTTGAGCACCATGCCGGGGCGCAGCAGCTGCGGGTGCATCGGCGCGAGGTCGGCCAGGACCGCCGCGTACCGGGCCGCGGCCGACATCCGGCCCAGCAACTCGGCGTCCTCGCCGACGCTGTAGCTGGCCAGCAGCACCGCGCCGTGCGCCGGGTCGCCGTCGATCGGCGGGTAGTACGTCTGCCGCACCCGCCCGCCGCTCGACGACGCGCCGCCGTTGATGCCCTCGCGCTGCCAGAACGCCTCCCGGCAGTGCAACGCCACCTTGGTCGCGGGCACGTACTGCACCTGGTGGATGACGTCGAGCTTGTCGTCGCCGAAGCCGTCGAGCGGCATCCCGCGCAGCACCGGGAACGGCAGGGTGCACAGCACCTGGGCGCATCGGCGCACCACGTGCTGCCCTGCCACGCGCAGGTGGACCAGGACCTCGTCGGGACGGCTCTCCAGTCCGATCACCTCGTGGTGGCGGCGGATCGGGCTCTGGATGCGGCGCGCGAGACGGCGTACCAGCTGATCCATGCCACCGCGCAGCCGGAACAGCTCGGTGCTGGTCTCCAGCAGGATGTCGTCCAGGAAACCGCGCAGCGGGCCACCACACGCCTCACGCAGCGCCGGATGGGCGGCGAACACGCCGTGCAGGTCGAAGGCGCTGCCGTTGTCGCGCACGAACGGCGCCAGATTCAGGCGCTCCACATGGTCCAGCAGCCGGGTGCGCAGGTCCCGGCGCAGGTCGTGACGCTGGCCCGGCGGCGCGATGGCGTCCACGACGAGCGTGAGCCAGGCGCCGAACATCAGCGTCTCCGGGTGGTAGCCGTCGTGCGACAGCCCCTCGCGAAGCTCGCCGATCAGCTGGCGGGCGGCGTCGTGCATGCGGACGTACGTCTCGGCGGTGCGCAGGAACGCGTTCTTGTCGGCCAGCAGGCTGTGGAAGGAGCGCAGCTCGTCGGCGAGACCCAGCTCGGCGATGTATCGGAGGGTGTTGCTGTGCCCGGCCGGGATGCGCATCGCGCCCAGCTCCGCGAAGGGCGCGTCGGGGGAGTCACCGAAGTGGAAGGTGTAGATCCGGCCACCGAGCCGGCGGGTGCCCTCCAGCACCTCGACCGGCACGCCCAGCCGTTGCAGCTCGTAGGCGGCGGACAGGCCGGCGACGCCCGCGCCGAGGACGACAACGGTGCGGTCGCCGTTGGACCCGAGCACCGGAGTCGCCGCCGGCGATCCCCTGTTTCCCATGAACCTACCTCCCACGTTTCATCGCGCGAAGAATCACCTGAAAATGATCAGGGACCCGCCGCGATGGTCATCGATTTCTGCAGGGCGAAGAATGCGAGCCGGCACTTAATGCCCGACAATTTCGGCAAAGTAATCGGAGAACACCGGCCAACGCGATTTCGCGGCACGCTGTACCCGGTCACGCCGGGGCATCGGCCAGCAGCCGTGTACGGGCCAAAGCATATGCCGGTGGACAACAAAACACAGGTCGACCTGGTAGTTATCGTCGGAATGGTGGATGCGGGTCACTCCGGCCTCATCGATCCACCGATATGCGTCGCGAGCGCGGCAGGCTGGACGAATGGCGGTCATGCGGCGTCAGGGCGAGGTGCCGGCGCGGATCCGGAAAAGGTCTGCTTTACAACGCGTCCGGAAATCGTCCCAGAATTCGCGGCAGCGGGCCGGTGCTGACGGGCCGTCACCCGCCGCCGGGATGGACGAGACCGGTGTCGTAGGCGACGATGACCGCCTGGATCCGGTCCCGGGCGCCGATCTTGGCAAGGACCCGGCCGACATGTTTCTTCACGGTGGACTCGGTGAGGGTGAACTGGCCGGCGATCTCCGCGTTGGTGCGGCCCTGGCCGATGGCGACGAGCACTTCGCGTTCCCGCTCGCTGAGCGCCGCCAGTCGCGCATCGTCGCCGCGCGGTCCGGGAGCTCCGGCGGCGGTGGCCGGCTGTTCGGTGTAGGCGTGCATGAGCCGGCGGGTCAGCCGGGGCGCGACCACGGCGTCACCGGTGGCGACGGCCCGGATGCCGGGGATCAGTTCCTCGGGACGGGCGTCCTTGAGCAGGAATCCGGAGGCGCCGGCGCGCAGCCCGGCGTAGACGTACTCGTCGAGGTCGAAGGTGGTGAGGATGAGGACGCGGGTACGGTCGCCGGCGGCGGTGATGCGGCGGGTGGCCTCGATGCCGTCCATGCCGGGCATGCGCACGTCCATCAGCACCACGTCCGGTCGCAGGCGTTCGGCCTGGCGTACTGCCTCGGTGCCGTTCTCGGCCTCGCCGAGCACTTCGGTCTCCGGGGTGCCGTCCAGCAGCATCCGGAACCCGAGGCGCTGCAGCGGCTGGTCGTCGGCGATCAGGACGGTGATCATGCGGGTTCCTCGTCGAGGGTGACGTCGATGGTCCAGCCGCCCCGGCCGTCCGGGCCGGCGGTGACGGTGCCGCCGTAGAGGCCGGCACGTTCGCGGATGCCGACGATGCCGTGTCCGGTGCCGGCGGGACCGCGGGCGACGGTGTCGTCGGCCGGGCCGCTGTCGGTCACCCGTACGCTGATGGCGTCCTGGCCGGCGGTGATGGTGACGGTCGCGACGGCACCGGCGCCAGCGTGTTTGAGGGTGTTGGTGAGGGACTCCTGGACGATCCGGTAGACCGTCAGTTGCAGTCCCGGCCAGAGCCGGTGCAGCTCCCCGGTGGTGCGGTAGCTGACCGAGAGCCCGGCCGCGCGCAGGCTGGGCAGGAGTCTCTCCAGGTCGGCGATGCCGGGCTGCGGGCTCAGCTGCGGATCGCCGGTCTCCTCGCGCAGCACGCCGAGGACGCGGCGCAGGTCGTCCAGGGCCTGGCGTCCGGTGGCGGCGATCAGCCGCAGCGGTTCGGCGGTGGTCTCGCCGCGGTTGCCGGCCAGGGTGGCGCCGCCGTCGGCGAGCCCGATGATGATCGAGACGTGGTGCCCGACCAGGTCGTGCATCTCCCGGGCGACGCGGGCCCGCTCGGCGGCCGCTGCCAGCCGGGCACGCTGGTCGCGTTCGGTCTCCAGCCAGGCGGCCCGATCGGCGAGAGCGCTCAGATACGCCGTCCGGGTGCGCGTGGCCAGTCCCGCCACCAGGGCGGCTCCCTGCAGGGTGGTGGTCGCGGTGTACTCGACGGCGTCACGAGTGAGGTCCATGAACGCTTCCTCCAGCGAGACCTGGTGCTGGCCGAGCTCGTAGAGCGGAATACGGTACTCCGCGGCCAGGAACCCGACCTCGCGGGTGGACAACCCGTTGACCAGGAGTTCCTCCGGGTGGTGGAGGTGACTGTCACGCCGGGCCGCGACAGGGCCTGGCGCAGCGCGCCCGGTTCGGTGGTGGCGACCTTCACCCCGCCGCCGGCCGTCTGCGCGATCAGGTCGGCGACGCTGGTGTCGGCCAGCAGCCGTCCCCGGCCGACGACCACCAGGTGGTCGGCGATCAGCGCGGTCTCGCTCATCAGGTGCGAGGAGAGCATCACCGTACGGCCCTCGGCGGCCAGCCCGGCGAGCAGATTGCGGACCCAGAGCACGCCTTCGGGGTCGAGGCCGTTGACCGGCTCGTCGAGCATCACCACGGCCGGGTCGCCGAGCAGCGCCGCGGCGATGCCCAGCCGCTGGCCCATGCCCAGCGAGAAGCCGCCGACCCGCTTGGCCGCGACCTTGGTCAGCCCGGCCAGCTCGATCACCTCGTCGACGCGGCGGCGGGGGATACCGTGCGTACGGGCCAGACCCAGCAGGTGACTGACCGCGGACCGGCCGGGGTGCACCGCCTTGGCCTCCAGCAGCACCCCGATCTCGTGCAACGGGGCGGCGTGCTCGGCGTAGCGGCGCCCGTTGACCAGCACCGACCCGGAGGTCGGGCGGTCCAGGCCGACGATCATCCGCATCGTGGTGGACTTGCCGGCGCCGTTCGGGCCGAGGAATCCGGTGACCTCGCCCGGCCTGGCGACGAAGCTGAGCCGGTCGACGGCCGTCTTGTCGGCGTACCGCTTGGTGACGTCGCGAACTTCTATCATGGAGTCTCATTTCCGTGCTGACCTGGTGAGATCCACGCTAGGGAGAGATCACTGCGGCGTCGTGGTACCACGGGCGGCACTTGCCCGACGGCGGTGGTACCGCGGTACCACCACCAGGGCGGCGGCAGCGTCAGAGACGCGTCCCGGCGTACCGGAGCATCGCCGTGCCGAGGAATTCCACCATTTCCGGATGGTAGGAGTTGTGCCAGTTCCGCATGGCGTCGTCCTCGGCGTAAAGGAGCGCCATGCCGAGATAGGCGTCCCGGGAAGGGACGTAGAACCGGCCGGCAATGGCGTAGTGCCTGCCGACCAGTTCCTGGATCGCTTCGTCATCCGGCTGGGCGCCGGCGGTGATGGCAGCCGCGAGCTCGCCGTACAACTCGTGCCAATCGCGGTGAACCTGGTCCTTGTCGACGTGGGCCCAATCACCGGTCGCGGCGAGACTGGCGGCCTGCTCCCCGGCGAGTGTGCGGCGGCACTGCTCGGCATGCTCGCGGTCCATGGTGGAAATGCTCATCTGCGGTGTCATGCCCTGTCGGTAGTGGTTTCGGAACAATGGCCGGCCGCCCCTTTCGGGAATGCCGGCGGCAGCGGACTGTGCCACGCGGATATCAGCGGGGCAAACCAGTTTCGCGGCGGCCGGTGAACGCTTGCCCGGCGCTGCTTCCCATGCGGGTTCCGCCGGTCATCCGCGGGGGAGGAGGTGGCCTGACCCTTCCGGCGGCTCCGATGGCGGGGACCCGAGGACGGGAGACGTCCTCGCCGTGCTGCGGGTCGTGATCCGGCGCGGCTTCACCCACGACCTGGCCGACATGCTCGTCGAGGACCTGCGCCGCCACGTGCAGCGGCTGGAGAAGCCGCAGGGCACCGCCACCACCTCCGGGTTCCACCACTGACGTGGCCATGGCGTGGTGCTTCGCGCTGGGGTCGATCTGCTTCCTGATCGGCCCCGTCCCGGCCTACGCCGACCTGGTCGGTCCCACCGCCGGCGCCGCCACCTTCTTCGCCGGGTCGGTGCTCTTCACCGCCGGCGGCGTGCTGCAGGTCAAGGCGGGCGGGCGGCGTGCGGCCCGGTGGGCCGCGATCAGCCAGTCGATCGGCACGGTCTACTTCAACGTCACCACTTTCCGGGCGATGCAGGTCGCCGTCTCCAGCGACACCTACGACCATCGGGTGTGGCGGCCCGACGTGATCGGCTCCTCGACTGCGACCGGCATCAGTCCGGGGAACCGGTCCTGGACGGGAGGTCCGGGGACAGCATTCCCGCCGCCCACAGCAGGCCGCGTCCGGTGATCGTCCGGGTGTGCGGGACCAGGAGGTCGGTGGGGCTGTGACCGAGGGTGGAGACGAACACCCGGCCGGCGCCGTGCTCGCGGGTCCAGACCACCGGCATGACCGCGCCGGAGTCGGCGAACGTGCAGGTCGCGTGCACGTCCAGGGTCGGATCGACGTGACAGTAGTACTGCTCGGTGTGCACCTCGTACCGCGGCACCCCGGCGATGATCGGGTGGTCGCCGACGACGTCCACGGCGTAGTCGAGGAAGCCGTCCGGATGGAACACGAAACGTCCGCCGACCATGTGCTGGTAGCGGGCATTTTCGTACCCGAAAGCGATGATCCCGCCGTGCCAGCCGGCGAAGCCGGCGCCCGAACGCACCCGCTCGACCAGGCCGTCCTCCTGTTCGGCGGTCAGCCGCCCCCGGGTCCAGCACTGCACGATCAGCTCGGCGCTGGCCAGCCGGCGCCGGTCGGTGTAGACCTCGAGGGTGTCGGCGACATCGACCGTGAAGCCCTGGCCGGCGAGGAACTCGATGAACAGGTCGGTGCAGGCGACGGGCTCATGACCTTCCCACCCGCCGCGTACGATCAGCGCCCGCACCTCAGCGCTGCTCTGCGGTCGATGGGCGGCGCAGGGCGAGAGTGGCGTGGACCTGGGCGAGTTGCGTGGTGGCGGTGAGCATCGCGAGGTCGGCACCGGGCACGTACGGCTCGTCGGAGTGGTCGTCCTCGTTGATGTTGGTCTGGTAGTCGACCAGGCAGATCTGGTAGAGGCGTTCGGCTTCGGCGGCGAGTTCGGCGGCGCGTGCGGCGTGTTCGTCAGCGGTCACGCCGATCATGGTGTCATCTCGGCCGGACGGGTCCTGCCGACAGCTGTCGGCGGGTCGCCGGTTCGCGGCGTGCTGCTGCGTCGATGAGGCCCTCCAACAAGGCTCGAGGTTCCGGAACCGAGGAGCCCGCGCTGCCCGACGGGCGACTGCCGGAAAAGCCGATCACAACCTTGACCTGCATGGACGTACGTCGTAACGGATCTTGAAGGCGATTCGCGGGGCGTTCGGGGCCATTGACAGTCATTAACACGGCGTTCACAGTGACGACCGTGAGAGCGCTTTCACACCCAACGCGGTAACGGCTCCGACACATCCCCCTTCACCAAGGAGCAGCTTCATGGATTCCCCCGTCTTCCGAGGCAGAGCCACCAAGACCCCCCGGACGCAGCCCGACTCCCTCGACGAGCCAGGGCCGTCGCCCCACCGCCGCGGCCGCGGAATGCGTCGCGCCGTTCTCGGTGCGACGCTGACCGGCGCCCTCGTGGCCGTCGGCATCGCCGGCACCTCCGCGTCGGCCGCCACCCCGGTGGCCGTCCAGGCCGAGTCGTACGCCGCGCAGTCGGGAGCGCAGACCGAGCCGACCGCCGACACCGGTGGCGGGCAGAACGTCGCCTACCTGGCCAACGGCGACTGGCTCAAGTACGACAACGTGGACCTCGGCCCGGCCGGGGCGATCACCTTCGGCGCGCGCCTGGCCTCCGACAGCGGCGCCACCGGCAGCATCCAGATCCGTACCGGGTCGGCGACCGGCACCGTGCTGGCCAGCATCCCGGTGACCCGGACCGGTGGCTGGCAGACCTGGGTCACCACGTCCGCGGTGGCGACCACGCACCCGACCGGCGCGCAGACGGTGTTCCTCACCATGAGCAGCGCGCAGGCGGACAACTTCGTCAACCTCAACTGGTTCTCGGTCGCCGCGGCCGGCGGCACGACGCCCTCCAGCCCGGCCCCCACCGGGACGTCCGGTCCCGGATGGCCCACGGTGGACCCGGCGCAGCAGGCCGCCGACACTGCCGCTTTCTTCGCGCTCACGCCGCGGCCGATCACCGGCGACGTGGTGCGGGTGCCGGAGTTCAACGCCGGCTGCACGGTCAGCCATCACCTCAACGACGACCCGATCGTCTTCCCCGGAATGGCCGGCGCCTCGCACGCGCACACCTTCCTCGGCAACACCAGCACCAACGCGAACTCGACCAACCAGTCCCTGCTCGGGCACTCCGCGACGACCTGCACCCCGGCCGAGGACCTCTCCGCGTACTGGATCCCCTCGCTGCTGCAGAACGGAACGGTGATCGACCCCGCCGGGGTCACCGTCTACTACGGCTCGCGGCTGAGGGACCCCAGCCGGACCCAGCCGTTCCCGCCGGGCTTCCGGATGATCGCCGGTGACGCGAAGCTGCAGGTGCCCAGCAGCGGCAACCAGTTCTGGTGCGCCGGGCCGGGCGGCCAGATCGGCCGCAGCGCCGACGGGAACTGGCCGATCTGCGCACCGACCGCGAACCTGACCTACCAGCTCGTCTTCCCGGACTGCTGGGACGGCGTGCACCTGGACAGCCCCAACCACAAGGACCACGTCGGCCCGACCGGCCCGGACGGCACCTGCGCCAGCGGCAGGTTCCCGGTGACGATCCCGTCGCTGTCGTTCGTCATCGACTATCCGGTCCACGGCACCGCCGCCGGGTTCGCGCTGGCCTCCGGGATGGCGTCGTCGATGCACGGTGACTTCATGAACGCCTGGCAGCCCGCCGCACAGGCCGCCCGGGTACGCAACTGCATCGACCAGTCCGTCAAGTGCAACTCCGCCGGTAACAACTGACCCACTGCCGGCAGCGGCCCCCGGCATCCGCCGGGGGCCGTGGTTCCGCTGGTGCATCGAAGGTCAGACGCCCTGGAGCGCGGGGATCCTGCCGGACTTGATCGCGGTCAGGAACTCTTGGTAGTCACGTTCGTTCTGGTCGGCGTATCGCTTCGAGAAGTCGGCGATCGCCTTGTCGAAAGCGTCGGACTCGCCGAGGCACTCGCTGATGGCGATCGGGTCACCGGATCGGGCGTGCGCGCGGGCCAGCGTCCACCCGCAGGTCCTGGCATAGAAGCCGAGGATCGAGGGTGACATGCTCTCGACGAGCGCCGAGCCCTTCATGTCGCGCAGTTGCCGCCAGTAGAAATGGCGTGAGGTGTCCACTCCTCTGGTCCAGCCCAGGAAGATGTCGCTGGCCGCCTGCATCATCCGCTGTCCCTGGACGACGCGTTCCCCGGGCTCCTTGAAGCGGCTCTTCGGCAGGTGATCCTCCAGCACCGAGGCGGTGGCCTCCTTGATCTGCAGGAACAGCGGGTCCTGGTCGTCGCGGCCCTGCAGCAGAATGATCCACGCGCGGGTGCCGACGCTGCCGACGCCGACGACCTTGCGAGCGACGTCGACGTACTCGAAACGCTCCAACAGGTGCCGCCGGTCGTACTGCAAGGTCCCCCGGTAGGCGCGGAACTGCTCGTGCACCGCATTGTCCACCTCCGCCGGCTCCATCTTGTAGGTGGCTTCCAGGTCGCGCAGCGGTGTCACGATCGGGGGCTGGCTGACGATGCGGTACCTGCCGTCGACCAGCTCGGCGAGCTTGGACAGCGCCTGCAGGCTGTCCCGCCTACGGGCCTTGCCGAGGCTGGTCCTCGTACGTTCGAGGTCCTTCGCCGCTCTCTTGCCGTTCGTCTGCGTCCGCATGGCCGCCAGGATGTCGTCCTCGGCGAGGTGGGCGTACCAGATGTCCAGCGTGCGCATCTGCGCGAACTCGGCCATCGCGTCGCGGTAGGCCCGCACCGACGCGGTGGTCACGGCCCGGGCATCCGACTTGGCGAAACCGTTGTTGCGGGCGGCGACCATGAAGCTCGCCGCCATCCGTTTCACGTCGTACTCGAAGGGGCCGGGAAGTGTCTCGTCGAAGTCGGTGAGGTCGAACACGAGCTGACGCTCCGGCGAGGCGAACGCTCCGAAGTTGGACAGGTGGGCGTCGCCGCACAGTTGTGCATGCAGGCCGGCCGTCGGCGTGCCGTTCAGATCGGCTGCCATGATCTTGGCGGCGCCCCGGTAGAAGGTGAACGGTGACGCCATCATCCGGCCGTGCCGAACGGGTACGAGGTCCGGCTCCCGCGTGACGTTCTGGTCCTCGAACAGAGCGACCGGGTCCGGGCGACCCGCTGCGGGCCGCCATCCGGCGTGGGACGAGGCAGGCGTACGCCGTGCGGCGTCCTTGCCCCGTGCCCGGCGGTCAGCTGTGCTCAGGTGCTCGACCTTCGTCATCATTGAGGCACTTCCTCCGTGACCGGGACGCGCTGCCCCGTGCCGATGCCTGACTCCGTGGACTTCCTGCTGCTGGGGCCGGCATCCGCACCGTAAGCAGCGGACCGGGCGTCTGACATCACTCACAGCGCATGAACCGCGTGGCGGCGGTCGATGGCCGCGCACCGTGCGGGTGAACGTGGGACATCCGCACCGGTCGGGCCATATGCCGGACGGGCGGTGTCCGGTAGACCCGTGGGAGTGCCGGTTCGCAACTGGTGGCGCGTGTCTGTCGTGAGGAGGTGGCGGCTATGGGGCCGCTGTCGGTCAGTGTCGATCGAGGCACGCTCTGCCTGGCGCTCAATGGTGACATCGATTTCGTGAACTCGGGACCGATCACGCAAGCGATCCGGGAGGCGGTGCTGCAGGGCCGGCCGACGCTGGTCCGGGTGGACGTGGCCGAGGTCAGCTTCCTGGATTCATCCGGTCTCGGAGCTCTGGTCGCTGCCTTGCGCGTCGCGACGGACTGCGGTGCGGTGTTCCGGGTGGAGCGTCCCAACGCCAATGTGTACGGCCAATTCGAGATCGCCGGCCTCGTGGAGATGTTCGGCCTGGCCGATGGCGATGGTGGCCGCGGCTGTGCAAGGCGGTGAGCAACGTCGCCATCAGCGGGTGAGCCGGGGCGAATGCGGATCGGGGCGGGAGGCGCGATGAGCGTGGAACAGCATCACGAGTACCGGCAGCGGCTGGCCGCGTTGGACGAGACGGTGGCGCGGGCCCGGCTGGATCCCGAGGCGCAGGTGCATCGGGCGGCGGGGCTACTGGCCGGGCGGGTCGGGTGCCGAGTCGACGAGGCCCACACGTATCTGCTGGACCGGGCGGCACAGCAGGGCCGCCCGGCGGCTGCGGTGGCCGGTGACATCCTGACGGCCCTGCAAAGCCGGCCGGGATCCGGGACCCGGCCCCTGGACGCCGAGGTGGACACGGCGTTACGCCCGCGGGGCCGGAGCCCGGCCGCGGGGCGCAGGCCTCCCGCGCACCCGCCGTCACAGGCGGCCGGCGACTGGGGTCCGCTGGTGCAGCAGATCCTCGACGCGATGCCCGGTAACCACATGGCGTTGTCACCGGTGCTCGGTGACAACGCCGGGATCACCGACTGGGTGATCGTTGCGGTGAGTCAGCAGACTGCCGACTTCTCCGGCCGCGACGTGGCCCAGGCGGTGGGCCGGCGCATCACCCAGGTGTATCCGGCAACGGTGGACACACCGGTGTGGCAGGCCTGGCGCGACGTGGTGACCGACGGCCGTGCGCGTAAGGTCGGCCCGTTTCCCTATGTGGGCGCGAATACCCGGGCTCCCGCCGACGTGTTGATGACCGCCTGGGTGTCGCGGGTGGGGCCGGGAGTGCTCAGCCGCTGGGTGCGCCACGACGAACAGACCCGGCAGACCGAGCGGATCGCGCAGACCGAACGGCTGGGCCGGCTCGGCTGGGGCGAAGCCGATCTGGTCACCGGCCAGATCGTCTGGTCGGACGAGCTGTATCGCATCTACGAGCGTGACGCGGCGCTGGGGCCGATGTCCAGCGAGGAACAGAACGCCCTGACCGTGCCCGAGGACGAGCCGATCCGCAGGCAGGCGGCGGAGGGCTTCGGCCGCGGCGACACCGTCGATGTCACCGTCCGCATCCGCGTCGGCGGGCGGGTCAAACATGTGCGCACCATCGCCGACGCGGTCCGCGATGCGCAGGGCCGGCCGGTGAAGGTGTACGGCATCGTGCAGGACGTCACGATGCAGCACACCACCCGGGCACAGCTCGCCGAGGCGGAACAGTTGTTGCAGCAACACCAGAACAGCCTCGCCGCCGAACACGAACTCGCCGCCCAGCTGCGCCAGATCGTGCTGCCCGTGCCCGCCGAGCCGTTCGACCTGCCCGGGCTGCGGGTCGCCGTCCGCTACCTACCCGCCGAGGAGGCCAGCCGGGTCGGCGGCGACTGGTTCCACGCGGCCTCCGCCGAAGACGGCAGCGTCGTCCTCGGCATCGGCGACGTAGCCGGCCACGGAATGCACGCCGCCACGGTCATGGCCGAACTGCGGCACGTGCTCGCCGGCCTCACCGTGACCACCACCACCGACCCGGCGCAGCTGCTGTGGCACCTCAACCGGCTGCTCTACTCCCGCGCCACCACCGCGACCGCCGCGGTAGCCCGACTCGATCCGCAAAGCCGTTCCCTCGTCTGGGCGCAGGCCGGGCACCCGGCACCGCTGCACGCCCGCGCCGGCGCCACCACCGAGCTCACCGCGCCACGCGGGACACTGCTCGGCGCCGTCCGCGCCGCCTGCTACGCCACCGCCACGGTCAGCCTCGCCCCCGCCGACCTGCTGCTGTTCTACACCGACGGACTGATCGAACACCGCCGGCACACCCTCGCCGAAGGACTCGCCCCCGTCATCGCCACCCTCAACGACATCTCGGCCTCCGGCAGCCGCCAGCCACTGGCCGACCTCTTGTCGCGACTGCGCCGGGCCAACCCCGACGACGACACCTGCATTCTTGCCGTACGCAACCACACGCCTGAAGCGCCCGATCACTCCGAAGGTGACCATGCCTGAACACTCGCGTCATTCGGGCCGTCAGCCGAGGCCGGAGGACGACACCCCGCCATCGGTGCGTGACTTCACCGTCGACGATCTCCATGCGCTACGCCACGACGTCACGCTGTTCGCCCGGGCGAGCGGCCTTGTCGATCCCGTTCTGTACCGTTTCGTGCTCGGCGTCCACGAGCTCGCCACCAACGCCGTGCGCCACGGTGGCGGCCACGGACACCTCGAACTGTGCCGCGCCCGCGACCAGCTCCGCTGCCGGATCAGCGACCACGGGCCGGGCATGCCGCACGTATCACCGCGGATCCGCCCGGCCGTCGACGCACTGAACGGACGGGGCCTGTGGCTGGCCCAGCACGCTGGCGAACTCGCCTGCACCAGCGACAGCCGCGGGACCACCGTCACACTGACCTGCACGATCCCACCGCCGAGCACCGCCGAAGACCTTCACGCATAGACCCTGCGGCGGCCCGAGCCATCAGGACAAGCCGGCCCCTCAAGGACAAGCGTGTGCGAAGAGGCGGCGCCGTCAGGGCCGCCCGCCGCATGGGCCGCACTCCTACACTGCGGCGCATGCGGAACCACTCTTCTTGAAACACTCCGGTTGACCATATAGTTTCATCGTTCCACTGATTGGTGCCAGCCGTCAGTATCTGTGGAAGCCGCCGACGATTTCCCGGTAGAAGCTGTCAGTGGGAAGTCAGTCCACATTCAGTGCGCCGCAGTAATTTCATTTCCAGCGATAAGCAGGCGACGATTGAAAGCCGGCGAGGCGGTATACGTGGGCCTTGAGCATGTCGGTCCAGGCAGTGCCAAGGCGCTGATCACGTTTTCCCCTGCCGGTACCAGCAGGTTGCTGATCGGGTTTGTCGCAGGCCCGAGCGGGGTCTGGGTGCTTGCTGTGAGTGTCACGGAACGCGGTTACATCGGAGGAGTGGGAATGTCGGAGAAGTTCACGGGACGCTGCGAGTGCGGTGCCGTCACATATGAATTCAGCAAGGCGCCTGATTTCGTCGCCAACTGCTATTGCAAGGACTGTCAGCGGTCATCCGGTGCCGTCATGGGAACCTACTTCAGTGTCGCCGCCGACGACTTCAAGCTCCTCAGCGGTAACCCGCGTTCCTACCCCTACATCGCGGCCAGCGGAAACACGTTGGAGCGTAACTTCTGCCCCGATTGTGGCGCCCGGGTGTTCACCGACAAACTGTCGGGGTTCCCGGGGCAGGTGTTCGTGATGCTCGGCAGCCTCGACAACCCTGAGGCCGTCAAGCCGCCGATCATGGAGATCTTCACCAAGTTCCGCATCTCCTGGACCAAGGCGCTCGACGTGCCGCAGTATCCCGGCCGTCCCGACGGCAAGGAATTGTCGCCGGCCGAGCGGGAGAAGGTCGGTGCCGGCGAAGGCTGCGGCTGACCCTGATCCTCTTGTCCGAAGCTGGGCTCTCGTCGTCAGTTGTCCTTGAACTGAGCTCCATGAGTTCGACGTCGTTGCCTCGGCCCGGTCGGATCGAAATGAGCCTCGGCGGTGTGCCGCCGGGGCTCATTCGTGCGCTGGTGGCCGGCATCGATACGGATGGCACCGGCCCGACAGGGCGTTGAGCACAACGCTGGCCAAGCGCGCCGGCACGGCTGTGCAATGTTGAGCGGCAGTTCACCGATGGAGATGCCAGTCGCCCGGCACCGCAAGCGGGCGCAGCACTCTGCAGGTCGCGAGATCTCAGTCATCGGTCTGGTTCGGCTCGGTCGTTAAGATTTCCGGCGTCGATTCCTACGACGCCTTCCGGATTGGGACGAAGCTCGAACGATCTCCGGCAGTACGGGCCGTGCACAGCTCACCCGCATAGACCCTTACCAGGTAGTGCATGTGGTAGTGATGGCCACGTGAGCGGTTCACCAACCTGGTTCGTAGTAGCTCGGCCAGTTGCTCGCGAGCCTGGGCCGGCGTGCCACCGATCAGACCCGCCGCCACCTGTACGGAGATGTCCGGCGCGCGGTGCCGGGCCAGCAGCCTCAGCAGGTGTGCCGCTCCCGGACTCAGCAAGTGGTAAGACCAGTTGAACACCGCCCGAAGGTCCCGATCGAGCCCTTCATCGGAGAACGCGTCGAGCGTGCCGTGGGCTCGCTTCATCTCTGCGGCGATCTCTACCAGCGACGGGCGTACGTCCGCTGTGGCGCGGGCCGCCACGATGGCCAGGGCGAGAGGGAGCCGCCCGCACTGGTCGACGATCTCTGCCAGAGCGGCCGATTCCTGGACCGTCCCTGCGGGTGCCACGCGTTCGGTGAAGCATTGCCGGGCCTCTGCCACCGACAACACGTCAAGACTCTGCAAGATCGCGCCATTGCTGATGGCCAGGCTGTTGAGCCGGCCTCGACTGGTGATCAGTACCGCGTTGCCGGCTGTTCCCGGTAGCAACGGGCGGACGTGATCGGCGTTGCGGACATTGTCGAGGAGGACCAGCATCCGGCGGGTGGTCAGAGCACTGCGGTAGAGCGCGGAACGGCTGTCCAGCGATGCTGGGATGTCCGCGGGGCTGGTGCCGAGAGCGACGAGGAACGCGTGCAGAACCTCGGACGGGTCGGCGCTGCGGGTGTCCGGGTGGAAGCCGCGAAGATCAGCGTAGAGCTGCCCGTCGGGAAAGGCAGCGGCCACCCGGTGCGCCACGTGCACCGCGAGAGTGGTCTTGCCGACCCCGGGCATGCCGTCGATGGCCAGGATGGGCAACGACGCCGAGCGGTCCGTCAAGGACGCCATGGCTTCGGCCACCTGGCTGGTGCGGCCGACGAACACGCCGAGGTCCGGCGGGAGCTGTGCCGGGTTCACGGCGATACCGGCCTCGGTCGCCGGTGGTGCTACCGGAACCTCGCCGAGACGATCCGGGACGATGCTCGGCTCACCGTGCCTCAGTACAGCACCGTACGCGTCGCGCAGCTCGGGTCCTGGATTGACGCCCAGCTCCTCGGCCAGCCGCTCTCGGACCTCGCCGTACCGGGTGATCGCCTCGGATTGTTTGCCGTCCGCGGCCAGTAGTAGGAGCAAGTCGGCGAGCAGGGCTTCATCGAGCGGGTTGCGGACGGACGCCGCCCGTACGAGGGGAAGGATCCGAGTTGCACCGCCGCACGCCATGGCAGTCCGGGTGGCCTCCCGGGTGGCTGCAAGATACTCCTGCTCGATCGCCACGAATTCGGGGTGCAACTCGGCCGTAGGTCCGAGCCCCGTCGCGCACCGCCCTCGATACAACTGCAACGCATCGAGATACGCGTCCAGGGCTGCCGCATGATCACCGACACCGGCCAGCCGCCTGGCCGCCCCGATCTGTTCCCGGAACTCGACCAGATCGGATCCGCACGGTCCGGTCAGAAGGCGATATCCGCCGACATCGCGGATCAGCCAGGTTCCGCTTGTCCGTGGTGACAATCCTGGCTCCAGTATCCGGCGCAACGCCCCGACGTACCGATGCACCATGTTCACCGCGGTTGGCGGCGGCTCTCCCTCCCACAACAGATCGATCAGATCCGACATCTCGACCAGGCGCCCGGTGCGGGCGAGCAGCAGAGCCAGAAGAAGTCGCTGGTACCGCGACGGAATGACGAGTTCGGTCTCGCCCCGCCACACCTGCACCGGCCCGAGCACCGCAAATCTCATGGCTGGCGTATCCGCTCGTTCCATAGGGTTCTCCTTGCAGCGGATATGGAGCGCCTCTGGCACCTTCATCCCGTCTTGGTCCGACGGTCCCCGCCGTACTGATCACCGACCGTATCCGTGCCGTCTGCCGGTGGGCATACGTCATTCGACCCGAGTGAGGCGGAGGCCCGCATGACGTGGGCCACCCCAGATCCGGTCGCGGATGCTCGCAAGCTCGCGGTCACATCGGAACTCAGCCGACGGTTGTCAGTCCTCGGTGTCGGACTGCAGGGCCAGCGCGGCGCGCAAGCCGGCGCGGTTGTTGATCCGCAGTTTGGGATAGATCTTGTACAGGTGTGTTGAGACCGTCCGGGCGGAAATGGACAGTCGCTCGGCGATCTCCTTGTTGGTCAGGCCGGCGGCCGCTAACTGCGCAACCTCCAGTTCCTGGGCTGTGAGCTGTCCCGTCGCGATTTCCGGCATCATGCGCTTGGCTCCGGCTGCGAGCAGTTCCCGCTCCGCCCGTACCGCAAATGGTGTCGCCTCGAGTTCGTCGAAGAGGTCACGAGCTTGAGTAAGCCAGGGGCGTGCCGCCGCTGACATTCGCCGGCGACGCAGGTAGCTGCCGTAGGCGAGCTTGACGCGGGCCAGATCGAAGGGCCAGGAATGGTTGTCCTGAACGCTCAGGGCCAATTCGTACAGTGCCCCCGCGTCCTCGTCGTCGGCCACGAGCGCCTCGCAGGCAAGCTGCAGCATCCTCATGCGCGGCGACAGAGCGCCGAGGTCGCACGCCTTGATCGCGATGACATGCGCCTGGGCCTGCGCGAGACGGTCCGTCCGGACGGCTGATTCGACCAGGTCCATGATGACCAGAGGGGCGAGGCGGGCGTGGGAATCGAGGCGGCCGGCGGGGCTGATCGTGATGGCATGCTGGTAGGCCTGCTCGAAGTTGCCGTGAGCGATGGCGGCCAAGGTGCTGATCTGGGCGGTGTAACTCCAGGCAAGCATGGCACCGCGTGGAACAGCCCACCGAGCGACCTGATGCGTGATTTCCTGGACCGTCTCGTCATCGCCTCTGGCGGCGGCAATCAGTCCGAGCTGATATCGGCAGGATGCCGCGAAAGGTTCGTAGCCGTGGGCGACTGACAGGTCGAGCGTTTCGAGGGCCCGGCTCTTGCAGCGCGACCACTGTCCGCTGAGCCAGTCGTCGACGGCGAGCAGGACCATGCAGCTGATCGCGGAAGCGATGTTGCCTGCGGAACGTCCGTCCGCGATCACTCTGCGCATGGCTGTCGAGCAGTCGCCGATACGGTCGAAGTGGTATGCCGCCGCAGCGGTTCGCACGACCGGACCGGGCCGCTGCTCGCCGGCCAGCGCGGCAATCGCGGGAGACAGGGCGTCGCTGACATCCGGTGACACCCGGGCCGAGTCCGGCTGGGCCGACACCATCAGCGCGCGCGGCGGTCGAGGGCCGAGCCGCTGCACCGCCGAGTGGTAGGCCTTCCACAGATAGGCCCGTCCACCCAGCACGCAGACCATGGTCAAGGTGTGGATGGCCTCCAGCAGAGGTTCGTCATGGGGATCGGTTCTACGGTCGTACCTCTCGATGGCGTTGACCAGCAACGCGTGAGCTGCGTCGACGTCGCCATCACGCAGCAGCAGGATGGAAGCGGCGGCGGTGGCGGCGACCAGGGAGTCATGAAAGTCGGGGTCGTTGCGGCGAGCCTCCTCCAGCAGCCCGGAAACGTGAAGTACATCCCCGGTCTGCTCTGATCCCAGGTACGCGGCGGCGGCGTTGCGGCGGGTGCGGTCCACAGCCAGAGGACTGAGTTGGGCCGCTCGGCTCAACAGAGCCATGGCCGCGGATGCCCTTCCCTGGTGCGCCAGGGCCTGCGCGGTGTTTTCCAGCCGGCACGCTGTGGCTTCGTCCGCCTCCGTCGCAGCCTGTGCCAGGTGCCACGCGTAGCGTTCGAGCTGATCATCGCGTCCGGAGAGCACCTCGCTCAGTTCCAGGTGCGCACGGCGCCGCTCCCGCACGGTGGACATGGTCAGGACAGCGGTGCGGACCAGGGGATGTCGGAATGAGATCCGGCCATCGGTGTTCACCACTGCCAGGTTGGCCGCGTCGGCGGGGAGCACATCCTGGGTGGTCAGCTCGGACGGCCCTTCGGCAAGGACGCTGAGCGGTAGGGATCCGTCCAGGGCAGTCATCAGCAGCAGGCGGCGTGTCGCTTCTGGCAGCGGGGCGAGACGCGGCTCGAATACGGCCTTCAGGCGCCACGTCAGAGGTAGATCCGGCGGGAGTGCCCGGGCCGACCTTCGCTGGGACTCGTCAAGTGACAGCGGCAACTCGACGATGGCCAAGGGATTGCCTTGTGCTTCTGCCAGCAGCCGCCAGCGAACCTCGGACCCAAGACCAGGATGGCGAAGTTCCAGCAGACGGCCGGCAGCCTGCTCGCTTAGAGGGTGCAGCCGACGGGCCGGGATGCTGTGCAGTTCAGCTTCCCGGGCCGGGGAGTCGGTATTCACCGTGGCCAGGTACGTGATACCCGTTCCCGCCAGGTCATCGGCAAGCGCCGTCAAGACCGCGATGGAAGCCTGGTCCATCCACTGCAGGTCGTCTATCACCACGGCCACTCCCTGCCGCTGCGCAAGGCGTAGCAGGAGTGTCCGCGTCGCATCGACAAGTAGGGCCGCGTCGGGTGGCGGCCCGTCCCCGGAGCCGATCGTCGCCTCCATGGCGTGCCGATGAAGCGGGCTCAGCCCGGCGACGTCGGTCCACACCGGGAGCAGGATCTGGTGCAGGCCGGCAAAACTGATGGTGGATTCGAACTCCGCGCCGGTCGCTGGCAGCACCGTGAGACCCGCGCGGTTCGCCAGCCTGACCGCGGCCTGAACGATCGTGGTCCTGCCGATGCCGGCGGCTCCCGCGAACAGCAGCGAACCACCCGTGGCCGATCCGGCGATGAGGTCGCGGATGAGTCGCAACTCTTGTTCGCGCCCGATGAGCTGTCCGCATTCAGCGGGGTCAGCAGAGTCGGACGATAAGCCGCTGGGGGTGGATCGCATGGGGTCACTCCGGTAAGGCTATTAAGATCAGGAACTGACCGAAGCTCGGAGGCATTTAGGGCTGTGCGGCGTTGCGGCGCCGTAAGGATCTGTTCGTATCGATCACATGCAGCCCCGCCGGACGACAGGACCGCCTTGTGGACGCATCGCTGTCTGGCGAACTTGTCGGCCGTGAGCAGGAAGAAGCAGAACTGGCGGCGTTCCTGTGCGAGGCTACGCGCACCGGCGGCGCACTCATCCTGATCGGCGAGCCGGGTGTCGGTAAAACCGCCCTCGTAGAGGCGGCCCTTTCTCGTTGCAGTGCGACGCGCGTCCTGCGAGCCGGCCCGGGACAGCCGCCTGTCGGTGGCCCGTTCTCCGCTCTTGCGGACCTTCTCGACCTGCTGACCGAATTGCCTGACATTCCGGAAGCCGACAGTCGTTTTCTGGCCGGCGCTCTGCCCGGAACCGGCATGTCGTCACCGCCTGTCGTCCTGATGAAAGCCGCTGCCGCTGCTGTACGAGCAGCAGCGACGACCTTACCGCTGTTGATCCTCGTCGAGGATGCCGAGCGAATCGACGAGCACAGCGCCCAGGTTCTGGCGTTCGTTGCTCGCCGCCTCCATGGCAGCCGCGCTGCGATGATCATCGCTACCCGGCCGGGCGGCGGGACCTTCACCGCCCGGGTCGGAGTGCGGCAGACGTACCTGCGCCCGCTGGATCGTGCCGCGTCCGAGAGCCTGCTCCGGCGCGACTTCCCCGAGCTGGCACCCGACGTGGCCGCCCGGGTGGCCGACGACGCCAACGGCCTGCCGCTGGCCCTGCGGGAGCTGCCCGCGGCGATGACGAGCGCTGAGCGCGACGGCAGCCAACCGCTTGCGCCTACGCTGCCGCTCACCGCGCGTCTGCTGGAGACTTTTCATCGCGTGCCGCGAGATGTGCCCGCTGCCGGACGATGGGTGCTGCTGATCGCGGCGTTGGACCGGACCGGCGATGCCGGCGTGTTGCGATCGGCGGCCGGCTTCGATATCGCCGCACTGCTGGCGCAGCTCGAGGCCGCGGGCGCCATTGTGGAGACCGCGGCCGGGCACGTGCACTTCTCGCATCCCCTGATCCGGTCGGCGGTGGTGGCCCTCGCCGGCCGCGAGCAGCAGCGGCGGGCCCACCAAGCCCTGGCCGCGGCACTTGAGCATCGGCCCGACCGCCGCGCCTGGCATCTGGCCGAGGCCTCGGCCGCAGCGGGAGAACCCCGCGCATCACTGATGTTCGAACGTGCGGCCCGCGAGATCCAGCGACGAGGCGACGTTTCCGAAGCTGTGGTCGCACTGATTCGAGCTGCCTTTCTCAGCGACCAGCCGAGCGAGCGGGCCCGGCTGTTGACCGGGGCCGCCCGGATCGAAGCCGACATCCGTGGTGACCTCACGGCCGCGACGCGTCTGCTCGACCGGGCGCAACTAGAAGATCCGCACTCCGGCCACACCCTGCCGGCTGTCACGGCCAAGGCAGTGCTGTTGCTGGGCGAGGCCGGTGGCGTCACCGCTGCTCACCAGCAGCTCGTCGCGGCACTCGACCGCGGCGGTGACGCGGCCAACGACCGGGCACTGACCGAGGCCGTATGGATGTTGTTCCAGATCTGCTGGTTCAGCGGACGGCCCGAGCTGTGGGTGCCCCTGCGCGACCTGATCGCCCGGTTCGCCAAACGCCTACCGGCCTACCTACGCCTGATCGGCCCGATCTCAGCGGGCCCGACCGAAATGACCAGGGCAGACGTTCAGGACCTGAACACCGCTGTCTCGGGTCTCACCCACGAACTGGATCCGGTGGTGATCGTCCGGACGGCATTCATCGCGGACGGCGCCGGTCGCGGCTCGGAATGCCAGGCTGCGGTGCGCCGGGTCTACCAAGCCGGTCCCTCCGGAGGCGCCCTGGTATCAGTCATCTTCGCCACCGTCATCCTGAGCGACTCCGGCTTCAGCTCTGGTGACTGGGACGAGGCCGAGCGACTCGCCGACGACGGACTTCGGTTGTGCAACGCCCGGGATCACCTGATGTTTCGATGGCAGTTGTACTACCGAAGGGCACTGCTCGCGGCGCTGCGCGGTGACAGCGAAACAGCTCGTTCGATGGCGGGCGACATGCTCGAGTGGGCCGAATCGCGGAAGCTCGCCGCCGTGGAGGGCCGCGCCTGTCACGTTCTGGCGCTCGACGCGCTCGGCAGGCGCGACACCGAAGCCGCCTACAACTACCTGGAGCGCGTCGTCATGACCGAACGCACCCAGAACGGCGCACAGATGTTCGCCATCGACATCATCGAGGCGTCGGCGGGGCCGGCCCGGCGGGTGGACGTCGACGGCCGAAGCGGCCCTCTGGCCGCGTTCGCGAAGACCCTGTCCAGCGCGGTGCCGTCGCTGGTGACTACGGGAGCAGCGGCGATGAGCTCTGACGAGGAATCGGCCCGCGCGCTCTACGAGAATGCTCTGTCCCGGCCGGAAGCAGCGCGGTTCCCGTTCGAACAGGCCCGCGTCCAGCTTGCTTTCGGCTCCTACCTGCGCCGGCGCCAGATCCTCGTCGAGGCACGAGCGATGCTGAATACCGCCCTGCGCACCTTCCGGCAGCTGCATGCCGCGCCGTGGGTCACCCGAACCATCGAGGAACTGCGTGCCTCGGGCGAGCGGGTTCCGGTCAACGCGGCTGAACTTGCCGGCCTGACGCAGCAGCAGATCCAGATTGCCGGGATGGCCGCCAAAGGCATGACGAATCGGCAGATCGGGGCGGAGCTCTTCCTGTCCGACCGTACGGTGGGCGGACACCTCGCCGTCGTGTTCCGCAAGCTGAGAGTCACCTCGCGCCTGGGCTTGCAGGATGTGCTGGGCGTCGGACCGCTGTGAGCTGTCCGGCCTCAGTCCTGGTGCGGCCGGACGGTCAGCTGCGCCCGCTGCTGGTTGTCGCTGCGGATGAACGCCAGCGCGAGCGCGGCCGCGCACAGCGCCACCCCGGCACCGATCAGGAACGAGGTGCGGAATCCGTCGACCGGAGCAGCGCGGGTCGCGGCTGCGGCGGCGAGCACGGCCAGGCCGACGGCGCCGCCGGCCTGCTGCGCGGTCACCAGCAGACCACCGGCGACACCGCGCAGGTCCGAGGGGACTCCGGCGGTGACGGCCACCGACACTGTGGGCAGCGCCAAGCCCATCCCGGCCGCGGTCAGCAGCAGCCCCGGCAGCACGTCGACCAGGTAACTGCCGTCGGCCGTGATCCGGCTCAACCGGAGCTGACCGGCGGCGGTGACCGGCAGCGCCAGGACCAGCATCCACCGGGTTCCCAGGCGTGGCAGCAGCCGACGGCTCAGCACGACGGAGCAGACCATGACCGTCACCGTCGCCGGAACGAGCCCCAGACCGGTTCGCAACGCGCTCAGGTGCAGCACCTGCTGCAGGTACAAGGCGATGAAGTACACGTACGCCGCCACCACGGCACCCATCAGCACCATGATCATCAATGATCCGGTACGGGCGTTGTCACGGAGCAGTGCCGGCGGCAGCATCGGTTGGCGCACCCGCCGCTCGACGGCCACGAAACCGAACATCAACACCGCTGAGGCCCCCACGGCGGCCAGTACCCACGCGGACGCGAACCCGTACCGTTCGCCGCTGCTGGTCGCGAGCACCAACGCCACGAGCGCGGCGGTGATCAGCGTGGCGCCGGCAACGTCGAGACGGGTGCCGGCGGCGGCGGGGGAGCGGGCCGGCAGCCGGCGCAGCATCAGCGGCAGCAGTGCCGCGATGATCGGGGGATTCACCAGAAGCACCGACCGCCAGCCGAAGAACTCGACCAGCACGCCGCCGAGCACGATGCCGGCCGTGGCGCCGCCGGCGACACTGGCCTGGAACACACCCAGTGCCCGGGTCCTCGCCTGCGTCGACGGGTATGCCGCGGTGAGGATCGCCAGGGCGGACGGGGCCACGAGCGCCGCACCGCAGCCCTGGACGAACCGGGACACCACCAGCATCGCCGGGCTGACAGCCAGACCGCCGGTCAGTGATGCCACCGCGAACACCGCCAACCCAATGAGCATGGCCCGCCGGTGCCCGAGCACGTCACCGACGCGACCTGCCAGCAGCAGCAGCGACCCGTACGCCAAGGCATAGCCGGTGACCACCCATTGCAGTGACACCGCGGTGAAACCCAGGTCGTGCTGAAGCACCGACAACGCGACGTTGACGATGCTGAAGTCCAGTTGGAGCAGCAGCTGCGCGGCACAGACCAGGCCGAGGATCCACGCAGAACCGGACGACTGTGCTGGTTGTCGGGTAGCGATCACTGGCCCGACGGTAGAGGCGGCCACTGATCCGCGACTGAACGTGTGCCAGGGCCAGTTCAGCCGTTGCGCCACGGCGCCCACCGACGGTCCAATCGTCCGCCAGAGGCAACCGGCCCGGCCGCGATGATGCCCACTGCGGCCGGGCACCCTTGCTGTTACCTGCCGGCCCGCAGGCCGTCGCCGGCCCGGATCAGCGCGGCGGTGGCGTAGTCCCACAGTCGTTCGGCGGCGTCCGGGTCGACCGACCACGCGGCGACACCGGTGCGATCCTCGCCCGCCTCGACAACCGGTGCCTGCTGGTTGTCCTCGAAGTATCCACCGCTGACCCCTTCGACCAGCGGCGACGCGGCGAGCAACACGGACGTCGCAGCGCCCTGCTCCGGGGTCTTGTAGAAGTCCGGGGTCAGCAGGTTGCCGTGCTCGTCCATGGCGCCCATGGCCCGCATGGTCGCGTCGTCGACGTGCCGCTGCAGATTGGTGTGAATCCAGCCGGGCATGACCGCGTTGGCGGTGATGCCGTCACCGGCCCACCGGCGGCTGATCCCGACGGCCAGCAGCACACCGGCGACCTTCGACTGCGCGTACGCCGTCCAGGGGTTGTAGGGGCGGCTGTCGAACTGGGGGTCGTCGAAGTCGAACGGGGCGCGCTGCTGCACACCGGAGCTGACGACGACCACCCGGGCCCGGCCCGCGGCTTTCAGATCGTCGTGCAGACCGGTGATCAACGCGAAGTGGCCGAGGTAGTTCGTCGCCAGCTGCAACTCCCAGCCTTCGGCGGTGAGCTGCCGGGTCGGTACGGCCATGATCCCGGCGTTGGCGACCAGGATGTCCAGCGGGCCGTCCCAGCCGGCCACGAACGCGCGGACCGAGCCCAGGTCGGACAGGTCGATCGCGCGTACGTCGACCCCGGGCAGTTCGTCGAGCAGCGGCCGCGCCGCGGCGGGGTTACGAGCGGCGATCGTGACGTGAGCACCGGCGCGGGCCAGTGCGCGAACGGCTTCCGCGCCGATACCCGATGCGCCGCCGGTGACGATGGCGCGCCGGCCGGTCAGGTCGACGCCGTCGAGGACGTCGCTGGCGGTGGCGTCAGCCGAGAACGGGGTGGTGAGGAGGGTCATGTCGAAGGCCTTCGTTCTGGTTGGTCAGGCGGCGGCGTTCAGGCGCTGCATGATGCGGTGCATTTCGGCGGGCAGGTCGCCGGGCTTGCGCGCGGTGACGATCAGGCCGTCGTCGACGACAGCCTCGTTGACCCAGGTGCCGCCGGCTTCGGTCACTTCCGGCTCGACGCCGTACCAGGACGTCATCGTGCGGCCTGCGACAAGGCCGGCGGAGATCAGCACCTGGGGGCCGTGGCAGACCGACCCGATCAGCTTGCGTTCGCCGGCGATGGCGCGCACGAAGGTCAGAGCCTGCTCGTTGGCCCGCAACTCGATCGGCGCGTGACCGCCCGGGATGTAGAGCATCAGGTAGTCGTCCGGATCGGCGTCGGCCAACGCCATGGTCGTCTGGATACCGAAGCCGCGGGCGCCGGTCAGGGCTCCACCGGACGGGGTGATCACGTCGACGTCGTAGCCTTCCTCGACGAACCGGTAGTAGGGGTAGAAGAACTCGACCTCTTCGACCTTGTCGGTGGTGAGCACGGCGATGCGGCCTCTGCTCGGTGCGCCGGAGGTGACAGCGATGCGGTTGTCGTCGGTCGCGGCGGCGGGACCCGGGACGGTGGTGGTCACGTGCATCTCCTTCAGAGTCGGCCCTTGCGGCCTTTCTGACGTACTCAACCGCCGTACCGCTGGACATATTGTCTTCAGGAGTCCGGCACTCTTTACTGATCGTCCAGCCGGATGGGTGGTCGCCTGGGCCTTCTGCGGCGCGAAGGACAACGGCGGTTGTGGCGGGAACGGCGGCGCGGTGGGGCGTCGGGTGTGACCTCCTGCGCCCCACCGCGAGCGGCGGCAGCCGCCACCCATGACGACGGATCGGTGGCACCGAAGTTCATCCGGCAGCGCGATCGTCTGCCGCGTCGTTACATCGCGGCCCGGATTACGGTGTGCTGCTTGCGGTACTCGCGGGGCGTCAGCCCGGTCACCCGTTTGAACGCGGTGCTCAGCGCGCTCTCCGACGCGTAGCCGACCCGGCGCGAGATCGTGTCTAGTGTTTCCGTGGTCCGGCTCAGCCGCTGCGAGGCCAATTGGATACGCCAGCCGGTCAGATAGTCCAGCGGACCGGTTCCGACGATCGTCTTGAAGCGGGCGGCCAGCGTCGACCGCGACACCCGGCTGATCTGGGCGAGGCCGGCCACCGTCCAGCCGCGCTCCGGCCGGCCGTGGATGGCTTGCAGCGCGGGCCCGACGACAGGGTCGACCGAGCCGGCCAGCCACCCCGAGACATCCTGCGGCGACCGCGCCAGATGCAGGCGCAGCACTTCGACGAACAACACCATCGCCAGGTGCTTGGCGATGACGCTTGCTCCGATCCGCGGTTGCTGGGCCTCGACGGCGATGTGGTGCAACACCCAGGCGATGTTGTCGGCCTGAGCAGTGGCCGCCGGTACGTGCATGACCGGCGGCAGATGCGCCAGCAGCAGGGTGCGTGCCCGCTCGTTGAACAACAACCCGCCGCCGATCACCTCGACGTCGTCGCCGGTCCCCGCCTGCGCCACGCCGTCGGTGGCGGCCGCGAAAATGGTGTGCGCGGATACCGCGGCCAGCGTCAGGTCGCTTGCCATGACGAAGGCCGCCGGTCGGGTGAGCAGGAACGCGTCGCCCGGCTCCAATCGGATCGGCGCGCCTACGCCGTCAACGCGGATGAGGCAGTTGCCGCGGCGTACCGAGTTGAACTTCACCCCGGCCGGCGCCTCGAACCGCACAGCCCAGTCACCGCCGGCGCGCAGGCCCGCCGACACGTAGCTGGAGGCATCCACGAGGGCCAGCACATCTTCCAGCGGGTCCACAGGGTGCCTCATCACTTTCGTTGCCGGGGGTGGACAAGGGTCCGCTAGGGGTGGGGCATGGCGACACCGAGGACGGCGTGATCACCAAGGTAGCTGGTGGTGCGAACCGCCGGGGCGAGCCGCGCAGCGCGGCCCGCCCGGACAGTGCGGAGCTGCTACTGCTCGCTGGTGAGCGCCGCCTTGAGCGCCGCGACGGCCAGCATGACGGCGTGCTTGGACGCCTCGGTGTCGTGCAGCGAGTTGACCATGACGAAGTCGTGGACGATGCCACCGAACCGGGCGTTGGTCGCCTTGACGCCGGCCTGGCGCAGCCTGTCCGCGAACTGCTCGCCCTCGTCGCGCAGGACATCGGCTTCGGCGTTGATGATCAGCGTGTCCGGCAGGCCCGCGAGCTGTTCGAGGCTGGCCCGCAGCGGCGAGACCGTGATCGTGGCCCGGGTCGCCTCGTCGGTCGTGTACTGGTTCCAGAACCACTTCATGGCGTCGCGGCGCAGCCAGTAGCCCTCGGCGAACTCCTCGTACGACGGAGTGTCGAAGGCGGCGTTGGTCACCGGGTAGAACAGCACCTGCTTGACGAAGGTGACGTCGCCACGCTCCTTGGCCAGCAGCGACAACGCGATCGCCATGTTCCCGCCGACCGAGTCGCCACTGATCGCGACCCGGCTGCTGTCGAGGCCCTTGCCGGCGCCGTCGGTGAAGACCCACTTCGCGGAGGCGTAGCTCTGCTCGACCGCGGTCGGGTAACCAGCTTCGGGGGAGTGGTCGTACTCCGGGAAGACCACGGCCGCGCCGGTACCGACGACCAGGTCACGGACCAGCCGGTCGTGGGTGTGAGCGTCGCCGAAGACCCAGCCGGCGCCGTGGGTGTAGACGATCACCGGCAGCGGGCCGCTCGCACCGACCGGCTTGACCAGGCGAACCTTGACAGTGCCGGTCGGGCCGCCCACGATCTCGATCCACTCGTCGTCGACCTCGGGCTTGAAGATCGGCGCGTCCTGGACGCCGTCGACGACCTTGCGGCCCTCCTCCGGAGACAGCTCGTACAGGTACGGCGGGTTGGCGGTCGCGTCGACGAACGCCTGCGCAGCCGGCTCGAGTGCGTAATTCTTCGGATTCCCGGACATAGGGATTCCTTTCCCCTGCGGCAAGCAGGTGTGGTGTTGTTCTGGCATGTGCCTCGGCCGCCTCGCCACCCCCGATAAAAGGCGAACAGCGGCGCTGACAGCCATCAGCATCCACGGCGGCGATGAAAAACCACTTAACGCCTACTGACCGTCGGATGCGCATCAATAACTGTCACTGACCTCGCGCGCCTACCGCGGCTCGCGGGACCGGCACAGCACGGTGTCCGCGACAACCGCCGAGCAGATCATCGCCACCACCGCGATCACCCCGGTCGGTGTCAACACGCCCGTTGCGAGCGGCGACACCAGCACCACCGCCGCGGCGGGAAGCACGACAACGGCACGAGTCCCGACTCCCGGCGCCAGCCGCGTGTGCACCGCCCACAACAGCACCAGGAAGAACGCGACCGGGACGGCGACCGCGGCGCTGATCACCTCATCAGCCGCCGGCAGCCGGTGCCCGGACCGCAGCACCGCGACCTCCAGCCCGGCGCCGAGCGCGGCAAGCGCGGCGAACACCCCGTAATGCCCGTAACCCCACACGTAAGCCAGATGCCGTCTGCGTTGCAGCCCCTCACCGGCGGGCTGCAAGTAGTACAACCACCACAGCGCGAACACCAGGACCAGCCCCGACACCGCCACCACCGCCAAGGATCCCTTGTGTCCTGCCACGTGCAGTGCCGACTCGACCGCGGTGCTGGCAGCCAGGACACTTTCGCCGAGCAGGATGATCGTGAACAGCCCGAACCGCTCGGCGATGTGATGCGGATTCCAGCTCGCGCCGCCGGCACGCTCGGCCCACAACGGCACGGCCATGTCCGCCACCGCGAGCGCCACCGCCGACGGCAGCGCGAGCGGCGCCGGTAACAGCAGCCGCAGCAGCCAGCCGATCTGCGCCAGGCTGAACCCGAGCGCGGAGCGTTGCGAGACGCCCCGGTGCCGCGGATCGCTGACCGCGGCGCGGATCCATTGTGCGATCAGACCGGCCCGCATGATCAGGTATCCGATGGTGATGCCGCGGAAGTCGCCGTGCTCGAACCCCGCCGGGACGCCGGCGGCCAGGACCAGGACTCCGGCCATCTGCAACATCGTGAACAGGCGGTACGGCACGTCGTCGGTGTCGTAGCCGGAAGCGAACCAGGTGAAGTTCATCCACGCCCACCAGACGGCGAAGAAGACCACCAGGAACGTCCCGAGCGCTGACCAGCCGTGCCCCGCCTCGAGGCTGTGCGCCAGCTGGTCGACGATGTGGCCGGCCGCGACCACGAAGGTGAGGTCGAACAGCAGTTCCAGCGGCGTCGACGCCCGGTGCTGCTCGTCTTTCTCCCGGGCGGTCATTCGTGCACGGAGGGTTCGCATGCCCGGATGATTCATGCGCCCAGCATAGGGTCTCATCGCGATTGAGCAGCAACTCGAAAAGCAGTCACTGGCAATTCAGTCGCCAATAAGAGCAATGCTTTAGAATGCCATTCCTATCTGCCGGATCTGTGTAAAGGAATGCTTGTGCGTAGTATCGCAGAATTGCTCGCCGCCAACCTGCACGACGTTTTCGGCTGCCGAGACGCCGACCGGCGCGCCGCGATGATCGGCGACATCTACGCCGACGACATCGTCTTCACCGACCCCGACGGTGTCACCACCGGCCGTGCGCAGGTCGCCGCGAAGATCGACAAGCTGCTCGCCGGCATCCCCGAGCAGGTCACGTTCACCGACGCCGGACCGATCTACCTCGGACCTGACCGGGGCGCGCTGGCCTGGCGGCTCGGACCCGCCGACGCACCGATCGCCCGAGGGGTCGACGTGATCACCGTGGACGCCGGGCGCATCACCAGCATGGTCACACTGCTCGCGCCGTAACCGCCGCCCGGCTCAGCCGCCGGGCGCGATCAGGCCGCTCTCGTAGGCGTAGATGACTGCCTGCACCCGGTCCCGTACCCCGATCTTGACGAGGATCCGCGAGACGTGCGTCTTCACCGTTCCCTCACCGATGTGCAGCTGCTTGCCGATCTCGGCGTTGGACAAACCTTTGGCGACTTCACGCAACACGTCGAGCTCCCGCGGCGTCAGACGCTGCAACGTGGCCGCCAGCCCGGCGTCGACGCGGGGCGTGCTGGCCACGACATGCTCGATCAGCCGTGTCGTCACCGACGGGGCCAGCAACGCCTCGCCGCCGGCCAGCACCCGGATGGCGGCGAGGATGTCCTCCGGCGGCGAGTTCTTCGTCAGGAAACCCGACGCGCCCGCTTTCAGGGCCGCATGCACGTAATCGTCGTCGTCGAACGTCGTCAGGATCAGCACTTTGCTCGACACCGACCGGGTCACCTCGCGGGCGGCCGCGATCCCGTCCAGACCGGGCATACGAATGTCGAAGACCGCGACGTCGGGCCGTTCCCGCAACGTCTGCGCGACCGCGTCTCGTCCATCGGCCGCCTCGGCGACCACGACCATGTCCGGCTGCAGCCCGACGACCGTCCGCAACGCGTCACGCATCAGCGGCTGGTCATCGGCGATCACCACGCGGATCATCGCGGCGCCAGCGGGAGCCGCGCGTGGACCCGGTAGCCGCCGTCAGGCAACGCGCCGACGTTCAGGACACCGTCGTACATTCTCACCCTTTCCCGCATCCCTACTGTCCCGTGGCCGCGGTCGTGCCGGCCGGCAGCCGGCGCAATCCGGCCGCCGATGCCTTCCGGCGCGGCGGCATTGCTGACGGTCACCTCGACCGCGTCCGCGGTCACCACCACCCGCACCGTTGCCGGTGCCGCCGCTGCGTGCTCGACCACGTTGGTCAACGCCTGCTCGACGATCCGGTACGCCGACAGTTGCACAGCGTCGGCGACGGTCACACCACCGGCGTCGAGCCGCCAGTCGACGCTCATCTCGATCACCATCCCTGTCTCGGCGAACCCGCCGACCAGCCGCGGAAGATCGGCCAACCCCGGTTGAGGGCTCAGCAGCACCTGCTCACCGGCCTGCCCGCTGTCAGCCGGCGGCGCATCAGCGGGGTCGCGCAGCACACCGAGCATGCGGCGCATCTCACCGACCGCCTGCCGGGCTGTCGACTCCACGGTGCGCAACGCCGCCTCCGCGCGCTGCGGATCGGCGGCCATTGCCAGTCGTGCCGCGCCGGCCTGCACCCCCATGACGCTCACGTGGTGCGCGACGATGTCGTGCAGCTCCCGCGCGATCCGGCCCCGCTCGTCCAGAACGGCCCGCACTGCCCGGAGCTCCCGCTCGACCTCCAACCGGGCAGCCCGCTCCGACAAGGCGGTCAGCGCCCGGCGACGCGCTTGGACATTCGCGCCCACCAGCCACGGAACACCGATCGACACCACGGCGGCGGCGGCACCGGCCAGTACGGTGTACCGCCCGGCCGCGGCATCCAAGCCGTGCACCACTGCCACCGCCATCGGCACGACCCCGGCCGCGGGCAGCGCCACCCGCGCCGGTCCACGCCCGTGAGCCGCCAGCGCGTACGCGCCCACCACCAGGCCGACGTCGATGCTGATCGTGGTCGACACCTCGGCGAACAGCTGCAGCGTGTTGCCGAGCAGCGCCACCACGAACACCGTTGCCGGCCGCTGACGCCGCCACAGCATCGACACCGCGCTGACAGTCAGCACCAGCGCCGCCGCAAAGCCGAGATCCAGTCGCGGATGCCACGGCTGCAACCTCAGCGCCCCGGTCCCGAATGCCGCAACCACCAGCACGACATCCAGCAGCCGCCGCCACAAACGCGCAGGCAGCGGCACGGCAACCCGCCGCCCCATGATCACGCTCGCCACCCTAGACACCGCCCGATCGCAGCGGCAAACACCACCATGCCGGGCACCACCGGTGCCCGGCATGTATGCCGTGAGACAGACCCCCGGTCGCTCTCACGACCGACGCGCACCAGCACACCACCCGGCCACCATGGTCGACGTCCCCCACACCACCGCCAGGAGGCGGCCATGACTGATCATGTCCTCGAAGCGCAGTCCGTCACCAAGCAATTCCCGCCCGTCGACGACCAGCCACCGACCCCGGTCCTGCGCGGCGTGTCCCTCGCCGTGTTCCCCGGCGAATTCGTGGCCATCGTCGGTCCCAGCGGCTCCGGCAAATCAACCCTGCTGTACTGCCTGTCCGGTCTCGAAGACCTGACCTCCGGCGAGGTCAGCATCGCCGGGCGCCGGCTGAGCGGCCTGAGCCGCCGCGCCCAAGCCAAGATCCGCCGCGACCACGTCGGGTTCATCTTCCAGTCCTACAACCTGATCCCCTCGCTCAGCGCCTGGGAGAACGTCGCTCTGCCCGCCAGGCTCGCCAAACGTGCCATCAGCGCCGAAGACGTCAGCCGCGCCCTGCACCAGGTCTCCCTCGGCGACCGCGCCTCCCACAAACCCTCAGCCCTCTCCGGCGGACAGCAACAGCGCGTCGCGATCGCCCGGGTGCTGGCCACCCGGCCCGACATCGTCTTCGCCGACGAACCGACCGGCGCCCTCGACACCGAGGCGAGCACCCAGGTGCTCGACCTGCTCCGCGACGTCGCCGACAGCGGCCGATCCGTTGTCATGGTCACCCACGACCTGCAGGCCGCGGCCCGCGCCGATCGCGTCCTGGTCCTGCGCGACGGAGCGATCCACCGCGAGCTGCTGCGGCCCACCGCCGACGACGTCTTCGACGCCCTCGCGCACGCCCGCAAAGCGGTGGCCTGACATGCGGCGGCTCATCCTCGCCGACCTGCTCGACAACAGCCGGGTGTGGCTCGGCGTGCTGCTCGTCATGATCAGCACCGCACTGGTCGCCGCGGTCGTCGCCAGTGACATCGAAACCGGCGTCACCGCCGGCGGCAACGTCGCCCTGGCCCTGTACGCCATCAGCGGCGTCATCATCCTCTTCAGCGCCGTGACGGCCATCATCGTCCTCGGCTCGGTCACCGCCCTCGCGGTCACCCTGCACCAGCGCGCCTACGCGCTGTGGCAACTCGTCGGATTCCGGCCCGGGCACGTGCGGGCGGTCGTTCACGCCCAAGTCGCGATCCTGGCCGTCCTCGGCAGCGGCATCGGCTGTGCGCTGGCATTGCCCGCCGTCGGCCCGTTGTTCCGCTTCAGCTTCGCCAGCACCGCCGACTTCGACACCGCCACACCTCGCTTCGGCGTCCTCTCCGCCGCCGGGGTCGTGCTGTTCGTCCTGCTGCTCGCGGTTGCCAGCAGCGCGCGCGGTGCCCGCCGAGCGGCCCTGACACCGGCCATCGCGACGCTGCGCGAAGCCGACGTGCCGCGCGTGCCCATGACAGGCAAACGGTGGATCACCGCCACGATCATGGTCGGGCTCCTGGCCTGGATCGTCAGCACGCTGCCCGGCACCGCTGTCGAGCGACTGGCCGTCCCCCTCATGCTGATCGGCCCGCTCGTCGCCGGCATCCTCGCCACGATGGGCCCGCTTTTCATGGCACCTTTGGTACGCGCCTGGACCGCGCTCGTCCCGACCACCTGGTCCAGTGCCTGGTATCTGGCGCGCAACACCACGGCCAGCCACATCAGCCGCAGCGCCGCCGTGATCAACCCGCTGGTCGTCGCCACCGCCCTCGCCGGCGGCCTGTACGCCGCCAACGACACCGTCCGCGCAGCCACCACCGACGCCGGATCCCTGTCCGCCGGCACCGTCGTCCTGCTCCTCGGTGGCCCGCTGGTGCTTTCGCTCGTCGGTGCCACCGTGTCCGTCTTCATGTCCAGCCGCACCCGTGAACGGGAAGTGGCCCTGCTCGTGGCCACCGGAGCGACCTGGGCCACCGCCATCCGCGCAGCAGTCGCCGAAGCCCTCATCTACGTCGGCACCGCTGCCCTGCTCGGCGTTGCCGCGGTGACCGTGACCCGCATCGTCGGGCTCTGGGCCGCCGGCACCGGACTGCCCAGCACCGTGTCGCAGCCGGCCACCGCCGTCGCCGTGATCATCTGCGGTGCAGCGCTGCTCATGGTGCCCGCCACCGTCATACCCACCCTCGTCGCGCTGCGCCGTAACGCACCCCGCCTGCTCACCGGCGAATAGCCCTTCACCGCAGCTGAACACCCGACGTCTACGGCCTCGCCCGCTGATGGCGCCATCACGTGAGCGCCTCACCCCCCGGGACCGAGATGGAGAACCACGATGATCGAGCACCACAGCATCACCCACGCTCTGCGGTTCACGCTGCTGGGACCCTTGCGCGTACACCATGGCAACACCGAGATCACCGTCGCCGGCGGCCACCAGCGGACGCTGCTGGCCCTGCTCCTGGCCCGCGCCGGCAAGCCGGTCGGCATCCCCGAGATCGTGAACCTGCTGTGGGACGGCGAGGAGGTGCCGGACACCGCCGTGAACATGGTCCACCGCTACGTCGGACTGCTACGCCGCGCCCTGCAACCCGGCCTGGCAGCCCGCGACGGCGGCCGCTGGCTGCTCAGCGAGGCCGGCGGCTACCGCATGGCCGTCTCGCCGCAGAGTCTCGACCTCCTCGACTTCCGTGCCCGGGTGCAGCAGGCACACCGGCTGACCGGCAAAGGCGACGACCGGGCAGCCCTTCACCTGTACGTCGACGCGTTGGCCCTGTGGACCGGCAGATGCGCTGCCGGCGCCGGCCTTGCCGTCACCGCTCACCCCGACGTCGTGGCCATCGAACGGGAACTCGTCGCCGTCACCCGTGACGCGGCCACCACGGCTCTGCGGCACGGCGACGTCACCCGCGTTCTGCCGCTGCTGCGTGAGGTCGCCGCCCGCAACCCCTTCGACGAGGCCGTACACGCTCACCTGCTGCACGCGCTCGCCGCCGACGGCAACCAAGCCGAAGCCGTATCGCTGTACGGAGAGACCAGGAGACGACTGGCCGACGAATTGGGCATCAGTCCCGGCCAGGAATTGCAGGCCGCGTTCCAAGCAGTACTTCGCGGCGACCAGCAGAAACACCGATTTCGTCCTCAGAGCGACCGTGCGATCTCTCCGTCTGCCCCGGAGCGCCCGGCCCTCCCGGCAACGCCGGCGGCCCATCGGATCCGGCCCGCGCAGCTTCCTGCCGATCTGCGCTTCTTCACCGGCCGTACCACCGAGCTCGCAAGGGGTGCCGCCCACTTGCGCGACCAGGCAAACGGGATGCCGATCCTGGCCTACGACGGGATGCCGGGCGTCGGCAAGAGCACCCTGGCCGTGCACCTGGCCCATCACCTCACCGGCGACTTCCCTGACGGGCAGCTCTACACGGACCTGCACGGCTACGCCCGCACCGGGCAACCAGCGGATCCAGCCGAGGTCCTGCGGGATCTGCTGATCATTCTCGGCGTGGACCGCGCCACCATTCCGGCCGGCCGCGACGCTCGCGCAGCCCTCTTCCGCAGCCTGCTCGCGGGCCGCCGCATGCTGCTCCTGCTCGACAACGCGCGCGACGCCGACCAGGTGCTCCCTTTGCTGCCGGGCGCCGGCGGCAACGCAGTCCTGATCACCAGCCGTACCCGACTTACCAGTCTCGCCACCCAGCAGGGCGCCCATCTGGCGACCCTTGACGTCCTCACCGCCGCAGACGCCCGCGAATGCCTGCGGGTACGGCTCGGCGCCGAACGGGTGGCCGCTGAGCCGGCCGTCGCCGACGAGATAGCCGAGCACTGCGGCCGTCTCCCGCTCGCCCTCGCCGTCTGCGCGGCCCGCGTCACGGCGGATCCCGGGCGATCCCTGCAGTCGATGGTGACGGAGTTGAAGCAGAGCAGCGGCACGCTCGACGCTTTCAGCGACGACCACATCGACCACGACCTCCGCTGTGTCCTCGCCCGGTCGTACCGGCTCCTGACACCAGGCGCGGCGCGGGCGCTACGGCTGCTGTCACTGCACCCGCGTCCCGAGATCACCACCGAATCGGCCGTACGTCTCCTCGGCGTACCCGCATCCCAAGTCGTCGATCAGATGAAGGAACTGGCACGGGCACGGCTACTGAGTCGCGACGGCTCCGACCGCTACCGCATGCACGAAATCGTCCGCGCCTTCGCTGCCGAACTACGACAGGCGACCGGGGGAGAGGCCGACGTCGCGGCACGACGATCCTTGGCGGTCATCACTGCACCAGAGCCCGGCACCCGCGGCGCACGAGGTGACACCGGCTCCGCTCGCTCACACCGCGCCGCGTGACCCAGGACATCCCACCGGCGGTCGAAGGACCGAGCGCGCGAGACCACCGCTGCTTCACCCGCTGAGGCCGGCGAGACGTTGTCCGGCGGTGATCGCGGGTGGTGCGGTGGGATGCTCGGCGAAGTCGCTGCGGACACTGGCCCACACCTGCCGGGCAGCGTCGGTGTCGCCGGCAGCGAGCAACGTCTCGGCGAGATGGTTGCGGTGATGACCGACCTCCAGGACAGCGTCGCGCCGGCGCAGCAGGTCGATGCAGTGCTGGTGCAGCCGGATCGCGGTGATGAATCGGCCGTTGCGCCGGTGGATGCGAGCGAGGGCGTTCGCGGCGCGGGTACCGTTCCAGACGTCTTGCAGCCGGCAGCACAGCTGAGCAGCCTGTATGGCCACGCGTCTTCCGGATTCCTCGTCGTCGACGTCCAGGTAGGCATCGGCCAGGGTGGCGAGAACGACCGCTTCCAGTTGCGGCTGGTCGAGCCGGCGGAAGGCGGACAGCGCCTCGTTGAGGTTGTCGAATGCTGCTTGCGGCTCGCCGCGAAGGTGGGCGATGTAGCCGACGTTCATCTGCACCATGCTGCGTCCCAGCGCATCATCGGCGGAGGTGAACAACTCGTAGGCAACCTTGAGGTGATGCGTGGCCGCATCCGGATCGTGAAGGTAGTGACAGGCCACGGCCAGGCTGCGGTGGCTGTGTGCCATCCCTTGCAGGTCACCGGCGCGCTCGGCCGCGCTCAGCGCTCGGCTGAACATGGCAGCCCAGTCCTTCCACCAGCCGTGCCGGTGGTAGAGATCCTTGACGAGTACGGCGAGCTGCCAGACAGTGGTGCCGTCGTCCCGCGTGGCCGCTTCGTCGATGACGGTCGACAGGGTGTGCCGTTCGGCAGCCGACCAGGCCATGACCGCTGACTCGTCGGAGAACGGCTGAGCGGTGACATCGCTGGGCGGCGCGGGGATGGTCATCGGTGCGTACCCGGGCCGTACCAGAGCCACAGCGTTGGCAGCCGTGTGCAGGTAGTGGTCGAAGATCCGCCGGTGAGTTGCGCGGCGTTCGCCGGGGGTCTCCGTGCCGGCGCCCAATTCGAGGGCGTACGCGTGCAGTAGATCGTGCAGCCGGTACCGGGTCGGCCGGTATCGGCTGACAAGGCCCGTGCGTACCAGCTCGGCGAGGTGGACACGGGCGGTGCGCTCCGGCTCGCCGGTGAGGCTGGCCATGGCCTCGGCGGCGAAGTCGGTACCGGGATGCAGCGGCAACAGCCGGAACAGGCGTGCGGCGCCGGCGCTGAGCAGGCGGTAGGACCAGGAGAACACCGCTCGTACGTCCTGGTCGGCGTCGTCGTCGGCGACGGCGTCCAAGCGTGGGATCCGGCGCAGCTCATCGGCGATGGAAGCCAGCGGTTGATCGGGGTGCGCGGTGGCTTGGGCGCAGATCAGCGCCAGCGCCAGTGGTAGCCGTCCGCACCAGCGGATCAACTCGTCCAGGGCGCCGGGATCGGCGGCCGCCCGCCGGAGTCCGATGCGCTCGATGACACCGGTGCGGGCCTCGGCCATCGAGGGGACGTCGAGGGCCTGTACGACAGCACCGTCCGAGGCCAGCCCGACGAGAGGGCTGCGGCTGGTGATGATGACCGCGTTCCCGGCCGTTCCCGGCAGCAGCGGCCGCACCTGTTCGGCGTCGCGGGCGTTGTCGAGCAGCACCAGCATGCGCCGTTCCGCCAGGACGCTGCGAAACAGTGAGGCGCGGGCGTCCAGCGACGCCGGTATGTCAGCGTCGGCGAAACCGAGCGCGCCGAGGAAGTCGCGCAGCACATCGGCAGGAGCGGTGATGTCGCCGTGCGCGTCGAAGCCGTGCAGGTCGGCGTGGAGCTGCCCATCGGGGAAGTGCGGTGCTGCCAGATGCGCGACATGCACGGCCAGGGTGGTTTTGCCGATGCCGGGCATGCCGGTGAACGCGACCATCGACAAGGCGGTGCGTGGTTCGGTGAGTGTTCGCAGCGCGGTGTGCACGCTGATGTCCCGCCCGGTGAAGACCGGTAGGTCGGAGGGAAGCTGGGCGGGTGTCGGAACAGCCGGTCGGGAGGTGACAGTGGCCGCTGCCGGCGTGGTGCGGCGCAGGAGGGTCTCGTGCGCTGAGTTCAGCTCAGGTCCGGGGCTGATGCCCAACTCGTCGTCGAGCCGGTCACGGATGTCGCCGAACACTGTCAGGGCTTCGGACTGTTTGCCGTCGGCGGCCAGCAGGAGCATCAGCTCGGCCTGCAACGCCTCATCCAGCGGGTTACGGGTGGCGGCTTCGCGGACTGCCGGCAGGATCAGTTGACTTCGCCGGCAGCGGCGGGCGGCCTGTGCGGCTTCGCGTACTGCCGTGACGTATTCGCGGTTGATCGTGGCGAAATCCGGATGCTCGCCGACCTCGTGGCCGAAGCCCGCCCCGGCGCGGCCGCGCCACAGGTGCAGACCGGCGATGAAGGAAGCGAGTGCCTCCGCGTCGTCGCCGGCCTCAGCTAGCTCTCTGGCCTTGGTGACGTGGTCGCGGAACGCCAGTACGTCGAGGTCGGCGTCGCGGGGGACGAACCGATAGCCGCCTGTTTCACGCATGATCCAGCGGCCGCCTGATCGTTCGGCCAGACCGGGCTCGAGCAGGCGTCGTAGCGCTCCCACGTACCGATGCACCATGTTGACGGCGCTGGGGCGCGGGTCGTCTCCCCAGATCAGGGCGGTGATCTCGGAGATTTCGACCAGGTCGCCGGCGCGGGCCAGCAGCAGCGCCAGCAGCAGCCGTTGCTGACCGGGCCCCAGCGACAGTTCGACGTCGTCGTGCCACACCTGTAACGGTCCGAGCAGTGCGGCCCGAAGCAGGGGCTGCTTCATCGGCCGTGGATCCTACGATGCATCCGACAAGCGTAGGCACGCCTTTGAAGTCGCCAGGGCTTTCGAAGCTGTTCGCGCCTGCCGTTTCGGGGTTGGCTCGAGCGCAGGCCGCCAACGGGGTGCCGGCCTGCGCTCGGTGTTCGGGCTCCTTTTGCGGCGCGGTGGTTGTTCGGCTCAAGGCGTGCGCGACCACCGGCCCGCTGTCAGGCAATGCCCTCGTTGCTCAGGCCCGGAAGTCTTCGGCGTGATCGGCGGCGAACTGGCTGAAGGTGCGCAGCGGACGGTTCAGCAACTGCTGCAGGCCAGGGGAGACCGCGGCGGCCCAGCCCGGACGCACGATCTGGTCATACAGGGTGGCGATGTCGCGGGCGTACTGCGGCTCGTTGCCGTCACCGACGTACTGCTCGTAGAAGCTCTCACCGTCGCTGTCGGTATAGGCGACGACCCGGCCGGTGGCGGCGGTGAGCTGTTTGGCGGCCTCGTACATGTCGATCGACTCCGGTCCGGTCCACACCTGGTCATCGTCCGGCGTGCCACGGCCGACCAGCACAGCCAGGCCCGCTGCGACATCGGCGGCGTCGATCATGGCCATCGCGCCGTCACCGAACGGCAGCCGCCACGTGCCGTCGGCCTCGATCCAGGCGGTGTACTGCAGCAGGTTCTGCATCAGGAAGCCGGGCCGCACGACGGTGGCGGGCACACCAGTGCCTTTCAGGTGTTGCTCGGCCGCATAGTGATCGCGGGCCAGCGCCAGCGGCGCGTCCGGCGCAGGGCCGCCGACCGACAACTTGATCAGGTGCGCGACACCGTGACGGCGGGCCGCGTCGATGACCGCGAGCTCCTGCTGCAGCTGCCGTTCGCTGTTCGCGGCGATGAGCACGACCTGGTCGCTGCCGGCCACCGCCCGGTCGACGGCAGCGGCGTCGTCGAGGTCCGCGGGGACCGCAAGGTCGGCCAGGTCGCCCAGAACGGCGGCGCGATCGACGGTACGCACAGCCGCGCGCACGTCGGTGCCGTTCTTGGCCAGTTCCCGGACGAGCCGGCTGCCGATGGTGCCGGTTGCCCCGGTGACGAGGACAGTCATGTCGTGCCTTTCAGATCAGATGTGTGCTGTGCAGCCGCGGCCAGGTCCTGTGGACCGCCGGGGGTGCATGCAGGCGCGGGTGCGCGCATGCTCAGGCGTGGTACTGGCTGATGGTGAAGCAGGTCGCGCCGTCGGTGGACGCGGCGGATCGGCCGAATGTCACCCGGGTCGGGTGGCCGTCGGCGGGGTCGACCGCCAGCGTTGCCTCGTCGCCGCGGGTGATCGCGTCCCGGGCACGCTGCAGCAGGTCGCTGAGGGTGGGAAAGTCACCGAATGACGCCGGCGCGGACAATCCCGCGTCGAGTGGGGTGACCTGCACGATGACGTTGCCCGCCACGGTGACATGCCACCGGCCGCTGGTCGGACCGCGGTGGCAGTCACCGGCGAGGACGAAGTCGTAGGCGGCCGGTGCGCTCCAGATCGCCGGTGCCGGGGTGGAGGACGTAGCCGAGGCTGCCGCGGTGTTCGCGGTCGTGCCCGACGGTGGCAGGTGCACCGCCCAGATCACGGCTGCGGTGATGATCGCGATTCCCGCCGCGATTAGCACGGTGGCCCTGGTCCTGCTCATCGGTGTGCTCCTTCGCCCATGGTGATCCACCCACGGCACGTGGCTTGCGGCGGTACCGGTGGCTTCCGGTGAGGGGTAGGAGTGGTGAGGGCGGCAGCGCTGACGCCTTCACCACAGCGGTTCTAGAAAGCGCGGTACTCGCCGGCGGTAGCCGCAACGGCGAGGCCGACGGCTGCGCGGATGACGGTGACTCGCATGCAAGTGCCTTCCATCTAGGTGCCGGTATGCAAGACGGTAAAGATCAGCACTGATCAAGCAGTGGATGATCACTTATCGGTGCGAGCCGCCCGCTGGATCGATACTCGGCTGGCCGCTGCCGGCTGGCGCCGGGACCCCTCCGACAGTGCTCCCGGTGCCGATCGGTCCCCGATCAACGGCGTTGCTCGTTCAGGTCGCGCACCGCCGGCTCCGCCCGCCGGGCTTGCCACGTGCGACGTTCAGAGGCGGGATCAGGCTTTCGGTACGGGTGTCAGTCGTTGAGCTGGGACTCCCAGTCGGCCGGCACGGCCCCCGCCGGACCAGGAACGGGCTGATCGCTGGGGTGGCTGGAGGGTGGGGCGAGCGCTGGACCGCCTCCGAACCGGCCAGTGCGGTAATCGAAGAACCACTCCTCGCCCGGTTCGAATGACTGGATGATCCGATGTCCCGTGGCATGGAAATGCTTGGTCGCATGCTGTGACGGGGAGTTGTCGCAGCAGCCGATGTGCCCGCACTCGGCGCATCGCCGCAAGTGCAGCCACCAGCGGCCGGTGGCCAGACATTCGACGCAGCCGGTGCCCGAGGGCGCAACAGTGGTGTTGATGGAATGGTCAGACATGCCGGGAAAGCTACCTCGGATTCTTCGTCGCGTGCCATCGCAAACTGCATTCATTCGTAAATAAGAAATCAGTAACTGGAGTCTGATATATCACCGCGGCGGGTTCTGGCCGACTGGTTGCATGGCTGCCCGCGCGCACATTGATACTGATTCCCGAAGCCTAAGCCATCGCCTTGCGTACGGCCCGTAGCGCATAGAAAGCGCGGGACTTGACGGTGCCCACAGGCACACCGAGCCGCACGGCGACCTCGTCAGCAGCGCGTCCCTCAACGTACAACTCGTGCAGAACTGTGCGCTGCATGGGGCTGAGCTGCTCGAACGCCGCCCTCATCGCCTGCAGCGACAGTGTGTAGTCCATGAACTCACCGCCGGCCGCGTCGCCGGCATCCGCCAGGCGCACTTCGGCTGGTTTGGCCTTACGTGAGCGTACGGAATCGATGGTGATGTTGCGCGCGATCGTGAACAGCCATCGGCGGGCTCGTTCATCCTCGACCGGAAGCGAGTCACGGTGTCGCCATGCCTTGAGCATCGTCTCCTGCAACAGGTCCTCAGCCAGCTGAGGCTCGTGACGGTTCAACCCGCGCAAATAGGTGAACAACGCTTGGGAGTGGTTTCTGTGAGCGATCTCCATTCGAGTCGCAACAGTTGCACTGGTGCTGTTGTTCGTGCTCACCCCGGGGCCCTTCCGTGAAAGTATCAGTGCGACAACCGTGATCGCATTGCTGCTTCAAGCAGTCGGCGCACCGCCACGGCAAAGGCTAGGCAGGTAGGTCTTAATGATCAGTGAACGCTCGCTGATCCCAGTGACAGCCGGGTTGCCCGTTCGCGTCTCTCCCGCGTCAGCGAACCCGTGCCGCCGGCCTGGTTCCGCCCGTTCGGGCCTTCGTGCCGCGTGGTGTACGCCGAACCGCTGTCCCAGCGACTGTGGGGCAGCCCACCACCGGGACGGCTCACGCCTGTTTTCGCAGCCCAGCCCGTAGCCAATCCTCACCCGTAAGCAAGGGGCCGAACCGCTACCGGCGTATGTTGGGATGCCGTCGCGAGCACAGAGGCGAGGGCGAACGGGGGAGAAATGCCGGTCAGTAACGGCGATGGTGATCGGCTGCGTTTCGCTGTTCTAGGACCGGTCCGTGTGTGGCGAGGCGCCACCGAGCTTGTCATCGGAACCAGACACCAGCGCCTGCTGCTCGCGCTGCTGCTGGCCAAAGCCGGTCGTCTCGTCGAGGTGTCCGAGCTCGTCGACTTCCTCTGGGGGCATGACGTCCCCCCGACCGCCGTCAACATGGTGCACCGCTACGTCGGCGCGCTGCGGCGCGTCCTGGAACCTGGATTGCCGCCTCGCGAGACCGGCCGATGGTTGCTGCGTGACGTCGGCGGATACCGGCTCGTCCTGCATGACAGCTGCCTCGACCTGGCCGAATTCCGGGCCAAGGTCACCGCCGGGCGGCGCCTGAGCGGCGAGGGCGACGACTCGGCCGCACTGGATGCCTCCCTTGCCGGCTTGCACCTGTGGCGGGGCCGCTGCGCCGCAGGCCTCGGCGCAGCTGTCGACTCCCACCCCGAATTCGTCGCCATCGAACGCGAGTACATCGGAGCCGTCCGCGACGCCGCCCAGGCGGCTCTGCGGTGCGGGGGCGCGGCACGGGCACTCCCGTCGCTGCGCGACGCCGCAATCCGCAGCCCGTTCGACGAAGGCCTGCAATCCGAGCTCCTGATGCTCCTGGCGGCCGACGGCAACCAGAGCGAGGCAATCGCCGCCTACGGCCGCATCCGTGGCCGCCTGACCGAGGAACTCGGCGTGGAACCCGGCCCGGAACTGCAGGCGGCATACCGGGCTGTCATCAGCCGCGGCGATGGCGCGGCCGTCGAAGCGCCTGCCAGCGGTACACCCGTGGCAACGGGTGCTGCCGCCGCAGCGCCACCCGTGCCGCCGATGCCTGCTGTGCCGCCCGCCCAGCTTCCATCGGACCTTCGGGTTTTCGCCGGGCGCGCCGAACTGACCCGCGACGGTGTGCGGCTGCTGCGAGGGCAGCGGTCGAGCCTGCCCATTCTGGTGTTCGACGGTATGCCGGGCGTCGGCAAGACGACCCTGGCAGTGCATGTCGCCCATGCGGTTGCACCGCACTTTCCTGACGGTCAGTTGTACGCCGACCTGCGTGGTTTTGATCCCGACAGCCGCATCGCTCAACCGGCCGACGTCCTGCAGGCCTTTCTCGGGGCTCTCGGCGTCGGCCAGGACGTGATCCCGGCTTCGCTCGACGCTCGAGCCGCTCTTTACCGCAGCATGGTCGCCGGCCGTCAGATGCTGATCGTGCTCGACAACGCCCGTGACGCCCAGCAGGTGCGGCTGCTGCTGCCCGGAACGGCCGGACATGCCGTCCTGGTGACAAGCCGTGGCCGGCTCAGCAGCCTCGCGGCCACCAACGGTGCCTATCTGCGCAGCCTGGACGTCCTGTCCGTCGATGACGCACGCGACTGCCTGGCGCGGCGCCTTGGCAGCGCCCGGGTCGCGGCTGAACCGCGAGCGGTTGACCAGATCATCGAGCGCTGTGGCCGGCTTCCGCTTGCTCTGGCCATCGTCGCGGCCCGGGCTGCAGCAGACGCCGATCATCGCCTGACCGCAATCGCCCAAGAGCTGAGCTCGGACACCACGACCTTGGACGGCTTCAGTGACGACGAACTCGAAAGAGATCTGCGAACGGTCTTCACCTGGTCCTACCGGCTGCTGAGCCCAGAATCTGCCCGGATGCTGCGGCTGTTGTCCCTACATCCAGGGCCTGAGGTAACCGTCGAAGTCGCGGCCAGTCTTGCCGGAGTCGCGCCAGAGCACGCGCGATCACAGATGACCGAACTGGTGCGTACCCGGCTGTTGAATCGGCAGCAATCCAACCGTTACCGGCTGCACGACCTGGTCCGTGCATACGCTGCTGAACTCCGCGCAGCTGAGGAGTCGTTGTCCGCCCAGGGCGAGGCACGCCGTCGCCTGATAAGTCACTTCCTCTGCAGCACGTACGCCACCAGCCAGGCCATCCGTCCCGGATATGCGCCGATCGGTCAGCCAGAACAGTTGGCAGGAGTCACGCCGGAGCGATTCGATAATCGGGCGGCGGCCTCTGCCTGGTTCATGGCCGAACGTTCCAATATCCGAGCTGTCGTCGAGGCCGCGAGCGATGACGACAGTGACGCATGTTGGCATCTATCACTGTTCGCCAAAGAGATGTACACCTTCCATCTGCTCCTCCGGGAATGGGAGGCGACGGCGCGAACAGCACTCGATGCCGCGCAGCGCTCGAACAACATAAAAGGTATGGCTTACAGTCACCACAGCATCGCCGGCGCATACCACTTCATGGGCGATCCGACCGCCAGTTCATACCATCTCAGAGAAGCTGCGGACCTTTTCCGGGAGGACGGCGATCACTTAGGCCAGGCGCAGATCCTGGTGAACCTCGGCTACATCGCTCAAACGCAGCGGAAATACCAAGAATCGATCCAGCACCTGCGTCCGGCACTAGAGGTCTTTCAGGACGCCGGGCGTCGCGACCTCCAACTGAACGCACTCACCATCATCGCCGACGACTACCGGGCTGTCGGTGACCTGCAGAGTAGCCAAGACGCAGCGCTGGCGGCAGCACAGCTGGCGAGGGAACTGAAAGATCTCCGGCAAGAAGACCGCATGATGACGACTCTCGCCAGCATCTACAGCGACCAGGGCAGGCACGCCGCTGCACTGAAGATCGTCATCTACTATCTCGCGTTGAACGCCAGCGAAGGCAATGTGCAGGCTGAGATGAACACACGAGTCTCGCTCGGCGACATCCTCTACGCCAGCGGTGAAATCAGTGACGCGTATCTTGTCTGGACGAAGCTCCTCGAAGAAATGGACGCAAATCCGGATGCGCGGATCATGGCCGTCGAAGTTCGTCGTCGACTGAGTCCTTACCAGTCTGACGGTCCCGACTAAATGTGAACTGAAGAAGGAGTTACGTTCTCCAGTCAGTGTTGTAGGTCTCAGAAGGCGCAATTTCCTGGTACGGCAGTGAACTTCCGCCGCTGTCCGCCGTCGTCTGTAGCGAACTACCGATGCTGGAGGAAACGTGGCCGTCCCCTTGAATCCCGCTGCCCCGGCGGACATCCCCGACACCGATGAGATGAAGGTGATCCACAAAGCGCTGCGCCGCGAGTTCCGGCTGCTGGCGCCGATCGTCGCCACCGTGTCTCCAGGCGACCAGGCCGCCTCCGAGACGGTTGTGCGGCACGCCAAGTTGATGCTGGCCATGCTCCATGAACATCACGAGAGCGAAGACGAGTACATCTGGCCACTGCTGCATCAGCGGCTTCCTGACCGCGACGCCATCATCGACACGATGCAGCAACAGCATGAGACGCTGGCCGAGCTCATCGACCAGATCACTGCCGGGCTGACCAGGTGGGCAGGTGTCGCCGACCCGCAAACCGGCGCCGGCCTGGCCAAACACCTGGAAGAACTGGCTGCCCTGCTCGACGAGCACCTCGACCTCGAGGAAAGCAACGTCCTGCCGCTGGTCCGTGAACACCTGAGCGTGCCGGAGTGGAAGGCCCCACAGGCCGCCGCGATGAAGAACCTGCCCAGCGACTTCAAGTCACTCATGATCCTCGCCGGCGTCGTCCTCGAAGACGCCACACCGGCCGAGCGGCACTGGTTCCTGCACGAGATGCCGGCACCCGCCCGAGCCATCTACAAGATGATCGGTACCCGCATGTATGCCGCGAATGTGCGCGCGGTCCGGGCGACGTTGCCTGCAGCGCCGGCCAGCTGAAATACCGCTACGGACCAGCCACCACCGCCCTTGCCCGCCAACCGGGGGCGGTGGTGTCGGCGAACTCGCCGCGGTAGCGATCGTGCGCGTTGCGCGTTCAGTGAACAATCACCGCGCCGAAAGTCCACGTCGATACGTTCAGCCGTGTGCGAGGCGGAGTGCCGTCTGACCGGAATCGCGGAGACCGAGGCCGTCATCAACCTCCTCACGCAGCGCCGGGAAAGCTTGCAAGACCAGCTCGCCGCGGCCGAATGAGTCCATGAGCGTCACAGGAGTCCTGCCCGGCCCGGGGTAGGCGGCAGGCCAGCGAGAGAGCCAGTGGGCGTCGATCCTGGCCGTCCCGGCGCCGCGCTGCTCGTCCGGCATCCGCCCACCCGTGACACCAAGACCGACGACATCCGGATTGGGTGAGCGTTCCGCCGATCTGATCGGCACCTCGGAGCGCGAGGTGCTGCGTAACCGGTCGCGGACCAGCGCGGTGACAACGGCCCAAGTCCGTGATCAGGGCCGTCATATCCGCGGCCACCCACCGTATGGCTACCAGCTCGTCAGGCGTATCCGGGCGGCGCTCGAGGCCGGTGCTGATTTGGTGGTGGTCACCGGCTGGATCAGCGAGGTCCAGAAGGAACGCGGGCAGGTTCTCGAAGTGCTGAACATGCCCCGGCCGCAGCCGGTCGCGCGGGATGAGCCGGGAACAGATCGCGGATCTCGTCGGCCAGCTCGGTGACATCTTCACTGTTCTGGATGAGGCGGATCCCGCCGACCGGGCGGAGGTCTATCAGCAACTGGCGATCCGGCTCACGTATCACCCGGATAAGCAGAAAGTCCGCGTACAGACACAGTCTGTAGCGGACTCTCATGGGGATTTAGTTTGTGTCCGGAGGGGGACTTGAACCCCCACGCCCGATAAAGGGCACTAGCACCTCAAGCTAGCGCGTCTGCCATTCCGCCACCCGGACTTGCTCGTACAGCTTAGCGGCACCCGTTTTCCCCGTGTTTGTCGGGGGTTTCGGCTGCCGTGTCGGCCGCACAGGTGAGAACAGTACACGGTCCCGGAGGGGGGTCGCAGGAGGGGTGGGGGCGTGGACATTGCGGGGCATCTGGGGGCGAATGGGGATCCGGCCTGGTTTTGCGGGGGCGTAGCGGGCAGCATGGCGGGGTGTCCCACCCCTCCCCGTTGACTCCGGCCCTGGAAAGGGCGCACTCGCTGGTTGCCGCTGGTGATCTGGCGGGGGCGGCCGTGCTGCTCGAACGTGCGATCGAAATCGGTCAGGCGAATCTTAGCCAGGACCATCCGGATGTTCTGGCGACGCAACGGGAGCTGGCGTCGCTGCATCATCAGGCGGGGAACCCGGCGGCGGCGAAACTGGTGCTGGAGGAGGCGCACGAGGCCGGGCAGTTCAGTCTTGGGGACGATGACCCGCTGATGCTGCAGATCTCCTACGACCTCGGGGTGCTCGCCGAGGAGCTCGGGCACCGGGACGAGGCGCGGGTCGCGTTCGGGCGGGTGGCGGACTTCGGGCCGATGATGCTGGGGCCGGGGCACTGGGCGGTCGTCCGGGCACAGGCCTATCTCGGACAAGATCAGACTTCGGCGGTACGGGACGAGCCCGCGCGCCAGATGCCGCAGAGCGGCCCGGCGATGCCGCCGCCGGACAACCACCCGACGATTCTGCGGCCGGAGCCGAGCGTTCAGCTTCCGCCGCCACCGCAGATCACCCGCCCGGCTGCCGCCCAGGATGCACAGGCGCCGGAGCAGCCGTCACCCTGGCAGGGCATCCCGGCGCCGCGGCAGGGCAATCCGTGGGCGCAGGGTCCTGGCCATCCGCGGGGAGTGACGGAGCCGACGACCCCCTCGGGGCAACCGATTCCCGCGCGGCGCCTGCCGGAGCCGCCGGTTCTGCAGCCGGCGGAAAGCAGGGCGACGCCGCGGGTGGGCGGCGACGCGACGCGGCCGGCGGAGAGCAGGACGACACCGCAAACGGGATCGCAGGCCGTGAGTGAGGTGTCGCAGCGGCCGGAGGACAGGGAGCCGCCGGCGGGGAAGAAGGAGTCGGGGTCGCCCTGGGGGCCCGCGCCCTGGACCGCCGAAGAGCCTGCCGAAACGCCGTTCCAGCAGCTGAAGCCGGGCGTTTTCGGTGTGCCGAAGGCGGAGTCCGGGCCGGCTCTCTTCCACCGCGGCTCAAATGATGCCGTGGTTGTTCAGCGGCCTGACCCGGTGGTCATGCCGCTGCGCTCGGAGCCGCTGCCCGCGCCGGAGCCGCGACCGGATTCGATCACCCCGGACGATCCGGTTCCGGCTCAGATCAAGTTTCCGGTATGGCATGAGCCTGCGCCCGAAGCACGACCAGAATCGGTCACTCCGGGCGTGTCGGCTCCGGCCGTCCCGGTTTCTCCGGCACGCCCGCAGTTCCCCGCGATTCCGGTTGCGCCCGCCCGTGAGGAACCCGACCCGGCGGAACTCGGGCCGGCAAACGTCAAGCCGGCGGAACCCCAGCCGGCACCGGAGCTGAAGCCGACACCGGAGTTGACGCCCGCTCCGGAGTGGGAACCTGCTCCGGAGTGGAAGGCTGCGCCGAAGACGACTGAACCGGCACGCGATCGCGTCGTGGAACCCCCCTCCTGGACCCACGAGCCGACCCCGCACCCCGTCGACGACGCCACCTCGCAACTGCCCCAGGTCACTGCCGGGCCGGCCGGGGACGAGCCGTTCACCGCCTGGCCGGACTTCAACCGGTGGCCGGGCGAGGCCGCGGACGCCCCGCAGTCCACCGTCTACTTTCCCGAGGCGGGGAGCGGGCCGCAGGATGTCGCCCCGAGCAGTTTTCAGCCGACTGCGCATCCGGGCGTCTACCGGCAGCAGGACGTCCACGGTCAGCAGGATCCGGTGCCGAGCGGTTTCCAGCGGTCCACCCACCTGGGTGTCTACGAGCAGCAGCAGCCCGGCGTCTATCACCAGGGCACGGACGGCACCTGGCAGGGTGGCCCCGCTCCCGCGCCCGCGCAGGAGGTGGCGGCGGACGCGCTCACGACGTACGGGAAAAGTGGTAACCGCAAGCGGGGCATGGCGCTGTTCGCGGTGATCGCCGCCACTCTCGCTGCCGTCGTCGCGGTGGCGGCGCTGGTCTTCACCCTGGCCCGGGACACTCGCGAGGGTGACGAGGGTGACACTGCGCCGGGTTCGCCGACGCTGGCGGGCGCGCCGCCCGGCAACGTGAAGCTGACCGACGCGGGCACCAAGATCGACGTGACCTGGAGCGATCCGACGGACGCCACGGTGAGCTTCATGGTCACCATGGCGCACCCGGGTGAGCAGTTGAAACCGGTCAGCACCGTGGGCCCGGGGCAGACCTCCCGGCGCATCGAGGGACTGAGCCCGTCACTCGACTACTGCTTCGCCGTGGTGGCCGTTTATGCGACCGACAAGTTCGCCACTTCGCCACAGGTCTGCACCGATCGGGGCAAGAAGTGATCTAGCTGGTTGTCCACAGCCGGGAACGGTGGGTATCGACGGCCGCCGCGATCCCGGTATGGTGGCCTGCGTCCTTGGCACGCCAGGTTTCGCAAACGGGGAGGACAGCCGCTGTGAGCAGCACAGACGCCGCACCGGAGGGTGCTCGGAAGCGTCGATTGCCCAGTCGTGGCTATCTGGTCACCATGGGTACGGTGCTGGCGCTCGCTGCCGGCCTCGGCGCGACCGTCCTCGGGCTGGCCAAGGCCGACGAGGCGGTGGCCAGTTACGACGCGGCGTCCTGGGTGTGGAGCAAGGGCAAGGGCGAGGTCTCCCGGGTCAACGGCGTGACCGCGAAGATCGACACCCGGGTCGACGTGGGCCAGGCCCGCGGGCACAGCCTGGAGGTCAGCCAGAGCGACCGGTTCGTCATCCTGCGCGACGTCAACACCGGCGCGATCGGCTCGATGGACCTCAAGGAGCTCCAGGCGTACTGGGGCCAGCAGTCGTCGCCCGGCATCGGCGTGAGCGTCGCCCTGCACGACGACTCGGCGTTCGTCGTCGACTCGGTGCAGGGCAAGGTGCAGCAGGTCGACCCGAAGAGCCTGCAGGCGATCGGCCAGCCGGTCAGCTTCCCGCCGGGCATCACCGGTGGCGACTTCGACGGCAAGGGCCGCCTCTGGATCGTGGCGCCGAGCGAGGGCACGGCCACCGCCATCTCCCCGGCGCCGAAATCCACCGAGGGCCCGGGGGGCGACCCGCAGCGCGTGCGCACCGAGCAGGTCGGCGGCGCCAGCCACGACTTCACCATGACCACTCTGGACGACGGCATCGCGGTGCTGGACCGGACGACGAACGATCTCTTCCGCGTCGGCGACACCCCGACCTCGAAGACGACGCTGCCGCTGACCGGGCCGGGCGTCCTGGCCCCGCACACCGACGGCAGCACCGTCGCGGTCACCGTTCCGGCGACCCGCCAGATCGTCGGCGTCGACCCGCAGGGCACGATCAAGGCGCAGTTCACCGTCCCCGGCGGCGAGTCGCAGCTGCAGCCGGCGGTCGCGTGGGAGGGCTACTACTACGCGGCTGACACCGACGGCGGCACGGTGCACGTCTTCGACCAGAGCGGCGCTCAGCAGAAGCCGATCACGTTCGACCGGCCCGGCGGCTCGCTGGAACTCGACGTCCGGGAGAACTACCTGTTCGTCAACGCGCCCGGCTCGCCGATCGCGCAGGTGGTCGACAACCAGCACGGCGTCCGCCCGGTCGACAAGTATGCGGACGACGTCCTCGGCGGCGACCCGCCCCCGGTGAAGACGCCGCCGGTCACGCCGCCGCCGGAGAAGAAGAAGCCGAACAAGCCGGTGGTCAGCAAGCCGGGCGCGCCGAAGAACGTGCGAGCCGCGGCCGGCAACGCCGAGGCCCGGGTCACCTGGCAGGCGGCCCCCAACAACGGCGCCGAGATCACGAAGTACGTGGTGACCGGCAACAACAAGACGTTCGACGTGGGCGCCGACCAGCGCGCGCTGACCGTGACCGGCTTGACGAACGGTGAGACGTACACGTTCCAGGTGCACGCGGTCAACGCCAAGGGCGCCGGGCCGGACCGGGCGAGCAACCCGGTGAAGCCGACGGCCGAGGTGCCGGACCCGCCGGGCACGCCGGTCGCCGAGGCCAAGGGCGACGGCACCGTCACGGTCACCTGGCCGGCCGCGAACGGGCAGGGCCTGAAGATCGACCACTACACGGTGACCGGGGTGAGCGAGGGCGGCAGCGCGCCGATCGGCGACACCAAGGGCGCCTCGATGACGATCCCGGCCGGGCAGCTCGACTTCGGCAAGCAGTACGCGTTCACCGTCGTCTCGGTCAACGAGCGCGGCGCCGGGTCGAAGGCTTCCGCGGTCAGCAACAGCGTGGTGCCGTTCAGCAAGCCGGCGAAACCGGAGAACCTGGATGCCGCGACGGTCAGCGACAAGGCCGGCACGATCAAGGTCACCTGGACGGCTCCGGCCGACAACGGCCGTGCCATCAGCAAGTACGTGGTGAAGGCCGGCGACAAGAGCACCGACGTCAGCGCCGGGACGTCCGCCACGCTGGATGGTCTCGGTACCGGTCAGAGCGTGCAGGTCCAGGTGGTCGCGGTGAACGAGGGCGGGGAGAGCGACCCGGCGACGGCGACCGCGCGCACGCTGGCCGCGCCGACGCTGACGATCACCGGGACGGACGCGACGTTCAACACCGCCACGCTGTCGCTGAGCGTCGACGCCGGTGGCGGGACGGCCACCTGCACGGTGTCGACGTCGGCCGGCACGTCCTCGGGGAACTGCTCCAGCCTCAAGGTGAGCGGACTGATGGCCGGCACGGACTACACGTTCAAGGTCACGGCGAAGAACGCGGCCGGCTCGGTGTCGAAGAACTCCACGAAGACGACGGACTACCTGGGCGGTACCGCGACCTGCATCAACGGCAAGACCGGCGACCAGAAGACGTACTGCAACAAGGACGTCGACGGCCGCAACGGCAACGAGATCTTCAAGGTCACCCGGCAGGACGACGGGCAGCAGGCCGGATGGGTGGAGAACGGGACGCACCTGCAGGCGTACTGCAAGGACTCCGGCGAAGAGGTGTACGCGTTCGTCTACAACGATGACAAGCGCAGCACTACCTGGATCCAGGTCAACTACAAGGGTAAGACCTACATCCCGCTGGCCTGGTTCAACATCGACGGGGGCGGCAACGACGCCAACCTGAAGTACCTGCCGAACTGCTGATGAGGACCCTGTGACACCCGAACCGCTGCCGCCGTCGTACGTCTCCGGCTTCGCCCAGGTCGCGAGTGAGCTCGCCGACCGGATCGGCTCGATCGTGCTGGGCAAGCCGGAGGTCGTGCGGCTGGCGCTGACCGCGCTCTTCGCGCAGGGCCATGTGCTGCTCGAGGACGTGCCCGGCGTCGGCAAGACGACCCTCGCGCGGGCACTCGCGGCGTCGGTCCGCGGGCAGTGGCGGCGCATCCAGTTCACGCCCGACCTGCTGCCCTCGGACGTCTCCGGCGTCACGATCTTCAACCAGGCGAGCCGGGCGTTCGAGTTCCACCCCGGCCCGGTCTTCGCGAACATCGTGATCGCCGACGAGATCAACCGCGCGTCGCCGAAGACCCAGTCGGCGCTGCTCGAGGTGATGGAGGAGCGCCGGGTCACCGTCGACGGCGTGCCGCACCCGGTCCCGCAGCCGTTCCTGGTCGTGGCCACACAGAACCCGGTCGAGATGGACGGGACGTACCGTCTTCCCGAGGCCCAGCTCGACCGCTTCCTGGTCAAGCTGAGCGTCGGCTACCCGGACGAGGCGGTCGAGATCGAGGTGCTGCGCGGCGCCGCGGGCCGCTCGCCCGACACGCTCGAGCCGGTCACCGACACGAACACCGTCGGCGAGATGGTCAAGATGGCGTTGCAGGTCCACGTCGCCGACCCGCTGTACGCGTACGCGGTCCGGCTCGCCGCCGCCACCCGCAACCACCCGCAGGTCCGGGTCGGCGTCAGCCCCCGCGGGGTGATCGCGCTGACCCGCGCGGCGTGCGCCTACGCCCTGATCAACGGCCGCGGCTACGTCCTCCCCGAGGATCTGAAAGCCCTGGTCGAGCCGGTCTTCGCGCACCGCGTGCTGCTCTCGGCGGACGCCCAGCTGCGCGGCGTCACCGCGACCGAGGTGCTCGCCGACGCCATCAACTCGGTGCCGGTGCCGCTGCCGGCGAGCGCGTGACCGCTCGCGGCATCGGCCTGCTGGCCGCGGCGGCTGCCCTGCTGACCGCGGGGTTCGCGTACGGCTATCCGGATCTCGCTCTGCTCGGCGCGGTCGCCGTGGTCGCGGTCGGCTGCGCGCTGGTCTTCGCCTACTGGCGGCCGCAGCTCGGCGTCCGGCGGGTCGCCGAGCCCGACCGGGTCGCCCGCGGCGAGCCCGCACGGATGCGCCTGACCGTCAGCAACACCAGCCGGATGCGCGCGGCCAGCATGGTCGCCACCGATCGCTGCGGCCCGGCGAGCGTGCCCGTTCCGCTGCTGCGCCTGCGCCCGGGCATGGACACCACCGTGGAGTACCCGGTGCCGACCACCCGCCGCGGCATCGTGCCGATCGGCCCGCTACGGGTCACCCGTGCCGACCCGCTCGCCCTGGTCACCCTGAACCGGACGTACGGCGAGATCGCCAACGTCTGGGTCCATCCGACGATCCACCTGCTGCGGGCGGTTCCGGCCGGCATGGCGCGCAGCCTCGACGGGCGGATCGACAAGGTCCCGCAGGGCACGATCACGTTCGACGCGCTCCGGGAGTACGTGATCGGCGACGAGCTGCGCCGCGTGCACTGGCGCAGCTCCGCCAAGGTCGGCGAGCTGATGGTCCGCGAGCAGCTGGACACCTCCGAGCCGACGATCGTGGTGCTGCTCGACGATCGGGCACGCGCCTACCCCGACCCGGAGGCGTTCGAGTCGGCGTGCGAGGCGGCCGCGTCGATCGTCGCCGCCGCGGTGCGCGAGGACCTGCCGGTCAGCCTGCACCTGGTCTCGGCCGTCGCGACCGGGCCGTACCTGGACGTGCTCACCGAGGTGACCCTGGTCGACGGCGACCTCGACGCGACCCTGCGCCGGCTGCGTGCGCAGCGGCTCGGCGACACGCTCGTCTTCCTGACCGGGCCGGGCGGGCGCGGTGACCTCGGCACGTTCAGCTCGCTGCGGGGGACGTACCCGGTGGTGCTCGCGGGCCTGTTCGGCGACCGCGACGCCGCGCCGGTCAGTGCCGGTGACCGGCTGATCGTCATCGAGGCAGCCGACGGCGCCGAGTTCGCCGCCGCGTGGGACGGGGTCCGCGGATGGTGAGGGCCCGGCCGTACGTGGTGGCCGCCGCGCTCGCCGGCATGCTCACGCTCGCCGGGGTCGTGCTCGGCCGGATCTACGCCGACGCGCTGCTGGTCCAGCTCGTCGCCGGCGCCGCGATCGGCTCCGTCGGTGCCGGGCTGGCGACCCGCCGCCTGCCGTCGTGGAGCGCGGCGCCGGTCTCCACGGTGCTGCTCGTCGCGTACGCCGGAATCGGTCTGAAGATCGCCGCGGGGCATGCCGGCGTGACCACCCCGTTCACCACCACGGTCCGGGATTCCCTGGTCAACGGCATTCCCCGGCTGCTCACCGCGATGATCCCGGTCGAGTCGACACCGGACACGGTGGTCGTGCCGATGATCGCCACCTGGTTGGCCGGGCTCGCGGCTGTCGAGGTCGGGGTGCGGGCCCGGCGGGTGCTGCTCGGCACGCTGACACCGGCCGGGCTCTACGCGGGCGCGCTCTACGTGGTCGGCCCGAACGAGGGCGCCGCGGCCGGGCCGACGCTCGGGTTCGCCGCGCTGGCGGTGACGGCGCTCGCGGTCTCCGCCCGCCGGGCCGCCCCGCCCGCCGACATGTCCGGGAAAGCCCGCGCCAGGACACTCGCCGGCAGCGCCGCCGGGCTGGTCGCGGTGCTCGGGCTGGCCGCCGTCGTCGGCCCGTGGATCAGCGGGCAGGTCGACGCCGCGCCGGTCGACCCGCGACGATACGTCGAACCGCCGCAGGTGGACAGCCTCGACGAGAGCCCGCTGAACCGGATCTCCGGCTGGATGCTCGCGCCGAAACAGCAGCTCTTCGGGTTCAAGCCGGAGTCCGCGCCGACCGGCAAGGCGAAGACGGTCAAGGTACGCCTCGCGGTGCTGTCCGATTATGACGGCGTGACGTGGAGGGTCGGCGGCGTCTACCGCAACGCCGGGCGGGTGCTGCCGGAGCAGACCACCCTCGCGGGCGCCGCCGTCACCGACGTACGGCAGCAGTTCTCCATCGCCGGGCTGACCGGCCGTCTCCTCCCCGCGGTCGCGACCCCCACCGGGGTGTCCGGCGCCCGGGTGGCGTACGACGCGGACACCGGCACCTTGATCCGCCCGGAGAGCCTGACCAGCGGACTCACCTACACCGTCACGTCCCGGGTGCAGACGCCCGATCTCAACATGCTGCCCGGCGCGCAGTCCCCGTCCGGTGACGAGGTCGTGCGCTACCTGTCGGTCAGCGACGGCGTCCCCGACTCCGTGCGGCGGCTCGCCGATCACCTCGCGGAGGGCAACGGCGGGTCGTACGACCGGGCGCTGGCGATCCAGGAGTTCCTCGCCGAGCACTACCGGGAGACGGCTGACGCGCCGAGCGGGCACGCGTACCCGAACCTGGCGTACTTCCTGTTCGGGCCGCGTGACCAGGGCGGTCAGGAGGGCACGTCGGAGCAGTTCGCGGCGTCGTTCGCGCTGCTCGCCCGGCTGACCGGCCTGCCCAGCCGGGTGGTCGTCGGGTTCGACGCCCCGGCCGCGGGCGGCGAGGTCACCGGTGGGGACGCGGTCGCCTGGCCCGAGGTGCTCTTCAACGATCTGGGCTGGGTGGCGTTCGACCCGATGCCGACCAGCGACGATCCGACACCGGTCGAGCAGGACTTCCAGCCGAAGCCGACCACGCCGCCGACGACTCCGCCGCAGACCAGCGCGCCCGTGGACCCGCCGTCGGCGTCCGCGTCGGCGGTGGCCGCACCGGTCGAGGCCGCGGACGGGGTGCCGGCCGGCGTCGTGGCCGGAGGGACGTCCGGGTCGCTGCTGGTCCTGCTGGTGGTGGCGGCGCTCGTGGTCGCGCGGCTGCGCCGGGGGTTGCACCGGCGCCGGCTGTACGACGGCAGCCCTGATCAGCGGATCGCCGGGGCGTGGCTGGAGTTCACCGACGCGTTGCGGCTGGCCGGGCAGCCGGTGCCGGATCATCTGTCGGCGACCGAGCTGGCGTCCTACGCCGCGGAGCCGCCCGCGCCGCGTCCTGGCGGGTTGCTGCGGCGGGCGGCGCCGGGCGCGGTGGCGGTGCTCGAGAGATCAGCCCTGAAGAAGACGGCCCCGGAGAGGACGGCAACAGCGCCGGGGACCGACCCGGACGGGACGGCCCTGGAGAGCCCCGAAGCGCAGGCGCCGCTGCCGCCGCTGGACCAGCTCGTCGACGCGCTGAACACCGTCGGGTTCGCGCCGGGCGCGGCCGACCCCGGGCAGGCGGATCGGGCCGGCGCGCAGGCCGTCGCGTACGCCGCGGCCCTGAAGGAACGCCGCTCCCGGTGGCGCCGGATCTGGTGGAGCATCCACCCCGGACCGCTGCGATGGCACCGCCGAAGGCAGGTTAACGACTGAGGAGGCCGGGCATCCCGGCCGGTCACCCGCGCGGCTGGAATGGTCCCCGGCCGGGGTGTGTCGAAGATCCAACGCCCGGACGACCCCGGCCGGACGGTGAATAGTGATCCCCGCCCGGATGCTGATCATGGCGTCCACGTACGGGGAGTCGACCACTCATGCAGAGCGCCGAATTCAAGTCCGTAGGCCCGCGCCGGATCGGCGCCGTGCTGGGAGCGGCCCTGTTGATGACCGCCGCCAGCTGCACCGGCGACGACGAGAAGCCGTTCGCGGGGGAGCTGCCGCCGCCCGGCGCGATCTGGCCGACGCTCGAGCCGCCGCTGCCGGACGTCGACGGCGACGGCGTCCTGGAGCAGCCCGGCACGATCGGCCAGGGCGACGAGTTCCAGGAGGGCGACGCTCTGGGCGGTGACGGTCTGGGCGGCGACGGCCTGGGCGGCGATGGTCTGGGCGGCGACGCGGGCTCAGGCGGCATCGGTACGGCGGTCGGCGGTCCGCAGTCCGGAAACGATCAGTCGCAGGCAGGCGTCGGCACCCGTGCGCTGGGTCCCGGCGGCACCGTTGTCGCCACGCCCGGCGCGGGCGGGCACCACCACCACGGCGGCGCCGGTCTCGGCCTCGGCGGCACCGCCGTCGACAACCCACGCGTGACCGGTCCCGTCGCGGGCGGCGTGGGCGGCCCCGGTCTCGGCGGCGCGACCCCGGCCGGCGGGCAGAGGCCGGCCCCGGCCGCTGGGAACGGCTCCCGTCCGGCCGGTCAGGCGCCGGCGGCCCGCCCGGGGACGCTGACCGCTGGCACGCTAACCCCGGGCACGCTGACCCCGGCCGGACCGGCCCCGCAGCGACCGGCGGTGCCGGCCCAGCCGGTCGTCGCGCACAACCCGCCGACGGCGAACGGCCTGCCGCAGGCCCACAACCAGCCGCCGACCCGCAACCTGCCGCCGGCTCACAACCTGCCGCCGGCGAACGCGCAGGCCGGCAAGGTGGTGCTGGCCGTGCTGCCGCACGCCGTGCCGCCGCACGCCCAGCCGCCGGTGAGCGCCGACCGGCCGCAGGTCAGCCCGGACCGCCCGGCGGCAGCCCACGGCGAGCGCCCGGCCCAGCAGCGCCCGGCCCAGCAGCGCCCGGCCCAGCAGCGCCCGGCCCAGCAACATCCGGCCCAGCACCGGCCTGCTCAGCAACATCCGGCCCAGCAGCATTCGGCCCAGCATCGTCCGGCCCAGCACCAGCGTCCGGTTCGGGTGAGGCCGGCCCAGCACCACGCGACCCGGAACCGCCCGGGCTGGGTCCGCGACCTGGATCGCCCGATCAACGCCGACCGCAGCTGCAACTCCGTCACCGACCTCGGCTGGCTCGCCGGCTCGAAGTTCTGCTTCGACGGCGGCCGTGACGACCTGGACTCGCAGATCTTCATGTTCAACCAGGCCGCGATGCCGATCGCCATGCCCCGCTCGGCCGGTCACGGTCACGGTCAGGCGTTCCCGTTCGGCGGCTGGTTCCTCGACGACGGTTTCGAGTCCGGCGACGACGGTTTCGAGCGGTTCGACGACGACGGGTTCGACGTGGTCCGAGACGGCGTGTTCGGCTGGGGAGACGGCTGGGGCTTCGGCCGCAGCGCCGGGGGTGACGGCGAGCGGGATCGGCCGCGCCACCGGCACCGTGAGGAGGCCCGGCACGCGACCTCCGCGCAGCGCGAGGACGGATCCCGCACCGGCCACGCCGCACGCAGCCATGACGATTCGGAAATGCCGGAATCATCCCGTGAGCGCGGCGACGCCAGCCGCAAAAGCAACGGCGACGCCAGCGGCAACGCCAGTCGCAGCCGCAACGTCAGTCGCAGCGGCAACGCCAGCGACAACGCCGGTCGCAACAGCAGCGACGACGCCAGCGGCGACAAGGTCGACGAAGACGCCGCCTGATCGCCACGATGCCGCCGCCCGGATCCCGGACGGCGGCATCGACCGGACTCAGGCAAGCCGGGCCAGCACCAGCTCCATGGCCCGCGAGATCGCTTCCCGCGACTCGTCGGTGTCATCCTTGGCGTCGAACGAGTGCTGCCCGTCCGGCACGTCGACGATCTCCAGGTTCGCCTTGGCCCCCGCGGTCACGAACGCCTCCACGGCCCGCGCCATGAACGGGTTCTCCCTGCCCACCCGGGTCAGGACGATCGGCAGGTCCCCGGCCTCGGCCACCGCCGCGATCGGGTCGAATCGCGGATCCACGGTCCAGTCGGGGAACGGCACGAGCAGCGGGTAGCTGAGCGCCACGGCCCGCAGCCAGGACGGCGGTTCCCGGAACCAGTCGGCCGAGAACAGCCCGCTCCCGGAGTAGAACCAGAGCGCCAGCCGATTCCCGTCCACCCGGGGGTCGCTGCGCAGGGTCTCCAGCGCCGCCTCCACGTTCGAGGCGCCCTCCGCGTACGCCTCGGGGCTGTGCAGACGATGATCGACCACCGCGCCGATCACCCCGCGGGCGGCGGCCAGCAGCGCGTACCCCTGGAAGACCGGCCAGTCGCGCTGGGTCGGCTTGACCTCGGCGGGAAGCGGCCCGCCCGGCACGATCAGGATCGCCGGGCGCGGACCGGCCAGCTCGTCGGGCAGGTAGAGGTCGAGGAACTCGTGGCGTTCCGGAGTGCGGGCCTCGACGGGAAGAACGAAGGGCTTCAGGAAGTCCATCGACGGAGTTTAACGTCTCAGCAATCGGCCCGTCCGGGCGAAGAGGAGAGGGTGGAGCAGGATCTGCACGAGTACCGCCTCCTCGACACGCCGCCGGAGGAGGAGCTGCGGGCCGTGGTGCGGGTCGCCGCCACGATCGCGGGGGTGCCGTCGGCTGCTCTGAACCTGCTCGACGAGCACCGGCAGTACCAGTTGGTCCGGGTCGGCGGCGCGCCGGTCGAGTGCGCCCGCGAGGATTCGATGTGCGGCGTCCAGTTCGGGTCGGGCGCGTTCGCGCACGTCCCGGACGCCTCGCTGGACGAGCTCTACCAGCACAATCCCTGGGTCGACGGGAGCCTGGGCCGGCTGCGCTTCTACGCCTCGGCGCCGCTGGTCACGCCGCGGGGGAATGCGCTCGGCACGCTGTGCGTCTTCGACGACAAGCCGCACGAGCTGACCGCGCAGCAGCAGGAGCAGCTCACCGGCCTGGCCGGGATCGTGATCGCGTTCTTCGAGCGCCGCCGCCAGGCCCGGCTGACCGCGGAGCTGGCCGCCGCCGCGCAGGCCCGGGAGCAGTGGACGGACACGCTGCTGGACACGGTCGACGCCGCGGTGATCGCCTGCGACGAGCACTACCGGGTGACCCTCTGGAACCGGGCGGCCCGCGAGTGGCACGGCCGCAGCGGGGAGGACGACCGCGCGCCGACCGACATCGCCGCCCGGTTCGGCCTGTTCGAGGCGGACGGGGTGACTCCGGTCCCGGACCACGAGCTGCCCCTGCACGTCGCTCTGACCAGGGCCACCGTCGTGACCGGCAAGGAGATGGTGATCCGCCGCCCGGACGGCGACCCGGTGCACGTGCGGGTCAACGCCAGCCCGCTGCACGGCCCCGGCGATCGGATCATCGGCGCGGTCCTGGCCCAGGCCGACGTGACCGCGGAACGCCGGCGCCGCCGGATGATCGAGGAGGCCCGGGAGCGGCTGGCCGCGGCGAACGCCGAGCTGGAGCGCTCGAACGCTGACCTGACGAACTTCGCCGCCGCGGTCAGCCACGACCTGGTCGCCCCGCTCGCCGCGGTCGGCGGTTACCTGGAGTTGCTGGCCGGTGAGGGCTATCCGCAGGCGCAGGAGGGCTCGGCGGAGGTGGCCCGGATGCGTGACGTCATCGACGGACTGCTGGCCGACGCGCTGGCCGCCCGATCGTCAGGCACGACCGGCGGACGCCGATAGGGGAGAGGTGGACCTGGTCACGCCGGCGGACGAGCGGGAGCAGCGGCGACTGGCCGCCCTGCACGAGTACCGCCTGCTCGACTCGCCGGCCGGTGACGAGCTGGAAGCCGTCGTCCGGGTCGCGGCGACCGTCGCCGGGGTGCCGACCGCCACGCTCAACCTGATCGACGAGAACCGGCAGTGCCAGCTGACCACCGTCGGTTTCACCGGCGGCGACTCGGCGCGGTCCGACTCGATGTGCGCGATCCGCTTCGAGACCGGGGAGTTCACCTACCTGCCGGACGCGAGCCTCGACGCGACGTACCGGGGAAATCCGTGGGTGACCGGCGTGCACGCCGACGTCAGGTTCTACGCCTCGGCGCCGCTGATCAGCCCGGACGGCTTCGCCCTCGGTTCGCTCTGCGTCTTCCACGACCGCCCGGCGACGCTCGACGAGCACCAGATCGCCCGGCTCAAGGATCTCGCGCAGGTCATCGTGGCGCTCTTCGAGCGGCGCCGCCAGGCCCGGATCAACGCGGAGCTGGCCGCCGTCTCGGAAGCCCGGCAACGCTGGACCGACACGCTGCTGGAGACGATCGACGTGGCAGTGGTCGCCTGCGACCGCGACGGCCGGCTCACCCTGTTCAACCGGACCGCGCGGGAGTGGCACGGGATGGACGCCGACCCCGGTGCCGACCCGGGCGAGTACGCGGACCGCTACGCCCTCTTCGAAACCGACGGCGTGACCCGGCTGACGCCCGAGCGGCTCCCGCTGCTCCGGGCGCTGCACGAGGGCACGGTCCGCAATGCCGAGGTCGTCATCCGGCGGCGCGGCGGCGAGCCGATCCAGGCCACCGTCAGCGGCCGGGCGCTGGTCGCCCCGGACGGCACGCCGATCGGCGCCGTCGTCGCGATGAACGACGTCACCGTCGACCGTGCTCAGCAGCGCGTGATCGAGGAAGCCCGCCGCGAGCTCGCCGCCGCCAACGAGGAGTTGCGCCGCTCCAACACCGACCTGTCCAACTTCGCCGGCGCGGTCAGTCACGACCTGGTCGCCCCGCTCGCCGCGGTCGGCGGCTGTCTGGAGCTGCTCGAGGGCGTCGCCGACGGCCGGTCGCGCCACTGGGTCGGCGCCGCCTCCCGTGCTGTCACCCGGATGCGCGACCTGATCGACTCGCTGCTCGGCTACGCCCGGGCCGGCAGCGCCCCGATCCGCTGCGTCACCGCCGACCTCGGCGAGGTGTTCGACAGCGTCGTCGCCGACCTGCGCGCCGAGATCGACGCGGGGACCGCCACGGTCACCGCACTCGGCCGCCTGCCCAGGGTCTCCTGTGACCCGGTGCTGGCCCGGCAACTGCTCCAGAACCTGATCGCCAACGCGATCAAGTACCGGCACCCGGCCCGCCTCCCGCACGTCGAGGTGACCGCCGTCCGCGACGGCGCCTGCTGGGCGATAACGGTCGCCGACAACGGCATGGGCATCCCACCGGAGCAGCGCAGCCGCGTCTTCGACATGTTCACCCGCCTGGAGGGCACCTCCGCGGCCGGGCACGGCATCGGCCTCTCCAGCTGCATGCGCATCGTCGACCGGCACGGCGGCACCATCCGGGTCGCCGAGAATCCCGGCGGCGGCACCCAGGTGATCTTCACCCTGCCCAATCAAAAGCTCTTATAGTACGTTTTCTGCCCACGCCCGCCGAGCAGCGCCGGCTCGCGGCCCGCTCCAGGCCGACTCGCAGCATCCGGGCATTCCCGTGGAGACCTGGTCCGCCCATCGGCGCGGTGCCGGCTCGCGGCCTTACCTCCGAGGGCATAGCCTCCGAGACGAGAACTGATCGCGATCGGACGGGGAAGTCGTGCAGAACATCAGCACCGATCTGGTGCGGCGCCTGGTGGACACGCAGTTCCCGGAGTGGGCCGGGCTCCCGCTGAGCCTCGTCGACCCGGCCGGCTCCGACCACGTCATCCACCGGCTCGGCCCGGAGCTGTCGGTGCGGCTGCCCCGGCACGAGGGCGCCATCGGCCAGGCCGCGAAGGAGTTCGAGTGGCTGCCGAAGCTCGCGCCGCACCTGCCGCTGGCCGTGCCCGTGCCGGTCGCGGTGGGAGAGCCCGGCTTCGGCTACCCGTGGCACTGGGCGGTCGCCCGCTGGATGGACGGTGAACCCGCGACCACGGCACTCGACTCGGTTGCCACCGCGGAGACGCTCGCCGGTTTCCTGCACGCGTTGCAGGCGTTGCCGGTCGACGGCGCACCGACCGGCAACGACGGCCTGGCCGGCCGGGACCCGTCGACCCGGGCCGCGATCACGCAGGCCGCGGACGCCTTCGACGCGGTGGCGATGACCAGGCTCTGGGACGAGGCCCTGGCCGCACCCGGCTGGGAGCGGCCACCGGTCTGGTTCCACGGCGACTTCCACACCGGCAACCTGCTCACCACCGCCGGCCGGGTCAGCGCGGTCATCGACTTCGGCGGCCTCGGCGCGGGCGACCCGGCGGTCGACCTGATGATGGCGTTCACGCTGATGTCGGCGCGCAGCCGGGCCGCGTTCCGGGAAGCGCTCGGCGTCGACGACCCGACGTGGGCGCGCGGCCGTGGGTGGGCGCTCTCCGCGGGCCTGATCGCCTACACGGCTTACGCCGCCACCGACCCGCACATCGCCGCGGTCACCACCCGCCAGATCACCCAGGCACTCGACCGGTAGAGCCCGCCGCTGCCGGTACTCGAGCGTTCGTCGCGTCCCGCCGGATCGGAAGCGCCAGCCTCGAGCTTGCGCGGCGACGGCGGTGAGCCACTTGACCGCGGAAGGTTCCCGGATGGTCGTGGCGGCTCACCGCCGTACGGCGAAATGAGGGTCTAGAAGAGCTGAGCCCGGGCCTTGTAACCGCTGGCGATGCGGATGCCACCGCTCAGCTTGGTGCCACTGCCGCGGAGCAGCATGAGGTAACCGGTGCTCGCCTGCACGCCGGCCACGTCCGGATATCCGTCGCGGTCGAAGTCGCCGATGCCGGTGAGGTCGCGCAGACCCGGCTGGGAGCCGATCACGACGCCGGCCTGGAAGCCGCCCGCCTTGCCCTTGTAGAGCATGATCTGGCCGGTCTTGATGACCTTGCAGACGAGGTCCTGGTAGCCGTCGCGGTTGAAGTCGCCGACGCCGGTGAACTCGTTGCGGTTGGACCAGTTGCCGGTCGCGACCCGCTTGGCCGGGCCGAGCTTCGCGCCCGCCTTGCCCGGGTAGAGGAACAGGTTGCCGGTGCTCTTCTGCTGGGCCAGCAGATCGGGGTAGCCGTCCTTGTTGAAGTCCCCGATCGCGGTCAGCTCGCGCATCGACTTCATGTTGCCGAACAGCAGCTTGCGGCTGCCCAGCTTGCCGGTGCTGCGACCGGGGTAGAAGTAGAGCGCGCCGGTCGACGCCTGCCGGGCGACGACGTCCTGGATGCCGTTCTTGTCCAGGTCCATCCGGAGGATCTGGTCGAAGCCGCCGAAGCTGCCCACCAGGGTCCCGGCGGTGGCGAGGTAGTTGCCGTTGCCGGCGTAGGAGTAGAGCCGCTTCGAGCCGGTGGTGATCGCCAGCAGGTCGGACCAGCCGTTGCGGTTCCAGTCGGCCTGCAGGGTGGCCGGCATCCGGCGGAAGTCGACGTAGTTGCTGTCGATGTTGATCGTGACGCCGCCGTAGGTCTCCTTGTGCCCGCCCTGGTACTGCTTCATCCGGCGGTGACCGGTCCAGTACGTGCTCGGGATCGCCGCGTCGGAGACGGTGACCACGTTGTCCCAGCGGGCGAAGTCGACGTAGTCCGGCCGCGCGTAGCCCAGCTTGTTGTAGACCGCCACCTGGTCGGCGACACCACTGCCGGCGCTGCTGTAGAAGCCGGAGGCGTAGCTGAGGGCGTGCAAGCGGGAGGTCCACGCGTTCATGAACGCGAGCACCCCGGCCTGACAGGCGGCGTTCTTCGTGTCGTACGCCTCCATGTCGTAGATCAGCACACTGTTCGGAGACAGACCCAGAGCCTTCGCCTGTGCGACGGCGTCGGTCGCGGCCGCCGTGCCCTGCGCACCCGCCTTCGCGTTGTCGATCACGCTCTTCTTGGCGGTGGTGCAACTGGCCTGCGGCCCGACGTAGAGCGGGAGCAGCTTCCAGCCGCGCGTGATCTGCTCGCGGACCCAGGCCGCGGTCAGGTTCGGCTGGGCGCAGCCCCGGCTCGCGCCACCGATGTAGATGCCGACCGCGCGGTACGGCGACGACTTCAGCCAGGTGGCCATCGTCGAGCTGGACGGCGCGGCGCACGCGTCGAAGGCCTTGCCGGCGAACGTGCCGGGCTGCGGCGGCAGGGCCGTGGCCGCGTCCGCGGTGTTGAAGAAGACCAGTGGGGTCAGCGACAGCAGCGCGACGGCGCCGCCGAGAAGGCGTTTGCGGTACTGCCGGAGCCAGCTGATCTGCATCCGGTGACGCCCCGGTTTGGGCGTATCGCTCATGGGGTTCCTGACGTCGGGACTCTCATGGCACAGAGAACCTTCGGATCGAACCAGCCCGATATGAGGCTGCCAAGATCTGTTCGGCTGACATCCGTACGGCCGAAGGTATGAGTCCGGTGAGGTCGCCCACTCCACGACGAAGCCGCGCCCCGCAACACCCTAGGGTCGTCTGGTGGATCAACTGACCGGGCGGCAGCGGTGGACCGCGCTGGTGGCGCTGGCACTGGGCGGCGTCGCGATCGGCCTGACCGAGTTCGTGGCGATGGGCCTGCTGCCGGACATGGCGCGCGACATGGTGCCGCAGGCGTGGGCCCGCTCGCAGGAGGACGCGCTCGCGCAGACCGGCTGGGTCATCACGGCGTACGCGCTGGGAGTGGTCACCGGTGCGCCGCTGATCGCCGCGCTGTCCGCGAGGATGCCCCGCAAGAAGCTCGTCCTCGCCCTGCTCGTGCTCTTCACCGCGGGCACCGTCGCGTCGGCGCTCGCCCCGACGTTCGGCCTGGTGCTGGTCGCGCGGTTCGTCGCGGCGCTGCCGCACGGCGCCTACTTCGGCGCGGCCGGCCTGCTCGCCGCCACCCTGATGGGCCCCGGCAACGAGGCGCGCGGCTTCGCGACGGTGCTCGGCGGCCTGACGCTCTCCAACGTCGCCGGGGTCCCGCTGATCACCCTGGTCGGGCAGTCGGCGGGCTGGCGCGTGGCGTACCTGGCGATCGCCGGGGTCTTCCTGCTCGCCCTGTTCGCGGTGCTGGCCACGGTGCCGCACATCCCGATGGCGGCCGGCGCGTCGGTCCGGGCCGAGCTGCGTGCGCTGCGCCGGCCGCAGGTCTGGCTGATCGCGGTGACCGCCGCGATCGGGTTCGCCGGCTTCTTCGCGGTGGACAGCTACATCGCGCCGGTGACCACCGAGGTGACCGGGCTGGCCGCCGGCGTCGTGCCGTGGGCGCTGGTCGCGGTCGGGCTCGGCATGACCGTCGGCAACGCGCTCGGCGGCTGGTTCGCCGATCGTGACCTGCGCCGCGCCACCATCGTCTCGTTCGGCTCGGTCATCGTCGCGCTGGTGATCTTCGCGCTGATCGCCGACACGACCATCGGCCTGTTCGTGGCGTCGTTCCTGGTCGGCGCGACCAGCCTGTCCCTGGGCCCGGCCCTGCAGGCCCGGCTGATCACGCTCGCGCCGGAGGCGCAGCTGATGGGCGCCGCGGTCAACCAGTCCGCGATGAACGTCGCCAACAGTCTCGGGGCGGCGCTCGGCGGCCTGGTGATCGCCCGGGGGTACGGATATCTGGCGCCGGCCTGGACCGGTGTCGCCCTGGCCGGGGTCGGCCTGGTGCTCGCCGCGACGAGTTTCGCGCTCGACCGGCGCTCTTCACTGGCAGCCACCTCGGTGGCCGGGTGATTCAGGGCCTGCTCATGCCCAGTTCGTCTGCTGTTCACCATCGGGGGCCTACGCTTCGGCGATGACGGCCACCAGCGTCCTCACCCCGGTCGCGACCCTTCCCGAGGGTCCGCTCAGCGCCGCCGCCCGGGTGCTCGCCGAGTCCCTGCTCGGTGACCTCGGCAACCGGTGGCTGCACACCAGAGGTGTCGCCGCCCGTGCGTCCGGGCTGGCCGCGCCGCTCGGGATCGACGCCGACCTGATCACGGCCGCCGCGTGGCTGCACGACGTCGGCTATGCGGCGGAGACCGTGGTGACCGGTTTCCACCCGCTCGACGGCGCCGACCACCTGACCCGCAACGGCTGGCCGGTCCGCGTGGCGGGCCTGGTCGCGTACCACTCGGGTGCCCGGTTCGTGGCCGCCGCCCGTGGGCTGAGCGAGCTGCTCGCGGCGTATCCCGACGAGCGCACGGTGCTGGCCGACGCCTTGACGTACGCCGACCAGACCGTCGGCCCGAGCGGCCTGCGGGTCGACCCGTCGTCGCGGTACGCCGAGATGCTGGAACGCCACGGGCCGTGCTCGTGGAACGCCCGGGTGGACGCCGACCGGGGTCCGTACCTGCGTGGCATCGCCCACCGCATCGAATACCTGCTCTCCTTCACCGCCTGACGCGGCTCCGGGGACGGTCCGCTCCCGGATTGCACCCGTCGCACAACTCGGCCGGACCCCGCCGGGTGGTGTGCTGAACGGCAGCACCATTGCCGTCCGGGGGGAAAACATGAGCCGTCACAGGTGGAAGCTGTACGGTGCGGTCACCTCCGCGGCACTGCTCGCCTATCAGCTGATCCCGGAGAGCGCGTGGTGGAAGGCGGCCTGGCAGGTCGCCGTCGGCTACGGGGCGGTCGCCGCCGTGCTGGTCGGCGCGCACCGGCTCGCGCCGGGGCAGCGGGCGCCGTGGTGGTGTTTCGCGGCGGGCCTGTTCGGCAACGTCTCCGGCATCGCGGTGGCCATCTACTCCGCCGAGGTGCTGCACGTCGACGAGTCGCCGACGGTCGCCGACCCGCTGTTCCTGACGCTCTACCCGGCCTGTGCGCTGGGCGTGGCGTTGCTGCTCAAACGACGTGAGCCCCGCCGGAACTGGGCTGCCATGGTGGACGCCGGCACCTTCGCCGTCGGGCTCGGCGTGCTCGCCTGGGTCTACGTCATCGCACCCGCCGCGCACAGCCCGGACACGACGCTGCTGGCCCGGATGGTCTCCATCGCCTACCCGGTCGGTGACCTGCTGCTGCTGGCGATGCTCACCCGGCTGCTGCGCTCGGGCGGCACCCGCGGCTCGGCGTTCTGGTGGATCGCCGCCTCCTGCGGCGCCTTCTTCGTCGGTGACACGGCGTGGGTGGTGCTCAACAACCTCGGCGTCGACATCAACGGCCTGCAGGTGGTCAACCGCGGGATGGACATGATCTTCCTGACCGCCTATTCGCTCTTCGGCGTGGCCGCGCTGCACCCGAGCGCCCGGGAGCTGGACCAGGCCGGCGCCGGCGCGGCTCCGCGGCTCAGCCTCCCGATGCTCGCCTCGCTCGCCGCCGCCACGCTGATCGCCCCGGTCCTGCTCGGTATGCAGCTGGTGACGAACACGCTCGCGGACGGCCTGGCGATCGTTCTCGCTTCGGCGGTGCTGTTCCTGCTGGTCGTGACCCGGATGGCCCAGTTGGTGCGGGAGGTGGAGCGGCAGGCGGCGAAGGTGCAGACCCTGTCGCGCCAGGACGAGCTCACCGGGCTGCCGAACCGGCGTGCCTGGAACGACGACATTCCCCGTGCCCTGAAGCAGGCACAGGCCTCCGGTGCCCCGGTCGTCGTCGCGATGATCGACCTCGACCATTTCAAGAAGTTCAACGACACCTTCGGTCACCCGGCCGGCGACCGGCTGCTCGTCGAGGCCTGTTCCGCCTGGCGCGGCTCGCTGCGCGCGGTCGACACCCTGGCGCGTTTCGGCGGCGAGGAGTTCATCGCCCTGCTCCCCGGCGTGACAGCCGGCGAGGCTGCCACGATCCTGCGGCGGACGCTCGAGGTCACGCCCCTGGGCCAGACGTTCTCGGCGGGTTTCGCCTGCTGGGACGGCACGGAGACGGCCGGTGAGCTGATCGCCCGGGCCGACGCCGCGCTCTACCGGGCGAAGGAGGCCGGCCGCAACCGCGTCGTGGCCGCCGAGCCGATCGCGGAGCCGCGGGTTCCACGCGGCGACGGCGCCCTGGTCGGCTAGCCACGGACGTGTCATCCGGGCCGCGGCTTCACTGCGGCTCGGCCGCTTTGAGCAGCAACTCGTGGAGGGTTTCGCGCTCGCCGGCGCTGAGGCGCCCGAGGGACTCGGCGAGGACGCCGTCCACCGCCTCCGCGCCGGCCAGCCGCAGCTCGTCACCGGCGGGGGTGAGCTGGTGCTGAACCTTGCGGCCGGGTCCTTCGATCCGCTCGATGAGACCGCGGTCGACCATGCGCCGGGCGAGCTCGCCCATCGACTGGTCGGTCTGGAAGGTCAGCTCGGCCAGCCGATGCAGGGAGGCGCCGGGGATGGCGTGCAGGTGGCGCAGGGTGTCCCACTGCACCAGGGACAGGCCCAGCGGGGCCAGGCGCCGGTTCGCCTTGCGATGGTGCTGCCACTGGAGGCGTTTGACGGCCAGGCCGACCTGCTGAAGGGAGGAGCTCATCCCCGCAGGTTATCGCAGGTTACGTATATAAGGAACCTGACTTCAGAAAGAGCGACAAGGCTTGCGCGTACGGACCCAGCGAGCTGATCTCCACGTACTCGTCCGGGCCGTGCTGGCCGTTCCCGGCCGGACCGAAGATCACCGCGTCGACGCCGAGCGGGAAGTAGAAGCGGCTGTCGGCGGCCCCGTGCTTGCGCAGCAGCTCGCCGGAGTAGCCGGTAGCGCGTGCCGCCTCCTGCAGCGCACGCACTCGCGCACTCGACGGGTCGGCCCGGTGTGGCGTGCCGAGCGCGTCGACCCGTACCTCCAAGCCGGTGATCTTCCGCAGGTGGGTGGCGATCTCGTCGGGGGAGCGCCCGGTCAGGTCGGTGTCCTCGGGCGGGAACCGGATGTCCAGCCAGGCGGTCGCGTCGGCCGGCACCTGGTTGACGGCTTCGTTCGTCGTCTCGATCCGGGCCACGTTGACCGTCGTGGTCCAGGCCTCCGACGCCGGCACCGGATAGCGCTCGAGGAGCCGGCCGATCCCCGCGTGCAGGGCGAGCAGCGCGTTCGACCCGAGCCACGGGTACGCCGCGTGCGCCGTCTGGCCGGAAGCGATCAGTCGCGCCCGGGCCAGGCCCTTGGACTCGGTCACCACACGCAGGGCGCTGTTCTCCCCGATGACCACGAAGTCGCCGCGGACTCCCTGCTCGACCTGATGACCCGTACCGTCGAAGCCTCCGACCTCCTCGTCGGTGACCAGTTGCAACGCGATCGGGTAGGGCAGCTCGGCCGCGAGGGACCGGAACACGGTGGCCAGCACGAGCGCGGCCACCTTCATGTCGTGCGTGCCCCGGCCGTAGAGCCGGTCGCCCTCCCGGCGCGGCCGGAACTGCTCCGGCGTGCCGGGGACGACGTCCAAGTGACCGTTGAGGATCACCTGGGGCCGCCCCGGGCGGTCGGGGTGGGTGACCAGCGCGCTCGGCTTGCCGCGGGACTCGAAGCGGCGGACGTCGAAGCCCGGGCCGACCAGGTCGAGCACGAGGCCGAGGGCCCGGTGCAGCTCATCGGGGCGGTCGGCGGTGGAACGGATTCCGATCAGCGCCTCGGCGGACGCGAGCAGCTCCTCCATCGCATCGACGTTAGCGGGAGTTCCCATCGACGTCAGCGGGGAGTTTGCGTCGACGTCAGCGGGGAAGCTGCTCGCCCGCCTCCACCGCGATCGGCAGCTTGTTCCCGGCCGGCGGCAGCGGGCACGTGGCGAACTCGGTGTACGCGCACGGCAGGTTCGTCGCCCGGTTGAAGTCCAGGGTCACGGTGCCGTCCGCGTCCGGCGCCGGGATGGCGAGACTGCGGTTCGCGGCGTACGTCGTCACCCCCGAAGTCGCGTCGGTGAACAACACGAAGAGTGACCCCGGAGTGCCGCCGTTGAACGCGGTCAGCTCCAGATCCTGCCCGCCGACGGTGAACCTCACCTTGCCCGGCGACTCGTAGACGTGTTCGAGCCCCTCCGACACCGAGCCCACGGTCACCGGCACCGGCTCCTCGAACGGCACGAACGTGCCGCTCACCACCCACTTCTCGTCCGGGGTGTAGGCCGGCGTGCCGAGGTACTTCACCAGCGTCTCGTGCGAGGGGTGCCGGGGACGCAGCACGTCGTACCCGCCACGGCGGGCGATCTCCAGCTTCGCGTCGCCGTAACCGACGGTGATGTCGCCGCGCTCCGGGATCGGATCGAACCGGTGCTCGCCCGGGCCGATCCCGTCCAGCGACTCGCCGGGTGCGAGGGTCACCACCACGCCGTCGGGGCCGGTGCTCCACTCACCCGGCGCGCCCGGGAACCGCTGCGGGTTCCCGTCCAGCCAGTGCAGGCCGGTGATCGCCAGGAACCCGTGCGGATCGGCCCGCCGCTTCTCGTGCTCGTCGTGCCACTGCGTCCACTGCTGCGCGAAGTCGTTGCTCATGCATCGACCGTAATCCCTACTTCTGGAATGGGATATGGCGGGAGCCTGTGACTTCTGCTAACTTCGTCGCCAGGTCATGAGTGTCAGCGCGTAGCCCCGGCTTGCTGACCGGCAACCCTTGCGTTCGCGATGGGGTGCCCCGGGTGAGGACCGGGCCGGTGTCGCCCGACGCCGGCAAGCGCGGGCCCGTTCGGGGTCCCTGACCTCGGCGGAGGCATGCCGTGTCGGCTCTCGACATCGTCGGCGACGACCTGAAGACCGAACTTCCCAGCGGCGAGACGGTACGTTTCGCGCACCTCGACTACGCGGCCTCGGCGCCCTGTGCGCAGGCCGCGGCGCAGGCCGTGGCCGAGCTGCTCCCGCGGTACGGCAGCGTGCACCGGGGGACCGGGGTGCGCTCGCAGACCTCGACGGTGGCGTACGAGGTGGCCCGGGACGTGGTGGCCGAGTTCGTCGGCGCCCGGCCCGGCGACGAGGTGATCTTCACGCGGAACACGACGGATGCGCTGAACCTGCTGGCCCGGGCGCTGCCCGAGGGCACCACCACGATCGTGTTCGAGGGGGAGCACCACGCGAACCTGCTGCCCTGGCCGAATCCGCTGCGCCTTCCCGCCCCCGCATCGCCCGAGGAGGCGCTGAATGCGGTCGAAGGCGCGCTGGCCAGGGTCACGGGCCCGGCGGTGCTCACCGTCACCGGCGCGAGCAACGTAACGGGCGAGGTGTGGCCGATCAGGGAACTCTCCGACCTCGCCCATGCTCACGGCGTACGCGTGATCGTCGACGCGGCCCAGTTGGCGCCGCACCTGCCGGTGAGCCTGGACCAGCTCGGCGCCGACTATCTCGCCTTCTCCGGTCACAAGCTGTATGCCCCCTTCGGTGCCGGAGTCCTGGCCGGGAGAGCGGACTGGCTGGACGCCGCCGGCCCCTACCTCCACGGCGGCGGCGCCAGTGCCACGGTCGGCGACCACCCCGGTGAGCTGACCTGGGCCACCGGCCCGGCCCGGCACGAGGGCGGCACCCCGAACCTGCTCGGCGCCGTGTCGGTCGCCGCGGTCTGCGCGGCCCTGCTCACCGCCGATCGGGACGCCCTGCACCGGCACGAGCAGCGTCTCCTGGCACGCCTGCGGGCCGGCCTGCCCGAGGGCGTCCGGGAGGTCAGCCTCTTCGGGCCGGACCATCCCCGGGTCGGCATCGTCTCGCTGGCCCTTCCCGGTCACGACCCCGCGCAGGTCGCGCACCGGCTGGGCCGCGACCACGGCATCGGGGTGCGAGCGGGCCAGTTCTGCGCGCATCCGCTGGTGCGGCGCCTGGTGGACACCGACAGAACGGACGCGTGCGGCTCGCCGGGGACGGGGCTGCTCCGCGCCAGCTGGGGCCTGGGCAGCACCGAGGAGGACGTGGACCGCTTCACCCGGGCGCTGTCCGGCGTGGTTCACTCCTGACCGGCAACCCCGGGAGACTCCATCCGCCGCCCCGCGCTGTCGATGAAGTGCGATGTGGGGACCTGGCTGAAGACGCTGCGAGACCGGCTGCCGACCGGTGGGGGCCTGCGCGACGAGGACTGGACGACGCGGCACCGTCTGCTGACCGTGCTGCTCGCCGTGGTCGTGGTCGTGGTGACCGTGTTCGGCGCGCTGCGCCCCGGCCAGGGTCCCACCCTGCTCGCAACCGACCTGCTCGTGCTGCCGTGCGTGGTCGCCGCGACCCTGCTGAAGGGCCGGCGGCTGCGCTCGGTCGCGGTCGCGTTCGGCTTCACCGTGGCGTGCGCCGGCTTCGTGTCGCTGAGCAACGGCCTGACCGAGGCGCACTTCTCGTTCTTCGTCGCAGTCGCCGCGCTCGCCCTCTACCGGGACTGGGCGCCGTTCGGGGCGTTCCTGGTGGCCACCACCGTCCACCACGGCCTGTTCGGCATGCTGACCGGGACGCACACCTACGACCACCAGTCGGCGCAGGCGCACCCGCTGATCTGGGCCGGGCTGCACGGTCTCGCGGTGCTGCTCGCGGCCGGCTTCCAGGTCGTGCAGTGGGGGCTGACCGAGGCCGAGGAGGCGCGCGCCGCCGAGAACCTGCAGGAGAGCCAGGCCCAGCTCAGCGTCGCGTTCGACGAGACGCCGGTGCCGATGGCGATGTTCGCGCCGGACGGGCGGGTGCTGCGCACGAACGCGGCCTACCGCCACTGGCTGCGCCTTCCGGAAGAGCTTGCACCCGATTTCTCCGTACGGGATGTGCCGCTCGTCGCCGTCGGCAACCAGGGCAGCCTGTTCCCGCAGATGTCGGCGTCGGCGGATCCGCTCACGCTGACGCGCCAGTACCGCCGTACCGACGACGGGTCCTTGATCTGGGTCGAGGTGCACAGCACGCCGCTCTACGACCAGCAGGGCACGCTCCGGTTCGTCTTCGCGCACTGCCTCGACGTCACCGGCGTCCGCAACCACGAGGAGGAGCTGCGCCGGCAGGTGCGGCAGGACTCGCTGACCGGGCTGCTGTCGCGCCAGGCGTTCGAGAACGACCTGGGTGAGCTCCTGCAGGGCCGCGAGCCGGTGAGCGTCATCTACCTGGACGTGGACCGGTTCAAATCGGTCAACGACGGCGCCGGGCACGCGACCGGCGACGACGTGCTGCGTGCGCTGTCGGCCCGGCTGACCGGCGTGGTGCCGGCCGGCGCGCTGCTGGCCCGGCTCGGCGGTGACGAGTTCGTCGTCGCGGTGACCGGCCCGGACGGCGCCGGCCTGCGCGTCGGCCGGGAGATCCTGGCGTCGATGGCCGAGCCGCTCGACGTGGCCGGCAACCAGCTGCCGATCTCGGTCAGCATCGGCGTCGCCACCGATCACGGCGCCGAGCACGCCGACGACGTGGTGCTGGCCGCCGACACGGCGATGTACACCGCCAAGCGCGCCGGCGGCAACCGGCTCGAGGTGTTCGCCGAGGACATGCGGGTGTCGGTGCACGAGCGGCTGGCCGCCGAGGCACGCCTGCGCCAGGCGCTCGCCGGGCACCTGCCGTGGACGCTGCCGCTGTGGTTCCAGCCGGTCGTGTCGACCGTCACCGGGCAGATCGTCGGCGCGGAGGCGCTCGTGCGGATGCGGATGCCGGACGGGAAGATCCTCAGCCCGTACCACTTCATCGGCGCCGCCGAGGAGACCGGCATGATCGTTCCGCTCGGCGAGCACGTGCTGCGCTCGGCGATCGATCACCTGATCTACTGGTCGGGCCGGCTGGGATACGTGTCGGTGAACGTCAGCCCGCGGCAGCTCGCCGAGCCGGACTTCGTGCCGATGCTGGCCGGCCTGCTCGCGCAGCACCCCGGGCTGGACCCGTCCCGCCTGGTCCTGGAGATCACCGAGACCGCGCTGCTCCTGTCGACGGTCGACGTCAGCGAGCGCCTGGCCACCATCAAGCAGCTCGGCGTACGGATCGCGCTGGACGACTTCGGCACCGGGTACAGCTCGCTGACCTGGCTGAAGTCCGTCCCGGCCGACATCGTGAAGCTGGACCGCTCGTTCGTGGCGGGCCTCGCCGAGGACCAGCGCAAGTCCTCGATCATCCAGGCGGTGCTCTGGCTCGCGCAGTCGCTGGGCATGTCCACGATCGCCGAGGGCGTCGAGGAGATGGCCGACTGGGAGGCGTTGCGGGTCGCCGGATGCCCGGCCGTGCAGGGCTACTTCTTCAGCGAGCCGCGGGCACCGGAGGAGTTCCAGGAGATGTTGATCAACCGGAAGTGTGTCACTCCTCTGGCTCAGTTCACCTGATTGAAACCACAAGGGGCCTCGCCGCCGGTTAGAGTCCCGAAATCCTGGACAACGTAGATCCCTTCATCGGCACCGCGGCGACCGACCTGCCTAGGGCACACGGTCTGGCCGCCACTTGGTGGTGGCCGAAGCCGCAGGTGGGCAACACGCATCCCGGCGCGACCTCGCCCCTGGGCATGGTCAGCGCCTGCGCCTATTCGGGCGCCTACCCGACCGGTTACGGCCGGTACGCGAAGAACACCGAGGGCGTGCCCGAGGAGATGTTCGAGCGCACCGAGGCCTCCGGCTTCACCCATTTCCAGCAGTCCGGCACCGGCGCGATCCGCAAGTACTACAACTACGTGCGGGTCACCCCGATGGTCCAGCCGCTGGACGATCTCGGTCAGTCCTGGGCGCTGCACGACGAGCGCGCCGAGCCCGGGTATTACGCCGCCAACCTCGACACCGGGGTGCGCAGCGAGATCACCGTGGGGGAGAAGGTCGCCGTGCACCGGTACACCTTCCCCGACCATCACTCCGCCCGGGTCGTCATCGACCTGTCGTGCGGTGGCCTCGCGATCGACCTGGGCCGCACGGTTCCGCTGCGCGCGCAGGTGGAGAGCATGGGCCACGGCTGCGCGCAGGGCACCGTGGTGATGGAGGGCGTGCCGCTCTCGGTCTACCTGGAGGCCGACACCCCCGGGTGGCGGCAGATGCTCTGGTACGACCGGCGCCTGATCCCCGGCGGCACCAGGCTGGACTTCGACAGCATCCGGAGCACCACGCTGCGCCCGTTCGGCCTGCTGTTCATGGGCTCGGCGCGGGCCGGGCAGACCATCGAGGTCCGGATGGGCTTCTCGCTGCGCGGCCACGAGCAGGCCAAGCGGAACCTGCACCGGGAGTGCGGCACCGACGCCGAGCCGGCCTTCGAGCGCGTACGGGCGGGCACCAGGCACCGCTGGCGGGACCACCTCGACCGGGTGCAGGTCGAGGGCGGCACCCCGGCCCGGCGCACGGTGATGGCGACAGCGCTCTACCACTCGCTGATCAAGCCGTGCTTCGCCGACGACGAGAGCCCGTTCTGGCCCAACTCCGGGCCGTACGCGTTCGACATCTGCACCATGTGGGACATCTACAAGACGCAGATCCCGCTGCTGCAGGCGATCGCCCCGGACCGCGCCATGGACCTGCTGGAGTCGCTGATCCGGGTCTGCGAGGAGGAGGGCAACTTCCCGATCGGCTACCGGATGGCCCGCGGCGCCGACCGGTTCTTCCGGCAGGCCTCGGCCCTGGCCCACACCGCGATCGCGGACGCGCACGCGCTCGGCCGGGGCGGCGTCGACTGGGGTTGGGCGCTCGTGCACATGGTCGACGACCTGCGCCGGATGTACGGCGAGGACTTCTTCGAGCACGGCCTGGTCCACCCGATCACGCACACGCTCGACCTCGCGTACGCCCACCACTGCACCGCGAAGGTCGCCCGCGCGCTCAACGACCGCAAGCTCGCCGACGACCTGGAACGCCGCAGCCACCAGTGGGTGAACGCGTTCGACCCGTCCACCGGCCTGCTGCGCGACTCCGAGTTCTACGAGGGCGGCAAGTGGAACTACTCGTTCCGGCTGCTGCACGACATGGCCGCGCGGATCGAGCTCTCCGGCGGCGACGCCGGCTTCATCGACAAGCTGGACCGGTTCTTCGGGTACGGCGCGGAACCCGTCAAGCAGCCCGGAATCGGCCCGCAACCGGCGGAGATGGCCCTCGGGTACGCGCTCAACCGGTTCGAGGGCCTGAACAACGAGCCGGACATGGAGGCCCCGTGGGCGTACCACTACGCCGGCCGCCCCGATCGCACCGCCGAGATCGTGCACGCCGCGCTCACCTGGCAGTTCGGCACCGGCCCCGGCGGCCTGCCCGGCAACGACGACTCCGGCGGCCTGAGCGCCTGGTACGTCTGGGCGTCGCTGGGCCTGTTCCCGGTCGCCGGGCAGAACCTCTTCCTGGTCAACACGCCCGCGTTCGCCCGGGCCGCGCTGCGCGTCGGTGACGAGGAGTTCATCATCGAGACCAGCGGGCACCGCGAGACCCCGATCGGCGTCGACGGCCTCGACCGTGACCCGCCGGCTCAATACGTTCAGTCCGCCACGCTCAACGGCAAGCCCCTCGACCAGGCGCACCTGTCCGCGACCGACGTGCATCGCGGGGGCCGGCTGCATCTCAAGCTCGGCCCCGAACCATCGGCGTGGGGCCGCGGGAACCGCCCGCCGTCCCACTCCTTCACCCTTCACCAGCCTCCTGCGACGTAAGAAGGAATGACCATGAGCCGTCCTACTCGGAGACTCGTGATCGCGGTCCGCGCCGACCCGGTTATCTGCGGACACTCGGGCGAAGCACGCAACCTCGCCGAAGTGGCCCTGACCCGGGGCTTCGACGACGTACGCCTGCTCACCTGGCCGATCCCCACGCTCCAGGCCGCCGGTCTGCCGTTGAAGCCGCTCGACCGGCTGCTGCCGTACAGCGACGGCATCACCGTCGAGCGCCCCGAGGCGGTCGGCGACTACCGCGTGCCCGACGGCCGGCACCTGGCCGGGCTCACCGGCCGGCTGGTCGAGCTGCTCAGCGACGGCGTGCCCACCGTCTGCCTGTCGATGTACCTGGTCCCGCACACGCAGGTGATCAACGACGCGGTCACCGCGGCCCGCGCCGCCGGCTTCGACCCGCAGGTGCACACGATCGCCAAGGCCGTCGGGTCGGACGTCACCAACGTCATCCGCTCCTGCCTGCGCGAGGGCCGGGTCGGCGCCGCGACCGTCCTGATGACCACGTTCCTGGCCAGCGACGAGGTGGTCGCGGTCTCGGAGTACACCAAGGACGAGATCATCGCCTCGGCCGAGGAGGTCGACCGGCACTGCGGCACGACCTTCGCCCAGCAGTGCCGCGAGCGGGTCACCGTCAGCTACCCGCCGATCGACTCGTCAGCCTTCCTCGACCTCGACGAGGACACGATCGACGCGGCGCTGCAGAAGCGCGGCCTCGAACGCGGCAAGTACCTGCTCTTCCTGTCCCGGGTCGCGCGGGCCAAGGGAATCTACGACCTGGTCATCGCGTACGGCCAGATGCAGGCGCGCGACAAGATCCCGCTGGTCGTCGCCGGCAACGGGCCCGCGCTCGACCACGTCCGCGCGATGGCCAGGGACGACGACCGGATCATCTTCCTCAACGACGTCGACGACGACGAGAAGCCGCTGCTCATGGCCGGGTGCGCCGCCTACGTGCTGCCCACCAAGCCGGAGCCGGACTTCGTCGAGACGTTCGGCATCGCCCTGGCCGAGAAGATGCTGGCCGGCGGCGGCCCGATCGTGACCACCCTGACCGGCGGCACCGGCGAAGCGGTCGGCGACACCGCCGTGATCGTCGAGGCCGGCGACATCAACGCCTTGGCCGAAACCCTCGACCGGGTCCTCCTCGACATGCCCGAGTCCGAGAAGCGCGCCATGGAGATCCGCGCCCGCGAGCACGCCATGTCCTTCGACCGCGTCGCCGTCTTCGACGACCTCTTCTGACCCCAGGGCGGCCCGCCCTCCAGGCCGCCCTCCTCTCCCGCTCCGCCGCCCGCACCCTCGCGATTGCCGCAGTACGCCCCTAGCCCCGCCCCGCCACCTCATGCGCGAGGCCCGCTTCGGGTCACGGTGGCTGCCGCGGGTCGCGGTCCCGGCTGGTTCTCATGGGCGTTATTCGTGCCTCATAACGCCCATGAGAACCAGCCGGGACCCCGAGCCGCTCGTCGGCCTGGGGCCGCGTCGGCGGGGCTTGGGGAGTTCGGCCTGGGGCCGCGTCGGCGGGGCTCGGCTCGGGGCCGCGTCGGCGGGGCTTGGCGAGTTCGGCTCGCACGGCTTCGGCTGTTTCCCGGGGACGGTGGATGACGTCGGCGGCGGTGAAGCGCAGGACCGTCCAGCCGAGCCGGCGCAAGGCGTTGACCCGGGCGATGTCACGGCGGAACTGGCCGCGCTCCCGATGGTGGTCACCCTCGTACTCGGCGGCGACCCGGGCTGCCTGCCAGCCGAGGTCCACCCGCCCGGCCAGGCGCCCGGACTCGTCGCGTACCTCGACCTGCGGCTCGGGCGACGGCAGCCCGGCATCGTGGAACAGCAGCCGCAGGCGCGTCTCCATCGGTGACTCCGCCCGCCCGTCCGCCAGGGACATCGTCCCCCGCAGCAGCGGGACCCCGGGCCACCGGGCACGGCGCCGGGTCAGCTCCACGACTGCGCCCGCGTCGAGAATCCCCCGGTGGAGCATCGCGTCGATCAGCACCAGCGCGTCGGGGCGCGGAAGCCGCCCGGCCGAGGTCGAAGGCGGTCCGTTCCGGCGTCGTGACCGGCAACCCGCCGAGCTCGGTGACATCCTCCGGCCCGAGGACGGTGTGATGCACCGAGACCCGGCGGAGCCGGTTCATCCATTCGTCACGAGGGGCGACCGCGGTCACCGGTGGGTCGGGTTGCAGGAGATCCGCGCCCCACAGGTGGGCGGCGCTCGGCCCGCCGATCGCTGTGCCCCCGGGCATGATCAACCCGCGGGCGGCACACCTGACCCGATGATCCACGGCCAGGCCGGCGAAGATGTAGACGTCGGGCAGGAGGCGAATCCACACCCGACCCTTCAACATGCTCCAGCTGATCGTTCCCGCGTCCACGGCGGTGGAACCCCGGAACGGCGCGGTGGTCAGGGACGCGGGAACGGTGGCGTTGCGCGGCATCCTGACAGGATCGTGAATTCCCGCCCGGCTCGCTCACGCCCTGTGGACAACCTGAGACGGTGCCCTTGGTGAGGTCGCCCTGTGGACAACGTCAGACGGTGCGCTTGGTGAGGAGGGTGTCGAGTTTGGCGTAGCCCTCGTTGACGCCCGTCTCCATGCCGCTCTTGAGCCACGCGTCCCGGCTCTCGAAGCTGTCCACCAGGGACTGGGCGTGCAGCCGGGTCCGTCCGTCGCCCAGGTCCTCGAAGGTCAGGGTCTCCAGGGCGACACTGTCCGGCTGGCCCTCGAACGTGAACGTCTGCACGATCCGCTCCGGGCCGGCCTCGTGGAAGCAGCCGCGGAAGCCGTACTCGTCGTCGCCGCGCACCGCCGTGTACCGCCAGGAGCCGCCGTTCCTCGCGTCCCAGTGGTCGATCCGCACGGTCGTCGTGTCCGGCCCGCACCACTGCGCGAACAGTTCCGGGTCGGTGTGCGCCCGGAGCAGCTGCTCCGGCGTACCCGCGAAGTCTCTGGTGATCCGGATGATCGGAACGTTCTTGTCCGCCTCGATCTGTGCCTCGGTCATTGTCCCGCGCTCCTCTGCTCGTTCGGCTCGTTCCCGTCCTGCATGGTTCGCAACACCACGTCCAGGCGCTGGTAGCGCGCCTCGGCCCGGCGCCGGTACTGCTCGATCCATCCGCCGACCTCGTCGAACACGTCACGCTCCAGCCGCACCGATCGCGGCTGCGGCCCCGGCGGCCTGCTCACCAGGCCGGCCTCCTCCAGCACCTTGAGGTGCTTGTAGACGGCCTGGAGCGACATCCGGTACGGCTCGGCGAGCTGGTTGACCGTCGCGTCTCCGTCGGCCAGCCGCGCGACCATGTCCCGGCGGGTCGGATCCGCCAGGGCCGAGAACACCCGCGACAGCTCATCCGCCGGCATCGTGTCCCTCGTTTCAACTCGTCGGTTGAAAGGAACAGTAGACGACTCGCCGACAAGTGTCAACCGAGGAGTTGAAAGAGCAGTTCAGGCGTTCATCACGATTGCTGCGGTCGCGACGCCTGATACCGTGCCAGTCAAGTCATGAGTGCCAGCGCGAAGCCCCGGCTTGCTGGCCGGCAACCCTCCAGTTCGTGGGTGGGGTGCCCCGGGTGATGACCGGACCCGGGCGCGCGGTGCGCCGGGTAAGCCGCGAAAGGGATCACTCCGTGCTGCTCAAGAAGCTCGACGCGCCGGTTCTCGACGGGCGCCTGGTCCGCCTCGAGCCCCTGGAGAGGCGCCACGCGGCGGACCTCGCGATCGCGGCGGAGGAGAACCGCGACTCCTACCGGTTCACCTGGGTGCCCCGGTCGGAGGAGGTCGACGACTACCTCGACGCACAGCTCGCGAGGGTCGAGGCGGGCGTGCTCGCTCGTGGGCGCCGGGCGAGGAGGGGCAGTTGCGGGACTCCGCGCTCTACTCGATCATCGCCCCGGAATGGCCGCGCTGCCGCGCCCACCTGACATCTGTCATCGAAGGGTCCTGATATCCGGCCCAGGTTGCGGCGTCCCGGCGATGGTCTGGTGTAGACATGCTCCCTGCCGGATTGTTCTTCCTCGCCCCGCTCGTCGCCGAGTTCCTGCTCGGCAATCTGCCCATCACGTTCCTTCCCGCGGTGCTCGTGCTGGCCCCGCTCTACGGCGGCGGCGCGCTCCTGATCCGGGAGCTGGCCCGCCGTCGCGGCCTGGGATGGCCGAACATGATCATCCTGGCCGTCGGCTACGGCGTTCTCGAGGAAGGGCTGACCACCCAGTCGCTGTTCAACCCGAACTACGCCGACCAGCACCTTCTCGTCGACGGCTACCTCCCGGCGCTCGGCATCGCCGTCCCGTGGACCCTCTTCGTCGTCGGCCTCCACGTGTTCTGGAGCATCTGCGCGCCGATCCTGATCATGGAAGTGATCTCCGGCGAGCGCCGCACGACCCCCTGGCTGGGCCGCCGGGGCCTGATCGTGACCGCCGTCCTGTTCGTGATCGGCATCGCGATCAGCATCGCGATGAACATGTCGATGTGGCCGTACACCGCGACCGCCGCCCAGTTCACCGTCACCGGAATCGTCCTGGCGCTGCTGATCGCCGCAGGACTTCTCCTGCCGATCACGGTGCGCCCGCGCACCGGCGCCGCCCCAAACGCCTGGATCGTCCTGCTCACGACGCTCGTCGCCGGTGCCGTCTACCAGGGCATGACTCTGCTCGACGTGCCCACCTGGCCGACGGTGGTGATCTTCGTCGTGAACGTCGCCGTCTACCTCACCCTGATCGCGATCTGGTCCGCGAGGCAGGGCTGGACCAGCCGGCACTACTGGGCGATCGGCAGCGGCGCCCTGATCACGTACGCCTGGCACTCGTTCGTCGAATCCCCGGTCGGCGCGGCCGCCGTCATCCTCGACCAGCTCGGCAACGCCGTCTTCACCCTCGCGGCGCTCGCCCTGATCCACCACGCCTACCGGAAGACCTTCAAGCCCTCCGCGCGTACGGTCGATGCGGTCCCGTGAGCAACCCGGGGCCGTCCCGCGGTGTTGCGTCGCGCTGATGGAATGGGCCGATGGATTCCTGGGAAGCAGCTCTGCTCGTCATCGCGACAATCGGGTCGCTCGCCGCCGCGGCCGGTGCATGGGTCCAGGAGAGGCGCAGTTCGACGGTCCAGCTGGAGGCCGTTCAGCGCAAGCTCGACCTGATCATCGAGCATCTCGGCATCGCCGCGCCGGGGGAGGCGGAGGTCATCGAGCACCTGGAGCAGGGCCGGACGGTCGAGGCCATCCGCACCTACCGGAAGCAGAACGGTGTCGGCCTGGTCGAGGCGAAACAGGCAGTCGATCGGATGGCCGACCGCAGGACGCGTGGGTAGGAACAACTGACCGGGTTACAGCGGCTTGGTGTAGACCCGGTAGTCGGCGTGACCGGCCAGCAGCGGCGCGAGCTGCGGATACTGCTCCTCCAGACGACCGACGCGCAGGATCCGGTAGCCGAGCCGCGAATACCACTCGTGCAGGAACTCCTTCGACGCGAGCCGGAACTCCCGCGGCACCAGCAGTTCGAGGCGCATCGTGTGGTCGCCCCGCGAGCGGCAGAAGTCCTCCGCCCACCGGATCAGCCCGCCGCCGATCCCTTCGCCGCGCCGTGCGGGGTCGGCGGCGAGCATGCCGAACTCGCCGGACCCGTCCGGCATCCGTTGCACCCGGACCACCCCGGCGAGCTGCCCGTCCCGCAGGTCGGCGACGAGCTCGCCGGCCCGGGCGAGGGCGGTCACCTCGGCGAGGGTGGTCCGGGTCGTCCCGTCCTGCCACAGCCCCTTCTCGGACTCGCGGTAGACGAGGTTGATCAGTTCGGTGGCGGCGCTGGCCTGGGCCGGGTCGAGCGGCAAGATCACCGGCCTAGATTACGTCCGAGCAGCAGGCGTGCCGGCTGTGCTCCACGTACGCCGGGTCGTGCCACCAGAACGCGGCCGACGCCGGATCGCCCACGACAGTGCTCTCGGTGAGCGCCGCACGGGCGGAGACGAACGGCGCCAGCAGCGAGGGCACGTCGTGCAGGACCCCGGCCGCCATCACCTGCCGTACGTTCGCGGCCTGCCCGATGTCGATCAGCGGGTCGCCGCCGAGAATGGCCAGGTCGGCGTAGAACCCGGGGGCGATCCGCCCGATCGGCTCCTCGAGGAACTCCCCGGGAATCCGGGTGGCGGTGCTCAGCGCCTCCCACGGCGTCATGCCGTACGCCACCATCGCGCGCAGGTTCAGGTGGGTGCTGACCGCGTTCGGTGAGATCGGCGAGTCCGTCCCGGTGATCACCCGCCCGCCGCCGCGCAGGACCCGCGCCACGTGGGCCACCTGCCGGGCGAGGTTGCGCCGGTTGACGGTCTGGTCCGTGGTCCGGGCGCCGTCCGCGATCGCGCGCAGGGCGGCCCACTCCCAGCTCGGGTAGAGGGTCCGGGCCCGGACGTCCTCCACCAGCCCGTCGTCGTCACCCAGGAGCACGACCGCGCCGAACAGGGTGGGCGTCAGTGTCGCCCGGCTGTCGGTGAAGATCCGGGCCACGTCGGAGTACGCCGACCCGAGCGCGGTCACCGTCCGCGAATAGCCGAACCGGTTCGTCGCCCCGACGTGCTCCTGCCCGTCCCCGCCGAACGCGAAGGCCGGATAGTGGTAGTGCGAGGTCGCGTGGATCCCGTGCCGGCACCGAGTCCCGCGCGTCCACCACCCGCCCGTCGGCGGTGGAGCGCGTCGTGACCTCGACGATCCGATGCCCTTCGACCACCACGTCGGCGTCGCGGGTCACCGACCGGCTCACGCCGTCCCACAGCCGGCCGGCGCGGATCACGGTCCGTCCGCGCGGCGCGGTGTTCGCCCAGGTCAGTTGCAGCGGTACGGCACGGGGCCGCCCGCCCCGCGCCGACACCAGCCGGAGCCGCCCGTTGTTCAGGTACAGCAGCGTCGACGAGTCCCCGCTCCAACTCGGCGCGTCGGTCACCTCGTCCGTGACCTGCCGGGGCGTCCCCGCGAACGTCCCGTCCGGGTGCACGTCCACCACCCACAGCACGCTGGCCACGACGAACGCCATCCGCGTCCCGTCCGGCGACCACACCGGCCCGTCGTCCCCGCGGGTCTGCAGCGACCGCGACGGCAGCGGGTCCACGTACCGCCCGGCCCCGGTCACGGTGTCCACCAGCAGGATCTTGCTGAGCCCCTCCCGGTAGCGCGCCGAGTACGGCACGATCGCGGCGAGCGCGATGGTCCGCCCGTCCGCCGACCAGCTGGGCCGCCCCGGCTCGAACGTGGCGGTGAACAGTTTCCGCACCGCCCCGCTCGCCACCTCGACCGTGTACAGCGCCCCGGTCTGGTCCAGGAACGCCAGCCGGGAACTGTCCGCCGACCAGCTCCCGGAGACCGCCGCCGCGCCCGGCAGCGCGGTCAACTGCCGGTCCTCGCCGGTCGTCAGGTCGCGGAGCCAGATGTCGAGCTTGCCGCCCCGGTCCGTCGAGTACGACAGGTACCTCCCGTCCGGCGACTACGCCGGATCCGACTTCCACCAGGTCGGATTCTTGGTGAGGGGGCGCGGCGGCTGCCCGATCCGCATCGTCCAGATGTCGTTGAGCGCGCGGAACGCCACCGACTGCCCGTCCGGTGAGAGCACCGGGCTGCCGATCCCGAGCACCGGCCGCGGCTGTGGCGACGTGAAGTCGCGACGGCGTTTGCGGTAGTCCGGCGTGGTCAGCGTGACCGCCGCGGAGAAGCCGATCGCCGACCGGCTCGCCGACCCGAGCGCGCGGCGGTGGATGACGCCGTCCGACCCGTACCCGAAATGCTCGCCACCCGGGCCGAAGGAGACCCGGAAGGGGAAGACCTCCTCGCCGGTGATCTCGGGTCTTCCGTCGCGCCACAGTTCGCTGCGGCCGTCGAGCGTGACCTGGTAGAGGATGCCCGAGCCGTCCGGGGTCCACTCCGGCCCGTGGATGACCTGGCCGGCGGGCGCCTCGACCCGGGTGGACCGCGCGCCGGTGACGAGCGAGACCACGTCGATCCGGGTGTTCGCGACGACGAACGCGATCCGGGTCCCGTCCGGTGACCACGCCGGTTCGTACTCCTCCAGGCTCGTGTCCGTGATCGTGCTGATCGCGCCGGAGGCCAGGTCGAGCCGGTGGATGCCGTAGCTGCCGCCACGATCGCCGGAGAACGCCAGCGCGCGACCGTCCGGAGAGTAGCGGGGCTCCCGGTGATCGAACGGCCCGCTGGTGAGTTTGCGCAGCCCGGAGCCGTCCGGCCGGATCGTCCACAGGTCGAACGACCCGGTGCGGTACGACTGGAACGCGATCGCCGAGCCGTCCGGAGCCCAGTCCGGTTGCGCGATGTCGAAGAGGTCGCCGGTCAGGCGCCGGGCCCGCCCACCCGGCGCGGGCAGCACCCACAGCACGCCGACCAGGTCCATCGCGATCCGTTTGCCGTCCGGCGACAACCGGACCGCCAGGTCGGTGCCCTGGTCGAGCCCGGTGCGCCCGGCCGGCGTGGTGGTCGGGGCGGGGGCCGCACGAGGGCCGCGCTGGCCGCCCCCGCCAGAAGCTGTCGTCGGCTGACTGTAGTCATCGCTTTAATAGGCACCTGTTGATGGAATCGGGCAACGATAGGGTTACCGTATGCGCATCTCCATCTGGCCTGGTGCAGGTCAGTCCTGGTCCGGCATCCTCGAGGCCGGACGTCACGCGGAAGAGACCGGTTGGGACGGCATCTGGATCGCCGACCACTTCATGCCGAACACCGGCCCCGGCCGCGACCCCCTCGCGCCGACGCTGGAGGCCGGCTCGCTGGTCGCCGCGCTCGCCGCCGCCGTCCCGCGCGTCCGGATCGGCACCCTGGTCTACGGCAACACCTACCGTCACCCGGCCGTCGTCGCCAACATGGCCGCGACCGTCGACCACATCAGCGGCGGCCGGTTCACGCTCGGCGTCGGCGCCGGCTGGCAGGTCAACGAGCACCAGCAGTACGGCATCGACCTGCCCCAGACCCGGCAGCTCCTGGACCGTTTCGTCGAGGCGCTCCAGGTGATCCACGGCCTGCTGCGCACCCCGCGCACCACGTTCGCAGGTGAGTACTACCAGCTCACCGATGCCGTCTGCGAGCCGAAACCGGTGCAGGACCCGCTCCCGATCATGATCGGCGCGAAGGGCGAGAAGCGGATGCTCGACGTCGTCGCGCAGTACGCCGACCAGTGGAACACCTGGGGCCTGCCCGACGTGATCGCCCACAAGTCCGCGATCATCGACCGCTTCTGCGCCGAACGCGGCCGCGACCCGAAATCGATCGCCCGCACCGCCCAGGCGCTCACCGTCGTCGACGGCCCGCTCCCGGAAGGCCTGCCCATGCCGGTCATCGGCGGCAGCCCGGCCAAGCTCGCCGACACCTTCGCCGAGTACCGCGCCGCCGGCCTCGACGAGCTGATCATCCCGGACGGTTTCCTCGGCACCGGCGCCGAGAAGCTGAAGAACATGGACACGGTGCTGTCGCTGGTCCGCGGCTGACGCTTCAACCAGAAGATCAACTTCAGCATTGCCTGCGTCCGCTGTGGTCCAGATCGTCGCTCCCGCGGGGACCCTTCCGGGCCGAGCAGGGCGCTGGCGCGCCCAGAACGCCCAGCCCGCAAGGGCGATCTCCGTGGGTGCTCCCGCTCAGAGCAGAAACCCCGGTCACCGCTCCGAGCCCGCCGCCGAGTCCCGCCGGCCGGAGCCCGTCGACGACTGCCGCCGCCCCGCGCCCGTCGATGAGTGCCGCCGGCCCGAGCCCGTCGATGAGTGCCGCCGGCCCGAGCCCGTCGATGAGTGCCGCCGGCCCGAGCCCGTCGATGAGTGCCGCCGACCGGAGTCCGCGACGCCGCTGGTGGTCCCGGTAGCAGCGCGCCGCCAGGTTCCGGCTGGTCCTCATGGACGTTATTCGTGCCTCATAACGCCCATGAGGACCAGCCGGAACCGCAACCCGCGCTGCCGGACCACGGCGGCGCTCGCGGGCGCGGTGCAGACCGCAACCCGCGTTGCGGGCTTGACCACGGCGGCGCTCGCGGGCGCGACGTCAAGGGGCCGGGCTCACGACGTACCGCGGGACGGGTCTGGGAAGTCGGCGGAGCGGGGGCGGCGGCAGCGACCGGGACCGGCGGCGGAGGTCGCGGGCCGCTACCCGGATAGCAACGTTGCGACCTCTTACGTCGCCCGGCGCCGAGCCGACTTTGGATGGCGACCCGCGCGGTGCGGGCCAAGGCGAGGTGAAAGGCCGACGTGTGATGGAGCTTCCCGAGATCGGTGCCCCGATGTTCCTGGCTCTCGGGGACGGCGTGAACTTCCGGTCCCGGCTGGAGTCGGTGGAGGACGACACGTTCAGCGTGGCGGCGCCGCTGGAGACGACCGGCCCCACGGGTTTCCTGCCCGGCTACGAGTTCGAGGCCTTCTGGGTCCCGCCGCGCACCCGCGTCGTGATGCCGGTGCTGCTCAAGGGCGTGAGCGACGAGGCGCCGTTCCGCTGGACGCTGTTCCCGACCGCCGAGCCGACGATCAGCAACCGCCGCGAGTACGCCCGTGGTGGCGCCGGCGCCCCGATCCGCCTGTTCGGCGAGTGGGGCCCGCAGTACCTGCAGGGCAGGATGCTCGACATCAGCGAGGGCGGCCTGCGCTTCTGGGTGCCGGACGCGAAGATGTTCAAGGAGGGCGACTACATGCGCGCCCTGGTCTGGCTCGGTAACGGCGAGGCCGAGATCAAGGGCAAGGTCTACGCGGTTCGCCCGGCCGCCGACGAGCCCGGCCACCACGTCGTGCTGATCTTCAAGACGGTTGACCCGCTGGCGCAGATGATCCGGCAGTACGTGATCGCGTGGGAGATCGGCGAGCGCCGCAAGGCCCGCCAGGACCACTGATCGCGGCGGGACCGCCACAGTCTCACAGGTCCCGCAGGACACCTCCCTGAACAGCCGCCAGCTTGTCCGGGTTGGCGGTGTTCAGGATCGCCGCGACCCGGCCGTCGTCGTCCAGGTCCAGGGTCATCGTGCCGATGACCCGGCCGGCGCCGCTGATCACCAGGCCGGGCCCGCCGTTCATGTCGACGAGCGCGGCCACCATCTGGTCGGGGCGCACCCCCTGGTACGGCCGGGTGCCGACCCCGCTCAGCCACGCCGCGACCCGCTCGGCGCCGTGGACCGGCCGCATCGCCTGGCGCACCTTGCCGCCGCCGTCGGTCCACAGCGTGACGTCCGGCGCGAGCAACTCCATCAGCGTGTTGATGTCGCCGCCGGACGCCGCCGCGAAGAAGCGCTCGGTCACCGCCCGCTGCCGGTCCCGGTCCGCCGGGAAGCGGGGACGTTCGGCCCGCACGTGCTCCCGCGCCCGGTGCGCCGTCTGCCGCACGCTCTCCGGGGACCGCTCGACCGCCTCGGCGATCTCCTGGTAGCTGAACGCGAACGCTTCCTTCAGCACGAACACGGCCCGTTCCAGCGGTGTCAGGTTCTCCAGCACGAGCAGCAGGGCGGGCGCGACGTCCGGCACGTCACCGCTGGTCAGGACAGGTTCGGGCAGCCACGGGCCGACGTAGGCCTCCCGCTTGGCGGCGCGCAGCCGGTCCATCGCCAGGTTCGACACGATCCGTACGAGATAGGCCTTCGGGTCGGCGATTAGACTCCGATCCGCCGCCGACCATCTCAGCCACGTGTCCTGCACCGCGTCCTCGGCGTCGGCGGCGCTGCCGAGAATCCGGTAGGCCACCGAGAACAGCAGATTCCGGTACTGATCGAAGACGGTCACGGGCGCCACGCCATTGCCGAGGCGGGCATCCGCAGGGCGCGGCGGAACACGGGCCACGGCGCATCGCTCACCGTCTCCTTGTACCAGACCGCGGCCCGTCCGGTCAGCGCCGCCCGCCCGGGGGAACCGTCGGCGTGGGTGAACTGCACGACCGCGTCCCGGCGGCCCAGGCTGATCGGTGCGTGGTAGTACCCGAACCGGAACGCTTTGACGGGTTTCCCGGTCAGCTCCCGCACGATCTGCGCGGCGGTGTGCGCGCCGGTCGGCATGCCGCCCTGGCAGGTGCCGTGCATCACCCCGTAGCGCTGGGTGATCGCGGCCGCGTCGCCGATCGCCCAGACCTCCGGGTGCGAGACGGACCGCAGCGCGGCGTCGACGACGATCCGCCCGCGATCGTCGACGGTCAGCCCGGCCTTGGCCGCCAGGGGCGACACGCGCACGCCGCTGGTCCACAGGATCACGTCGGCCGGAACGAGCCTGCCGTCGGCCAGGGCGGCGCCGTCACGGCGTACCGCGGCAATCTCGGCGACCTCGACCGAGACGCCGAGTCGGTGAAGAGCGGAGCGCAGGTGGTCGCGGGCCTTGGGCCCGAGGTCCTTGCCAGGCTCGGACCGGCCCAGCAGGTGCACCGTGAGCCGGGGGTACCGCTCGGCGATCTCGGTGGCGGCCTCCAGCCCGGTCAGCCCGCCGCCGCAGACCAGCACGCGGCCGTCGCTCATCCCGGCGAGGCGGCGCGCGAACAGGTCCGCGTCGTTCGCCGAGTCCAGGGTGTACGCGTGGTCGGCCGCTCCCGGCACCGCCGCCGTGTCCGCCGAGCCGCCGAGCGCGTAGACCAGCGTGTCGTACCCGATCTCCCGCTCGTCGTCGATCCGCACGGTCCGCGCCGTGAGATCGATTCCGGTCACCCAGCCGACCTCGAGATCCTTGACGAGGCGCGCGATCTCCAGCTGCCGCAGGTCCTGACCGGTGGCGGTCCGGTGCAGCCGCAGCCGCTCGGTGAAACGATCGGTGGCGTTCACGACGGTGACCGACACGTCGTCGCGCCGGCGGGTCCGCCCGATCAGGCTGACCGCCGCGAGCATGCCGGCATATCCGGCGCCGATGACCACGATCCTGTGCATTGCCCTGCCCCTTCCCGAGGTGTTTTACCGCGAGACGGAGCAGGGGAGCGGTGTCGTGAGGTGCTATGACTCAGGTCACACGAAGGGTCACGCGAAGGTCATTTGGTGACCATGGAACCGGTCCACTTGCCGGACTTCGGCGCGGCGATGCAGGTGACCTTGCGATCCGAGGTCCACAGGGCCTGCGTCGGGTAGATGTACCAGTACTTCGCGTTGGCGAACTTGCCGACCGCGAACCTGTCGAGCGCCTTGTCACAGCGCTTCTGGGATTCCGACTCGACCTTCGGCTCGCCCGGATAGGTGCCCTTCGGGAACGTGTACGTCGCGTACACCTCGCCGCCGTGCGACACCTTGCAGGAGACCACGGTGAACTCGTCCGCGCTCGTGTCGTCGGTGATCTCGCTGATGCAGTCGCCGGGAACAAGGTCCTCGGTCTGTGTCGTGCCGTCGTCCTCCGCGGTGGGCGCGGTCGTCGGCTCCTCAGTGGCCTCCACGGTGGGCCGGCCGGTCGCGACGACGTCAGGTGTGGTCGTCGCGGTGGTGTCCCCGGTGAGCACGCTGATCGCGACCACGGCGGCGATGGCCACCGTCCAGAACGCGGACAGGCTCAGCCCCGCGATCGCCAGACCCCGGCCCCGGTCGCCGCGCCGGCGGATCTGCGACAGCCCGAGAAAACCGAAGATCACGCTGAACAGGACGCCGCCGAGGATGCCGAAGACCAGCGCGGCGACGGCGGCGGCGTTGAGGTCGCGCTTTCCCTGCGGGCCGAACATGGGATAGCCCGCGTAGCCCGGCGGCGGGTACGCGCCGGGCGGGGGATAGGCCCCGGGCGCCTGATAGGCCGCCGGCGGATATCCGCCGGGCGCCGGGTAGGCAGGGCCGCCGGATGCCGGGTAGGCGTGTCCGCCGGGCGCCGGGTAGGCGGGTGGAGCGTAGGCCGCGGGCTGGCCCGGCGGCGGCGGATATCCACCGGGTGCCGGGAAGGCGTCCGGCGGGACGATGCCGGGCTGCGGGAACGCGGCCGTCGGCGGGTAAGCGGGCTGCTGAGCCGGCACCGGGCCGGAAACCGGCAGCGTCGGTGGGGCGGACTCACCAGGCGGCGGGCTCAGCGGCGCTGTCGGCGGGGCGGACTCGGCGGCCGCCGGGCTCAGCGGCGCTGTCGGCGGGGCGGACTCGGCGGCCGCCGGGCTCAGCGGCGCTGTCGGCGGAGTCGCGGGCGGGCTCAGCGGCACCGTGGGCGGGCTCAGCGGCACCGTGGGCGGTGCCGCCAGCGGATCACTAGCGAGCGGTGCCGGGGCCAACGGATCAGCCGGCTGTAGCGCCGGACCGGGCGCCGGAACCGGCTGCCCGGGAATCTCCTCGTTCACGCCGGGACGTTATCCCAGCAAGGATCGTTTTCCGTACTCGCGGCGGTGTCGATTCCGTATCGACGACGGGGTGAGGCCACCGCGCCCCACCCCGTCCTCGGCGTTCAGCGCAGCAGGTCCCGGTCGGCGTGCAGCCGCCGTGGCAGCTCGATGGTGATCCACTCGTTGTTGTCTGCCTGGCCCTCGGTCCGGCCGCTGGAGAACGGGAAGTTGTTGTCGTTCAGCACCGCGAGATGGGTGTCGTCGAGGATCACGACGTCCTCGATGGTCTGGAAAGGGAACGTGAACGTCGTCCCGAAACCGCCCAGCTTGCGCGGATTGGCGATGTTCATCAGGTCCACCAGCAGCGTCTTGTCGAGCAGGCCGTCGTGGTCGCGGTCCCGCTTGTCGGCAAGGTAGAGCCGCTTGAACTTCGCGGTCGCGCCCTGCCCGCCGTCCCGCTCGATCACCAGGAAGCGGTTGTCGTCGACCGCGATGGCGTCACCGATCGCGTTCGACGCCGACTCCAGCCGGTAGGCGTAGCGCTTGCCGGTGTACGCCTGCTTGCGCGTGTCGAACTCGTTCAGCCGCAACTGCCCCGGGGTGTCACCGTTCACGGTGCCCTCCAGCAGGCCGTAGACGTACCGCCCGCTCGGCGAGTAGGCGAGCCCCTCGAAGCCCTTGCTGCTGGTCGTCGTCGCGGGAACGCCGGTGCGCGCGGCGGTCTCCGGCGCGACCACGCCGTCCAGCGCGATCGGCGCGGTCAGCAGCCGCCCGGCCCGGTCGAAGTGCAGCAGGTACGGCCCGAACTCGTCACCGATCCAGAACGTGCCGTCCTTCGCCTTGACGATCGACTCCACGTCGAAGTCCGCGCCGGTCAGCACCCGGTCGTCGCGGACCAGCTTCCACGGGACGTGCCTGTTCGGGTCCGTCAGGTTCAGCCCGCCGACGACGTCCACCGTGTTCGTCGCGAACGCCGGGGCCAGCTTCTGGATGCGCAGCAGGAAGTCGGCCGAGTTGGCCTGGTTGCCGTACCCGTTGTCGGAGAGCACGTCGAACGTGCCGTCGTGGTTGTCGACGATCCCGGAGAAACCCTGCACCGGCTGGTCCGCGAACGGCGCCGTGAACCCGTGCAGGTCACCGGTGGCCAGCGCGCCCGACGGCTCACTGCCCGGGACGAACGTGCCGGCCGGCAGCGACGCCCAGCCGGTCAGGGTCGGGGTGGTGACCTTCGAGTGGCTGCCCGCGTTCGACGCGGTGCCGGTCAGGGTCACGGCGAGGACCAGCGCGCCGGCGCCGGCAAGCGTGCGAGTGACGATCTTTCCCATGTGGCCGGACGTTAGGGAGACCGGATGAACCCCGGGCAACACCCCGGTGGCCGTCGATGAAGTCTTTCCACCCAAGATCAACTTCTTCGTGTCCCAGGTCCGCTGTGGTCCGGACCGCCGCTCCCGCGGGGACCCTTACGGGCTTCGCAGGGCCGTGACCGGCCCAGAACGCAAACCCCTCCAGGGCGACCTCCGTGGCGGGTCGAGGTCACCCCGGACCCCGTCGCCGTCCGGCTGGGACCGAGGTGCGGTCGTCGAGCCGGTCGGCGGGGGCCGGGTCAGACCGGGCGGACGGTGTGGTCGAGGAGGTCGTCGGCGGGGCAGCGGCCGCGGTTCACATACGTCTCGGTGAAGTCGGCGACCGCATCCCGCAACGTACGACTCACGCCCTGCCGGGCCAGCGCACCATAGGCCGCGAGGAAGCACGCGCGGGCGGCGTCCGCGAGCACCGGATCGGTGAGCGCGTCCCGGGCGGCCCGTTCCCACAGCAGCGGCTCGCCGGCCAGGTGCGCGGTCGCCGCGTACGCCTCCTGCGCCGCCCGCGGATCGTCGAGCAGCGCCGTGATCACCGCGACCGGCACGCGCCAGCCGTTGCCGGGCTGACTGTCCACCACGTCGATCTCCAGGTGACCCCGCGCGGCGACCGGCGGGCGCAGGCCGGCCAGGTGACGGTCGAGATCGTTCGCGGTCAGGCGGGCGCCGGTGCGGAAACGTTCGCGGAGGCTGCGACCGGTGATCGTGGGCGAGTCCATGACGTGGGCGGCCCACGCCGTACGCGGATCGATGGCGGACCCCGGCCCGAAGCCGGCCGCGAGCGTGTCCGGAATGCGCTGGACGGGAAGGTTCCCGGGGTGACCCGGCAGGACCGCGAGATCGCGGCGCAGGGCCTGCCGGACGCTGCGCCAGCCGGTCGGGCGGCCGTGGCGCAGCGGCGCGTTGGCGAACGCCGCGGCCAGCACCGGAGCGAGGTTGTGCGCGAGCACCCAGCGGCGCCGCAGCCCGAGCGGGCCGTCGTCGTCCGGGCCCGCCTCGAGGCCGATCCGGATGCCGGCGGTGCCTGTCGCATAGGTGTGCGGCGGGTCCGCGGGGCTCGCCTCGGTCGCGAACGGCAGCACGGTCAGCCCGTGCTGATCCATCACCCGGGTCGCGGCGGCCAGGTCGTCGGACATCCGCCGGAGCGCGACCTCCAGCCCGGGCGACGGGGGCGCGCTGACCACCGCGACCCGCGACGACCGCGCGTCGAGGAAGCCGTGCCGCAGCGGGCGCCGACCGGCCGGCGCGGACGCCGGATCGAGCAGCAGGTCGACCGCGACCCCGACGAAGCCCGGCAGGCCGGGAGCGAACGCCCGCGCCGTGACGAGTTCCTCGGCGGCCTGCTCGGTCAGGTTTGTCACGCGATGCCTCCGCAGGCGCTCGGGAAGTAACTTCTCTGTTCGGCTGTCGGTCTGTTCAGCTGTCGGTCGTCCGGGCGGCCGGTCGAGCGCCGTCGCCGGGGTGGGGCCGGATGCGGTCGGAGCGCCTTTCGGCGTCTCCGCTGCTCCGGCCACCGGCCCCGTGGCGGCGAGCATAGCATTCCTATCTGAGCGATAGGAATATCCGGAGAGGCCTTAGGGGTGGTGACGCACATCCCTGAGGGCGGGAATCAGGGTCGCCTCCGGGAATGCGCCGGTGCTCCCGCCCCCGCGCCGGTCATAGCGTCGGCGCATGACATCGAACCCGGTCGTCGTCCGCGGTGCCGCCCTCGCCGCTCCGGTCCTGCTCCTGCTCTACGGAGTCCTCCGATTCGCCGACGGTCTCGACGGCCACCGCGGCCCCGGCCCGCTTTGGAACGCCGGTCACGTCGCGTTCTTCGCCGCGATGGCGCTGTTCGGCGTGCTCGCCGCGGGGCTGCGCGCCCAGTTCCCGCAGCGCCACCGCCTCGCCACGACGGCCGCCTCGATGACGTTCGCCGGCGTCCTCTGCTTCCTCTGGGTGATCGCCGGCGACCTCTCGGCCACCGTGCGGGACGCCGCGCCGATCCCGAACGTGCTGGCGATCGCCGGCCCGATGCTCTTCCCGCTCGGCACGCTGATCCTTTTCGGCCTGCTGGTCGCCGCCCGTCGCCTGCCGGTCTGGACGCCGCTGCTCTTCGGTGCCGGCATCGCCGCGATCACGGTCGATCTCGATCTGCTCCCGTTCGCCGCACTGGCCATCCTCGCCGCGCTCACCCCGCTGCGCCGCGCCGACCGCCCGCGCCACCTGCGCCCGCGCCCCGCGATGTTCCTGCACTGAAACCCCGCGCCGGTGCGGCCATTGCCGTCCTCGCCGATCGTCCCGGGCCCGGCGGCTCGAAAATGTCGTAGGGGAGTGGGAGGCTCGGCGCATGGAGATTCTTCCCGGAGAGGGAGTCGCGCTGGTTCGGGTCGGCGAGACGAGAGACATGGTGGAGACGCGTCTCGGTCCACCACCGCATCCCGGCATCGCGGCCCGCTCCATCTACGACACCGAGCCTGCCCTGGTGGTCGACTACGACGACGACGTGGTGGAGCTTGTCGAGCTCGGCTCCTCGGGTGAGGGCGGCGAGCAGGCGACCCTCGACGGCGTCCAGTTGACGTTCCGGTTCATGGACGACGTGGTCGCCGAGCTGGTCGCGCTGGGTCACCGGCCCGAGCGAGGCGCCCTGGGATATACGTTCCCGGCCGGTTTCACCATCTTCTCGACAGGTTCACGCAGCGCCACCGACCTCGACCCGTTCGCCGCGCCGGACGATCCGCGCGAGATCGTCGAGGGCGTCGGCATAGCCCCCGCGGCGTACTGGATGGGCTGACCCCACCCCCGCCGGCGTCAGAAGTTGATTTTGACGCCGATGTTCTGGCAGGCGGTGGTGAGGTTGCCGCTGAGCTTGTCGAAGCCGGCGTCGGCGGCCGCGCTGATCGGGTCCTTGGCGGACGCCGCCTTGCTCACCTCGTCGGCGACCGCCTTCGCCGCCACCGTGACCTCCGACGTCTTGGCGAAGATGAGCGCCCCGCTGACCGTCTTGTGGAACGTGACGAAGGCGTCCTTCGCGGCGGCGGCGTCCACGTGGCCGTCCGCCTTCTGGTTCTGCAGGATGGTGCCCTTCATCGTGCTGCCGGCCTTGTTCACGATGTCGCAGAGCCCTTTGTCGCCGCCCTCGTTCACCCCGGTCGACGCGCCACCGCCGGCCTCGGCGATGCGATCGGCCGCCTCGTCGGCCGCCTCCGCTGCCGCCGCGCTGCTGAGCGGCGCCACGCTGCGACCGGACGGCGCCGGCGCGGCACTCTTGGTGTCCGAGTCACCGCAGGCGGCAAGGCCGGCCAGGCAGGCGCAGAGCAGGGCGACGGGAACGATCCGGGAACGCATCACGGCCACGGACGGTAGCCGACGATCCTGAGAACGACCACCAGGCACCGACCCGTCCCCCGGTACCCGAGCCCGCCGGCCTGCCCGCCCGCCTCGCCCCGTGGCTGAGCCGGCCTGCCCGCCTCGCCTCGCCTCGGTGGCCGAGCCGGCCCGCCTCGGTTTCCGGGCCGGCCCTCCGGTAGATGCGCTTCTGCCTTCGGCAGATGGGGGAGGGGTGCGGGCCGGAACCTTCCTACGCTGGGCCGGTGAACGAGAATGAGCTGACCGCCGCACTGCTCGCCGCCGAGCGGCAACTCCAGGACGCGCAACGGAACGGCGACACCGGCGAACTCGGCCGGCTGCTGCACGACCGGCTGATCGCCATCGGGCCGGACGGCGCCCGGTACACCAAGGGCGACGACCTGGCGGCGTACCGGTCGGGCAGCTCGGTGATCGAAACCCTGACCCAGGAGAGCTTGGAGCATCTGCTCGTCGGGACGACCGGCGTCACCTTCGTCGTGTGCGCGGTGACCGGCACCTTCGGTGGAGCGCCGATGAGCGCACGCCTGCGCTATACGCGGACGTGGTCCCACAGCGAGGACGCCGGATGGCAGATCGTCGCCGCCCACCTAGCCATCCTCTAGACCTGCCCGGCCGGCGACCCCCGGGGAGCAGCTCCGAAGCGCCGCTATGCAACGGCTGGTGCTGAGGGTTGTGTCCGGGCGGTTCGGCAGCCGTGAGTGCCAGCCGAGGTCCGGCGGCTGGTGCTGGGGGGTGTGTCCGGGCTGTTTGGCACCCGTGGGAGCCAGCTGGGGTTCGGCGGCTGGTGCTGCGGGGTGTGTCGCGGGTGGTTGGTGGGCGGAGTGCTGCCTGGGGAAGGGTGGTTGTGGGGAGCGCCGGTGGGGTGGGGTGGTCGGATCGGGTGGTTCGTCCCGCTGTGGCGATGGCGGTTGAAATGTTTCATTCGTGGTGCGATGCTGACGTCCACGGAGGGGAGCGCTCACCCTAGAATGCGTTTCAATCCATCGTTCCAGCGAGGGGGCAACGGGTTGACTCAGCAGCCACGCAACGGCCGGGCGCCGTCCGTCAAGGACGTGGCGGCTGCCGCCGGCGTCTCCCTCGGCACGGTGTCGAACGTGCTGAACCGGCCGGCCGTGGTCAGCACCGCCACCCGGGAGCGGGTCGAGCGCGCCATGGCCGACCTGGGGTTCATCCGCAACGAGTCGGCACGTCAGCTGCGGGCCGGCACGAGCCGCGCGCTGGCCTACGTGATGCTCGACGGCGGGAACCCGTTCTTCCAGGACGTCGCCGAGGGCATCGAGAACGCCGCGGACGCCGCCGACCTGTCGCTGTTCGTCTGCAACAGCGGTGGTCGTGCCGAGCGTGAGTCCAAGCACCTCGACCGGCTGGTCCAGCAGCGGGTGCAGGGCATCCTGATCACTCCGGTCGACCCGGACGCGTCGCACGTGGCCGACATCGCCCGGCGCGGCATCCCGTTCGTGATGGTGGACAGGCTCAGCAGCACGGGGGATCACTGCTCGGTCGCCGTCGACGACGTGCTGGGCGGCCGGATCGCCGTCGAGCATCTGATCGATCGCGGACACGATCGGGTGGCGTTCGTGGGCGGGCCGGAGAGCATCGGCCAGGTGCGTGAGCGGTATCAGGGGGCGCGCGAGGTGTGGGAGGAGTTCGGCAAGCCGGCCGAGGATCTGATCCACCTGCCGACCGAGGCGCTGACCGTGAGCGAGGGACGTTCCGCGGGCGAGCGCCTGGCCGGGCTGCCGTCGCGCCGCCGGCCGACCGCCGCGTTCTGTGCGAACGATCTGCTCGCGCTCGGCTTGCTGCAGCACGCGGTGACCGCGGGGCTGCGGGTTCCGGACGACCTGGCGATCGTCGGCTTCGACGACATCGACTTCGCGGCAGCCGCGGCCGTCCCGTTGACGTCGGTCCGGCAGCCGCGGCAGGAGCTGGGGCGGACAGCCGCGCGACTGGTCCTGGACGAGGCCACGAACCCTGATCACCAGCACGAGCAGGCCACGTTCGTCCCGGCGCTGGTGGCGCGCGCCTCCACGGGCACGGTCCGCCGCTGACCCGGATTTATCGGCTGGTCGGTGAGCTGGCAAGCTGTCCGGCTGTGGAAGCACTCCGGTTGATCCTGCTCTTCGTGCACCTTGTCGGCTTCGCCCTGCTGCTGGGCGGGGCGATCGCGCAGTTCCTGTCGGGGACGTTCCGGATCAGTCCGGCGGTCCTGTGGGGTTCGATCATCCAGCTGGTCAGCGGGCTGGGGCTGGCGGCGCCGTTGCGGGGTGGCGGTGACCACGAGCCGGATCCGATCAAGCTCGGCGTGAAGCTGGTGATCGCGCTGATGATCTTCATCATGGTGTTCATCCCGCGGAAGCGGGAGGCGGTCAACAAGGGCCACTACATCGGGATCATCACGTTGACGCTGGTGAACGCGGCGGTCGCGGTCTTCTGGCGCTGACCCGAGCGCGCCGGCCGTGAGGGTGCCGGCCTCGAACCGCACTGACGCCGACAAGGCCGACCGCGGAAGCGCGGCCGACCCCGGAAACGCCGGCGACCCCAGGGTCGCCGGCGTTCCCCCGTACGGGGAAATCGGGTTTGTCAGGAATGCGGGCAGGTGTCGCGGTATTCCTGGATGGCCGAGCCCGACGGTGCCGGGCAGAGGAACTGCTCGTAACGGGTGTCGTTGTCGATGAAGCGCTTCAGCCACGAGATGCTGTACTTCGCGATGGTGACGTTCGCCGAGGTCGGCGCCGAGTGGGTGGCGTTGTTCAACTCCAGGTACGCCTTGTCGAGGGTGCTCGGCAGGCTGGTGTAGAACGGCTCGGCGTGTGACGCGACGGGCGCCGTGGTGTCGTTCTCGGCGCCGATGACCAGGGTCGGCACCTTGTCGGTGGTCCAGCTCTTGGTGGTGTGCCACGGCGTGAGCGGGACGGCGGCCTGCAGCGACGGGCGGGTCCTCGACGCTGACAGGCTTCCGCCGCCACCCATCGAGTAACCCATCACGCCCAGCCGGGTCGCGTCGATGCGGGTGCGGACGGTGCTGGAGCCGGTCAGGTAGTCCAGGGCGGCGAGCAGCTGCGTGCCCCGGCTGTCCGGGTAGTCGTACACGCTGAGGGTGTCGATGACGATGACCACGAAACCCTGCGACGCGATGCGCGGGCCCAGCCAGGCGACCGCGGACTTCGAGTTGGTGTAACCGGGGGCGATCGAGACCGCGCCGAACGTGCCGGCGCTGGTGCTGGTGGGGTAGTAGATGGTGCCGCCACCGAAGCTGCTGGTGCGCGCCACGGTGGTGGAGGCGGTGGCGAACGGGCCGGTCGCGGCCTCGATGCTGGCGGTGGTCGGAGCGGGGCCCCGCTCGTACGGATTGGCGGCCTGCGCGGGGGCCGCCGGGAGAGCGATGAGGGCCGCCACGGTGGTCGCGGCGGCCAGCAGGGAACGGAGGGACATGTGGTTCTCCCAACAGGGGATGGGTGTGGGAGACCGATCTAGATCGATACTGGTGAATAGTATTGACGAGATTCTTACCAGTCGGTAATACCGATGGGTCCCTGCTGTTGGCGGTATGTCAACGCACCGAGCCCATCTGCTTCACGTGCTTGAGCACCGGCGCCGACTCGATCCGCTCGACGCCGTCGAGCTGGCTGAGGCGCTCGGTCACGTACCTGTAGAAGGCGGGCATGTCCTCGCAGATCGCGGTGGCCTGCAGGTTCGACGGGCCGGTGGTCGCCGCCGCGAAAACGATCTCCTCGTGCCGGGCCAGGGCGTTGCCGACCGACGCGACCCGCGACGGCGCGACCGAGAGCCACATCACGACGACCGCCCGGAACCCGTACAGGCTCGGTTCGATCTCGACATCGGTGTAGAGCGAGCCCGACTCGAACAGCTCCTGGACCCGGCGGCGGGCCGTCGACTCCGGCCAGCCGGTCGCGGCCGACAACTCGGCGTAGCTGCGCCGCCCGTCCCAGGAGAGCGCCTCGATCAGCGGGGCGTCGGCGTCGGCGAGGTGGGTGGCGGAGCGGCCGCCGGCCGGAGGTGACGGGGCCAGCGCCGCGATCTGCTCGGCGGTCAGCGAGTCGTCGCGCAGGTCCGGGCCGACCGCGCCGCCCACATAGTTGTGGATCACGCAGTGCGCGCTCACCGAGACCACCCGGGGGGTCCGCGGAAGCTTCTGCAGCAGCAGCGCCTCCCGGTCGGCGGACGCCGGCACGTGCACGCTGCCGGTGATCTCGGTGCCGCCGGACGTGATCGAGACCCAGGTGGTGTCCGGGCGGCGGGCCAGGGCCGAGGCGATCGGCAGAGCCGCGTCGGGCGCCGCACGCAGGCGGAGCGCCCAGGTCTCGTACCCCAGCTCGATGGGGTTGGGCAGGCCGACCACCCGCAGCCGCGCCTCCTCGCGCAGCCGGCGATAACGCCGCGCGACGGTCTGGTCGGAGACGCCGAGGACCGTGCCGATCTCCCGGTATCCCGCGCGGCCGTTGATCCGCAGCGCGTGCGTGACCTGCCGGTCCAGCCTGTCGATTTCCACCGCGCAAGCGTAGCCAAAAGTCGAGATCCGCAGCATGAGCGTTGCTGATGCGGCCTCTGCGAGGAAAAGCGGGCATCCTACGGGGCATGCGCAAATGGTCACCACTGATCGCCGTCTGCCTCGGCACCTTCCTGCTGCTGGTGGACGTCACCATCGTCGTCGTCGCGTTGCCCTCGATCGCCGACAAGTTCCAGGCCGGCTACGCCGACCTGCAGTGGGTGCTCGACGGGTACGCTCTAGCTCTCGCCGCCCTGCTGCTCGGCGCCGGCTCCCTCGCCGACCGCTTCGGCCGCCGCCGCACGTACCTGATCGGCATCGGCATCTTCGCGGTCTCCTCCCTGCTCTGCGCCTTCGCGCCGAACGAGCAGGCCCTGATCGCCGCCCGCGTGCTGCAGGGCGCCGGCGGCGCGGCCATGTTCGCCTGCACCGCCGCCCTGCTCAACGTGACCTATCAGGGTCATGACCGGGGTGTCGCGTTCGGGGTCTGGGGTGCGGTCAACGGCGCCGCCGCGGCAGCCGGCCCGCTGGCCGGCGGGCTGCTCACCGAGCACCTCGGCTGGCGCTGGGTGTTCCTGGTCAACCTGCCGATCTGCCTGATCGCCGTCTGGTTCACCGTGCGTGGCGTCGCCGAGTCGAAGGCGCCGTGGGGCGGCCGGTTCGACCTGCCCGGCACTGTCACGTTCACGGTGGCGGCCGCAGCCGTGACGTACGGGCTGATCCGCGCCGGTGACGCCGGCTGGACCGACGGGATCGCGCTGACCGCGTTCGCCGCCGGCGTCGTCGCACTGGCCGCGTTCATCGTCGTCGAGCTCCGCTCCGACCATCCGATGCTGGATCTCGCCCTGTTCCGGCGGCCCGCGTTCGCGGCGCTGATCGTGGCGGCGTTCCTGACCCAGGCGGCCGCGTTCGGCTACCTGCCGTTCGCGACGGTCTGGCTGCAGCAGGTGCTCGGATACGGCCCGGTCGACGCGGGCCTCTACGGCGCGCTGCCGATGGCCGCCGCCTCGCTGGTCGTCGGCGCGGCCGCCGGCAAGTTCCTGCAGAAGGTCTCGCCGCGCTGGACCGTCGGCCTCGGCCTGCTGCTGATCGCGGCCGGCGACCTGGTCCAGACGAGTCTGGACGCGGACAGCAGCGGCAAGGTCCTCATCCCCGGCCTGATCATTGTCGGACTCGGTGTGGGCTGTGTGCTGCCGTCACTGTCGTCGGCGGTCCTCGGCGAGGTGCCCCGCGAACGCAGCGGCATGGCCGGTGGCGCGCTCAACACATTCCGGCAGCTCGGATTCGCGGTCGGCGTCGCGGTCTTCGGCACGATCTTCGCGGACCGGATCGCTGACGCGCACGGGCAGCCGGCCGGTTTCGCCGACGGTCTCGACGCGACGCTCTACGTCGCGGCCGGAACCGCGCTGGCCGCGGCGATCGTGGTGCTGATCTTCGTCCGGCGTCACGCGGTGCAGTCCCACGCCGCGCCCGTCCCGGCAAAGGCCGGCTGACCGGGACTCCGGTTCCGTGCAGCGCGGCGTTCTTCATGAACCGCCCGGGCCGACCGCCCGGGCGGTTCCCCGTCGGTCAGGCGCGTGGTTTCAACAGGGTGATGCGGTTCGCGCCGAGCTCGGTCACGTACAGGTTGCCGGTCGCCACGTCCTCGGTGACGTCGAGCGGCTGGCTGAACCCGGTCAGGCCGGTGATGCCCGTGGTCCGGTTGGACAGCGCGCCCGAGGCGGCCACGTCGAAGGTCTCGATGTCCTGTCCGTCGGAGTAGCGGACCACCAGCAGCTTTCCGTCCAGCGCGCCGCCCCGGTACTCGATCGCGCCGTTCGCCGAGGCGTGCAGCCCCGCGTCGTAGGTGCCGGCCAGGTCGTAGTTCGGATCGGGCGCGGTACCCACCGGGTAGGCGGGCACCTGGAACGGGTCCGTCCCACTCGTCGGGTTGCCGCCGGCGAGCACCCATTCGCAGCGCACCGGGTTCGGGTGCCCGTAGTAGCGGCCCGCCTTCACGTCGAAGACGTAGTCGGTCTCCGCGGTCGGCACGTTGGTCAGCGCCGGCACCACCGGCCCGGTGTAGCCACGCCGGGCACACGAGGCGGGCAGGGCGCTCGGCGTGGCCGGCGTGTTGCCGCCGGCAGCCGAGCCGTTGGTCGGCGTGTAGAGGTGCCCGTTGCGGTGCCAGACCAGGTCGAACGCGTTCCGCACGCCGGTCGCATGAAGAGTCAAAGGCGCATTTGCGGCGTACGGGTCGTAGCTCCCACCGTCCTCGGTCCGCACGTCGAGCGGCAACGTGGCCGGCAGCTTCGCCGGGTCCAGGCGCAGCACGGCCGCGCTGAGCAGACGCTCCGCCCGGTTGCCCCAGGTCGCGTCGGCGGCGCCCATCGCGTTGTTCGCGCCCTGGGTCAGGTACAGCCCGCCGTCCGGCCCGAACGCCAGCGAGTTCGTCTCGTGATCCTTGACCGAGCGCGGCAGACCGGTGACCACCGAGGTGTACGTGCCCAGGTCGGCGCCGGTCAGCCTGCCGATCCGGCCGGACCAGTCGGGAACGTTCAGCGGGCCGACGTACTGGTAGTTGTCGGTGACCCAGAGGATCGGCGCGGCTGCCGTCGACGCCGGGTCGAAGGCCATCCCGATGATCGTGCGCGCGGGCGCGCCGGCCAGCCCGCGCGCCGACGCGTCGGCCCGGACCGTGCCGATCACCGTCGCGGCGCCGAGCGTGCCGTCCGCGTTGATCGGGAACCGGTGGAGGTAACCGTCGAGCGTGCCGGCGTAGAGCCGCCCGTCCGGACCCTTCACCACCGAGGTGAACGACGCGCCGGTGGCCACGCCCACGGTCTTGTCGAACCCGGCCGGCCCGCCCGGGCCGGTGCCCGCGCCGGTGGTGAAGACCGTCGAGTACGGCGCGAACGGTTTGCCCGTCACGTCGGTGACCCCGCTGGTGACGGTGAACCGGTACGCCGTGTTCGCGGTCAGTGGGCCGGTCGGCGACAGGTTGATCACGTCGCCGCCGCCGCTGGTGATCGTGGTCGCCGGCACGGCCACACCGTCGGCGAGCCGGGTCAGCGTCACCGTCGAGCCGGTCAGCGAGGCCGCCGCGACGCCACCGTTGGGCAGCACCAGATCCTCGACGACGCTGGTGGTGAGCGAGACCTTGGTCGCGTTGTTCGCCGGGGTGCTCGCCCGTACCGCCGGCGTCGCCCCGGCGGCCGGGACGCTGACCACGTCGATGTAGTCGAACTTGGTGTTCGTGCCGCCGGCCGGGCTGAGGGTCAGCTTGCCGTCGGTCACCCGCACCGTGCGGGTGACGGTGGCGAACTTGACCGCGGCCGTTGGGCGGAACGCGGCGATCGCGTTCTGGTCCTCGACGGCGGCCCAGTGCACGCTGTCGACCGCGGTGCCGGCGTCACCGGTCGCGACGGTGACGGTGTAGACGCCGTCCGGCACGGCCGCCTCCCAGGCGCCGGGGGTGGACACACCGGCCGAACCTGCCGGGAGCTGCGCGTGGATGAAGGTGGCGAGCCGCGGATCGCTCTGCCCGGCGGCCGGGTTGCGGTTGCGGCCGTTGCCGGTCAGGTCGGCCGGCGTGCCCTCGCCCAGGTCGACCCAGCCGTATCCGCGCGTCGCCGTGTACGCGCCGCCGGAGTCCCGCACATAGCCGGCCGCCGGTGCGGTGGCCGCGTCCGAGAAGTCGACCTTGAGCGAGAACGCGGCCGGGGTGGCGCTCACCGTCGCCGACGGCCCGCCGTCGGTGGTGACCCGGTACGCGTACGCCGTCCCGTTCGTGACCGCGGTGTCCAGGTAGGACGCCTTGGACACCGTCGCCAGCAGCGTGCCGCCCCGGTAGACCTGGTAGCTCGCCGCGTTGCCGGTCCAGGAGAGCGCCACCTGGCCGTCGCCGGGCGTCGCGGTCAGCCCGGCCGGCGGGTCGGCGGTGACCCGGCTGACCTCGACGTAGTTCAGCTTCGTGTTGACGCCACCGGCCGCGTCGACGGTCAGCCGGCCGTCACGGACCGGGACGGTCACCGTGGCCTGGCGGAACTCGGCGGCGGCAGTGGAGACGAAACCGCTGATCGCGGTGACCCCCTCGACCCGGACGGTGTGGGTGCTGTCGTAGGCCGGCTGGTCACCGGCGGACACCGTCACCTGATAGGTGCCGGCGGGCACCGCGTACTCCCACGCGCCGGCCGTGGTCACGCCGCTGGTGCCGTTCACGTCGCCGTACTGCAGGTGGATCAGCGTGCCGAGGCGGGCGTCGACACCGGTCCGGGCCCGGTCACGGGTGTTCAGGGTCAGGTCGAGCGGCACGTGGGTGCCGGTGAGGCTGTCCTGCCGTACCCACCCCTGCGCCCCGTCGAAGGCGGCGCCGGTGTCCGCGGTGTACCCGCTCGGGACCGCCGACGCGGCCGGTTGGAAGTTGACTTTCGCGATCGGGGTGACAGCGGCCCGCGCCGACACGGGCACGGCGACCACGAGGGCCGCGACGGCAGCAGCGGCAATCCAGCGACGACGATGCATGTCGCTGAAGTTGTCACACCACCCGGCGCCCCAGGCTGTCGGAAATCCGCGGCGGCGTCGATCTCCGCCAGAACGGTAATTACGAACCCGCGGGCGATCGTGCACGGACCCTCGCAGTCCCGATCAATCGGATACCACCCGCTCGCCGCCTGCTTTGTCCCCTCGGGTCACCCCGGAGAGCATCGGCAAGGTCCTCACCCCCGCCTTGATCATTGCCCGCCCCACCCCGGGCGCGGGCGGCTGGCTTTCAGGGGTGTCTCCCGGACCGGAAGCACCCTTGATGCCCAGCCGGGGCCGGGCGGCTGCTTGAGTTCAAGGGTGTTTCCGGGGTGGTGATGTACCTCTGAGGGCCAGCCGTGGAGGTCGACGGACGCCGCTGCTGCGCTCGTCGGACCCGGCGGCCGCGGCCCGGAGGCTGGAAGCGGCGCCCCGCCCCGCCTGCCGTTCGGAGTTGTCGGACGGGTGGAGCCGAGAGCAGCAGGTGGCCTTGACCGGGGGTGCGGTGGCTGCGTAACCTGTCGGTGATTCTGAAACGTTTCACACTTAGCCGCCGGACGGGACTGAGGGACGCCATGACGAATGCCGCCGTCGCCGCGCTCATCGCGCGATCGAATCGCCTGGGAGCGGATCCGCGCACCACGAACTACGCCGGGGGCAACACCTCCGCCAAGGGCAGCGACCTGGACCCGGTCACCGGGGAGAACGTGGACCTGCTCTGGGTGAAGGGGTCCGGCGGCGACCTGGGCACCCTGACCGAGAAGGGCCTGGCCGTGCTCCGGCTGGACCGGCTGCGCGCGCTGACCGGCGTCTACCCGGGGGTCGAGCGTGAGGACGAGATGGTCGCCGCGTTCGACTACTGCCTGCACGGCCGGGGCGGGGCCGCGCCGAGCATCGACACCGCGATGCACGGCCTGGTCGACGCGCCGCACGTGGATCATCTGCACCCGGACGCCGGCATCGCGATCGCGACGGCCGCGGACGGGCCGGCGCTGACCAAGGAGATCTTCGGCGACCGGGTGCTCTGGGTGGACTGGCGGCGTCCCGGGTTCCAGCTCGGACTGGACATCGCCGCGGCGCAGAAGGCGAACCCGCAGGCGATCGGCGTGATCCTGGGTGGCCACGGCATCACCGCCTGGGGCGCGACCAGCGAGGAGTGCGAGGCCAACTCGCAGGAGATCATCAACACCGCCGCGGCGTACCTCGCGGACCACGGCCGGAATGCACCTTTCGGTGAGGTGAGGCAGCAAGCGCTCGGCGAGACGGAGAGAAGGAAGCGCGCCGCCGAGCTCTTCCCGGTGATCCGCGGGCTGGCGTCGACCGACCGTCCCCAGGTCGGTCACTTCACCGACTCCGACGTGGTCCTCGACTTCGTCGGCAGCGAGCGCCTCGCCGAGTTGGCCGCGCTGGGCACCTCCTGCCCGGACCATTTCCTGCGGACGAAGGTCAAGCCGCTGGTCCTGGACACCGCGCCGGACGCGCCCCTGGACGAGGTCGTCGACCGGCTCAAGGAGCTGCACGAGGCGTACCGGGCGGACTACCGCGCCTACTACGAGCGTCACGCGACCCCGGAGAGCCCGGCGATCCGCGGCGCCGACCCGGCGATCGTGCTGGTCCCGGGCGTGGGCATGTTCTCGTTCGGCGCGAACAAGCAGACCGCCCGCGTCGCCGGCGAGTTCTACGTCAACGCGATCAACGTGATGCGTGGCGCCGAGGCGATCTCGCGGTACGCCCCGATCGACGAGTCGGAGAAGTTCCGCATCGAGTACTGGTCCCTGGAGGAGGCCAAGCTCCAGCGGATGCCGAAGCCGAAGCCCCTCGCCACCCGGGTCGCGTTCGTGACCGGCGGCGGTTCCGGCATCGGCCGTGCGATCGCGCTGCGCCTGGCCGCCGAGGGCGCGTGCGTCGTGGTCGCCGACCGGGACGCCGCCACCGCGGAGACCGTCGCGCGGGAGATCGGGGGCACCGACGCGGCCGTCTCGGTCACCGCCGACGTGACCGACGCCGCCGCGGTCGAGGCCGCCCTCGACGCGGCCGTGCTCGCGTTCGGCGGCGTGGACCTGATCGTCAACAACGCCGGCCTGTCCATCTCGAAGCCGCTGCTGGAGACCACCGAGCAGGACTGGGACCTGCAGCACGACGTGATGGCGAAGGGCTCGTTCCTGGTCGCGAAGGCCGCCGCGCGGATCCTGATCGCACAGGGCATGGGCGGCGATATCGTCTACATCTCCAGCAAGAACTCGCTGTTCGCGGGCCCGAACAACGTCGCCTACGGCGCCGCCAAGGCCGACCAGGCGCATCAGGTGCGCTTGCTGGCGGCCGAGCTGGGCGCTTTCGGCGTACGGGTGAACGGCATCAACCCCGACGGGGTCGTCCGCGGATCGGGGATCTTCTCGTCCGGCTGGGGCGCGCAGCGTGCCGCGGTCTACGGCGTGCCGGAGGAGAAGCTGGGCGAGTTCTACGCGCAGCGCACCCTGCTCAAGCGCGAGGTGCTGCCGGACCACGTGGCGAACGCGGTCTTCGTGCTCACCGCCGGCGACCTGTCGCACACCACCGGCCTGCACATCCCCGTCGACGCGGGTGTCGCGGCGGCCTTCCTCCGATGACGCACCGGTTCGCCGCTGTCGACCTCGGCGCGTCCAGCGGGCGCGTCGTGGTCGGCACCTTCACTGAGGGCAAGCTGGACCTCGACGTCGTGCACCGGTTCCCGAACGAGCCGGTGCGGGCGGGCGGCACCCTGCACTGGGACATCCTCGGGCTGTACCGGGGGGTGCTCGACGGGCTGAAGAAGGCCGGGCCGGTGGACAGCATCGGCATCGACTCGTGGGCGGTCGACTACGGCTTCCTCGACGCGGACGGGATGCTGCTCGGCAACCCGGTGCACTACCGGGACGCGCGGACGGACGGGGTCGCCGCGCGGGTGCGGGACCTCTACGACGTCAACGGGCTGCAGACGTTGCCGTTCAACACGGTCTACCAGTTGGTGGCGGCCGCCGGGACCCGGCAGTACGCGGCGGCGAGGACGATGCTGCTCGTGCCGGATCTGCTGGCGTACTGGCTGACCGGGGAGATCGGTGCCGAGTACACGAACGCCTCGACGACCGGGCTGCTCGACGTCCGTACCGGGGACTGGGCCTGGCCCTTGATCGGGGAATTGGGGTTGCGGGCCGAGCTCTTCCCGCCGATCCGGCGGCCGGGCGACGTGATCGGGCGTTTCGAGGGAACCCCGGTGGTCGCGGTGGGCTCGCACGACACGGCGTCGGCGGTGGTCGCGGTTCCGGCACAGGACACCGATTTCGCGTACGTCAGTTCGGGCACCTGGTCCCTGGTGGGCCTGGAGCTGGACACGCCGGTGCTCAGCGACTCCTCCCGCGCGGCGAACTTCACCAACGAGGGCGGGGTCGACGGGACCGTTCGCTATCTGCGCAATGTGATGGGCCTGTGGCCGTTGCAGGAGTGCATGCGCGAGTGGGGCTCGCCGGACATCGCGGAGCTGCTCCGGGCGGCGGAGCGGGAGCCGGCGCTGCGCTACGTGGTCGACCTGGACGATCCGGTCTTCCTGCCGCCCGGGGACATGACCGGTCGCCTGCGCGAAGCTGCCGGCCTTCCCGGCGAGGCGGGCCCGGCGACGGTCACGCGGTGCATCCTGGACAGCCTGGCGCTCGCACAACGGCGTGCGGTGCGCCAGGCGCGGGAGCTCGCCGGCACGTCACCGGCAGTGGTGCACCTGGTCGGCGGCGGCGCCCGCAACGAGCTGCTGTGCCGGCTGACCGCCGACGCCACCGGGCTTCCGGTGCTCGCCGGGCCGGTCGAGGCCACCGCCATCGGTAATCTGCTGGTGCAGGCGCGCGCCGCCGGGGTCGTCCCCGGCGGGCTCGATGCGATGCGCGCGCTGGTGCGGCAGACTCAACAGATCGTGCGCTACGAGCCGCGCGGCGACGACGACCTCTGGCGGGCCGCCGCCGCGCGAGTGGGGAGGTGACCGTGCGGATCGCGCTCTTCGCGACGTGCCTCGCCGACACCCTGTTCCCGGAGGCGGCCAAGGCCACCGTCCGGCTGCTGGAACGCCTCGGCCACGAGGTCGTGTTCCCCTCCGAGCAGACGTGCTGCGGGCAGATGCACGTCAACACCGGTTACCAGAGGGATGCGTTACCGCTGGTCAAGCGATATGTTCAGACCTTCTCGCCGTACGACGTGATCGTCGCGCCGTCCGGGTCGTGCGTCGGGTCGATCCGGCATCAGCACGCCATGGTGGCCGCCGCGGCCGGCGAGGCGGGGCTGGCCGCGCGCGCCGGGGACGTGGGCGCCCGGACGTACGAGCTGTCCGAGCTGCTCGTCGACGTGCTGAAGGTGGAGGACGTGGGGGCGTACTACCCGCACCGGGTCACCTACCACCCGACGTGTCACAGCCTGCGGATGATCAGGGTCGGGGACAAGCCGTTACGGCTGCTGCGCAACGTTCGCGGCCTGGAACTGGTCGAGCTGCCGGCCGCGGAGCAGTGCTGCGGCTTCGGCGGCACGTTCTCGGTCAAGAACGCGGAGACGTCGGCGGCCATGCTCGCGGACAAGATGACCACCATCGAGTCGACCGGCGCCTCCGTGTGCACGGCCGGGGATGCCTCGTGCCTGATGCACATCGGTGGCGGTCTGCGGCGGAAGGATTCCGGAGTGAAGACCGTGCACCTGGCCGAGATCCTGGCCGCGACATGACGACCTTCCTGGGCATGCCGGCCACCGCGCCCCGCGGCGTCGGGCACCTGCGCGGCGACGAGCCGTTCCCGGCCGCCGCGCACAAGGCGCTCGCGAACGACCAGTTGCGGCGCAACCTGCGGCACGCGACCACCACGATCCGCGGCAAGTCCGGCCGGGTGATCGCGGAGCTGCCGGACTGGCAGGAGCTGCGCTCGGCCGGCTCGGCGATCAAGGCCGACGTGATGTCCCGGCTTCCCGAGCTGCTGGAACAGCTGGAGGCCCGGGTCACCGAGCGCGGCGGCGTGGTGCACTGGGCCGCCGACGCGAACGAGGCCAACGCGATCGTCACCGACCTGGTGCGACAGACCGGCTCGGAGCGGGTCATCAAGGTCAAGTCGATGGCCACCCAGGAGATCGCGCTCAACGAGGCCCTCGAAGCGGCCGGGATCCAGCCGGTCGAGACCGACCTGGCCGAGCTGATCGTGCAGCTCGGCAACGACAAGCCGAGCCACATCCTGGTGCCGGCGATCCACCGGAACCGCTCGGAGATCCGGGAGATCTTCCTCGCGGCGATGCCCGGGGTGGACCCGGCGCTGACCGACGACCCGCCGGTGCTGGCCGCGGCCGCCCGGAAGTACCTGCGCGAGACGTTCCTGTCGACGAAGGTCGCGATCAGCGGGGCGAACTTCGGCATCGCCGAGACCGGGACGCTCGCCGTCGTCGAGTCCGAGGGCAACGGGCGGATGTGCCTGACCCTGCCCGAGACGCTGATCACCGTCATGGGCATCGAGAAGGTCGTGCCGGCGTGGCAGGACCTGGAGGTGTTCCTGCAACTGCTGCCGCGGGCGTCGACGGGGGAGCGGATGAACCCGTACACGACCATGTGGACCGGGGTAACGCCCGGGGACGGGCCGCAGAACTTCCACCTGGTGCTGCTCGACAACGGGCGCAGCGCGGTGCTCGCCGACGAGGCGGGGCGGTCGGCACTGCACTGCATCCGGTGCTCGGCGTGCCTCAACGTGTGCCCGGTCTACGAACGGACCGGCGGGCACGCGTACGGGTCGGTCTATCCCGGGCCGATCGGGGCGGTGCTGTCCCCGCAGCTCACCGGGGTCGAGGACAACGCTTCGCTGCCGTTCGCGTCGTCGCTGTGCGGGGCGTGCTTCGACGCCTGTCCCGTGAAGATCGACATCCCGTCGATCCTGGTGCACCTGCGGAACCGGGCGCCGCACGGGCGGATCGAGCGGGCCGCGATGCGGGCGGCGGCGTACACGATGGACCGGCCGAAGCTGTACGCCCGCGCGCAACGGGCCGCCAAGCTCGCGCGGATCGCCGGGCGCCGCGGTCGTGGCCTGCCGCTGGGGTGGAACGAGGCGCGTGACCTGCCGGAGATCCCCGAGCAGACCTTCCGCGATTGGTGGGCGTCGCGATGAGCGCGAAGGACGTGATCCTGGGACGGGTGCGGGCGGCACTGCGGGACGCTCCCGCCCCGGGGCCGGCGCCGCGCGACTACCGGCGTACGTTCCCGGCCGCCGACCTCGACGTGCTGGTCGACCGGCTCGTGGACTACAAGGCGTCGGTGCGGCGGATCCCGGCGGACGCCGTGGCGGCGGTCGCCGCGGAGATCGCGGGCGGGACCGTCGTGGTGCCGCCCGGGCTGCCGTCGTCCTGGCGCCCCGACGGTGCCCTGGTCGACGACGACCTTCCGCCGGACCGGATCGCCGCCGCCGACGCGGTCCTGACCGCCGCGGCGATCGCCGTCGCCGAGACCGGGACGATCGTGCTCGACGCGTCACCGGACCAGGGGCGGCGCATCATCACGCTCCTGCCGGACGTGCACATCGTCGTCCTGCACCCCCGTCAGGTGGTGGCCTCGGTCCCGGAGGCCGTCGCCCGCCTCGACCCGGCGCGTCCACTGACCTGGATCAGCGGGCCGTCGGCGACCAGTGACATCGAGCTGAACCGGGTCGAGGGCGTGCACGGGCCCCGCCATCTCCACGTCCTGCTCCTGGAGCCGTAGGGCGGCGCCGCCCGGCGCGTGGATCAGGGGCGGGGCAGCACGCCCAGAAGGGCCGCGGTCAACGCCAGCCGCAGCGAGTCCTTCAGCTCCAGGTGGAAGCGGGCCAGCTCGGGCTCGGCCTGATAGGCGGCCAGGAGGCTGGGTGGGGGCGCGCTGTAGGCCGACAGCGCACCGGCCAGCACCATGGTCTGCAGGCTGAACAGGGTCGCGTCGTCGCCCAGCTCCGGCAGGTACTTCCCGATCAGGGCGGTCATGGTCGTCAGCCGCTCCAGCGAGGCGCGCTTGTAGCGGCTGACGACCTCGACCGAGACGTTGTGCTCCAGGACGCTGCCCTGGGCGCCGAACAGGTCGCACAGGGTCACCCGGGCGGCGAGCGAGCGGCTGAGGACGCCGGCCACCGCTGTCGCCCGCTCCGGCATGGGCTGCTTCTCGTCGACGCCGTCGGCCAGCTCGCCGGCGAGCTCCGTCAGCCACTCCTTCAGGAAGTGGTCGAGCAGCTCCAGCAGCACCGCCTCGCGCGACTCGAAGTAGCGCAGCACGTTCGGTTTCGCCAGGCCGACCCGGCGGCTGAGCTCGTTCAAGGTCACCGCGGCCACCGGCATCTCGTCGAGCATCGCCGATGCCATGTCGAGGATCGCCCGCCGGCGGATCTCCCGCTGCTCCTCAGTTCGCGCCCGCTGGAACGTCACGATCGACAGCCTAACTTAAGTACCTGCGGTACGTTGACAACGTACCGCAGGTACTTTAACGTCGTCGGTGCAAGATACCTTCGGTACTTTAGTTGATGGGGAGCCTGGCATGGACGAGAAGTGGTCGACGGCGAACATTCCGGACCAGCGCGGGCGGGTCGCGGTCGTGACCGGAGCCAACACCGGCTTGGGGTATGAGACCGCCAGGGCGCTCGCCGGGCGGGGGGCCTCGGTGGTGCTCGCCGTGCGCGACGCCGGCAAGGGCAGGCAGGCCGCCGCCCGCATGACCGGCGACGTGACAGTGCAGGAGCTGGACCTCACCTCGCTCGACTCCGTCCGGACCGCCGCGGCGGCGCTGCGATCCCGGCTCGGCCGGCTCGACCTGCTGATCAACAACGCCGGGGTGATGTACACGCCGAAGCAGAGCACCCGCGACGGCTTCGAGATGCAGTTCGGCACCAACCACCTCGGACACTTCGCGCTCACCGGGCTGCTGCTCGACCTGATGCTGCCGGTGCCCGGCTCGCGCGTGGTGACGGTCAGCAGCACCGGGCACCGCATCCGGGCCGGGATCCACTTCGACGACCCGCAGTGGGAGCGGTCGTACAGCAGGGTCGGCGCCTACGGCCAGTCCAAGCTGGCCAACCTGATGTTCACCTACGAGTTGCAGCGCCGCCTCACCCCGCACGGCACCACCGTCGCGGTGGCCGCGCACCCCGGCATCTCCAGCACCGAACTGATGCGCAACACCCCTGCGGCCCTGCGGCTCCCGGTCACCTGGCTCGCGCCGCTGATCACCCAGACGGCGGCGATGGGCGCGCTGCCGACCCTGCGCGCCGCCACCGACCCCGCCGTGCTCGGCGGTCAGTACTACGGCCCCGGCGGACGCAACCAGGTCAAGGGCCACCCGCGACTGGTCACCTCCAGCCCGCAGTCGTACGACGTGGCTGTCCAGCAGCGGCTGTGGGCCCTCTCGGAGGACCTCACCGGAGTGCGGTTCCCCCTGGGGGCGCCGCTCTCCACCGCTCCCCGCTGAGCCGTCGCGGACGTGATCGCCGGCTTCGAGCGGACCGGGTCGGCGTGAGCTGTCGCGGGCATCTTGTCACGCTGCCGGAGGCAACCAGGCGGGCGGCTCAGTCGAAGTCGATGCGCATCAGTCTGCTGGCGGCCCAGTCCTCCCGCCGGGTCGGTCGAATGGTGCCGGGGTCGTGGGGCTGGTTGAGGTCGTCGACGATGGCCGTGATGACCGCGGCCCGTTCGGTGGGATCGGTGACCGTCGTCGCGTGCGCCGGCAGGTCCGCTCTGATGCCGTTCTTGAGGTGGAAGGTGAAAGCGGGGTTCGCTCTCAGGTTCGCGTACCAGCCGGTCGCGCCTCCGCCCGCTCCGCTGCAGAGATAGGTAGCGCCGTTGGCGCGATAGAAGAAGATCTCGATGCGGCGGGGTCGTCCGGTACGCCGGCCGGTGGTGGTGATGTCCACGATGCGTTCGCGGGTCCCGGCCGCGGGCGTGATCTCGATGGCGCGCCTGATCTGGTGCGGCAGGTGCGCCAGTGGGTCGAGCACGCTGCGCTCGGCATGCTGGCTCGCGGAGGTCATACGGTTTCCTTCTGCAGCGCGGGGCCGAGGAGCAGGCCACCGTCGACGACGTACTCGGCGCCGGTGACGAAGGCCGCGTCCGGCGAGATGAGGAACAGCAGCAGCGCGGTGATGTCGGCGGGCTGTCCCAGTCGCGGGACGGCGAACGGCTCGGGCGAGTAGAAGTCGGCGATCGGGGCGTGGGCGCCGGCCGCCGGCTCGGTGATGAACGGGGTGGCGATGACGCCGGGGTGGATGGCGTTGACGCGAATGCTGTCGCGGCCCAGTTCGAGGGCGGCGGTCTGGGTGAGCCCCCGGATCGCCCACTTGCTGGCGACATAGGGCGCGTAGAAGGCGGTGCCGCCGGTGGCCATGACGGAGGCGATGTTGACGATCGCTCCTCCTCCCGCGCGTCGCAGCGCCGGGGCGGCCGCCTTGATGCCGAGGAAGGTGCCGGTGAGATTGATGTCGAGGATGCGAGCCCAGGTGGCCCGGTCGGTGGCCTCGATGAGGGCCGGCGGGTTCTGCACCCCGGCGTTGTTGACCAGGACGGTGAGCGCGCCGAAGGTCTTCTCGGTCTCCGCGACGGCGGCGGCCCACGACTCCTCCCGGGAGACGTCGAGGTGGACGAAACGCGCCCGGTCTCCCAGCTCGGCGGCCAGCTCGGCGCCGCGGTCGGCATCGAGGGCGCCGATGACGACGTTGGCGCCCTCGGCGTGCAGGGCGCGGACGTGGCTGGCTCCCTGCCCGCCGGTGCCGCCGGTCACGAGAACGGTCTGATGGGCGAAGCGGGACATCTGATCCTCCGGGGACGAACGAGCGACAGCATGGTGAGTCACTCGACTCACCACGACGAAGCTACGCGGCCGGGAGTGGTGAGTCAACCCACTCACCTCGCTATGATGGGCGCCATGACCCCAGCACCGTCGGCGTATCACCAGCGCGTGGCACAGGAGAAGCGCGCGCTCATCGTGCGAGCCGCCACCGAGCTCTTCCTCAAGTTGGGCTACGACCGGGCCTCGCTGGCACGTGTCGCCGAGAGCGCCGGGGTGTCGAAGGCGACGCTGTTCAAGCAGTTCCCGACCAAGGCGGCGTTGTTCGACGCCATCGTCATCGACTCGTGGGCCGAGAACGAGGACGCGGACGTGCCGCCCGCCGGTGACCTGACGGCCGGCCTGACGGTGCTCGGCCGGCGCTACGCGACGCTGCTGAGCCAGCCGGGGATGACGGACCTGTTCCGCATCGTCATCGCCGAGCTGCCACGCTTCCCCGAGTTGGCCAAGGCGCAGTTCTCCCGCGGCAAACTGCCGTACTTCGAGTCCGTCCGGATCTACCTCGTGGCCGAGCGCGACGCGGGGACAGCGGACCTCGCCGATCCGGAGATGGCCGCTACGCAGTTCCTCGGGATGATCTCCAACTACCTGTTCTGGCCGAGTCTGGTGCTCCCGGACTGGACGGTGACCCCTGACCGCACGACCGCGGTGGTGGACGAAGCCGTCCGCACCATGGTCGCGCGGTATGGATGCCGCTCCTACAGGAGCTGATCGGTCACCGGGAGCTGGTCACTCGCCGGCGACGAAGCTGGCCGGTGCGGCGCAGGCGGGTGCTCGGCATCGGTGCTCCCGGGATTCTCGTCCGTTCGCGTACAGGAACAGCCACAATCTACGAACATGGTGAACGTGTCGGGCCGAATCCGGTCCAAACGACGCATTCGGTGGACAGGCGCCGCAATCGTCGCCGTGGGGGTGGCGACCGCCGTGGTCCTCGGTGTGGTGCACCACCGTTCCGGCGACGAGCCGACCGCCGGGGTCGTCGCGGTCGGCGTGACCAAGGGCGAGGTCACGCTGGACGTCGCCACCACGGGCACGGTCCGGCCGGCCACGACCCGGGAGCTGTCGTTCGCGGCCGGCGGCACCGTCGAGGCGATCCAGGTGCGGGCCGGCACCAGGGTCAAGGCCGGTCAGGTCCTCGCCACCGTCGACGACACCGAGGCGGCCGGCGACCTCGCCGACGCCAGGGCCAACCTCGGCGACGCCCAGGAGCGGCTCGGCGACGCGGAGGGCCGAGCCGCCGCGGTCACCGCCTCCGCCACCGCCTGCGCCGTGACTTCCACCCCGGCGCGCGGGCACCTGACCGGGGTCGTTCCGGAGCCGCGGGCCGGCGCGGCCGCCTGCGCCACCCGTGGATTCCCCGGCACCGGCGACGACCCGATCCTCGACGCCCGCCAGGCGGTGAACCGGGCCGGGCAGGCCGTCACCAAGGCGCAGGCGGCGCTGACCGGCACGGTGATCACCGCGCCGATCGCCGGGACCGTCGTCTCCGTGTCCGGCAGCGTGGGGGACACGGTGAGCAGCGGGAAGACGTTCCTCACCCTGGCCGACACGTACGACATGCAGGTGGAGGCGGAGTTCCCGGAGGCGGATGCCGGCTCGCTCGCGGTCGGCCAGACCGGCACGATCACGCTCGCCGATCACGACGAGGCGCTGGCCTGCACCGTTGTCCAGGTCGACCCGGTCGGCACCTCGGACGGGACGCTGGTCCGCTACGGCGCGGTGGTCTCCTTCACCACCCCGCCCAGCGACCTGCTCGTCGGCCAGTCCGCGCAGGTCAGGGTCCGGGTCGGTACGGTGACCGACGTGCTGCGGGTGCCGTCCACGGCGGTGCACGACATCTCCGGCGGCTCCGGGACCGTGCTGCTGCGCCAGGGCTCGACCGGCACGCGCCGGACGGTGACCGTGGGGTTGCGCGGTGACCAGTACACCCAGGTCGTCGACGGGCTCGTGGCCGGGGACCAGGTCGTGCGCTCCTGGTGAGGCGGGAATACCGGCGAACGCCCCACCACGAACCGGCCGCGCCGGACATGATGGAGTCGTGAAAGCCCTTCGCACGCCGAGCACGGCCGTCAACGCCCTGCTGGCACTACTGATCGTCGGCGCCGCGATCTGGGGCGTCAACCTGATCCGGAGCACCTCCTCCGGCAACGAGGCGAAAGCCACCGACGTCCGCACCGTCACCGTCTCGCAGGGCACGGTCACCAAGACCGTCAGCGCGGACGGTGCCGTCGCGAGCGCGTCGACCGCCGCGGCCACCTTCACCACCGCGGGCACGGTCACCGCCATCAAGGTCAAGGTCGGTGACAAGGTCACCAAGGGCCAGCTGCTGGCCCAAGCCGACGCCACCGGCGCGCAGCGTGACCTGGATCTGGCGAACGCGAACCTGGACGCCGCGAACGACTCGCTGGACCGCGCGCAGGCCGCCGGCACCGACACCACCACCGCGGAGAACGAGGTCACCTCGGCGCAGCTGGCCGTCGCCGACGCCAAGGCCGCGGTGGCCGGCACCAGGCTGACCGCCCCGATGGCCGGCACTGTCACCGCGGTCAACGGCTCGCTCGGCGGCTCGTCCTCCGGTTCCTCGTCGTCCAGCGCCTCGTCGACCGGCGGGAGCGGCAGCGGCGGCTCCGGCGCGTCGAGCTCGTCCAGCTCCTCATCGCCGACCGGGTTCATCACCATCCAGGACCTGAGCCGGCTGCAGATCACCGCGGCGTTCTCCGAGTCGGACACCACCGCGCTCAAGGAAGGCCAGTCCGCCACCATCACGTGGAACGCGCTGGAGGGCGCCGAGACGACCGGCAAGGTGGTGGCGATCGACCCGACCGCGACGACCAGCAACAACGTCGTGACGTACGGCGTGACGGTCAGCCTCCCCGACCCGCCGGACGGCGCCAAACCGGGCCAGACGGTCAGCGTCGCGGTCGTCACCGGCAGCGTCGACAACGCCGTGAAGGTCAACTCGGCGGCGGTCACGGTCTCCGCGCGCCGGTCCACCGTGACCGTCCTGACCGCGGCCGGCACCCAGGAGGTCCGGCAGGTCGAAATCGGTCTGCAGGGTGACGACGCCGACCAGATCACCTCCGGCCTGACCGCGGGGGAGAAGGTCGTCGTCCCGACCGGCAGCACCACCGGCACCACCGGCACCGGCAGCCGCACCGGCACCGGGGGTGGCTTCGGGACCGGGGGTGGCGGCTTCAGCGGTGGCGGCGCCCCGCCGGGCGGTCGCTGAGCCATGGCCGGGACCCGGGCGGTTCTCGACGTCCGCGACGTGCGCAAGGTGTACGGCGCGGGCGAGACCGCGGTGCGCGCCCTCGACGGCGTGACGCTGCAGGTCGGCTGCGGTGAGTACGTGGCGATCATGGGATCGTCCGGGTCCGGCAAGTCCACCCTGATGAACATCCTCGGCTGCCTGGACATCCCCAGCAGCGGCCGGTACCTGCTCGACGGGGTGGACGTCAGCTCGCTCAGCGACAGCCAGCTCGCGCTCGTGCGGAACCGGCTTATCGGGTTCGTGTTCCAATCCTTCAACCTCATTCCGCGTACGTCAGCGGTGGCGAATGTCGCCTTGCCCCTGGCCTATTCCGGGATGCGGGCCGCCGAACGCCGTCGCCGGGCCATGTTCGCCCTGGACGTGGTCGGTCTGGCGGACCGCGCCGAGCACGAGCCGAACCAGCTCTCCGGTGGTCAGCAGCAGCGGGTGGCGGTGGCCCGGGCGCTGGTCACAGAGCCGGCGTTGCTGCTCGCCGACGAGCCCACCGGCAACCTGGACAGCCACGCCACCGAGGACCTGCTCGCCGTCCTCGACGACCTGCACGCGGTCGGGCGCACGATCGTGCTGATCACCCACGAGGAGGAGGTGGGCGCCCGTGCCGACCGGTTGATCAGGCTCCTCGACGGGCGGGTCACCTCTGATGTGCGCCGTCAGCACGCGGGGCGGCACGCGGCGGAGGCGGCGGGCCGGAACCTGGTCGTGAGCACGGCGGGGGCGAGGGCGGCGTGAGCCTCACCGAGATCGTCCGTTTCGCGCTGCGCGGGCTGTCGGCCAACAAGCTGCGCTCGGCGCTCACCATGCTCGGCATCCTGATCGGCGTGGCCGCGGTCATCCTGCTGGTCGCGGTCGGCAACGGCTCGGCCCAGGCGATCGCGGACCGGATCTCGGCGCTGGGCACGAACACGCTGACCGTGATGAGCACCAGCCGCGGCACGAGCGGCGGCGGCCTGACCATGAAGGTCGCCGACGCGCTCGACGACCCGGTGCTCGCGCCGGACGTCACGTCGGTGTCACCGGTGGTCAACACGTCGGCGACGCTGACCTACGAGGGCAGCGACCACGACGTCGGATCGTTCGTCGGCACCACACCGGGCTGGTTCGGCGCCTCGAACTTCCCGGTCCGGACCGGAGCGCTGTTCACCGACGACGACGAGGCGCAGGCCCGCCGGGTGGTCGTGATCGGTCAGACCGTCGCCGAGGAACTGTTCCCCGGCGTGGACCCGATCGGCCGGCAGGTCACCGCGGGCGGCGCGCTGTTCACCGTCGTCGGGGTGCTGGCAGGGAAGAGCTCCAGCGGTTTCAGCGACACGAACGACACAGCGGTCGCACCGATCTCCGCCGTCCGTCAGGTGCTCGCGGGATACGGGACGCTCAGCTCGATCCTGGTCGAGGCGCGCGACAGCGATCGGGTCGACGCCGCGGAGAGCCAGATCGCCACGATCCTCGGCCAGAAGATGCCGGCCGGCAGCGACGGCACCACGGCGTACCGGATCCAGAACGCCTCTCAGCTCCTGGCGACGCAGACCGAGACCGCCGACACGTTCACCACGCTGCTCGGCGCGGTCGCCGCCATCAGCCTCCTGGTCGGTGGCATCGGGATCACCAACATCATGCTGGTCACGGTCACCGAACGGACCCGGGAGATCGGCATCCGCAAGGCTCTCGGCGCGCCGCGGCGGGTGGTGCTGAGCCAGTTCCTGATCGAGGCGACGCTGCTCAGCGTCATCGGCGGCGGTCTCGGCGTGGCCGCCGCGCTGATCGGCAGCAGGTTCGAGGTCGTCGGCGTGAGACCGGTGGTGGTGCCCAGCTCGGTCGCGCTCGCCCTGGGCGTCTCGGTGCTGATCGGGCTCTTCTTCGGTGGGTTGCCGGCGGCTCGCGCGGCTCGGCTGCGTCCCATCGACGCCCTGCGCTACGAGTAGCAGAACATCACGATGAACGCCGGGGAAGGCTCATGAACGACGACACCGAGGTCCTGCCGCGCACCCCGACCGAGGCGGAGCACGAAGACCTGAACAGCGCCATCGCCCACGCCGCGCCGAAGCGCTGGTGGAACCACACCACGCTGGTGCTGGCCGGCGTGGTGCTGCTCGTCGCCGGGTTCGCCGGCGGCGCGCAGGTGCAGAAGCACTGGGGCTCGTCGTCGTCCGCACCCGCGAGCGCGCCGGTCGGCGCCGGAATGCCCAGCGGCATGGGCGAATTCGGTCAGAACCGTCAGCCGATACCGGGCAGCGCGACCGCCGGGACGATCAGCAGGGTCGACGGCAACATCGTCTACGTCACGACCGCGGCGGGGGAGACGGTGACGGTGCGGGCGTCCGAGACCACCACGGTCAGCAGGAGCACCGCCGCGACGATGGCGGACCTGACCGCCGGCCTGACGATCACCGTGCAGGGCGTCGCGGACTCGGAGGGCGTGGTCACCGCCACCGCGATCACCGCCGGCTGATAGCCGATTGCTGTGGATCGGGTTGCAAAGCCAGAGCTTGCCCGGCCGGCCGCCGATGTCTTTCCCTGACCGGGGCGACAGGCGTCACGGAAGGCACGAGGAGTCACGGTGACCTCGATCAGCAGCATCAGCAACTCGACGAACTACCAGGTGGCGCAGGCACAGTCGGCGTACGGCTCGCAGCAGCGGCCGAAGGACGACCCGATGGCCAAGGTCGCCGAGACGCTGGGCCTGAGCACCGACGAGCTCAAGGAGCGGCTCTCCACCGGCAAGAGCCTGAACGACCTGGCCACCGTCGGCGGCACCGCCCACGACGACCTGATCGCCGCGATCAAGGCCGGCATGCCGTCGTCGACGGCGATCACCGACGACGTCGCCGAGAAGATCGCCGACCAGCACGCCCGGAGCCAGGCCACGCCGCCCCCGCCGCCGCCCGGCGGGCCGCGCGGGGAGAACGCCGGCCTGGCGGACCCGCGGAAGCTCAAGCAGGTCAGCGACCTTCTCGACATGGATTCCTCGGACGTCACCAGCGCCGCGACCAGCGCGTCCAGCCTGGTCAGCATGTTGCAGGACAAGGGTGTCGACTTCACCCAGCTCCGCAACGTGCTCAACCAGACCGGCGACCTGCTGGACGTCAGCGCCTGAGCGCCTCCGCGGCGGCCTGGAGCCGCGTGGTCAGCGGGCGGCGCGGCGGCGGATCAGGATGACGGCGACGGCCGCCGCGAACAGGTCGAGGACGATCAGGACGCCGACCCAGCCGAAGAGGAGCATGACCAGCGGGACGGCGATGAACAGCAGCGCGCACAGGACCGGGACGGCCGGGGACGCCTGCTCCGCCGCCGCGGGGACGCCGGCGAAGGTGCTCATCCGCGCGGCGAACTCCGCGTCGTGCTGGAGGTGGCGTTCGAGATCGGCCAGGGCGCGGCGCTCGTGGTCGTTCATGGTCGACGTCACCTCCGGGAGGTCCAGTGGCCACCCCGGGCTTACCCCGTCGTCCTCCGGGCCGAAACCTGCCCGCGAATTGTTACAAACGCGACAGTACGCGTCCACCCCGCTCCTGATCACCAGCCGGGTGCGGTCATCGGCAGGGCCCGGGCAGGGTGGCGAGCAGGGCCGTGAGCAGGGTGACCCGCTCGGCGATGCCGGCCACCGACACCCACTCGGTGCGGGCGTGGGCGCCACCACCCCGGGGTGCCAGGCCGTCCACCGTGGGGTGGCCCAGCGCGCCGGTGGTGTTGGTGTCGGCGGCGCCGTCGGCGGGGCGGCCGTCGAGGCTCTGGCCGATCCCGGCGGCGACCGCGACGATCCGGGCGAGCAGGTCGTCACCGGCCGGGGCCGGGCGCCAGGTCGGCCGGTGGGACAGCAGCCTGGTGGCGACGACGGCGCGCGGGCGGATCGGCCGCAGCGCGGCGAGCTCGGCGAGCACGGCCCGTTCGTCGTCCGGGTCGGCGAAGCGCAGGCCCAGGTCGGCGTGCGCCTGGCCGGCGACCACGTTGGTGCGCCCGCCGCCGGCGATCGTCCCGGTGTTCACCAGCACCGGCCGGTCGCCCCGGAGCCCGCGGACCCGGATCAGCTGGTCCACCAGCTCGTCGATCGCGTTGACCCCGGCGTCCGGGTCCAGCGCGGCGTGCGCCTCGGCCCCGGTCACCTCGATGCGGGCGCGGGTGCTGCCACGCCGGCCGGTCTTCAGGTCGCCGCCCGGGTGCGGTGGCTCCAGGCCGAGCACCATGCCGGCCCGCCGGGCCTCGGCGGTGACCAGGCCGGTCGCGGTGGGTGACCCGATCTCCTCGTCGGCGACCACGACCACCCGGATCTCCGGGTGCGGGCCGTCGGCCGCGGTGACGGCGGCGAGCAGGGCGGCGATGCCGGACTTCGTGTCGTAGACGCCGGGACCGCGGATCACGTCGCCGTCCACGGTCCACGGCATCTCGCGCAGGGTCCCGACCGGCCAGACCGTGTCGTAGTGCGTCAGGAACAGCATCGACCCGGTGGCCCCGCCCCGCGCCGGGCGCGTCCAGATCAGGTGGTCGCCGGTCGGATGCCGCTCACGGGCGGTGCTGAACCCGGCCGCCGCCGCGTCCGCCTCCAGGATCCCGGCCAGCTCGGCGAGCGCCGGCGGATCGCCGGTGGGCGACTCGGCGTGCGTGTAGCGGTGCAGGGCCGCGATCACTGGTGACGACATATCCGAACGCTAAGATGTGCCATCTTCGTTGTCAACGAGCCCTTCGACCGTCACGATGACGAAGATACGTTCGCTATCTTTTGGTCGAGAGCGGCGGAGGCGATGATGGACGTGACGGTGCGCGAGCTGGACGGCATGGCCGAGTGGACCGGTGCCGCCGCCCTCTACCGCGAGGTGTTCGGCTACACCGAGCCCGAGTGGGGCCTCAGCCCGCGCCTGCTGGCCGCGCTGGGGGAAAACGCCGGCACGGTGATCGGCGCGTTCACCGGCGACGGGACGCTGACCGGGTTCTGTTACGGATTCACCGGGGTCGAGGCCGGCGAGCTCTACCACTACTCGCAGGCCGCCGTGGTCAAGGCGGGCTTCCAGGGCGCCGGCCTCGGGCGACTGCTGAAGTATGCGCAGGCCGCCGCCGCCCGGCGCACCGGCGCACGCACGATGCGGTGGACGTTCGACCCCTACGCCCTGCGCAACGCCCATTTCAACTTCGCCGTGCTGGGCGCCACCGGCATTCGGTTCCTGCCCGACTTCTATCGCGAGCCGGGCACCGACCGGGTCCTGGTCAGCTGGGAGCTGACCGATGCCGCACCGGAGGGCTCCCGCGGCCGTACCGGCCATGGGGGTGAAAGCATCCTGGTCGCGGCGGGGGAGCGGTGCGCGGCGCCTGATCCGCAGGACCGCGCCTGGCTGCGGCAACAGTTGCTGACCCGGTTCGCGACCGGTGGCCGGCTCGTCGGCGTGGCCCGGCCGGAGGGCGACCCCGGGCGCGTCGCCTACCTGTTCGAGGATGAGGCGTGACGTCACGGACCACACCCGCCGACCGCTTCGACCGCAACGTCCAGCGCCGCTCGGCCAGGGTGCTCAAGCAGCGCGTGCTGGACCAGCAGCGGGCCGAGTTCGACCAGGCCCTGGAGTGGGCCGCCGAGCACGAGTCGATCGAGCACGCGGCCGGGCTGATCGTGTCGGCGCGCCGGCGCTACCTGATCGGGTACGGGAAGTCGCTGAGCTACGCCTCGCTGCTCGCCTCGGACCTGAGCGCGGGGCTCTCCGGCGTGCACCTCGTCGACGGGGTGCCGCTGCGGGCGCTCGACGTGCTCAGCGACATCCGGCAGGGGGATCTGCTGGTCGCGGTCTCGCTGGAGCGCTACCGCAGGGAGACCGTCGAGGTCGCGTCGGCGTACGTGCGGCACGGCGGCGACCTGGTCCTGATCACCGACGCCGAGGACGCGCCGCTGACCGGCGTCGCGGCGGCTCGCATCGTGGTCGGGACGGGCAGCGCGTCGTACGTCAAGTCGCCGACCTCGATCGTGCTGGCGCTGCACCTGCTGGCCACGTTGACCATCGCCAGCGCCAAGGGTGCCGGCCGGCGCCTGCGGGAGCGTGACGAGCTGGCCGCCGAGCTCGGTCTCTACTGGGAGGGCCCGTGATCAGGATTCAGCAGGTGGAGCTACGCCGGGTGCGGCTGCCGCTGGTGCACGAGTTCCGCACCAGCTCGCACGCGAAGCGGGAGCTGGAGCACATCCTGGTCGCGCTCACCGATCAGGACGGGGTGACCGGGTGGGGGGAGATCGCGTCACCGAGCGGGCCGTTCTACTCCGCCGAGACCGTGGAGAGCTGCTGGGCGGTGGCCCGCGACCACCTGCGGCCGATCGTCCTGGCCGCGGAGTGGGAGCATCCGGCCGAGCTGGCGGCGGCCCTGTCGAAGGTGCGCGGGAACTACTTCGCGCGGGCGGGGCTGGACATGGCGGCGTGGGCGCTGTGGTCGCAGCGCGAGGGCATTCCGCTGGCCAGGGCGCTGGGCGGGACCAGGGGCCGGGTGGCGGCCGGGGTCTCGCTGGGGATCGAGCCGACCGTCGACGCGCTGCTGGAGCAGGTGGCGGCGCGGGTGGCCGAGGGCTATCAGCGAGTGAAGCTGAAGATCGCCCCGGGCTGGGATGTCGAGCCGGTGCGGGCGGTCCTCTCCGCGTTCCCGGCGATGCCGATCCATGTCGATGCGAACGGCGCCTACCCGGTGTCCGAGCGGGACGTCTTCCAGCGGTTGGACAGCCTGGGGCTGCTCATGATCGAGCAGCCGTTCCCGCCGCGCGCGCTCTTCGCGCACGCCGAGCTGCAGGAGACCCTCGAGACCCCGATCTGCCTGGACGAGTCGATCGAGGAGGTGGACGACGTGGTCACGGCGCTGGTGCTGAAGGCCGGCCGGGTGCTGAACCTCAAGGTGTCCCGGATGGGCGGGCTCACCCCGGCGGTCCGCGCCCACGACCTGGCCATCGCACTGGGCGTCCCGGTCTGGTGCGGGGGGATGCACGAGTTCGGGATCGGGCGCGCGGCCAACGTGGCCCTCAGCTCGCTGCCCGGGTTCACGCTGCCGTCGGACGTCTCCGGCTCGGACAAGTACTACGCCCGGGACATCACCACCGAGCCGATTGTCTGTGATGCGGGGTTCGTCACGGTTTCGGAGGTTTCCGGGATGGGCTGGACGCCTGATCCGTCCTTCCTGGAAGAGTGCACCATCGCCCGGATTTGACAGCTTGTGCACAGCATTCTCTGAGGCGTTTCTGAGGTCCTCCGACGACGGGGTGCACTCGGACGGGGCGATCACCGTCGACGGCGGCGCGACAACGGTCGCCACGGGTGACGACGGGGTCCACGCCGAGGGAACCGTCACGGTCAGCGCCGGCACGGTGGGCGTCACCAGGTCGTACGAGGGGGTCGAGGGCCTGAAGGTCTACGTGACCGGCGGCAGCGTCAGCGCCACCGCCTCGGACGACGCGGTCAACGCCGCCGACCCGGCCTACGGCGAGATGCAGAACTCGCCGAACGCGCTGGTCTCGATCACCGGCGGGACCGTCGTGGTGGACGGCGGCACCGACGGCCTCGACTCCAACGGCGCGCTCACCATCGGCGGCGGCACCGTCGTGGTCAGCGGGTCCGCCACGCGCGGCGGCGGCGAGGGCGGTCTGGACTCCAACGGCGCGCTCACCATCACCGGCGGTACCCTGATCTCGACCGGCATCAGCGCGACCACCAGCACACTGCCCAGCTCCGGCCAGGGCTGGGTGTCCGTCACGTTCGGCGCCAACCAGCCGGCCGGGACGATCGTGCACCTGGCCACCACGTCCGGCACCCAGATCGCGGCCTACCGGTCGGCGAAGGCGTTCAAAGGTGTGGTCTTCTCGTCCGGCCAGATCACCCGGGGGACGACGTATGCGGTCTGCACCGGCGGGTCGGTCTCCGGCACGGCGGCCGGCGGCGGCCTCTACACCGGCGGGACCCTCTCCGGCACTCAGGTCGCCACGGTGACCGCGGGCAGCCAGTCCGGCACCCGCCCGTGACCGGCCGGTCCCTCCGGCCGCCCGCCGCCGGAGGGACCACCCGGCCGCCGGTCAGGTGACGGCTCTCGATACATTTGCCCGGCACAACAGGGGGAGGGCATGTCAGTGGACGGCACGGGGGCAGCACCCGGAGGCGGCGGCACGCCTGATCCGGCGTCGTCATCACCTGATCCGGCATCGTCGTCATCGGCCGGACCGGCTCCGGATCCGACGTCCGCGACGCCGGCATCGCCCACCGGTCCGCCGGCACCCGGATCCTCCTCGCCGGCGCCGGCCTCGGAGTGGGCGCGCCCGGCCGAGGGGGCCGCTACGCCGCCACCCGTCGAGGCGTGGGCGCCGCCGGTTCCGCCGCCGAACGATCAGCCGGCGCAGCTCTTCCCGTTCCCGCAGCCACCTCCGGCGGCGGACGCGTATCCGCAGCCCGGTTATCCGGCGCCCGGCTATCCACCGCCCGGTTATCCGGCGCCCGGCGCTTACCCGGCCCCCGGTCAGTACGCGCAGTACCCCCAGCCCGGCTGGCCCCCGGCCGTGGCAGCCCCACCCCGCGGCCGTCGCGGGCTGCTGGCGGGCGTGATCGTCGCGGCCGTCGCGGTGATCGGCCTGCTCTGCACCGGCAGCATCTACATGATGGCCGAGGACCAGCACGACTCCTCCAGCGCGGACGGCGGTTTCGGCCAGGAGGATCCGTTCAGCTGGCCGACCGGCCTGCCGTTCCCGTCCGCGCGGCCGACCGGCGAGCCGGCCCCCGAGTCGACCGGCCCGCAACCGGCCGCGAGCCCGGCCAAGGACATCTACGACCTGAACGCGGTCTGCGACGACAACGCCTTCTTCCCGGACGCCCCGAAGCACGCCGGCAAGGCCCCGCACCCGGTGGCCCTGCTGATCAAGGACGGCGAGAACGCGGTCCGCTGGAACAACCGCACCTACTACCTGGACGACATCGGCACCGGCAAGGCGGCCGAGAACACCTGGGGCCCGAACAGCCCGGCGAAGGTGCAGCTCGCCGCCTGCCTGGACCGGACCAGTGCCGGATCCAAGCTGCGCACCTGCAAGTACGACGAGCCGGACCCCGACACGCTCACCCTCTACCGGGCGAGCTGGCGGCTGCGCGTGTTCGAGGTCGCGACCCGCAAACAACTGCTCGACAAGAAGCTGGCCAGCAACGAGACCGCCTGCCCGTTCTCGGTGCTCGTCGGCCCGGACAAGAAGATCTACGCCGAGGTCAGCGACCACACCCTGGTCAGCACCCTGAAGAGCCTGGTCACCAAGTAGAGCCGGTTCGGCGGATCCGCCCGGCCGGGACATCCACGAGACCCGGCCCGATGCAGTGACCTGCCCGTCGCCACGCCGTTGGTGCATGTGTGACAGACGGCTTACGGTGGCGGCGATGGGCCGGTCGCCTGCGCAACCCCGCGGCGGCCCCGGCCCCGGCTCCGGTCCCGCGTCCCCGGGAGGCGCCGTGGATGGCCGCCGGCCCCGGCGACGACCTGGTGGAACGCACCGCGCTGCAGACCCGCGTGCGGGAGCGGCTGCTCGCCGGGGACGTCGCGCTGCACGGGCTCGCCGGCATCGGCAAGTCGACGCTGGCCCGGCAGGTCGCCGCCGGCCTGCGCGGGCGCTTCCCCGGCGGGATGCTGTGGGCAGCCGTCGGGCAGGAGGCCACCGGCCCGGCGCTCGCCGCCGTCATCGCGGACCTGGTCACGCATCTCACCGGTGAGCCGCCCGGCGTCGTCACCCCCGCCCAGGCCGGTGAGCGGCTCGCCGCCGAGCTGGCGCTGCGCCCGCCGGTCCTGCTGGTCGCCGACGACGTGTGGACCGCGGACCAGCTCACCCCGTTCCTCGGCGCGGGCTGCCGGCTGCTGATCACCACCCGGGTCGGCGGCGTGCTCCCGCCCGGCCTGCTCCGGATCGACGTCGGCGAGATGACCCACGACGACGCGACCGCGCTGCTCACCCGCGACCTGCCCGGGCTGCCGCTGCCGGACCTGACCGCGCTGCACGCGCTGACCGGGCGGTGGCCGCTGCTCACCGCGCTCGCCAACGGCGTGCTGCGTCACGGCGGGGCCGCCCACCAGCTCATCGACCAGGTCGGCGCGGGCGGCTGGGTGGCGCTGGACCTCACCGTGCCCGGAGAACGCGAACGGGCAGTGGACGGGCTGGTCAGCGCCGCCCTGGACCGGCTGCCCGAGGCGGACCGGCGACGATTCCTCGAACTGGCGATCTTCCCGGAGGGCGGGCCGGTCCCGGACCCGATCATCGACCTCCTGTGGTCCGGCACGGGCGGCACGTCACCCTCGGAAGCAGAGGATCTGCGTACGGCGTTCGCCCGCCTCGGCCTCGTGCGGCGGGACAGGGCGGGGCTGTGGATGAGTGGCGTGCTCCGGACGTACCTCCGCCATCGCCTGCCCGACCACGAGATCGCGCAAGTGAACCGCAGGCTGATGGAGGTGTCGCGTCCGCGCAGCGGCGGGCCGTGGTGGACGATGCCGGTCACCGAGCGCTATCTCTGGCGCCACCTGGCGTTCCACCTGCAGGAGGCGCGCTGGTGGGACGAGCTGTTCGTGGCCGTGACCGACCTGCGGCGCCTCGCCGTGCAGATCCCGCTGTCCGGCGTCGCGGCCGCGGTCGCCGACCTGGCGCGGATGCCGGACCCGCGGGCCGGCGCGCTGCGGGCCCGGCTGTCGCGCAGCGCCCACCTGCTGCACGCGATCAGCCCCGCCGGCGCGCTGACCGACGTGCTGCTGTCGCGCCTGGGCGGAGCGCCCGAACTCGCCGCCGACGTCGCCGCGCTCGGCGCCGCGCAGCGCACCCGGGCCGGGCTGGTCGCGCGCCGGCCCCTGCCGGACGTCGGGCCGGACAGCCTGACCAGGGTGATCGCCGGAGACGCCGGGTGGCTCAACTGCGTGGCCCTCGCACCCGGGATGGAGTGGATCGCGGCCGGCGGTGACACCGGGGTGATCACGCTGCACGACGGGACCGAGGGGACGGCGCTCGCCCGGTTCACCGGGCACGTGGGGGCGGTCAAGGCACTGGCCGCGACGTTCGACGGTGGCTACCTGCTGTCGGCCGGCAGCGATGCCACGTTACGGGTCTGGGATGTCGCGCGCCGCCAGGAACGCGTCCTGTGGACGGCCGCCGGGGAGATCCTCGGGTGCGCGGCGTCGCCGGCCAGCCATCGGGTCGCGGCGGTCAGCGCCGTCGGGGAGCTGATCGTGCTCGACGCGGTCGGGAACTGGCGGATCCTCGGGCACCACGCCGGGGAGAAGCTGGTGGGATGCGCGTTCCTCGACGACGACCGGGTCGTCACGGTCACCGAGGAGGGCGCGGTGGCCGGGCACGAGATGCGCAGCGGCCGGCGGAAGATGCTGGTCGCGGGCGGGAAGGCCGGGGTCACCGAGTTCGCGCCGGCCGCAACGTGGGTGGCGGTCGGCGGGATCGACGGGGAGGTGCGGATTCATCCGCTCCGCGGGGACGAGGCGGCGGTGACCCTCGGCGGGCACCGGGGGTGTGTGAGCGCGCTGGCGGCCTTCGGCGATCGGATCATCTCCGGTGGGGAGGACGGGACGGTCCGGGTCTCCGACCGGTACGGGACGGAGGTGGCGGTCGTCCGCGCGCATCCGAGCTGGGTCACCGACTGCGTCGTGGCGTCCGACCGGCGGACGCTGGTGACCACCGGCAGTGACGGATCGATCCGGGTGTGGGACCTGCCCCGGTTGGCGCAGGAAACCGTCGGCGGTCCGGTCGACTGGCTCAACACCTGCGCGGTCTCCCCGTCCCCGCCGGCGCCGCTGCTGACCGGCGGGCAGGACGGCGTCGTCCGGCTGTGGTCGGGCGCGACCAGCAAACCGGTCTGGACCTGGGCCGATCCGATCCGATCGTGTGCCTTCGGCCCGGACGGCACCTGGCTCGTGGCGGCCACCGCCACCGGCACCGCCCTGCTCCGCGACGTCGGCGACGGCTGGGCCGACACCGTCCACCCGGGCGCGGCCGGCTGCGCGGTCACCACTGACCTCTTCGCCCGCTGGGACGAGGCCGGCACGCTGGAGATCCGCTCGGTCACCGGCCCCGACGTCTACCGCCGTGAGCACGAACATCCGATCCGGGCAGCGGCGTTCCTGCCCCGGCACCGCATGATCATCGCCGATGCGAGCGGCGCCGTCGCGGTCTGGCACTACCCGAAGGGCCGCCTCCGCCCGCTGCCGCTGTCGCCGCCGGGCCCTACCCGGGCGATGCACCGGGCCGCTGACCAGCTCACCCTCATCTGCGACGCCGGCATTGCGACATTTGACGTACGGTCATTGCGCCCCCTCGCCGTCGCCACGTTCCCCGGCGCCGGCGAGGTCACGCACGGGTCGATCTCGGCCGACGGCCAGTGGCTGTCGACGACGAGCGCGTCCGGTGAGCTGCGGATCTGGCCCCTCGCCGGCCTGGCCGAGACGCCGGGGTGGCAGCCCGTGGCGGCGATGCGGGTGGACGGTTCGCTCTACGAATCCGCCTGGATCCCCGGCGGCCTCGACCTCTGCGCCGCCGGCCGTCGTGGGCTCTACGCCTTCACGTTCCGCCCACCCCGCTGACCTGGGCTCGCTTTCCCCGAATCAGGTCCCTTATATAAGGAACCTTGCAAAGATCGGGGACGTGATCTAAGGTTCCTTACATGAGGCCGGGCCACCACCGGCCCGGTCCACGAAGGGATAGCAGCATGAAGATCACCGTCCCGGCCGGCAGCCTCCGGCCCGCCCGCACCACCACCGTCGCGCTCGGCGACGTCGAGGTCACACTCGACGACCACGACCGCACCCGCCCGTTCCTCGTGCTGCACGGCGGCGGTGGGGTCGCCTCCGTGCGAGGCTTCGCCAACCTGCTCGCCGAACGGACCCACGCCCGGGTGATCGTTCCCACCCACCCCGGCTTCGGAGGCACGGCCCGCCCGGCCGGGCCGGCGACGACCCGCGATCTCGCCGCCACCTACATCGCCCTCCTCGACCGGCTCGAACTCGCCGACGTCACCGTCATCGGCAACAGCTTCGGCGGCTGGGTCGCCGCCGAGATGGCGCTGCTGGGCAGCCCCCGGCTCTCCGGCGCGGTGATCGTCGACGGCATCGGCATCGAGGTCGAAGGCCACCAGATGACCAGCGTCCGCGGCCTCGCACCGGCCGAGCTCGCCAAGCTGTCATGGCACGACCCGGCCAAGGCGCCGCGCCCGCCGGCCGTCGGCGGAAGCGGCCCGAGCCCCGACCTCGCCGCGCTGGCGTCCTACGCGGGCCCCGCCATGTCCGACCCCACTCTGCTGGAGCGGCTCCGCGGCCTCGACCTCCCGGTTCACGTGATCTGGGGCGAGAGCGACGGCATCGTCACCCCCGAGTACGGCAAGGCCTACGCCGCCGCCATCCCCATGTCCGTCTTCACCGTGCTCCCCGGCAGCGGGCACCTGCCCCAGCTCGAAACGCCCGAAGAGCTTCTCGGCGCCATCACCGACCTCGGCAACTGACCCCTCCGCCCCCGGCAAGAGCCCCGCACAGCAAGGACAACCGTCATGAAGACCTCCCTGACCGTCACCCGCATCGCCCACGCCTGCCAGCTGATCGAGATCGGTGACCTGCGCATCGTCACCGACCCCTGGTTCAGTGAGAGCGCCACCTACCACCAGGGCGAACCTCTCGCGTACGACGTGGCGTCGCTCGGCCGTGTCGACGCGCTCGTCATCAGCCACGAGCACTACGACCACTGTAACCTCGACGCCCTGGTCGCCGGTGGTTTCGACCTCGCCACCCCGGTGTTCGGCCCGGGCACCGTCACGGCCCTCGCCGCGAGCAAGGGCTTCACCCGGCTGCACACCATCGAGGCGTGGGAGTCCGCAACGCTCGGCGAGCTCACCGTGACCGCCACGCCCGGGCAGCACGGCGTCCACGAGGTCACCTTCGTCATCAAGGCCCACGGGCGCGCCGTCTTCTTCGGCGGCGACTCGCTGCGCGTCCCGGAGCTCGACGAGATCCCCGCCCGCCTCGGCCCGCTCGACCTCGCCATCCTGCCCGTCAACGGCCTGTGCATCCGCCCGGCCGGCCTGGCGCAGGTCGTCATGGACGCCGAACAGGCCGCCGCACTGACCGCGGCGCTCAACCCGGCCGTCGCGCTGCCGCACCACTACGCGTTCCACAGCGGACAGCTCGGTGACCGGATCATCACCCGGGGCGACCAGGACCCCCGCCACTACACCGACGCACTCGCCCGCCTCGCGCCGCACGTCACCACCCGCATCGTGCTGCCGGGCACGCCGGTCACGGTGCCCTGACCGACCTCGGCGCCGGCTGACCCACAGCACACGCCGGCGCCACGGCTGCACGTCCCCACCACGGCACACGCCACCACCACGGCGACCGCCACGCCCCGGCCCGACGCCCCACCCCGGCCCGGCCCGGCCCGACGCCACGCTCGGCCCCGGCCCAGCCCCGGCCCGACGCCACGCTCGGCCCCGGCCCAGCCCCGGTCCGACGCCACGGCCCGGCCGGGCGCGGTGTCACGGCGCGCCACATCCCGGCCAGGCGCGGTGCCACGTCCCGGCCCGGCCCGGTGCCATGGCCCGCCCGGCGCGGCGCCCCGGCCCGGCCGGCCCGGTGCCACGGCACGGCACGGCACGGCGCCACAGCACGACGGCCCGGGCCCGCGCCCACGGCGGCCCGGGCCGGCTCCTCGGCGGGACAGCGCGCCACACAGCTCAGCGGGTGACCAACGCGGTCGCGGTTGTCGGCGCCGACGCCGAGACCTCCGGCGCGGCCTCGCCTAGCCGGCTGTCAGCTCGGCCAGCGCCTCGTCGAAGATCTCGTGGTGGCGGGCAACATCGTCGAGCGTAGTCTCCGGGCACATCAGCGCCATGTTGTGGAACGGCGTCAGCAGCACCCCGCGATTCGCCAGATAGACGTGGAGGCAGTCCTCCAGCTCGGCGTCCGCGCTCGCCGCGGACTCGGTGCCGTTACGCGGGGCGGGGTCGGCGAACCGATACTCCACACGGGCGCCGAGGCGACTGACGGACCACGGAACCCGGTACGCCGAGATGATCTTCTGAAGTCCCTCGGCGAACGCCGTCGCCGTGGTGATCATCGTGGCGAACGCGCCCTCGGTCAGCACCTCCTCCAGCGTGGCGCGGGTCGCGGCCATCGACACCGGGTTCCCGGCGAGCGTGCCGCCGACGCCGCCCATGTCGACCAGGTCGAGGTCGCCGCGGCCGGTCAGCGCGTCGGCCAGCTCGGCGGAGAGCCCGTAGGCCCCGACCGGCACGCCGCCACCGATCGCCTTGCCGATGGTCAGCACGTCGGGCTGCAGATCCCAGAGCCGGGTGGCCCCGCCCGGCCCGGCCGAGAAGGTGTGCGTCTCGTCGTTGATCAGATAGGTCCCGTATCTCCTGGTCAGCTCACGCACGCCGGCCAGATAGCCCGGCTCCGGCAGCACGATGCCGATGTTGGTCAGCGCCGGCTCCATCAGCACCGCGGCGACGTCGCCGTGCGCCAGCTCGCGCTCCAGCATGGCGAGGTCGTTGAACTCGGCGACCCGGCTCGTCGCGGTCACGTCAACCGGCGCGCCGACGTTGCCCTCGCGGCTGCGGCCGTGCCCGTCGGGCCCGACGACGATCAGCGACTCGTCCACCGAGCCGTGGTAACAATAGCTGTTGACCAGCACCTTCGGCCGCCCGGTGACTGCGCGCAGCAGGCGGATCGCCCAGCGGTTGGCGTCGGTGGCGGTCAGCGCGAAACTCCAGAACGGCAGCCCGAAGCGACTCGCCAGCTCGGCGCCGACCACAGCGGCATCCTCGGTCGGCAGCATCGTGGTGGCGCCGCCCAGCTCACCGAGACGCCGGGTGACCGCGGTGACCACCGGCGCGGGGGAGTGGCCGGCCATCGCCCCGGTGTCACCCAGGCAGAAGTCGACGAATTCGTTGCCGTCGAGGTCGGTCAGCCGGTTGCCGCGGGCCGTCCTCAGATAGACCGGGAAGCCGGCCGCGGTCTTGTTCATCCACGTCATCGGCACGCGCCCGAAGAGATGGTCGGCGCGCCCGTAAGCCGCCGCCGAGCGGGGGTGCCGCCCGGCGAAGGTGGCCCGCTCACGCTCGGCGAGCTCAGCGAGTCTGGTGCGGTCGACGCCGGATTCCGTTGCCATGCGGCGAAGTTATCAGGCTTTCCGTGGCACGAACTCCCTCTGCAGAACTAGATCCTGCGCCGGAAGACAGTTCTAGAGGGCTATTTCCGCGACCACTCCGAAGTGGTCGGATAGGGGCACACGCCGCCCGTCCGGCAGGGTCACCTCGTCCTGCAGGGCCAGATCGGCGTGCTCGATTCCGGCGTTGCGCACCAGGAGATGATCGAATGCGGGTGGATGCGGCCACTGCGGCAACGGGCGATAAGTCGGGCGCCTGTCCCCAGCCATCGCGTCGGCAAGTCCGGCGCGCTCCCGGAAATCGGCGAGCACGCGGGTGTCCCGGGGCAGGTTGAGGTCACCGGCGACCACCACCGGGCGGCTCTGATCGATCGCGGCCAGCTCGCGCGCCAGCACGTCGAGCTCACCTTGTTCGACGATGGTGAACCGGTTGCCCGGCGACCAGTCGTCGTCGCGGTTCGCCGACAGATGCGTGTTCACCACGACCAGGTCACCGAGTTCCGCGATCAGCGCACCCTTGCGCATCAGGAACTCCGGGCGGGCCGGCCCGGCGAGCGGGAATCGCACGAAACGCCACCGATCGATCGGAGTACGAGACAGAAGGACAAGACCCCCTTTCAGTACGACTGAGCCCGCGCACGCCGAGTGCGGGAAGTGCCGCCGGAGCAGCGCCGCGTTGCGCCGGTACATGACCTCCTGGAGACAGACGATGTCGACATCGGAATCACGCAGGATCCGGCCGAGCGCCTCCAGCCGTGGCCGGACATCCCCGGTGAACAGCGTGTTGAAGGTCAGCAGACGCATCCGCGGAGCGTACCGGTCAGCTCTCCGCCGCCTTCAGCACCGTGATCGCCCCGTCCCGCCCCGCGGTCACGAAAAGCCGCAGACCGTCCGGGGACAACGCGATGACCCGTGGGCTGTCGCCGACCTTGACCGTGGCCGCCACCTTCCGCTCCTTCAGATCGAGCACCGACAACGTGTCCGAGCCCTCGTTGACCACATAGGCGTGGACGCCGTCCGCGGAAACGATCACCGCCTGCGGCAGCTTGCCCACCGTGTAACGCTGCGTCAGTTCGAGGGTCGTGGTGTCGTAGGTCTCGACGGTGTTGACGTCGTAATTCGTCACCACGACCGTCTTGCCGTCCGGCGTGACGGCCACGCTGTGCGGGGAGCGCCCGACCGAGATGTTGGCGAGCACCTTCAAGCTCGTCGTGTCGATCACCGACATCTTGCTGGACTCGTGATCCGAGGTGAACGCCCGCGTGCCGTCCGGCGTGAAGTCGATCCAGTGGGGGTTCGGCGGCACACTGATCTGCTGCTGTTTCGCCAGCGTCTGCGCGTCGTAGATCTCCACCCGCGCCCCGTTGTGGATCGGCAGCCAGACCCGCCCGTCCGGCGCGATTGCCGGCTCGAACGGCCGTGGCCCGGTCTTCACGGACGTGATCACGGTGCGTTGCGCGGTGTCGATCACCGCCATCCCGTTCGCGCTGAAGTCGTTCTCGAACATCGAGACGTAAAGCCGCGAGCCGTCCTTGGACAGCGCCAGGAAGCGGGGCGTGTTCGGCACCGCGAGCGAGCTGACCTTCTTGCTCGCCGGGTCGACGAAGAACACCGCCTTGGCACCCTGGTCCGCGACGTAGACGGTGGCGTTGTCCGGTGCGACGGCGACGCCCTCCGGCTCCCGCCCGACACCATTGATCGCGTCGGTCACGACAGGCTCGGCGAGGCTCGCCACCGCGGGCGGCGCCGACGGGCTCGCCGGAGCGGCCGACGGCGGAGGCTGCTGTTGTTGCTGGGTCGCTGTCGCCGTCGGCGCGGCGGTCGGCTCGGGGCCGTTGCGGCTGGCGGTCCAGCGGATGCCCAGGTAAGCACCGCCCGCGAGGATCAACGCGAGCAGCAGAATCCCGGCCACCCTGAGGCGCCGCCTGCCGTGCGGCGGATCCTGGACACTGCCCGGGGCACCCGGCCCGGGCGGCTGCTGCCAACTCGGCGAGGCCGGCCAGCCGGCGGGCGACGTCGGCCAGGTGGTGTTTCCGCTGCTGGGCTGCCAGTCGCTCGGCTCGGCCGGCGCTGCCCAGCTGGGAGTGCCTGGCGAACCGGCGAGTCCGGTCCCGGCGGTCCAGTCGTCCGGGCCGCTCCACGAGACCCGCCCGGACGACGCACCCGCGAGCCCGCCACCGATGCCGCCAACCGCGTCAGGCACGTTCCCACCGCTCGGTCCGGTGGGCGCGCCGGTGCTGACGGGCCCGTTCGCGTCGCTCGGCCAGTGGGGTGCGCCTGTGCTGACGGGCCCGTTCGCGCCACCCGGTCCGTTGGGTGCGCCTGTGCTGACGGGCCCGTTCGCGCTGCCCGGCCCGGCGGGTGCGCCTGTGCTGACAGGTCTGTTCGCGTCGCCGCGCCCGGTGGTTGGCCCGCTCGCACTGACGGGCCTGTTCGCGTTGTCGAAACCGCTGGTCGGCTGGTTCGTGCCGGTGGGTGCATTCGAGGCGGGGATCCGGCTGCCCGCGATGGGCGCGTCGGGGTGGAAGTTGCCCGGCCAGGTGCGCTCGTCGCCGGCTCCGGCGGGGCTCGGTGTGGCCGCCGATCCTGCCAACGGGTTCACGGTGGCCGGCCAGTCGGCGCCGGCGACGGTCGCCTCGTCGCCCTGTTGCAGCGGGTGCGGCCAGCCTCCGGCCGCGGCCGCTGCAGCGCCCTCCGCCCAGGGATCCACCGGGGCGCCAACCGGGTTCCCGCTGCCGGGCTGATCCGGCCAGGACTCTCCGGAGGTGGCAGCACCCGGCCAGTCGCCGGGATGGCCGGTGCCCGGTGCAGTCGCTGCGCCAGGCCACTGCGGGGCGAAACTTGCCCGAGGAACGGCGGTTTCCGGCCGCTGCCCCGTGAAACCCGCGCGCGGTGTCGCGGCGTCGGTCGCCTGCTGATCCGTCGGCGTTGCGGCCGTCTCCGAGCGTTGCTCCGTGACGTCCGGGATGGGCGGTGGGGTGGACTCCGGCGGTTGCTGGTCCGGAGCTCTTCGGATCGGGACCCTGGATCCGGAGGTGGCGGCTTCTGGGCGGTGTTCCGGGGAGTCAGGGGAGTCCGGGCCCGAGACGGCTGATGCCGGGGTGGGAGATTCTGGCTGCTGGGCAGTGCTTCCTGCGGAGCTTGGCTGCCACCCGAAACCGGGCTCCGCCTGGTCGAATGGGCTAGTCCCGCCAACTTGCGCGGGGCCTGACCCGGTGGAGGAACTGGCGGACGGTGACGTGCTCCGGGCTTCGGCGGCTGCCATCGGAGTGGCCGGGGAGCCGTGATCCGGTGCGTCGTCGTCGGCGTCACGGGCCGGGCCGGGTGAGCTCTGGTTCATCGGTCGGCTCGGCGACGAGGTGGCCAGCCAGCTCCCGACGAAGCCCCCTGCTGCAGCGGCCGCTACCCCGGTCGTGCCCGCGCCGGAGCGTTCCGTCGGGTCGTTGCGGGACTCGCCGTCCGGGGCCGTGCCGGCTGAGGACGGCGGCGGGCTCACGGCTTGCGAAGCGGGTTCGACCTGCTGAAGATCGGCTTCGGTGAGTTCGGTTGCCGGGGAGAGGTCGTCGGCAGGGTCGCTGGGACCGCCGTTCCCGGTGACGGGTCGATGGCCGCCGGAGGCTGCGTCCGACCAGGCCGGGGCCACGTCCGACCAGGCTGGGACGTGTTCGGGCGCGGCCGGTGTGCCCTCCCGGGAGGAGGATCCGGGTTCGGGCTGCTGGGCCGTGGCCGGATGATCGTGGTCCGGCTGGGATTCCGGGGCACGCCGCGGTTCCGGGACTCTGGGCGAAGTAGGCCACGGGCCGGAACTGTCCGCGGTGATGGCCGGCTCCGCCGGCGTGCCGGGCCAGATAGCCGTCGCGCCGGTTCCCGCTGCGGCTCCGGCGGTCTCCTGGCTGGTCGTGCCGGTTCCCGTTGCGGCCTGGGCGGTCTCATGGCTTATCGCGGCGGTTTCCGCTGCGGCGTGGGTGGTCTCGTGCCCGGTCGTGCCGGCGCCCTCGTCCACCTGCGGCGGGGGGACGAGGTTGGGCATGGTCACCTGCGACGAGGCGTCAGCATCCGCGGAGGAGGCCTCGAAGTCGGCGGTGGCGTCCGGATGGCCGAGTGCGCCGGACTGCGCAGCCTGACCGCCGGTGAGCGGCATCGCGGCTGGGAGTCGGGGGACGCGCTGGGTGGTTTCCATGTCGACGACAGGCGGTTGATACGGGACGTGCTGCGTGGTCTGCATGTCGACGGCAGGCGGTTGATGACGAACGTGCTGTGTGGTCTCCACGCCGATGGGAGGTGATTGATAGGGGACGTGCTGGGTGCTCTCCATGTCGACGGTGGGCGGTTCGTCGTGGACGGGCTGTCCTTGAGCGGGCGACTGGGCGGATGGCCACGCGGAGCTCACCGAGGTGGGCGTCGGGCCGGTGTGCTGGCCGGCTTCCGGGGACTGTGCCCACCAGGTGCCGGTCGGCGGGGTAAGGCTCTCGGTGGTTTCGCCGGATCGGGAAGCCGACCGGGCGCCCGGGCGATGCGGTGTGCCTGACCAGGGGCCGCGCGGCGTCTGCGCGGCAGGTTCCGGCTCGGACGCCGCCGGCTGCGGGGCGTGGGGCTGGGCCGGGCTCCCGGGCTGCTCTGGGGCCGTGGCGTAAGGCTGGACTGGGCTTATGGGCCGCTCCGGGCCTGGGTCCTGGCGCTGCACGGCCGTTGCTTCGGTGCGGTCGGCCGGGTCCTCAGCCGGTGTTGCCGTGGGTTGCCGGTTCTCCAGGTTCGGCCGACGGCCGGTGGGCGCGGCGGATGTCGGCAGGACCAGCGGCTCGCCGGGCGGCCTCGGCGCTGCGACGGGCGGCTTGGGCGGCGTGAAGGGCTGGCCCGGCGGCGTAACGGGTTGCCCTGGCAATGTGAAGGACGAGCCCGGCGGCGTGAGTGGTTGGCCTGGAGGCGTGAGTGGTTGGCCCGGCGGCGTGAGTGGTTGGCCTGGAGGCGTGAGTGGTTGGCCTGGCGGTGTGAGGGCCTGACCGGGCGGTGCCGGCACGGAAAAGGGCTGGCCAGGCACGGTGAGCGGCCGCCCGGGTGGAGTCGGAAGCTGGGCCGGAGGCGCCGGCGGATCCGACGGGGTTGACGCTACTGGGGTGGTCGGCGGTGGAGTGCGGTCCGGGCCGGGTACTGGAGTGGCCGGCGGCGAAGAGGATTCGGCGGACACCTCGCCCGCGACGGCGAGCTGGGCGGACCCGGCCGGCCCCGTGATGCTGACGGAACCGGCGAGCCGACCCGCGGCAGGGAGCCACGAAACCCGCAGCTCGTCGCCCTCCACCTCGGCGTGCAGGCCGTCCCCCGACACGGTCACCGTGGACGCTGCCGTCAGCGGCGGGCCGGTGATCTGGACCCGTACCGTCAATGGCTGGGTTCCTGGAGCAACGCGGCCGAAATCGATCGTGGATGGGGTGAGTCGCAGGGAGGTCCGCCGGAGCGCCGCGGAAGCGGCGGCGGCGACGCGGTCGTTGCCGGTGGCCATGCGGCTCAGCGTGGCGCGGGCCTGGGCGGCCTGGTCGAGGTCGGCGCCGGACGCTGCCGCGGCCAGTTCGGCGATCAGGCCCATCTGGTCGCTGCCGGGCTTGCGGACCTTGGCGACGTACGGCTGGCGGCCGGTTCCGAAGACCCAGTGACGTACGGAAGGGTCGCGTTCCCGCAGGTGCTCGAAGACCTCGTCGATGCCGATGTAGCCGTCGCGGTTCCGGTCGGCGGCGCCGCCCCGGATGCTGTCGGCGAGCAGGCCGGCGAACGTGGGCGGCTCGGGCCGGGCCGCCGCGGTGATGACCACGCGGCTGCGGGACTCGGCGGAGCGCGCGGCGGGAAAGTACGCCCCGGCGTCGACCGGGCCGCCGGTGCGTCCGTCGAGGACGATCACGACCTGACCGGCGAGACTGCGGTGCATCAGCGCGTCGAGCCGCGTCACGTCGACCGCGGTGTCGGCGGGCCGCTGCATGACGGTGTCGGGGGTGGCCAGGTAGAGGCCGCCGCTGGGGCCGGTGAGCAGGATGCCGCGGAAGTAGACCAGCAGGCAGTCGTCACCGCTCCGGCCGTCGCACAGGGCCTGCAGCCGCTGGTAGACGTGCCAGGTCTCCGGGTCCTGGAGGAATTCCATCTCGAACCCGCCCAGGCCGGGATCGCCCACGACGGTGGCGAGGGATCGCACGTCCGCCGAAGGAACCGCGTATCTGCGCAGCACCGGATCGTCGTGGTGTTCGACCGTCACCACAACTGCCAGTCGTCGCCCGCTCATCGCATCACCCTTGGTCCATGGTGCGACGTCCGGGGCCGAGCGGGAACCCCTGGGAGATTACGAACTGTTCCCCGGCGGTGACCTTCGGTTGTTGATCTTTGTCGGGTTCTGGCCGTTGTGCGGCGATCTAGCTGGTCCGATGTGGTCTTGGACGGGTTGCCGGGCAGGATCCCGGCGACGTGCCGATTTCACCGGATCCGGCATGTCGGGGATCCGTCAGACCATCACATCGAGGGCCCGGCCGTAGGGGAGTTCCTTCTCGGTCTCGGTGACCGTCCGCTCCTTCGCGACCGCGGCGCTCTCGGCCTGCACGGCGATGTCGGCGACCTTGCCGGCGGCGGCGTTCCGGAGGCCCGCGATCCGGGTGACCTCGGCCTCGGCGGCGGCGACGGCGGCCCGGTCGGCGGTGATCGTCCGCGCGTCCGCCTGGACCGGGATCAGATCCTGGGCCAGCTGGCGGCGGGAGTTCTGGAGCCGAGCCCAGGCGGCGTGGCTGTCGGACGACGACGCGGTGGCGGTGATCGTGGTCATCGAGACCTCCTGAAGAAACTTGCTGGCAACCGGACAGCCCCTCACATCGGCGGGGGCGCTCCTGACTTGCTACTTCTTCGGGGTCAAGTTCGCGTGAGCTGGGCAACAACGAAGGGTCCGGCCACCCGGAGGAGGCCGGACCCATCCGGTCAGCCTGCGGCGCCGGCCAGTTCGCGGGCCTTGGCGGGCCAGGAGACCAGGCTCGCCGAGCCACGCATGCCGGCCGCGGCGATGGCCTGCTTGAGCTCGAGCGCGTCGGTCTCGGCGAGTTTCGCGTACGTGGTGATCCCGGCCGCGGCCAGCGCCATCGCGACCTTCGGGCCGATGCCGGGGATCTTGGTGAGGTCGTCCGGCTCGTGGACCGGGGCGGGAACGATGTCGTCGACCGTGATGGGCTCGACGATCGGGGACGCCTCCTCGGCTTCCTCCGAGACCGGCTCGTCGATGAACTCCTGACCGACCGGGACGGGCTCGGCCGCGGGGGTGACCGGCTCGGCGGCGGCGACAGGTTCGGGCGCGGTGAAGGGCTCGGGCGCGGTGACCGGCTCGGCGGCGGCGACGGGCTCCGGCGCGGCGACGGGCTCGGCAACAGCGACGGGCTCGGCAACGGGCTCGGCAACGCTGGGCTCAGCGGCCGGCTCGTCCACCGGACCAGCCTCGTCGGCGACCGGCTCGATGATCGTGGTCGTCTCGGCGGTCTCGATGACGACCGTCTCGGCGACCGGCTCAGCAGCGACCGGCTCGGTGACGTGGTCGTCGGACGAAGCGGAGGCGGCGACCGGCTCGGTGACGTCGTCGTCGAAGGAAGCGGAGGAAGCGGAGGAAGCGGGCGAAGCGGAAGAAGCGGGGGAGGAGGACGCCGAGGAGGCCGGGACCGGCTCGGTGACCGCGTCGTCCGAGGAGACGGCAGGAGCGGCAGGAGTAACCGGAGCGACGGGCTCGGCCACGACCGGCGCCGCCTCGATGACGGCCGTCGACTCGGTGGACTCCGCGACCGGGGAGGACGCAGGCGTAGCGACCGCGGAGGACGCAGGCGTAGGTGTAGTGGTGGATCGGGCGGTCTCGCTGGCAGCAGCCGGTGCGGTCACCGCGGGAGCCTCAGCCCCACCGCGGCGACCACGAATGAACCATCCGGCTATCAGACCGATCACGAGCCCGGCCACAAGGGAGAGAATTTCTGCCATATCGGCCTCCGGGCTGGAGATGAGGGTGCATGTGGTAGCGGGCAGCTTCGCACATCACCTTCAGTGACCACGAGCAGGGTGCTCCGTCCTGCGGTGCACCGCGTAGGTGATCGCCCACAGCACCACCCCGATCACCAGCAGGATCCCGGCGACCCGATAGTCGGTGGCGGCCCGTCCACTCAGCGGGCTGGCCAGGAACGCGCAGGCCAGAGCCCCGAGCACCGGGATCACCGTCGGCGCCCGGAAGTGGCGGTGCGTGACCCGGTCGCGCCGCAGCACCAGCACCGCCACGTTGACCACGGTGAACACGCAGAGCAGCAGCAGCGCGGTGGTCCCGCCGAGCGCGGTCAGGTCGGCGAACCAGATCAGCCCGAAGGCGATCAGCGTCGTGAAGACGATCCCCACCCAGGGGGTACGCCGTGACGCGTGCACCCGTCCGAGAATGCGCGGCAGCACGCCCTCGTTCGCCATCCCGTACAGCAGCCGGCTCGCCATCATCATGTTGATCAGCGCGCTGTTGGCCACGGCGAACATGGTGATCCACGCGAACACCGAGATCGGGAACCCGGGCGCCCCGGCCTGCACGACCTTGAGCAGCGGGGTCTCGCCCTCGCCCAGCGCGGCCGGCGACACCAGCGCGACCGAGGAGATCGCCACCAGCACGTAGATCACTCCGGTCAGGCAGATCCCGGTCAGCATCACCTTCGGGAACGTACGCGACGGGTCGCGGGTCTCCTCGGCCATGTTCACCGAGTCCTCGAAGCCGACCATGGCGAAGAAGGCGAGCGCCGTCCCGGCGGTCACGGACAGGATCACGCTGTCCCCGGGCTGCGTGTTGAAGTCCCCGAGCCGGGAGAGGTCGCCCTTGCCGCCGGTGAGTGCCAGCGCCCCGATCACGATCACGATCAGCAGCCCGGTCAGTTCGACGCAGGTCAGCACCACGTTGGCCTTGACGCTCTCGCCGACGCCACGGAAGTTGACCAGCGCGACCAGGAGCATGAACCCGAGCGCGACCAGGGTGGTGGGCACGTCGGCGTGCAGGGCCGAGCCGAAGTTCCCGGCGAACGCCTTGGCCGCGCTGGAGGCCGAGGTCAGCCCGGAGCACATCACGGCGAAGGCCACCATGAACGTCAGGAAGTGCAGGCCGAACGCCTTGTGCGTGTAGAGCGCGGCGCCGGCCGCCCGCGGGTACTTGGTCACCAGTTCGAGGTAGCTGAACGCGGTCAGCAGCGCGACCACGAACGCCAGCAGGAACGGCAGCCAGACCGCCCCGCCGACCTGGTTGGCGACTTTCCCGGTCAGCGCGTAGACGCCGGTGCCGAGGATGTCGCCGATCACGAAGAGCAGCAGGAGTCCCGGCCCGATCACCCGGTTGAGCGAGGGTTCGGTGGTGGTGGTCATCACGTCCGAATACCCAAAGCCCGGCCGAAAAGTAACACGGCGGTCACCCTCCGGAAAGGGTGACCGCCGCGGCTCTCACAACGCGATCACGGTACGGCCGGGTACTGGTTCACGTAGACCGGCACGCCGACCTTCGTGGTGTCGGCCGTGTCGCCCACGCCGTTGACGACGTGGTCGATCACGCCGGCGCTCAGGTTCACCGTCATGATGTGGTGCAGCTGGACGCCCGGCTTCTGCGGGACCTCGAAGCCGTTCTCGGTGTGGATCGACGGGTTGTTCTGGTTGAAGACGTAGACGCCCGCCCCGTACAGCTGGTGGGTCTTGACCTTGTCCCCGACCTTGTAACCCGCGTAACCCTCGACCTTGCCGTTCATCCAGTCGGCCTGCGTCGGCGGGTCGTAGGGCAGCTCGTTCTGGTAGAGCACGGTCGTGCCGCCGTTGCCGTTCCAGATGGTGTTGTACTTCTGGAAGTGCTCGACGAACAGGCCGGTCGCGGTCACGTCGTCACCGTTGATGATCGCGCCGTACGTGCCGATGTTGGTCTTCCACCGCTCGGTGTCGCCGCCGGTGAAGCCCTCGACGCCGTGGTCGGCGCGCCACACCCAGGTGTGGTCGATGAGCACGTCGTCGCTGTTGACCTCGAGCGCGGTCGTGGTCTTGCCGACGTGCGGGCCGCCGACGCGGAAGTACACGTCCTGCAGCGTGGTCGGGTTGTTCGGCTGGGTGAAGCCGTGCCCGTGGCTCCGGCCGACGCGCAGCAGCGCTGACGACTTCTGCGTGCCGGCGTCGATGGTGAGGCCGGCGACGACGACGCCGGGGACGTCCTCGATCTGCAGCGGGGTGGAGCCCTTGACCGCGGTCAGCGTCGCGTGACCCAGGCCCAGCACCACGGTGTTCGGCCGCCACACGTCGATGCTGCGGTCGATGTTGTAGACCCCCGGCGTGAACAGGATGTTCTTGCCGAGCGTCGCGGCCAGGTTGATCTTCGCGGCGGAGTCACCCGGCTTGGCGACGTAGAAGTCGCTCAGCGGGATGTTCCGGCCCGGGGAGTCCCAGGTGACGCCGGACGTGTTGCGCTGCGCGGCGGCGACGTGGACCTGGTACTTGCCCTTGGCGTCGACGAACAGGTACGGCTTCTCCCGGCTGACCGGGGTCTTGTCGAGAGTCGTGTACGGCGGGTTCGGGAACGCCGAGTCGTCGGGAGCGCCGACGACCCCGGAGAAGACCTGGTTCCACACGCCGTTCGACCAGCTCGCGACCTCGCTGTTGCGGGTGAGCCACTGCTGCTGCGAGCCGTTGGTGGTGGCCGGCAGTTTGCTGTCGGCGATGAAGCCGCCGGAGGCGTACTGCGGACCGGCGGTGCAGTAGTCCATCAGCGACAGTGTGCCGCCGGTGAACTGGGTGCGGCGCAGCGAGACCGCCTGCGAGACGCCCCAGAAGTTGGCCGTCTTCCGGCAGTCGTCCTGCCCCGCGCCGTTGATGTTGACGGTCAGGTTGCCCACGGTCCGCCAGAAGTTGACCAGCGCCAGGCAGTTGCTGGTGCCACCGTTCTCCAGGCAGCGGTTGTAGACCTCGACCTTGCCGTTGATGACGACGTCACCCGGGTTGGCACCCAGGCCGGCGAGCTCGGTGTAGTACCCGACCTTGATCTGCAGCGGGTGCTCGGCGGTGCCGTAGGTGCCCGGTTTGAACAGGAACGCGTACCGGTCGGTGCCCATCTCGTTGTCGACCTGCTTGGCGTTCACGGCGTCCAGGGTTGCCTGGATCTCGCTGACCGGCTGGCTCGGGTCGAAGACGGTCACGTTGGCGCCCAGATCGGGCGAGTTGGTCTTGGGATGCGCGGCGGCCGGCGTCGCCTGCGCCGTCACCGCCGTGAGGACTAGGCCGAGCGCGAACGCTCCGGCGGTGGTCCGGCGCGCAGCGGTGCGCCGGGGAGAAGTCGTCATGCGAAGGAGCCCCTTCCGAAACAAGATCGCAATGATCCACGTCACCGAAGCAATCGGCTGCCCTCCATGTCAAGAGCGCTCTCAGCGCGTACCCCCGCCAATGCGGGCAAGCCGCCCAGGTTCCGGAACTTCGATGCCCGTCCGAGACGGAACCGGTACCGAGAGCGCTCTCTCGCGGGCGCTATGGTAGGGCCGTCGCGAAGACCACGATGTTGCTCCGATAGCTGCCACGGTCGCGGTCGAACGAGCCGCCGCAGGTGATCAGCCGCAGCGCCGGCCCGGGCGTCGGCCCGTAGACCGCCTCGCTGGGGAAGGCCTTCTTCAGGTAACTCGCGACCTTCGTGACCTTGAACGTGACGACGGTCCGGCTGTCGCCGCGCACCTCGATCTCGTCGCCGGGCTTGAGCTCCCGCAGCCGGAAGAAGACCGCCGGGCCGTCCCTGGCCGTGTCGACGTGACCGACAATGATCGCCGGGCCGGGCGCGCCGGGCGTCGCCGAACCCCGATACCACCCGGCCGGGGCGTCGGACCGCAGCGGCGGCGTGTCCAGGGTGCCGTCCGGACGCAGGCCGATCGAGGTCACGGCGGTGTGCACGCCGATCGCCGGAATGTCGAGCCGCGCCGGCGGTTTGCCCGGCCTCGCGGGCTGCCTCGTGCTGGTGCTGGTGCTGGTGCTCGGGCTCGGCGCGGGGACGTTATCCCACGTCAGCGCCGCTGTCTCGGGTGTCTCGGGCGCCGCGGCCTCGAGTGCCGGAGGCGGCAGCGCGTCGTCGGTGAGCAGGCCCATCACGGTGATCGTCGAGCCGAGGACGGCCAGGACCGCCGAGAACGCCGCCGCCCGCGGATTCCGGATCCGGAAACCCCGCCAGCTCCGCTCCGGCCCCGGCAGCCCGGCGCGGCGCGGGCTCCGCCGTGTCATCAAGGACATCTGCGCGTACGGCCGTCAGTCGCGCGCCGTGCGACCGACCGCGAACCGTGCGGTGATCAGCGCCGCCACCAGCAGGAACACGCCCGCCACGAGGAGCGACACCCGCCGCCCGGTGAGCCCGCTGCCCCCGCCCGCGTCCACCCCGCCGGCCGGGGTCGGCTTCGTGCTCGCCTTCTTGCCGGGCGACGACTTGGTCGCCAGCGGCGTGGTCGCGGCCGGGTCAACCCCCTGGCCGCCGTTGCCGGTCGGGGTCACGGTCGTCTTCGGTGACAGCGTTCCCGGCGACAGCGTGCCCGGCGAGGCCGGCCCGTCGACCGGCGGCAGCGTCTCCGCCGACGCCGTCGTCCCGGGCAGCGCGGCGGTGTTGTCGTCGCCGGCCGTGTTGTCGCAGAAGGACAGGGTCAGGGCGAGCAGGATCAACAGCACGGCCGCCGCGCCCAGCGCGATCAGCCAGTTCCGGCGTTGTTCCGCCGCGTGTTCGGCCATCGTGGACCTCCCGGGGACGCCGGGCCGGCAGTGAGATCGCCACGTTACCGGCCGCCGTGGCTGGCCGCGGCGTTCCGTCCATGATCGGTCACTGTCGGCCACTTCCGTCGTTGGCCGTCCAGTACCCAATCAGGACAGTTTTCAATTCCCGCCCGACTGTCATCCTCCTTGCACCTGTCACGGCCCCGGCTGGCACTCACGGCTGATTTCCGGCCCGGCGGGAGCCGTGAGCGCCAGCCGGTCACCGCGACGGCGAGGCATTGCTGGGGCGGGGTGCGCGCGTCGCGGTCTCCCGTGGTCAGCGCAGCAGCAACGAGTAGACGACCAGGGCGGCCAGGATCACGGCGGCGAGGCTGGCCAGGAGCAGGGGGTGGGTGAGCAGGCCGGTGGCGTGGCGGGCGCCCGGGCGCCTGTCCGGCTCCGGCGACGCGCTGTTCCCGAAGGCCGACAACGCGTCGGCAGCGGACAACGCCGGATGATCGTTCGTCAGGGACACCGCCGAGGGCATCGACCCACCGTCGACCGGCGGCATGGCGTAGCTGATCTGTTCCGCGGCCGGCGCCGGCAGCGCGCCACCCGAGCTGCCGTCGCGCCCACCCGGATACCCACCCCCGGCAACCCCGCCACCGCGCCGCTCGCCCGCGGGTCCGCCTCCGCTCCGGTCACCCGCGGGTCCGCCTCCGCTCCGGTCACCCGCGAGGCCGCCGGTGGCGCCGGTCGACCGGGTGGCGAAGAGCGGCGCCGACTCCGGATCGGAAGGGACCACGGTGTGCGCCCCGGGCACGAGCGGCCCGGACGGCGCCACCTGCGGGAAGTAGCCACCCAGCCCGGCCGTCGGCGGCAGCACGGCCGCACCGGGCTGAAGGTGGTCGGTCCACTGCTGCCCGTCCCACCAGCGGGTCGCGGGCAGGCCGCTCGGGTCTGCGTACCAGCCGGCAGGCTGCGCGGGGATCGTCATCGGCGCGGGTCTCCGTTTCCCGTTGCGGTCCAGGACTGCCGCATCATCGGGCAGCGGCTCCCCGCCTTTAGGGTCTGTCCGGCGGATCACCCCGGGGCCGCGGCGTGGCCCAGACCCGAGCGAACCGCGCGGTGATCAGCGCCGCTCGGCGGTGGACACGGGGCGATATGAACGGAGGCATGCCGGATTCGCTGTTCCAGGAGTCGGACGTCCCTCCGGACGACGTGGTGCCCGAAGCCCCGGCGCCGGATGCTCCGATGCCGGATGCTTCGCCGCCGGTGGCGCCCGTGGTGCTGTCCGGGCTGGCGGTGGTGCTCGGCGTGGCGGCGTTCGCCCTGCTCGTCCGGCTTCTGCTGGCGATGCGGCGGGAGTTGTACGAGACGCACGCGGTGGCGGAGCACGCCGGTCTCCTGACCCTGGCCGGTGCGGTCGTGGTGGTGCTGGCCGGCGTGTTCCTGCTCGTGCTGACCACTCGGCGCACCGGGCGGCGCGCGATACGGATCGCCGCGGTCGCCATCGCCGTGGTCGGGCTTGTCCTGGTGGTGTCGACCGTTTTCACCGCATTCTTCGCGTTCTACCGCGTGCCGGACGACGTCGGATTCTTCCCGCTGGCCGGCATGCTGATCGCCTATTCGATCGCGGGGGTCAGCCAACTGAATGCCGCGGTTCTGCTGTCGGAGTGAACCGGCCGGACTTCGGCGGCCCGAGCCGAGCCGGGGCGGTCGGCTGGGGTCGGGGTTTCGGTCTGACCGTGCCCATCCACGGAGATCGCCCTTGCGGGCTGAGCGTTCTGGGCGCGCCAGCGCCCTGCTCGGCCCGGAAGGGTCCCCGCGGGAGCGACGATCCGGACCACAGCGGAGAGGGGACATGAAGCTCTTGATTCTGAGCTCTTAAACCGATTTCTGGTACGCGCGGAACGTGCGCGTCGAGAGCACCAGCATCACCACCGCCAGGATCAGCAGCCAGCCGCCGCGGCTCGCGACGACGCCCCAGTCCGGTTCTGATCGCATGGCGGCGCGGGCGGCGTCGAGGGACCAGTTGACCGGGTTGAACTCGGCGATCCGGCGCATCCATGCCGGCATCAGGGTCGACGCCATGAACGCGGACGACAGGAACGTCAGCGGGAGCAGCAGCAGCGTGTTGATCCCGATGATCGTCTCGCGCTGGCGGGCCAGCATGCCGACCGTGTTCGACAAGGCGCTGAAGATCGTGCCGAGCAGCAGCGCGGCCAGGAGCATGACGATCAGGCCGACCGCGCCGCCCGGGTACGACGCACCGGCGAGCAGACCGAGCAGGATGATCGCGCCGACCTGGACGGCCGTGGACAGCGCCTGCTCCAGGACCAGCGAATTCATGATCGCGCCGCGCGCCACCGGGGTGGTGAGCAGGCGGTTCAGGGTGCCGCGCTCGATCTCTTCGAGCACTCCCATGCCGGACCACATGTTCGACGAGACCGCTGTCATCGCGACGACGCCGGGGATGATGTAGTCCAGGTAGGAGCCGCCGCCGAAGCCGGGCAACTCGACGACCTTGCGGAACAGGTTGCCGAACAGGAACAGCCAGATCGCCGGCTGGATCAGCAGGATGAGGACGAACGCGGGCTGCTTGACCAGCACCTTCAGTCGCCGGTTCGTCATCCACCAGGTGTGCGTGACGAGCGTGGTCATGACGCGAACCGCCGTCCCGCGTGGCGGAGATAGACGTCGTCGAGCGACGGGCGGGCGACGGTCACCGTCGCGACGCGGATGCCGGCCGACTCCAGGGCGGCCAGAGCGGCGGGCACGGCGGCCGCGCCGTCGTCGGCACGGGCGCTCAGCGTCCGCCCGTCGAGGGCGACGTCCCGCAGGCCCGCGACGTGCGAGATTGCCTGCCGCGCCTGCGGCTCGTCCGGTGGCTGACGCAGCTCCAGGTGTACGGCGTCACCCCGCAACTCCCCTTTGAGCTGCGCCGGGGTGCCCTCGGCGACGATCCGCCCGCCGTCCACGATGGCGAGCCGGGCGGCGAGCCGGTCCGCCTCGTCGAGGTAGTGGGTGGTCAGCAGGATGGCGATCGACTCGTCGGCGGCGAGCCGGCCGATCTCGGTCCACATCTGGGCGCGGCCCTCCGGGTCGAGCCCGGTCGTCGGCTCGTCGAGGAAGAGCACGCCCGGCTTGTGGACCAGGGCGAGCGCAACGTCGAGGCGGCGCTGCATACCGCCCGACCAGCCACGGACCGCGCGGTTCGCGGCGCCGGCCAGGTCGAAGCGTTCCAGCAGCTCGTCGACGCGGCGACGACCCCGTACGCCGAAGATCCTGGCCTGCAGCGTGAGATTGTCGCGACCGCTCGCCGCCGGGTCCAGCGCGGAGCGCTGCGGGACGACGCCGATCTCGCGGCGCACCCGATCGGGGTGCCGCAGCACGTCGTGGCCGGCGACGGTGGCCCGGCCGGAGTCGGGACGCGCCAGCGTCGTCAGGATCTTGACGGTGCTGGACTTGCCAGCGCCGTTCGGCCCGAGCAGGCCGAACACCTCGCCGGCGCGGACGGTGAGGGTGAGCCCGTCGAGGGCCCGCACCCCGCCGGGATAGGTCTTTCGCAGATCTTCTGCCGTCACGGCATCAGTCATGGTGATCCTTCTCCAGATCGCCACGGGCCGTGTCCCGGTTATCCTTGTTGCTGCTACACGCCTCGGATGACCAGGCCGTTCCCGCGGCCGGTTGATGGGGCAACGGCCCCGGCCGGTGTTCCCGCACCGCCGGGGCCGTTCTTCTTACGTCTCCGTCATGAAGTCGGAGAGGTCTTCCGGGAGTTGCCCGGTCTCGTGGATGCGCCGCCAGGTGGCCATTCCCGGCATCGTGCCGGTGCGCAGCTCGTCGAGCAGCGCGGTGATCCAGGCAACCTCGGCCTCCCGCATGGCCAGGCGATATTCCGCCTCGACCAGGAAGAGCCGGGGCACCTCGTGGACCAGGGTGCGCAGGTCCTGACGCATCTTGTCGTTCTCGAGCGCGAGGATGCCGAGCCGCTGCTCGAACAGCTCGATCACCTCGTCGGGCGGGAGCACGCCGACGACCGAGAGGGCCGCCTGCAACTTCGGGTACTCCGCGGCGGGGGTGCCGACCAGCTCGCGCATCCAGTCGGTGAGCTCGTCACGGCCGGCCGGGGTCAGCCGGTACACCGTGCGCTCGGGCCGACGGCCTTCCCGGACCGTCTCCGCCGCCTCGATGAAACCGTGCTTCTCCAGGTTCTGCACGACCGTGTAGAGCGAACCCCACTGGATCTTGATGTCGGCGTCCTTGCCGAATGCCTTGAGCTGGGCGGCGATCTCGTACGGATGCAAGGGCCGGATGCTCAGCTGCGCCAGGATGTGCAACCCGAGCAGGTTGCCCACCTTCCGTCGCTTCGCCATCTCGCCTCCCCAACCCTCTCGCCGCCGAATGCTCGCAGCCGAGTATTACGCATCCGAGCGCCGGAGCGGAAGACCCTGTGGTTTTCCGCAGGTGAGGTCGGCGGGCCGCCACATACCGCCGGAAGCCGGGAATTCCTAGCGTCTTCGGGTGGCGTTCGCCCTCGGCGAGCCCGCGCCACCGCCGATCACGATCAAGACCCGCCGCGCGTACGGCTATCTCGCCGCCCGCCTCCCGCTGGCGCTGCTCGCCGCGGTCGTCGCCGGCCTGCTCGTCGTCGGGATCGCGCTGGCCGGCATCGTGGCCCGGGCCGTGGTGACCGGCGCCATGAGCGTGCCGGACGCCCTGGCGCAGGCGTTGCTCGGCGTGGCCCTGCTGACCATGAACCTGCAGGGGATCACCGCGGTGACCGGATGGAACAGCGCCTGAGTCGGAACCTGCTGGAGCCCTCCGGCAGCCGGGAGGCGTTGCGCGCCCGGATCCGGGAGCTGGCCACCAGCCGTGCCGAGGTGGTCGAGGCCGTCGACGATCACCGTCGTGATCGGAGCGAGCGCTGAGGGGGTCCGGATGCGTGTCCACGACGACGGCGTGGGCGGCGCCGACCCGGACGGCACCGGCCTGCACGGTCTGGCCCGCCGGGTCGCCGCCCTGGACGGCCGCCTCGAGGTGGACAGCCCGGCCGGCGGCGGGACGACGATCCGGGTCGAGGTGCCGTGCGCCTAGTTCTCGCCGAGGACTCGGCGCTGCTCCGGGCGGCGCTGGAGATCCGCCGCCGGTGGCCGGGCACGGCGGTGCTGGTGCTCTCGCAGTACGTCGAGAAGCGGTACGCCACCCAGTTGCTCGCCGTCCGGTCGGAGGGCGTCGGATACCTGCTCAAGGACCGGGTCGCGCACGTCGGCGACTTCCTCGACGCGCTCGCCCGGGTGGCCGCCGGATCCACCGCGCTGGATCCCGAGGTGGTCCGGCAGCTCATGTCCGGTCGCGCCGATCCGCTGGAGCGGCTGACCCCGCGCGAGCGGGACGTGCTGCACCTGATGGCGCAGGGCCACACGAACGCGGCCCTGGCCACCCGGCTGCACATCTCGCAGAGCGCGGTCGAGAAGCACGTCAACACCATCTTCGACAAGCTGGACCTGATCCACGTGACCGGGTACAGCCGCCGGATCCTGGCGATCCTGCGCTATCTCGGTTCCTGACCGGTCACGACTTGGTGATCACCACGTTGTCGACGGCGGCCTCGACCAGCGACGCCGTGCCGGTGTCGGCGGCTTCCACCTGCAGGCGGATCGTCTGACCCGCGTACGCGGAGAGGTTCGCGGTGGCGGTCGTCCAGGCCGCCGCCTTGTTGCTGGCGGCGGCGTTGAGGTTGATCAGGGTCGCGCCGCCGGCGATTCTGATCCGCAGGTAGTCGCCGCTGGTCGCATTGTTCAGGTGCGCCAGGTACCACGACAGGTTCAGCGTCAGCGTCCCGCTCGGCAGGGTGATCGCCGGTGACGTCAGCGTGGTCACGCCCCCGTCCACGTCGTTCGCGCCCGCGCTCGATCCCGCCGTCGCGCCGGTGACCAGGGCGTACGTCCCACCCGCGGCGGTACCGAGCTGGGTGGTCACGCCGGAGCTGCTGGTCGCCTCCGGGTCGCCGCGCTCGAACCGGCCCGAGGTCGCGGTGTCAGTGGTGCCGGCCGTCCAGCCGGTCGCGGTCTCGAACCCGTCCGACCAGATCGTGGTGCCGGTCGGCGGGGTGCTGCCACCGTTGGCGAGCGTCCAGACCGCGTACACGATCGCGTCCGAGTTCCGGTCCAGAGCCGTGTCGTTGATGTTCGCCGACGTGTCACAGGCCCGGTGGTAGCAGGGGTCGAACGCGGTGGCCGTGCCACCCCAGAGCGCGACCTGCGCGGACGTCTTGGTCCCCTCGGCCCCGGTGAAGATGCCACCGGCCGGGATGCCGGCGCTGATGAACGGGCCGTAATCGCTGCGCCCGTCGAAGTCGGTGCCGCGGGTCGGGACCCCGATCGAGGTGAAGTAATCGGCGAGCGTGCGCTCGATGGCGGCGGAGCCGGCCGGTCCGGGACCCGATCCGGTGTTGTCCGAGTTGTCACCGTCGTACAGGAAATAGCCGGGGTTAGGGGAAGCGACCATGTCGAAGTTCAGATAACCGGTGATGGCCGCTTTCTGCGCACTCGTCAGGGAATTGACGTACGCCGTGGAGCCGCGCAACCCGAGTTCCTCCGCACCCCACCAGCCGAACCGCAGGTGCCGGGCAGGCTGGAAACCGGACCGGGCCACCTGCAGCGCCACTTCGAGGTTCGCCGCCGAGCCGGAGCCGTTGTCGTTGATGCCGGGACCGGCCGTGACGCTGTCCAGGTGCGCGCCGACCATCAGCGTGTCACTGGTGTCGCCGCCGGGCCAGTCGGCGATCAGGTTGTATCCGGTCGCGCCGTTGTACGTGAAGCTCTGCTGCGTGGTGGTGAAGCCGGCCTGGTCGAGCAGGCCTTTCACGTAGGTGACCGAGGCCAGGTAGCCGGGCCGGCCGTGCGCCCGGTTGCCGCCGTTCGCGGTCGCGATGCTCTGCAGCTGGGCGAGGTGGGCCTTGACGTTGGCCACCGGGATGTCCGGAGTGGCGGCCGCGGCCTGGGCGGGGGCGGGAGCGGTGGCGAGTCCGGCGATCAGCACGGCGGCACCGATTATCGAGCGCAAGGGGTGTCCCTTTCTTCGGGGGCAAACGCATCGATGAGCATGACATTTGTCATGGGTCTCCCGGTCATATCAATCACTACCTATTTCCGGCCCTCGCCCTCGTTTGATCCGGCGCCTCGATCCGGTCAGGAAATTCGCCGTAAAGGTTGTGCCACATCTCCATGTCTGGATAACTAGTCTGCGGAGATCGCCCGGGCCCACCACGGCCCGCAGGGCGTTTCGTCAACGGAAGGCAAGGGATGCGCAAAATCCTGGCGGCCACCATCGCCGCCTCGGTCGGCCTCCTCGTCGGCGCCGGCACGATCCCGGTCGCCGCGGCGGCCCACACCGGGCACGACAGCGGTGGCTACACCCCGCCGGCCATCGACTGGGGTACCTGCACCCGGGCGAGCCTCAAGGCCCGTAACGCCCAGTGCGGTTTCCTGGTCGTCCCGCTGGACTACGCGAAGCCGAACGGCACCAAGATCAAGATCGCGGTGTCCCGGATCAACCACAAGAGCACCGCCGACAAGTACCAGGGCGTCATGCTCACCAACCCGGGCGGTCCCGGCGGCTCCGGCCTCGGCCTGCCCGTCATCGGCGAGACCGTGCCCAACGGCGCCGGTGACTACTACGACTGGATCGGCTTCGACCCGCGCGGCGTCGGCTCCAGCGTTCCGGCACTGTCCTGCGACGTGAACTACGCCGGCTACAACCGGCCGTACTACGTGCCGGTCACCCGGTCCCTGGAGAAGACCTGGCTGAAGAAGGCCACCGACTACTCCAAGGCGTGCGACAAGGCCGGCGGCGCGCTGCTCGACCACGTCAAGACCACCGACTCGGTGGCCGACATGGAGAGCCTACGCAAGGCCCTCGGCGCCAAGCAGATCAACTACTACGGATTCTCGTACGGGACGTACCTGGGCCAGGTCTACGCCACGTTGCACCCGGACAAGATCCGCCGCTCGGTCTTCGACGGCGTCGTCGACCCGCGTCGCGTCTGGTACGACGCGAACCTCGACCAGGACGTCCAGTTCGACAAGAACATGGACGTCTACTTCGCCTGGATCGCCAAGTACGACGCGGTCTACCACCTCGGCACGACCGGCAAGTCGGTCAAGGCGAAGTACTACGCGGTGCTCAACCAGCTCCGCAAGTCCCCGGCCGCCGGCAAGATCGGCCCGGACGAGTGGAACGACATCTTCGTCTCGGCCGGTTACTACGTCTACGGCTGGCAGGACGTCGCCGACGCGTTCGCCGCGTGGGTGAACGAGAAGGACGCGACGCTGCTCCTGGCGAACTACGCCGAGCCGGGTGCGGTGGGCGCCGACAACAACTACGCCATGTACCTGGCCACCCAGTGCAGCGACGTGAAGTGGCCGACCAACTGGTCCAAGTGGCAGCGGGACAACTGGAAGATCTACTCCAAGTACCCGTTCATCACCTGGAACAACGCCTGGTACAACGCGCCCTGCATCAACTGGGGCGCCAAGCCGGGCAAGCCGGTCACGATCAGCGGCAAGAAGGCACCATCGGTCCTGCTGATCAGTGAGACCAACGACGCGGCGACGCCGTACGCCGGTGCGCTGCAGGTCCGGAAGCTCTTCCCGAAGTCCGTCCTGATCGAGGGCGTCGGCGGCACCACGCACGCCGGCTCGCTCAGCGGTGTGGCCTGCACGGACGACACGATCGCGAACTACCTCGCGACCGGCGCCCTGCCCAAGCGGGTCAACGGCAACCGGTCCGACAAGCAGTGCGAGCCGGTCCCGCAGCCGGACCCCACCGCGGTCAGCACCTTCAGCAAGAAGACCGCCACGGGCGAGAGCGGCCGGGACGTCATCCGCGCCGCGACCCCCCGCGGCTGACCCTCCCGAAACAAACGGGCCGCGCCGGCTTCGGCGCGGCCCGTTCCACGTCCAGGCCACCAGAACAACGTCGCGGCCGTTCCACGTCCAGCCGCGGAAGCAGCATCCCGCCGTGCTCTGCCCCGCCCTGTTCTACCCCGCGGTCGTGTGGGCAGCGTCGCGCCTTGTTCTGCCTGCGGCCGTGCGCGCAGCGTTGCGCCTTGTTCTGCCCCACGCTCTGTTATTCCTCGCGGCCGCGAGACTTGGAAAAGGCACACCGAAATGTCGGTGGACCACGCCCGCCAGAAACCTTCCCGCCACAGCAACAAACTCCAAGAATGGCAGCTCTGACCTGAACCACCGCCCGGTGACCACGACGGACCCGGCGGCATTCCACCTCATCGAGTGCCACCTTGACCACCATCACACACCAGCCGACTAAAACAATGAAGAACCCAGCCTGCCCACGGCCGGCCGCAAGCTGAGCGCTGGCCGGTGCGAGCGACCCAGGCGCAAGCTGAGCGTTGGCCGGTGCGAGCGACCCAGGCGGAAGCTGAGCGTTGGCGGGTGCGGGAGACCGAGGCGCAAGCTGAGCGCTGGCCGCTGCGGCCGACCCGGACATGTGCTGCGGCGCAGGCTGCGGCAATGGTGATGGTTCACGAGGATCTTCGCCTGCCGTTGGGGCCGCAACCGGAACCGGCGGGCTCGCAGCGGGAGCCGCTGGCTTCGTCGGAGCGAGGACCTCCTTCCGCCGCTGGTCATCGCCCGCGGTGACGGCAGCCCACGCCGCCGAAGCACCCCATCCCACCCGGACCAGTTTCCGTGCATGGCGCTGACGTAAACCCCAAGCACGATGCCGTTCATGTTCACGCCGAAACTCCTCCGCCTCCGCCGAATAGTTGCGCGACAGCGTGCGGTCCCGCATTCCGGCGAGCTCGGCCCGGTTGAACAACGACATCTGTGCCACCATTTGATTATCCCAGCCCGAGAAAGGCTGCTGTAAGCGCCAGCTCGTGCCAAAAACTATTTCCTCCGAGCGGCACCGAAAAGGAGATAAGCGACGTTCGGCGCCAAGGCCGGAAGCTGCAATAGCGGTTAGGAAGGCCGCGCTGATGTAGGGCATGCAGCCACGGCTCGCAGACCTCGGGCAGCCGCGCCAGCCCCTGAGGACCGTCCACGCGGCGTTTCGAGTTCCTGCCCGGGGGAAGAACAAGGAGCATGTTTCCGGCGGAGAACTTGCGTGATTGGCGTGGCCTGAAAGTCATCGACCCGGATGGCGACAAGATCGGTGACCTCGAGGCGGTGTATGTCGACACGGCCACCGACGAGCCGGCCTTCGTCACCGTGCGCGTCGGGTTCATCGGCCGTCACCGGCTGGCCTTCGTGCCGCTCGACGGCGCGACCGTCAAACCCGACGCGGTCCGGGTGCGGTACGACAAGAAGCTCGCCGGGGACGCGCCCTCGATCGACATGGACGGGGAGCTGGCGGCCACCGACGAGCCGCGGGTCTTCGCCCACTACGGCGTTCCCTACACGCCCGGCGTCGGCGGGGAACGGCGTCTCGCCCGGCGCTGAGCTCCCAGTCCGATCGTGCCGGACGCCTCCCGCCCCCCGCCGCGATCGGTCCCCCGCGATCGGCCCGCCGCGATCGGCCCCAGCTTCAGCCACCCCGAGCTGCTCGACTGGGTGACCTGCCGGAAGCCGACCTCAGACCTCGAGATCGGCGCAGGACCGTTCGTACGCAAGCAGCGGCCGCACCCGCAGCGCCACCTGATGCCCGTCGTCCGTCGTCCAGCGCGTGCCGGTGGTAGCGGTCCGGACTGCCGCGCGCACCTCGCCGGCACCGGTGATCAGGCACGGCCGGGACGGGTAGCCGGGCATCCCGGTCGCGGGCGTGGTCAGCGGCCACGGCCGTACGTCGGAGGCGCCGTCCCCGTCGGCCACGATCACGACCGCGACCCGCTCCGGGAGGTACGTGCCGGCGGCAGTGCCCGCCCGGGTGGCGGCAGCGGCGAAGTCGACGACCCGGCCCCGGTCGCCGCCGTCGGAGATGGACGGCGCGATCACCGACGTCTCGTACCGTGCGGTGGCCGACATGATCCGGACCACCAGGACGGACGCGTCGGGCACGTCGTCGCCGTAGCGGTGCGACGCGAAGAGATCGGCGCCGGCCGCCTGGTCGTAGAGCCGGGTGACCTCGTCGGCGGTGAGCGTCCGGCGGTCACCGGTGACCACGATGCCCTGATCCGCGGCGGCCAGCACGGCGGTGCCGCCGGCCAGCAGCGTGAAGGCGGGCAGGGCGTAACGGGAGGCGGCCGGGGCGAGCCCGGGGTACCGGCGGATCACCAGGATCGGGTCGGTGCCGGTCCGCGGCGGGACCGGTTCGGCGCCGCCGCCGCAGCCGGCCAGCGTGACCAGCAGGACGAGGAGGCCGGGAATCGGTGACGTCATGGGACTGGGACGCCGTCCAGGGGCAGCGGTTCCGGCGCGGGGCGATGCCACGCCGGAACGACACCTCAGCGGTACGGCGTGATCACCGTACCGCTGCCTTCTTCGCCTTCTGGATCTGCTCGTAGACGCGCGTGCGCAGTTCCACGAACCTCGGATCGGCCCGGGTGTTCAGCTGGTCCCGCTCGGCGGGCAGGTCCACCACCAGCTCGTCCTGCACCACGGTCGGCGAGGAGGACAGCATGACCACCCGCCGGCCCAGGTAGACCGCCTCGTCGATGTCGTGCGTCACGAACAGCACCGTCACCTTCAACCGCTGCCACAGTGACCGGACCAGGTCCTCCAGGTCGGCCCGGGTCTGCGCGTCGACGGCAGCGAACGGCTCGTCCATCAGCAACGTCTCCGGCTCGTACGCCACCGCCCGCGCGATCGCCACGCGCTGCTGCATGCCGCCGGAGAGCTGCCACGGGTACGCCGACGCGGTGCCGCTCAGGCCGACCGCGTCGAGCGCCGTGTCGACCAACTCGCGCCGGCGGGCGCGGTCCACCTTCTTCTGCTTGAGCGGCAGCTCCACGTTGTCGCGCACGCTCATCCAGGGGAACAGGCTGCGCCCGTACTCCTGGAAGACGACGGCCATGCCGGGCGGCGGGCCGGTGACCGCGTCGCCGTTGACCCGGACCGACCCGGAGGTCGGCGTGAGCAGGCCGGAGATGCAGCGCAGCAGCGTGGTCTTGCCGCAGCCGGACGGGCCGACCAGGCAGACCAGGTCACCGTTGTCGACGGTGAAGGTGAGGTCGCGCAGCGCCTCGACCTCCCGGCTGCCAGAACTGTAGACCTTTCGCAGGCCTTTGACCTCGAGCATCGTGGCCCTCCTAACCGGCCCGGCGCTGCGCCGCGCGCAGCCCCTCGTACCACCGCAGCGCCCACCGTTCGGCGAGCCGGAACAGCAGCGAGAGCGCGAAGCCGAGGAGGCCGAGCAGGATGATCCCGCTCCACATCTCCGGGATCGCGAAGCTGCGCTGGAACTGCACGATGGTGAAGCCGAGACCGTTGCTGGACGCGAACATCTCGCTGATCACCATCAGGATGATCGCGATGGACAGCGCCTGGCGCAGCCCGGCCGCGATCTGCGGCGAGGCGGACGGCAGGATCACCCGGGTGAGCCGGGCCGGGCCGGTCACACCGTAGGCGCGGGCGGTGTCCAGCACCACGCTGTCGGTTGCCCGCACGCCCTCCACCGTGTTGAGCAGGATCGGCCAGATGCAGCCGAAGACGATCACGATCACCTTCATGCCGTCGCCGATCCCGGCGAACAGCATGATCACCGGCACCAGGACCGGCGGCGGGATGGCCCGGAAGAACTCCAGGACCGGTTCGAGGACGGCACGCAGCCGCCGGTTGAGACCGATCGCCACGCCGAGTCCGATACCGATCAGGGCGGCCAGCAGGAACCCGGCGAGCAGGCGGAGCAGGCTGGGCGCGACGTCGGTGCGCAGCCGCTCCAGGGTCCAGGTGTCGCCGAACGCGGTGAGGATCGTGCGCAGCGGCGGGGAGTAGAAGTTCTCACTGCCGTCGCTGAGCCAGAACCAGCCGGCGAACAGCACGATCGGCAGCGCGATCGCGAGACCGGCCTTCTTCAGGATGTCCATCAGACGGCCACCTCACCGCGTACGGACTGGTGCCAGGCGAGCAGGCGGCGCTCGCCGGTACGGGTCAGCAGGTTGATGATCACGCCGAGGGCGCCGGTCACCACGATCAGCGCGTACATCGTGGGCACCGCGTCGGAGGCCTGCGCCGTCGCGATATCCTTGCCCAGCCCGGGGGAGCCGATGACCAGCTCGGCGGTGATCGCCAGGACCAGGGCGACCGAGGCCGCCAGGCGGAAACCGGTGAAGACGTACGGCAGGGCGGTCGGCCACAGCACGTACCGCACCCGGCCCCACGCGGAGAACCGGAAGCTGCGCGCGGTCTCCTCGGCGACCGGGTCGACGTCCGCGACGCCGTACAGCACCTGGACCAGGACCTGCCAGAACGAGGCGTAGCAGACGAGCAGCAGGGTGGAGCCCAGGTCGGTGCCGTAGAGCAGCACCGCGAGCGGGATCAGCGCCACCGAGGGGATCGGTCGCAGGAACTCCACCGTGGACGCGGTCAGCGCGCGCAGCACCGGCACCGATCCGATCACCAGGCCGGCGAGCACCCCGGCGACGACCGCGATGAGCAGGCCGGCCGCCCAGGCGTACAGCGTGTCGCCGAGCGACTGCCAGAACACGGCGGTGCTCACCTCGTCGGCCAGCGCGGACGCTATCCGGCTGGTCGGCGGCAGGAACCGCTCGTCGACCAGGCCGAGCCGCGGCAGCAGTTCGAGAAGGAGAAGCAACCCGGCCAGCCCGGCGGAGCCGAGCAGGACCGGGTTGCCACGACGAGCGGAGGTCACGGCAGCAGCTTGCCCAGGTCCGGAGAGCTGGCGAAGATGCCGTCCTTGGTGCCGAGGTCCGCCAGCGTCTGCACGGACGCCTTGTTGATCTCGACGGGCCACTTCGGCAGCACCACGGCGGCCCGGGTCTTGTCGTCGATCTTGGTGTAGGTGCTCAGGATCTGCCGCACCTCGTCCGGGTGGGCGTCCGAGTAGGTCAGCGACTCGTTGATCGCCTCGGTGAAGCGCTTGACCAGGTCGGGCTTGTCGGCGATCAGCTTCTGCGAGGTGAAGTATGCCGCGACGTTCAGCTTCGGGTCGACGTCCACGTAGGTCGAGGCGATCTCCGTACCACCGGTCGCCTTGATCGCGGAGAGCTGCGGCTCGACGACCCACGCGGCGTCGATGTCGCCCTTCTCCAGCGCGGCCTGCATGTTCGGGAACGGCATCTCGACGAAGTTGACGGCCTTGTCGTCGCCGCCGGCCTTGCGGACCGAGTTGCGGGTCGCGGTGTCACCGATGTTCTTCAGCGTGTTCACCGAGACCTTCTTGCCGACCAGGTCCTTGGCGGTCTTGATCGGGCTGCCGGCCTTGACGACCAGGGCGCCGAAGTCCTTGCCCTGCTCGCCGGTCGTCGAGACGCCGGCGGCGATCGCCTTCACCGGCACGTTCTTGGTCTGCGCGATCATCAGGGAGGTCAGATTGGAGAACCCGAACTGGAACTGGTTGCTGACCACGCCGGGCACGATCGCCGCGCCGCCCTGACCGGCCTCCAGCTTGAGCTCGATGTTGCGTGACTTGAAGAAGCCCTTCGACTGGCCCAGGTAGATCGGGGCCACGTCGATGATCGGGATGACCCCGACCGTCACGTTGTCCACGCCCCCGGAGGAACCGCCGGAGCTGCTCGAGTCCTTGTCCGAACCGCAGGCCGCGACCGAGCTGGCCACCAGCGCCAGTGCCAGGCCCGCGATCAAACGCCGCCGCATAATCTATTCCTCCGTAGAAGGTGTGCGCATAACGAACGGAAGTTCTCAAAGAGAACGCTAGGATGTGGCTCGTGTCACGTCAACGATTTGGATCGATCATCCGATGACGCGGGAACCGTACTACGTCCAATCGCTGGAGCGAGGGCTCGCAGTTATCCGTGCATTTGACGCGGAACACCGCGAACTGACCCTCAGCGACGTGGCCCGCCAGTGTGGACTGACCCGTGCCGCCGCCCGCCGATTCCTGCTGACCCTGACCGATCTCGGCTATGTGCGCACCGACGGCCGACTCTTCTCGCTGACCCCTCGCGTGCTCGAGCTGGGCTACGCCTTCCTCGGTGGCCTGACCCTGCCCGAGGTGGCCGAGCCGCACATGGAACGCCTGGTCGGCGAGGTCCGCGAGTCGTGCTCCCTGTCCGTTCTGGACGGCGATGACATCGTCTACGTCAGTCGCGTGCCGACCAGCCGGATCATGCGCGTCTCGATCAACGTCGGAACCCGATTTCCCGCGTACGCGACGTCGATGGGCCGCGTCCTGCTGGCCGCCCTGCCGGCACCTTACCTCGACGCTTACCTGGACCGCGCCAAGCTCGAGCCGCTCACCGACCGGACGATCTGCTCACCCGGTGCCCTCAGGGAGGAGCTTCTGCGCGTACGCGAGGACGGGCACTCGATCGTCGATCAGGAGCTGGAGGAGGGTCTGCGGGCGATCGCCGCCCCGATCCGCGACCGTTCCGGGGCAGCCGCCGGCGCGCTCAACATCTCCGTCCACGCGGCCCGCGCGACCGTCGGCACCATCCGGGAGCGCCTGCTCCCACCGCTGCTCGCCGCCACCGCGGCCATCGAGGCCGACCTGCGTATCGCCGCCCCGCGCCACCCCACGGACCGGTAGATATTCACAGGTGTGGTTTTGGCCACTCACGCCCGTACAGTGGACCGAATTTGATCGGGCTCCTGACGTTTGACGTGTGGAAAGTTGCAGCCGGATCGAACCCGTTCGATGATGGGCGCCTGAGGGGAGGCGTCAACAATGTCCCTGTTATCTGCGCTCGATCACAAACACACCGTCGCACCTGAGGGTTACAGCCGGTGGTTGATCCCACCGGCGGCGCTCGCCGTGCACCTCTGCATCGGCCAGGTCTACGCCACCAGCGTCTACAAGAACTCGTTCATCGCCCACTTCGACGCCAGCCAGACCGCGATCGGCGTCATCTTCAGCATCGCGATCGTCATGCTGGGACTCTCCGCCGCGATCGGCGGCACCTGGGTGGAACGCAACGGCCCGCGCAAGGCCATGTTCGTCTCCGCCTGCTTCTGGGCCGCCGGCTTCCTGGTCAGCGCGCTCGGCATCGGCACCGGCCAGCTGTGGCTCGTCTATCTCGGGTACGGCGTGCTCGGCGGCATCGGGCTCGGCATCGGCTACATCTCGCCGGTCTCCACGCTGATCAAATGGTTCCCGGACCGTCCCGGCCTGGCCACCGGCCTGGCGATCATGGGGTTCGGCGGCGGCGCACTGATCGCCAGCCCGGCATCGCGGCAACTGCTGTCGTACTACGACTCCGGCTACGACCCCACCGTGTCCACCTCCGTCGCGGACGGTCACGCCCTGGTCCTGCTCTTCCTCACGCTCGGTATCGGGTACTTCCTGATCATGATGTTCGGCGTCGCCAACATCCGCGTGCCCGCGCCCGGCTGGCGCCCGGCCGGCTGGGACCCGGCGGCGGTGAAGGCCAAGCCGCTGGTCACCACCGCCCAGGTGTCGGCCGCCAACGCGATCAGGTCCCGCTCGTTCTGGCTGCTCTGGATCGTGCTCTTCTGCAACGTGACGGCCGGCATCGGCATCCTCGAACAGGCCAGCCCGATGATCCAGGACTTCTTCCGCGTCGACGGCAAGTCCGCTGTCGCGGTCGCCGCCGCGGGCGGATTCGTCGGCGTCCTGTCCCTGTTCAACATGGCCGGCCGATTCGCCTGGTCGTCGACGTCCGACCTGATCGGCCGCAAGCCCGTCTACATGCTGTACCTGGGTGTCGGCATGGTCATGTACCTGCTCCTGGCCACGATCGGCGACTCCGCGATCCCGCTCTTCGTCCTGCTCGCCGGCGTGATCCTGTCGTTCTACGGCGGCGGCTTCGCCACCGTCCCGGCCTACCTGCGCGACCTGTTCGGCACCTACCAGGTCGGCGCGATCCACGGCCGCCTGCTCACCGCCTGGTCAGCGGCCGGCGTCGCAGGCCCGCTGATCGTCAACGGCTTCCTCGACGCCGAGGGCAAACCCGGCACGCTGACCTCGTCGGCCTACCAGCCCGCCCTGCTCACCATGGTCGGCGTCCTGGCCGTCGGCTTCCTCGCCAACCTGCTGATCCGCCCGGTCCCCCCGTCCTTGCACGAGCCGGCCACCACGGAGACCGCCTTCGAGAAGGAGGCCGCGGCATGAACGCCCGCCTGGCCGTTTCCTGGCTCCTGGTAGCCATCCTCCTCGGCTACGGAGTGATCCAGACCGCCATCACCGCCGCCAAACTCTTCTGATCGTGAGCCGCGCACCTCCCCGCCCAGTCAGCGAGGTGCGCAACCCGTCCTTACCTGGCTTTTTGCATAACCTGCAAGGTATCGTGCAGGTTATGCAACGACCTCGGTCGCAGCTGCTGCCGCTTCTGCGTTCGCCGTTTCTGGGCGAGCTGCTGGCCTGGCTGTATCTACATCCCGAGACGGACTACTCGGTGACCGAACTTGCTGAGATCTTGCGTGTCTCGACTTCCACCGTCAGCAGGGAAGCCGGGCATCTCGCGAAAGTCGGCCTGCTCATCGAGACGCGACGGGGCAACCTCCGCCTCCTGCGGGCCGCCACCGACCATCGGCTGGCCCGCCCGCTCACCGAACTGCTCGCGCTGACCTACGGCCCCGCGGCGGTGCTCGGCGACGTGCTTCGCTCGCTGGACGGGGTCGAGGAGGCGTACATCTACGGGTCCTGGGCCGCTCGCTATGCCGGTGAGCCCGGCCCGCCGCCGCGGGACGTCGACGTGCTCGTGGTCGGAGACGTGGACGAGGACGATCTGGCCGACCGCGCCCGTGTGGCGGAGCGTCGACTGGGCCGCGAGGTCAATGCGCACCGGGTGTCCGTCGACGCCTGGCGATCCTCCGGCGAAGATCCCTTCCTGGGATCGGTGCGGTCCCGTCCGCTCTACACCATTGGAGACGGTGATGAGGTGGCAGCAGGGCCGTGAGTTCGTCGACGGCATGGTCGCCCGAGGTGAGTTGGAGCGGGTCCCGGCCAGTCGGGAACATGCCGATCTGCTGCTCGCGCAAGCTCGCCGCCACCTCGCCTCGGCTGAGGCGATCGCCTTTGGCGATCCGGCCGGCGGTTATCAGTTGCTCTACGACGCGGCCCGCAAGGCGTTGGCCGCGGTTCTGGGGAATCAGGGCTTGCGGGCCACCAGCCGGGGCGGCCACATCGCGGTGCGCGAGGCTGTCGCGGCCCAGCTCGACCCGCCGCTCGGTGCTGTTCTTCGCCCCTTCGACCGCATGCGCCGACGCCGCAATCAGTTGGAGTACCCCTCCGCTGCATCTCCGGTGATCACACCGGAAGAGGTCACGCGCGACCTTCCCGGGGTCGAGGAGATCGTCGCGGTCGCGGCAAAGGTTCTGGACCAGATGAGCCCGTTCTAGATTTCGCCGCTGATTATTACGCTCTGCATGTGCGTGGCTACTCTGACTTGTCGATCCATCCTCGCGTCGGTCTCTTCGCCTACGTGCCGGAGCGAGAGTGGCGCAGTATCTGTGCCGCCGGGATCTCAGTGCAGTTCCAGCCGAGTTCGGTGCTTCTACGGCAGGGCGATCCGACCGAGCATGTCCATGTCATCGTCGCGGGCTGCGTGAAGGCGACCCGTTGCGAAGTTGACGGTAGTCAGGCGCTGCTGACACTGCGCGCGGCGGGAGACGTGGTCGGCGACATGTCCGCTGTCGATCGGCGCCCTCGCTCAGCCACGGTCACCGCCTTGACCGAGGTCATCACCTACTGGCTGAGCGGTGAGCAGTTTCGTCGTTTCCTCGCCCGCCCAGCGATGGCGGCCGGCTTCGCGGCCTACACCGTAGGACGGCTCAGGGAGTCCGACCGGCAGCGGACCGAGATGGCCGTTCTTCCCGTTCGGCAACGTCTGGCCCGGACGCTGATGCGCCTCAACCGAGAGGGCAGCCGTGCCTCGGGCCGTCTGCCGATCAGGCTTCCGCAGCGGGAATTGGCCGAGCTCATCGGCGCCTCCCGGAACGCTGTCGTGGCCGAGCTCGCTGCCCTTCGGGCCCAAGGCATCGTGGTGACCCGTCGGCGCGAGACCGAGGTCGTCGACCTCGAACGCCTTGCCCGCCTGGCCGACGAGCCGAGAGTGGACTGACGTCTCTGTCACATCGCGAGCGCCCAGAAATGTGCAGACCTTCGGTGGCCCGGGCCGGACGCTGACGGATGTCCAGCCATCCACAGGAGGGAATGTCGTGGATCCGTTCGCGCAGACTGTCGACCTGCCGCCGTACCGGGCGATCCTGGCCGTAGACGCCAAGGACTTCACCGCCCAGCCCAGCATCTCGCACCAGCCCATGAGCAGTACCATCCTGGACCTCGTCGGAGACGCTCTCGCCCGGACCGGATTGCAAGCCGAGTGGAGCCGCCCGGCATTTCTCGGCCCGACCGGAGACGGATTCGCCGTCGGGCTGCCGCCGCGGGTACTGCCCCATCTGGCATATCCCTTCGCCAGACTCTTGCAGGAGCGTCTCGCCGAGCACAACCGCACGATCCGGGTCGGCCAGCCGCGAATTCGCCTGCGAGTCAGCGTCAATGTCGGGCCGCTGCCCGCCGATCCCGAGGACCCGCACTGGACCGGTAACGGAACCGTGCGCAACGACACCCATCGGCTGCTCGACTCGAAACCGGTCAAGGCCATTCTGGCTGCGGCCAGCGAGCAGGTGACCCATGCCGCCTTCATCTTCAGTGACCGGGTCTATCAGGACGTGGTGGTCGCCGGCTACAGCGAGCTTCACCCGGACCGTTGCATCGAGGTGCCGGCCACCGTCGACGGGAAGAACTTCGCCCAGCGTGCCTGGCTCTACGTCCCGGAGATCTCCGGCAACCTGCTCGGCACTGCCTCCTTGGCACCGGACCCGGACCCGGATCCGGTCACGGAGCCGACGGCTGAGGGGCACCCGACGGCGAGTGTGGAAGGTCCTCAGGTCAGACGGAACTGGGGCCAGGTCGCCACCACAGTCGAGACGATGACTCAGAATCCCGGGAGCACCCGATGACCGACATGCCCGAGCGAGAGGAGAAGCTGCCGGCGGCGGGGAACGCGGCCGACGAGAGCGAGACCGACACCGACGCTGACACCGGGGCGGACGAGCGGCTCGACGAGATCTCAGATCCTCCGGCCCCGCTTTCTGTCCTGAGAAATCGAGGGCAGGTCGCAGGCAGCGTGGGGCAAATGATCCAGTACAACTACTGGGCCCAGCGATATCGGGAATCGTTGGAGCTCCCTGCGGAGGACGTCCAGCGCGTGATGGACACATTCGTCGAGCGTGACTTTCGGCGTGTGGGGATCAAAGAGCCAATGACCAGCAGCGCCGCGGCCTCGTTGCTCAATCAGCAGCGCTGCCTGCTCCTGGTGACCTCCGCCGACTCCGGCGGGGAGACGGCCGCAGTTGCGCTTCTCGGCCGCACCGGTCGGCAGATACGCAAACTCCCGGTCGACGACGACGAAAAGCGGCTCCTGCCGGTCGGAGAACTTGATTGGCCGGAGGCGGATGAGCCTGCCGCCTTTCTGGTCATGGTTCCGCCTGGGGCTGAACGACATGGCCGCCTGCCGGAGCAACTGGCCGCGTACCGGTCCGAGATCGACCGGCGGGATGCACGGCTGGTGATGCTGGTCGAGTGGTACACCTGGCGAGCGATCGAGGGCTTGCCAGGGTTCGCCGCGGTTGAGGTTGAGAGACCTAACCCCATCGCGTTGTTGAAGGAGTTGTTCAGGGACCAGCATGAGCGATGGGATGTGGAGCGCCTCCTGGGCGATCAACAGATCATCGACGTGCTGCACGAGGCGTCGCCTGGACAGGTGGTGAGGTTCTCTTGGCGGGCGCTGGCTGCGGCGGAGGAGATCCTGGCGCTGAATGTGGCCGATCCGGTGCCGGCGATCGTAGAGATGGCTGTGCGCGCGTACCAGAACTGGGACAAAGAGTTGGCGGACTGGTTCGAGCTGCATACCGATGTCCGGGCCAGACTGTTCCTGATCAGCCTGGCCTTCCTCGACGGGCAAGAGGCCGGCGAGGTTCTTCACTACGCCGAGCGACTCGGCGAGGAGCTGAAAATCTCGGGCGAGCTCCAGGGCGGGATCAGCGGGCCCGGAATCCGGCAATTGGCCAAAGCGGTCCATGCGCGAGTGGATGATCACTGGCGTATCCGGTTCACCAGGGCCGCATTCGGAGCCTCCGTGCTTCGGTTCGTGCACGGTGACCAGTCGGCGGAGTTCGTGCGACAGATGTGGAAGTGGGCCGCGGCTCTGCCCTTGCACAAGGGCGCACCGCATCAGCCGATCGCGAACCAGGTCGCCAAATCCATGTACGCGATCCATCTCTCGATACCCCGGCCGGACATCCCCGAGCTTCGGATCCTGGTGCACTCATGGTGGCGTTATGTGTCGCTTCGGCCATTGGTCTCGGAGCTCATCACGGATCTGGCGCTCAGCCCAGAAGCCGGCCCTCTCATACGGAGGCGGCTCCTCAGATGGACTGATGCGTCCAGGGATTCCTGGGTGCTCAGCGCGGTTGCCGTGGTCTGTGCGGGCCCGTTCGCGGACGCCTATCCGCGGGCGGCGTTCACCCGGTTGAACCGGCTGGCCATCCGGGGAATCGTGGATGACGACGTGGTTGCCGCGGCCGCGTCGTTGTGGGATCGGCCGATGCACCGGAGAGCGGTCCTGAAGCAGGTCGTGGAATGGGCAAACGAGGACACTCCGCGTCGTGTTGTCGGTCTACGGGCTCTGGCTTCTATCACGGTCACTGTCTCTGGCATTCGGGCTGTGTTCGAGGAGCTGGCCGCCGACGACGCATTGCGTGCCGAGCTCGTCCAGATGTTCGGTGAGATCTTTGCCCCGCCGGACGGGCCGGACCAGGAGATCCGGCAGGCACTCAAACGCTGGCTTGACCTGGCGGCAGAGCGGCAGGACTACCGCAACCTGATGGCGCACCTGTTGATACATGGTGGAAGGACACCTGGGCGACACGGGATCAGCGCCCGCTACGTCACGATGAATCAGCTCTTGTACGAGTGGCGGCCGACTCTCCATGACGACGAGGACCCACGAGCACGCGATTTCCGCTCCTGGCTGGCTGAGGAGCTTTTCAACGCGAATCCGCTGACGGGTCCGCATCGCCCCGAGCCGCGAGCGGCCGCCTGATGACCGCAGCGGAGAACCGCTGGTATCAGCGGTGGTTTCCCGGTTGGGACGATCCTGGTAGCGGGGAGGATGCGCAGGTGGTAACGGCCCAGCCTGTTCGGGAGGGCCGCTTCAGCACCGAACTGTCCAGCAGAGACCGCGGTCTTCCGTTCTCGGCCTCTTTCGTGCTGCGCTGGCAAGGTCAAGAACAAACCTTCCTCGCAGCCAAAAGGGACCTGCATCAGTGGGCCGTTGATCGTTCTTCGCGTCTTCGCGTCACGGACTCCGAGTACCTTGACGCGGTGCTGAATCTTCAGCTCTGCCAGCAATGGGTCCGTAGGATCGACGCTGACACCAGGATCATCAGTGCGGAAGCTGCGGTCCAGGTCGACCCCGACGTGCTGAACACCTATGCCGAGATGCAGGCCATCCGGCGGCGAGCTGCCGTTGAACGCCTGCGCTGGGAAACTGATCTTGAGGAGCTCAGGTTCCTCCGGGAACATGTCTTCTCCCGGCCGGAGGTGGCTCGCAGCTATTGGCTGAAGAACCACCTCGATAGGCCGGGTGACTTCAACCCGGCACCCTTCGACAAGATTGCCGCGTCATTCGCCGCCAGCCCGGAGGCGAGCGTCTCGGCCCGGATCGCCGGACTCGTCGGCGATTTCATCAGTGGGCTGAATGAGGAACAGCGTGGCTATCTGATCGGTCAGATCGGGCAGGTGTTCTCCTCCTACTCCCGAAATGATCTCTCCGAGCTTGTCAGTGATGCTGACAGCCCGGACGCAGTGCGGTGAGGTGTGGTCCGGCGGGTGGTGACCCGCCGGAACACTCAGTTCAGCGGGTGAGGCGGAGGGTGCGGACCTCGAAGGGGGTCAGGGTCAGCGGGATGGTGGCATCGGTGAGGAGCAAGGGGGAGCCCTCAGGGCGTTCCAGAAGCGAAGCCGTGCGAGCCGACGAGAAGTCGGTGTGCAGGTGGAGCGTGCCGGAGGCGCGACGCCCCAGGGACTCGTAGAGGCGGACGATCACGTCGCCGGAGCGGTCGTCGGCCAGCTTCACCGAGGAGATCAGCAGGCCTTCGCCGGTGAGGGAGACCAGCGGGTCGAAGCCGTGCGCGCCGGTGACCACCCGGGCCGGGAGGTTCATGGCGATGCCGGCCTCGGTGGCGTCGGCGACGGAAGCGCCGATCACCAGGCCGTACGAGCAGGTCTGGTGACCCTGGTCGGTCTCCGGGTCGGGGAAGCGCGGGGCTCGCAGCAGGGACAGCCGGACCGTCGTCGTGACGCCGTGCTCCTCGGAGGAGTCGCGGGTGACGTCGTAGCCGTACGTCGAATCGGTGACCAGGGCGGCGCCGAAGCCGGGCTCCTCGACGAGGACGAACCGGTGCATGGACGCCTCGAACTTGGCCGCCTCCCAGCTGGTGTTCGTGTGGGTGACCCGCTTCTGGTAGCCGAACTGGGTCTCGGCGGCAACCTGCTCCGCCCGTACGTCGAAGGGGAAGGTGACTTTGAGGAACTTCTCCGTCTCGTGCCAGTCGGTCTCCTGGTCGATGCGGAGCACGCGGCTGCCGGGTTCCAGGGTGAGCGTCTGGGTGACGCGCGACTTCGAGAACGCCCGCACGATCGTGACCGCATCGTCCGTGAAGGTGATCGACTCGACCGCACGCAGGTCCGTGACGCGGTTGCGGTAGAAGCGGTCGACGTCCCACGCGTCCCACATGTTCGGGAAGTCCTGGTGCAGTTGCAGGAGGTTGGCCTCGCCGGCGAGCGCCTCACGCCCGGTGGCGAGATCGACCGCCGAGGTGATCAGCCCCTCGTCCGAGATCGTCACCGACACGATCCCGTTCGAGATGACGTTTCCGGAGATGGAGGACTCGGCGCGGGCGGAAGACGCGACGCCACCGCCGAGAGCCGCAACACCGTCACGTGCGAACGGCGCCGGGTTCAGCGTCACCACAGCGGTTCCGTCGCCCACCAGGGCCGTCCGCGCGGTGTCGATCAGGGCGGAAGCAGCCGACTGGATGGAGGCGTAAGCCGCCACCGCCTCCCGGTGCACCCACGCGATCGACGTCCCGGGCAGGATGTCGTGGAACTGGTGCAGCAGCACCTGCTTCCAGAGCCGGTCGATCTCCTCGTACGGGTAGGGGACGCCCGCCCGCACGGCCGCGGTCGCCGCCCACAGCTCCGCCTCGATCAGTAGGTGCTCGCTGCGCCGGTTGCCCTGCTTGGTCCGGTGCTGGCTGGTCAGCGTGGCGCGGTGCAGTTCGAGGTAGAGCTCGCCGACCCACACGGGCGGGTGCGGCATCTCGGCACGCGCGTTGGCGAAGAAGTCGTTCGGGTGTTCCCATGCGACGGTCGCGCTGCCCTCGAGGTTGCGCAGGCGGGCCGCCCGGCCGGTCATCTCGCGCGTGGTCCCGCCGCCGCCGTCACCCCAGCCGACCGGTGCCAGCGAGTGCGACGCGACCCGGCTCTCCCGGAACTGGTTGGTGGCCTTGGCGAGCTCGGCCCCGGAGAGCTGCGAGTTGTACGTGTCCATCGGCGGGAAGTGCGTGAAGATCCGCGACCCGTCGATGCCCTCCCACAGGAAGGTGTGGTGCGGGAACTTGTTCACCTGGTTCCACGAGATCTTCTGCGTGAAGAACCACTCGAACCCGGCCCGGCGGATGAGCTGCGGCAGCCCGGGGGAGTAGCCGAAGCTGTCCGGCAGCCACACCCCCTGGCTCTCCACGCCGAACTCCTCGCGGAAGAACCGCTGCCCGTACGTGAACTGGCGGACCAGCGCCTCGCCGGTCGGCATGACCGTGTCGGACTCCACCCACATGCCGCCGAGCGGGATGAACCGGCCGTCCTTCACCGCTTCGCGGACGCGGTCCCACACCTCCGGCCGGTGCTCCTTGAGCCACGCGTACTGCTGGGCGCTGGACATGCCGTACCGGAAATCGGGGTCGATCTCCATCAGCTCCGTCATGCCGGCCGCCGTGCGAGCCACCTTGCGGATGGTCTCGCGGACCGGCCAGAGCCAGGCCGAGTCGATGTGCGCGTGACCGATCGCGGACACGTGGTGCGCGCTGTGCTCGGCCGGCGCGTCGAGGACGTCCTCGAGCCGGGCCCGGGCGTCGCGCGCGGTGCCGGAGATGTCCTGCAGGTCCAGGGCGTCGAGGGCGTCGTCGAGCGCCTGCAGGATGCGCATCCGCCGCGGCGAGGAAACCGGAAGAACAGACTGCAGTTCCAGCAGTACGTCGATGTCCAGCGACAATTCGTAGACCTGCTCGTCGAAGAGCACGAGGTCCATCCGCCGGGTCGTGTAGAGCGGCCGCTTCGACGACGTCCGCACGTCGCCCTCCTGGGTCGGCAGGAAGGGGTGGTAGTCGAGCAGGACCGGGTTCGCGGCCGCCTCGAGGTAGAGATCGATTCCGGTCGTCGTCACCGGGATCCACTGATTCCGCGGGTTGATCGACTTCACCGGAGTGCCGTCGGCGCGGTAGACCAGCGCCTCGCACTGGAAGCCCGGCATGTTGATGTCGAACCCGAGGTCGACCAGGATCTCGGCCCGCTTGCCCGCCCACTCGGCCGGCACCTGGCCGCGCAGCCGGAACCAGGTGGTGTTCCACGCCGGCCCCCACGGTGTGCCGACGGTGTAGGGCTCGAAGGACAGAGCCAGCCCCTCGGCCGGCGGAATCGGTTCGCCCGGCAGGGAATGCCAGCCGACTTCCAGCGGTACGGCGTCGGTGTGGATCGCCGGGCGGATGCGCTCGGTGAGGACACGGGTCGCGCGCCCGACGGTGAGCGGGATGTCGTCGTGCATGTCAGTGGCTCTCCTTCAGGACACGGATGCCGCGCGCGGCGAGCAGGGCGGTGTCGTGCTCCCGCGATTTGAGGACGATCTGCGGGCCGGGGCCGGGGCCGTCACCGGCCAGGTGGAGCCAGGTGCGGTAGAACTCCCGGGCCGGCCCGCAGGACGCGCGGTGACCGGGCACGGTGTCGTCGAGCACCAGCCCGACGGGTTGTTCCTCGGCGACCGGCGAGCGCAGGGCGGCGATGGTCTCGGCGAACCGGACGCCGGTCGGCTTGACCTTGCCGGTGCTGGTGATCAGGCCCAGGTCGTACTCCAGCTCGGGGAAGTCGAGCAGGTCCCGGGAGACGTCGTGCGAGCACCACCAGGTGATGCCGGACAGCTCGGGGATGCGGGCGACGTGGCGCAGGGTGGCCTCCAGGAAGTCCGCGGCGTCCGGCTCACGAACCACGTTGGTGGGCGCGCCGACCTCCTGCAACCAGACCGGGCGCGTCGCGTCGGTGTGCCAGGCCGCGGCGAGCCGGCACAGGTACTCGGCGTGGCGGACCGAGCCGGCGCCGAGACCGCCGTACGCCTGAGCGGCGCCGTTGAACACCCAGGAGTGCACGATCGTCTGGTCCCCGTGCGCGACCGCGTGGGCGGGACCGAACGGCTGGGTGTCGTCGTACCAGGCGGCGTCGTACATGGCGTGCGTGACCAGCGTCGACGGCCGCACCTCGGCGCGCACGGCGGCGGTCAGGCGGGCCAGCCAGTGCCCGGCGCCCTCCTCGGTGACCGGGTGCGGGAACGGGTGCGGCGCCGCGGCGAACTGGTTCACCTCGTTGCCCAGCGTCACGCCGAGCAGGTTCGGCCGGTCGGCGACCGCGCCCGCGAGCGCCGCCAGGTAGTCCGCTGTCGAGGCGACCACGTCCGGGTCGGTGAACATGTTCCGCCGGTGCCACGACGACAGCCACGCCGGTACGAAGTCGAAGCTGGACAGGTGGCCCTGCAACCCGTCGACGTTGACGTCGAGCCCGCAGTCCGCCGCGAGGTCCACGACCGTGACCACGTCGGCGAGGGCGCGCGGGCGGATCAGGCCACGGTTCGGCTGCACGTGCGGCCAGAGCGGCATCAGCCGGATGTGGTCGACGCCGAGCCCGGCGATCGCTTCCAGGTCCTGCCGGACGGCGGCCGGGTCGAAGTCGAGCCAGGAGTGGAACCACCCGGCCGACGGGGTGTAGTTGACGCCGAATCTCATGGAACGGTTCACCCTTTCACGCCGCCTTCCTCGACACCCTTGAAGAAGTAGCGTTGTAGTGCGCTGAACAGGATCGCGATCGGGATGAAGGCGATCATCGTGCCGGCCGCGATCAGGCGCTGATCCTGCGTGAACGTGCCGGAGAGGTATTGCAGGCCGACCGTCAGCGTGTACTGCTCCGGTGAGGTCAGCACGATCAGCGGCCACAGGAAGTCGTCCCAGGCCTGGATGAACGCGAAGATCGCGACGACCGCGAGGGTGCCGCGGACGGCCGGCAGCGAGACGCGCAGCAGCCGTTGCGGGACGGTGGCGCCGTCTACGATCGCGGCCTCGTCGATCTCCTGCGGCAGCGCGCGGAACGCGTTGTACATCAGGAGCACGTTGAGCGCGGCGACCATCCCCGGCAGGGCGACCCCGAGCAGGGTGTCGGCGAGGCCGAAGTCGCGGACCGTGACGTACTGCGAGACGATCGTCACCTCGCCGGGCAGCACCAGCGTGGACAGGAAGAGCCCGAGCACCACGCTGCGGCCGCGGAACTTGAGGCGGGCGATCGCGTAGCCGGCCATCGTCGCGAACACGATGTTGCCGCCGACCGTCAGCGCGGCGACGACCAGCGAGTTGCCGATGTAGCGCCAGACCGGGATCGCGTCGGCGACCTTCGCGTAGTTGTTCAGGGTCGGCTGGTGCGGGATGAAACTGGGCGTCTGGGTGTAGATGTCCTCGCCGGCGCCCTTGAGCGAGGTGGACAGCTGCCACACGAACGGGCCGACCGTGATGATCAGGACGAACGCCAGCAGGAAGTAGCGCAGCGTCTTCATCGCTCGCTCCGGTTGTTCAGCCGGGCCAGCACGATCATCGGGACGAGCGTGACCACGAACAGCAGCACGCTCAGCGCGGATGCGTAGCCGAAGTTGCCGTAGAAGCCGCCCGCGTACTGCTGGATCAGCATGACCAGCGACTGGTCCTTGCCACCCGGGCCGCCCTTGCCGCCGGTGAGGATGTAGAGCTCGGAGAAGACGCGCAGCGCCGCGACACTCACCAGGATCGAGACCAGGAACATCGTTCCCCGTACGCCGGGGACCGTGACCGTGAGGAACCGGCGCACCCGCCCGGCGCCGTCGATCGCGGCCGCCTCGTGCAGGTCCTTGCGCACGTTCCCGAGCGCGGCCAGGTAGACGATCATGTAGTAGCCCAGCCCCTTCCAGACGGTCAGGCTGATCGCGCTGATCAGCACCAGCCAGCGGTCGGTCAGAAACGGCACCGGCTGCGCGACGACGTGCAACGCCCGGGCCAGGTTGTTGATCAGGCCGCGGTCATCGAGCAACCAGGTCCACATCAGGCCGACCACCACCGCGCTGGCGATGACGGGGACGTAGAAGGCGGTCCGGAAGAACGCGATGCCCGGCAGCTTCTTCTCGACGAGCACCGCGAGCAGCAGGGGCAGGATCGTCAGCAGCGGCAGGCAGATCGCCATGTAGATCACGCTGTTGAGCAGGGCGGTCCGGACATCGCCGTCGTGCAGCATGTCCGTGTAGTTCCGCAGCCCGACGACGTCGTAGTCGCCGCCGAGCGGCCGCGCGTCGGTGAACGACAGCCGCAGCGTGTTGATCGAGGGCCAGACGCTGAACACCAGCAGCCAGGCCAGGGCCGGGATGGTGAGCACCCACGGCGTGAACCATCGTTGGGTCTTCACAGGTTCTCCTGACAAGGGGTGGCGGCCGGAAGTGAACACGGGGGGGCCTCCGGCCGCCACCGGCTTCCTACTGGCGGCTCAGCATCTGGTTCATCTTGGCGACCGCGTCGTCGAGCGCCTTCCTGCTCGGCTCGTCGCCCTTCACCGCCAGCGCGATCTGCTGGTCCAGGAGCTTCTGCATGTCGGCGTTCACCTCGTACGGGATGAGGTTCTTGGCATCCTTGAGCTCGCCGAAGGCGAGTGCCCGGGCCTTGCCCGCCGGCGTGCCGTCGTCGGAGCCGAAGTAGCTGTCGGACGCGGACGAGATCGTGGACGGGAACACGTTCACGAGGTGGCCGAACTTGTTCTGGTTGTCGGCGTTGGTGATCCACTGGGCGAACGCCTTCGCGGTCGCCGGGTACTTGCTCTTCGCCGAGACGCTGACGCCCTGCACGTAGAGCGGCGGGGTGTCGAGCGCCTTGCTGACCGTGACCTGGCCCTTGAGGCTCGGGTTGTCGCGCTCGAAGTCCGCCAGGCCGGTCGCGCCGCCGGTGGTCCAGGCGACCTTGCCCTGCGTGAACAGCTTCGAGTTGCCCTGGTAGTCGCTGTTCAGCACGCTCGGCGGCAGGTAGCCCTTGGCGTACGCGTCGCGGTACTGGTCGACCAGCGCGGCGGCCTGGTCGGTGTTGAACACGAACTGCTTGCCGTCATCGCTGGTGATCTTGATGCCCGCCCGGACGAAGTCCGAGACGTCCGGCTTGCGGCTCATCAGGAAGTTGTCCGGGCACTTCGCCTTCATGGCCGCGGCCTGCGTGAACAGCTCCTGCGTGGTGGCCGGCGGGGTGTTCGCGTCCAGCCCGCAGTCGGAGAACTGCTTGACGTTCCAGTAGTCGAGGTCGGTGTTGAGGTACCACGGGTAGCCGTAGACGCCGTCGACCCCGGTGAACTTGTACGCGTCGACGCCGCCCTGCACGTACGTCTTGCTCAGGTCGTCGCCCTTGCTCACGTCCACCAGCAGTTTCTGCTTGGCGAGGGGGAGGGCGAAGTCGGGCGGCAGGTTGATCACGTCGGGCAGCGTGTTCGAGCTCGCCTGCGCGAGGACCTTCTCGGAGTAACCGTCGCCGGGCTGGTCGAGCAGCTTGACGCCGGTGCCGGGGTACTTCGCGGTGAATCCGGCGATGACCTCGTTGAGGTAGTCGGTGAACTTCGGGGTCAGCGCCCAGGTCTGCAGCGTGATCGTGCCGGTGATCTTGTCACTGTCGGCGCTGTCGGAGGAACCGCTGCCGCAGGCGGTCAGGCTCAGGGCGAGCGCTGTCACGGCGGCGGCAAGTCTGATTCGCATGGTGAGGCTCCTGTGCATCGGTCGTCGTCGAACAGGAAACGTCGGCGAAACATCATCGTGGAGAACTAAAGCGCTATAGTCAACGGTCGTAGCGGAGGTTGTTCATCGGCTGTTTCGCTGGCTAAAACGCTATAGTGGAGGTAGGGTGCCGCCGTGGGAAACAGGCCGACCATCGCGGACATCGCCAAACGCGTCGGGGTGTCGCCGGGCGCCGTCTCGTTCGCGCTCAACGGCCGCCCCGGCGTCAGCGAGCAGACCCGCGCGCGGATCATCGAGGTCGCCCGCGAGATGAACTGGCGGCCGCACCGGGCCGCCCGGGCGCTCGGCGGCGCGCAGGCCGGCGTCGTCGGTCTCGTCCTCGCCCGCGACCCGCGCACCCTCGGCTCCGAGCAGTTCTACACCCAGATCCTGTACGGCATGCAGGACGTCCTGTCGGCCGGCTCGTCAGCGGTGCAGATGCAACTCGTCCGGGACACCGCCGCCGAGATCGACCTCTACCGGCACTGGGCCGCCGAGCACCGCGTCGACGGCCTCGTCCTCGTCGACCTGCAACTCGACGACCCGCGCCTCGCCGTGGTCCGCGAGCTCGGCCTGCCCGCCGTCACCCTCGGCCTGCCCGGCGAGGACGGTCAACTGCCCAGCGTGTGGGCCGACGACGCCGAGGCCATGACCACGATCGTCGACTACCTGGCCGCCCTGGACCACCGGCGGATCGCGCACGTCGCCGGGCCGCCCGTCTACCAGCACACCGCCCGCCGCACGTCCGCGCTGCGCGAGCAGGCCGTGGCCCGCGGGCTCACCGCCGAGTCCGTGCCGACCGACTTCAGCGACGCGCAGGGCGCCGCCGCGACCCGGACCCTGCTGTCCCGCGCCGAACGGCCCACCGCGATCATCTACGACAGCGACCTGATGGCCGCGGCCGGGCTCGGCGTCGCGCTGGAGCTGGGCATCGAGGTGCCGCGCCGGCTCTCCATAGTGTCCTTCGACGACTCCGTCCTGACCCGGATCGTGCACCCCGCGCTGACGTGTCTCTCCCGCGACACGTACGCCCTCGGCGCCCAGGTCGCGACCAGCCTGCTGGCGGCGATCGCGGATCCCCGCTCGCGGACGAGCATCCGCACCGAGACGCCGCGCCTGGTGGTCCGGGGCAGCACGACCCGTCCGGCCTAGATCAACCCCCTTCCGCGCGTACGCCGTGAGCCCACGCCCACGAGCCGCCCGGCGCACGTGCGGCTGGAGTGGGCCGGGCTCGCGAGTGGCGCTCCGGCGCGACGTGGACGGTGGTCCGGGCCGTGGCGCGCTCACGGTCCCGGCTGGTTCTCATGGGCGTTATGAGGGACGAATAACGCCCATGAGAACCAGCCGGAAGGGCGGGGCGCGCCGCCACCGGGACCCACGGCGGGCCTCGCGGGCGGGAGTGCCACGGGCGCGGGCTCATGCCGTACGCGCGAATGAGGTTGATCTGGCCCGGCGCCTCGACTCACGGCGCCGGGCCGGGGTGGGGTCAGGGAACGACGGGGTGGAAGCGGGGCGGGGCGAAGCTGCTCGGGGCCGGAGCGGTCGTGACGACCGGGGTGCCCGGCGGCGGGAGGTGGCCGATCATCGGGAGCGTGAGCCGGCTGCGGCGGGTGTCGAGCTGGATCGTGGCGCCCGTCGACTGCGGTGACGAGTACTCGTTGTCACTGGCCTGCAGGATCAGGCCGAGCACATGACCGGCGGCGATGAGCTGATCGGTGGCCTGCATCGGGACGGTGACCGAGTACCAGCGGTCCGGGCGCAGCGGCGTGGTGAACCGCAGCGAGACGTGGTGCGCGGCGTCCTGCCAGCCGCGGGTCAGGATCGCGTGGTCGCTGGTCACGACGCGTTCCGCGGTGTCGCGGTAACAGGCGTCGTCGGCCGCGGTGGAGGCGCCCCAGCAGGACTCCGTCTCCAGGGTGCGGATGCCCTCGCCGCCGCCCAGGTAGTCGACGCGCGTCCCGGTTCCGTAGTCGACCAGGCGGGCCGTCAACTCGGTCGTCGGCTTGTCCACCTTGACACGCAGGGTCACCGACGGGGTACCGGAGATCCGGGCGTTCCCGGTCAGCGGGCCGAAGAGGAACGTGGTGCGGCCGGGGACGTCCGCGTTCGGGTTCGCGACCGCGGCGGCCTCGGTCAGCTCAGGGTTGTCGGTCCACGTCCGCACGCCGTCGCCGAGCGAGACACCGACCGGGCGGGCGGCGGGCGCGGGCCAGGTGCGCTCGTTCACCCACGTGCCGGGGGCAGTCTCGATCGACACGGCCGGTTGCCGGTCGATGCCGTTGTGCAGCCCCTGCAGCCAGCGGTCGAACCACTGATGCAGTGTGTCGACCCAAGCACCGCGACGGATGTCGAACGGGTCGACGTGTCCCTGCTGGGAGAGCCAGATCTTCTTGGGTACGTCGAGACGGCTCCACCACTGCGCGAACTGATCCGTGGTGACGTTCGTGTCGTTGAGGCCGTGCGCGATCAGCACGCTGGCGTGGACCTTGCGGGCGTCGGGACGGAAGTTCCGCTCGGCCCAGTACGCGTTGTAGTTCCCGGTCGCGTCGTCACTGCCCTGATCAAGCTCGGACAGCACGTCCGCGCAGGCCTCCTCGGGGCGGCCGGTGACGTAGGAGTGCAGGAACTCCGGGTAGTCCGGGGAGCGCAGGACACCGTTGTAGCGCTGGTAGTCGTACCAGCTGGAGATCGCCGAGATCGGGACGATCGTCTCCAGGCCCTGGACACCGGTCGCGGCGACACCGTTGGCGACCGAGCCGTCCCAGGACTTCCCGATCATTCCGGTACGGCCGTTGGTCCAGCCCGTGGCGACGGCCGGTGCGCCGTCCGCGTACCGGGCGCGGGCCCGCCCGTTGAGCCAGTCGATCACGGCCTTGGCGCCGAGCACCTCCTCCCGGCCGCCGACGTCCATGCAACCGGTGGACCGGTTCGTGCCGGCCAGGTCGGCGGCGACGAACGCGTAGCCGCGCGGCACGAAGTAGTTGTCGTAGAAGAGCGGCTCCTTGGTGATGATGCCGTTCGCGTCGTACTCCTTGAGCTCGCTCTCGTTGCCGCGCCCGCAGCACGAGTAGTACGGCGAGCCCTCCATGACGACCGGCACCCGCAGGTGCTTCGCGGCGGCCTCACGCGGGCGCACGATGTCGACGGCGATCTCGTCGCGCTTGCCGTCGTGGTCGTTGTCCAGCGGCGTCTGCACCCAGACGCTCTCCCGGACGGCGTTGTCGTAGGAGTAGACCGGCACGGTCTCCCCGTTGCGGATGTGCGGAACCCCGGTGGCGGTGGCCGGTGCGGCGGAGAAGGCCAGCGTGGCGCCGACTCCCGCGACGACGGCGATGGCCATCCCTCGCATTCGTGACCATGACATCGATGCATCGTAATGCGCGAGTGTCCTATGAGGTGCGCGGGCGCGATGCGGCCGGGACAGCGCGGGGTCGGCGGCCGGGACAGCGTGCGGCCGGCGGGCGGGACAGCGCGGGGTCGGTGGGCGGGACAGTGCGGGCTCCGGCGGGCGGGACGGCGTGGAGCTTGCGCGCGGGACGGCGCGGGGTCGGCGGGCGGGACTGCGCGGCGCGGTCTTGTGTGTGGGCGGACGCGAGCCGGGCCCCGGGCGAGGCTAGCGCCGCGCGGCGCGGTTCCCGGCTGGTTCTCATGGGCGTTATGAGGCACGAATAACGCCCATGAGAACCAGCCGGGAGGGTGAGCGCGCGGCGGCCGTGACCACCGGCTACGTCGCGGGCTCCGGCGGGCGGGGCTCTACGGCGGGCGGGAGTCGGGTTTGCTGGACCGACCGTGCCCCGGCTGCGGCGGGCGGGAGTCGCGGGCGGGTTGCTGCTCTGACCGTGCCCCGTCACGGAGGTCGCCCTGGAGGGTTTCGCGTTCTGGGCCGGCCACGGCCCTGCGAAGCCCGCAAGGGTCCCCGCGGGAGCAGCGGACCTCGACCACAGCGGACGTAGGACATGAAGATCTTGAAGGTGGTCTCGGGTGGCGAGGGTTCACTACGCTCGGCGGCCCTGTGCGAAGGAGTGAGGGCCGTGCACGTCACCGCCCATCTCGACGTGGAGATGATCGCTGTCGAGACCGATGACCAGGTGTCCGTGATGATCGAGCCAGGCGGCCGGTCGCGTGCCCGATCCGGTGGTCCGGACCGAGCTGGTGTACCTGCGGGCGCAGCAGGCCAAACGTCGCGCGTCCGGGCTGCTCGGCGAGGGTGACTCGGAGGCCGCGCTCAGGGAGATCCGCAAGGCGCGGGAGGACATCGCCGAGGCGCGGGCCGGCGCGCCGGATTCGCTGGCAGCCGACCTGGACGAGGAGACGGCGACGCTGAACTACCTGGAACGGGAGACTGAACACGGGTCGGCGTCGCGGGCCGGGAAGTACCTGTCGGCCAGCTCGTACCGGCGTCTGCAGAAGCGTGGCCGCAAGGACGACACCCCGCCGCCACCCGTCGAGGGTTAGCGGCGGGCCGTGGGGGTGGCGGCGCCGAGGGCGGCGGAGACGTCGCGGGCGGCGGCGATGACCTCGGGGGCGCGGGATCGCAGGCCGGGCAGGTCCATGTCCATCGCCAGGGTGGAGACGGAGATGCCGCCCAGCACCTGGCCGGTGTGGTCGAAGACGGCGACGCCGAGGCAGCGGATGCCCGGCTCGTTCTCCTCGTCGTCGATCGCGTAGCCGAGGGCGCGGACCCCGGCCAGGTGCGCCAGCAGGTCCTCCTCGCTGGTCAGGGTGCGCGGGGTGCGCGGGGCCAGGCCGGTGCGCCGGCAGATCGCCAGCACCTCGGCGTCGCTGAGCTCGGCCAGGACGGCCTTGCCGATGGCGGTGGTGTGCAGGGCGACGCTCATGCCGATCCGGGAGGGCATCTGGTACGGCCGGCGGCCCTCCTGCTTGTCGACGTAGACCGCCTCGTCGACGCTGCGGATCGCGAAGTGCGTGGTGAAACCGGTGGCCTCGCACAGCGCGTGCAGCGCGCCGGACGCCTGCCGGGCCGGGTCGAAGCGCTGCATGACCCGGCCGGCGAGGGTGAGGATCCGTGGGCCGGGCTCGTAGCTGCCGAGGCCGTCGGGGCGGGCGAAACCCCAGGTCACGAGTGCTTGGAGGATGCGGTGCGCGGTTGACTTGGAGACGCCCGTGGCCGCCGCGATGTCGGTGACGCGGTGGTGCTCGGCGAGTGCCTCGAGCACCGCCAGCGTCTTGTCGATGGAGCTGCCTTCCCTAGCCACCGGGCCAGCCTAACGGCACTATCGGGTGAGCCAGCCGCCGTCGACGGCAAGCACGTGACCGTTGACGTAGTCGGCGGCGGGAGAGGCGAGGAAGACGACAGCGCCGGCGATGTCCTCCGGGCGGCCCCAGCGGCCGGCCGGGATTCGCGAGCGGATGTCCGCCTCGCGGACCGGGTCGGCGCGCAGCGGTTCGGTGTTGGCCGTCTCGACGTACCCGGGCGCGACGGCGTTGACCTGCACCCCGTGGGCGGCCCATTCGTTGGCCAGCGCTTTCGTCAGCCCGGCCACGCCGTGCTTGGCGGCGGTGTAGCCGGGCACGTTGAGACCGCCCTGGAAGGACAGCATCGACGCGATCGAGATGATCTTGCCGTGGCCGCGGGCGAGCATGCCGGCGCCGATCGTGCGGCTCAGCACGAACACCGCGTCCAGGTCGACGCCGAGCACGGCCCGCCAGTCGTCGAGCGAGTGCTCGGCGGCCGGCGCGCGCCGGATGATCCCCGCGTTGTTGACCAGGATGTCCACCTCGGGCAGGTCGGCCACCGCCGCGGGGATGCCGTCGACGTCGGACAGGTCGAAAACCCATCGGGTGGTCCGGGCTCCGGCCTCCGCGACCTCTTTGTCCACCTCATCGAGATCGGCCGTACGGCCGTGGAGCACCAGGTCCGCGCCGGCGCGCGCGAGTGCCACGGCGACCGCCCGGCCGATCCCGCTCCGCGAGCCGGTGACCAGGGCGGTCCGCCCGTGCAGGTCGAACGAGGTCACCGCAGGTCACCGATCGCGACGGGCTCCACGTCGTCGTACGCCTGGTTCTCCCCGCCCATCGCCCAGACGAACGCGTAGCTGCGGGTGCCGAAACCGCAGTGCACCGACCAGTACGGCGAGATCACCGCCTGCTCGGGCGCGACGATCAGGTTGCGGGTCGCGTCCGGGCGGCCCATCAGGTGCACCACCCGATCGGTCTCGGGCAGGTCGAAGTAGAAGTAGACCTCGGTGCGCCGCTCGTGGGTGTGGCACGGCATCGTGTTCCACATGCTGCCCGGTTCCAGCACGGTGACCCCGAGCACGAGCTGGCAGCTCTGGATCCCCTTGAGGTGGATGAACTTGTAGATGGTCCGCTCGTTGGAGCCCTCGGCCGAGCCCAGGCGCACCGGCTCGGCGTCGTCGAGGGTGGCCTTGACCGTCGGGTGGCTGGTGTGCGCGGGCGTGGAGACGAGGTAGAACCGGCCGTCGAAGCTGACCTGCCGGGCGCCGCGCCCGACGTAGAGCACCTCCTTGGCGGCCAGCTCGAAGCGCTCGCCGTCGACGGTCACGGCGCCCGGGCCGCCGACGTTGACCACGCCCAGTTCGCGCCGCTGCAGGAAGAACTCCGAGCGCAGCGCGTCCGGGCAGGGCAGCTCCGCGGGGCCGGCCACGCCGCCCACCACGATGCGGTCCTCGTGCGAGTAGGTCAGTCGCACCTCGCCGGGCGCGAACAGGTCCTCCACCAGGAAACGGTCGCGCAGTCGCCCGGTGTCCATGCTCGTCAGTTGATCCGGCGCCGTGGCGGGTCGGGTGTCCATCCGTACTCTCTCTCTGTTCAGGAACTGGTGGTTACCGGCGTGGTGTCGCCGGCCGGGTCGGAGTCGAGCGAGTCGACCATGGCGTCGCGGTCGGGGGTGCGCTCGGGCCGGAGCAGACCGATCGCCACGTAGAGGACGAGCGAGGTGACCAGCGGGACGCCGACCACCATGGTCTGGCTGGTCTCGTCCAGGATCCACTTCACCACGACCCAGACGCCGAGGCCGGCCGCCCACGAGACGATCGCCGCGGTGGGCCCGCTGCGCCGGAACCAGGGAAGCAGCCCCAGCATCAGCGGGATCGAGATCGGCCCCATGGTCGCGGCGACCAGGTCGACGACGATCTTCAGGACCACGCCCTGGCCCTCGGTGCTGATCGCGATCACCATGCTGATCACCACGAAGACGAACGTGGTGACCCGGGCGAAGGTCAGCTCGGCCCGCTCGCTCAGGGTGCGCATCGCACGGACCAGGACCGGCGCGATGTCCCGGGTGATCACCGACGAGATCACGTTGGCGTCCGAGGAGACCATCGCCATGGTGTGCGAGAAGAAGCCGGCCAGGACCAGGCCGATCAGGCCGGACGGCAGCAGCGTCTTGGCCAGTTCGACGTAGGCCTGCTCGGGGTTGGCCAGGCCGGGCACGATCAGCGGCGCGGCGAACATCGGCAGGAACAGGACCAGCGGCCAGACCAGCCACAGCCCGCTGGAGAGCAGCGCGGAGCGTTTGGCCGCCGAGCCGGACGGCGCGGCCATGTAGCGCTGCGCCAGGTTCCACATGCCTCCGTTGTACTCGAAGGTCTTGATGAAGAGCAGGGCCAGGAAGAACGTCAGCGTGTACGGCCCGGCGAACGGATCGCCGTGCCCGCGTGGCAGCTCGTCCCACATGGTCCACAGGGTGGAGAAGCCACCGAGGTGACCGAGGAACGCGAAGAACATCGCGATGCCGGCCACCGCCTGGATGACGAACTGGCCGAAGTCGGTCAGCACGTCGGCCCAGAGCCCGCCGAGCGTGATGTAGACGAGTGTGACCGCGCCGGTGAGCAGGATGCCCCAGACGATGGGCACACCGGCGAAGCCGCGCAGCAGCACCGCGATCGCCACCCACTTGGCCGCGATGTCGACGACCTTGAGCAGCGCGCCGCTGTAGGCGAGGGCCTGCTGGGTGGGCACGTTGTACCGCTTGGCCAGGTACTCCAGGGGTGAGGCGACGCCGTGCTTGGAACGCAGCCGGTTCCAGCGGGCCGCGAAGACGAAGGCGCCGATGCCGACGCCGATGCCGATCGTGAGGGCCCACCAGACGTACATGGCAAGGCCGTAGTTGTAGGCGACGGCCGCGAAGGCCACGAACATGACGGCGCTGTACCCGGACATATGGTGCGAGATCCCGGACAGCCACCAGGGAATCATGCCCCTCGCGGTGAAGAAGTCGGCGACGTTGTGGACGCGGCTCTTGGCCCACAGGCCGATAGCGACCATCACCAGGAAGTATCCGGCGATGACGAACCAGTCGAGTGTGGTCATGTGTCCTCCCTCCGGTGTGACGCGGGTTACAGGAGTCGATGCGTAGCCAGATGTTCCGTTACACGGAACGCGCTGTCAATACATGGAACACAGTGAAGATAATCCATGCAAGGGGGTTGACCGTGTTCTATGTACCGGGACAATGTTCCTGTCAGTGGAATCGAGGCGGAATCGTGGAGGGGTCATGCCCAACATCACTGTGGAGCTGTTGTCCGGCCGCACGCTGGATCAGCGCCGGGAGTTCGCGGAGGCGGTGACTGCGGCGGCGGTCGACATCCTCAAGGCGCGGCGGGCGGCGGTGCGGATCCGCTTCGACGAGATCGAGCGGGAGGACGTCGCCAACGGCGGCACCCTGGAGTCCGACCGAAGTGCGACATAAATCATCGTGATTGCGTGCAACCCGCGGAAACCGCTGGTCAACACGCCGGAAATCGCGTGATCACGTGGTGACGCAGGATTACATACCACATAGTCCGGTTCATCGACGTCTATGCGGGTGTGCAGGATGAATCCCCCGAGCAACTGGACCCGACCGAGCCGCCGGAAGCCGTAACGCCGGACGAGCCGGCAGAGCCCAAGGAACCGGCAGAGCCCAAGGAACCGGCAGAGCCCAAGGAACCGGCAGAGCTCAAGGAGCCGGCAGAGCTCAAGGAGCCGGCAGAGCTCAAGGAGCCGGCAGAGCTCAAGGAGCCGGAAGAGCTCAAGGAGCCGGAAGAGCCGGAGCAGCCGGCCGGGAAGCGCCCCGGCCGCTGGCGCCGGATCGTCGCCACGGCAGCGGCCGTGTCGGCGTTCTGGGTGGCCGGCGGCCTCGGCGCGGCCGAGGCCTACGTCGAGTCCGTCCCGGTGCCCGGCGCGGTGCCCCAGCCACAGGCGTCGGTCCTCTACTACCGCGACGGCCGGACCATCCTGGCCCGGGTCGGCGCGACCGACCACAACGACGTGCCCCTGTCGGCGATCTCGCCGGACCTGCGCCAGGCCGTGCTGCTCGCCGAGGACCGCGACTTCTACGGCCACGCCGGGCTGTCGATCCGCGGGGTGGCGCGGGCGGTGGTCGCCGACGTGAGCGGCAGCCGTCAGGGCGCGTCGACGATCACCCAGCAGTACGCGCGGAACGCCTTCCTGAGCCAGCGCGTCACCGTGGACCGCAAGATCCAGGAGATGGCGCTCGCACTCAACCTGGAGCGGCAGTACGGCAAGGACGACATCCTCGCCAAGTACCTGAACACGATCTATTACGGACGGGGCGCCTACGGGATCGCGGCCGCCGCGAACGCGTACTTCGGGGTCACCCCGGACCGGCTGGACTTCGCGCAGGGCATGGTGCTCGCCGCGGTCATCAAGGACCCGTGGGCGTACGACCCGGACCACGACCCCACGGCCGCCCGGCGCCGCTGGAACTGGATCTTCGCGACCGCCCGGGACGCCGGCCTGATCGACCCGGCCACGGTGACGTACCCGAAGGTCCGCCCGGCCGGCTCGGCGATCGGCGGCCCGCTCGGGCTCGTCGTCGACCAGGTCGAGCGGGAGCTCGGCACCCGCGGCATCACCTCGCAGCAGCTGCACACCCAGGGCCTGAAGGTGGTCACCACGCTCGACCAGGCGGCTCAGCAGTCCGCGGTGGGCTCGGTGAAGAAGGCGCTGACCGGTCAACCGGCCGGGCTGCAGGCGGCCCTGGTCGCGCTCGACCCGTCGACCGGCGGGGTGCGGGCCTACTACGGCGGCGAGCACGGCAGCGGCTACTTCGACAACGCGGCGGCCCTGCACCCCGCGGCGTCGACGTTCAAGTCGATCGTGCTGGCCGCGGCGCTGGCCAAGGGCATCGCGTACCGGTCCCGCTGGGACGGCAGCTCACCCCGGCTCTTCCCGGACCGCGGAGTGCCGCTGCGCAACCACAATGACCTGCAGTGCCCCGAGTGCACCCTGCAGCGCGCGATGGTCGACTCGCTGAACACCCCGTTCTACGCGGTGACCGCGCAGATCGGGCCGGCGAAGGTGCGGGACATGGCCGTACGCCTGGGCATCCCGGATCGCTATGCCGGGCAGAAGTCGCTGGTTGACGTCAAGGGCGACCCGGCGCCGGGCAAGACACGCGGCGACATCTCCCTCGGGCGGTACCCGGTCGTCCCCGGTGACCTGGCCAGCGTCTACGCGACGCTGGCCGGCAACGGGGTCCGCCACCAGCGGCACTTCGTGCAGTCGGTGGCCGGTGCGGACGGCTCCGGGTACACCACCCCGGACGTCGCCACCACCGCGGTCGACCCGAAGATCGCCGCCGACGTCACCACCGTCCTGCAGGGCGTGGTGCAGGGGCACGGCATCGTGCCGGGGCGCCCGGCGGCCGGCAAGACCGGCACCCAGCAGTACCGCGACACGATGGACAACCAGGACGCCTGGATGGCCGGGTACACCCCCGAGCTGGCCAGCGTGGTCTGGATCGGCAAGGCGAAACCGGGGCCGCTGCGCGACGCGAGGAACAAGCCCATCGAGGGCGACACCATGCCGTCCTACCTCTGGCGCGACTTCACCGAGGGTGCTCTGCGGGGCACCCCGGTCACGCCGCTGCCCGGGCCCGCGCACGTCGGCCGGGCCGACGCCGGCGACTTCGGCAAGACCGCTCCGAAGGCCAAGAGCCCGGACACGGTGGCGAACCTGCACGCCGCCGCGGCCGGATACGAGCCGGTGGTGCACACCGAGCACAGCGGCAAGCGGCTCGCGCTGACCTTCGACGACGGCCCGTCCGCGGACACCCCGGCCGTGCTGGACCTGCTCGCGCAGTACCACGTCAAGGCCACGTTCTGCGTGGTCGGCGAGAACGTGACCTGGTACCCGGAGCTGGTCCGGCGGATCGTCGCCGAGGGGCACCGGCTGTGCAACCACTCGATGCACCACGACGACCTGGGCATCGTCCCGGAGGCGAAGAGCCGGGCGGACATCCTCGCGGCGGACGCGGCGATCGCCGCGGCGGCGCCGGGGGCCACGGTGCCGTACTTCCGCGCGCCGTACGGCGATTTCGGGCCCTCGGCGAAGGCCGGCGGGAAGCTCGGGCACACCCCGCTCGGCTGGGTCGTCGACCCGGACGACTGGCTGCTGCCGGGCGCCGGCGTGATCGCGTCGCGGATCAAGCAGCAGCTCACGCCGCGGGCGGTGGTGCTCGTCCACGACGGCGGCGGTGAGCGCAAGCAGACCGTCGACGCGCTGCGCACGCTGATCCCCGAGCTGATCGCCGACGGCTGGACGTTCGACTTCCCGCAGACGACGGTGGCCGGCAAGCCGCTGGCCGGTCCGTCGCCGAGCGCGTCCAGCCCGCAGCCACAGCCGGAGTCATCGTCGGTGTCGCCGTCCCCGTCGAACTCGGCGTCGCCGTCCGGCTCGGTGTCCCCTGCTCCGTCGGACGTCGCGACCAGCGCGACGCCGGAGATCAGCAGTACTCCCTGAGCTTTACTCCCGTCGGCGCCGGGCAGCGGTTCGCTGCCCGGCGCCGCTATTTCCGGTATTGGTAAGGATTGTTTCCGCAGCATTTCGAGCAACGTCTTGACAACGTTGTCAGTGCGGGTTGAAGCTGGCGATCTCTGATCAGCAGGGCGTCCACTATGCACCTCCTCCGCTTGGAGTCCGCATGCAGTTCTCCCGCTCGCCCCGACGGTGGTCAGCCGTCGCCGGCGTGCTTCTTCTCCCGGTCGGTCTGACCGCCGCTCCCACCCCCGCGAACGCCGCGCCGAAAGCCGGCGACTTCGCCTCCTCGTTCGAGTCCGCGGACCAGCAGCCCGCGGCCAGCACCACCGAGCTCGACGCGAACGGCAAGCCGATCCAGGGCAACCTGACCGGCTCGATCCGGACCGGGCTGCCCGGCAGCGTCCTCGACAAGGTCACCGAGGTGACCGCCAGCGCCGAGAACGCGCCGAACGAGGTGGCGCTCAAGCTCAAGGACGGCGACTCGTCGACCAAGTGGCTGGCGTTCAGCCCGACCGGCTGGGTCACCTACCGGCTCGCCGCTCCCGTGACCGTCGTCAAGTACTCGCTGACCTCGGCGAACGACGCGGCCAGCCGGGACCCGAAGGACTTCGCGATCCAGGGCTCCGCCGACGGGCAGACGTGGACCGACCTGGACAAGCGGACCGGCCAGAGCTTCGGCGGCCGCTTCGCGACGAACACCTACACCTTCAAGAACACCAGCGCGTACGCGTTCTACCGGCTGAACATCACCGCGAACTCCGGTGACTCGCTGGTGCAGCTGGCCGACTGGGACCTCAGCGACGGCACCGACGTCACGCCGCCGGCGACCCCGATGGTCACCGTGACCGGCACCGGCCCGTCGCGCGGCTCCAACGCCAAGCCGGGCGCCGGGTTCACCGGGCTCGCCTCGCTGCGCTACGCCGGTGCGGCCGTGGGCGACGGACGCTCGTACGCCAGCAATCGGCTCTTCGACGTGAACATCCCGGTCGGGCCGGCGTCGAGGCTGAGCTACAAGATCTTCCCCGAGCTCACGGCCGAGGACCTGCAGTACCCGTCGACCTTCGTGTCGCTCGACCTGCACTTCACCGACGGCACCTACCTGAGCAAGCGGTCCGCGGCCGACCAGCACGGCAACGCGCTGACGCCGGCCGGGCAGGGCACGTCGAAGGTGCTCTTCGCCGACGAGTGGAACGCGGTGCAGGCCGACCTGGGCAAGGTCGCGAACGGCAAGACGATCGACCGGATCCTGCTCGCCTACGACAACGCGGGCGCGAAGGCGGCCACCCGTTTCCAGGGCTGGATCGACGACGTCGCCGTCACCGGCACGCCCGCCGCGATCGACGGCTCGGCGCTGACCAACTACGTCGACACGCGGCGCGGCACTAACGCGTCCGGTGGCTTCTCCCGCGGCAACAACCTGCCCCTGGCGGCGGTGCCGAACGGCTTCAACTTCCTGACGCCGGTCACCGACGCCACGTCGGACTCGTGGGAGTACGTCTACCACCGCGACAACAACGCGGCGAACCTGCCGACCCTGCAGGGCCTCGCGATCTCGCACGAGCCCAGCCCGTGGATGGGTGACCGCAACCAGATGTCGGTCATGCCGGTCCCGGCCGGTGGCAACCTCACCGGCGCGCCGGGCACCCGCGCGCTGGCGTTCAGCCACGCCGACGAGACCGCCCGCCCCGACCTCTACTCGGTGCGGACGCAGAACGGCCTGGTCGCGCGGATGACCCCGACCGACCACGGCGGCGTCGCCGACTTCACGTTCCCGGCCGGCTCGGCCACCGGCAGCGTGGTGTTCCAGAACGGCACGTTCACGATCGCGGCCGACGGCACCGTCACCGGCTGGGTCGACAACGGCAGCGGGCTCTCCGCGGGCCGCAGCCGGATGTTCTACGCCGGCACGTTCGACCGCGCGCCCACCGCCACCGCGGCGGCCTCGGCCACCTTCGACACGGCGGCGGCCCCGACCGTGACGCTGCGGTTCGCGACCTCGTTCATCTCGGCCGACCAGGCGAAGAAGAACCTCGGCCTGGAGGTCACCGGCAAGACGTTCGACCAGATCCACGCGGCGGCCACCGCGGCGTGGAAGGACCGGCTCGGCCGGATCGAGGTCAAGGGCGCCACCGAGACGCAGCTGGTCACGCTCTACTCCAACCTGTACCGGCTGAACCTCTACCCGAACTCGCAGTCGGAGAACACCGGCACCGCTGCCGCGCCGCACTGGCAGTACGCGAGCCCGGTCTCGGCGCCGACCGGCACGTCCACGCCGACGACCACCGGCGCGAAGCTGGTCGACGGCCAGATCTACGTCAACAACGGGTTCTGGGACACCTACCGGACCGTGTGGCCGGCGTACTCGCTGCTCTACCCGGACGTCGCCGCCAAGCTCGCCGACGGGTTCGTCCAGCAGTACCGGGACGGCGGCTGGATCGCCCGCTGGTCCTCGCCCGGTTACGCCGACCTGATGACCGGCACCAGCGCCGACGTGGCGCTCGCCGAGGCGTACCTGAACGGGGTCAAGCTGCCCGACCCGCTCGGCGCGTACGACGCCGCGGTCAAGGATGCCACCGTCGCCTCCGGGCGCAGCGCGGTCGGCCGCAAGGGCATCGAGACCTCGCTGTTCCTCGGCTACACGCCGACCACCACCGGCGAGTCGGTGTCCTGGGCCCTGGAAGGGTTCATCAACGACTACGGCCTGGGCAACATGGCGGCCGCGCTGGCCAAGGACCCGGCCACGCCGAAGACGCGGATCGGGCAGCTCAAGGAGGAGTCGCAGTACTTCCTGGAGCGGGCCCGCAACTACGTCAACATGTTCGACCCCAAGACCGAGTTCTTCCAGGGCCGGCAGGCCAACGGCACGTTCCTCGACGGCGACCCGCTCGACTGGGGCGGCGTCTACACCGAGACCGACGGCTGGAACTACGCGTTCACCGCGCAGCAGGACGGGCAGGGCCTGGCCAACCTGTACGGCGGCCGCAAGCAGCTGGAGAACAAGCTCGACCAGTTCTTCGCCACCCCGGAGAAGGCCGACCACCCCGGTGGGTACGGCGGCACGATCCACGAGATGCTGGAGGCCCGGGCCGTACGCCTCGGCCAGCTCGGCATGAGCAACCAGCCCTCGCACCACATCCCGTACATGTACGACTACACCGGCGTCCCGTCCAAGACGCAGGCGATCGTGCGGGAGATCATGCAGCGGCTCTACGTGGGCAGCGAGATCGGCCAGGGTTACCTGGGCGACGAGGACAACGGCGAGATGTCGTCGTGGTACATCCTCAGCGCGCTCGGCCTCTACCCGCTGCAGAACGGCTCGTCCAGCTGGGCGATCGGCTCGCCGCAGTTCGAGCAGATGACCGTGCACCGCACCACCGGCGACATCGTGGTCAAGGCGTACGACAACAGCGTCAAGAACGTCTACGTCCAGTACGCCCGGCTCAACGGCAAGGACCAGAAGAAGGTCTCGATCGACTCGTCCGTCCTGAAGAAGGGCGGCACGATCGAGTTCGTCATGGGCCCGAAGCCGTCGTCGTGGTTCACCGGCAAGAACGAGGTGCCGGACTCGCTGACCAAGGGCAACGACGTGCCCAAGCCGCTGCAGGACGTCACCGGCCCCGGCCTGGGCACCGCCACCACCGACGGCGGCCAGGACGCGGCGAAGCTGTTCGACGACTCGTCGTCCACGCAGCTGACCTTCGCCTCCGGCACCCCGCAGATCGACTGGACGTTCCGCGGTGGTGAGCAGGCGCCGACCTACTACACCCTCACCTCGGGGGCCAAGGCCGGCGACCCGTCCGACTGGACGCTGGAGGGCTCCGCCGACGGCATCACCTGGACCACCCTGGACAAGCGCAAGAACCAGGTGTTCGCGTGGCGCAACCAGACCCGGCCGTTCGAGGTCGACCATCCCGGCCGGTTCACCCGGTTCCGCCTGGTCGTGACGAAGACGACCGGTGCGGCGCAGGCCGGCCTGGCCGAGATCGAGCTGCTCGCCGGTGGCGACGTCCAGCTCGGGGGAGGCTCGGTCACGGTCTCCGGCGCGACGAACGTGGCGGCCCGCTCGGGCGCCGCGGTGTCGGTGCCGCTGGCCACGGTCACCGGCGGCACCGCGGCGGACTACCAGGCCACCGTCGACTGGGGTGACGGGACGCCGGCCACCACCGGCGTCACGACGCTCAGCTCGCGCGCGGTCTACGGCGTGAGCGGCTCCCACACGTACGCGAAGCCCGGCTTCTACCAGGCGTCGGTCACCGTGACCGACGGCGACGGGCAGGACTCGGCGACCGTCGGCGTGAACGTCTCCTACGCACCGCAGGGTGGCCTGACCGCCGCGTTCGACACCGTCTGCATCGGTGACGACGGGGTGCTCGGCGCCAACTGCGACGCGAAGAACTGGGCCTACTCCCGGACCGCGCTGGCAGCGGCCGGCCTCACCCAGGGCAAGCGGGCCGTCGTGCCCGGGACCGCGCTCGGCTTCACCCTGCCGGCGACCCCGGCCGGGCAGCCGGACAACGCCACCGGCAACGGCAGGACGATCGCGCTGAACCTGCCCGCCGACGCGAAGAGCATCTCCTTCATCGGCACCGGCACCCAGGGCAACCAGAGCACGACGGGCACCGCGACGTTCAGTGACGGCAGCACGGCGAGCGTCCCGATCCAGTTCACCGACTGGACCATGGGCGCGAACCCGAACGCGACGCCGGCCTACGGCAACGTCATCGTCGCCAAGTCGGCGTACCGGCTGCGCGGCACGGACACCGACGGCGCGGTGCCGTTCCTGTTCGCCACCGCCCCGTACCAGATCCCGGCGGGCAAGACGCTCGTCTCGGTGACCCTTCCCACCCAGACCGGCGACCCCGGCTCGGCGGGACGCATCCACGTCTTCGCGATCGCCGACGACGGCACGCCGCGGCCGGAGCTGGCGCTGACCGCGCCCGCGGGCCAGACCGCGACCGCCGGCACGGAGTTCGCCGCGAAGCTCGGCACGGCCACCGGCGCCCAGCACGCCACCGCCCAGTGGGGTGACGGCACCGTGCCCTCCGACGCGGTGATCGACTCCTCCGGGGCGATCAGCGGGACGCACACGTACGCCCAGCCGGGCACCTACACCGTGCACGTCACGGCGTGGGACGCGAACGCCGGCAGCACCGTCACGTTCACCGTGACCGTGGCCAAGGGCGCGGCCACCGCCACGGCCAGCACCGTCGACCTCAGCGCGAAGCAGGCCGCGCCGGCGTACCAGCCGGAGGCCAAGCTCTCGGTCACCCAGGGACCGCGGGCCACGGCGATCACCGTCGACGGCTCCGGGTTCGCGCCGAACGAGACGGTGACCGGCACGTTCGGGCCGGGCCTGGCAGTGACCACGCTGCACGCCAACGCGGACGGGGTCGTCTCCGGCGAGACCGTCAGCGTTCCGGGGGCGGCGACGCCGGGCACGACCGGCGTGACGCTGACCGGCGCCGACTCGGGCGCCAAGATCCAGCTGCCCTTCACCGTCACCCCGGGCAACTGATCCCGCGGTGATCCCCGCCCGCTGGTGGGCCGGTCTCGAACAGGGCCGGCTCGCCAGCGGGTTGCTTCTCGGGTGGTAAAGGTCAGAAGCGAGCCGGTTTTCCGTCCGGTCGTAAGCCGTAACGTTGCAGCGTGGCCGCCTCCTGCGGCCTTCCCTGTTCCACCAGAAATCTGATCAGCTCGACATCAGCATCAAGGACACCTGCGGTGATCGACTCCCGCAGGAATGTCTCGCACTCTCTCGCGCGATGGTCCGCAACGAACATCTCCACGAGGGTTCGAAGAGCCATGGGATCGTCATGGTGTACTGCCTCACGGAGTACTTCCTGTGTCTCTTCCCTGCGTCCGCTGTCGCGCAGCCGTTGAGTGAGCAGGTCACGACTCATGACATCGCCGAGTGCGGCGCCCTGCCTCAGCACGGCCTCCGCCTCGTCGGCGCGTTCCGCCGCGATCAAGAAGAGGGCCAGCGCGTGACGGGAATCTGATTCGCCCGCCGCGATCGCGTCCCTGAGTGTCGCCTCTGCGGCCGCATCATGCCCCCAAACCCGGAGACGGGAGGCAAGAGCCTGCCGCGCGCCATCGTCTTCTGCGTCGACCGCCGCACGCAGCCACTGCTCGGCTTCCTCGTGACGATTCTGCTGTTCCAGAAGGTTTGCCAGCATGGGCCGGGCTTCGCTCGGCAGGTCCGTCAGATGCTTTCGTAATTGTTCCTCGGCCTCTGCCGTCCGACCAAGATGCAACAGGCCTCTGATGAGAAAGGCGAGTGCGGCCGGCGATCCCGCGGCCAGAGCACGCCGGAGGAATTTCTGCGCTTCCTCGTGCCGGCCACGATGTTGAAGCAGGAGTCCCAGGTCCAATGCCGCTTCGGGATCGCCCTGTTTGGCGTTGTGCCGGAGCAGCACCTCAGACCCTTCGTCACCTTCCGAGGCGGACTGTGCCAATCTCCACGAAGGGCTTCCGATGGTTGGATCGGGCTCCCCCCGAAGGCTGGCGATGGCTCTTGTCACGAAGTCGCCGGCTATTCCGGGATCTGCCGGTAGTCTCTCGAGGTCAGCAATCCTGCCTTGTTGGTGCAAGAGTTGCGCCAGCATGAGAGAAGCGTATTCCGAGCCCTGGGCCATCGCGCCTCGAAACAGAGTCTCGGCCTCGGGCAGGAGCATTCGCCGATGAGCTTGCTTCCCGACTTCGGTGCGTTCGTCGGCTGACATGTCGGCGGCGGCATAGGCAGCCCAGGCCTCGATCGGTGGCATGTGCATCCGGCGAGAACGGGCTCCGGTCTGTACAAGGAAGTCCGCGACCTCATAGCCGTCGATCCGGCTCATGACCGATCCGACCGGAACAAGGGCTCTGGCCGCGCCGTGCAACAGTCTTGTTGCGTATTCGACGGCAGTCTCGAACCAATCCGCCGGGGCGGTCGCGCGCTGCGTCAAGGTCAGGTAACCCGGGGCCGCGGCCTTCAACAGCTCGCCGGACAGTAAGCTGCGTATCCCCAGCCGACGGGCATCCACCGCTGCGGTGATCACTGCCCGGCCGTAAACGTCGGTGCCTGATTGCCATCGGCTCACCAGAGCTGGGGCGGCAGCAAGGGCCTGCGTTACGCCGAACTCCGAGTGCAATGACGTGGCGATCCGGTCGTCGACGTCGCCGGCATCCACCGCGCGTTGCCTTTCCGCGGCCGAGAAATGTTCAGCGACCCAGATCTTCTTCCCCATCTCCACGATCTGCTGATAACCGCGGACGGTCTCCACCTCGTCGCTCGGCGGTGAGGCGAACCGTTCGTAGACCGAGGGCCATAGCGTGGCGATCACGACCACGGGGTCTCGGGCATGAATGAGCTTTCTGACGGTCGCCGGTTGCAGACCGTCAAGAAAGTAGCGCTGCAGCTCGTCCAGCCAGATCACGGTCCGGCCGATCGGATCCTCGGCGAATGAGGCGAGCTCGTTGGAGTTCGTAGGGTGCAGCAACCACCAGTCCGGGAGTTCAGCCGAGACCGCTTCATAGGCGCAACGCGTCTTGCCGACCGACGAACTGCCCACCAGCATCACAAAACAACCGGTGTCGCCAGCGCCGTCACGGATACGCCGCCGGAGGTCGGCGTCCAGATCGCGGGGGATGTACTGCGGCAGGTCACCGCCGCACTCGGACGAGTCGATCGCAGGGTGCACGCCGAGTGTGCCCGGATCCGTCTCGCGGACTCTCCGTGCAGCCGGGAAACGGCTAGGACGAGGTGATGCTGCTCGTTCCCGGGCCGCGATCCAGGCTTCCTTCTCCTTCTTGTCGACCCCGTACTTGTCCAGGAAACGGCTCAAGGAATGCGGGGTGGGAAGGGCCTTGCCCGTACACATGTCGCTCTCAGTGCTCAGCGAAAGCCGACCTGCCGTAGAGACGACCGGACGCTTACGAACAGCGTTCAAAGCTTCGGCCAGGTCCGCGGGTGTCTGCACCTGGTTCAGTTCCATGTGACCTCTCGCTGTCCGACGGTCGCTCCGGAGCCACCGGACAAGATTACGGCGTGACCGGGTTCTCTGCGCTTGATCGAAGGTCGCGGGATCGACGGAAGAAACAGGCTCCGGACTTGTCCGGACCTGATGCCGGACAAGCCGGAAGCCGTCACCTTGGTCGGCAGGCGGTGGTGATGCCGTCTGGCGAAAGGAGCACAGAAAACATGGATGAGCAGGGAAAACGGCCACGACGCACGCTTGCCGTCGCGTGTCTTGTCGCTGTCGTTTCCGGTGCGACCCGGGCGATCTTCGACCGTCTGTTTTCCGCCCTGGTCGGCTGACTGGCCGCTTCTGCGACCGTGGGGAAGTCCGCGATCCCGTTACCTCCGATCTCTCGCTCCGAGGTAACGGGATCTTGACACTGCCGATCCGCAGGCATCGAAGAACAAAGTTCTCATCGACGGCGACCCCGCCCGGCGCCCTCCGTCGCGGCGGACGGCACCACGGCGCTGGAGGACGGCTGGGCACTGACGCTCGACGACTTCGTCGGCACCGCCGACGACTCGGCGCTCCGCCGACGCGTGAACTTCGAGAGCCCGCGCGGCGTGACGGTCGTCGCGGAGGCGTACAACACGCAAAGTTGACAATTGTCGATCGGGTCTTGTGTGGACGGTGGGCGGCCATCAGGGTGGTTGCGGCAGTTTCCGACAGCCCCGGGGGACCCTGATGGCATACCGCCGCTTGCTCGCGCTGACCGCGGCCCTGGCCCTGACCACCACTCTCACACCCTCACCGGCGCACGCCGGGGACGCCTCGCGCGGCCCCAACGCCGTGGTGACCTGGAACCTCAACGCGCAGAACGAGATCTACGAGGTGGCGCGGCAGTCACCGGCCACGGCGGCACGCAGTTTCGCCATGGTGCAGGGTGCGGTCTACGACGCCGTGAACGCGGTCACCGGGGTGCGGTACGAGCCGTACCTGACCGCGCCGAAGACCCGGCACGGCGCGTCGGCCGACGCGGCGGTGGCCGCAGCCGCTTCCGGGGTGCTGCTCTCGCTCTTCCCCGGGCAGGCCGCGACCGTCCAGGCGCAGTACGACACCGCCCTCGCAGCGATCCCCGACGGCCGGGCGAAGAACGACGGCATCGCGGTGGGCCGGAAGACCGCGGCCGCGATGATCGCCGCGCGGGCCGGTGACGGCGCGTTCGACCCGGACAGCTGGAACATCAGCACCGAGCCGGGCCAGTGGCGGCCGACCCCGCCGACGAACACGCAGGACGGCGCGTGGTTCGCCGACCTGCGGCCGTTCGTGCTCCCCGACCCGGCGATGTTCCGCACCGCCGGGCCGCCCGCGCTGACCAGTGCCGCGTACGCGCGTGACCTCAACGAGGTGAAGGCGATCGGCGGGGTGGACAGCACGGTCCGTACGCCGGACCAGACCGCGGCCGCGAAGTGGTGGCACGACCGCCGCCTCACCGAGTGGGCGATGAAACGTCAGCTCGCCGAGACCCGGCACCTGAGCACGCTGCAGACCGCGCGGATGTTCGCGATGGCCGACATCGCCAACGCGGACGCGCTGATCGCCTGTTACGACGAGAAGAAGTACTGGAACTTCTGGCGGCCGGTCACCGCGGTGCAGCAGGCCGACCTGGACGGCAACCCGGCGACCGTGGCCGACCCGGCCTGGATGCCGTTGCTCGTGACGCCGGCGTTCCCGGAGTACACCTCGGGGCACACCTGCTCGTTCTCGGCGCTCACGCTGACTTGGCAGCGGTTCTTCGGGCGGGACGACATCCCGATGAGCGCGTACAGCGCGGACTCGGGCACGACCCGCTCGTTCAGCGGCTTCTCGTCGGCGCTGTCCGAAGTGGTCGAGGCGCGGATCTGGGGCGGGGTGCATTTCCGGACCGCCGACGAGCGGGGCGTGAAGATCGGGACCGCGGCCGCGCGGTACGTGCTGGCGGGGGAGTTCCGGCCGCGCCACTAGCCGGTTCACCAGCGGGAAGGGCGGGCCTCCGGGTCCGCCCTTCGCCGTTTCCGGCGTTCACCCGGAGTCGTCACGGCGGTACGGAACCGTCGCAACGTAGACGTACGTGCGCGGACGCCCTACGCTGTGCCGAACCTGTGAACCGAGGAGGACGCTGTGGCCGATTCCCCACCAGAGCAACGGAACCCCGCCGATCCGTCGCCGCCCGTGCCGCAACTGCTGGTCATGGCGCCGGACGACGCGCTGCCGTCGATCGCCTGGCCGGGACCGGAAGGCGCTCCGGCATGGGCGATCCCCGTGCAGGTGCCGGCCGGGACGCGCGGATACGCGCTGTTCATCCCCATGCTGCCGGTGCAGGCGCAGACCGCCGCCGCGGCGCCGGGCGCGACTCCGGCAGTGATCGCCGAAGCTGCTCCGAAGGCTTCCCCCGGCGCTGCCGCGCCCACTTCACCTGCCGCCGCTCCGGAGCCTTCGCGTGAGGCTGCCGCGCCGTCACCGGAAGCCGCTCCGAAGGCTGAGCCCGAGGCGCCGGCGAGCCCTGATGCTGTCGCTCCGGCGCGCGTCAACGCCGGTGCGGAGGCCGTCGTTGCCCCGTCGGCCACGCCTGCCCCCGCCGCCGCTGCTCCGGTCGCCGCCCCCGCTGCCGCTGCTCCCGCTGCCGCTGCTCCGGCCGCCGCCGCGCCGGCCTCGGCGCCCGGCTCCACTCCGGACGTCTGGACCTTCTCCCAGCAGGGTTCCCGGGTTCCGTTCGAGCAGCAGCCCGCGCGCGTCCCGTTCTCCCGGTACGAGGCGCCGCCCACCCCGTGGCAGAAGTTCCGCGAGAAGCACTGGCCCGGCCCCACTGGCACCCGCGGGCGTGCGGTCCCGGCCGGGGTGCTCGCCGGCGCGCTCGGCATCGCCTGTTTCGTGCCGCTCGACCGTACGGGAATCGGGTGGTTCCTGGGGTGGCTCGTGCTCACCGCCGGGGTGATCCTGGGCGTTCGCCGCTCCGCCGACCTGCCGCATGCCGAGCGGTGGATCCGTTCCGGCTGGGCGGTCGCGGCGCTGGCCCTGCTCGCGGTCCCGGCGTTCCGCAACGCGTGGTGGCTGGTCACGTTCAGCGTGTTCGGGGCGCTCGGCTGTGCGACGCTGGCGATCGTCGGCGGCCGCCAGGTGCGCTCGATCCTGTTCGGGCTGGTGGCCACGCCGTACGCGGCCTTCCGTGGTCTTCCCTGGGTGCGCAGGCATCTGGGCACGAGCCGTAACACCGGGATGGGCAAGCGGATCGGTTTCTCGATCGCCCTCACGGTGCTGGTCCTGCTCGTCTTCGGCACGCTGCTCTCCTCGGCCGACGTCGCGTTCTCGACGCTGCTCGGTGACGCCGTGCCGGACCTCGACCTCGGCTCGGGCTTCCGCTGGGTCTTCCTGGCCGTCGTCGGCGCGCTGATCGCGGTCGCCGGCATCTACACGCTGTCGGCGCCGCCGGCCGTCTCGACTCTGGACACGCCCGGCCGCGGCCGGTTCGGCCTGGTCGAGTGGGCGCCGGCCGCCACCGCTCTGGTGCTGCTCTTCGGCGGCTTCGTGGGGGTGCAGTTCGCCGTCCTCTTCGGCGGCAGCCGGCACGTGCTGAAGACCGCCGGGCTCAGCTACGCGGAGTACGCCCGCAGCGGCTTCTGGCAGCTCGTCGCCGTCACCCTGCTGTCGCTGGCGATGCTCGCGGCGCTGGCCCGCTGGGCGAAACGGGACACCCCGCGGGAGCGGATGCTGCTGCGTGTGCTGCTCGGCCTGGTCTGCGGCCTGAGCGTCGTGATCGTCGCGTCCGCGCTGTCCCGGATGTGGGAGTACCAGCGGGTCTACAGCTTCACCGGCGAGCGCATCTTCGTGATGTCACTGGAGATCCTGCTCGGGGTCGTCTTCGTGATGGTGGCGGTGGCCGGCATCCGCTGGCAGGGCCGATGGATCCCGCGGGCCACCGTCGCACTGGCCGTGCTCATGCTGCTCGGCCTGGGCACCCTGGACCCGGAGGGCTACGCGGCCAGCCGCAACGCCCAGCGCTACGCGGACACCGGCAAGATCGACGCGTGGTATCTGCGGGCGCTGTCCGCCGACGCGACCCCGGCCCTGACCAAGCTGCCCGATCCGGTACGCCGGTGCACGCTCAGCTGGATCGCCGAGGACCTCGAGAAGCCCGATCCCTGGTACGCGTGGAACCTCGGCCGCCAGCGCGCCCGCGCGGCGATCAAGAAGCTCCCCGCGGGCGCGATCGGCGACTACCGCGACTGCCGGTCCGCCGACCAGTACGACCTGCCCAAGAAGCGCCGCTGACCAACCCGGGGCCCGGTGCTGCCATGGCGGCGCCGGGCCCCGTGACGGTCTTCGATACAGTCGCGCGCGGAACGTACGGGGAGGCTGCGAGCGACATGGTTGATTCGGCGAACGAGAAGGGGCCCGACCCGGATCCGGAGGCCCCTGCCCTGCCCGAGGCGGCTCCTGTCGAGACCGACACCGAGCTCAGTGCGCCGGAGCCGCCTGCCGACGCCGCGCACGGCGAGAAGACCGAGCACGCGCCCCTGGCCCAGTTCGCCTCCCGGGCCGGTGGCCGGCCGCAGCTCGCGGAGGGCCTGCCGCCGGAGATCCAGCAGCCGGTCGACCCGTGGCCCGTGCCGATCCAGGGCCTGGTCCCGCCGGCCGGCGCCCAGTCGTTCTCCGACCTGGAGCTGATGCGACTCCAGCAGCCCGCGGCCGGCTCGGCCCGGAACACCCGCGTCCTGGTGACGGTCCTGGTGGTCGCCGTGCTGGCGCTCGCCGCGGGCGCGGTCGGCGTGGTCGCGCGCGGCTGGTCCAGCGACGACAAGCAGCGCACCCCGGTCGCCTTGACGTCCCCGGCGGCCGTCTCCCCGGCAGCGGTCTCCCCGTCGAGCGGGGCCTCGGTGGCCGCCCCGCCGCCGGCCGCGGGCAGCGAGGACACGTCACCGGTGCCGACCGGCCCGGTCGCGCAGAGCATCGCGCCCGAGTACATCGGCGACCTGGGCGAGATCTGTGAGGGCACGGTCTACTGGCCGATGATGCCGAAACGGAGCTCCACCAAGGTTCCGCACCCGATCCTGGTCTACGGCGACACCGGCAGTGGCGATCGGACGACGTACACCATGTTCAGGGCATGGTTCCTCAAGTCGAAGGCGGCCGAGAAGACCTGGTCGACGACCGAAATGGTGCCCTCGCAGGTCCAGATGGTCGCCTGCCTGGAACGGATCGCGGTCGGCAAGAAGGCGAAGAGCTGCACTTACACGAGCCCCGGGTCGGGCTTCGCCGGGGGGACGGCCACCCTTTACCACGCGACCTACCGCCTGCACGTGCGCGAGACAGCCACCGGCAAGAAGGTCCTGGAGAAGAAACTCGAGGCGGACAGCACCGAGTGCCCCTACTCTCTGGGCGTGCCGGACGACAAGAAGGCCTACATGGAGGTCAAGGAGTACACCCTGACCTCGACCATGAGCAAGCTTTCCGGCCTCTGAGCCTCAGCCGAGCGTGACCTCGGTGCCGGCCATCAGATCGGCGAACGCGGCGCCCGCCGCCGGGGAGTCGAACAGGCGGTCCAGGCGGGCGAGCGCCAGCCTGCGGCGGAACGGCTCGGAGTCGTCGCCCGCGAAGTGCACCATCTCCGCGTACCACCGGGAGAACTCCTGGTAGTCCCAGGTGCGCCGCAGGCACGCCGGCGAATAGGCGGCCAGCCCGGCCGCGTCGCCGTCCCGCTCGGCCGCCACGATCGCCCGGGCCAGCAGGTAGGCGTCGGCGATCGCCAGGTTCATCCCCTTGGCGCCCATCGGCGTGATGATGTGCGCCGCGTCGCCGACCAGGAACATCCTCCCGTACGCCATCGGCTCGGCCACGAAGCTGCGCATGTCCACCACCTCGCGGCCGGTGATCCGTCCCGCCGGCAGCATCTCGTCTCCGAGGCGCAGCCGCAGCTCGTCCCACGTGTGCTCGTCGGGCCACTGCCGCGGATCCTCACCCGGCCTGTACTGCAGGTAGAACCGGCTGGCGTGCGGGCCCCGCGCGAACTGGGCGGCGAACCCGTGCCGGCTGACCGCCATCAACGGGTAGCGGGGCGCCGGGCAGTCGGCGAGCACCGTGTACCACCCGATCCCGTGGTCGAAGCTGTACGTGGTCAGCTCCTCCTCGGGGATGCTGCGCCGGCTGACCCCGTGGAAACCGTCGCACCCCGCCACGTACGAGCAGCTCAGCTCTCCGCCCTGGTAGGTGACCCGCGGGCGGTCACCATCCAGTCCGTGCGGCGTCACGTCGCGCGCCTCGAACCGCAGATCCCCGCCGCCGTCCAGGAAGCTGCGGATCAGCCGCTGCACCATCAGTTGCTGCGGCACCAGGCGGCTCGGCCTTCCACCGGACAGCTCGGGCACGTCGATCAGGCGCGGCACCCCGTCGACCCGGATCTCCAGGGAAGTCTCCAGCGGCGCCCCACCGGCCACCTGCTCCGCCAGCCCGAACTCGGCGAAGATCTGCTCCGCGCGGTGATCGATGATCCCGGCTCGCTGCCGGCCCTCGACATACGCCCGGTCCCGCGCTTCGAGCACCACACAGTCGACCCCGCGCCGCTGCAGGAAGTTGGCCAGCGACATCCCCGCCGGCCCCGCCCCGATGATCACCACCGTCGTCTCCGCCGCCGCCATCCCGCCCCCTGCCGCCGCCGTCGAACGTCCACTGAGGATCTTAGGCGCCGGACCGGGACAACGGCGCGGCACGCCGTCTCCGGAAGACGGGAGACGGCGTGCCGCGGGTTGCCGAGCCGGTCAGCTGACGGTCGGATTCCAGCCGTCGGCGCCGGCGAGGTACTTCGGTGCGGTGTAGGTCGCCGCGTCGGCGTCCGGGAGCATCGGTCGGGTGGCGGCGCTGACCACTGCCGCACCGGGTCCGCTGTTCCGATGTTCGAAGAAGCGCCCGGCGGTCCACGGCGTGGCGGCGTCCCAGTTGTTCCACGGCTGGGCGGTGTTGACGGCCGCGCCGAGGACGGAGTCACGAACGACGACCTGTGCCTGCCCCGTGGTGCTGTAGGGCCGGCCGAGGTAGACCGAGTTCGCCGGGCCGTCGGTGACGATCGTGCTGTCCGTGATCAGGAATCCGTACGGCGATGCGCTGCTGATCGACGAGTCCGTGATGCTCGCGCCGGAGCGGGCCAGGACGTGGAACGTGCTGTGGTCGAACACCGCCACCGCCCGGCCGAGCACCAGGTCCGCACCCCCTTCGAGGTAGGCGTCGTGGAAGTACATCCGGCTGTACGTGGTCACGTTCGCCGTACTGAGCAGCAGGGTCTGCTTGTCGCCGAGAAATCGGACGTTGTCGAACACGTCCTTGTCCCCGCTCTTGACCTGCAGGGCGGTCGCCTGCGCGCCGGGCGTGGCGGCGCCGTTGGTGTTGGCGACCGTCAGGTTGCGCAACGTCCATTGGTTGCCGGACAGGGTCGCCGTGGCCACCGCCCCGGTGCCGCCGGCCGTCACGACGGTGTCCGCCGGGTCGGTGGTCGCGCCGAGCAGGGTCACGCCGTACCGGTTGCCGCTGGCGATCACCCCGGGGTAGGTCCCCGGCTTGACCAGCACCACGCGATAGCCCTGGGTGGTGTAGTCGGCGTTGTCGGCGAGCAGGGCGATGCCGGCTGCCACCGTGGTCGCGTCGCCGGAGCCGTCGGCGGCCACCACGATGTCGACCTTGACCGGGGTCGCGGACACGGCGGCCGACGCCTCGGAGGCATTGCCGGCGGTGTCCGTGGCGACGACGGTGTACGAGTACGCCGTGCCTGCCGCCCCGGTGACGTCCGTGAACGACGTGCCGGTCAGGCCCGCGGCGAGCAGGTTCGGTGCCGCGCGGCCGGTCGACCGGTAGACGTCGTAGCCGGCTAGGTCGCCGTCGCCCACCGCGGACCAGGTGACGGTCACCGAGCCCTTGCCGAGGATCGTCCTGAGCCCGGCCGGCACCGTCGGCGCGGTGCTGTCCCCGGGCGCCGGGACGCCCTCGACCTGCGCGGAGACGGCCGACTCGTTGCCCGCGGCGTCCACGGCCGTGACCGTGTAGCGGTACGTGGTGCCGTTGTCCAGGCCGGTCACGGTGTAGGTGCTGCCGGTGATCAGGGCGCCGTTGAGCTTGGTCGAGCCGGAGTACACGTTGTACCCGGCCAGGTCGCCCTCGCGGTTGGCGTTCCAGGTCAGCGTGACCTTCCCGTCCCCGGCGCCGGCCTTGAGCCCGGCCGGTGCCGCGGGCGGCGCGCTGTCGGCCGGGGTGGCCCGCACCGTCGCCGGCGCTGACGTGTTCCCGGCGGCGTCGACCGCGACCAGCGCGTAGGTGTAGGCCGTGCCGTTGGCCAGGCCGGAGTCGCGGTGCGACGTGCCGGTCAGGCCGGACGCGACCAGGGTGGCCGGGCCGATGGCGACGGCGGTGCCCGTGCTGCGGTAGAGCCGGTAGCCGGCCAGGTCCTTGTCCCCGCCGGCCACCCAGGTGAGACCGATCGCAGCGTCGCCGGCGGTCGCGGTGAGGGAGCCGGGGGTGGCCGGCGCGGTGACGTCGGCGGGTGCCGCCGGGGCCGCGACGGCCGGGTACCAGGTGGCGGCGCCGAGCCAGTCGGCGACGGTCACCGGCACGGAGTCGGCCGGGCTCAGCTGCGGGCGGTTGTCGTTGACCGCCGCGCCGTCGCCGGTGTTGGCGTACTCGAACAGCCGGCCCAGGGTCCACGGTTCGCCCGCCGGCCCGGTGCCCCACGGCTTCGCGGTGTCGAGACCGGCGCCGAGGGCGGTGTCGCGGACGACGGCCTGACCCACCGAGTTCGGCGTGTACTGGTCGCCCCAGGCCCGGTACGGCCTGCCGAGTTGCACGCCGGTCACGCCGGCCGGCGTCTCCACCGTGCTGTTGATCAGCAGCATGCCCTTGTACGTGCCGGCGGTGCTCGGCGTCAGCACCGTACCGCCGCTGCCCTTGACCTTGATGGTCGTCTTGTCGATCACGAGGGTGGCGCGGCCGAGCACGATGTCGCCGGTCCCCTCGATGGCCGAATTTTGGATCATCTGGCGGGCGGCGGCCGTGTAGGTGGACGTGTCGGCGAAGACGGTCCGGTTGGTGCCCTTGAGGACGACGTGCTCCAGCAGCACCTTGTCGCCGCTCATGGACACCGCCGGCGCCGCACCGGAGGCCGTGGTGTTCTGCACCGTCACCCCGCTCACCGTGACCCCCGAGCCGGTGACGGACAGCGCCGCGGCCGAGGTGCCGTTGGTGATCACGACGTCGGCCGGGTCCCCGGTCGCGCCGACCAGCGTGACGTTCGCCTTGGCCACGGTCACCGGGCCCGGGTACGTGCCCGGGGAGACCGAGACCACCCAGTTCGCGGTGCCCGGAGCGGCGTCGATCGCGGCCTGCAGCGTCGGGTAGCCGCCGGTGCCGTCGGCGCGGACCGTCGCGTCCACGTGCAGGGCGGGCTTGGCGGTCACCGTCGCCGAGGCGGCGGAGGCGTGCTCGGGGGCGTCGATCGCGACCACCACGTACCCGTACGTGGTGCCGTTCGTCAGCCCGGTGTCGACCAGGCCGGCCTTGGTCAGCAAGCCGCCGCCGACCTGGTGCGCGGCGTCGACGGGAACGGCACCGGTCCCTTCGACCCGGTAGACGTGGTATCCCGTGACGTCGGACTCGGTGTTCTCGTCCCAGCTCAGCGTGACCTGGCCGGCGCCACCGCGGGCGGCAACACCGCCGGGTGCGGCGGGGGCCACGTCGGCGGCGGCGTCGGCGACCGGGTTCCAGCCGTCCGTGCCGGCGAGGTACGCCGCGGCCGTACGGGTCGTGGCGTCGGCGTCGGACAACTGCGGGCGGTTGGTGTTGACGGCCGCTCCGGCGCCGGTGTTGTGGTACTCGGTGAACCGCCCGTCGGCCCACTGGAGAGGGGCGAAGTCGGCCCACGGCTTGGCGGCGTCGATGCCGTCGTTCACCGTGGTGTCGCGGATGGTGAGCTGACCGCGGGAGTTGTCCGGCTGGGTCCCGTCGGCCCACCCCGCCCAGGGCCGGCCCAGCGCGAACGTGCCGGGGTCGTTGGCGCTGACGATCCGGCTGTTCGTGACCAGGTAGCCGTATGGGTTCTTCGACGCCGTGCTGGGCGCGAAGATCGTCCCGCCGTTGTGGGTGGTGGCGTGGATGGTGACCCGGTCGAAGACGGCGGTGGCGCGGCCGAAGACGAAGTCGACGTTGCCCTCGATGAAGCTGTCGTAGTAGTACTGCCGGGCGTAGCCGCCGCCGGTGGCCGAGATCGCGCCGGCCGAGTCGGCGAGCAGGGTGTCCTGCACGCTGAGCAGGCGGACGTTGCGGTAGACCTGCCGGTCGCCGGTCGCCTTCAGGGCCACGGCCTGGGTGTTGTAGGAGCCGATCTCCGGGTGCCTGGCCGAGTCGAACGTGTTCGCGATGGTCAGATCGCGGACCGTCACGTTGCTCGCGGTGATCGCGACGGTGAAGCTGCCGGACGTGCCGCACGTCGCCGTCGTGACGCTCGGGCACGTGGTGGGCCCGGCCGGCGTCCCGTTGGCGTTGTCGAAGGTCAGCACGACGTCGCGGGCGTTGCCGGAGGTGCCGGCGATCACCAGGTACGGCTTGGCGATCGTCACCACCTGCCGGTAGGTGCCGGGCTTGACGAGGATCACCGTCGGCCTGGCGGCGGTGCCGGCCGGGGCAGCGTTCACCGCGGCCTGCAGGGTGGTGTGGTCGCCGCTGCCGTCGGCGGCCACCGTCACGTCGGCGACCAGCGGAACGACATTCGCGGTGGCGGTCGCCGCCTCCGACGCCGGAGCGGCGTTGCCGGCCGCGTCCACCGCGACGACGGTGTAGGTGTACGTCACGCCGTTCGTCACGGCCTTGTCGGTGTACGCCGCCTTGGTCACGGTGGCCACCAACTGGTCGGGGTCGGTGCTGACGCTGCCCGCCGCCGCCCGGTAGACGCGGTAGCCGGTGACGTCGCTCTCCACGCTGTCGTTCCAGGTGAGGGTGACAGCCTTGTCGGCGCCCCCGGCGACCAGGCCGGTGACCGCGGCAGGTGCGACGTCGGTGGCCGCGTCGGCGACCGGGTTCCAGCCGTCGGTGCCGGCCAGGTACGCCGCCGCGGTGTACTCCCGGGCCTGCTCGGCGGTCAGCTGCGGCCGGTCGGCGCTCGCGGTGGTCGTGCTGCCGGGGCCGGTGTTGGCGTACTCGGCGAACCGGGCGGTGTGCCAGTCGGTCGTGACGCCGCTGTTGACCATGTTGGTCCAGGTCGCCGTGCCGCTGACCACCGAGCCGAGCCAGCTGTCGCGGACGACCACCTGGCCCAGGGCGTTGTCGTCCTTGACGCTGGTGCCGTCGGCCTGGGACTTGCCGGGCTGCCACGGGCGCCCGAGGTTCTGCGAGCCGTCCGGGGCGCTGCCGATGATCCGGCTGGCGGTGATCAGGAAGCCGTACTTCTGGCTGATGTCGGTGCTCGCCGCGGTCACCGCCCCGTTCGGGGAGGTCGCGTGGTCGAGCGCCTTCAGCGTGCTGTGGTCGAAGACCGCGGTGGCCCGGCCGAAGAGGAAGTCGACATCCCCTTCGATGTACGCGTCGTGGAAGTAGACGCGGGACGGTGTGGTGGCCGCCGGTGAGTTGGCGTAGAGGGTGTCCTGGTTGCCGAGCAGCCGCACATCGTCGAAGACGAGCTTGTCACCGGTGGTGCGCAGAGCCACCGCCTGCCCGCTGGCGTACGTGCCCTCCTGGTAGGAGTTCTGGATGGTCAGATCGCGCATCTGCACCGCGTTGCCGGTGACCACCACGGTGGCGCTGCCGGACGTGCCGTAGGTGGCGACGGTGCCGTCCGGGTTCGGCGCGGCCCCGGGGATCGGGGTGCCGGCGGCCCGGTTGCCGTCGATCACGACGTCGGTCGCGGTGCCGGTGGCGCCGACGATGACGAGGTACGGCTTGGCGACCGTGAGGTACTCGCGGTAGGTGCCCTTGGCCACCGAGATGACGGTCGGGTCGGTCGCGGTGCCGGCCGGAGCGGCGGCGAGCGCGGCGGTGAGGGTGGTGAACGTGGTGGTCCCGTCCGGGGTCGCAGCCGGGTCGACGGTGAGGTCGGTGACCAGCGGGGCGGCCGCTACCTCGACGGTGGCTCCGATCGTGGCCGGCGACTCGGCGCCGCCGCGGGAGACCGCGGTGACGGCGTAGGAGTAGCTCGCGCCGTTCGTCACGGTCGTGTCGCTGAACGTCGGGGAGACCACGCCGGCGACCTTGGTCAGCGTGGCCGTGCCGGCGTCGGCGCGGTAGACGTTCCAGCCGATCACGTCGGCGGAGGTGTCGTCGTTCCAGGTCAGGTGCACGACCCGGGTGTCGGTGGCGGCCACGAGCCCGCTCGGCGAGGCCGGTGCGGCGGTGCTCGCCGGGAGCATCGGGCTCCAGCCGTCGCTGCCGGCGAGGTACTTGGCGGGGGTGGCGTTCGCGGCCTGCGAGGCGGTCAGCTGCGGCCGGTTGGCGTTCGGCGTGGCTCCCGGGCCGATGCTCCGGTACTCGGCGAAGCGGGCGTCCTGCCAGCGGAAGTTGACCTTCGTACCGGTCGAGTCGGCGGTGGCCATGTCCTCCCACGGCGCGTCGGTCGCGATCGCGGCCGGCAGCCAGGTGTCGGCGAACACCACCGAGCCGATCGCGTCCGGGTCGGCGCTGGGGTGCCACGGCCGGCCCAGGTGCACGGTGCCGGCCGGCGCGGCGCTGGTGACCTTGCTGTTGACGAAGAGGAAGCCGTACTTGCTGCCGGTGTCGGTGCTGGCCGCGGTGATGGCGCCGTTGTCGGACTTGCCGCGGTCCAGCGAGCGCAGCGTGACCCGGTCGAAGACCGCGTCGGCAGCGCCGAAGACGTAGTCGACGTCGCCCTCGATGTAGCTGTCGACGTAGTACTGCCGGGAGCGGGTGGTCGGCTTGGGGGTGTCGGCGAGCAGCGTGTCCTGGTTGCCGAGCAGCCGCACGTGGTCGGCGGTGAACCGGTCGCCCTCGACCCGCAGCGCGACAGCCTGCTGGCTGGTGATCTCCGGGTGCGCCTTCTCGTCGAAGGTGTTGGCCACGGTCAGGTTCCGCAGCGTCACGTTCTTCGCCGACACGAAGACGGTCGCGCTGTCCGCCGTTCCGTAGGTGCCGCCCGCCGGGTCCGCCGTGCCCGACGCCTTGTCGTCGGCGATGACGACGTCGGCGGGGTCGCCGGTGGCGCCGACCAGGACCACGTTCGGCGAGGTGACCTCGAACGTCTCGTGGTACGTGCCCGGCGCAATGGTGATCATCGTCGGCTGCAGGTTCGTGGCCGGGACGGCGGCCAGCGCGGCCGCGATCGTCCGGTAGGCGCCGTTGGCGCCGTCCGCGGCGACGTAGAGGTGCGCGTAGTCCACCGGCAGCGCGATCGGGTCGGTGGCCGACGTGGCCGACGCGGTGCCGGACACCGCGGAGACGTTGCCGACCAGGTCGAGCGCGGTGACCCGGTAGTACTGCGCAACACCCTTGGGCGCGCTGGTGTCGGTGAAGGCCGGAGCCGTGCCGGCCTTGGCGGCGGTCAGCGTGCCGAGCACGACGTAGCTGCCGCCGCTGCTGGACGAGCGGCTGATGCTGTAGCCGGCGAGGTCGGTCTCCTTGTTCGCCGTCCAGGTCAGTGTGATGCCGTGGTCCGCGCTCGGGGCGGCCTTGACGCCGGTGGGCGCGGCCGGCTTCACCATCGGGTTCGCCGCCGTGACCGACACGTACGCCGAGATGTTGCCGGTGGTGTCGACCGCGCGGATCCGGAAGTAGGCGTGAGTGCCCTCGGTGATCGTCGGGTCGGTGAACGTCGTGGCGGCGAGCGTGGCACCGGCGGCCGGCAGGTAGGCGACGTAGACGCCGTCGCCGTTGCGCTTCTGCACGGTGTAGCCGGCGAGGTCGGTCTCCTTGTTCGCGGCCCACGTCACCGTCATGCCGGCGGTGGCGACCGTGGCCTTCGGGGAGGACGGCGTGGCCGGCGCCTTCGTGTCCACGGGAAGCGCGACCGAGGCGGAGGCTGCCGGTGAGGCGCCGGTGCCGTTGACCGCGGTGAGCTGGTAGTACGACGTCGCTCCGGTCGGCGCGCCGGAGTCGGTAAGCGTGGTGCCGGTGGTCGGCGTGGCGGTGAGCGCGGTGAACGGGCCGGTCACCGCGGCAGCCCGCGAGACGACGTAGCCGGTGGTGGTCCCCGACGCGTTCGCGGTCCAGGTCAGGACGACGCCACCGGTGCTGCCGGCGACCGCCTTGAAGCCCGCCGGGGTGGCGGGCGGCACCGTGCGATCGACCGGCCGGGTGGCCGATCCCGTCGCGGGAGAGGAAGCGTTACCGCTCGTGTCGACCGCGGTGACCCGGTAGTAGGAGGCGGCGCCGGCCGGCGCGGTGGTGTCGGTGAACGTGCTGGCGGTCAGCGCGGTCGCGGTCAGCTGGCTGTACGCCCCGCTGGACGAGCTCGCCCGGTACACCAGGTAACCGCGCAGGTCGGCGGATCCGGTGACGGCCGGCCACGTCAGGGTGATACCGCTGGTGGCGGCGGTCAGCTTCAGGCTGCCGGGCTTCGCCGGGGGTGTGGTGTCCTTGGGGATCGTCACCGAGGCCGAGACCGGCGCGGAGGACCCGGCCGCGTTGACCGCGGTGAGGCGGTAGTACGCGGTCGCGCCCGCCGGCGCGGTGACGTCGGTGTAGCTGGTGCCGGTGACCGGGGTCGCGGTCACCGTCGTGTACGGGCCCGCCGCCGCGCCGGCGCGGGTGACGACGTAGCCCGTGGTGGCCGTTCCGGAGTTCGCGGTCCAGGTCAGCGTGGCGCCGCCGGTGGCCGCCGCCGTCGCCTTGAACCCGGTGGGGGCCGGCGGCGCAGTGGTGATGCTGGCCGGCCGGGTCGCCGAGGCGGTCGCCGCCGACGAGGCGTTGCCGGTGCGGTCGACGGCCGTGACCCGGTAGTACGACGTGCTGCCGGCCGGGGCCGTCGTGTCCAGGAACGATGTCGCGGTGTACGGGCTCGCCGTGAGCTGGCTGAAGGTGCCGCCCGACGACGAGGAGCGGGCCACCACGTAGCCGGCGAGGTCCGGCACGGCGCCGGTCGCGGTCCAGCTCACCGCGACACCGGCCGCGGATGCGGACAGCTTGAGGTTGGCCGGCTTGTCCGGGGCGGCGGTGTCGACGGTCTTCACCGTGATCGCACTGGACGGCTTGGACTGGTTGCCGGAGGCATCCATGGCGGCGACCGCGTAGTAGTAGGTCTTGTCCGCAGCCGCCGTGGTGTCGGTGAACGTGAGGGCCGTGGTGCTGCCCAGCAGATCGGTGGCCGGCACGATGGTCTTGCCGGCGGATCGGTAGACGCGGTACCCCGCGGTGTCCGACGCCGACACCTTGCCCCAGCTCACCGACACGCCGACCCGGCCGTAGTAGGCCGTCTTCAGGCTGCCCGGGACACCCGGGGCGGTCGTGTCGGGCGCGGCCGCGGCCGCCACGCTCAGACCGCCGACGCCGGCGAGGACGACCAGGGCGGCCAGCGCCAGGGGTCCGTACCTCCGGTGGGCCGACCACAACCCGACGGATCGGGACGGTTTCGCCTGGCCTTGCAACATGGGACTCACTTCTGTGGAAGACGGTGCTGGGCCCGCGGCGGAGCGCGAGGGGCTGCCGACGGCCGCGGCTCAGGCGACAGGTCAGGCATGCACCCTTGATGATCACACTGAACATGACTGTGCGTAATGCCCGCCGGCGGGATTTGCCCGAAGGTCCTGGCTCCGTCAGTCGGTTCGCCGGAGAAAACTGCTTGGCTGATCGCAGGCTTCGACCGCGGCGGCGGCCGCCGCCACCGTTGCGGCCGACGTCGGTCGTAGCGGATCGGGGACTCAGCGGACGAAATGCCGCCTTTCGGACGCGCGATGATCCGCTCGCGCAGCCTCGGGCAAGTGTGACTTAGAGTGATGTAGTAGCTACTTCTCGTTATGGACCGGGGTACGTGATCGCGCCTGCCTGCGCGCCTGCCTGCGCGCCTGCCTGCGTACCGAGGCGGGCTTTCTTAGTCTGGGTCGATGTCGGTCGAAGATGATGTGCTCGCCGCCGTGTCGGCCCGGTCCGCCGCGCTGATCGCCGGGGACATCGAGCGGTTGGAACGCCTGCATCACCCGCGACTGCGGTGGACGACACACCGCGGCGACGTCCGCGACCGGGCAGCCTACCTGGCGGGCAACGACCCCGGCACGCTCCGCTGGCTCGACCAGCGGCTCTCCGGGGTGGACGTGCAGGTGACCGGAACGGTGGCGGTGCTCACCGCCGAGGTGACCGATGTGGTGGCTCGCGACGGGCAGCCACGCACGTTCCGGATGCGGCTGACCCTGATCTGGGTGGCCGGCCCGGACGGCTGGCAGTGCCTGGCGGGCCACGCCGGGCCGCTGCTCGACTGACGCCGGCCCACCTCCGGCTGACAACGCACCCTAAGGGCGGGTGCGGGTCAGCCGCTGCAGGATCCAGCTCGACGGCACGCGACGGCCGTACAGGACGTACTGGCTCACCGAGTCGATGGTCAACGTGTCCAGCAGCGCCCGCTGATCCGACGGCTGCCCGGCGAGCAGGATCTCGTCGCCGGCCCGGAGCACGTCGTCGTCGGCCGGTCCGAGCGTCGCCTGCCCGTCCCGCAGGATCAGCAGCGGGACGATGTCGAGGCGCTGCTCCCGGTCGTCGGGATCGCGCAGGAGATCGCCGAGCGTCGCCTGCCCGTCGCGCAGCCGGCGGGTGAGCGCCGGCGCGTCGTTCGCGTCCAGCGTCGTGCGCCACAGCCCGGGCAGGCGACTCCCGCAATGCTGCCGCAGGCGCTCCACCATGGCCCGGGCCCATTCGTCGCCGAGTGCCGGCATCTCCCGCAGGAAGCGCCACAGCAGCGGGGTGCTCAGCTGCGCGTAGATCTCGTGCGCGACCACCTCGGCCGGCACCAGCAGGGAGTCGATCTCCATGGCGGCGAACAGCGGTGCTGTCTCCGGCCGGTTCTGCCGGGACGCGACGAACAGGTCGGGGTTGATGTGGCGGGCGGCGGCGACCAGCGACAGGTTGGTGGTGTCGTTGTCCGTGCCGGCCACGAAACCGACCGCGTGCGCCAGGTCGGCCTCGGCCATGACGTGCGGCTCGGACCCGTCGCCGACGATGACCCACGGCTCGGCCCCGGCCTGCGCCTGGATGTCGATCGCGGTGACGGTGAGGCCCTCGGCGTGCAGGTCCTCGGTGAGCTCCCGGCCGAACCGCCCGTAGCCGCACAGCACCCAGCGCCCGGCCCGCGGCGGCTGGGACCGCTCCGGCAGCTCGGCGCCCGGCCCGCTTTCGAGCCACACCATCAACTGGTACGACGACGGGGCGCGCAGGGCGAGCCGCAGGTGATCCCCGTACCGGTCGAACGGGTTCACCACCGTGGGGGAACCGAACGCGGCCATCCGGTGCTCGACGGCCGGCGACACCGTGCGGGCGATCACCGGCAGCTCCGGGCGCACCAGGGCGGCAGTCATCGTGACGGCCAGGTTCACCTCGTCGTCGTCGGTCAGGGCCAGGACCCCTTCGCAGTACGGGTGGCCCAGCCCGGCATGCTCGATCGTCTGCGGGTTGCGGGCGTCACCGGACAGCCCCGGCACGTCCGAGCGGTAGGCGTCGATGTCCAGCGCGTCCACCCGTTCCGCGTCGGTGTCGATCACCACGAGCCGGCGGCCGAGCGCGTCGAGCTCGCGGCCGAGCAACTGGCCGGTCTGCCCGTACCCCGCGATCAGCAGGAACGGCTCGCGCAGCCGGGCCACCGTCCGCGTGAAACGCTGCAACGCCAGAGCCTGCCGGAACGCGCGATCCTGCAGCAGCGTCAGCAGGGAACCGATCGCGTAGGCCCATCCGATGACGGTGAGGTAGATGGTCGCCGTCACCCAGAGCCGCTGGGCGCCGGTGAACGCGTGCGGGATCTCGCCGTACCCGATGGTCGTCGCCGTGTAGCTCATGAAGTAGAACGCGTCGAAGAAGCCCATCCGCGCCGCCTGCCCGGCGCCGTCACGACCCGGGATCAGCGTCAGGCCCAGCACGCTCACCGCGAAGATGGTGATCAGCACGATCAGCGGAACCCGCATCCGGCGCAGGACCAGGAAGACGGTCGGCGGTCCCTGCACGGAGACGGCCATCCGCGTCCAGCGGCGTGCCTCACGCGGCCGCCGCTCGTCGTGGCCGGGCATCCACCACCGTTGCGATCCGGGCACGGCTGCCGCTCAGCGCCGCTGGAAGGACACGGTCTCGACGACCAGCAGGACAACGGAGACGATGTTGGCCAGCAGCGCGCCGCCGGACAGCGACACCACGGCGGCCATCGAACCGGCGTCCAGGCCGCCCGCCGAGACCTGCGTGGCCCAGATCCAGGCCAGGGTGGCCGCGATCAGCTGCAGATCGGCCACCAGGCTGGTGGCCAGGTGCACCGCGCCGATCTGCGTACGGTCGCCGAACTTCAGCACGGTGGCTATCAGGTTCACCACGACCGCGGCGAACAGCTCATACTCGTTGTGCAGCTTCGGATCGGCGAGGTCACCGATGAAGAAGCCGAAGTTCAACGTCGCCGCGAGCAGCACGAAGAACCCGAAGATCACCTTTTCCAGACTCATCAGCACCCCCGGCCGTCAGTGTGCCCGCATTACCCCCGACGGACACCCGCCAAGCCTCACACCGGGCACCGGCCCACCCGCGGCTCAGGGTTTCCGCCGGGCCTGTCCTCGGGGTGTGGCGGCAATGGCTGGCAAGATTTGCGCCATGAGCGGTCACATGTACGTGCGAGAACCGATCGGTCGCAGCCGTTCATGCACTCGGTGGGGTCGCTGACTGCCACGCGCTGCCGCCGGTGCCGGGCCCCGTAGAATCAGAGGTAGCGAATCCAGGGCAAACACCGGAGTCGGGGCGTGAGACAACCATGGCGTACCGGCCGATGACGATGACTGACCTTGCCGAGCACCTGTGTCGTCAGCAGGAGGAGAAGGTCAGGTGGAAGCACGTCTGGGAGTTCCTCGAAGAGTACCGGTGGGAGCCGGCCGATAAGAAGCCGGAACTCTTCCGCGATGAGCCATCGCGGTGCGGCAACGATCAGTGGGACGCCTTGCTGGCCGCTTTGGCCGAGCATCTCGCCGCCCAGCTCGATCTTGCTCCACCGGAGTGGTCGCGATCGCGGATTCTCGACACTCCGTGGTTTCCCTCCTCGTTGCGCTCCAAGCGGATGGAAGCGTTGGTGTGGGCTCCGGCGGCCTTCCGCAAGCACGGTGTCTACCTCGCCGCCCGTGACTTGGAGGCGGCATGAGTGACGACGGACTCATGGGTCGTGCGGAGCTTGAACGAGCCTTCGCCGCGCTCGGTGATCGCCTCGTCCGTCGAGGTGTCGTCGCCGACCTCTTCATCGTCGGCGGAGCGGCGATGGCGCTTGCCTACGATGCTGAACGGGTGACGCGGGACGTGGACGCCACATTCGTACCGCACGGCGTGGTGTTGGAGGAAGCCCGGAACGTGGCTCAGGCGATGAGTCTTCCTCCCTGGTGGCTCAACGAACAGGCCAGTTCCTACGTGTCCGCCCAGCATGATGCCGGCCGGAGGGAGGTGTTCGACCATCCCGGGATCCGAGACGGCGAGTTGCGTGTGGGCAGTGCCGCGCGGCTCAAACAGCCCGGGCAGAGCAAGGCGACCTGGACCGTGACCCAGCTCGAACCGCTGCGCGTCTTCACCTGGCGGACCGAACGTGCCGGTCTCTGCCTGACCGGCCGTCACCTGCTGGAGCCGGCAGGCACGGGCACCCGGATGACTCTCGTTCTGGAGACCGCCGGCTGGGCGGCCGGCGTTGCTTCGGCGCTGTTCGGCGGCAAGATGCGGTCCTCGCTGCAGCAGGAGGCCGCGGGTTTCGCCCGCGCGGCGACCGAGGTCCACTGACGAGGCCTACCACGCCCGGGGCGCAGCCGCGCGATCCTGCCGATGGCCGAATGACGTACGCCACGAGGGTGCAACCCTGACCCGCCCGCGTACGTCAGGATTTCGTGAGATCAACTCGACTGTCGATCCTGGCCGCCGTTCTCATTCTCGCCGGATGCGGGATCGTGGGCTACGGGCTGATGGGCGGTGGCGCCGCCGTGCGGGCCCAGTCGCCGCCCCCGGCGCCGGTGGCGACCGCCCCGGAGACGGAGGCGATCGAGGGCCCGCCGGAGCCGTCCACTGCCCCGGCTCGCGTCACCTACCCGGCCGGCGGCAGCCGGAAGTACGCGGTCGCCGCGCGGGAGACCGCCGCCCCGGCCGGCCGCAAGGGCACGCTGTTGCACTATCGGGTCGCCGTCGAGAGGGACATCCACGGTGTCACGGCCGCGCAGTTCGCTGCGGTGACCACCGCGACGCTGCGTGATCCGCGGAGCTGGACCGCCGGCGGCGAGTGGCGGCTGCAGCGTGTCGGCCCGGATGATCGGGCCGATTTCACGATCTGGCTGGTGACCCCGAAGACGCGCGATGCGATGTGCGAGGGCGCCGCCGACGGCTACACGTCGTGCCGCGCCCACGACAACGTCGTCATCAACGTCGCACGCTGGGCGAAGGGCGTCCCGGACTACGGCGCGAGCCTCGGCGTCTACCGCCAGTACGTGATCAACCACGAGGTCGGCCACCGCCTCGGCCAGGCTCACGAGCTCTGCCCCGCCAAGGGCGACCTCGCCCCGGTCATGCAGCAGCAGACGCTCGGCCTGCACGGTTGCAAGCCGAACTCGTGGCCCTTCCTCGACGGTTCCCGCCACCGCGGCAGAATCGGCGCCTACGACGACAAGGTCCCACCCCGCGACAAGGGCTTTTCCTGATAGGGCGCGATCCCCTGGTCGCAGCCGGTGGAGTCGCCGGCCAGGAACAGCACGGGCCGGGCGGCCGGGCGCACGCGCGGCGCCGGTGAAGATGAGCGTCAGCCCTGGTGGCTCGCCGCCGTCCGGTGCCCGACCCTGATCGGGGACACAATTCGACAATGCTGATCCGGAATCCGATTCTGCCCGGCTTTCACCCGGACCCGGCGATCCTGCGGGTGGGCGACGACTACTACATCGCCACGTCGACGTTCGAGTGGCATCCCGGGGTGCAGATCCACCACTCGCGGGACCTGGCGCACTGGCGGCCGCTCGGCGGGGCGCTGGACACCCAGGAACTGCTCGACCTGCGCGGGGTGCCGGACTCCGGCGGGGTGTGGGCGCCCGACCTGACGTACGCGAACGGGCGGTTCCACCTGGTGTTCGGGGTGGTCGACGCGTACGCGTTCGGGCACAAGGACGTCACCGTCATGCTCACCTCCGCACCGCGGATCGATGGGCCGTGGGAGCGGCCGGTCGTGGTGCCCAGCCGCGGGTTCGACCCGTCGCTGTTCCACGACGCTGACGGGACGACGTGGCTGGTCAACATGGCGATCGACCGTACGCCCGGCAGCCGTGGCTTCGCCGGGGTCCAAGTGCAACGGCTGGACGGCACGACACCGGTCGGCGATCCGCACTGGATCCACGGGCTGACCGAGCACGGCGTCACCGAAGGGCCGCACCTCTACCGGATCGGCGACTGGTACTACCTGCTCGTCGCCGAGGGCGGCACCGGCTGGCGGCACGGGGCCCTCGTGCTGCGGTCGCGGGAGCTGCTCGGGCACTACGAGCCGGACCCGGCCGGGCCGCTGATCACCTCCCGGGACGATCCGGGGCTGGCGCTGCAGAAGGCCGGGCACGCGAGCCTGGTCGCCACACCGGACGGGCAGTGGTTCGCTGCGCATCTGGCCGCCCGGCCGTACGGCGAGCTCGGGCCGTGTGTGCTCGGGCGCGAGACCGCTCTGCAGCAGGTCACCTGGGTGAACGGGTGGCCGCGGATCGCCGGAGCAAGGCCCGCCGTGGAGGTTTCCAGCCCGCTGGCCGCCCACCCGTGGCCGGATCAGGAACAACCGTGGAGCGGGCTGCGGCGGGCGGTCGCGGCCGACTGGGTCGAGTTCGGTGACCCGATCCGGATCAGGGGCGGACAATCCGCGTACGGCCGGCGCGCGCCGAGCCTGCTCGCCCGGCCGATCAGCAGCCGCACCGAGACGTTCGCCGCCGACGTCACGTTCACCACCGACAGCCCGCATCAGTCGGCGGGGATCACGGCCTTCTACAACAGCCGCAACTGGTACTACCTCGCCCTGACTGCGGACGGGTTCGCCCTGACCGGTTGTGATCACGGGCGGCGGGAGGTGTTGTTCCACGGCACGGGCAGCCCGCGCCGGCTGGAGCTGGCCTTCGACGGGCCGGTGCTGCGGTTCGCCGCGGACGGAACGGACCTGGGCGTCACCGCGGACGCGACAGTGCTCTCCGACGAGCACGCCGTCGAGCACCTCGGCGATCAGGTGTTCGCGCTCGGGTTCACCGGCGCCATGGTCGGCCTGTGGGTGCAGGACCTCGCCCACGAAGGCTGTCACGCGGACTTCGCGGTGGCGACATGAGAGCGCTGGTCGTCCGGCGGGTTCACGCCCGAGCGGGAGGCGGGACCGGTCGACCGGGTCCGGGCCGGCGCGGCCGGCGCGCGGTTCCAGCGAGCAGGCGTGGCCCGCGGTCACCGGACGACGGATCACCGGCAATCACCATGTGAATGGTATGACATGCGCCACACGGCGGCGGCGGTCGGATTAACCGGGGACCGGGTTGATTTGATCGTGGTGTGACTATCGAAACCACGACGGACGGAGCGGCCGGGGACCCGGCGCCGCTGTTCACGCCGTACGCACTCGGCGGTGTCGACCTTTCCAATCGGTTCGTGATGGCGCCTATGACCAGGCAGTTCTCGCCCGGCGGGGTGCCCGGCCAGGATGTCGCGGACTACTACGCGCGGCGGGCGCCGCACGTCGGGCTGATCGTCACCGAGGGCACCTACGTCGATCATGCGTCGGCCGGGTCCAGTGACCGGGTGCCGCGGTTCTACGGCAAGGACGCGCTGGCCGGCTGGCGTGCCGTCACCGACGCCGTGCACGCGGCCGGCGGCCGGATCGTCCCGCAACTGTGGCACCTGGGCGCCACCCGGACCGCGGGCGCGCCGCCGCACCCGGACGCGCCGGTGCTGAGCCCGTCCGGCCGGCGCGCCGACGGCGCCGTGGTCGGCGAACCGGCGACCGCCGCCGACCTGGACGCGGTGGTCGCCTCGTTCGCTCGCGCGGCCCGCGACGCGCAGCTGGCCGGGTTCGACGGCGTCGAGCTGCACGGAGCGCACGGCTACCTGCTGGATCAGTTCCTGTGGAACGGCACGAACAGCCGCGGCGACGCGCACGGCGGTAGCCCGGCGAACCGGGCGCGGCTCGGCGCCGAGGTGGTGGCCGCGGTCCGCGACAGCGTCGGGCCCGCCTTCCCGGTGCTGTTCCGGTTCTCGCAGTGGAAGGGCGGCCACTTCGACGCCCGCATCGCCGACAGCCCCGACGAGCTGGAGCAGATCCTCGCCCCGCTGGTCGACGCCGGGGTCAGCGCCCTGCACGTGTCGACCCGGCGGTACTGGCTGCCGGCCTTCGAGGGCTCGTCACTGACCCTCGCCGGCTGGACGAAGAAGGTGACCGGGCTGCCGGTCGTCGCGATCGGCTCGGTCGGCGTGGCACAGGCCTTCCGCGGCGAGGACGAGGAACCGGCCCCGACGCTGAGCCTCGCCCCGCTGCTCGAACTCTTCGAACGCGGCGAGTTCGACCTGGTCGCGCTCGGCCGCGCGCTGCTCTCCGAGCCGGCCTGGCCGACCAAGGTGCGCGAGGGCCGGCTGGACGAGATCCGGCCCTACGACAAGGCTGACGAGGGCCGGCTCGTCTGACCGCCGCGATCACCACCTGTCCGCCGTCCGTGCGTCGGCGATCCACTGTCCGATGAAGATCGCTCGTCCGCCGTGCCGTGCGAAGAGTTCCTCGGCCTGTGCGAGGTGCCGGCCCGGTGGTGTCGAGGCGGCGCGCCGGTACGCGAGGTTCCCGCCGGCAGCGCCGCCTCGGCCACCACCAGGGCCGCGACCACCCACGAACACCAACACCGGAGGGAGGGCGCCGAGCCAGTCGCCGAGCCGTCCCGCCGATGTTCCCCCGTTCGTGCGCACGGCCGTCGCCGTACCACTCGGACGTTAGGGCTTGGGTAGACGGCCCGGATCCGTGATGCTCCTTAGGGATCCACCGATATCTACCCGGAGGAGCTCGGTATGCATCCGACGCTGCAGCGCCTGGACGAGATCGCCGGCCGTGTGGCCGCCCGTGACGACACGATCGCGCTGCTCGGGCTGGGGTCCGCCGGCGCCCAGCGGGGACGTCTCGACGATCACTCCGATCTGGACTTCTTCCTGGTCGTGGAGGAGGGCGCGACCAGCCGGTACGCCACCGAGACCGACTGGCTCGCCACGACCTGCCCGCTGGTGTGGAGTTTCGCCCACGAGCGCCACGGCCGTAAGGCGCTCTTCGCCGACGGGATCTTCCTGGAGTACGGCGTCTTCACCGTCCCCGAGCTGCGCAGAGTCCCGTTCCGTGGCGCCCGGGTGGTGTGGCGGCGGCCGGACGCCCCGCCCGGCCTCACCGAGTCCGACGCCCCGGTGCCGCGCCCGCCGTTCGACACCGTCGAGTTCCACCTCAACGAGGCCCTCGCCAACCTGTACGTCGGACTGCACCGTGACCTGCGCGGCGAGCACCTGAGCGCGGCCCGTTTCATCCAGGGCCACGCCGTGGACCGCGTGATCGCGTTGTTGCGGTTGAGTGCGGGCGAACCGCCGTACCGCGACGTCTTCGATGATTCCCGTCGCGTCGAGCGAACCTATCCGCCGCATGTCCTGCCGCTGGAGGGGATGGTCCCGGGCTACCTCGGCAACGCCGCCGCGGCCCGGGTCATCCTCGACTGGCTCAGCGTGCGGTTCCCGGTGCCGCCGCCCCTGCGTGAAGCGCTCGAGTCCCTGCTTCAGAGGAAGATCGGCAGGCCGGCGTAGTTCTCGGCGAGGCCGGTCGCCCCGGCCTCGCTCGACGCCACCCACCGCAGCTGGGAGAGCTGCAGCTGCGCGTCGAACGGGTCCCCGGAGGTGTGCAGCATCGTCGTCATCCACCAGGAGAAGTGCGTGCACCGCCAGACCCGCCGCTGCGCGGTTTCCGAGTACGCGTCGGCGAGCCGATCGTCCTTCCCGGCGAAGCGCGCGACCAGCGCCCTGCTGAGCAGCGCCACGTCCGCGATCGCCAGGTTGAGGCCCTTCGCGCCGGTCGGCGGGACGATGTGCGCGGCGTCCCCGGCGAGGAACAGGTTGCCGTGCCGCATCGGGGTCTGCACGTAGCTGCGCATCGGCAGCACGCTCTTGTCGGTGATCGGGCCCGGGGTGAGCTTCCACCCGTTCTGCCCGTGCCCGAGGCGGGTCGCGAGCGCGTCCCAGATCTGGTCGTCGGACCAGAATTGCGGGTCGGTGCCGTTCGGGACCTGCAGGTAGAGGCGGCTGACCGTGGCCGAGCGCATCGAGTGCAGGGCGAAGCCGTCCGGGTGCCAGGCGTAGATCAGCTCGTCGGTGGAGGGCGCGACGTCGGCGAGGATGCCGAACCAGGAGTACGGGTAGACCCGCTCGAAGGTCTCCGCCGCCGGGACGGCCTTGCGCGAGACCCCGAACGAGCCGTCGCAGCCGGCGACGGCAAGCGCGTCGATCCGTGCGCTACGCCCGTTGCTGTCGGTGTACGTCACGTACGGAGACGCTTCGAGGTCGTGCAGCTCGACGTCGCTGACCTCGTAGTGGATCTCCTGCCCGGCCGCGCGACGGGCCGCGATCAGGTCTTTCTGCACCTCGGTCTGCCCGTAGACCCAGACCGACCGGCCGGTCAGGTTCACGAAGTCGAGGTGGTGCCGCTCGCCCGGCCACTGCAGGTAGATCCCGCGGTGCTCGTCCCCCTCGGCGCGCAACCGGGCGCCGAGCCCGGCGGACTCCAGCAGCTCGACACTGGAGTGCTCGAGGATCCCGGCCCGGATCCGCGCCGCGACATACTCCTCCGAGCGGGTCTCCAGGACCACGGAGTCGACGCCGCCCTGGGCGAGCAGATGGGACAGAAGCAGTCCGGCCGGGCCGGCGCCGATGATGGCGACCTGGGTACGCATGCCACCACCTTCAGCGGCGGACGGCGCTGCGGCAAGGGGCTATTTCCACTGGACGGAAGCCAGCGTACGCCCGATGCCCTGCGCCGCGACCTGTAACGCCGACACCAGGCGTGGCAGCTGACGCCGCAGATCGGGCACGACCATGCCGAGCGCGGCCACCACCGCGTCCCCGTTGCGCACCGGCACCGCCACCGAGCAGGCGCCCAGGCTCATCTCCTCGCCGGTGGTCGCGTACCCCTCAGCGCGGACCCGGCGCAGCTGCTCGAGCAGCCGAGCCGGCTGGGTGACCGTGTAGGCGGTGACCCGGGTCAGATTCTGAAGAGCATTCGCGCGTACGTCGTCCGGGGCATACGCCAGCAGCACCTTGCCCACCCCGGTCGCGTGCAGCGGCAGCCGTGACCCGATCTTGCTCACCACCGGCACCGACACGTGCCCCGCGAGCCGATCGATGTAGAGCACCTCGAGCCCGTCGCGGACGGCCAGGTGCACTGTCGCGAGCGTGGCCCCGTAGAGGTCGTGCAGGAACGGGCTGGCCGCGGTCCGCAGTTCACTCTGCACCGGCGCGAGCAGGCCCAGCTGCCAGATCCGCCGCCCGATCACATACCCGCCGTCCGGCTCCCGGGCCAGCGCGCCCCACCTCACCAGCTCGCCGACGAGCCGGTGCGCGGTGCCCAGCGGGGTGCCGGTGCGCCGCGCCAGCTCGCTGAGCGTGAGACTGCGGTGCTCGGAGTCGAACACCCCCAGCAGGTCGAGCGCCCGCGCCGTCACGCTCTTCGCCATCGGATACCTTTCCGTTCAACGGAAGCCCGGTGTCGCCCCGGGCAACCCTGACCGCCTAGCGTCGCAGAGATGAACACCCAGGCTGAGATCAACCAGGAGATCGAAGCGGCGGCGCGGCAGCCGGGCGGCCCACAGCCCCGGATCGACTATGCGCCGTACCGCAGCAGCATCCTGCGGCACCCCAAGCAGCCCCTGCACCTCATCGACCCGGAATCGGTCGAGCTGTGGGCTCCGGCGTTCGGGCACCGTGACGTCGCCGACGACGAGGCCGACCTGACCATCCAGCACGCCGGCACCCCGCTCGGCGAGCGGATCGTGGTCACCGGCCGGGTGCTCGACGGCGACGGGCGGCCGGTCGCGAACCAGCTGGTCGAGGTGTGGCAGGCGAACGCCGCGGG